>NZ_CAKJTG010000010.1:136811-187239 GCF_917563885.1 Pseudoneobacillus rhizosphaerae
GCAAAGCTTGTTGCTGCACCAGTATAGATTACTTCACCATTTCGTCTTAGCTCATAGCTTTCTGCTCTTTCAGCCGCATCCCATGTTAAGCTGATGCTAGTTGTTGTAGCAGTAGTAGAGGTTAGATTTGTTGGTGCAGTTGGTGCTACTTTAATTGTTTTAACAGTAATGGTGGATGGAGTGGTTTCTCCACCTGCATTGCTTGCTACCAATTCATAACTATAGTTTGTATCAGGAGTTAGCCCGTTATCAGTGAAAGTTAGGGCTGATCCTTCATACACGTTCACGCCATCACGTTTTACAATATATCCAGCTGCCCGCTCAGAAGCATCCCAAGTTAATGTGACACTTGTCGTTGTTGCTGTACCAGTAAAGTTCGTGATTGCATTTGGTGGTTCTGGACTTACATTAAAGGTTGTAGTGTTCTTAATGCCCATTGCTGCAACTTCAACTGTATAAACGCCCACCTCAACAGATGTTGGAAGGAAGTACATAGAGTTATAAGTGCCATTAGCTGCAGTCTTAACTTGATCAATAGACTTAATTACTTGATTACCATCAGTAATTTTTACAGTTACATCAGTATTACCTACTGCTGCACCGTTCCAATTTACAAGACCGGAAATAGAAACTGTTTCGTTTTCATAATAAAGATTTTTATTTGTTGTTACTAAAATTTGCCCACTAGGTACAACTGTGAAACTTAATGTTGCTAATGAATCTCCTGCACGAAGGACAACTGAATAGTTTCCAGTAATTGCATTCTCCACTAAATTATAAACCGTAGTAAAAGAGCCATCGTCTCCAATATCTTGAGGCGCATTCCATTGGTAGGAATAGATATAGTTCCCTTGTGGGTCCGTAACAGTCATTGTAGGACTGACCGCTTTGGTTGGAGCACCCTCTTTAAAGATTTTACCCGAAATCGTAATTGCAGACCCCGGAACAGCAGTGCTCTTATTTAATTCAGCTTGGAGAGAAATTACTGAAGCCGCGTGTGCTGGAAGAACATTTAATATAAACAGCATGGCTACAAGTATATAAGAAAGTAATTTCTTCAATTTATTTTGCTCCTTTTTAAAGTTTATTCGAATCTGAATAAAACTTTTAGTACAAAAGGGAGGAGAAATGCCTCCTCCCTTTCATCTTGAAAAAACGATTAATTTACTGTAAAGGTAACAGCAGATTTTTTCGCTTCTGCAAGTGGAGCCATATCCCAGCCAGTCCATACGAATACGTCCACAGAGTAGGTTCCTTTTGCTAGCTTGTCTAATTGCACCTGCATACCTAATCCATTGCTATCTTCTGGATTCAGCTTCGTTAAGTTTAAGAATGATTTTTCAACAACGCGGTTGTTGCTGTCCTTCACTTGGATAATTAACATTGGCTTTTCAATGTCAGAACCAAAGTTCTTGATTGTTGCTTGAATGTTAGCAGTGCCAGTCTGAGCGAATGTCGATTTAGCATTACCTAACTGATCTGTTACTGCTACTTCTTCAACAACGATTGGGTAATTATGAACAGTGAACGTAGCTTCCTTAGACGCTACATTTACATTTAATGCATTTACACCACTGAATACAACTGTGTATACGCCATTTTCATCATATTGTCCTGGTTTGAATGTTGCATTGTAGCTTGTTCCAGTGGATGCTGGTAACATAGATTCCTTGCCGCTTGGGCTAACTACTTTTACATTCCAAGTAATTGCCTCATTAGATGTTGCGTTAATTTCAGTTGCTTTTTTATAGCTTACATAATTATTTGGAGCAACTGTTGTAGCTTGTATTTCAGCTATTACAGGAGTTTCTCCAGCTTTTAATTTGTACACATTTACTGTTTTAGTTGTAACGAAACCTGCTAGATCTACTGCACGAACAGTAAATGTATTGTTACCTTCTTTTAAAGTAACTTCAGAAGTAAATGATTTAGAGTAAGGTGTTGGCTCTACCCAAGAAGCTGGTCCAGAATTGGATAGCACTTCGTTATCGTTTACATACACACGAATCTGGTCATTATTATCTGAAACAGAAATTTCAAGATTTGTTTTTCCAACTGTATTTTCAACGTATTGCGGTGCAGCTACAGTTAATGTTGCAGCTGTTGTATCAACAAATACAGGTCTTCTTGAAATTTGAACTTCATTTCCAACGATATCTGTAGCCTTAATGATTAAGTCATGGACACCTTCAGCTAATGTTAAGTCAGTACTAAAGCGATAACGCTCTTCATTAGCCTCCATAACACGGTTAAATGCTACAGAAGTTCCATTTACGTAAATAGAAGCAATTGGAGACTCATCTTTTACATAACCTTTAACTGTTACTACATTCTTATTATGAATCGATCCATTAGATGGACTTTCTAACGTAATTACCGGAACATTCTTTTCAGTAGATGTAGTTGTTAGACTTGCTTGTGTAGTTGAGATATTATTTGCAAAGTCATAAGCAACAACTTCTACTTTCGCTCCAGCTGGTGCTGTTACATCTAACGATCTTGAAGCAGGAAGATACAATTGACCTGCAGGTAAAACACTTACCCCATCTACCTTAACTAGGAAATGCTGAATTCCAACTCCATCTCCGTCAGTTGCTGTCCAAGTTAATTTTTTCGCAGCAACATCATAAGCAGCCGTTACAACCGGTGCTTTCGTATCAACCTTAAATGGAATTAATTTACTTTGCCAATCTGCTTCTCTATGGCTCATATCTACGCGGGCTTTCACTTCATAGAAGTAGTTGCCATCAGGAACTAATTCACCATTTACTTTTCCATCCCATGCACGTGCAGTTGAGTACGTATATTGGGAGGTAGTAGTTGAATAATAATGCTTTCTTTGATATGTTTCAGTTCGAATTGTTCTAATATTGTTCTTATCCGCATCTAAAACATTGTACTGTACATCTTCTGCTCCACGAAGGAATGATAAAATTGGCACAATCGTGTCAAACATACCATCTCCGTTTGGAGAAAGTGAAAATTTACTTACTGCATTTGCATACCCGTTTACTGGGTCAAAGCCAATGTATGTTCCACGATTGTCAACAACACCAGCTTGTGGTTGTGACCCAGTTGCTAAAGTGAAATATGCCTTGCTATCTAGATTGCGCATTCCGTCTAGAATACTTGGGCGATCCCAGTCACCATAGAAACCAACATAAGGTACTACAAGGTCTGGTTCTACATCAGAAGAATCTGTTAAACGAACAAAACCTTCAACAAAAATGTCTTCTTTTAAATCAAGTTCTGTTGGGGTTTTTCCATCAGCTAAATAACCAGGGATCTTAGCATTTGTAAGATCGATTTTTACAGGAATTTCAACAGTACCACCAGCCGGAACAGTTACTGTGGCAGGAGCTGTTACTACTACATTTTTTAATGATTCTGAGCCACGTAGATGTGGGTTGTCAGCTGTTGGAGTAACAGCAGCTGTCCAATTCGTATCTATAGTGGTTGATTTTTGAATAGCGTCTGTTAATACATCAACATTTACATTGTAAGTTATTGCTTTTCTACTAGAATCATTGATTGCTTTAACTTTAAATTCAACGACTTTAGATGTAAAATCTCTTAACTCAACTTTTGCCTCGTTTGTAGTTGGATTTACAACACGTACAGGTGTCAAAGTCGCATCAGCAATTTGCATCATACCTGCACCTTGTAAACGAGGTGAGAAAGGTTGTCCATTTGTTCCGATTGTTTGTTCTGCTGTATTCATTAATAATACTTTTGCCAAATGAGCTTGATCTTTTAATGACCAGTTTTTATAGATAGCATGTTCTTTAATATATTGCATAACTAACGCAGATCCACCAGCAACGTGAGGAGCAGCCATTGATGTTCCGCTCATTAACCCGTATTGATTGTTATTTAATGTAGAAAGAATGTTTCCACCTGGAGCCATGATCTCAGGCTTAATATCTAAGCTTGGCGTTGTTCCCCAAGAAGAAAACTCTGTTGGGCGTCCAGCTTGTGGGGCCGGGATATGACCAGTCATTGTGTAAGAAAGTTTTGTTTTTCCAGCAGTGAATGCTGCATGTAATTGATCTCCGGCAGGCTTTGAGATAAAAATGATCGGAACTGCAAATCCACCAAGATCATAGTAGAAAACAGCACCTGGAGTACCTGCATCTTGAACGATAATAGCTGCAGCTCCTTGTTTTGCTGCTTCAGCAGCTTTATCGATAAATGGACCAGGAGTACCGCCACGTGTTACGGCTACAACTTTACCCGCTACGTCTAAACCTGTGTAATCAGCTGGCGCACCAGGTTTACCAATTAATGAAACAAGATCATATTCTTTATTACCTAATTTTTCAATCCAGTTATCACTTCCATAACCAAAAGGCTTATCTGGATCATTAATAACCGTTCCACCTAAAGAAAGAGTGTAATTATACCAAGTTTGCTTATTTCCAGAAGCTGCTACTTGGATAGAATCATAAGATAATCCAGGAGCTCCGACCACGCCGATATCTGGGTTTTCAGCATATGGGGTTTTATAACCTCTACCAATATGGCGAGAGTTACCTGCAGAAACGGAAGCAACTACTCCATTATCTACTGCTCTTGTAATCGCTAAGTTAGCAGGATCTTCAGGGCTATAGAAAGAAGCAACAGAACCTAAACTCATGTTAAGGACATCTGCTCCTAATTTAATAGACTCATCGATTGCTACTAAGTAGATATCTGAAAAAGTAGATGCATATCCAGGGTCATTACTAAATACCTTCATCGCTAAAAGCTGCGCTTCAGGGGCTACCCCTTTTATTCCTCCATTATCAGGGTCACCATTTGCTGCTACTGTACCTGCAACGTGCATACCATGGTTTGATCCACCTGGAACTAAATCGCGTACTTCAGTTGAATGATCAAAATAGTTGTAACCATAAGGTACTTTAGTTGTAAAGTGCTTTCCTAATAAACCTTGTTCAGCTTTTAGTGTATCTACCTTAGCTTGTGAAAGGTCAACTGCAGTATTCGGGCTTACAACCATATCACGATGAGTGTGATCAACTCCGGAATCGATGATAGCAACTACCATTCCTTCTCCTTTGTATTTGCCATCTAACCATGCTTGATAAGACTGAATAAATTCGTGGCTAGTAGCCATATTTGGTTCAGTGACTGGTCTTTCATATTCATTAGCTAAGTAAACGCCTTTTACATTTGGTAGATTTTCAATTTCTAAAATGTCACCATATTGAACTTCACCACTGAATCCGTTAAATACTGTAGTAAAGTTATATTCATAGCTCATGTCGATATTGTTTTCAGCAATATCTTGTTTTACTTCTTCCTGAGCATTCGTTGCTTTTTCTTCTAAGGCAGCTTGAGTAGACTCAGAAAGATCAGAATATTGAACTCCTTTTTCTGTTGCGAATTCAATTGCAGCCTGTTGTTCTAATTCAACAATTACCCTTACTTTTTCGTTATCTTCAAATGGTTGTTGTGAATCTATTAAACTTATAGACTCTTCACCATTTACTGCAGATGTAGCTTGCCCAAGAATCTCACTGCTAGCTTCGCTTGGTGCAGCATACGCAAAATTTGAAACTGTTAGAAGAGAAGTTAAGCCTATAGCGACACTTTTCTTCATTTTTTGCAACTTACGCATTCCAAAACCCCTTTTCAGTTAGTCTATTAAAAATAAAAAAGTTATTGCAGGTTAACTAAAAATCAACACCTCCATAAAGAATTAATAATTATTTCTAAACCAGATAATTATATCTTTATAACTATCCTTCTGATACTAATGTACCACATAAACATGCTGAAATTTCTGAATAATTCCTCAATAACTTGTTTTTTATTCACATTTTTTATAAATTCTAACATTTTTTAATATTTTGAAAGAATCGGTAGTTTCGGGAGCAAATCTTACAAAATGAATGAAAAAATGACAAAAAGTTACATTTCATATATTTTACAAGGATAATTTTGTAAAAGAAAACTATTTCTACTACAATTCCATTCTTAGCTTCATAGAATAATAATAATATTATTATGTAACAAATCGGGAGTATGTTCACATAGCTATGCCCCTGTCTAGCACAAAAAGGCGATGGAGGATTGTCCCCATCGCCATATCAGTTATTCTCCTTTGATTTCGAGCAGTTTTACTCGTAGTTGGTTTTCCATTGTTGCTAGTTCGTGTTCGGCTAGGCGGCGTTTGTTGCGGCCTTCTTCTTGAATTTTTAATGTTTCTTCTAGTGTGGAGACTAGGCTTTCTTGTGTTTTCTTTAATGTTTCGATATCCACAAGTCCTCGCTCATTTTCTCTTGCTGTTTCAATTGTGTTCGTTTTTAGTAGTTCGGCATTTTTAAGTAATAGCTCATTCGTTGTTTTAGCCACTTGCTTTTGTGCTTCTACTGCTGAACGCTGTCTTAATAAGGTTAGGGCTATCGCTACTTGGTTTTTCCATAATGGAATCGCCGTTACGATAGAGGATTGAATTTTTTCCACTAACACCTGATTCGTATTTTGAATTAATCGGATTTGTGGTGCACTTTGGATTGTGATTTCTCGGCTTAATTTCAAATCGTGAAGGCGTTTATCTAAGCGGTCGGCGAACTGGATCATATCGTTCACTTCTTGGAACTTCATTTGATCGTTAGTGTCTGCCGCTACTTTTTTCATTTCAGGTATCGTCTTCGTATGCAACTCTTCTAACTTAATCTCCCCTGCTGCAATATAGACATTTAGCGCATGGAAATAGTCTTTATTCGTTTCATAAAGCTGCTCAAGCATCGCCACATCGGATAAAAGCAGATTTTTACTGCGGTCAAGCTTCACACTAATGCGATCAATTTGCGCACCCGTTTTTTGGTATTTGGAAAGGACCTCTTGGACCGACCCGGAAATTTTTCCAAACATCCGACCGATTAAGCCTGTCTTCCCTGCCTTTAGTTCGTCAGGATTGACTTCATCTAGCTTCTTCATCAGCTCTGAAATAATTTCGCCAACCTCACCGACATCCTTCTTTTGAACATGGTCAAGCATTGCATGTGAAAAAGACAGTAGTTTCGTTTGTGCCTGTGATCCGTATAAAATCATCGACTGATGGTTTTTAGGATCGATTTGTTCGGCAAGCTGATAGGCTTTTGCTCGGTTTTCTTCTGGGATGACGTCAATGAGTCTTACTGGTTTATCATCCTGGTGTTGCACGGTGGGAACTTTCACATCTTGGGTATCTCCAAACGGATTGGCCAAGATATCGTCCATTATATTGCTTGTATTTTTTAAAACATTTGAATTATTTTCGTTCATGATTACGACCTCCTAATTGGTGGATGCTAGAAGTTCACTATTTTTTTAGAGAATTCTTAGCAACATCGATTTCAAAGTTCAAGTTATCTATATCATCCGACAGAATGTAGTATAAGTCCTGTTCAACCTTTTCAGTGAGTTCGTTTAATGTTCTTCTGGTTTCGGATAAAGAATGTTCAAGTTCAAGACTAATTTTGGGCTGGGAAGATAAGAACGTATATTTTTCGGTTAATTCCAAAACAGAATCTAAATGAGAAAAATAAAATCGCTCTGCCTTATAAAACCGCTTTGGTTCCTTTTTCGTCAAACTGTAAATCTTATTCGTGATGCGTAAAACATCAACCCGCTGTTTTAAAGAAGAGATATGACGTAAAGAAAAAAGCATTTTATTTAATCGATTTATTTTCTGTTTTGCTTCTTTTAAATTTTGCTTAATATATCGATATTCTTTTCTTGTAAGTTGATTCTTTTTAAGAAAACGCGAAGTGGTATAGACGCCTGTGAGTAAATAGGCGATGCCTCCACCTACTAGAGCCACACCAGATGAAAACCAAAATGTTTGGGCAAGGCCGAAAAAACTAACTAGCCAAACGGTTCCAGTTGCAGGGACGGCTACAAACGATCGTATAATAAATTGTAAAAACGGGTTCATCGTGCATCGACTCCTATATTTATTAGCTAAAACATGGGTATTGCAGCCCGTTAATCTGTGAAGCCACTGTACATTAAATACGAATGAATGGAAACAAAGTTTCATTTTATGCGAGAAATGGTGTGTTAGTTTTTTCCATTAAGAGTTTAAAAAGTGAAACCTACTCAATTCTCTAATTATATCCGTTCAAATGCAAGTTAAAACGCTGCGCACCCCTTAATTTAACAATACATTATGCAAGTGGAAGTTCCTATAGACCCTGAGTGTAAAATTTTCTAGGTCTTGAGGCTTAGACTTGCGAATAATATATGCTGAATATTTGATAAAGTTGTGCTTAACTGTTCCAGAAATGTAAAAGATGTCCATTCCATGCAGATTTCGACGCATAATTGTGAAGAATATGCGCAATAAGGTCCCGTTTTCGGTGTTATGAGCGAAAAAGATGGTGATTTGAGTGGAAAGTTCAATGATCTGTACGAATAACTTGGTGATATGTGCGGTAAATTCAATGTTATGTGCGGTAAACTCAATGATATGTGCGGTAATCTCAATGATATGTGCGGTAAATTCAATGATATGTGCGGTAATCTCAATGATATGTGTACCTACGTCAAGAAAACGGACAAAATAAATTGGTCATTTTTTAATCTAGATCCTACCGCGCTGTCGCTTGGTGGCCTGGACAAATGGTGAGTCAACTTACGTTCCCTCACCATTCATCCAGGAAAAGGTTAAAATCAGGAAGTGCGCTTTTTCAGGATATATACTTTTTCAAACTCCATTGGCGAAAGGTACCCGTTGGTTGAATGTATGCGCTCAGGATTGTAAAAGCAGGTGATATATTCAAAGATGTCCTTCTTCGCTTCGGCCCTTGTGGTATAAGTAGTTTGATAGATTAATTCTTTCTTGATGACACTATGAAATGACTCTATACATGCGTTGTCATAACAGTTTCCTTTACGGCTCATGCTGATTTGAATCTGTGATTCCTTCAGCTTACTTGTGTATTCCGAAGAAGCGTATTGGCTCCCCCGATCCGAATGGTGGATGAGCCCTTCCTGCGGTGGCTGATGCTTCATAGCCCGTTCTAAAGCGGTGATGACAAGCTCCTTTTTAAGCCGTTCCCCCATATGGAAACCGATGATTTTGCGTGAATATAAATCCATGACAGAAGCGAGATACAGAAAGCCTTCCTTCGTCCATACATACGTAATATCTGCAACCCAAGCCTTGCCTGGTGCTTCCGTGGTAAATTTCCGATTAAGGATGTTAGGGTACACAGGGTTATCATGTTTGGAATTGGTCGTTTCCTTGAACTTTTTGGCAGTCTTCGAAACTACGCCCTCCTCTTTCATGATCCTCTGCACGGTGTGCTCTGAAACCTCGATTCCTTCCCTATGAAGCTGCTTGGTAATCTTAGGACTACCATAGATTTTACGTGATTTTTTATGGACCCTTTTGATATCCAACGTTAGTTGTTTTCGTTTCATTTCTTGCTTGCTAGGCTCCCGTTTGAGCCAGTCATAGAACCCGCTTGGTGAAACACCAAACAGATCGCACATCTTCGCCACCTGGAACACATTTTTGTGATCCTTAATGAATTGATAGGTTACTTGGGGTTTTTGGTGAAGATGTGCAAAGCCTTTTTTAATATTTCGAGCTCCTGTTTAAGATCTGAGTTCTCTTTCTGGAGGTCCTTGTATGGCTTTTGCTCGGGAGGGGTATTTCCACTACCTACGAAAGCTGATTTCTTCTTTTCCTTGTATGCCTGTACCCAGTTGCGTATAGTTCCGACAGGAATATCTAGGTCTCTCTTGCCAGTTGCGTTGCCTTTTTGCCATCCTCAACTACCATCTGTGCAATTTGAATTTTATATTCTAAATCATGGTGTTTACTCAATATTAGACACGTCCTTAAAATTAGTCTTTGTTATTAATTATAACGAAAGTGTCCAATTTACCGTGTCCGTTTTTTAGTCTAACATCATATGTGCGGTAATCTCATTGATATGTGCGGAGTTTTGGAGTATAAATCATAAAAATAGACGCATACATAAATAAAATGCCAGGTATTCCCGAAGGATACCTGGCATTTTATCATTTGTTTACATAAACCCAACAAATTTTAGGAATTCCACAGCGATTTTTGCTGCTTGGTCGCGTTTTGTTGATGCATTTGGATTGAAGGTTTGGGCTGGAGTACCGCTGATGATTCCAGCTTGAACGACTTTTTCAAGGTCGGTTGCTCCCCATGCCTCCAAGGCTTTCGCATCTTTAAAGCTCTCGATTCCTTTTGTTGTGTTTAGCTTTGATTCATCGTAGCCAACAAATTTCATTGCCCTTGCCACGATGATCGCAGCTTGAGCTCGGGTAATGGTAGCGTCTGGTGCAAAGCTTCCATCTGGTTTTCCTTGGATAATACCAACTTCATAGGCTGCAAGAATTTCAGCATAAGCTTTATGTCCAGTAATATCCTTGAAAGGAAGAATTTCAGCACCGCTAGGTACTAAACCTATACTGCGAGAAATCAACGATACAAATTCAGCACGAGTCATAAGGTCACCTGGTGAGAATAGCTCGTTTGTTTTTCCTTCGATTAGCCCCTTTGAAGCTAATGTTTCAATATAGCCTTCTGCCCAGCTCTTGCCGTTATCAATATCACGGAACGTTTTGTTTCCTTGAACTACTACGTAAGTGCTGTTCGTGCGGCTCTTCACGATTGCCTTACCATCCTTAAACACCGCGGGAACTGGAACAAATCCATTTTCCGTAAGTTTCAAGACAGCTGCTTTCGCTGGATTAACTGTGCCAGTGAATGAGATTGTTCGTTCCACATAGCCATTGAAGTTGTTGATGTACTCCGTTTTTCCTTCGCAATGGGCACCTACTAGGAATTCAACGAGGTTTGACATTACAACAAATCCACCTTTTTTGACTGCATCAACGGATTGTGTAGTTGTTTTTACCGTAATAAAGAATTCAACATTTTTGTCGCTTGAAACACCTAGCTTTGCACGTAATGCTTCAAGGTCAATTTCTTTAACCGTAATGGTGTAAGAACCTACACTATTCACTACTTCAATAACTGCTTTATTGTTTTTGCCGAATAATGCAGCTAATACAGAAGCTGGAAGGGTAAATTCTGTTGCTGAATCCGCATTTAAGATAAATTTGTTTATTTCTTTTGTATCTTTTATTGTTTGTAAAATTACTGCTTCGTTGACGCTCGCTTTTCCGTCTTTAACCGAAATGGCGTTTCCGCTAACCAGGATTTCGTTTCCTTTAACCTCTGGTTTTACTGGCGGAGCCGGCTGTGTCGGCGGATTTGGGTTCACAGGAGGTACGGTTGTTTCTTTTTCTATAAGAATGAATGTACCGCCGTTATCGCGCGATGCTAGTTCGATTGTCACTTTCTTGTCGGCGCTAACGGTATAGGTTTTGCCACTGTATGCGTCTGTTAGGACTTTACCTGGTGCGAAGTTTACTGTGAAGGTTGCTTGTTTGGCTTCTGTTGAGGTATTTAGTCCAACAAATGCCGTTTTCCCTTCAAATTCGCGTTTGATGACGACGAATTGGTCAGTGTTTCCTCCTGCTACTTTTGTTCGTGTACCTTTTGAGAATACTTTTGAGTACTGTTCTCGAATGTTTAATAGTTTTGCATAGTGGTCGTGTAGGGCTACTGTTGTTGCGTCACCACTTTCGTATTTATTCCATGGCATGCTGTCACGGTTTTGACCGAATTCAGTAACGACTTCGCCATTTTTGCTCCAGCTAGATTTCCCTGAGTTTCCTAGTTCTTCACCATAGTAAATAACTGGTTGACCTTTGGAGGTGATTTGCAGGGCGGCAGCTACCATGAGCTTGCCTACATCTCCACCTAAGTATTCGGTTAAGAAGCCGTCTTGGTCATGGCTGCTTAGGAATTGACCTAGCATGCTAGTGTTGTTGATTCTCGCATTACGATCTTGTAAATACGTTTCGACTCCTTCAATGTTTCCGTTGACGAAGTCTCTTGCTTTTTCTTTAAAATCGAAGTCTAATAGAGAATCCATTTGACCTGATTTCAGGTAGCCGCCGTCATTGTTTATTCCTGCTCCCCAATACTCGCCGATTAGCTTGAAGTCAGGGTCAATGGCTGTTAGGGCATTTTTAAATGCTTTCCATGTGGTTTCGTCTACGTGCTTAACGGTATCTACACGGAAGTAGTCAATGGTTTCCCCTTTGTCTGTGCGTGCTTTTTCTAACCAAGCGGTTTGCCATTCGATGATTTTTGCGCGAACAGCTGGGTCTTCGGTTTTGAAATCTGGAAGGCTATCTAATTCACCGCGAACAGTTGGATCTTCCATTTCGGTACGGAGCATGCCATCGAATACGGCGCGCTCAGCATCAGTTGGCAGGTTTTGTTCGTTTTGCCAGCTAGCGTCAATGGAATCCATTCCATAGCCAGCATGGTTCAGAACGACGTCGACCATGATTTTCATGCCACGAGTGTGAGCCTTATCGATTAATTCTTTAAAATCATTTATGTTTCCTAGATGCTCATCTAAGCTTGTAAAATCTTTTGCCCAATAGCCATGGTAGCCATATTGCTTTGCTGCCAGACCATCTTTTGTTTGGAAATCTACGCCTTTGTTGAAGTCAATATTATCAACGATTGGCGAAATCCAAATGGTGTTAATTCCTAAGTTATCTAGGTAGTCTAATTTGTTGATGATACCGCGGAAGTCGCCGCCATGGTAGGCTTCGTCATGTGTTGGGTCAAAGCCTACGCCGTTATTGCTCTTGTCTCCATCGTTAAAACGGTCTGTCAACATAAAGTAAATACGTGCTTCGTCCCAATCAAAGTCTAACTCGCCTTGGTACGTTCTCGGAGCGATTTCAACTTGGACTGTTTGTTTATGTTTGTTACCGAAAACGTCAGTAACAGTAACGGTTAGTTCTTTCACTCCAGCTGCGATAGAATCCTTTGCTGCAATGGTTGCCTTCATCAGAGCTGGGTCGATGATCATTTTTGCACTGCCGCCTAGTGGTGTTAAGTCAACTGACATTTCTTTGTAAGTCACCGTTTCTGATGATGTCACTGCTAATGATAGAACAGCATTTTCATTGTGGTTGATTTTCCCAGGTGCAATATTTGCTGCGATTGATACGTTTGGAACGGTATAGGTAATCGTTGATTTTCCGTTTACCGTGTTCTTTGGATCGGTTACTTCTGTTGTTTGACCAGCTTTTGTGACGTTGAAGCTATATTCATAGGTTCCTGGCTCTAGGCTTTCTTTTGTAAAAGTAAAATATTCATTGTGCGGTTCATACGTCATTGGGTACTCTTTGCCGCCGATTTTAAGGCTTACTGCATCAATCGTGTTCATTTGATCAGCTTGATATAAAGCTTCGTCACGATAGAAGAAAGTAGCATTCCCATCTTCTAACACCGGACCTTTTATCGTTGGTACTACTGTTTGACCAGCAACTCCTGTAACCACTGTTACCTTTGTGATTACTTCATCACGATCAATGCGAACGTTGTGATCATCACTGTCAGGGGAGATTTTCGCTGTATCCCAATCAGTACCTTTACGGATTAAAAATCCGATTGATTCGGTGGTTGGAGCGATTTCAATGTTAGCAATCGCTGTATCACCATTAAACTCAGTGAAATCAATTTGGTCATTTTTTACACCTGTATTCCAAACCCAAATATTCCAATCGGTAAAATTATGGTCTGGTCGTACGTATTTAAGACGAACATAAGGTTGAACATTTTCTTTCACTGTGATGGCATAAGTCGCAGTAGCTGTACCTGCCTTCGCTTCAATTGTGGCCGTTCCTGGTTTAATTCCGGTTACCTTTCCAGTTCCGTCAACGATTGCTACTTCCGTTTTAGTAGATGTCCAAGTTACCTTCGAACCTAGCATTTCTTGATTAAATTGATCGCGTACTACCGCAGATAGCTGTGTAGAGTATGTTTCATAAACGGATTTATCTCCGCTAATCGTAATAGTCGTTGGAACAAGTGTTGCGACCGTTACTTCAACTGTTGCTTGAACGGAACCAACCTTAGCGGTGATTGTTGCGGTACCATTTCCGACTGCTGTTACCTTTCCTTTTGCAACCGTTGCTATGGTCTCATCTGAAGAGCTCCATTCAATTGCTTCTCCTAGAATCGTTCTCCCCTTTTGGTCTTTCACAAGGGCGGTCACCGTCTTAGTAGTACCTGGGTTAATGGCAAACTGTTGAACATTTGTGTCAATGCTTGTAGCGACTGGAGTGTAGGCAGCTTCTGCTTGGTCATACAGAACCATCATGGATAATGGTGCTACCGTTGCTTTGTCTCCTGTAATCGTTCGAAGCGTTTCTGTACCTGCTGATTTTTCATCTACAACGACCTTCCAGTCATTGCTTGCTGGTAGCGTTACTTCTTTGGCAGCTTGATTTGCATTGTAGATGACAACGATATTTTTCCAGGTATCGTAATTAGCAAAATTCTTTAACTCAAATGCCACGATATTATCATCTGATTTGAAAACTTGCAGGTTTTGCTCAATGGCCGCTTTTGTGTTCATTTTGAAAGCTGGGTGAGCTTTTCTAAGTTGGATTAAGCCTTGATAGTAATCAAATACTGGTTTGTATTGATCTTTAAGCTCCCAACGAATTTGGTTAATGCTATCAGGACTCTTATAGCTGTTGTGATTTCCGAATTTACTTCTTAAAAATTCTTCCCCTGCATGTATGAAAGGAATACCTTGAGAAGTAAGGACAATTCCATTGGCTAATAAGCTTCGTTTGACATGCTGATTATCCAGAGGGTCTGCTTCAGTAATGATAGCATGCGGATTTGTTGTAATATCCTGACCTGCTACCTTCATGATTTTATCCCAAAGGTTTAAATTATCATGTGCGGTTACATAGTTAATGCTTTCAGATGGACGGTTGGTAAAATCCGTGATTGCACCTTTCACACCTGTAATAATGTCATTTTCTTTCCCAGTGGAACCAGTTGCGAATCCAGTGCTAACGTCATCACTTCCACCTTTAATAGCTCCGCGCAAATTATCATTAAATACAGCGTAACCTTGATCCTTTTGAGTACCTTTAAAGTTTTGCAATGCAGTGTCTAGGCTTGTTGATCCGCCAGTCCAAGGTTCACCGTAAATTAGAATCGAAGGGTCGACTTCTTCTTTTAATTCTTTCGTTAGTTCTGTCATCGTTTGACGGTCAATTAATCCCATTAAGTCAAAACGGAATCCGTCTACTCCGTATTCGGTTGCCCAGTATTTAACCGAGTCTTTAATGTATTTACGAACCATTGGGCGTTCTGAGGCTACTTCGTTTCCTGTCCCAGAACCATTCGTGATTTTTCCAGCATCATCCGTACGGTAAAAATAACCTGGGATGATTTTATCGAAAGGTGATCCACCGGAAAGTTGAGTGCTTTCTGGGATATAAGTGTGGTTGTATACCACGTCCATGACAACACGTATTCCTTCTTCATGCATCGATTGAACCATTTCTTTAAATTCGGTTACACGTGAAGTTGGATTGTGTGGATCTACTGAGTAAGATCCTTCCGGCACGTTGAAGTGGATCGGGTCATAACCCCAGTTAAATTTCGGATCCGTTGAATTCGGGTCATTGACCGTTAATTCGTTTACGGAACCGAAGTCATAGACAGGTAATAAGTGAACATGGGTAACACCAAGTTCTTTCAGCGAGGAAACCCCTGTTTTGATTCCATTTGGTCCGGTTGTATTTTTTTCCGTAAAGGCTTTGTACTTCCCTTTATTCGCCATACCGGAGTTCTCATCGATGGAGAAATCTCGTACATGTAATTCATAAAGGATTGCGTCAGTTGGTGATACGTATGCTGGCTTCTCTTCTGGTTGGAAGTTTGCCGGATTGGTACTATTTAGGTCAATGATGGCTGTTCTTTGCCCATTTGGTGATGTTGACCTTGCATAAGGGTCAACTGCATAATTCGTAGTTCCATCAGCAAATTCTACTTTATAAAGATAGTATTTGTTTAACAGGTCTTCCTGGACATTAATCGACCAAACACCGTTTTCTGCACGAGTCATCGGCGCTTCTATACCGTCCGTGTTATCTTTAACGAATGCCCCTTCATAGGTACCTTCGTCTTCGAAAAGGGCTAAGCTTACTTGTGTTGCAGTTGGTGCCCACAGCTTAAAGCTAGTTTGGGCAGACGTATAGGTGAATCCTAAATCCGTTCCTTCATAATAGAAGGAATCGTCATTTAATACGTTACGCATCGTAACCGTTTTGCTTGCAAAACCCGTTGCTTCTACTTCATAAATTTTTCTTACATCGATTTGCGAAGGGTCTGCAATTGTTAATTTCACTTTATTGTTTGATAGTTTTGTCTTGTTTGTAATGATTTCCTGGTTTGTTTGTATATCTTTTAATTTGAAGGTTACATCATCGGTTAGCTCTCGATTTACGCGTACGTTAATCTCCTTTTTGCTATCCATTAATGCCGCTTGGATGGAAGGTGAGATATCCGGCTTGGACTTGTATACCTCTTCTACATCCTGAACAATCCAGACTTCGATGGAATTGCCTTCAGCAATTTCAATTTTTCGAGTCATTTCTTGACTTGACCAATTACCCGGTCTTGTAATGACATTTAGAACGTTGGTTGAGAATTGTAGCGTTGTTTTGGCATAGCCATCCTCTGTTGTTTCTTCGAATGGATAGGCTGCCCCCTCTTTTTCATTTTCCCAAAGCCACATATCCCATTGTGATTGTTTTCCGTCTAGACGGTAGTAGTTAATGGTATAGGTAAACAGGCTGTTGAGGATGTTGATCGATTTCTCTGCTGTTTTTCCTTCATGTGTAGCGACAACCGTTACCTTATCATTGGTTTGAACTGCATATGATGGTGCAATCGTTAATTGATTATTAGTAAGAGAAATTCCCTCGCGAGCATCCTTTAAAGACCACTCTGGTGTGATGTCTTCCTCTAGACCATTTTCATTTAATGATTTTGCAGTTAGTGAGATGGTTTTTCCTTTTTCGATGTCATTTTGTGCGTTAATGATGATTCCTGGTACATAAAGTGCAGAATTACCATCTACATGGATCGGATTACCTGGATCGGTTATCCAACCGTTCTCTCCGATGATAAATTTGTATTGGTAGCTGCCTGGTTTTAATGGTTGGGTTAACTGCCATATACCTTCTCCATTTTTGACCATATCGATGGTCCCGTCACCCCAGCTTGTGAAGCTTCCAGCCACACGCACCCGTTCAGCATTTCCTAAGAATTGAAAGGTTACGGTGTTTGTAATCGTGTCGATAATCGGACTTTGGGCTACAGGTGCTGCGGCCCCAATGCGGAAGAAAGAGTTACCACTCGATTGGTCAGGATTGAGGGGATCTGTTGCGCTCTCATCCCAGTTTCTATTATTTAATAGGTATTTATATTGATAGTCGCCTTCTGGTAAACTATCAATTGTTGCAGTAAACACGTCATTTGAAAGCGTTAATTCTGGAGCTGTATTTGTGTCCCAATCATTAAAATTACCAATTACATATACAGCTGTTACATCGGGATTAACGTAATTAAACGTAACCTTATTATCGTCGTGGATAATCGGGCTTTTTACTTCGTCCGCAGCGCTAACGGTTGTGTATGTAGCTACACCAGAAAACAGCTGGAGCAATAACGCTACTACCATTACAATCGAAAATGCCTTCATTCTGGATTTCTTCAAATGTTTCACTCCTCTTTATGTATTTTTTAAAAAATTGAGGCGATCGGTTCGCACTTGATAGTGTAGAGCCTCAGTTGTCGTTCTGTGATGTGCAAACGCTTGCATTTTTCGACAAAAAAAGATGATGAATTGAATCCCATATCTAATTACGCTTCGTGCAACCGTTTTCACAACACTACTAATCTTAAGATATCATTTTCAGAAAAATTTATCAATACAAGAAATTAATAAGTCTTTTCTATAAAACTTCTAGAATACTTTTTCATGAAATTAAGTACAATGTTATGAAGTTTTGATTATTAAGTGGGGGGTTTTGGGGTGAAGGTTTTACGTTTAGGCCATGCAATGTACGTGTTAAAAAGCGAATCGGGAAAGAATTATTTAATTGATCCTTTTTTCGATTTAAATCCAGGTTTCCCTGAGGATTTTGATAATGAGAAATTCTACAAATCGATAAATGGAGTTTTCCTTACTCATGGTCATTTTGATCACACTAGCGGGCTTTCAAAATTAATTAAGCATAACCCTGATGTATTGGTGGTGGCCCAGTATGAGTTGGCACTTCTACTTCTCGGGCAAGGAATTAAAAATGTGTTTCCGATTAATTTAGGCGGTTCGGTTTCATTGGAGGATGTTCAAGTAACGATGGTTCAAGCAAGGCACTCGTCCTCGTATCGTGAAACCGAAGGAACTCCAATATATGCAGGTGAGGCCGCTGGGTATATTTTCGATTTTAAGAACGATTATACTCTTTATCATTCAGGGGATACGGCCATTATGTCAGATATGAAGCTCATTCAAGAGGTCTATCAGCCTGAAATTGCAATTTTATCCTCATCAGGTCATTTTACGATGGGTCCTAAGGAAGCAGCTTATGCGGTGAAGAATTTACTAAACGTTAAATATGTCATTCCTAGTCACACATTCCCTACCCTCGAAACGGCACCAGCTCCCCAATCGTTAACAAATTTATTAACAGCGTTTCCAATCATAGAGTTTATGATTGATAAAGATAATGACTTAAAGGAATTACTAAAAAATTATCCACAAACGAACGTAATCACCCTTGGTTATGGTGAGGAACGGGAATTTCACAAAAAATAATTATAGGCGATGTTAGCCGCATACTTTAACGCTTTAAAGAGGTGGGGGACTGTCCCCCACCGCTTTAATGTGCTAATCTATGCCTGTGTTTTGCCCCGAGAAATGCTATAGAGTAATAGTAAGGCGATGCAGGCTCCGAATGTGTCGAAGAGGACGTCTTTGAAGGCGGATGTTCTTTCAGGTATGAAGGATTGGTGCCATTCATCAAAGATGGCATAAAGAAAGGTTAAGAGTAAAGCTAGTACATACGAATAGGAAGACCTTTTCAAACTTTGATAGATACATATCGCTAAAATACCGAAGACGATGATGTGGGCACTTTTCCTAAAAAAGACGTTAAGGTGGTGAATAATTCTTGGGTCTGCTTGTTGAGAAACGATCGGTGCAGTATCATCTGGTTTAACAATCTTCTTTTTGATTGTTTCGGTTCTATCAATCGTTTTTTCAATGGCAGTCGATGTACTTTCACCATTAAAATAAGACATCTCTGTCATACTATATATAAGGATGAGCCATATAATTGTTAATACGAGCCACCACTTATTCTTTTTCATGAATTGTATCTCCATTCCCATACGTAAATAATAGGTCAAATTTAACCTTCTGTTTTTCTTCTACTTTATCACTTCGCCTTATATGGCTACAAGATAAACTCCTTCACGAGGGTAAACAAAAAAAATAAACTTAAAGGAATTAACCTCTAAGTTTATTTTTTATGGCCAACATTGGGAGGGTGTTAATGCCATCGGGATGGTTACGGCTTACTATAAAGTATGAATATTATGCTTGTCTGCTTGGGTATTTAACACTTGTCTCAAAAAATCCACTCTTGTTAAAAGGGGATTAAAAAAGGAGCAGTGCCGAAAATTGGCACCACCCCCAATTACTTATTTTATTACCTGAAGTCTTTCCTCAACCTCTGACTCCGTCAACCCGTGCTGGGCAACATATCGGTTTCTTGGATGCGTTCTGCATTCAGGAGAACAGCTGCGTAAATATTTGTGCTCATTTTCTTCAGAGCAAAGGATTTTTCGATTACATGCAGGGTTTGCACAGTTCACATAGCGTTCGCAAGGCTCACCTGAATAGTAATCCTTCCCTACTACGACATGCTCCTTCTGATTAACAGGAACCCCAATTCTTTCATCGAATACGTAAAGCTGGCCATCCCAAAGCTCACCTTGAACCTCTGGATCTTTTCCGTAAGTGACAATTCCGCCGTGCAGCTGCGCAACATCCTTGAAGCCTTCTTTTAGCAGCCAGCCTGAGAATTTTTCACAACGAATTCCACCTGTACAATACGTGATTATCTTTTTGTCCGCAAACATTTCTTTATTTTCACGAACCCAATCTGGTAAATCGCGGAAATTTAATATATCAGGACGAACTGCTCCACGGAAATGCCCTAAATCAAATTCATAATCATTTCTCGCATCGAGAACGATGGTATCTGGATCCTGTAGTCTTTCATAAAATTCCTTTGGACTTAAATACTGCCCGGTAATTTCATGTGGATTTACATCATCTTCTAACCTAAGTGTTACTAATTCTGGTCGATGACGAACCTTCATCTTCTTGAAGGCATGTTCATCCGCTTCATCAATTTTAAAAATCATATCAGCAAAACGAGGGTCTTGCCTCATTTTTTCCATATATAGATCGGTTTGTTCCACTGTTCCAGAAACAGTACCGTTAATTCCTTCTGTTGCGACAAGAATACGGCCTTTTAGCCCGATTTCCTCGCACATGGCTTTGTGCTCGACCGCAAACTCCTCTGGATTTTCAATGGTTACATATTGATAATACAATAATACTCTATAAGGTTTTTGACTCATTTTAACTCTGCCACCTATCGATTTATATTTACAAGATATAAATGTTGGTTAGACAACTTTATTCTCATTTGACATTATAACAAAATTTTTCTTATACTTGGGCCAAAATGCTTAGGAAATACCTTCCTGCTTTCTACTCACTTTATTTTTGCCAGTTTTCAAGGAAAAATAACATAGGTTTAACGAATTGGTTATTTCCCCATAATGGTGGTAATAGAATAGTAAAAAAAGATGAAAGTGAGTACAATTCATGAAGAGAACCATTTATTTTATCGGTTTAGTAGTTTTAGTATTTTTTTTAACAGAAACAAACCCGACTCGTTCGGAATATGTAACGTGGTTAAACGATAAAACACTGAATGAAAGCAGCAATTTTTTAGAAAAAGGTGTCATTTCTTTAGTGGGGCAAACCATCTTTGATGCATCTACCACCCACTCGGACTATTATTTATTCTCTGTTTACACAACTGATTTTTCTGATTTCGGAAAAGGGAAAGTGAAATCCATCGGTATTTTCAATCAATTTATTACAATTTCGAAAAAATAAAACTGGATGGGCAACCCATCCAGTTTTTATTTTGCTTACTTCTTCTTCGTTAATCTACCTAATAAAAATGCCCCTGCTGCTAAGCCGATAACTGTATTGGTTTTCTTATTAAATACTTGTTTTGCTACAAGATTTAAATTTTGCGGTCTTTCGGCAAGACGACGCATGAAATATCCGTACCAGTCATTTCCGAACGGAACATACGTACAGAAATTGTAGCCCTCTTTTGCCAACTCTAATTGCATTTCTTTTCTAAAACCATAAAGCATTTGGAATTCGAATTTATCATTCGGAATGTCATTTCGTTTCACAAATTCTTTTACATGGTTAATCACATGATGATCATGAGTAGCAATCGAGGTAAACTTTCCGTTTAACAAATGCCATTCAATGAGCTTGATATAGTTACGATCAATTTCCTTTTTATCTTGGTAGGCTAATTCCGCAGGCTCTTTGTAAGCTCCTTTTACAATACGTAGACGGTAGTTTTGATATTTTTGAATGTCCTCCTTCGCACGGAAGAAATAGGCTTGAATAACAGTTCCAACATTATCATATTCCTTTGATAGTTCATCGAGAATTTGGAAGGAAGGGTCTAAATGGCCGTGATCTTCCATATCGAAGTTAACGAAGATATCATATTGCTTTGCTCTATCGACGATTTCTCTTAAGTTGCCTAAACAGAAATCATAATCAATATCTAATCCTAATTGGGTAGGCTTTAAAGAGATATGCGCATCCACTTTATGTTCATGAATTGCTTCGATGACAGCAAGAATATTATTCATCGCTTCAATCGCTTCTTCTTCTTTAAAGACGAACTCCCCTAAGTTATCAACTGTACATGAAATTCCATGTGAATTTAGCTCTTTAATGCTCTTGATGGTTTCTTCAATATTTGTTCCCGCTACGACACTCTGCGCTCCCAATTTCAAGCCGTACTTTTTTGCTGCACTATTAAGAAATTGGTTTTGAGATAAGCCAATAAATAGATCTTTTAACATAGCGATTACCCCTTAAATTGTTGTTTTTTTCACTGAGTCATTATAGCATGAATTTTTTATAAAAATTAAATTGCGAATCTTTGTACAATTATTATCAGATAAATTTGTAAAAATAGTTGATAGCCGTTTGTCCAGTTACAATACAATCATCCTTTATTATATGGAAGAAGAACGAACACTAAACGCAAGAAAATCCCATTTTCTACTACCAGTTGAATAACAATTTTTAATAAATTCAACTAACACTTGATAGGATGCTGAAATGGGCTATGCTATGATAATTTTGACAGGGCGCACTGTACGATTAAGCGAGTTGGGGGAATTTAGATGCTAGATACACGAAAGATTGGAGCATATATATCAAAGCTACGAAAAGAGAAAGATCAGACACAAATGGAGCTTGCTGAGCAATTAAATGTTACTCATCAGGCTGTGTCAAAATGGGAGCGAGGCGAGTCACTTCCGGATATTGGAACACTTCCGATGATTGCTCAAATTTTTGATGTTACGATAGATGATTTAATGAACGCAGGACAATTAGCCAAGAATCGTCATGTAGGAAAAATCGTGGAGAAGATTTCGGAAAACAAGACGGAGCAAGTAGCCGAGATGATTAATACTGGAGTCGTGGATATTGAAGAGCTAGTAGAGGTTGCCCCAATGGTGAAAACTAGCACATTAAATAAAGTTTCCGAACAACTAGATGTAAGTACCTTTAATTTGGATGTCATTTTGAAGCTTGCGCCATTCCTTGGTTCCGATGCTTTGGACCAATTGATCCGCGATGCTGTCGAAGGCGATGTACAATGGAAGCTCGTTTCCGGCCTTGCTCCCTTCCTTCATAGTGACACTCTCCATTACTTAGTAGACAAAACAATTGAAGGTTCTTTAGAGGTAGACCAACTGGTTAAACTTGCTCCCTTTCTCGAAGAGGATCAGTTAGACAAATTGGTGCAGCATGTTGAAAAGGGGAGCTTTAACTGGAATGTTATACAAGTATTAGCTCCGTTTCTAAGTTCGGAAACATTAGATCACATTCTAAACCAAGTGGTTGAGGGAAAACTAGAAGCAAATCGAATCGTGAGCCTTGCTCCATTTCTAAGCTCGGAGCAATTAGACAAGTTAATCCGTCAAGCAGAGGATGGTAGTTTAAATTGGAATATGGTTCAAAAGCTTGCTCCTTTTCTGGGTAGTGAAACCTTTGATCATCTCGTCAATCAAGTAGTGGTTGGAACGTTAGACGCCGAACATATTTTAAAATTGGCTCCCTTTTTAAGCATGGAGAATATGGAGAAATTAGTTTCTGAAGTGGAAACTGAAAATCTTAGTCCAGATATTTTAGCTAGTCTGGCCCCCTTTGTTGATAAAGGAACGCTGAGTAGATTACTTACTACCATATTAACAAAATCGAGATAAACATAAGATTGCCGCCAAAGCATCCTGCTTGGCGGTTTTTTTGATTTTTTATAGCTTTGGCTAGTTTTATCAGCTAGGTTGATTGGCTTGTCTTGTTTTGTTTTATCGTCCGATAGAGGCTTTCTATAGGACACTTTGATTCGTTGCTCTTGCCGTTTTGTCCGGTAGAGCTCTTTTATTGGACACTTTGATTCGTTGCTCGCGCTGTTTTGTCCGATAGAGCCCTTCTATTGGACACTTTGGTTCGGTGCTGGCGCTGTTTTGTCCGATAGAGCCCTTCTATTGGACACTTTGGTTCGGTGCTGGCATTGTTTTGTCCGATAGAGCCCTTCTATTGGACACTTTGTTTCGTTGCTGGCGCTGTTTTGTCCAATAGAGCCCTTCTATTGGACACTTTGTTTGGTTGCCCGCTCTGCATACCTGACCGGTTAAAGGAAGGAACGTATAACAACAAACGAGCTATATCCCAAATTTAGGGATACAGCTCGTTTTTTTAAACTTATATGTCATAGAGGGGAGAGGGGCCCAGGAACCAGGGGAGTGGAACTCTGAACAATCCCTCTGAAATTTTAGACGTAGGGGGGTTCAATAATGTTACATCTCTGGATAAAAAATTTTGACTTTTTTAGTATTCATACCGAACCGTACCAACTAAATGATCCAAAACAGATACTGCTTCGAGTTCTCTTTCAGGAGGAATCGGGATAGAAAATTTGACGATGTTTTTTGATTCACCAACTTGGTATTCAATATGAAAAAAAATACAAGGTGGATCATCCATTGTAATGACCAATTCGTTAAATTTAGCATATTTCTTCCAACTAAAATATAAATCTTCGCCAAGTAATATCCCGTCGTTACAAATATAAACTTCCTTCACGTTGGATAATTTCTTTTTAAATAAACGAAGCCCATTATCACTAGCTTGAAATTCAGCAAAATCAAAATCCTTATCATAGGTCCAATGAACAATATAGGATTTCTCTCCGCTCAAAAGCTGCTTTCTCACTTTTTTCGTTTTTTTCCTTTCCGCATAAATACCAAAATACCAAATAAGCCCTCCAAATAAAAGAATTCCAAGGACATAAGTCATGATGAACACCGCCCTCATATAAATAAATTGCTCATCCAAACTCACATGTGCTCAAGAAAATGATTACTACCTAATTCTATATTTATGAAAATGACAGGCTTGAAACTCAATATATCCGTCAATTTTACTATTTTTTTATTCAACAAAATTCAACAAATAATGACTTAAACACAAGAAACCACCTTACTTATCCAAGTAAGGTAGTTTCTTGTTTACTCTTCAAACTTCTTCCACTCAACCTTGACCCATTCCCCATTTACCAACTCATAGGTGACTAAATAATGATTCAACTCATCTTTGACTTGTGCATCATCATACTTGGTTTGGATACCAGCAACCATTTTCATTCTAATTTTGTTCACTTCATAAGGTGATAAGTCTGCAAGAAATTGCTGTTTCCCCTGTTTTTTGAGTTCAACTTCATTGGAAGGATACTCTTTTTCTAGGAGTCCCCAAGCTTGGTCGACCGCTTGAGCAACTTGGTTTTGATGAGAGTCAACGGATTTTACTGACCAGCCAAGCTTCGAATCCTCTACTGGTTGGAAGCTAATTAATGCTGATGGAAAATCTACTGCAAATTTTTCAAGAAGCTTGATTTCATCTTCTGAATAGCTAGAATGATTGATTCTGATATTTTGATTAATATCGCTTACATAATAAGCGTATTGGTCCGTTTCTTTAATTAGTTTTCGATTAGGTATATCTAGATTCTCGGTGGCTCCACTTTTTTGATAAATATCTAAGTGGAACAAGAGCTGCTCAGGACCGTTGTCATCGATAAAGTAAAATGTACGTCCGTTTTCTGAATCAAAGGTACGAATATGATGCTCGATATAAGCTGGCATTTCCAACTGGAAGCCGAAATCTGGATCGCGATATGTAAAGGTATCCTCTAAAGATGATTGGCTAGCTGATTTTTCAAAAATGGCTCTAGAACCACTAAGTTCGTTAACCGTAAATAGTGCTAGCAGTACAATGGCCCCTGTTAAAACCACACCGGACATTATTTTTTGAAAGAGAAAGGATGGTTTCTTTTCCTCATAGTTATAAATTTTTTCGAGGGCTTTATGTCTCACATCCTGTTCAAAATCCAACTCAGATGCCAGTTTTTTGTTCAGCTCTTCCTTAAGCCTTAAGATTTGATCACTCATATAAGTTCCTTCTCCTCTATTTTTAATTTTAAACGGTCTCTACCACGTCTTAATCTAGATTTGACGGTCGCCTCATTTACCTTTAAAACACTACTTATTTCAAGGATGGAAAAATCCTGATAATAATAGAGAAGAATGACTTCTCGGTATTTGATAGGCAGCTTTAGTACTAGTTCTGATAAGGTTTCTGCTTCATCCTTTTGTAAAATAACTTCCTCTGGTGAAAGGGTCGTATTTTTTACAAAGGGTTGGAGGATGTTAGAAACAATTGTTCGTTTAATATAACTTGAGCGAAGATAATCCTTACATTTGTTAATGGCAATTCGTGTAATCCAGGATTTTACGCTCGCCTCCTGTCTAAACGATAGCTGTTTCATATGGGCTGTGAAAAATACTTCCTGTGTTAAATCCTCTGCTATCGCCTTATCGTGAACATAACAATAAACAAGGTGATAAATATTCGTACCGTATGTGTCCATAACATCTTCAATACGAATGGTCTGGTCTTTTAAATGAATCGATTCTGATACTTGCAACCTGCAACCTCCTTTTTTTGTAATCATTAGACGGTGGTCGTTTTAGATAGGATTCAAAAAAGCTGAAATTTTTTTGAAGGATTATTTGGAGAGGGGTTCTTCGTGGCTATTTCTTACTATATCTGTTTACAAGAGAAGAGTGGAAAAATAAACATCCCCACCTTACCCAAGTGGGGAATAACCCAATTTAAAATTCCCAATCCTCCCGGAGGACCATGTATAAAGCCAATAAATCCTTTTCAACCTCTACATAAGGTTTACCTTCGAACTCAACCTGTATTAACGGAAACAGAACACTTGCAACCTTTATCGTTAATTTTTCTCTTTCTACCGTTCCAAGTGTTTGGCGTCTTTCCATGTACGTTCTCAATATGGCCCATTCTCGAGCTCCGATTTTTTTCCTTGACCAATCGTCAAGCTCCATTCGCCCAGTTTGAATATTTCTCTTCTCCATCTCTTTCTGAAAGGCATTCTTCTTCCGCTTTTTACGCTTTCTCTCATAGATTACTACAGTTCCGGCTACTAAATCCCCGACACGTTTATGTTTCGAATGAAAGAAAATCATCAGAATTCCTAGCAAATACATCCCAGGTAAAAAATCAACAATTCGTAAAAGGTTCCGAATAAACGAGGACATAAAGGTAATCAATTGACCATTATCCTGAATGACACGAATTCCAACCAACCACTTTCCAATCGTCCGACCGGAGTTGAAAAACTCAAAAAACGCAAAATACCCCCATGTTAATATAAAGAACAAGATGATAACAATTGCCCAAAAGTAATTGGTAAAACCTTCAATTTCTCCTAAAAAGCTTTTATTAACCTTTATTGAAATGAAAAATATGGTAAAATTTAATAAACCAAGGATGATCCAATCGATAATTTGGGCGGTGGCTCGGCTTCCGATTCCAGCTATTTTAAATTTCAAATGGACGTGCTCAGGTGTAGTAATATCGATTTCCTGAAGGTTCATTTTTAATAAAATCCTTCCTATCATAAATTCTTCTATATAATGGGAAAACTAAATATAAAAGTAGGTGAAACTAATTCATGGAGCTAAAACTCTTTATTAAGCAGCATCGTAACGACTGGGATATGCTCGAACAGAGCTTAAAACAAATGGCAAAACGCAAGAAGTATTTGACTCCAGAAACGATTGATCAATTTCAGCTTCTTTATCAAAAAGTGTCGCATCAGCTTTCTGTTAGTCAAACATATTTCCCCCAAGAAGAGGTAACACAGTATTTAAATAATCTTGTTTCTAAGGCTCATAATATTCTGTATCGTGATCAAGCAACAAGCCTTTATCAAATAAAACGGTTTTTAGGGTCTACATTCATCCATTTGTTTCTGGAACAAAGAAAGTTTGTCTTGATTGCTATGCTTCTATTTACGATTGGGGCAGTTGGTGGGTATATGTCTGTGATTAATGACCCGCTTCATCTTTATACCCTTCTCGGACCAGAATTTGTGGAAGGAATTGATCCCGACAGCCTTGGCGAATCAGACGGAGAAATCAACTCTCCCCTCATGTCAACAACGATTATGACCAATAATATTCAAGTCGCGATTCTGGCATTTGCTGGTGGAATAACACTTGGACTATTCACTATTTATGTACTAATTTCAAACGGGATTCTCGTCGGTGCATTGGCAGCTGTTTTTTGGCAGCACGGAAAGTTTTACGAATTTTGGGCTTATATTGTTCCTCATGGCATGATTGAGCTAACGGCGATTTTTATTGCCGGAGGCGCCGGTTTGTTAATGGGCTATAAGATTCTGGTGCCAGGACCCTATCCACGTTCCTTTCAATTGAAACGGCATGGATTAAGGTCTGTACAGCTATTGCTCGGAACCGTTCCCCTATTTGTGATTGCAGGGATCATTGAAGGATATATAACCCCTGCCGATATATCGTTAGAAGCAAAATATGCGTTTGCATTTATCACTGTTATTGCTTTAATTTTGTATATTTTAATTGGAAAAAGAAAAGTTATTCACTCTACAGTTGCCCCCGATTAATAATATCGATATACCGGCTGACTGCTTTTGTGGCTAAATGTTCTTCGGGAACTTCTATCATTTCAATTCCTAATCGATGCATTCGTTTCATTTCTATATTTTTGCGCAGTACCTCTCGTTGGGCTGCGCTTTTTATCATGATTGTTCTTGTATCTACTGGCTCTTCTTTAATCCACTTGTTAACCATTGGATCAGCTAATCCTAGCAAAAGAAATAGATGTCTTCTCTTAACCCTTTTAATCGAAAAGAGCGAGGTTTCCTCAAATAAGAATGGGCTTAAATCGCTAAATAATAGGATAAAGCTTCTGCGTTTTTGGACCCTCTCTAAGTAATCGAATACATGTATATAGTTCGACTCATTGGAATCCGCATGTATCGCATAAATCGATCGAATGATTGTTTGTAAATGAGCCATTCCCTTACCAGATGGTATATAGGCACTTACTTTATTGGAAAACGCGATGACAGATACATAATCTCCTTGTCGTAAAGCGACTGCAGCAACAGTTAAAGCAGCTTCCACAGAACGCTCCAACCGATTTACTTTTGTTAACTCCACTCCCATCGGCCGCCCACAGTCTATCAAAATGGTAATATATTTACCATGCTCCGGTTGGTACACATTGGTCATCAATTCCGCTTGCTTACCTGTCTGTCGCCAATTTATTTTACGCGGATCATCCCCAATTACATAATTGCGAATTTGCGCAAATTCTCCGCCACCAATTCGGCTTCTTCGGATCTTTGTTCCTTCATGTAATAACAGCTTTTGCAATGTAGCCAAATGACCGCGAACTTCACTCATATCTGGTATTACACTGATTTTATTGTTTTGTTCAAATGACATTTGTTTTTCCCATAGGCCAACAGGAGATTGATAACGCAAGAAAATAAGACTTAATTCGAAATCTCCCCTCATTTGAGGCGTTGATTCATAAGAAATAACCTTTTCTTGCCTTCCGCCCACCTCTCCTCCAATTGGAAATGGTCTTAAAAAAGAAGTGGGAAGCTCATCAATTAACCGAAACCGAATCGGAACAGTGGATTGATTTTTCAAATAAAAACGAACTTGAAAGGCTTCTCCTCTTTCTACCTCTTCTTGAACCATTCGTTTGCCTATAACTTGCTTTCGGCGTGGCAACATCATGAAATCAAGTAAGCTTAATAGGAAAAGCAAGCTGTTTAAAATGAAAAACGCACGCCAACCGTAATCCCATCTCGATGCAATGGTTATGGGTACAAGTAAGAGCAGAAACAGACCCATCAATCTTTTCGTTGGTAAAATCCCTTTAGCGTGGGACGGGCGTTTGAGCCACCACGTCTTGGATGATTTGGTCACTTGTTCCTCCCTCCAGTTCTATATGTGGTGATGGAATGATTCGATGTCTTAAAGCTGGTCGAACAACTACCTTCACATCATCTGGTGTAACATAATCGCGACCATCCAAAAACGCCCAGGCTTTGCTTGCTTCGACAATTCCCATCCCTGCACGAGGACTTGCTCCTAATGTAATCATATCGGTCTCACGAGTTTTGCGAACAATATTGGCAATGTAGTCGATGATTTCATCCTTCACCTTCACAGCTCGAACCTGTTCTCTTAACTCGTTAAATTGTTCTAGACTTAAAACAGCACGATGGTCAGTAGACTTTTGAGACTGTTGTGAGGTGGCTTGCTTTAACACCTCTTTTTCGGCTTCCAAGTTAGGGTATCCGACTAAAATTTTGAATAAAAATCGATCCTGCTGCGCTTCGGGCAATGGATATGTACCTTCAAATTCAACTGGATTTTGAGTAGCTGCAACAAAAAAAGGTTCGGGAAGTTTATAGGTTTCGCCATGAATCGTCACTTGTTTTTCTTCCATCGCTTCTAAAAGAGCTGCCTGTGTCTTAGCAGGAGTACGATTTATTTCATCTGCTAAAAGAATGTTTGTAAAAATCGGACCCTTTAACGTTTGAAACTGCCCTTCCTTTAGATTGAAAATTGCACTACCCGTAATATCACTTGGAAGTAAATCTGGTGTGAATTGGACTCTACCAAATTCGCCACCAATGAGCCCCGCTAACGTTCGGATCATTTTTGTTTTTCCGGTTCCAGGTACTCCCTCGAGCAAAACATTTCCACCCGCTAAAATTGCCGTAAGCAGTAATTTAATATTTTGACGTTGGCCAAATATATGCGACTCATAGGAATCTATCAATTCTTCAAGAGCTGGATTCATTCTTGTACCTCTTTTCTCATGTCGTCTATAAGCTTCGAACATCTTAAAAATTGTTTATGTGAGACTTTTTCAGTTGAGGAAATGGCGTCTATTTCTAACCAATTTTGCTCCCATTGGCTTTGTTTACTTTGGGGTAAACGCCGCTTTATTAAGTCGATAAAATCCTGAGACACTGTATTTGCAGCGATCCCCCAGTGATCTTGGATGATGAGCCTCAGGTATTCCATTTGGTGTTGAAGTGTTTCTTGATAAAATTCACCCTTTTGATACCAAACGGCTTGCGCCCTTATTCGTTCATCCCCAAATCGGACTACCCATTCTCTCGGTGTTTCAACTGGACCAAATCGTTTACCTTTAGACCAGATAAAAAGCAACATAAATAAACAAACTTGAGCAAAAATGACAATAAACCACTCTGGATAAGCTTCGATGATTGCCAACTTACTCTTTAAGCCATGGATGTAATCATTAAACCAAACGACTTCAGGATTCATATGCTCCAGTAAAGGTAGAATTAGCTGAAGATGGTCGTTCTCTAAAATATTCTTATTTTGAAACCATTCCGGTGTAAGTAGAACGGTTAATTCACCTTTTCCATAAGTACGGCTGATTGCGATTGGGCCAGTAGAGTCCTCAAAGATTGTTTCATCTCCCGCTTTTGGTACAAGGCGCAAATTTGTCTCAACTAAAGCTTTATATGTACCCTCATTAGTTTGAATTTGTTTAATGGGAATCTCGTCGTTCAACTCGACCTTATTTGTTTTTGCATCGAAAAATCCTTCTGGATAGTGAGCGACGAGCCAGAGGTCATTTCCACGCTCCATCCATTTAATCCACTTTTCCTGCTCTTCCTCATTAAACATTTGATTTGGTTCAATCAAGAGCATGAATTGCTCAGAAGAACTAGGTAGCTGTTCAACTGGTCTTTCCCAAACTTGAACTTGTGTTTGTTGATTTTTAATAAATGTATAAATCGCTTTGACTCCTGTAGGGGAAGGTGACTTACTTATAAATTCAGGATAATCTGTCTGCTTAGTTGGAATAAGTAATGTACCTAGACCAAAAAACAAGATAAGCAGGATGGCAATACTAATCCAGGTCCATGTTGGTTGATTTGAATTTTTCCATTTCCTTATCATCCTTGTTCACCCTTCATATACCTATCCTCGTTTATCACAAAGCCTATCACTTGTTGACGAAACTCCATATAATCCTCTCTAGGGATGTGACGGCCACCATACCAAGTCGCCTCAAACCTATGAGCTAAAGCACGAAACGTCTTAGCAATTTCTGGCTGTGTGCCTTGTAGCTCATCCATATACTCACCATTTGTTTTCCATGCCCGAGCCTCAATCCATTGTTTTTGATCGAGATTTAGAAGATACGCCAAAAACAGATGGCGTTGTGCCGAACGCAAATCCCCTTCCTCCCATCGTTTTTCCGCTTCAAGGAGATGAGATTGAGGAGACTGAACTAATTCACTTTCTGACCCAATTGGCTTCGAGTAAAAGCGATTCTCCCTGACAACCTTTGAGGAAAACAGAAATAAGAGCAGCAAGACAATCGCTATTCCAAGTCCTACTAACCCGTAGGAAATCCATTCAGAAGTAGTTTCTCTTACTTCTTGTTGAGGGAGTAATTTGGTTAAATAACGACTCAACCAGTCCTGAAGCCGTTCCAACAAGTCTGCTAACGTATTCTTGTCTTCCCGATAGTAAGCTTGATACTCTTTTTGTGAAAGAATGGTTTCGAGCTCGTCTCTAGCTTTTAGTGGATCAATATTTTTCAAAATGAACCCCTACTTTTCTGTTTCTTTTGTATCTAAGGTACTGTGATGATCCACTTTCCCATCTTCAAATGGAGCATCTTCAACCATTTCATCCTCTGCTTTTTCTACGTCCTCAGGCTGAGCGTAGCTATTAAGCATCTCCTGTATATCTGCCCCTTCGTTTCGGACACGAAGATCAAAATAAACTACCGCAAAAGCAACGTTCATAATGACATAGGATAAAGCTGTAAAGAGAGTATCCAATAAATAGCCTAAAATACTTCCACTTAAAAAGATGGTAGATACAAACTGTAAAGCAAACGTAATCATAGTAACGATAATGTTAAGGACAATATACAAACCAACAAGGCGCCAAAACTGCCCCTTCGTTAGCCTCCAGCTTTTTCCTATCCCTGGGGAAACTTTTTCAAAAACAATCGCCGTAAAATAAAAGCCCCAGCGTGTTAATAAATAAACTACTCCGAATAGATAGGCCAATCCAGCAACAACGCTGACCATGATTAGGAGTGGACCTACATCAAGATTTCCAGCTAGAAACAAGAAGGGGAAGCCCAGGGACGGCACGAGTATGAGCCCAAACAAAATTAATAAATAGACGATTGATCCACCTAATAAAGCCCCAAATCGAGAAAAAGCCTGTTTAATAATGGGTCCGATTTCAACTGATTCACCATTTTTCACTTTATCAGTAAGGATGATAATTGCTGCCATTGCCACTGGCAAAAGGACAATGGTTAACAAGGCTAGAGTAATAATCAAGATAGCTAACTCGATACCACCAACATTCGCTATAGCTTGATCAATTCCGCTGGATTCAAATGATAGCAAAAAACTATCTATTGTTGAAAAACTCTCTCCTGTAGAGCCTGGTAAGACAGGCATTCCTCCAGAATACATCGCCATCGCTTGTACTAATAAAATTGGACCTCCTAAAATCATCATGATTAAAAAGATCTTTGCAAACTGTTTTCTTATAACCAAGAAGGTTAAATCTAGTATTTCTCCGAACTCCCTCGGTTTTTCAATCCACTTTTCCATCATATTTCCCCCTACCTGAACGTTTTCTATAGTATTCTCTTTTTGCAATTTTCCAATAAAATTGGATATTTACCTAATTTTATCAATTTTCTTACTCATATGTCACTGATTTACTTTTTTTTCAATTAAAAAGGGATTTATAGGTTTGCCAAATTAAGAAAAAAACAGAGAGCCAGATTAAACTGACTCTCTGTTTCTATTTTTCCTTAATATTATTCCTTCAACAATTTCTCTAACTCTGCTAAGTCTTGATCTAAATCGGTTAGTTCCTCTAATTCCTTTATGAGGTCATCAAGTTCCTGAAGATTTTTCTCAATTTCGTCGAATTCGACTAACGTTTTATTGACTTCTTTTTCTAGCTCTTCTATATCAGACAAGTTTTGTTCAATTTCCGCCTTTTCCTTTAAATGCTCCTCGTCCTCTTCTACTACTGATTCATTTAGGATTTTTTCTTCATTCGTGAGGTGTGTCTCGTTCTGATTCTCTTCATTAATAATGTTAACGGATAGCTCTTTTTCAGCATCACTTTCCATATTTTCCGTACAGCCGGCTAGTAGCAGAATGGATAAAGCTAAGCTCCAATAGACTTTTTTCATCCTATTCTCCTTATAGTTAGTAGTTCCTGCGGAATTTTTACGGTGAACCTTATTTTTCCCTCACTTGATTGAACGGATATGTCCCCACCATGAAGTTCAACAATTCGTTTTGCAATGGTTAAACCGAGTCCATTGCCCTTTTGCGTTCGGCTTTGGTCAGTTTTAAAAAAGCGGTCAAATAAAAATGGGAGTATATGAGATGGGATTTCGTCCCCACTATTTTCAAAGTTAATCATGATAAAATCGTTTTCTTGTATGAGATTAATTTTCACAGTTGCCCTTGGACTAGAATGTTTGATGGCATTTTCAAGTAGATTTATACATACTTGCCTTATACGGTCAATATCCACATTGGCTAGGACCTCTGCTTCAATCTCTTTTTCAATGATAATCTCTTTTTGTTTTGCTTGTAAACTTAGCTGTAAAATACAGGCTTCAACTAAGTCTGTCATCGATGTTTTTTGCTTGTATAAAATAACAGCCTTTTCTTCCAGTGCGGAAAGGTCTGCTAAATCATCAATTAATTGGCTAATTCGTTTAATCTCATTAATAGAAATTTGAATGAGTTCTTCTTCTTCGTCCACAGTTAATATTTCATCTGAAATTCCTTGAAGGGTGGACCTAATGGTCGTTAATGGCGTTCTTAGTTCATGAGAAATTTCACCTATGAATCTCTTTCTGCTTTGTTCAATGATCGCAAGCCTATCTGCCATGGAATTGATGGCCGCTCCTAGTGAGGCGAACTCATCCTTCCCCTTTAGTTGAACTTGTTTTTCAAAATTCCCCTTCGAGATATTTCTTACTGTTTCACTCATTGAAACAATCGGTGAAGTGACTTTTTTTGATAGAAAAAAGGATATGAGTACAATTGGCAAAAATAGCAAAAGGACAGCTAGTCCAATCATTTGATTAATTTCTTGTACTAACCCTTCCGCTTCTTTCATTGGGGTATATAAAAAGATAGCTCCCTTGTTTTCGTTTCCGACTAAGATTGGAACCCCAACAATAAACATTTTGATTTCATCGTTTTTATAAAAAGTAACCTCTGCAAAATGGGCTTTCTGATTTAAAACATCGCCAATCCAACTTTGTACAGCTGCATTTTCCTCTACAAAAAGAGAGTCTCTTCCTGCTGTCATAATACTGACTTGAATATGATCCCGCTCTTGGACTAAAAGAATCGTTTGCTTCAGCGTTTCTTTACTTATTTCACCATTTAGAAATAACTCTACTTCTTTATTTAATTCGCCTGCTTTTGTCACTAATGTATCCTGTGTTCGATCATAGATTTTTTTTTCTAATAAAAATCCAATGATAAGGGAGCTACATAGTAGACTTCCTAAACTAAAGGCTAACGCAAATACGAGCATTTTTTTAAACGTCGAGTTCATCATGAGGAGGATGCCTCCAGCTGATAACCAACACCCCATACCGTTTTAATGGAAATCGATTGATTTTCAGCTTTTGACAGCTTTGATCGTAACCGTTTAATGTATAAATCGACAACCCGGTCTTCCCCTTCAAAGTCCCAACCCCAGATCATTTCGATGAGCTCATCTCGACTAAATACTCGATTAGGATGTTTGGCGAGAAATAAGAGCAGTTCATACTCTTTTTTGGGTAGCTTTATTTCATGACTATTAAGTGCAACTGTATGATTCATTGTATTGATTTCCAATTCCCCAATCGATATCAAATCTGCACTACTAATCTTCTTGTCAATTTGAGTGCGCCTTAAAACGGCTTGTAGCCGGGCAATTAATTCATTAGGATCAAATGGCTTGACGATATAATCATCTGCTCCTAATTGTAAGCCTTCAATTTTATCAGTTTGTTGGCCCTTTGCTGTTAGCATAATAATGGGGACTGTTGATGCTCGTCTTATTGTTTCACAAACCTTCATACCATCAATAATCGGCAACATTAAATCTAAAATAATCGCATCAACCTTTATTTGCTCAAATAACTTTAAGGCTTGCTCCCCATCATAGGCGAATACAACCTCATAACCAGCCTTTTGCAAATAAATACTAGTAACCTTGCATATATTAAGGTCGTCATCTACCATCATTATTTTTATTGTCATGTATGTTACACCTCAAAAGGTTTATCTAATTAGATTATACTTGGAAATGAAAAATAAAAAAGCCGTAGCCATAAAAAAATGGTCTACGGCTTTATATAAGATGGTAGCCCAGAAAACCATTATTTAGCTAATAGTTCTCCGATAAGTGTTTTTTGTGATAGAATTTCGTTTTTCAGTTCACTAATCTGCTCAGCCAGACTAGCAACCTCTTCTAAATTTGCTGTAGCTTCATCAACAGTCACTTGCTGCTTGCTTTCTTTTGCTTGCAGTTTAGTAGATAGTGTATTCTGCTTCACTTGTTTATTTTGCACATTTTCCACTTTATTTTGTTGTTCGTTTTGTTTGATTTGTTCTTGGATTTTCTTTAATTCTATTTGCAATTCTTTCAGTCGATTTAAATCTGGCTGAATCGATGTCATTTTCGTTTTAACGGTTTGTTGCTTTTTAGTAATCGTTTCTTTTACTATTTTTATTTGTTCTTTATCCTTTTTCTCTTTTGCTACTTTAAGTTTTGCGATTAACTCTTTGATGCTATTTTGTACCGGCTTCACTTCAGCAAGCACATTTTGCACACGTGTTTTAATCAGTTTAATTTCCGCAAATAATACTTTAAGTCGCTGTTTGTTTTTTTGTTCAGTTAACTCAATCTTGCTAGAAGTACCGCTAATTTCTGCAGCCCCTACGGAAATACCACCAAACAACAAACTTCCGACAAAAATAGATGCTGCTATTTTTTTCTTCACCCAGTTGACCTCCTCTACCCATAGTACCTTTCCATTCTAGTGTACATAGGAAATATGTCATAATTATGTCACTTTTCAGATTTTAATAGAAAAAGTATTTAATAATAGTATAAACTCATTTGAACCAAACATCTAAGCCAAAAATATTCCATCATAGACTACTAACAACAGATGAATAGAGGGAAGTAAGAGAATTGCGAATTTTGTCACAAATTACGCTATTACCGAATATATTCCATAATTAACTAAATGTATAATTCAAATAAAGGGAGTGTTAAAAAAACAAATTTAAAGGTAGATTTAGGGGTTGATAAGGTTGTTTACAGTAAATTATTATATTATTAATCTACAGATGGTTTTAATGATGGGTGAGTATAATCATTATGGAAAACTTTGTACAAGAATAATGGAGTTAGATAAAACCTTTTTAGTTGATAAAGAACCATTAGCAGTTTTAAATGATACCATCAATTACATAGACTTCGATTTAAAAGGAGCCCAGCCTGAGACTAAATTAATTAAAGAAAATGTTAATATATGTCCCATTCTAGGTAACCCTCTTCATAGTATTTGCGCCTTTCCTAGTCAAGCCTATAAAAGTGACGACACAATTTGGTTTAATCCAATTCATATTGTCAAAACCAGTGCACATGGTAGACATACACTGGTCGATTTAAGCAATGGTTATTCCATCGAAGTTCATTCGAGACTTTCTAGCTTCAACCAAAAATGGCAAAATGCACAGTTTTTAAGAAGAATGACCACTAAAAGAGAAAAAAGTCCGTTTACCCTTATCGTGGATCAGAAAAAGAAAAATTTATTAAAGAAAGATTCCTCTGGAAGGTACAATTTTGAAATTTTTTTAAGGAAGTAGTAATCAATATATTAAGCATCTGCCATCTGGTAGGTGCTTTTTTTATTTGATTTATAAAAATCATACTCAAATCACACTAACTACCAAAAACAGACCGCAAATTTAATTTTTGAAGCGGTTTTTAGTGTTTAAACGGCAAAAACCGCTTCAAAAAGTGAATTTATGCGATTCGATTAAAACATATTATCCCGATAAGGTAGAAGTACCCGGGAATACAAAGAAAAGCGCGCTTTCTAAAAGGAAGACTCCATTGGAAAGCTTTGAAATGTTAGTAACTAAATATGAACCAATGATCTATAAAATTATTCATTCTCTTCACATTTATAAAAATCGGGAGGAATATTACCAGATTGGGCTGATTGGCTTATGGGAAGCAAGTACACGGTTCGACCCTACGAAGGGAAATTTCATGAATTATGCTTACTCGATTGTAAAAGGTAAGATACAAACAGAAATGACAAAATCTAGGTTGCATGAAGAACGAAATATCTATGCGAAAGAGGAATTCTGGGAAGGTATCGAGGATTCAAACTCTGACATGGCTTTAGAAGAAAAGCTACTACTCTCCTACTGCGAAACATTATCGAAAAAACAATTAACATGGCTAATGTATACTCTTAGATCCAACTTAACGGTAAAAGAAATAGCTGAAAAGGAAGGTGTTTCGATATCAGCAGTCAAGGCTTGGCGCACCGGGGCTAGGGAGAAAATGAAAAGTAGGATGGATGTAGAAAAAAGCGTAGGCGCCCGTTTAGCGGCGTATGGACTGGAGCCCTCTTGACCGAGATAAAGGAATCACGAATCGCGTTTTTGGCGATTCGATGTTGACTTATCGTAGGGAGGGAGAGTGAAGTCCACTAGACGCTGGGCGCTGGAGCTGGACAATTCTCGAAGTCAAAAAAGTTATACTTTCTTGCTTAGAAAAGAAAAATATCATTCCTTATACTTTAATGCCTACTGTTACAAATGCCTAATAATTTTTGAAAAAGTAAGACCCTTCTTGAAAACTGGTCATATGATAAATGGATTAGAAATGTAAAAGAAGGGTGATACAATTGAATAATCAAATGGGACAATTTAGACCAGTTCATGGCGGAGGTCATGGTGGACATGGTGGACACGGCAGTCATGGTGAACACGGCGGTCACGGTGGATACGGCAGTCACGGTGGATACGGCGGTCATGGTGGATACGGCGGTCATGGTGGATACGGCGGTCACGGTGGGCATGGCGGGCATGGTGGGCACGGCGGTGGTCATGGTGGATACGGAGGGAATTTTGGATACGGTTCAGGTTTGGTAGGGGCTGGGTTAGGCTTAGCACTAGGAACAGCGGCTGGATTGGCTGGTTCATCAAATCAATATCCATATCCGTACCCGTACCCAACTTACCAACCATATCCTGTTAGTCCGTATTCGCCTTATACGCCTTATACGCCTTATACTCCCTACTATTAAAATACACACATGAATATCTATCACCATTGAAATGAAGAAATGGCGTACAAGGCAGATATGCTTTTACGCCATTTTTTTCACAAATTGTCGAACGCTTCAAATTTACCTGAAATCTTTTTACATATATGATATATTTATTGGTTAAAAATATGGTATATCTTAATAGACTCGTAATCCATTTGAATTAATAGGTGTGATAGATTCATATGAAAATAAAAATGATTAATATAGTGACTCTTATCCTACTTACATTCTGTTTGACAGGTTGGATTATTCAACCCATTCCAGTTGCTAAAGAAGGGATTGTCTCGCTTAAAGAGTGGGATGGTGGAAAAGATGGTCCCGTTTCTCTTGAAGGGGAATGGAATTTTTACTGGAAAACAGATGGGCCAGACAAGCTTACAGCAGGAGAACGATCCCTGATTGAAGTCCCTTCTGGTTGGGACGACGAAAACCTATTTCCATCTTCTGGATATGGCTTATATCATATTCAATTAAGGGGCCTCAAGGTTGGCAATAACTATGGTCTTAAAATCCCGATCATGTCTAATTCCTACCGATTATGGCTTGACGACGAATTAATGATTACGAACGGTAATCCAGGCAAAACAAAAGAAACAACCATTCCGTTTTACAAACCACAAGTAGTATTTTTCGATGCTCACAGTGATACCATCGACATCTATATGAACATTGCCAATTTCCATTACCGAAGCGGCGGTATGTGGAGTAGTTTGAAATTTGGTACGGCTCAACAAATTACTGAATTAACAAAAAGAAACCTTGTATTCGAAGCAATCATTATTGGGAGTTTACTGCTATCCGGCTTATATCATATTGTTCTGTTTCTACATCGGAGAAAAGAAAGCATCTTACTGATGTTTGGTGCTACATGTCTTGTTATAGCAGCACGCACGATTGTCATCGGAGAACAAGTCCTTACAATCCTTTTTAAAAGTGTTCCATGGGAGTTTATTGTCAAAACCGAGTTTTTAACTTTTTACACGGTCGTTCCACTATTCGTATGGTTTATGCACAATTTATACAAACAGGAAGTTTCAATACTATTTTGTAAAATAATATCTGTCATTAGTTTGCTTTTTTCATTATTAGTAGTATTTACACCTGCTATCATCTATACAAAAAGCCTTTTCCTTTTCCAAGCCTTAACTATTGTCACAATCGTTTATATCATTTTCGCGCTCATCTTAGCTACAGCAAGAAAGCGTGAAGGAGCAAAGGTCGTCCTTAGTTGTTCCTTCATTTATGCATTAACTGTTATCAATGATATTCTCTATACTAATGGCAACATAGATTCTACTAATCTATCTAGTATGGGGCAATTTATCTTTATCTTCTCACAAAGTTATATTATCGCCAAAAACTTATCCAAAGCATTCCAAAAAGTTGAAGACTTTTCCAATCAATTAACGGAGTTAAATCAAACGCTAGAAGAAAAAATATATGACCGAACAAAATCGTTAGAAGACTCTAAGCTAGAATTACAACGTGTCAATGAAGTATTAAAAGAAATGTCCTATCTTGATCCACTTACAAACCTTCCGAACCGTCGCTACTTTGATGATTTATACGAAAAGGAATGGGATATAGCTACCACAAATCAGACCATGATTTCGATTCTTTATATGGATATCGATCACTTTAAATTTTACAATGATTCCTACGGACATCAACAAGGGGATATGACCCTTCAACTAGTAGCAGCTTGTTTACAAAAATCTATCCAAAAGTATCATGGAACTGTCGCAAGAATTGGTGGAGAGGAATTCGTAGCCCTCATTCCAAATATTAGTCCAAATCAAGTTAGTATGATTGCGGAAGAATGTAGAATGAAAGTGAAGCAATTAGAAATCATCCATCAAAACTCTTCTACCTCACCTTTTGTGACCATTAGTATAGGAGTTGCCTCAACTGTACCAGACGCAACCATATCCAAAAGAAAACTTATCCGAATGGCAGACGAAGCACTTTATTACGCAAAGGAAGATGGTAGAAATCAAGTAGTACTCTCCACCACCTAAATAAAACAAAAAGGGCTAACCGAAATAAAACGGTTAGCCCTTTTAACGCTTTAAAGCATCGGGGGACAGTCCCCACACACTTTACTGTGTTAAACTATTTTTCCTTCTTCTTTTAATACCTTTTCAAATGCTTCTACGACTTCTCTGTCATATAGCGTTCCAATGGAGCCTTTTATGACGTCGAAGGCTTCTTGTGCATTTGATGCTTTACGATATACACGGTCCTCTGTCATGGCATCAAATGTATCACTTACGGCAATAATTCGGGCTTCTAATAGAATATCATCACCCTTTAGCCCTTTTGGGTATCCACTACCATTTAATCGTTCGTGGTGCTGTTCAATGATGGGAGCTAGCTCTTCATAAAAGGTTCCTTTTATCATTTTAGCTCCATCGGAAGGATGCTTTTTTATGATTTCGAATTCCTCGACGGTTAATCGGCTAGGTTTATTTAAAATTTCTTCTGGGACATTAACCTTTCCAATATCATGAATGTAACTTGCCGTATTAAGATTTTCAATTTGAACTCTATTTAATTTCATTTTTTTTGCAATTTTTATAGAATAATTGGCAACACGGTCGCTATGCAAATAAGTATAACGATCTTTTGCTTCAACCTTTTTAACTATGTCCATAAGTGCTGACATTTCATTACTCAAATGAATAAAGGTTTGTTCTGTTGTTACCCATAAAAAGGTCACATTAGTTAAGGCAGTAAAGTGGATATGGTCAGTTAATCCCTTTGCTGAAAAGTAATCTCCAGTACCCAAAATAGTCTTCTCATCATTTATTTCACAAAGTATTTCCCCTGATTGTATTAAATAAAATTCTAAAACATTGGGATTATCGCTTGGATATACATAGAACAGCTTATCTTTTTCAATTGTATGTAGGAGAACTTCAACACCATCACCACGTGTTAGTAAACTAAATTCACTTCTATTATATACAACAGTTTCTAACGCCGATCCTTTTTTACCAATTTTAAACCCTTCCAAATCGTATTCCCCCTATACTAATCTGAGAATATATAAAAACGAGTCCCATAGTGCAGAACCCGTTGATGTTTAACTATTTTAGTTTATCAGAAAATGTTTATATATAACATTAGATTTCACCAACAATTCGAATTGGGTCTATCCAAACAATTAGGTGACCAAATTCAACTGGTACCCAACTGCATTCAGCAATATATCCTACTTCCTTGACTTTTGATATCGTCTCAGTAGACATTTTAAGTGTTTCATAGTATACATTAGTTATTACTTTTTCGAGTTCTGAATTATATTTATCATCAAGTTCTTTATAATTACTATTAAATGGCTCTCCATTTTTGATTCTACAAATACCATTCTCTTCAGTAGTTCCAACAATGTCATCGCATTTAAATTGCTCCTTACTTACTAATGTTGTCATTTTATCATTTACTACAACCATTTCATCAGAAATATCTCCAGTTTTAGCCACATTTGATACTTCCTCTTCAATTAAAGAAAATATTTCATCAACTTCTTTAATAATGTTTTGATCCTGTACATTATTAACAGTAGTCTTACTCCTTAAGTCTTTATCTTTACTTTGCAGTTTCTCAATATCTGTATAATAATCAGCCTGAAGCTTCTCAGCCTTTTTTACACCCTTTTCTATTTCTTTTCTAATCTTTTCATTTGTTTTATTAACAAGCTCAATGGCTTTCAGTTTCTCTTTAACAACTTTGTCTTCACCGGCAAATGCATTCGTCCCTATCCCTAAGATTAAAGAAAACACAAATAAAATAGATAATAATTTTTTCATGATTGTATCCCCCATATGATTATTATGCTCGTACAACAAATGGTCCAAAGCCACTATTAACATTGAATTAATTAAGAGTAATTAAATAGTTTCCAACTTAATAGTTTTTATTGAGTTTACTGTTTCATATAATTTAAATATAACGTCTCTAACCAAATAATGCTATAAAAATATTTGCAATATTTTGTCTCCTTAACTCAATTTTGGTAATTTCAGGCTTTAAACTTTCTTGCTGCTATTTATCGAGGCCTTTTGCTTTATAAATTTTTCCAAGTCCCCAAATCTTTTGAACTTCTCCTTCTTTCATATCCACCGTTGCCTTTGAAATCATGTTTATTTTCGCATCGATGTTATCAATCATGTGGCAAAGGTGTGCTTCAAGTGTGATGGGCTCAGCGGTGCTTCCCCATCCATTGCTTAGAGGACCATGGTGACTAGAGATAATATTCATTAATTCATACACTACTGTTACTTCTTCTAATGAGACTGTGCGCTGGCTACGGATGAAAACTAATTTTCGGTCAATCATCTGGTTAACAATTTGAATATGGCCTAAAAACTGGCCAAATAATGTATATTCAGGAGCAGCAGTATCTTTTGTCATTTCGATAATTTTCCCCATGTCATGTAGCGTGAGAGCTGCGTACATTTTGCTGCGATTTACTGCTTCACCATATTGATCGCAAATATTCTTTGCTATCCGAAGAAGTGATAAAGTATGAAACGCGAGGCCTGAACGGAAATTATGATGCATTTTCACAGCAGCAACATGGTACATAAAATACTTATTGTTCTCCTCAAATAATTCAGAGGTTATTTGATGTAAAATAGGTATCTTAATTTCGTCTATGAAGGCTCTAATTTCCACTTCCATGCTTTCAACTGATTCAGGAGCACTTTCGATAAATTCGCTCATTTCAACCTCTCCCTGTACAGCTTGACGAAAAGCAGAAATGGTCATTTGGACTTGTCCATTATATTCAGAGGCATCTCCTGCAATATGTAACATCGCACCATTGGAAAAAATTGATAAAATTTCTTCAACATCCTTTCCCCCAAACCCGTTATTCCATAGCTTGCAGGCTACCATCTTATGCTTTTTGGCTACTGTAACATTTAAGTACGGATCTCCCTTTTTCGTCTTTTCTTGTTTAACTTCTTTCACTAAACAAAAACCTTCGAACGTTTCTCCTGGTACAACTTCAAGCAAACATGTTACAGCCATTTCAATAGCCTCCCTATTTTGTGGAAAATTTTTTTATACTTTCATTCATAGATTAATTATAAGACTATTTACTTGTTACAACAAATAATCACTTAATTCTTATTCCCAAAAATAGAAAGGACAGTAGTCCGAAGACTGCTGCCCTTTAAACTATTTAAACTGAATTTTTGCCGTATATCCTAAATGACTAAAGAAAGAGCTAAGAACTTTTTCAGCACTTTCTTCCGCTTTTGTTAATAAACCCATTTGAATAGCTTCATTCTTAATCTCAATCGTAGCTTTTGCTGCAAGATCATAGCCTTCATCCCAATGAACCTCACTTCGAAAGAGTCCTTCTTCAGAGTAAGTCTGCACTTTATCCATTTGAATTGAAGGCTCTTGAATAAGGGTTGCTCGTGGAATCGTAAGGGTTATTTCTTTTCTATCCTCATTAATCTTTATGTTTTCATCCGTTACTGATGTTAAGTCGACCCCAGCAATGACTGTAGCAGGAACAATTAATAGCAGAGTGCGTTTTGTACCTGGCAGGTTCATACTAATCTCTTGATTAAAAAGCTTATTATCTTCTTCCTTCACAATCGTAGTCACAACAGCTTCTGCCGTTGCGAGTGTCGCTAGTTCTTGAACGCTCTCAACTATACTAAATGTTTCATTTTTATAGGTATTATCCGAAAAAAATTTAAAATAGAAAAAAGTGCTAAAACTAACGATAAACGCTAGTAAAATAACAAACATAAACACTCGTAATTTAAATAATCTTACGAAAACTGGAAAAACTAGACCAGTCCTCTTATTAGAACCTAATGCTAATGCCGCAGCTGTTTCTTTATCTCTGGAAAAGGCTTCTTTCTTTGCCATTTCATAGTTTTCTATATTCATCATTAATCCCCCCTACTCTTACAATGGAAAGAAATATTATTGTCTTAATATGTCGAATCATAACATAAAAGGAATAAGCTAGTATAGCAGATTGGAGGGATTAACAATAGCTACCATTGTTAATCATAGACAACTAACTCATAGAATGGGTCCAGTCCAAGATCATTTTTTTTAACTAATCGATACTTTATACCTATAATATTTAGAGGTTTTTTTGTTTTTTAGTAGAATTTAACTAGTAATATACTCTTACAAATAGGGGACATTTATATGTTTAATTATTTCGGTCAATTCCTTTATCATGTTTTAATCGTTCTTTTTCCCATCTTTTTTTATCATTTATATTTACAAGAGAATCATAATGGTCGAAAAAAAACTAATGCGAAATTTGCCTTGATTGTTTTATTCATGTTATTTTGTACGATGTCTTACCCAATCGAATACAAAAATGGTTATATTTATGACTTCAGGGTTATCCCGATTATGATTTCGTTTTTATATGCCGGGCTCTTACAAGGCACTATTACATTGTCAGCTATGTTGATTTATAGGTTAATCATTGGAGGACCAGGTTTTTATATTACTTTTATTAATTATTTCATCTTAGCATTTCTACTAATACTCATTTATCGTAAGTTTGATAGCTTTAAGTTTAGAACGAAGATGATCCTTGTTAGCTCCCTTTATTGGTTCATCGCTTGTACGAGGGGAATTACCTTGTTAAAAACAGGACAGTTTGATCAGATTCCTTTTATGCTAACATTTGGACTTATCACTTGGTTCACGTTAATAACTATATTTTTTATTATAGAAAATTTAGATCAACAAATGAGGATTCAAAGCCAATTACAACGGGCTGACAAACTTAATGTGATTAGTCAACTTGCAGCGTCTGTTGCACATGAAGTAAGAAACCCAATGACTTCTGTCCGAGGCTTTCTACAGCTAATAAGAACAGATGAAAATTTGGATAGCAAACAAAGAAAATACATCGACATCTCCTTAAAGGAATTAGAGCACGCACAGTATATTATTAACGACTACCTTTCTCTAGCGAAACCTAATGATAAAAATCCAGCGATTATTAATTTAGCAGAAGAAATTAAGAGTACCATTGAATTAATGACCTCCTATACAAATATCAATAACGTAACCATTGAATCTTCGATTGAGAATTCGTTATATATTAAAGGATTAAAAGATGAAATCAAGCAAGTACTTGTCAATATTTTGAAAAATGGAATTGAAGCCGTTGACCAAGGCGGCATCATTATCGTAAATGCTTATACAACGGAAGATGAAATAGTAATTGACATTTCGGATAATGGACATGGGATGACTAAAACACAGTTAAAATATATAGGTACACCGTTCTATTCAACGAAAGATAAAGGTACAGGGGTAGGTCTTACGGTTTCTTACCAAATTATCCATTCGATGAAAGGTAAAATACAAGTGGAAAGTTTGGAAGGAAAGGGTACTAAATTCATCATTAAATTTCCTTTAGGAAACTATTATATTAACTAAAAAAGAGATGTAGCATCCCTGCTCTATCTCTTTTTTTCTTTAGAATTGTTACTCGTCAGATTCAAGCTTTACTTCCGAAAAGTACTGTATGATCTCAGGGAAATCAGTAATTTCCTTTTTCCCCTTTTCGCTGATTGCATATATCCCTCGTTCAATTTTCTCATACCAGCCGTAATAATTTTTTGTAAGGATTGATAGAGTCTTGTCACCCGTGCCAATTTGGCGGAGTGCTTTTGGGGATGATGGACCATTAATCTCGAGGAGGTAGGCAATTTGAATACAATTCTCTTTATAAGCTGTCATAATCTTAGTCTTATTACTGCCACCAACATTGTGGTCACCATTTCTTCCCTTTATTTCGGCTAAAAGCCTTTCTCGTTTTTTCTTATTTCGTTGCATAATTCTCTTTCTATCAAAGGGAGATGGTTCAATGACTATTTCCATTTTAGCGCCACTTTTTAGAAAGTTGACTAGAATTAAGCCAAGCTCTAAGGTTTTTACTAAATGACAGAGATCGTACCATTTTTTAGAGGTTAGTCGTTTAGGCTTAGGTATGGCAATGTAGACCTGGTCGGTTAAGCGCTGGCGTTTGGTCGCTTGGATTAGAAGGTCCACCGTCAAACTAAGCTTCATTTCAATCAATATCAGCTCATTTTCTTTCACAGCTGCGATATCACAATGGTGTACTTCACCATGTACTTCATAGCCGTTTTTTGAAAAATATCTCCGAATAGGCTCATATAAATCAGTTTCGTATCGTTTTTCTTTGATATTTTTCATCATTTCCCCTCTACTCTTTAAAACTCATAATTAGTTAACACAATTATATCACTTTATCCCATTTATCACCCACCCTTTAACGCAGTAAAGCGCTAGGGGACTGTCCCCCAGCGCTTTACTGTGTTAAAGTTTTTTAGTTATTAAATCCAGCAACCATTGTGTCTGGATCAGATCCTACTCGTTCATTTTTATTAAGACCATCGATTTTTTCCAAGTCTTCTACTGATAGTTCGAAATCAAAGATGTTTGCATTTTCAACGATTCGTTGTTCTTTGATTGATTTTGGAATAGTGACGACTCCATTTTGTAAATCCCAACGCAAAATGATCTGTGCAGCTGATTTTTGATACTTTGCGGCAATTTCATTAATGGTCGGGTCACTTAATAATTCACCCTGTTTTAACGGTGACCATGCTTCCAGCTGTATTCCTTCTCTTTGGCAAAAAGCTAGCAGTTCCTTTTGAGTTAAGTGCGGATGGAATTCCACTTGATTTACCATTGGTTTAATCTCTGCCGAACTTATTAAATCTTCTAAATGATGAATTTTAAAATTGCTTACTCCGATAGCTCGAACACGCCCATCTTTGTATAACTTTTCAAGCGCCTTCCAAGTTTCTTTGTATTTGGTTTTACCTGGCCAATGAATTAAATACAAATCCAGATAATCTAAACCAAGTTTATTTAAACTAGTTTCAAAAGCTTGTAGTGTTGATTCATACCCTTGATCAGAATTCCATACTTTAGAGGTAATAAATAATTCTTCTCTTGGAACTCCAGATTCCCTAATCCCCTGTCCAACACCTTCTTCATTTCTATAAATCGCTGCAGTATCGATGCTTTTATATCCATGTTGGATAGCAACCTTGACAGATTCAATCACTTCCGAGCCCTCTTGAACCTTAAATACACCTAACCCAAACCACGGCATCTTTACGCCGTTATGTAATGTGGTTGTAGCTTGTAAACTATTCGTCATTTTGCTTTCCTCCTTTAAACTCTATTACAAATAATTCTTCCAAAAATAAATGATAATGTCAATGAAAGGATATCACCTAAAATATGTTAGTTCAAAATTTTGACAATATGTTTTTACAAATTGGTGAAATTTACCAATACACCAGCAATATTTACTACATTTCTAGTATATTGATAGTGTAATCAATCTTTATTATTTGAAAGGAAGCGATTAAAATGTTAGTTAAATTTTTGAGAGAAAACACTATTTCAGCCGCTCTATTCGCAGCTATTCGCATATTTTTAGGTTACCAATGGATGACAGCAGGCTTTCACAAAATTACCGGTGGCTTTGATGCAAGTGGGTTTTTAAAAGGAGCGATCGCAAACCCTGTAAAAGGTCCTGATGGTGTGGTGTATGGTGGTTGGGTATCTTTTCTTGATAACTTTGCAATTCCAAATGCAGATTTATTCAATGTATTAGTTCCTTGGGGTGAATTTTTAGTAGGGTTAGGACTTATTCTTGGTTGCTTAACAACAGCTGCTGCTTTCTTCGGAGTAGTAATGAACTTTGCTTTCATGTTATCTGGAACCATTTCTCACAACCCAACTGATATTATCATGGGTGTTCTGATTATGGTGGCTGGCTACAACGCTGGAAAATTCGGGCTTGACCGATACGTTGTTCCTTTTTTCCATAAGCGCTTGGGTAAAGAAGTTAATAAGAGTTTAGTATAGTGGTAGATTTAAAAAAAGAGGTTGATTCAATTAGAATCAACCTCTTTTTTTGTTTTTATATAATATGTACATTGATTATAAAAAAATGGCTCCGCAGGTAGGACTCGAACCTACGACCGTTCGGTTAACAGCCGAATGCTCTACCACTGAGCTACTGCGGAACATAAGGAAAGTTATTTTGCATTCGCAAAAAACTTTAATTATTTTGCTTTGCAAAAAATTCTGGTGGGCCTAAATGGACTCGAACCATCGACCTCACGCTTATCAGGCGTGCGCTCTAACCAGCTGAGCTATAGGCCCATATGGAGCGGGTGATGAGAATCGAACTCACAACATCAGCTTGGAAGGCTGAGGTTTTACCACTAAACTACACCCGCATGTTTAACTATTACCTGATTACTTAGCTATGCTTTAAAAAAGTGGCTGGGCTAGCTGGATTTGAACCAACGCATGTCGCAGTCAAAGTGCGATGCCTTACCGCTTGGCTATAGCCCAATTATAGGTTATTTGGTTAAAAATAAAAATGGGGCGACCGAGGGGAATCGAACCCCCGAATGTCGGAACCACAATCCGATGCGTTAACCACTTCGCCACGACCGCCATAATAGTATATGTTTGAAGTAAATGGTGGAGGGGGACGGATTCGAACCGCCGAACCCAAGGGAACGGATTTACAGTCCGTCGCGTTTAGCCACTTCGCTACCCCTCCATATTATAAAAAACTAAATTGAATAGAAAAAAGGTGGCTCAGGACGGAATCGAACCGCCGACACAAGGATTTTCAGTCCTTTGCTCTACCGACTGAGCTACTGAGCCACATAATATAGATAGATAAACAGTAGAAGTCTACTGAGATAAAAAATGGCGGTCCGGACGGGACTCGAACCCGCGACCTCCTGCGTGACAGGCAGGCATTCTAACCAACTGAACTACCGGACCAAGTATTTTCAAGAGGTTTTCTTGAAAATACATAATTGCGGGGGCAGGATTTGAACCTGCGACCTTCGGGTTATGAGCCCGACGAGCTACCGGGCTGCTCCACCCCGCGACGATAATAACATATAAAGTTGTCACATGCCCCATGTTTCCTATGGGCCGTCCCGATTTCGGGAAGATTATTCAAGATGTTGCTCAATCGGTACGCTGATGATTATTCATCGAAGCATATTCGATCGTGCTCCACCCCGCGACGATAATAACATATAAAGTTGTCACTAAAAAAATAATGGAGGAGGAAGAGGGATTCGAACCCCCGCGCGGTATGACCCGCCTGTCGGTTTTCAAGACCGATCCCTTCAGCCGAACTTGGGTATTCCTCC
>NZ_CAKJTG010000010.1:187339-189284 GCF_917563885.1 Pseudoneobacillus rhizosphaerae
ACATATAAAGTTGTCACTAAAAAAATAATGGAGGAGGAAGAGGGATTCGAACCCCCGCGCGGTATGACCCGCCTGTCGGTTTTCAAGACCGATCCCTTCAGCCGAACTTGGGTATTCCTCCATGAAAATAATTGGTAGCGGCGGAGGGGTTCGAACCCCCGACCTTTCGGGTATGAACCGAACGCTCTAGCCAGCTGAGCTACACCGCCACAATGAAAAGGGAAAATAATTGTGCTACCACAAACGATATTTGGTTATTTTTACTGTTGTAAAAATGTTGGTGGAGTCTAGGGGGATCGAACCCCTGACCTCCTGCGTGCAAGGCAGGCGCTCTCCCAGCTGAGCTAAGACCCCAGGAAATAGATGAAAAGTAAATGGTCGGGAAGACAGGATTCGAACCTGCGACCCCTTGGTCCCAAACCAAGTGCTCTACCAAGCTGAGCTACTTCCCGATAGATGAATGTTATTTTGCTATCGCAAAAAACTTTATGGCGCGCCCGAAAGGAGTCGAACCCATAACCTTCTGATCCGTAGTCAGACGCTCTATCCAATTGAGCTACGGGCGCATTATGGAAAGTTATTTTACTTACGCAAAATACTTACTTGGTGCCGAGGACCGGAATCGAACCGGTACGGTAGTCACCTACCGCAGGATTTTAAGTCCTGTGCGTCTGCCAGTTCCGCCACCCCGGCACTTTTTGGAGCGGAAGACGGGATTCGAACCCGCGACCCCCACCTTGGCAAGGTGGTGTTCTACCACTGAACTACTTCCGCCTATTCAAAAAGTATACGTTAATGCGGGTGAAGGGAGTCGAACCCCCACGCCTTGCGGCGCCAGATCCTAAGTCTGGTGCGTCTGCCAATTCCGCCACACCCGCATATTAATGATAATAATTTACGATAAAAAAATGGTTATTTTGCAATCGCAAAAAACTTGGTGAGCCATGAAGGACTCGAACCTTCGACCCTCTGATTAAAAGTCAGATGCTCTACCAACTGAGCTAATGGCTCGTACAAGGAAAGTTAGTTTCGCTTTTTGCGAAAAAACTCTGGTGCCGGCGATAGGAGTCGAACCCACGACCTACTGATTACAAGTCAGTTGCTCTACCAACTGAGCTACACCGGCATAATATAAAGGTTATTTCTGCTAACGCGAAAGAACTTAAGGTAAGATATTTTTGCTATCGCAAAAAATCTTTGGTGGAGGATGACGGGATCGAACCGCCGACCCTCTGCTTGTAAGGCAGATGCTCTCCCAGCTGAGCTAATCCTCCATATAAATATATTTTTTCACAAAAAAACTTGGTGACCCCTACGGGATTCGAACCCGTGTTACCTCCGTGAAAGGGAGGTGTCTTAACCACTTGACCAAGGGGCCATTCTTAAATACTAGACAAAATAATAGCCCCGAAAGGGGCATTGCCTGGCGACGTCCTACTCTCACAGGAGGAATCCTCCAACTACCATCGGCGCAAAGAAGCTTAACTTCCGTGTTCGGTATGGGAACGGGTGTGACCTTCTTGCCATCGCCACCAGACTATGTTATTAAGGAAAGTTATTTTGCATTCGCAAAAAACTTTATTCCTTCAAAACTAGATAACAGACAATTCATCATTAAACATTTTGGTTAAGTCCTCGAACGATTAGTATCAGTCAGCTCCACACGTCACCGCGCTTCCACCTCTGACCTATCAACCTGATCATCTTTCAGGGTTCTTACTAGCTTACGCTATGGGAAATCTCATCTTGAGGGGGGCTTCATGCTTAGATGCTTTCAGCACTTATCCCGTCCGCACATAGCTACCCAGCGATGCTCTTGGCAGAACAACTGGTACACCAGCGGTGCGTCCATCCCGGTCCTCTCGTACTAAGGACAGCTCCTCTCAAATTTCCTACGCCCACGACGGATAGGGACCGAACTGTCTCACGACGTTCTGAACCCAGC
>NZ_CAKJTG010000011.1 GCF_917563885.1 Pseudoneobacillus rhizosphaerae
TATCCAATGAAATAATGGGTCGCTATCCCTGCTGCAAAAGCAGGAATGGCACCGATTGTGAAGGTCCACCAAACCCAACGTTCTCCCTCACGAATTCCCCATAACGCAAGCATCAATACTAACAAACCAACACTTAAAAGAGCACTTCCAAACCCTGCATGGTCATGGGCAATAACCGGTATTAATCGTTCATTAAATTCATTTAATGCCTCTGGAGTCATACATAAGTAGGAAATATCTGTTGGTACAAATACACTGGTTGCTCCAATAGACGAGATTACCACTCCGCCAACTGCTAATGAAGCTCCCAATATAATAAAAGAAAGTTGTCCATATAAGCTTAACTTCCAGGCTTGATGATTAAAAAGATTTGTACTGGTGGGTGATTCAGTTGCATTTTTCGATTTTACAATTCCTAAAATGAATAATGGTAATAAGATCATCCAAAACAAACCATGAAGCCAATCAAAATACCCGTATCCGATAAATAATAAAATGCCAAGGAAACCAATAGTTCCTGCTACATTAACCGCTTTCCTTGCCCAATGCAGCCTATATCTAATTCCATATCTGGCTAGCTGCATACAAATAATTCCACCAGATATCATCGTTCCCGAAAGTGTCATCCGGTCATGTGCCATAAAGTACAGAATGTAGGGGTTAAAATATAAAATATCTTTTCTAAAGACACCTAAAAAGGATTCATCGTACGGAAGTATAACCGATGTCATACTAAAAAACATGGCTATGAGTCCAGCGACAGTAATGGCCAGACCAAACAACCAATACCAAACCCACCCTTCACTAAAGCTTAATTTCTTTGTATACCGATTGCTGTATACCTCATTAATACGCTTAGGTAGACCAGGGCCGGAAAATACGTAATCAAAGTCTAACATGATTAGTGAAGCTCCGTTATCGAGTAATCGAAGGGCGTCTGAAGGCTCCTTTATTCCTCCCGTAGTAATAATAGGTACTTCCTCCTTAACTAAATTTCTAATCGCTACAAGCTTATTAGTGAGGATCTCAGGTGAATCGTTTCCCTCAAGGTGAATTCCGTCTGGTTTAAATTGACTAATTATCTCAACATCAGACATATCATCAGCTGAACAAGATAATATAATTGGTTTAGTAATCCGATTTCGAAACTCGTCTATTTTGAGTAGTTGATTTGAAAGTATTGCTTTCCAAAATAAATCCATCACTATAAGGAAAAAGTTCTTCACAAATATCCTTAATTTCATGTAAAGTTCCCTCAACTCTAATAAAAAATGGGACTTTCTTTTTTTGCAGTGAATTTAGTATCACCTTTGCTTTCGAAAGTTTTATAGATGAGCCATAATCTCCAGAAATCTGTTCCAGCTTTGGGTTAATAGAAACTGCACTATTTCCAATTGAACCATGAACCGAAACAGGTCCAATCTCAACAAAACCAAAACCCAGGTTCTGAAATGCCTTTATTCCAGATAATTGCGGGTCAATTCTTCCACTTATTCCTACCGGGAAAGAAAATTGACTGTTAAATAAGTGTTTCTGTATCTGATTTTAAGGTGACATATGACCAAGAAACTCAATCAACTTTTCACCTATTGATGTAGAGGCTAACGTGCTCATTCCACGATGTATAAACTCTCGACTAATGGTAGGTGTTAACTTGTGTAGAACAGGCTTGAATAAAGTATGGTAAGACCAATCTGGCATCAAAATCACCTTTCTACTTTTTAATTTTATTTTAGCACATTGGCGTAGAGGATAAGAGCTTTACATGGTAGTTTTGCTTAATATAACTGCCTCCCCAATTGATTTGGGGTGAAGTTTAAACTGTGTCCCTTCTTTTGTGTATAAATACCTAATAGATTGGCATTATATGTTTGATTAGACAATAAAGGAGACTGAGATTCCATGTACTTTTATAGAGAAGATTTAATAAATATGATTGTACCTGATAAACCAGACCCACATGCTGCAAAAGTATTGCAAGAAGCACTCGGTGGTCAATTTGGTGAGATGAGAACAATGATGCAATTTTCATTTCAAAGCGCAAATTTTAGGGGCAAAGCAAAGCCCTATCGCGACTTGATTAGAGGAATTTTTTTAGAGGAGCTAAGCCATGTTGAACTTGTCCAAACAACAATCAACCAGTTATTAAATGAAGCTGGGGGAAGTATGCCGGGAAACGAGTCAGAGGATGGTGCTCCGTTAGATGATGTTATCCAAGGTGGTGCCAACCCTCATCATTTTATTATGGGCGCCAAGGCATCTCTTCCAGAAGATGCAGCTGGAAACCCCTGGAATGGGTCTTGGGTATATGACCATGGAAACTTAGTAGCTAATTTATTAAATAACCTCATGCTCGAATCAACGGGTGTCCTTCAAAAGTCCAGAATTTACGAAATGAGCAGCAATAAAGCACTTCGAGAGACAATTGCCTTTTTAATTGTTCGTGATAATGCCCACCAAAATGCGTTTGCAAAAGCTTTAGAAACATTGGGTGTAAATTGGGGGAAATTATTCCCAGTTCCAAACTATGATTTAAATAAATACCCAGAATGCCGAAAATATGTCGAGATGGGTTTTCATAATGCACAATTCAATTTTAGACTTGATACCACTATGATAGGTGAGATTTTTCAAGGGACAACACCGAGCAGGAATGGTGGTGAACTGGCCGTTGTTGAACCTCCAAAAGGTTATCCAGTACCTGAACTGCCTGATATGCCAAATGAACACGCATCTGGGCTTTATGATTTGAATAATTAAATTCTTCTTTGATTTGTCTGTACCGTAAAATCGTCTATTGAATGCAGATACAGCACCTACCACTGATGATGGTAAGGTGCTGTTTGTATTACATGAACATTTGTTGCTTATTATTTTGTCACATTTATTTTATAAATTATACTATCAACTTTCTATCTATTTCCATATATATTCTATGAAGAGAGATTATTAAAGATATATCACGATTTACAATTGATTTCATAAAAAAATTAATCAAAACACCGAAGGAAGGATATTATGTTTACCTTAAAAAAATTATTCAACCGAGCAATAAACCAAATCTCCACAAAAACACCACCCCTACTAATGGGAGCCAAATACGAACCACAACATTTCGGCGAACCAGTAGAGCGAAACCTAGGATCATCAAAGAGAACTACAGATTACGAAAAACATTTTCGCCCTTCATTCCAAGCTATTAATAACAACTTGATAAAAAACGACCAATTCTTCAGCCCTTATTCTGATAAAACAGTCGAAGAAAACAAACTCCCGGCAATTTTACTACGCACCCCAGATGAAACCGTTCTTAACTACTTTAGTATTTTGAGAGAGGCAGAAAATTTGACGATGAACCAGCAGGGCGGCTGCGGAACAGTCGGGATGTCCAAACTGCCATTTCCAATTGCCTATAATTTTTTAACAAAAGGATATCAAAATAAAATTTCCTACAACGAATATTTACAATCTTTTGAAGGGGTTGGTCATCTCAATCTCATTAAACTTAATAGGCTTTCTGATGGAAATGATACAATTCATTATTTCGTTGAGCTTGAAACGATAGAGGGCTCGTCCAAGGGTGTGACTTACTTTGCCTATTACTACGGTTATGTCACTCTCCAAAAGGAGCAAAATCTTTATAAGATTTCCGATATGAAATGGTATGGGGAAGACTTCCTCTGTGCGGCCTATCACCTTTGGCAGCATGATGCCGAAGCGGTTGTTGGTATTATGTATGGGGAATGGTGTAAGTTAATCAAAAAAAAGCTGCCGACCAAACAAGAGGGATATGTAAAAACGATTGATTTTATTGGGACGGATGGACATGATTATCGGTTTGTCTTTTATCAATTAACGAACGATACAGACGTTTTGATTTCCCAATATAAAAAGGATCCCAAAGGAAATTGGGAATCCATCAAAATTGATCCTGAGGACTGTTTAAAAAAGTAAAACGCACTTCTACAATCCGCCGCCGGAATCCTTAGGACTATCCCCCATCATATAGTTGGAACTTTCGCCTGGTTTCGCACCTGGATGAATCGTAATGTGAGGGTTATTGTTTGTTTTCTTATTTTTCCAATCTATAAATAAGGCTATTCCCAAAATGACTAGAACGAAAACAATAAAAAACCACATAACCATATACAACACACCTTTCATATTTTTCCTTTATAAAGGAATATTATTCTGGATGAGAGAGAATGTACCACTATGAATCCCGTTTTTTTTATTAGTAAAATATTTCCCCAATATTTGAATTGAGGTATAATACTATGTGGTGTTTGATTGCCAATCAAGGATGATTGGAAAATCAATTTTGGTGTTATATAATTTTTTGAAAAGTAGATTCATTCATTAGATTCGAAAGTTGAAAGCGAGTGTTCATAATGGGACGTAAGTGGAACAATATTAAAGAAAAGAAAGCTTCAAAGGATGCAAATACGAGTCGCGTCTATGCAAAATTTGGAGTTGAGATTTACGTAGCTGCAAAGTCTGGTGAACCAAATCCAGAATCAAACCAAGCGTTAAAATTCGTATTAGAACGTGCAAAAACCTATAATGTACCGAAACACATTATTGACCGTGCGATTGAAAAAGCTAAGGGTGGATCAGAGGAAAGCTATTCCGAACTTCGTTATGAAGGCTTTGGACCAAATGGCTCCATGGTCATTGTCGATGCATTAACAAATAACGTGAATCGTACGGCATCAGATGTACGTGCGGCATTTGGTAAAAACGGTGGAAACATGGGTGTAAGTGGATCGGTTGCTTATATGTTTGATGCAACAGCTGTTATCGGCCTTGAAGGAAAAACAGCTGACGAAGTGCTTGAAATTTTAATGGAAGCGGATGTAGAGGTACGCGATATATTAGAAGAAGATGAATCGGTAATCGTTTATGCTGAACCCGATCAATTCCATGCTGTACAAGCTGCCTTTAAAGAACATGGAATAACTGAATTTACGGTTGCTGAATTAACAATGTTAGCTCAAAATGAAATCGAACTTCCTGAAGATGCATTAGCAAAGTTCGAAAGAATGATTGATGCCATTGAAGATTTAGATGATGTTCAACGAGTATACCATAATGTGGATTTAGGGGAATAAAAATTGTGAGCAGACCACTTTAATTGGGTCTGCTTATTCTTTTTGGGAAAAACATGTGAAGGAACTTATTCCGATTGAAATCGAATAGGGAAATAAACCAAGGCATCTCTTGTTGCTTTGGTTTTTTTATTTTATTAGAGATTTGTAGGGTATGGATAGAGGTCTAGCATTTTTTTGAAAAATAGTTATCTACCCAATCATGTACAATTAATTTACATAATGTAGAGTAGTATGAAAACTAAAAACAAAATTCAGGAGGAATTGGGATGTCTACAGATAGAAAAAGTACGGGTTCGTCAAATAACGATACATTAGGTGCTGAGATCATTTTATCATCGGTTGGAATAGAGGATGCTCTTGCTGCCTTAATAGAGGCTGAAGCACTCAAAGTGACAGCTGCAAAAAAAATTGCTAGTGATCTAAATACTCTTGAAGCCTTAGATGCATTAGCACAATTAAATAACTCAGTTGCTAATGTTCTAGGGCAAATCAGTAGTATAAAAAACGAAATCAACATTAATCTACAAACAGGTTTAACCTTAAGAGGATTCTAAATAAGTTAGATTGGGCGATGTTCTAAAACATCGTCTTTTTCTTTATGCATTTGCAAGAATCTATTAATTCTAATCAAAAACGTTAATCAATGTTCACAAAATGCCAGAGCTAATTGTGTTAGAATAAATATATCAAGTTGTGTGAATTTCTTCACATACAACTGATTACAAATGGTATAAGGGGTCCTCGGGCATGGCATTCAGTAAGCCAGAAAAAATAATGGAAACTACAATAGAAAACGGTCATAAAAAAGCTAAATACTCCTATGGACAAACGGCCATTTTAGGCTTTCAGGCAGGGGCATTCATCGCTATCGGTTATTTGCTCTCCATCCGTGTGACAGCATCCTTATCAAGTGAACTCGAAGGATTGGGTAGTTTAATAAGTGCATCTGTTTTTCCAATCGGTTTGATTTTAACTCTACTGGCAGGTGGTGAGTTACTAACAGGAAATATGATGGCTCTTCCTTTAGCACGGTTGGCAAACAAAATAAATACGAAGCAATTGGCCCTTAATTGGCTACTTGTAACAGTTAGTAATTTTGTCGGAGCACTATTTATTGCCTACTTTTTCGGGCATATCGTCGGTTTGACTGAAACAGGTGTTTACTTAACGAAAACGGTTAGCATTGCCGAGCATAAGCTCGAAGCAACCTTCCTTCAAGCTTTTCTATCTGGCATTGGCTGCAATTGGTTAGTAGCTGCAGCAGTATGGTTATCTTATGGATCAGATGATTCCTTTGGAAAAATAGCAGGTATTTGGTTTCCAACCATGACCTTTGTCGCCATTGGCTTTCAACATGTCGTTGCAAATATGTTTGTGATCCCAGCTGCCATTTTTGCTGGTCATTTCACCTGGACAGCCTATTTAAGCAATTTCATCCCTGTTTTCTTAGGGAATTCCGCCGGTGGAAGCGTCTTTATCGCCATGGCATACTGGCATGTTTATAAGAAAAATCGGCCAACAAAGTTGACTAAATTTCCACATCCGATTGCAAAATAGTTAGAAATATCGAATTTGGTATCTCTTAAAGTACAGGATTTCTCTCTGTACTTTTTTTGTACTCTAGGGGGAAGAAATGATATGGTAAACTTTGATAGTATACAAAAAGATTAACTATTGAGGTGTATAGAATGAAAACAGTCCTAATTATTGGTGGAGGTGTCACCGGATTATCTGCCATGCATGAGGTATATAAATGGAAAAAAGAAAATCAATCTGATGTGAGATTAATTTTAGTAGAAGCGTCGTCTGAACTTGGCGGGAAAATTAGAACCGTAAAGCAAGATGGATTTGTAATGGAGGCTGGAGCTGATTCGATTGTTGCTCGAAAAGCAATGGGCATGTCCTTTATTGAAGAACTAGGGCTAGAAGGTGAAGTTGTCTATAATGACGTGGGTATTTCGTTTATTTATTTGGAAGGAGAATTGAAGCCAATTCCAACAGACTCCGTTTTTGGCATTCCGGCAAGTGTGGAATCGTTAGCCAAAAGCACACTCGTTTCTGCCGAAGGTAAGGTGGAGGCACTAAAGGATTTATATTTGTCAAATAATCAGTTTACAAAAAACGATTCAATTGGTGACTTTCTTGAATACTTTTTAGGAAAAGAATTGGTGGAAAAACAAATTGCCCCTGTATTATCTGGTGTTTATTCCGGGAAGCTAAGCGATTTAACGATTGCATCCACACTTCCATATTTAATTGATTACAAGGAGGAACATGGAAGCATCATTAAAGGCTTGGAAGCAAATAAGAAAAAATTCCAAGGCGGGGAAAAGAAGTTCTTCTCATTTAGAAGTGGACTCAGTACTCTAATTAATGCTTATGAAATGAAACTTGATGATGTTGAAATCTATAAAAATACAAGAGTAAGTAGCATTGAAAAAGTTGGAGAACATTATCAAGTAGTTTTAGCTAATCAAGAAATAATTGAGAGTGATAATGTGGTGCTAAGTACACCTCATACAGCTGCAGAAGTACTATTTAGCAATCAAGAGCTTAAAAATGAGTTTGGTAAGTTGAAAAATAGCTCACTAATAAGTATATATGTAGGCTACGATGTACCAGATGAGCAGCTTCCAGAGGATGGAACCGGATTTATAACAGCATCCAGCGAAGAACTCGCTTGTAACGCCTGTACATGGACAAGTCGGAAATGGAAGCATACCTCTTTTAAGGGAAACTTACTTGTGAGACTTTTTTATAAAAGTAGCCACCCCTCATTTGTTGAGTTAGAAGGGATGAGTGAGGAGGAACTACTGGAAGTCGCAATGCAGGATATTGCAGAGAGCCTAGGGATTACATCAGAACCTGTTGTCAGTAAGATGACTAAGTGGAACGATAGTATGCCTAATTATTTAATAACCCATCCGAAAACGGTCCAAGCCCTCGAAAACAAGCTAAAGGAAAGTTACCCAGGGATTTTACTAGCCGGTTGCTCCTATTATGGTGTTGGAATTCCTGATTGTATTGAGAATGGGGTAAGAACGGCTAGGAAGATTATTGAGAAACTTTGAACGCTAAGTGGAGTGCACGCCGGGAGGTGGACCTGCGTGTGGAGGAAACTGTGAAAAAGGGGTAAACGGTAAACGCGATGAATGCCAATTTTTTATCAAGTTGAAATTGAAAAGTCCAGCCGATAAGCTGGACTACCTTTAATATGTTTACGACCCACCAGAGCTATTATTACCACCCATATTATCAGATTGGATCTGTTTTTCCTCCGTTTCTTGGTCGCCTTCATTGTTACAAGCACTTAGTACAGAAAGAGAAAAAGCACCAACTAAGATAGCAATTAGAGTCTTCTTTTTCATTATTTGTTCACCCCTATCTACCTGACTTAGTTATTTCTTGTCCTTATTTTTCTTGGCATTAATCCTATATGGTATAAAGAGTTAATGTGCAAATTAATTGTAATTTACCTTTTTCATTAGCTTTGCTCCTACCGGATAACTTGAGAGCACACCATCTTGTTTTTTGACCACTTAATTCTACTCATTATTTTTGGTCCCTTTTATTTTTCACAAAATGTACCGATAGTATGTTTATATTGTTACGAAAAACTTCCGTATAATGTTCCAACAAAAAGGAAATTCTAATCTTTGTCGATTGTATTATTTAGGAGGGGGAAAATGTCTGTTTTTGTATACCAAACATTTCAAATTAAACAGGATAAATTTGGTGAGGGTATTAAGAATTTAAAGGCATTACAATGTTTCCGAAATGAAAAGTATGATCATAAGGTAGAGATTTTAGCACCAATTTCTGGTGAGGATCATACATACGCCCTTCTTGCTACGTATGAGGGATTAGCAGAGATGGAATTGCAAAATAAGAAAATGTTTGACGATGAAGAGTATAAAACGTTAATCGAGGAATTTTTTATTGAGAATATTGTACAAGGAAGTATGAATACACAATTGTATCGGTCCATGCCCCCAGCAGAGAAATCGTAAAGCCGAAGCCCTATAACAGGGCTTCGGCTTCTTAAATAGCTTACAAAAGGAGGATATTGTTTTCCAAACATTCATTTTTAATTTGGTCATTCCAAACAGAAACCTGTACTTCTCCTATATGAGCCTTTTTTAGGAAAAACATGCATAATCTTGATTGCCCTATCCCACCCCCAATAGTATAAGGAAGATTTCCATCCAAAATTGCTTTGTGATATTCCAAATCCTTGCGATCGAAATTTTGAGTGACTTTTAATTGTTTTAAAAGTGACTTTTTATCAACTCTTATTCCCATCGATGAAATTTCGAAAGACTTTTCCAAAACCGGGTACCACAATAGTAAATCCCCGTTTAACTCCCAATCATCGTAATCAGGTGAACGCTCATCATGTTTAACACCAGAACGAAGCTTACCACCAATTTGCATAAGAAAAACTGCGCCAAGCTCTTTAGTAATTTTATCTTCCCTTTCTTTTGGCGTAAGAGTAGGATAGTGGTCTTCTAATTCTTGGGTTGAAATAAAATGAATTGTTTCAGGTAAAATAGGTTGAAGTTTTTCGTTTTGATAGGATAAATATTGTTCCGTTATTTTCAAAGCAGAGTATATTTTCAGAACTTCTTTTTGAAGAGTTTTTAAGTTCCTTTTCTCCAAAGTAATGATTTTTTCCCAATCCCATTGATCAACATAGATGGAATGAAGATTATCGAGTGTTTCGTCCCTTCTTATAGCATTCATATCTGTGTAGAGACCTTCACCGGCTGAATAGCCATATCTTGCTAAGGCCATACGCTTCCATTTTGCTAAAGATTGAACAACTTCTATTGTTTCATTTTTAATATCTAATGCATCAAATGAAACAATCCGTTCAACTCCATTTAAATTATCATTAATTCCTGTTCCCCCTTTAACAAATAGAGGAGCCGAAACCCTTATTAAATTTAATGCTTTAGACAAGTTATTCTCAAACTGATCTTTAATGATTTTAATGGCAATTTCTGTTTGTTTTAAATCAAGAATTGACTTGTACCCGATAGGAATGACGGTTTTGTTTAGCATTGATTCAGCCTCCAGTTGAAATGACAAACTAACAAAACTAATTTATGAAATTTTTACTCGTGATGTTCCAGTATCCTTTTTTTGAAGTACATAATAAGCACCATAAAATCCAATGATAATACTTGATGGAGGAGTGATTGCATGGATTTTTTCAATCCAGGGGTAGGAACAGGAAAAGGTAAGGATAGTGAAAATGCAAATTTAAATTGGTGGCAATTGTCCTTAATTGGTGTTGGATGTACGATTGGAACTGGATACTTTCTCGGATCAACGATTGGGATAAAAATTACTGGACCATCTATCGTATTTTCTTTCATATTTGCAGCGATTGGAACGTATATTGTATACAATTTATTAGCCAAAATGACAGCGGAAGATCCCCAGGATGGATCCTTTTGTTATTATGCGAACAAAGCTTTCGGACGCTGGGCCGGCTTTAGTTGCGGATGGAATTATTGGAGTTCTAATATCTTGATTATGGGTAGTCAATTAACAGCCCTTTCCATACTATCTAGATTTTGGTTTCCCAATGTTCCTCTATGGCTATTTGCAGCGGTTTATGCCATTCTTTCTATTATTGTTGTGTTAACAGGGACAAGTGGCTTCGATAAGGTAGAAAATTTATTAGCTATCATAAAAACAGCGGCTATTTTTATGTTTATCATTCTTGCATCTGCTGCCCTTTTCGGTTGGATCGATGGAGACCCTAAACATCCAGGTATTCCAAACTCAACAAAGGAACTTTTCCCAGAAGGATTTAAAGGATTTTGGGCTTCGCTTATTTATGCTTTTTATGCTTATGGAGGAATTGAAGTCATTGGTTTGATGGCGACTCGTTTAAAAAAGAAAGAGGATGCACCAAAAGCAGGAATCATTATGTTAATTTTGCTTGTGGTGATTTATGTGATTTCTCTTGGACTAGCTGTGACAATGGTGGCTCATGGTGCATTTGATGAGAAGGAAAGTGGATTTGTTACAGCAATGGATAAATATAATTTAGCATTTTTTCCTCACGTATTTAATGGGGCCATCATTATTGCAGGGTTTTCGACGATGACAGCGTCTCTTTTTGGAGTAACAACACTCTTAGTTACGTTAGCCGAAAGTGGAGATGCCCCGAAGTTGTTTTCCAAAAAGCTGGAAAAGTGGAAAGAGCTACCCATCGCCTCATTGGGGTTAGCCACTTTGGGGCTATTGGCATCAATTATTACTGCTTTACTGCTACCAGGGAAAATTTATGAGTACATCACAACTGCGGCAGGTATACTCATTCTATTTAATTGGTCGTTTATCATTTTCTCTGCCCTAAAAGTATTGGAAGTGAAGGTATGGGGAAAGCTACTTGCGTTTATCGGGTTAGCTTTGATTATTGCGGCGATAAGTGGAACATTAATGGAAAAGAGTATCCGGTTTGGCTTTTTTGTAAGTATAATGTTCGCTATTATAATTGGTATAGTGGCTTTAATTATGCAAAAGAAGGTTTGGAAAACACAATCAAGTTAAAATAAAAAACACCATTTTGGTGTTTTTTTATTTATGTTCAACTAAACAGGGCTTTAATGCCTTGAAAGCCAAAATACAATCCAAACCCAATTAGTGAAGCACCAGAGATAATCGAAATGGCCATTAGACTTTTATGATTTAAAAACCTTCGGAAGCCAGTGGTGAGAGAAGCGACAAATATATCCCATACGGTCAGACCAAGAAAAATCATACTACTGTAAATGATTAATTGAGTGCTTCCATATGATGAGGCTGTTTTCGCCAACACAGATCCATAGATTCCTAACCAAAATAATACCGATAATGGACTTGTAATCGACATAATAAAACCTGTGAAAAAACATTTAATCAACGATTCCTTTTTTCGGCTGTAGGTTAATGTAATAATATTGGCTTTTAAAATACTCTCGACCCCTGAGTAGATCAGAATAAAGCCACCAAATAGCCATAAAAAGATTTGGACGATAGGGATGTCCAAAAATTTCACTAAGCCTAGATAAACAACAAGCATGAAAATCCCATCTGCAATCATCGAACCAGCCCCAACTACCCAAGCGTGCCAAAATCCGTTTTTGATCCCTTTGTCTAATCGGGCTGAATTTACAGGGCCAATAGGAGCGGCTAACGTTAATCCCAAGAAAATATAACTTATTAAGACACTTACACTCAATTAAAACACTCCCAAAGATAAAAGTAGAAACTTGTACAGTTTATGTACAAGCAACCTAAAATAAAACAAATTTTTAAATATAGCTGTTCTTAAATTTGTAAGTAATATTCAAATTATTTAGAATATAAACTAGGATGGTAACTGATAAAGGGGGAGAGAGACAAAATGAAAATCTTAATAATAGGCGGCACCAAATTTTTAGGAAGATTTTTAGTAGAAGAGGGCTTAAAAGGAAATCATGAAATTACTTTATTTAACAGAGGAAATAATAAAGAGGAATTTCTTCATGTCGAGCAAATTCACGGCAACCGAAATATTGATATCGACTTATTAAAAAATCGGAAGTGGGATGCAGTCATTGATACTTGTGGCTATTTACCACAATCTGTTGAAAAATCAGTAAACGCTCTTGGTGAAAACATTGGACAATACGTCTTCATTTCGACCATTTCAGTTTATAAGGATTTCTCTAAAAAGGATTTTAATGAGGATGCAGAACTCTTATCTATGACAAGGGAAGAAGCAGATGAATTAACGAAGGATAATGATTCCGCTATTATGAGTCATTATGGAGAATTGAAGGCTTTATGTGAACAAGAATTATTAAAATCAATAGCTAATAAAAGTTTAATTATCCGCCCAGGATTAATCGTAGGGCCATACGATGGAACTGACCATTTCACGTATTGGGTGAATCGTGTAAACGAGGGTGGCGAAGTATTAGCACCGGGGGACCCAGATCGAATGGTTCAATTTATTGACGTTAGGGATTTAGCAAAATGGACAATTCATATGGTGGAGAGGAAGGGATTAGGTATTTTTAATGCCACTGGAATTGATAAGGAACTAACGATGAAATCGATGTTAAATGCTATAAAACATAGTCTAGGTAGTGACGCAGAATTTGTGTGGATAGATGATGAGTTTTTATTAGAAAATGAAGTAGGACCGTGGATGGAATTGCCATTATGGATACCCGAAGAAAAACCTTTAGCAGACGGAAAAAATATGAGTGGATTGTTGGCGACGAACACCGATAGGGCACAATCTCAAGGATTAACGTTTCGTTCTGTCGAAGAAACAGCTATCGATACTTTGAAGTGGTATCAAAAGAACAGCAGTTCACAAGCAATGAAGGCAGGGATGAGTAGGGAGAAGGAAAGTTTACTATTAGAAAAATGGTCATCGAAGACTATTGTAGAAGAGAAATAAACAAAAAAGGCTAGGGATCAGAACTTCTTAGGAAAGTCAGATACCTGGCCTTTTATCTTTATTTAAGCAGAATGATTTTCGTTTTCTTCTGGATTATTTAATTTACTATTTCGACGACCATATAGGATGTAGACTACAAGTCCTATTGCGATCCAAATCGCAAATGTAGTCCAAGTTGTAGCTGGAAGTCGTAATGCTAAATATCCACAAAATAGGATGGCTAAAATAGGAATCAATGGAACAAAAGGCACTTTAAATGCACGCTTTAAATTTGGTTGAGTTTTTCTTAAAACTAACACACCTAATGAAACAACGATAAAAGCAAAGAGTGTTCCGATATTTGTAAGTTCCGCCAGTTTCCCTAATGGAATGACACCTGCAAAGATTGCCACCATCAAACCTATAACCCATGTATTAACCATTGGCGTTTGTGTTTTCTTATTTACTTTAGAAAATACCTTTGGCAATAAACCATCACGGCTGATGGCAAAAAATAATCGAGTTTGACCATACATCATAACTAATAACACAGTCGTAATACCTGTAATAGCCCCTAATGAGATGAACCCTGCTACCCAGTCCTGATTGATATAGTTTAGGGCAAATGCTACAGGGTTTTTAACGTTTAATTCAGTGTAAGGTACAATTCCAGTTAAGATGGCTGAAACAACGATGTAAAGGACAGTACAAACTGCTAGTGATGCAATAATTCCGATAGGCATGTCTCTTTTTGGATTTTTAACTTCTTCAGCAGCGGTTGAAACTGCATCAAATCCAATGTATGCAAAAAATACTGTGGCTGCCCCCGTAGTAACTCCGTCGAATCCAAAAGGCATAAACGGCGTCCAGTTGGATGGTTCCACATACCAAACTCCAACGGCAATAAATAATAGTACAACGGCAATTTTAATGATTACCATAATTGTGTTAAATTTAGCAGACTTTTTTATACCTTGTGTTAATAGGAAGGTGATAAATAAAATTATAAGTATTGCAGGTAAATCAATAAAAGTTCCATCTGCTGGATTATAGGCGCTAGTCAAAGCCTTTGGCAAATGAATACCAAATCCACCTAATAAACCTTGAAAGTAGCCAGACCAACCTGAGGCTACAGCCGATGAAGCTACTCCATATTCTAAAATTAAATCCCATCCTAATACCCAAGCTATGAGCTCACCAAAGGTAGCATAGCTGTATGTATAGGCACTTCCGGAAACTGGAACAGATGAAGCGAACTCCGCGTAACAAAGTGCTGCAAATACACAGGCAAGACCAGATAATATAAAGGAGATAATAAGGGCTGGGCCAGCGTGTGTGCTGGCCGCAACACCTGTTAGAACGAAGATTCCAGTACCGACAATGGCTCCTATCCCAAGCATTGTTAAATCAAAAGCACTAAGATCTTTCTTTAAGGATAGGCCTTTTCTTTCAGATTCTAAAAGCATGGCTGTTATAGACTTTTTTCTAAATATGCTCATCAACTAATCCTCATTTATATAATAAATTTGTCGAATCTTGTATTGGAATAATACATCGAACAGAATAGTATGTAAATAAAAAAATTCAATTTTTTTATAATTGGGATTAATAGCATATTATTATTTTAAAAATAGTAGTTTTTTGGATTAAAACTCACTATACCTATTTGTTAAGTGGTTGATTTGTTATTTTAATAAAGTATTTATTTTTTTAATATTGTCATTCATGGATGAAAAAATACTTTGAAGAGAAAGCAAAACTTATGCGATTTAGGTGGAATTCGCTGCTCGTCTTGACTGACTAAGCTGTTTTAGTTAGATTAAAGGAATATAATACTGGTGTGAATGGAAAAGAGGATTTAAAATGAGAATAAACAAATATGTGGCTGAAACGGGCTATTGTTCCAGACGAGAAACGGACAAGTTAGTTGAGGCCAAAAGAATAACCATTAACGGTGTCATTTGTGAGCATGGTAGCCGAGTTCAACCTGGGGATCTAATTTTAATAGATGGAAAACCGATTAAAACTAAACCGAAATCAGTTTATATAGCTTTAAATAAGCCGGTAGGAATAACGTCTACTTCCGAAAGACAAGTTAAAGGAAATATGGTTGACTTTGTAAACCACCATGAGCGAGTTTTTCCAATTGGTCGTCTAGATAAAGATTCCCAAGGGCTAATTTTATTAACGAATGATGGTGATATTGTTAATAAAATTTTAAGAGCTGAATTCGGGCACGAAAAAGAATATATTGTGACGGTAGACAAACCAATTAATCAAGCATTTATAAGAGGAATGTCTAATGGGGTTGAGATCCTGGGGGTAATGACAAAGAAATGTAAAGTAACACGGATAAATGATCGCACCTTCAAAATAATTTTAACTCAAGGTCTTAATCGTCAAATACGGAGAATGTGTAAGGCGTTTGGGTATCGTGTCGTCAAATTAGAACGGATTCGAATCATGAATATCCATTTGGGTAATTTACCAATTGGACAGTGGCGAGATTTATCAGATCAGGAAAGAAATGAGTTATTTTCTATTTTGGATTATCAACCAGTATAAACGGTACGAGTGTGTTCCTTCATTTGGGGACAGGCTTGTACCTTTTTTTCATTTATTGTAAGAGTTTTTATTTTTTTGAGAGATTTCTTAATTGTTAGATGGAAAGATGAATTCTTTTTTGTAAACCATATTATTCCTTTAATATCCTTGTTTTATTTTTCGCATTAATGGTTGTACAATTCCTTCTTACTGAATACGTTTTTAAGACAGGCATATTTATTTTAGTAAGGAGTGGTCAAGAGTGGCTGTATTTCTCAGTTACGTGTTATTAGGATTATCTTTAGCAGCTCCCATAGGTCCAGTAAATGCTGCACAGTTAGACAAAGGAATCAAATATGGTTTCTTATCATCCTGGCTTGTTGGAGTAGGAGCATTTGTTGCCGATGGTATTTATATGGTTGCTGTCTACATAGGAGTTGTGAAATTTGTAGAAACATCCTTTATGCAAACCTTCCTTTGGTTATTTGGAAGCTTTGTTTTAATTTATACTGGGGTCGAGAGCATTGTGAGTTCTAGGCCACAAATGTCTAAAACAAGCAGAGCTCGGGAACCTCTACATAAGTCTTTTTTGTCTGGCTTTTTTATTTCCATTTCAAATCCATTAACGATTTTATTTTGGTTGGGAATTTACGGTTCAGTTTTAGCAAAAACCGCAGCCACTTCTAGTCAAGAACAACTCATATTGTACAGTCTAGCTATTTTTATAGGTTTATTAATATGGGATGTTACGATGGCTGGAATCTCTAGTAGCTTTAAGAATTTGTTTACAAATAAAATGATCACATTCATTTCTGTTATTTCAGGTATATCCTTGATTGGCTTTGGTTTCTATTTTGGATTCGAGGCGATAAAAATTCTATTCTTTTAGTAACCAATTTTTTTAAGCCCATTTTGCCTATAGATATTCGCACATTTCACCTACCCTGAATAGTATGTATTGAGAATGAAGAGGGAGGTTGTAAAATGTCAGGTTCACATCATTTTGGTGGAGGCTTTGCATTACTAGTTGTATTGTTTATTTTATTAATCATCATTGGGGCTTCATGGTGCTGCTAATCCCCAAAAACTATAATGAATAGGAGGAGTTGAATATTATGTACGGATACGGATTCGGAAATTCTTGTTGCAATCCTTGCGGTGGATTTGGCTACGGTGGTGGATTTGGCGGTGGCTGGGCTGGAGGCTTTGCGTTAATTGTAGTTCTTTTCATTCTATTAATTATCGTTGGCGCAGCTTGCTTTAACTAAAAATTAAGGAATGCCCAGTACCTTAAGGTGCTGGGTTTTCTTTTTGTACAAAAGAAACCATTAGCGTGCTAGTATCCCTATTTATTCCAAAATTACCATGGTAAATATTTGAGCTAGATGTGCCATTAGAAGGTATGTTACGGTTAAATATGTCGTCATTAGAAAATAACATAAACGGAGGTTGATAAGTATGAAAAAACTAAGTCTTCTCATCCTAATCTCCCTTCTTTCTTTTATTGGTATTCAACCGAACCATACTTCTGCTGAAACGAAGGAAGATACTCAGATTTATACAGTTAAAGAAAAGGACAATCCTTTAAAAATTGCTATGCAATTTGCTGTATCAGAAAATGAACTGAAAAAAATTAACAAAAATAGGCTGGAGCCTGGTGAGCGAATTATTATTCCTGAAACGATTTCAAACAAAGAGCTTGATTTACTTGCAAGACTTGTTCATGCCGAATCAAATGGCGAACCTTTTGAAGGAAAAGTAGCAGTTGCTTCAGTTGTTTTAAATCGAGTGGATCATCATCAATTCCCTAATTCCATTGAAAAAGTCATTAAAGAAGATGGACAGTTTCAGCCTGTAGATAATGGAGCTATTAAAGAACCAGCGGAGAAAATAGATAAAAAAGCAGTTAAAACGGCTTTAGCCTTAGAGGATCAGGGAGACGGATCATTATTCTTTTACAATCCGGAAATCGCTGAAAATCATTGGCAGAAGACACAAACGGTTACGAAGAAAATTGGTAACCACCACTTTTCAAAATAAGAGACCCCTAATTATGTCATAGGGTCTCTTTTTGTTCACCAGCGTCTTTCCAAAGTTTAAATTTTTCTAAATCAGAAGAAATTTGCTTTAATGTAAATCCAATAACAGCAGCATCATCTAGTATTCCTAAACCGACAAGAAAATCGGGAACAAGATCAATCGGTGAAACAAAATAAATAATCGTTGCAATAACCATCACGATTGACCCTTTTGGAATTTTTCGGTATTCCCCTTTCCGCCAAGCGGTTACAAGATCAAATAATAGATGAAGACGATCCCATACCTCATGCAAAGTCCCTTTTTTATCAGCTGCTTTTTTACTAGCTCTTTGAATCAGTTCCTTCGTTTTTTCAGGCTGCTCTAAATAACCCTTCGCAGCTGACTCAAATCGCTTATGACCTTCCTCATATTTTTTTACATCCAAAACCAACACCTCTTCCCTTAGTATTCAAAAAACACCAGCAGAATATGTTACCCTTTAACACTTTAGCGAAGTGGGGGACAGTCCCCCAGTGCTTTAACGTGTTAGCGTGTGATGTATTCGTAGAGGAAGGATTGACCGTTTCGATAGAATCTTGGGTCGTATATTCCGAGTTGTTTGCCGTCGTCGATGATGACGACAAAGGGTGCCCAGTTGTAGAGTGTTTCTGCTTCTGGTTTTTCTTTGAATAAGTATTCTAAATCTGCTTCTTCCTTTGATTGGATTACATAGAGTTTTTTCTTTGGTTGGAAGATTCCATCCTCAAAGATAGTGATTGTTGCCTTATTTTTAGTTATCACCTGGAAGGTTGTTGGGATAAAACCTGCTGATAAGGCAATTTGATCATATTCTTGATTATATTTTTGATAGAAATTATAGCCTTGGACGCTTTGAGCTATAACATGAAGACTTATAAGCACCCATGCAATCCGTAAATATGTAGGTCTTGTCTCTTTTTTCTTTCTCGATAGAAAAAAAGCACCGCCAATAATTATCCAAAAAACAAAGTCTATAATCGGAATAGTGCCAAACGTTACTCTTATATTTGAGAAAGGTTCAAGATAACCTGTCCCCCATGCATTAAATAAATCACTTGTATCATGGATAATAACGGCAATCCAAGCTAGGAAAAATAATCGCCTATCTTTAGTACGAAATAAAACGATACAAAGCAAGTAAATGAATAGAGCCCATAGTGGGGTAAGAAAAATCGAATGTGTAATGCCACGGTGCCACATTTGATATAGCCCCTCAGTATCCCAAAGCTGTGAAATAACATCGCTATCAGGTATTTGGCTGGCACCTATGGACGTAAATAAATAAGCCCTCTTAGTTCGTTTATTCATGTCTAACTTATTCACTGAACCATATAACGACAAACCAAAAAGTGTATGTGTAATTGTATCCAATAGAATATCCTCCAAGTAGGTAATAAAAAAAATTCTTACCTACCTAACATTATATATAATAGGCACCAAAATAAGAAAGATTGGATATGAATAAATTGTAGATTGCAAAGTGAGCAAGAGAAGGCTAAGATTGAGGAATGAGAATTTTAATTTTGTAGGGAATAGAAAGGATTTTCAAAATGGAAAAAAAGTTACAAGATGAAGTATTATCGCGCCGAACATTTGCGATTATTTCTCACCCTGATGCTGGTAAAACAACGTTAACGGAGAAGTTGCTTTTATTTGGTGGTGCGATTCGTGATGCAGGTACGGTAAAAGCAAAGAAAACTGGTAAATTTGCAACAAGTGACTGGATGGAAATTGAGAAGCAACGTGGAATTTCCGTAACTTCCAGTGTGATGCAGTTTGATTATGACGGTTTTCGGGTAAACATTTTAGACACGCCTGGGCACCAAGACTTTAGTGAAGATACGTATCGAACACTAACAGCAGTGGATAGCGCAGTTATGATAATTGACTCTGCAAAAGGGATTGAAGAGCAAACGCTTAAGCTTTTTAAAGTTTGTCGTATGCGTGGAATTCCTATTTTTACTTTTATAAATAAATTAGATCGACAAGGGAAAGCACCTTTAGAGCTTCTAGCTGAACTTGAAGAGGTTATGGGAATTGAATCCTATCCAATGAATTGGCCAATTGGAATGGGGAAAGAATTTTTAGGGATTTATGATCGCTTCTATAATCGAATTGAGCAGTTCCGTGTTGATGACGATAAAAAATATATTCCATTAAATGAAGATGGAGAAATTGAAGGGGATCATCCTCTCAAAATTTCAGGTCTGTATGATCAAACACTTGAGGAAATCATGCTACTTAATGAAGCGGGAAATGAGTTTTCTCCAGAACGTTTGAGAGACGGTTCCGTTACACCAGTTTTCTTTGGAAGTGCCTTAACAACCTTTGGTGTTCAAACGTTTTTAGAAACGTATTTAAAATTTGCGCCATCTCCACAGCCAAGAAATTCTACTGATGGAGAAATTGATCCACTGTCTGAATCGTTCTCAGGTTTTATTTTTAAAATTCAAGCAAATATGAATCCAGCCCACCGTGACCGAATTGCGTTTTTGAGAATTTGTTCTGGGAAATTTGAGCGTGGTATGACTGTGAATTTACCAAGAGCTGGAAAATCCATTAAGCTAACTCAATCCACTCAATTTATGGCCGACGACCGCAGCACAGTCGATGAGGCTGTTAGTGGCGACATTATAGGGTTATATGATCCAGGCACATACCAAATTGGCGATACATTAACTGTTGGTAAAGATAACTTCCAATTTGAGCGGTTACCACAGTTTACACCAGAATTATTTGTTCGTGTATCGGCTAAAAACGTTATGAAGCAAAAACATTTTCAAAAAGGGATTCAACAGTTAGTCCAAGAAGGTGCGATTCAGTTATTTAAGACCGTAAAAACAGATGATTATTATTTAGGGGCTGTTGGACAGCTTCAGTTCGAAGTATTTGAGCACCGTATGAGGAACGAATATAATACGGAAGTAATAATGGAACGTTTAGGCTCAAAAATAACTAGATGGGTAGATGGTGAGACCGTAGATGAAAATCTCTCCAGCTCTCGAAGCATCTTAGTTCGGGATCGATTTGATAAATATGCATTCTTATTTGAAAATGATTTTGCCTTAAGATGGTTTACAGATAAAAATCCTTCGGTTAAGCTTTATAATCCAATGGATCAACATGATTAATTTTATGACGACTCTCTTTAAGAGGGTTGTTTTTTTATTTTTTTATAAAATTCCCCAATCATATACCGCTAGAGAATGGACAAAAGACTATTGGTATATTTACCGGAATAATAAGAAATAAAAAAGGAAACAAATAAAAATTTGCTATAAGGCTGATTACGGTGAAATAAAATCCCTTTTTTCTGGAATAATAGTCATTGTCATGAGCAAATAATCCTAGTTAAGATGTGATAGAAATTATGAAAAAACTGACAAAATCTGAAGCGCTTCTTTGGAGCATTGCATTACCCGGTTTTGGGCAACTTCTTGTCGGACAATATTTTAAAGGTGGTTTGTTTGTTTTTCTTGAATTTTTAATTAACGTTTGTAGTCATTTTAATTTGGCCATTATGTATAGCTTTCTTTGGGAAATTGATAAGGCTTTTAAAGTAATCGACTATCAATGGCTGATGTTCTATCCGTGTTTATATATGTTTGCAATGTGGGATTCCTACCGACACGCGATGCCTGAAGAGGAGAAATTAACGTTTTTACCGTTTGTTTTTGGTGCTTATTTTATTACAGTGGGACTAATGCTCTCACCAAAGTTAACCATCTTCAACATTCAATTCGGACCTGTATTTTGGCCAATGCTCTTTTTACCAATAGGATTGTTAGTAGGTTATTTGATTCGATTAGTAATTTTAAGAGTTCAAACGAATAAATGAGCAGAGTTTGGAGTAATTCCGATTCTGCTTATTTATTTTTTAGAAACCCCCACATCCTGAATATTATTCCCGAAATAATTTAGTGACAGAAGCGATCGCGGAAACAATACTATCCCGAGGTGAAACAATTCAATAATACGTTTTTAGAAAATATAGGAAAATATTTAATAAAATCAATAAATAATGACCAATCTTTTTTCGTTTTTTACACAGATATAGTATCTTAGATTTGGGTACTTTTTCCTAAAAGTATACCCACAAAGAGCCCTTCCTACCTTCGTATGTTATAATGCTATAGGTATGAAAGAGGTGAGGCTTGTGCTAGGATTGTTATTCTTGGCGAAAAAGAAGAAACGATCATTAGAGGACACCGTTCTTAAAATTCAAGAAGGTGATCTTACATTATTAAATGAAACCATCGAGGCTTATAAACCGTTTATTGCCAAAACGGTATCTTCCGTATGTAAACGATTTATACATGAATCCGATGATGAATTTAGTATTGGCCTCATTGCATTTCATGAAGCCATTCAAAAATATAGCCCAGATCGGGGAAGTTCGTTAATTAGTTTTTCAGAAGTAATGATCAAACGGAGAGTAATTGATTATATTCGGAAGCATTCGAAAAACCAAACAATCAGTTTTGATATTGTTAAACAAAATCAAGATGAGGATTCACCTAGTTTAACCATCGAGAATGAAATTTCTGTTGATGACTATCAGAAGAAAATAGAAGCCGATTCCAGGCGTCAAGAAATTATCCAATTCCAATTATTATTAAAAGAATTTGAATTATCATTTCAAGATTTGGTGGAGCAATCACCAAAGCATGCAGATGCACGAAAAAACGCAATGATTATTGCCAATATTCTTGTTGAGAATCAAGAATTAAAAAACTATTTATTAGAGAAAAAAAGACTTCCAGTTAAACAACTTGAAGATTTAGTGGATGTTAGTAGGAAAACCATTGAACGGAATCGAAAGTATATAATGGCCATTTCTCTCATTTTAATAAATGATTATCTTTACTTAAAGGACTATATTAAAGGGGTGTTGAAAACGTGAAAAAAGGTGTAATAATGGAAGTGGATGAACGTTTTTTAACATTATTAACCCCAGAAGGCGAGTTCTTAAGAGCTCGTAATCAAAAACAAGATTATTTAATTGGAGAAGAGATAGACTTTTTTCCCTTAAGCGAAAATAAAAAGAAGAAATCTTTGTTTTTTAATTTAACTCCTGGGAAAGCTTTGCCAGCAGCTGCTTGTGCTGTCATAATTGCGGCAGCTTCATTAATTCCATTTAATAACAGTGATGATGTATATGCTTACATGTCTATTGATGTGAATCCAAGCATCGAATTAGCTGTGAATAATGAATTAGAGGTTATTGATTTAGAAGCTTATAATGTAGAAGGAAAGAATATCCTTTCTGAAATTAAGGACTGGGAACATCAAGAGGTTTCCGTTGTTACAACCAACATTATTGAAGAAATAAGAGAACAGGGATTCTTTGAGAATCATGATAAAGTTGTTATTTCAACAGTTTATGACGATAAAAAAGCGTTGAAGGTCAAACAACAACTTGAAGCAAATATTGCGGAAATTGAAGAAAAAATCGAGAAAGAAAATCTTCAATTAACCGTTGTAAAAGCGACGAAACAAGAAAGAAAAGCTGCTCACAAAGAAGGCATTTCAACGGGTGTATACAAAGAGAAACATCAAAGGGCAGAGGAAAAAGTAAAAGAAGAACTAGAGGGTAAAAAGGATTCCTTAAAAGGTGAGGAGAAAGAGGAAAAGAATGAGGGAAAAACTCCAAATCAATCAAAAGGGAATGTAAAAACGGAAGAGAAAAAGGCTAAAGATGCAAAGAAAATAGAGAATATAGAAAAGAAAAAAGAAAACCAAAAGAATCAAAAACCAAAACAATCAAAAAATGATGACAAAGATGTGAAAAAGAAGGAAAATAAACGAAATAACAGCAAAAATGAGGTTGAAGTAAAAAAAACAGGGGATGACGATCCCAAAGACAACGATAACCATAAAGTCAGAAATGAGAAGAAAAACAAAGACCAAAACAAAGATAAAAACAAAAACAAAGACAGATACAAAGACAAAGAAAAAAACAAAGACAAAGACAAAGATAAAAACAAGAACAACGACAAGAAGAACAAGCAAAAGGATCATCAAGAGAAAAAAGATAATGATTAAAAGTCCGGACATTTTGCCCGGACTTTTTTGCCATTTATATTCAATTTTTATTGATTGTTATACCCAGAAAGTTGCGCTTGAGCTTGTTTAACTAAACGTTTTGTAATTTCTCCACCAACTGACCCATTTGCACGAGATACCGTATCGGAGCCTAAGTTCACTCCAAACTCCTGAGCGATTTCATATTTAACTTGATCCATATATTGTTCAATACCAGGAACGAGCAATTTATTACTGCTTCTAGCCATGTCTCACAACTCCTAAATTTCAATTACAGAGATTTTCTCTGTAAGTCTAGTTTGGATTAGAAACAAAAAAATCATAAGAGGTAAATTTTTTTCCTACTTCCAGTAAAAGCATATTTTAACATTTTAGAGCACTAGGAGGCACGGTTCATTGGTGCTTAAGAGTGTTAAGCGTTTTCTCCTACTGCTATTACATCTTCGTCCAGCTCTTTCCGCCAGCACTTGTTTAATCATTTTTTGAATTCCTCCCAAATGTATGCTTATATTATATAAAAGGCTTATATAATCTAAATAAAAAATACTTTATTCATCGACATTATTTCATTAATATAGATGGGAGAGAATTTTTGAAAGGTTGAGAAGAGAAAATGAAATATTCTTTAAGAAAATATATTTCAATCCTTACTCCTGCACAAATCATTGTCGTCTACTATTTTATTGCTGTCTCTGTGAGTATGGTGCTGTTAAGTCTACCAATAGCACTAAAACCTAATGTTAAATGGACTTTTATGGATGCACTCTTTACTGCAGTTAGTGCTGTAAGTGTAACGGGCCTCACTACCGTAAATATTTCAGAAACCTTCAGTGAAACGGGAATATATATATTAATGTTTGTTCTTCAATTCGGTGGAATTGGGGTTATGACACTTGGTACATTCTTTTGGTTATTACTAGGGAAAAAAATTGGGCTGAGGGAAAGACGTTTGATAATGACAGATCAGAATCAGTCTAGTTTAGCCGGGTTAGTTAAGCTCCTAAAACAAATTTTAGTCATTATTATTTTGATTGAAATATTAGGCGCAATTATTTTAGGGACGTATTTTATGAATTTTTATTCTAGTGGAAAGGATGCTTTTCTTCATGGATTATTTGCATCAGTTAGTGCAACGACAAATGCAGGATTTGACATAACAGGTCAGTCACTTATACCTTACGCAAATGATTATTTTGTTCAGCTAGTATCGATTATATTAATTATTTTCGGCTCGATTGGATTCCCTGTATTAGTAGAAACAAAAGAGTATTTATTTGATCGACGTAATGAAGGGAGAAGACATCATTTTAGCTTAAATACGAAGCTTACTACAGTTACTTTTCTAGGTTTGTTAATTTTAGGTACCATTGGAATCTATCTTTTGGAGTTCGATCATTTTCTAAAAGATAAAAAGTGGTATGAATCATTTTTTTATGCCTTTTTTCACTCAACCACTACGAAAAGTGCAGGCTTAACAACGATGGATATTAATCAATTTAGTGGGCCAACCCAATTATTTATTTCAGCTTTAATGTTTATTGGTGCCTCCCCAAGTTCAACTGGTGGGGGAATAAGAGTTACGACTTTGGCCCTGAATTTGTTGTTTTTTTACCATTTTGCTCGAGGGAATCGTACAATAAAAGTATTTAAACGGGAACTTCATGAGGATGATGTTATTAAATCGTTAGTGGTTTCGATGATGGCATTATTTATATGTTTTACTTCTCTATTTATCTTATGTATAACGGAGGATATCCCATTATTACCCCTGATTTTTGAAGTGTCTTCAGCGTTTGGAACAACGGGGCTATCTTTAGGAATTACTTCTGAGCTTTCTTCTGTTGGAAAAATGATAATTATTTTATTAATGTTCATCGGTAGGGTTGGAATGTTATCCTTCTTATTTATAATTGGGAGTAAAAGGAACGTGCCTAATTATCATTATCCAAAAGAACGAGTTATTATAGGATAAAAAACGAAAGCGCCTTATGCGCTTTCGTTTTTCGGCATTCATTAATCTTTTCCATGACTTACATCCTTCGTGGGATGCATAAATGGATATGCTCTAGGTTTTCTTTTCGCTTCCAGTAATTCACGATTTTCAGTTGTATTCCAGCCAATATCATTTGTTGGATGTACCCATTCATCACCAGCCATAACAGCAGGGTCCGTATCTTCGGTCCAATTTTCTAAAGGTGAATTTGGTGAAGAATAAAGGCTGTCTCCAATCACCACACCATGGGAATTTTCAAAAGGTGGCTGCATTTTAATTCCCGTTCCCTTAAAGCTTGGAGCGCTTATTTGATGTGGAAGAGTTTCATTAATGGAAAAATCATTTTGGTTTTTATCTTTTTTCATCTTTCATCACTTCCTTTAGTATTTAGTTTAATAAACCTTCGTTTTTTTATGAGAACAAAATATTAGAAATCGTTAACAAGTATCTTTTACTAACGATGAGAGACAATATTAATGTTTCCCATAATTAATGGAGGTAATGTACAAATGGCAAAACGTAAAGCTGAATTTGATGCAGTTGATAAATATAGTAAAACGCCTAAGAAAAATGTTGCTGAAACTGAATTCTCTGCTGAATTTAGTGAAGGTGAAAATCGGATGAAGGGTGCTAACCGGAATTCTAAGCAAGGTAGAGTAGGTAAATCATAAATGAACGGAAAAAATGATAAATCAAAAGAAGTAACAAATGTAGAATTTGGTATGGAGTTTGGTGATTTGAATAGTGGTAAATTTTATGAATTGGCCGCTTTTTCAAATCCACAGGAGAAAAAAGATTCAAGAAAAGAAAAACGCAAAAAATAAACCCAAGGGGATTCGCTCCCTTGGGTTTATTTTATTGATTATAACTAAATATTTTTGTCTGATCATTTGCAGGAGAAAAATATGCCATCATAATTGTATCTATTCGGGTGATTTCACCAAATTCCAAGTATCTTTTTAAATCGAATGATAAGTTCTCTAGCAATGTATGCTTGTACAGCTCTTTTTCATTTAAGTTTAAACCAACAAATTCCGCCCCAAGCTGCTGTGGTTCTGCAATAATTTGTTTATAGGTTGTGGAACGTGCCTCTTTATCTAACCGAGCTTCCCACCAAGGCTTCCGTGGATTGAATTTTTGATGAAGAAGATAGTCATACTTCATTAGCCCCTCAACGATATCCAAATCTTTGATATTTTTAGCAGCTAAAAATCGATATAGCCTTGTATAAAGATCCTCTAACTGGTGACCAATTCTCGACCAACCTTGTTCGTCCCAAAACGTGCCGAAATCCTGAAAGAAGTCAAAGGGAGTTTCAAAAACGTTAGAAACTAAATATTCAACAGTTTTATCCATGCGATGGTCATTCCAATATTTTTCTAAAACATCCTCCACCTGTTTAATCCGAATAATATCATGGAAGGACAACACGTTATTACCAAGTATTTCGTATGGTGAATGGTCCATATAAATATAATCATGCTTTTTGGCACTAAGTCTTACCCCAGTTCCTCGAAGCATCTTCAAGAAACCAAGCTGCAGCTCTTCTGGTCTTAGTTCAAACACGTCATTAAAGGTTTTCTTAAAGGAAGAATAATCTTCTTCAGGAAGACCAGCTATTAAATCCAAATGCTGATCAATTTTGCCTCCGTCTTTGACTAGAGTAACCGTTCTTGTTAGCTTTTCGAAATTTTGCTTTCGCATCACAAGTTCATTCGTATAGTCGTTTGTTGATTGAACTCCAATTTCAAATCGGAACAAACCTTTTGGTGCATTCTGATTTAAAAACTCGATTACCTCTGGTCTCATAATATCAGCAGTAATTTCAAATTGAAAAACGACTCCGGGTTTATGCTCGTCGATTAGAAATTGAAACATTTCCATCGCATAGCTTCTACTTATATTGAAGGTACGATCCACAAATTTGATCGTTTTTGCTCCATTTGCCATTAAAAAACGAATATCCTCTTTCACTTTCTCTCGATCGAAATAGCGGACACCAACCTCAATGGATGATAAACAAAATTGGCAGCTAAACGGGCAGCCACGGCTAGTTTCAATGTAAGTTACACGTCTTGAAAGATGTGGGAGGTCTTCTTCGAATCGGAAAGGAGAAGGCAATTCCTTTAAATCCAATTTATTACGTTGTGGATTGATCTTTATCATATTCTCTACTCGATAAGCAATCCCTGGTACTGTATTAAATTGCCCACCTCCGTCAAGCTCACTTAATAATTGTTTAAAGGTTTCTTCCCCTTCACCGATTACGATAAAATCAAACTCAGGTACATTTACCATCCAGTCATGGACATCATACGTCACTTCTGGCCCGCCCATAACAATATGGATGTCTGGATTAATTTTTTTAATCATCTTAATGACTTTAATCGTTTCTTCAATATTCCATATGTAACAGCTAAAGCCAATTACATCTGGTTTCTTTTGAATAAGATCGGACACAATATTCATCACTGGGTCTTTTATCGTATATTCAGTTAACTGGATGTCAAATTCCGGCAAAGCATATGCTTTTAAATACCGTATTGCTATGTTTGTGTGTATATATTTAGCGTTTAATGTCGTACAAATAATCTTCATTCAATAAATCTCCTTAGGGTACCAATAATTAGAATCAACAGTCTATTTTACTTTATTGTCGACAAAAAAGACAGAATAAACACCTAAAAAAGAGCAAGGCTCCAATTAGTATGAGCAAAATCCTTGTTTGCACTCTTTCGTGCCCGAAAACAGTAAAAAGAGCAAAACTGGTGTAAACGCGCACGCAAGAAGTTCTCGCCGAACACAAAACCCGTCCAAAAGGGTGTAAACGCGCACTCAAGAAGTTCTCGCGAACGCGAAACCTGCTCAAAACGCTGTAAACGTGCACGCAAGAAGTTCTCGCGAACGCGAAACCTGCCCAAAACGGTGTAAACGTGCACGCAAGAAGTTCTTGCATAGCCGAAAGCCTAGCAAATGTGACTTAAGGATAAACATAATAAGAATGCTTACTGAATCTAACAAGTTTTAAATTCTTTAATAAAATTCTCCTAATCGATCGCTTCGACACAACCCCACCACACCACTCATAAATACTCTCAGTTGTAATCCGTCGATCAGGAAAAAGAAATACAAACTCCTCCACTCCCCTTAAAACAGCTGCATCTAAATCTTCTTCAAACCCACATCTATCACAAACTATCTTCCCTCCAACCACACTACTAACAAAAGATCCACAACAATCATAGATTATCCCCTTTTTCAATTCTCCAAAATGATAATCAGGTACACGTTCAAAGGGGGATTTATTAATATGAAGGGAACTCAATTTCTCGGCAATTTTTTTATGATGGTCAGTAGTTTTCGAGGTTTGCATATTTAGTTTGTTTGAAAAACGGTTAAGTTGTGTGGGAAAGATAATTGGCTGATTCTTGGGGGCTCCATATAAATGAAATTCTGGATTAATGAAGAGTAAGTATGAGGCAATTGGAATGTTATATCCCAAATCATGGAGTAATTTTTTCAGGAGAGATTCACTTCTAATTAATTGATTAAGAGGGTCAATTATTTCAGTATTATTGGGAGAATACCACTTACCATCCTTAATATAATAATCACCTTCATGATTCTTAACATTGAATAAGTAAATTTTTTCCCCTGTGAAAATTAAGCTATCGATTTGAAAAAGGGTATTGATAAATTCAAGTAATAAATCGCAAATCATTATCCAATAAGACGGAAGATTTTCTGCGGCCCATTCATCAAAATTCAGCTCACCTTCAAAGCCTTTTTTAATTGTAAAATAATGCGATGCGTCTTTGTCTGAAAGAATAACTCGTGAATTGAGGTACCTCAGTCGCTTTAATTCGTCTGATTCTAATCGCTTCTTTAGAATATTCATTTTTTCCACTTCCTGCTATTTAATTCCATCCAATTAATTTTAAACAAAAATAGGTAAAATATACAAGTTTAATAGATTAATAGCAAAAAAAACAAACTGTTATACTACAATCGTCAATCTGTTACATAACTATGAAACCGAATACATTCCCTATTTACAAAGGAAATTTCAAAAAAATAAAAAGTGTTTCATGTTTTTTTATAAATCTATGATGTTTGTCACGGCAAAATATATTAAAACCTTCTACAATGGAAAACAGGGGAAGTTCTTATTATTGAATAAAGTTCTTTCAAGGATAGTATTGGGAGGGATAATATTGTCAATTTTACCGCAAAAAAATGAACTTGGATTTTTTGAAATTAGATTGGAATCAATCGGGGGATTAGGTGCCAATCTAGCTGGGAAAATGTTAGCAGAAGCAGGAGTTTTAGGTCTTGGATTAAATGGTTCAAACTTTTCTTCCTATGGATCAGAGAAAAAGGGTTCACCTGTAAAAAGTTTTGTCCGTTATTGTGATCCGGATGTAGAAATTCGTGACCACAGTCCAATTGAAGAACCACATGTTATTGGTGTGTTCCATGAAGCATTGTATAAAATGGTTAATGTTGTAAGTGGCATGCGGCCAGATGGAATTATTCTCGTAAACTCCACTAGGGAGTTTGATGATATAAAAAGAGATTTAAAGATTGAGTACGGCACCGTTGCCATTGTCGATGCTTTAAGTATAGCTGTTGATGAAAAAACAAAAGTTAATACTGCGATGCTAGGTGCACTTTTTAGAATTTGTGACTTTTTAGACCCAGAAATTATGAGAAATGTTATTCGTAAAACGTTTGAGAAAAAGTATCCACATTTCGTTGAACCGAACATTCGTACTTTCGATCGAGGTTATAACGAAGTGAAATTTAAGAAATATGAAGTACCTGAAGATGCAGTAGGGAAGAAATTCGAAAGACCACAACCGCAATTAGGCTACTTAACACAGGAAATTGGTGGAGTTATTACTGCTCAGGCTAACAGTGTATTAAAGGACTTAAGTGGATCACGGCAAGGTTTTTTACCACAACTTGAACAAGAAAAGTGTATCCATTGTGCTGCCTGTGACACCGTTTGTCCGGACTATTGCTTTGTTTGGGAAGCGGGCGAGGATAAAAAAGGTCGTAAGCAATTATTCCTAAAAGGGATTGACTATCAATATTGCAAAGGTTGTTTAAAATGTGTGGAAGCTTGCCCTACTGATGCATTATCAGAATTACGCGAAATGATAGGCTTTGCTGATACGAATCGTGTTAAGCAAAACTTCCCATACGTAGCAGGAGGTATTTCATAATGGCGATGTTAGAAGAAATAATAAATACAATTTCCAAAGCGGAACAAACGACTACATTCGAATCGGGTAATGAAATGGCAGCTATGGCTGCTGCGCAAATTAATTATCATATTATGGGCTATTTCCCAATTACTCCTTCAACGGAAGTGGCTCAATACTTAGATCAAATGAAAGCGCGTGGAGAGCATGATGTAAAATTAATTCCAGCTGATGGTGAACATGGTTCTGCTGGTATTTGCTATGGTGCTTCTGCAACGGGAGCTCGTGTATTTAATGCAACAAGTGCGAATGGTTTCCTTTACATGATTGAACAATTACCAGTACAAGCAGGAACCCGTTTCCCAATGGTTATGAATCTAGTAACACGTGCAGTAAGTGGTCCGCTAGATATTCGTGGAGATCACTCTGACCTTTATTATGGTTTAAATACAGGATGGGTTATTCTTACAGCTCGTACACCTCAAGCCGTATATGATATGAATATTATGGCATTAAAAATTGCTGAGCACTCAAAAGTGAGATTACCAGTTATCGTTGCTTATGATGGATTCTTTACTTCTCATCAAAAGAGAAAAGTAGATTACTTTACGGATCGAAAAGTTGTTCAACAATTCGTAGGGGAGTGTCCAACAGACTACAATTTTGCTAGAGACCTTAAGAAGCCAGTCACAATCGGCGCCCATATGAATGGTGAAGATTTAATGAATAATCATTTCCAACAATCTGAAGCCATCTACGCAGCTGGAGAAGTGTATAAAGAAGTAGCGGCTGAATACGCAGAACTTTCAGGACGTCAATACTCTGTCCTTGATCTGTATGAAATGGAAGATGCTGAAGTAGCAGTATTTTTATTAAACTCTGCAGCTGAATCAGCCAAAGATGTTGTCGATCGTTATCGTGAAAAAGGAATTAAGGTTGGGGTAATAAGCCCTAACATTATTCGTCCATTTCCAGCAAAAGAAATTCGTGAAGTTTTAAAGAACGTGAAGGCTTTACTAGTTGGGGAACGTGCTGATTCTTACGGTGCAAATGGTCCGAACTTAACACATGAAGTAAAATCGGCTCTTCAAGATGACAAAGAAAATCAAACAATTGTATTAAGTCGTGTATTTGGATTAGGTGGTAAAGACTTCTATGCAGATGATGCTGAAAAGTTCTTTGACATGGCTATTGATGCAGCAGAAAAAGGCTTTGCAGAAAAGCCATTTGATTATTACGGTCATGTTCCAGGGAATCCTGAAAAAATATTAAAGCCTGTTATAACTCCTCAACATGGTGATGTTTATAAAACAGGACTTATTGATGTGAAAATGGATGAAGCAACGAATAAATTGAAAGTGAAAATTCCACCTTTACGAAACTTAACCAATAAGCCGAAGCGTATTGCTTCAGGCCATGGAGCTTGTCCAGGGTGTGGAATATTCGCAGGTTTGGAATTATTCTTTAAAGGTATTGAAGGCGATATCGTTGTCTTATTCCAAACAGGCTGTGCATATGTAACGACAACTTCTTATCCTTACAGCTCGCATAAGCAAACTATGATTCATAACCTGTTCCAAAATGGGGCGGCAACGTTATCAGGTACGGTTGAAGCGTTCATAGAATTAAAGCGTCGTGGTGAAATTGAAGTGGCAGACGATGCAACATTTGTCATGATTACAGGTGACGGTGGTATGGATATCGGAATGGGTTCTGCGATTGGTACAGCACTTCGCAACCATAACCTGATTATGCTTGAGTATGATAATGAAGGCTATATGAATACTGGTTCACAAATGTCGTATTCTACTCCTATGGGGCATATGACAAGCACATCGAATGTAGGAAAAGCACAAAAAGGTAAAGCGTTCCATCACAAAGATACGGCTCAAATTATGGCAGCAACGAATATCCCTTATGTATTTACAGGTGCGGAAAGCCATCCTCAGGATTTAATTAAAAAAGGTGCTAAGGCACAGTGGTATGCACAAAATGTAGGTACTGTTTACGGGAAAATTTTAATAACATGTCCATTAAACTGGAAATCTGATGACCGCTATGGTGAAGTAATCCTTCAACAAGCCGTAAATTCATGCTTCTTCCCGTTATACGAGGTGGAACAAGGTGTCACAACGATTACCTATAACCCTGAAGAGAAAAATAAACGTGTAGAATTATCTGAATGGCTAAAATATATGGGTAAAACAAAGCATTTATTAAAGGAAGAAAATAAAGAAATCTTAAATGACTTTGAGGCTGAAGTTGAAAAGAGATGGAACCGTCTAAAAGCAAAACATGAAAATCCACATCTATAAAAACAAAAGGCCAGTTCATGTTGAACTGGTCTTTTGTTATGTGAAAATAAATGAACTTCAATATTGTAGATTTAATAAAATCGTTAATAAAATATTTTTGTGTTTGCCTCATTTTTTCAAAGGAGATTTATGTAAGTTTATAGAAATTAATGATAGATAATATTTTTCTAAAAAAATAATATTTTTTTGTCTAATGGGGAGGTCACATTTTATGATTACTAGTGAAAACAACACATTAAGCCCCAATCATTTTTCATATGATATTTTTAATCAAATATTAGATGGAATCATTATTACGAATAAGAATGGATTTATTGTAGATGTTAACCTTGCATTTTGCCAATATGTTGATTTAAAAAAAGAAAGCATATTGGGTTATTCATTATCACATTTTGTCCCGCAAAATGAGCATTATAAGCTACGGAGCAATAAAAAACTTTTAGATGAAAATGGGAAAGTAAGAGGGATCATTCCGATACATCATTCAAGAGGTCTTTCTTATTTTGATATTTTGACGACTGTTGATTCTACAAATGGAAATACTATTTCTGTTTTAAGAGATGTAACCGATAAGTCGACTTTAAAGCAACAAACAGAACAATATGAATATATTTTTCAGGATCTTTTCATTGAAGCTTTAGATGGTATTATTTTCTGGGATTTGAAGGGTAACATTATTAATGCTAATTATGCGGCAACAAGGATTTTTGAGTCCGATATTCAGGATTTAATTGGCTCTAATCTCAGTACATATATTGCAAAAAAGAATGACCATTACGAAAAAATTGTTAAAAAATTATTTAATACAGGTGCAGTTCGCGATGAAATTTTATTAATCATGCCAAATGGTCAAAAAAAATTATTAGAATTTTCCTCGAGACTTCATTCCGTAGATGGCTTTCATATGACCATACTCCGAAATATTAGCCAAAGATACGAGATGGAGCAGGAGCTTAGAAAAAGTGAACAAAAGTTTAGGAAAGTATTTGAGGGGTCTTTAGAAGGTTTGATTCTATGGAATGACGAAAAAGTGATTATCGATATCAATCAATCCGCCTGCCAATTACTTAATTGTGAAAGACACGAATTTCTAGGTAATTCCATCTTGGGGATAGTGCCCGAATGTAATGGAAACATAGAAAAAATTGAAAATATGGTAAAGTTACTTAAAAAGAATGGTAAAAATGATGGAACGCTAATAATCCATCTTAGTGATGATTCCATTAAATATTTTGAATACAGTTCTATTTACCATCTATACTCAAATGTTAACTTTTCTGTATTTAAAGATGTAACTGAAAAAATAGAAATGGAAAATCGTTTGAAAAAGTCCGATACTTTAAATGTTGTCGGTGAGCTTGCGGCTGGCATTGCCCATGAAATTCGTAATCCAATGACTGCCTTAAAAGGATTTATTCAGCTTCTACAAGGTGAAATGCAGGAAAGTCAAGCCATGTATTTTCAGGTCATCCTATCAGAACTAAATCGAATTGATTCCATAATAAATGAATTTTTAATTTTAGCAAAACCGCAAGCAGTTAAATATTCTAAAGTTGATGTCACGACTATAATGAAGGAAACTGTTGATTTATTAACCGCACAGGCTGTGTTGTATAATGTTCAATTTGAAACTTATTTTGATCAATTTCTTTCTATTATATGTTGTGAACCCAATCAGTTAAAAAAAGTATTTGTCAATTTGATTAAAAATGCTATTGAAGTTATGCCAACAGGTGGTAAAATAGTAATCCGAATTGAATCAAAAGATGATAAAAACATCTGTATTTCTATTCAAGACGAAGGTGTTGGAATTCCAACTGGGAAATTAAAAAAATTAGGTGAGCCCTTTTACACTACGAAAGAGCGCGGTACGGGCTTGGGCTTAATGGTAAGCTATAAAATTATCGAAGAACACAAAGGATTCATTAAGGTTGAAAGTGTAGAAGGAGTAGGTACTACGTTTCATATTTACTTACCTGTTCAATAATAGTCGAAAAAAGTATTCTATGTAAAATGGATTACTTTTTTTATTGCCTTTTCATGCAAATTAGATTAATATCTAATTAGATTAACATCAAATCAAAGAGGGGTATTATGCAATTAAATCGATTAGTTGAATTTCACAAAACAATGGGTGACCCAACTCGGCTTCGAATACTTTCCTTACTATCAAATGGACCCCTTCATGGTCAAGCAATTGCTGGAAAACTAGGTTTAACAGCTCCGACCATTACCCATCATTTAAAAAAATTACGAGATATCAATGTAGTTTTTGAAAGAAGAGACAAAAACACCATTTACTTTAATTTAAATCATTTAGTTGTTAAACAACATTCTGAAGCACTGAAACAGCTTATGGAAGGAAAGGAAATAAGTATGGTTGATCAAAGTGATGAAAAGCAGAAGATTATTGCGAATTTTTTTACGAAAGATGGCAAGTTAAAAACAATTCCTGCTCAGCGTAAGAAAAAACTAATGGTTTTCGAACATTTAATAAAAGGGATTGAAAAGGGTAAAAAGTACGAGGAAAAGGAAATTAATGAGTATATTTTGCAATTCCATGACGACTATGCAACCATCCGACGAGAATTTATCATTAATCATTACATGTATCGAGAAAATGGTATATATGAACTTAATCCAGTAGAAATGTGGGCAAAAATTGAAGGCTAATATTAAGATAAACTCAAACCTAAGAAGAGCATCCTCTTAGGTTTGAGTTTATTTTTTTAAACTAGAGTTTGTACTACTACTTTAATAAAATCATCTATGGAATGGATTTCCTTTTTTGATTTAATAAGTAATTTACCTAAATCTATTGTTTTTCGTTTCACTAGTAATCTCTTATCGATATCTTGGATACTATCAAGATCGGCAACATGTGCGAGACCGATTGTTCGACGAATTAATTCACAGCCCGCAAAACCTAAAGCGTCTTGGAAAAATTTCTGAATGACAGCATCGAAAAATCCAGGTGCATAAGAAAGGGGCTCTTGGTTTTCAGTATTCCACAACTCTGAATACTGGTCGACAAATACATTCCAGAAAGTTTCAAGATGTTCTTGTATCTCATGAATTTTCTCTTCATTTGCCAATGCTTGAAACAGTAGATTAGCAAATACTTGACCAATGTCAAATCCTCCAGGTCCATAAAACGCAAACTCAGGATCAATTACTTTTGTTTCAGTAGCATTTGCAAATACACTTCCCGTATGCAAATCCCCATGTAGAAGGGCCTCACCCTCAGTTAAGAAGCTTTTTTTCAAAAGGGCTACATGAAAAATGAGCTCCGCATCCTTCCAAATACTTTCTACAGCTGAACGAAGTTCCGGTTCAAAGGAATTTGTTGGTGAGTCTATAAAAGGGTCAGTGAAAATTAAATCTTCTGTAATTTTACAAAGCTCTGGGTTAATAAATTGGCGTTGAAGTTCTTTTTTCTCAGATTGGTTAACGCCAAAATCTGAAGTAAAGAATAACGTTTTTGCTAAATATTCTCCTAGATGTTTAGAAAGTAATGGATATTTTTCTCCGCGAATTAATCCAGTTCTTGCGATGGATAGGTGGGACAAATCATCCATCACGGTAATGGCAAATACATCATCCGTAAAGTGAACAACAGGAACATATTCGGGTGCAATTTTTCCAAAAATTTTTAGAGCATCGGCCTCAATTTTGGCTCTTTTTAGTGTTAGTGGCCAGCTTTCGCCTACAACCTTTGCATAGGGAAGCGCTTGTTTAATGATAATACCTTGACGTGTTACTGTATCTGTAACACGAAACACAAGGTTTAAATTACCATCGCCAATTTCTGAACATGAAAGTACAGCATTTTCTGAGAAGATTCTCATTTTAACAGCTAGAGTGACAGCTAAGCTTTCTGTGAGTGGTTGATATTCTTTAGATGAAAATAGTGTCATTTTTTCCATTCCTCCTGTTGGTTTGGAGGCTTTTAAAATTTGCATTAAAAAAGCCTCTTTCTCATGTGAAAGAGGCTTGAAGAAACAGTCTTCGCACCTCTTATCTTTCAGAAAGGTAGAATCTAATATTCTTTCCTTCTGTTGGAATTAGCACCGTGCCTAAATAGTATGAAAGACGGTAATGCATCATACATTCATTAAAATAATTAGGTCGGTTGCTGGGCTTCATAGGGCCAAATCCCTCAGCCATCTCTTGATAAGAGAAAATTATGATATTTAACTTTTGTCCATTGATAACGATTTTATCAGCGTAAGTTTTGATTTGTCAATATATTTTAAACTATTTAACTTTTGTATAGATTTGGTTTTCGATCATCAAAAACAGGTATCGTGTTTCTGACATTTTTTACTTTTTCTAAATCAATTTCTCCGCAAATGATCTCTTCTTGTTCGGAACCTTCAGCAATTATCTCGCCCCAAGGATCAATAATTAACGAATGGCCAGCAAAAACATTGCTTGGATTAGAGCCAGAGCAGTTACAAGCTATTATATAGCATTGGTTTTCAATGGCTCTCGCAGTAAGTAAAGTTTTCCAATGATGTAATCTAGGTAACGGCCATTCAGCTACAACGAAAATAGCTTCGGCACCGTTGAGGACATGAGTTCTCATCCATTCTGGAAAGCGGATATCATAGCAAATTTGACCAGCAAATGTGTAGTTATTTAGAGAAAATAATCCTTCCTCCTTCCCAGCCTTTAGGTGAAGATGCTCATCCATGAGCTGGAATAAGTGTAGCTTGCTATATTGGTGAACTAACTCGCCATGTTGATTCACGACAAGTAGTGTGTTGTAGATTCCATCCTCTTGCTTTTTAGCAATGGAGCCACCTACAAAATGAACATTGTATTGTTTTGCTTTAGTTCGAAAGAAATCGATGGTTTCTTGCGCATTTGTATCACCAATGTCTGGTAAATTAGCTAAATCATAGCCTGTCGTCCATAACTCAGGAAAAACGATTACCTCAGGATTTTGTCGCATCGCCTCTTCAATTAGCCTCTCAGCCTTCTGGAAATTTGCTACTGGATCACCAAAAACTATATCCATTTGAATTAAAGCAATATTTAATTTCAATCCTTCCACACCTCTCAAATAGAAAATTAAAATTATTCTTTACAATCTGTTAATAACCATATATCATTTGTGACTAGATTTTCAAATAAAATTTTTCTAATGAACCGCATTAACGTACTGGGGGACAGTCCTGTAGAACGTTAATGCGGTAAAACGGTAATATATCGAGGGACTGTCCCCCAGTACGTTAATTTGTTAAAGCAGGTGAATGGGATGAAGGTTTTTTCGCAGTCTGAGTTGTTAAATAGTTTGCCGAAACAGTTTTTTGCTTCTCTTGTTAAGAAGGTTTCTAGGTATGTGGCAGAAGGGCATGATGTAATTAATTTAGGTCAAGGTAATCCTGATCAACCGACCCCTGACCACATTGTGAAGAAATTGCAGGAAGCGGCAGCTAATCCGTTAAATCATAAATATTCTCCGTTTCAAGGACACAAATACTTAAAACAAGCAGCCGTTAATTTTTATGCACGAGAATATGGAGTTGATTTAGATCCTGAAAAGGAAGTTGCTATTTTGTTTGGAGGTAAGGCGGGTTTAGTTGAAATTCCTCAATGCTTACTAAACCCAGGAGATACCATTTTAGTTCCGGATCCGGGTTACCCTGATTATTGGTCTGGAGTTGCACTTGCCCAAGCGAATATGGTGACAATGCCTTTGACAGAGGAAAATGATTTCTTACCGGTTTATGAAAATATCGATTCTGCTGATCTCGATAAAGCAAAATTGATGTTCCTAAACTATCCCAACAATCCTACAGGAGCGACAGCAACTCCTGAATTTTTTGAAAAAACGGTAGAATTGGCTAATAAAACAAACCTCTGTGTGGTGCATGACTTTGCCTATGGGGCTATCGGGTTTGATGGTCAAAAACCGCTAAGCTTCCTTCAAACGCCAGGGGCAAAGGAAATTGGTATAGAGATTTATACACTATCAAAAACGTTCAATATGGCTGGATGGCGAGTTGGCTTTGCTGTCGGTAATCCTAGTGTTATTGCTGCATTAGAATTGTTACAAGATCACTTATATGTGAGTATTTTTGGGGGTATTCAAGAAGCCGCAGCAGAAGCCTTAAATGCATCTCAAGAATGTGTGACTGAATTAAACAATTTGTATGAATCGCGTAGAAATGTCTTAATAAATGGATTGCAATCAATTGGTTGGAATGTCACTTCACCAAAGGGTTCATTTTTTGCTTGGCTTAAGGTTCCTAGTGGATATACTTCAGAAGAGTTTGCTGACTTTTTATTAGAGAAGGCACATATTGCTGTGGCACCCGGTATAGGATTTGGAACTTTCGGTGAGGGCTACGTTCGAGTTGGACTACTATCCTCTCATGAGAGACTGGAAGAAGCTGTTCGAAGAATTCAAGCATTAGATATTTTCTAATAAATTGGATTGACAGAGTGGCAAAATCATGTCATAATCCAAATTAATTTATTAAACAATTTAAACAATGTGAAAATTAAATAAACGATTTTCTTATCAAGAGCAGGTGGAGGGACTAGCCCAATGAAGCCCGGCAACCGATTTTATGAACCTTCATAAAGCACGGTGCTAATTCTTGCAGCACAAGGCTGATAGATAAGAGGACGTTAGTTTGTCATGCTAACCTCTTCTTATTTGAAGAGGTTTTTTATTTGTTTGTTTGAAAGGAAGTTTTTACAATGAATGAAATAATCGCAACTTATAATTTAAAAGACATAAAAGGAAATCCTCTTAAAAAAGCAGAGGAAATTGCTCTAGGATTAACGGTAGGGTCTTGGACTGACTTACCAGAATTAGAACAAACTCAATTACAAAAGCATAAAGGAAAGGTAGTATCTGTTGAAGAAATATCTGATACGGAAGGAGAGGCTCTTATAAAAGTTGCCTATCCACAGCTGAATTTCTCAGCAGACCTTCCAGCCATCCTTACAACCGTATTTGGAAAACTGTCATTAGATGGAAAAGTAAAACTAATAGACTTAGAGTTTCCCGAAAGCTTAAAAAAGTCCTTTCCTGGCCCTAGATTTGGCGTAGAAGGGATAAGGGGAAAACTCAATGTTTTTGATCGTCCACTACTAATGAGCATTTTTAAAGGGGTAATTGGTCGGAACATTGATTATTTAGCTAATCAACTATCTTCGCAGGCTTTAGGGGGAGTAGACATCGTAAAAGATGATGAAATCCTCTTTGAAAACCATTTGACACCTATGGAAGAACGTATACAAATTGGAAAAAGGGTTTTAACAAATACCTTTGAGTTAACTGGGCATCGAACCTTATATGCTGTTAATTTAACAGGCAGATCCTCGCAGCTAAGAGAGAAGGCAAGGAAAGCTGCAGAGCTTGGTGCTGACCTTTTATTGTTTAATGTCTTTGGCTATGGGTTAGATATTTTACAAGAACTACGTGAAGATGAGGAAATTGGTTTACCGATAATGGCACATCCGGCTGTAAGTGGATCCTTTCTATCATCTGACAACTATGGATTCTCTCATTCTCTCATACTTGGAAAATTGTTGCGGTACTCAGGTGCAGACCTTTCCTTATTCCCATCACCTTATGGATCGGTTGCATTAGAAAAGGAAAAAACATTATCTATTAAGCATGAACTTTTAAAAGATGATGAATTCTATAAAAAGTCGTTTCCTGTCCCATCTGCAGGAATTCATCCTGGGCTTGTTCCATTATTAATGAATGATTTCGGTATAGAATCTGTCATAAATGCTGGAGGTGGTGTTCATGGTCATCCTGGTGGTGCCATTGCAGGTGGGAAAGCCTTCCGACAAGCCATTGATGTTCATTTGAATGGCCAGACATTAGTAAACGGCTCAGAGACGAACCCTGAATTAAAAACAGCAATCGAGCTATGGGGATATAAGGAGGTTTATTCCTAATGAGTAGACCCGTTATTTATTGCGACTTTGACGGTACAATAACCGAAAAAGATAATATTATCGCCATTATGAAGGAGTTTGCTCCACCAGATTGGGATGCTTTGAAGGATAAAATTCTTTCCCAAGAAATTAGTATTCAAGATGGAGTAGGGCAGTTATTTGCTTTACTTCCTAGCTCCTTAAAGGATGAAATCATCCAATTTGCCCAAAAGCAAGCTGTTATTCGAGAGGGTTTTAAAGAACTACTGCAGCTCGTTAAAGAAGAAGATATTCCTTTTTATGTGGTTAGTGGGGGAATTGATTTTTTCGTCCATCCAATCTTAGCGCCTTTTGGTTCTTTTTCAGAGATTTTCTGTAATAGTGCTGATTTTTCAAAAAGTAAAATCGAAATCCTTTGGCCAAATGCTTGTGATGACAAATGTCAAAATGGATGTGGTTGTTGTAAACCAAGTGTGATTAGAAAGTTAAAAAGTACTGATGATTTAACAATAGTGATTGGTGATTCCGTCACAGATTTGGAAGCTGCCAAACATGCTGATTTAGTTTTTGCTAGAGAATACTTAGCGGAAAAATGTGATTCACTTGGAATCCCTTATTATAAATTCGAAACCTTTTTCGATTGTATAGAGGTAATCAAACAGTTGAAAGGAGTTGGAAAAGCAAATGTTAAATGAAAGATGGAACGAGTTAGCAGACGTGAAGGATGAGTTAGCTGAACGTGATTGGTTCATGGGTACAAGTGGGAATCTAGCCATCAAAGTACAAGATGATCCTTTACAATTTTTAGTAACAGCTAGTGGAAAAGATAAAAGGAAGCGAACAGACGAGGATTTTCTTTTAGTAGACCAGTATGGCCATCCTGCTGTTCCGACACACTTAAAGCCATCAGCTGAAACCCTATTACATGTTGAAATTTATCGTAAAACAAATGCTCTTTGCAGCTTACATGTCCATACGATTGATAATAATGTGGTCTCGGAAGTTTATGGAGACGCAGGTGTTGTTACCTTCCAAGGTCAGGAAATCATTAAGGCTTTTGATAAATGGGAAGAAGATGCGATACTACGAATCCCTATTATTAAAAATCACGCTCATATCCCTACCTTAGCTAAAGAGTTTGCTGAGCATATCCATGGTGATTCTGGGGCAGTGTTAATACGCAACCACGGGATTACCGTTTGGGGGAGAACGGCGTTTGAGGCAAAGAAGATTTTAGAGGCATCAGAGTTCTTATTTCGCTACCAATTAAGATTGTTAGAACATAAACCGTTTCAGCTTTTTAAAGTAGTATAAAAAATTTATCAAATAGAGGAGAGATAGTAGATGGCATATATTTATTTTCAAGAAGACGGTACAGAAAACCATAATCAAGAAGAGGTTTTGGCGTTCTTAAATAGTCAAGAAGTTATTTATGAGCATTGGGACATTACTAAGCTACCCGCAAATTTACAAGAAAAGTTCTTATTAACTGATGAAGAGAAAGCTGAAATTCTTGCAACTTTTGCAACTGAGATTGCTACCATTTCAGAAAAAAGAGGTTATAAGGCCCAAGATGTAATTGCTTTATCAGAAAATACACCAAATCTTGAAACACTTTTAGTTAATTTCCAAAAGGAACATCATCATACGGATGATGAAGTTAGATTTGTTGTAAGTGGACACGGTGTTTTTATCATTCAAGGCAAGGATGGCTCCTTCTTTGAGGTGCATTTAGAGCCAGGAGACCTGATTTCTGTTCCACCTAATATACGTCATTACTTTACATTAAAAGAAGATCGTAAAGTAGTAGCCATCCGAATCTTCGTTACAACAGAAGGCTGGGTTCCAATCTACGAAAATGAAGAAACAACGGTATAGAAAATTTTGCCCTACCATTAGAAAATGGTAGGGCTTTTTGTATATTTTTGGTAAAAGTTTTTTGTCGAATAAATAGGACCTTTGTCGGAGAAAAATGTCGAATTTACTGGTAATAATAGAACTTTTGTCTATTATTGCGAATCTATTTACAATTTGGTAATTTCTTGTCATAATCTTTCAATACAGAGCATTATTATTCATAGTCGTTTTGGCACAGATTATAGTCATTGATACATGATTAAATTTACGGATTATTTATTTGTTATTTATAGGTATATAGTTTGAAAGAATAACACTTTTATTTAGTAAATGGACTGTTGACTAGGGGGAAAGAGAGTTGTACCAGACAGAGTTGAACAAGTATTCTAATCGAATGCTAGATGAGATTAATTTAAAAAGAGAAATGATGATTAAATCGGCTAAAGCTACTGGGTATACAAGTAAAGAAACCATTTTCTATAGCCAAGAGCTCGACAAGCTTATTTTTGAATATCAATGTACCTTTCGTAACGAGCACAAGCCAAGTAAACCCTTAAGAAATTGTTTTCATCAAATGTTAGTCTGGCCCATAGCTTCTTTATCTTCAGAAATCATATATATATAAAATTGGAAAAAGGACTAAAGTTTTAACTTTAGGTCCTTTTTTTGTATTTGTTAATAATAACGCACAAATTTATAAACGGGATGAGAAATTCATTTATTAGGCGAACTAGTGTGATTTTTATCATTGTTTATATCTCAATATTTCTTATAGTATAATTAGTGGTTAATTTTAACTGCATAGGGTTTTTATACAACATAATTTAACATCATCATAGGGTATTCATCTAAGTAACTTCACTTCTAAGATTTACTATTCAAGGTGAAAATTCAACAAATATTCAGTCATACTAAAATGGACAATCTTTATTTTCATCGTTTGTACTATGCTTATGTTGCGAATCATATATCGTAATAAAAGCATTTTCCAATATTATCGAAAGCAAACGCTTTCAGGGAAAACCTACAATAAGGAGGTCAACTTCTACATGCACATCGTTGTCTGTGTTAAGCAAGTACCAGATACAAAAATTATTAAAATTAATCCGAAAACTAACACACTTGACCGTCGTAGTGCGCCAGCCATTTTAAACCCATATGATGCACATGCCGTTCAAGAGGCTGTTAGACTTAAAAAACTAGTCGGTGGCACAGTCTCCGTAGTATCAATGGGTCCTCCACAAGCAACTGCGATCATTAAGAAAAGCGTTGAAATTGGAGCAGATGAAGGTTATTTAATATCTGACCGTGCCTTCGCAGGTGCAGATACTCTGGCAACAAGTTATGCCCTGTCAAAAGCTCTTGAACGAATCGCCAAAATTAAACCTATTGATATGGTGATTTGTGGAAAGCATGCTATCGATGGAGATACTGGCCAAGTAGGTCCAGGTATTGCTAGACGTCTAGATATTCCACCTGTTACTAATGTTATTGAAGTGACAGAAGTTATTGAAAAAGATAAAAAGGTTGTAATCAAACGAAAATTAACAAGTGGATATGAAATCATTCAAGCTCAACTTCCATGCTTGTTAACAGTTGAAAAAGAAATTAATGAAGTAGAATATTCTCCACTTCCCAACATGATAAGAGCTGCAAAATATGAATCCATTATCTGGACAGTTGCAGACTTAGAAAATGTCGACAAAGTCCAACTTGGATTAAAAGGTTCACCAACCATTGTTGGAAAAATGTTCTCTCCGCCAAAGCCTGAAGGTGGTATCAGACTTGAAGGGACGGCAAATGAACAAGTCAATAAACTTATGGATCTTTTAATGGAGAAAAAAGAGCTCTTTACCTTACAAACTACAAAATAATCATTCTTTATTTGCGAATGAGGAGGGTCTTCTATGAATCTGTCAGAATACCAAGGGGTTTGGGTATTCATTGAACAAAATGAAGGTGAAATTGAAGGAGTTTCACTTGAATTATTAGGTGCTGGTAGAACGCTAGCTGATAAATTGGAAGTTCCACTTGCTGGAGTATTACTTGGAGATGGAGTTCGTTCTTTAGCAAATCAAGTGGTCTATTACGGTGCAGACGAAGTATATATCATTGATCATCCTGTACTAAAAGACTATCGAACGGAGTCTTATATGAAGGGTGTTATTGAATTAGCTGAAAAGTATAAACCAGAAATTTTCCTTTACGGAGCTACTCCAAACGGAAAAGATTTAGCGAGTGCGGTTGCAACAGATTTAAGTACTGGTTTAACGGCGGATACAACGATGCTAGATATCGATTTAGAGAACCGCTTATTTGAAGCAAGTCGTCCTGCTTTTGGTGGAAATATCATGGCCACGATTCTTTGTAAAAAGCATCGGCCACAAATGGCCACTGTACGTCCAAAAGTAATGAAGGCCTTAGAGGTTGACCATACTCGAATAGGAAAAATTATTGAAGAAACCATTTCCTTAAAAGAAGAGGATATGCGTACAAAAGTGATACAAATTGTGAAGGATGTATCAAAGAAAGCAAACCTTGCGGATGCCCATGTTATCATTTGTGGTGGAAAAGGAATGGGAGATTTACAGAATTTCCAATTGCTTTATTCTCTTGCGGATTCCATTGGAGCAAGTGTCGGGGGCACACGTGATGTTGTCGAAGCAGGATGGCTACCACATCACTTACAAATCGGTCAAACAGGTGAAACAGTAACGCCTAAGATTTATTTTGCTGTAGGATTATCTGGCGCTATACAGCATACTGTGGGGATGAAAAACTCTGAAATCATTATCGCAATCAATAAAGACCCTAATGCACCAATTTTTGATGTAGCTACCTATGGAATTGTAGGAGACGCTATGGAAATTTTGCCAAAATTAATTGAACAATTCAACGAGTTAAAGAATCATACAGGTGGTGAATTGAGCTATGTCTGAAAAATTTGATGTTATCGTCGTTGGAGCTGGCCCCGCGGGTTCAGCATGTGCTCTTACCTGTGCACAAAGTGGTTTAAAAGTGTTATTAATTGAACGTGGTGAATACCCTGGTAGTAAGAACGTTATGGGTGGCGTTTTATATCGGAAGCAGATGGAAGAGCTTATTCCTGAATTTTGGAAGGAAGCACCACTTGAAAGGCCTGTAATCGAGCAACGTTTTTGGATGATGGATAAAGAATCAGTCGTTTCGTTTGGCTACAAAGGCCTTGAATGGGCCGAGGAGAACAACTATAACAACTTCACAGTTCTTCGTGCTCAATTTGATCAGTGGTTTGCTAGTAAGGCAGTTCAGGCTGGTGCCTTATTAATCAACGAAACAGTCGTTCTAGAATGTATTGTTGAAAATGGGAAAGTCGTTGGGGTGCGTACAGACCGTCCAGACGGCGATATTTATGCTGACGTTGTTGTACTAGCAGATGGGGTTAACTCTTTACTCGGAAAGCAATTAGGCTTCCATAAAGAATTCCGTCCTGACGAAGTTGCATTAACGGTAATGGAGGTTATTAACCTTCCAAAAGAAAAGATTAATGATCGATTTAACCTATCAGACAACCAAGGATGTACGATTGAGATATTTGGGGATTCAACAAAAGGTAATTTAGGTACAGCATTCCTATACACCAATAAGGATAGTTTAAATATCGGTGTAGGTACCACTTTGTCTAGTATGATCAAGGCGAAACTAAAACCTTATGATCTGCTAGATTACTTGAAAAATCACCCAATGGTAAAACCACTCATTGAAGGGGGAGAATCGGCAGAGTACCTTGCCCATCTTATCCCTGAAGGTGGCTATCGCTCCGTTCCTAAAGTAGCTGGTAATGGCGTAGTATTGATTGGAGATGCCGCTCAACTTGTTAACGCTATTCATCGTGAAGGTTCGAACATGGCGATGTCTTCTGGTAAGATGGCAGCTGAAACGATTATTGAGGCTAAACACCGCAATGACTTCAGTGAATCCAGCCTAAACCTTTACCGTGAAAAACTTTATGATAGCTTTATCATGAAGGATCTTGAAAAGTATAAAGATGCCGCCCATACGTTTGAAAAGTATCCTCAATACTTCAATGAGTATGTTCCAATGATGAATAAGGCAATGAGCAAGTTCTTCACCGTGGATGGAACGCCAAAACGTGATAAGCAAAAAGAAATTATGAAGAGTATTACAAAAGAAAGAGGCGTCATTAACGTAGCGAAAGATATGTATCGCGCATGGAAGGCGGTGAAATAATGTCTACAAAAACACTTGAAGAAAAACAGTATTTAATCCGTTTTAAGTGTGACACGAAATCCCATTTAACGGTATTAGACCATGATGTTTGTATGACACAATGTCCCGATAAAATTTGCACGGTATTCTGCCCAGCTGAGGTTTATAAATGGGAAGGAACAAGGATGCAGGTTGGCTATGAAGGGTGCCATGAGTGCGGTAGCTGCCGAATCGGCTGTCCTTATCAAAATATTAAGTGGGAATATCCAAAAGGTGGGCATGGAATTGTGTTCCGTTTGGCTTAAATAATTAGAAAAGCTACTGAATTCATTTGGATTCAGTAGTTTTTTTGTGTTAATGAATTTTTGATAAATATATATAAGGAAAAAATATAATTTAAGGATAACAACATATGTATATGTTTTCACAAAATGGAGTAAAAAAAGGTGAAGCTAAAAAGGGGAATATTAAGGGGGTTAACTTATTTTCTCTTGTCTAATAGAAGAAATAACCGCATCATCTCTTCCGTATAATTCCAGTTCGCATGAAACTTCAATTGCTTTTTCCATCGATTCAAAACAATCCGAAACATAATAGGGCTTTTCCCATGTATATGATCCTTCTACGTCTGCGGGGAACAAATAAACTTGCCATTGATAATCTTCTTCAGGTAAATATATTACTTTTCCTTGTAAAGCCACAAGCCAATGTGTAGCCTGGAAGGTATCATCTGTTTGTCTTTGAAATGATGTTAGTGCTTTTCGGTCATTGTTACCAATTGGGATTAAAGATTTTGGATAAAAATCGCGATAATCAGGTTGGTTCATTATGAAACCTCCTCAAAGTTAGTACTTCCTATATTTATTATATGTGATGTTATGAAATAATTTATCAACTAATTGTTAAAATTTTTCGAAAATTTTATGACAAATTATCTTACAAAAATAAAATCATACGTTGCTATTGTGACAAGAATCACAACTTAATAGTAATTCTCCTACTATACTTACCATATACAAATCGGAAAGGGTGTATGAAAATGCAAGGATGTATGAGTGGATTCAGCGGTATGGAACCTGTTGAATTAAGTGAAGGATTAGCTCAACTAAAAAGTGAGCATCCACCACTTTTAGAGAAACTAGATGGCCTGTATGAACTTACACAAAAGGTTGATCAAGAAATAAACCTAGAAGATTCTTTTTCTAAACTAATTGAAGATGTAAAGATTTTTATTTCTGAATTAGAACCTCATTCAGATAGAGAAGAAGGTGTGTTATTTAGAATGATGGAAAAATATACAGGAGTAGGGACTGGTCCTATCGCTGTAATGGAATATGAACATGACCAAGCTAAAATGTTTATTGGTACCTTCCTAGAAAAAGCGAATCGAGAGGAATCATTATCAGTTGAAATTCAAAAAAAATATGCACAATTAATTCAAAATGCTTATTTTACTCTAACTGAGCATTTTGCGAAGGAAGAGAACGTGCTTTTCCCAATGGCAGAAAGAATGCTTTCTGATGATGAAAAAGAAGAGCTATTAATTAGAATTAGAGAAATATAATAGCGAGAGCATGCCTATCATTGGGCATGTTCTTTTTATGCAAAGGCTGTTTTCGCAAAGATTGTTGCTTTTCGAACTAAGTTTAAACCCGTATTTATTAAGGCTTCGGGGCATCTTTTCGTCATTGTTTCAAGTTTTTTTGTGCTAATCTATGATTTTGTTTGTTATTTTAAATGCATTAGCAACAATGTTTACGAAAAGAGCCTATGCAAAAGAAACTTTTGTTCTTTTTTCAGAATTCTTATATAATTGGGTTAATTGCTTTTTAAGTAAATTATGGCTAAAGATACACCCCAACTAAAAAACAATAACCATTAAACTCAAGGAGGAAAGCAGATGGTGTCTGAAATCATTCAACTTCGCCCCTAAAGGGGGCAAAAGTATCTGAGCCACCAAACTTGGAGGTTTAGAAATGAAAAATTATGTATTTGTTGTAGGGTTATCTGAATTTGCATCCCGAATGAATTTTATGGCTATATCGATGCTGCTACTGAGTTTTCCGGGGGCTGCCTGGTACTTAACAGCCTTTTTTATCGTAAGACAAATTGGTGGGGTTTTAAGTAGTTTAATTTCTGGGAATATCGTAGATAAATATGATCGAAGAATAATCATGCTATGGAGTGACGGGGTTAATGGTTTTGCAGTCTTGCTTCCGATATTAATTCCTCATCCAATTGCTATTTGTGTTTCGGCATTTATTCTCGGAGTAACGTACCAGCTATTTTATGTAAGCTATTCATCCTCGATACCTGATATGTTTGGGTTTGAGAAGAGTGAACGGGTCAATGCCTTAATCGTCCGAATTGCCTCCGTGGTTAGTATTGCTGGATTTTTAATTGGAGGGTGGTTGACTGAATATTTAGGACATGTGTCTGTTATCTTATTTGATAGTTTAACTTATTTGATTGCCGCCATTTATTTGGCAAGGATTCGATGGAATTCAAATCCGATAGAAAATTGTAAAGTAGATGTGCCAACTAGTCTTCCGAACATTTTAAGAAGAAATAGAATCATCACTTTGATCATTATTACTAGTTTTTTCTACACGATGGCTGTTTCGGCTTACAACTATTCTTTACCAATGCTTGCAAGTACGTTTAAGCTTGAAGCCTTAACAAACGGATTATTTTGGGCATCAGCCTCTGCTGGTGCATTTATCGGAACACTATTTAATAACAAGTTTAAAAGCTTTACAAGCTATCTTTTGTTTCTTCTAATATTTGCGGTGTCTATTAATCTGGCATTTTCAGGGGCAATTGCTTACCTATGGATACTTGTATTTCTTTTTATAGCTGGTGGATTTGAAGGAATCGCGCAAGTGAATGTGACGACTATTCTCCAAAAAACACCATCTAATGTGCGAGGTAAAGTTTTTTCTTTACAAGCTCTATTTTCAAGAATCGGATTTTTTATTGGATTCTTAATTTGTCCTATTATTGTTCAAAGCTTTTCAATAAAAATAAATGTTTGGTGGCTTAATGCGCTTTTAATAATTTGGATTCTAGTGCTATTTACTATCATTTATGTAGGAGAGAAAAAATGGAAAAAACAGTTGATACTTTATTAAATGATGAACTATTATTTAATATATTTGGTAGATTTTCCTTACAATCAGATTCATATAAGAAGCTAGGTGACTTTGAGAATTATGTATACGAGGTTTACAAGGATGGTCAGCCGATTATTTTACGCTTAACTCATAGCTCACATCGAAATCTAGAAGAAATTCAATCAGAATTAGATTGGATGAACTTTTTGAATAAACGTAAAGTAAATGTTCCGTTAGCCTATGAATCTACCAATCAAAAGCTAGTTGAAAGTATACAAACACTAGATGGATCCTATTTTTATGCTTGTGTTTTTACTAAAGCGCAAGGGGAACCAGTTAAAATCAACTCTTCTAAATTTACGGAGGATTTATTTTATGCTTGGGGTAAAGAAATTGGAAAAATGCATCGAGTGACTAAAAACTATCAACCAAGTGAAGGAATTGTTCGTAGAGCGAACTGGGATGAGGAAGACCTGTTGTTAAATATCGGAGAATACATTCCAAGTGAAGATACCTTTATTGTTGAGAAGACAAAGGAACTAATTAGCAGAATTAATTCCCTTCCAAAAAATAATGATAATTTTGGTTTGATTCATACGGATATGCATTCTGGAAATTTCTTTTTTGATGATAAGGAAATTCATATCTTTGATTTTGATGATAGCTGTTATTTGTGGTTTGCTTCCGATATTGCGATTCCACTATATTATTCTATCCTATATGGGTTTGGGGATAAATCCCAAATGGAGAGAATGGAATTTGCGAAAGAATTTATTTCAGCTTTCACAAACGGGTATAAATCTGAGAATGCATTACCAGAACTATGGGAGCGTCATTTACCGTACTTTCTTCGTCTTAGGGACATCACGCTATATTCTGTCCTACATAAGAAAATAGCGCCTGAGGACAGAAATGAAAAGATTCTATCTTGGATTAATGAAATGGGTGAAAGAATTAAAAACGATAAAGCCATTATAGAATTATATTAAGAAAAAAATAGGCTCGTAAAAGGTATAAATCCTTCTTTGAGCCTTTTTTGTTGATTTTCAGGCTAAGGTGATTTGACATAGATTCGGAAATTACTTATAATTAATTTGAATTCGAGATAAATTTTAAACAGAAAAATAAAGGAATGAATAATATGACAAATGAATCTTCCCAGTCACTCAAACTTTTTATCGTATTGTCTAGAGCATATAAAGCAATAAATGAACAAGTCAATAAATTTATCCAAACAAAGGGTCTAAATCCTACTGAGTTTGCTGTTCTAGAGCTTCTTTATCACAAAGGAGATCAGCCACTTCAACAAATAGGTGGAAAAATATTATTAGCAAGTGGGAGTATTACCTATGTGGTCGATAAACTAGAAGAAAAAGGTCTTTTAAAAAGGAATGCTTGTCCAAAGGACCGTCGGGTAACGTATGCCCAAATTACCGAAGAAGGAAAAACGTTTATTGGCGAAATTTTTCCTGAACATGAAGAACGGATTCATGACCTTATGTCTAGCTTATCACATGACGAAAAAGAAACAGCGATTGAATTAATCAAAAAGCTTGGATTGTCTGTTGGAAAATATTAATAAAAAATAACAGTCCTTTTTAGGACTGTTATTTTTTATATAAGAAGGATTTTTATTTTATTTATCGAAGTAGTTATAGTATTTTTATTTTCAAATAAAAAGGGGGATTCATCGTGAGATTTGAGGATTACACATATGTAAGACCAAATATGGATGAAGTGAAAGAAGCATTTCAAGCTGCGCTTGAACAGTTTAAAGCGGCTGATAGTATTGAAAATCAAAATGATGCCATGAATAAGATTAATGAAATAAGAGCCAATCTGGGAACGATGTTCAATCTTTGTCATATTCGTCATTCTATTGATACCAATGATGAGTTTTATAAAGCTGAGCAGGATTATATGGATGAAATTGCACCAGAAGTAGAAGGGTTAGTTTCGAAGTATTATGAAGCGTTAATTGCTTCTCCGTTCCGGTCAGATTTAGAGCAAAAATGGGGACGTCAATTATTCGATTTAGCTGAGGGCCAATTAAAGACTTTCCATCCTGATATTATTCCGTTGCTACAAAAAGAAAACAAGCTTTCTTCTGAATATACGAAGCTTGTAGCTTCTGCAAAAATCATGTTTGAAGGAGAAGAGAGAACACTTGCTCAACTAACTCCTTTCGCTGAAGCAAAAGATCGTGATATGCGTAAACTTGCGAATGAAACGAAGTTTGGATTCTTTAAAGAAAACGAAGAAAAGTTTGACCAAATTTATGATGAACTTGTTAAAGTTCGTACAGAAATTGCTCACAAACTTGGTTATAAAAACTTCGTTGAACTTGGTTACTATCGAATGAGCCGGACAGATTATAATGCTGAGATGGTGGCAAACTTCCGTAATCAAGTTAAAGAATTCATTGTTCCAATTGCTTCGAAATTAAAAGAGCGTCAAAGACAGCGTATTGGTGTAGACCAATTAAAGTATTATGACGAAGATTTTAATTTTGAAAGTGGAAACGCTACTCCTAAAGGTAGTCCAGAATGGATTATTGAAAATGGACAAAAGATGTATGAGGAGCTATCTAAAGAGACTGGCGAATTTTTCCGTTTTATGGAGGAGAATAACCTAATGGATCTTGTTGCGAAAAAAGGAAAAGCTGGTGGCGGTTATTGTACATATATTGATGAATACAAAGCTCCATTTATTTTCTCAAACTTTAATGGTACATCTGGGGACATTGATGTATTAACTCATGAAGCAGGTCACGCGTTCCAAGTATACGAAAGTCGTCATTTTGAAATTCCTGAATACAATTGGCCAACTTTTGAGGCTTGTGAGATCCATTCGATGAGTATGGAATTCTTTACTTGGCCGTGGATGGAGCTATTCTTTAAGGAAGATACAGACAAATATAAGTTTTCTCATTTAAGCAGTTCCTTACTGTTTTTACCTTATGGGGTATCAGTGGATGAGTTCCAACATTGGGTATATGAAAACCCAGAAGCTACTCCACAAGAAAGAAAACAAGCTTGGCATGATATCGAGAAAACGTATTTACCACACAAAGACTATGATGGAAATGAATATTTAGAGAGTGGCGGCTTCTGGCAACGCCAAGCGCATATTTATAACTCTCCATTCTATTACATTGATTATACACTAGCACAAATTTGTGCGTTCCAATTCTGGAAAAAATCTCGTGAAAACATGGAAGAGGCTTGGAAGGATTATGCTCATCTTTGCCAATTAGGAGGAAGCCTGTCCTTCACAGCTTTAGCAAAAGAAGCAAAATTAATTTCTCCGTTTGAAGATGGCTGTGTAGAGTCAGTTGTAGGTGAAATCGAAAACTGGTTAAACTCAGTAGACGATACAAAACTATAATAGGCATTAACGCATTAAAGCACTGAGGGACAGTCCCTCAGTGCTTTAATGCGTTAATGTGATTTTTTATATAAATTGAACTTTCCAAAATGCTCGTCATTGTTTGTCCATTCTCTCATATACATAGAAAGGAGAGGGAGGAGATTTCGTGAAACCTAATTGGGGCGCAGCCTTTCAAATTGCAGCCGTTTATGTTGGGACGGTTGTTGGGGCGGGATTTGCTACAGGGAGAGAGATTGTTGAATTTTTTTCCCGGTTTGGCTTTTTTGGGTTTATTAGTATATTAATGAGTGGTTATTTGCTCATTTTTTTAGGAACAAAATTAATGCGTACGGCAGCAATAATAAATGCAAAATCCTATCAGGAGTTTAATGAATATTTATTTGGAAAATATTTAGGTACGGCGATAAATTTTTTAATGTTGTTCATGTTACTAGGAGTTTGTGCCGTGATGCTTTCGGGTGCGGGGGCTATTTTTGAGGAGCAACTTGGTCTTAATAAAATTTTCGGAATCATGCTCACGATTGGTTTATCTATTTTAGTTATGTTTGTCGGCATAAAAGGCTTATTTGCCGTAAACGTCTTTGTTGTTCCATTAATGATAAGTTTTAGTTTCATGTTGATGATCTTATCGATGAAAATGCCGAGCTTTTTGGAAAACTTTTTATTTATTCCTTATATTGAAGATGGGTGGAAAACGGTTATTGCTCCATTTACCTATACAGCCTTTAATTTGGGTCTTTCACAAGCTGTTCTAGTACCAGTAGCTTCAGAAATAAAAGACGACCAAACTATAAAGTGGGGAGGAATACTAGGTGGAGCAGCATTAACCCTAATACTAATTTCAAGTCATAGTACACTTGTTATGCTCCCTAATCTGGAAACCTATCAAATTCCTATGGCAATCATCATGAAAAGTCTCGCATCTGGCTTTTATGGAATATTTGTTTTCATTATTTACGGTGAGATTTTCACCTCGGTTATTGGGAATGTATTCGGGTTAGAACGCCAGTTGAAAAAATATATTTCTTTACCAAGCATAATTATCGTTTCCCTCATCTTTATCATTACGTATTTTATAAGCTTAATTAATTATAGTACCTTACTATCCTATCTGTATCCTCTGTTTGGCTACATTACGCTTATTTTTTTTATTTTACTTTGGATGAGACCTTTGCCAAAACAAAAATAGAAGCTGGATGATTCCAGCTTCTTTCTTATTCTTTTTCCATTTGGTTTTCTTTCATAATCGTTTTAGCCATTTGATAAAACGCATCCCGATGATCTTCCTTAGTTTTGGCATTCATCGTCAATTTTAGTTTTATATTAGGATCATTAATAAAATAGGTAGCTACAATATCATCACCACTATGTATTTCATACATCGATGTATCTTCAAAGAAATGATCGGTTAAAGAAGTTTCAACAGGATTGGCCTTATTATACAATGAAGTCAATTCAGCATATGTGGACTTTTTTAATAAATTCCAATCTATATCATCTGATAAAAGCTCTATCCTCATAAATATTGCTTTATTTTTGGAGAAATATAGTAAATCTTTTGCAGGCTCTTCGACGATTAAATCATAATCAGGTAAGACGTACATAGAATAATTTTGATTGTCATTATATTTGAGGAAGGCTGTCTTCTGATGGGTTGCATTATTCATTTCGTAAGAAAGATTTTGCTCTAATATTCGAACCAATCGAATCATATTCTGAGTGTCGTTTATATCATTTTGTTCAGGTGTATCTATTTTTTTAGTATAATTACCTCTATTATAAATGAAATTATTACAGCTAGTCAGAACAATAACTAACAGAGCCAGTAAACACAATTTGATTAGTTGTAAAAACATTCATTTTTCCTCCCTAATTTCATAGAGCAGAGTAACTCTAGTAAATTAGACGTAAATAAATAGAAATAGTTACAAAAAATCTCAAAAATTTTATAGAGGAAATAGGATGAAAATAAATAGGTCAAATACTAAATGCGAAACAATAACAAGAGGGATACTTCTCTTCCATACATACAATGTTCCCCAAAAGAGCCCAGAGATAAAAGCGGCTAAAACCAAAATCCATGCTCCAGAATAAAGGCTGACCGAGGCATACATAAGGGAAGATATTATAACACTCCACCAATATCCCTTATTACGAAGCAATCTTTTTTGAATAAAGCCTCGCCAAAATATTTCCTCCCCAGGGACGGCAATTAACATTAATGATAAATAATGCCAAAATAAAGTAGGGGAAAATCGCTTATATAAACGTGAAATATCTTTTTGAACAGGAATTTGTAATAACTCCAATAGAAAATCGCCTAACCAAAACAAACCGAATAGCACTAGTCCCGAAACTAAACCAAACGTTAAATAGGTGGGTAGAGGGACTGCATCATCAACTTCTTCTTTTATGATGGAATAGCTGATTAATATAAGCATGGTAGCTGTAAACATATACCAAAAAACCTTTTGATCTGAATAAGTGAAGTATAAAAGGATATGTGCCATAAAAAATCCTATTAAAATACGGGAGTTAAGTTTGCTCAATATCATAAAAAGTTATACTCCTTTCTCTCGAAGTAAGATAATTGTAACAAAAAAATGGTTGGAAACAAATTCTGATAAATTACCGAAAAATGTTTAAGCTAATACTGTTAAGAAAGGAGGAATGCACATGACCAGAAATAAGCGAGAAAAGGAACGAGCGTGGACTGTACGTAAACAAGACCAACATCCACATGGTAAAGTAAAATCACTTAAAGAATTGGCAACAGGTTTAGATCAGGAAAAGTAAAAAGACTTAAAAAAATAAACAAGCAGCCAGAAGCTGCTTGTTTATTTATATAGCATTCTCTCTTATAATTTTATAGTTTTTATGATTAACAACGGTCCGTTGATCCAATTCTAAATCACGATAATTATCCATATAGGTGAGATCAACGATAACAGAGTTTTCATTTACTTTTTCAACAACCCCACGAAGGCCTTCTTTAAACTCGATGACATAACCAACTTCTGCTTTTTTCAACCATTCCCTCTCCTTTATATCCCTAATACAATACCTTCAGTTTGCACTAATATCGAATATTCGTAAAGATTATCCGAACATTTCAGAACGGTACAAATAAAACTGTAATAAATTTGTCAAAAGTTATTAGCTTATTTTACCATAAAAGCAAAGTAAAATAAATTTATTTATCAGAAAATTATTGAAAATCAGCATTTGCCTACAGGTCCGTTATAATATAGCTAAACTAGTAAGTAAAATGGGTGAGGTGAAAAAAGATGGATGAAAATTTTTTTAATGAACAATTAGATAATTTGAAAAACGGTATTGTTTCAGAGTATTTCGTTTCGAAGGAAGACTTCTTGAATTTTCGGAAGGTTTTAGTGAAAAGACCAGATTTTAAGCATTTCAGAGGAATCGCTCAGCGTTCAGGAGCGGTTGTTTATCAATATAAGGAAGTTGCGCGTAGTTAAAAGAATACCTCCTATTAGCAGTTTTTTTCTCCGGCTCTGGCAACCTAATCAAGGCGCTGCTTGAGCTTTTTTTGTTACATAAATGTAATATATCTGTTATACAATCCCCATCAAATGTCATTTTTTTGATGAAATTGGAAAGGGTTTCAAATGGATAATTTTTCCATTTGATAGATTAAACGTTTAATAGCCTGCTATTAGAAAGTATGCCATATTTTGGCTAGTGAAATGGAATATTACAACTGTTAGCCTTATAGTATAGCCAAAACGGCAGAATGGAGGCAATAAACATGAAAAAGCTTAAGAAAATGATTATTGGATCTGTACTTTCACTATCTTTATTTGGGTTTCATTCTCATGCAGATGCAGCAACAAACTATCAAGTGAAATCTGGTGATACTTTTTGGAAGATTGCTAGTAGGTTTGGTGTTACAGTAGGTACTTTGAAAAATACTAATGATCGTACTAGCAACATGCTTTATGCTGGAGAATCGATTTCAATTCCAGCAAGCACGATATCTTTCGCAGATAAGGATCTTATGGCCCGTCTTGTACAAGCAGAAGCAAAAGGCGAATCTTATGCTGGAAAGGTAGCAGTTGCGACAGTTATTTTAAATCGAATGGACCATCCTGATTTTCCTAATACAGTTAAAGGTGTTATTTATCAAATAGATGGAGGCTATTACGCTTTCACACCCGTTAAAAATGGTACGATTTATAACCCAGCCGGTTCAGAAGCAAAGCGTGCCGTAAATGAGGCGCTTGCATTAAGAGGAGTTGGTAAAGGTTCGATTTACTTTTATAACCCCAAAACAGCTGTAAGCAGTTGGATATTTTCTCGTCCTGTAACAACAAAAATTGGAAATCATGTCTTTGCAAGATAAAATGGATGCCGATTTTGTTCCTTTTTATTTCTACTTACCTGAGATAAAAGTTCTAGGTAGAAGGATATGTTCATATATTGTGAAAGAATGATGAACTTTATCCAAAGGAGTGATGAAATGGGAATCCGTTTATTAAAAATTTCCGTTGTCTATTTTGCCATTGGAATTTTGTTAGGATACTACATGTCGATTTCACATGCAGTTGAACTAACTGGTGTACACGTTCACGTCAATCTTTTAGGATGGGTATCTCTAGCTTTAGCTGGCCTTTTCTATCATCTATTTCCTACTTTAAGTTCAAACCGTTTAGCGACTGCTCATTTTTGGCTTCATAATATTGGACTTCCGATCATGATGATTGCTCTGGCATTATTTTTAAAAGGAAATGAAGGCGTTGTTCCAGGGATAGCAGTTGGCGGAACGCTTACAGTGTTAGGTATATTGCTTTTTGTTTGGAATGTCCTAACAAATTTAAAAGAATAACTTGAGAGAGTGACTGTTTTTACAGTCACTCTTTTTCTTTTAAATACATGAATAATGGAAAATGTGGAAAAAATAAAAACGTTAATAAAAATGCTTTTTCATAAAGGAGTTTTGTATACCATGGTAGAAAAACAATTTAAAGTGACAGCTGAAACAGGAATCCATGCTAGACCAGCAACATTGATAGTTCAAACAGCTAGTAGATTTGACTCTGAAATCCATTTAGAGTTTAAAGATAAAAAAGTTAATCTTAAATCCATTATGGGTGTTATGTCTCTTGGGGTTGGCCAAGGGGCAGATATTAAGATTTCTGCTGAAGGCTCTGATGAATCGGATGCCTTAAAAAGTCTTGAAGAAACATTGAAAAAAGAAGGACTGGCTGAATAATGGCGTTTTTTTATTAAGTAGGTTTAATTGAAAATCGATTAGGGTAATCTATACATACGCGTAAAATTGTGGGATGGAAAAGGGATTAGGTATAAAACCTAGTCTCTTTTTTTTTGTTTAGTGATAAAATAGGAGGGGAACTAGAAAAATATTGAGGTGAATAAAATGCAATCAAATAATGAAAAAGTGATTGGTTTCATCGGTTTAGGTGTAATGGGAAAAAGTATGGCGAGAAATCTTATTAATGAAGGTTTTAACTTAGTAATTTATACGAGAACGAAAGAAAAAGCTGCTGATTTAGTTGAAATGGGAGCGAAGTGGGTTGATTCACCTAGATATGTAGCACAAAAAGCCAATACCGTAATAACAATGGTAGGTTACCCTTCGGATGTGGAGGAAATTTATTTAGGTGAGGAAGGTTTAATTAATCATTGTAATAAAAATACATACTTAATCGATATGACAACCTCTACGCCAACGTTGGCGAAAAGAATTTTTGAAGTAGCAAATGAAAAGGGCTTACATGCATTGGATGCACCAGTTTCAGGTGGTGATATTGGGGCAAGGGAAGGCAAGCTAGCTATAATGGTTGGAGGTAACCCTCAAGCATTTGAAGCGTGTTCACCCGTTTTTGAGGCACTAGGTAAGAATATTGTCTATCAAGGAGAGGCAGGGTCAGGACAGCATACTAAAATGTGTAATCAAATTGCGATTGCTTCCAATATGGTTGGCATTTGTGAAGCTATTGTCTATGCAGAAAAGGCAGGTTTAAACCCTGAAACCGTCTTGCAATCTATTTCGACTGGTGCGGCTGGTAGTTGGTCATTATCTAATTTAGCACCGAGGATTCTTAAAGGTGATTTTGCGCCTGGCTTTTATATCAAGCATTTTATTAAGGATATGAAAATCGCACTTGAAGAAGCGGAAAACTTAGGGATCGAGGTTCCAGGATTATTCCTTGCTAAAAAGATGTATGAAAAGCTAGCTGAAAATGGTGAAGAAAATAGCGGAACACAAGCATTATATAAATATTGGTAAATAGTCATATTCTCACCATTTATGTAAAGTTTGTTCTAGCATATATAGTCGCCAATCTTTTCATAATAAGTTTGTAATGAAAAGGAGGGTAATACATTGGCAAAGAAAACAAAAAAACATGGGGCAGATCAAAAGAATAAACAAGGATTCGACTCTGCCGTTTTAAACGAAGAATTCGCGCATGAATTTGGCAGTGCTGCTACAAATAAAATAAAAAAGGATAAGGCTAAAAAAGAAAAAGCTTCAAAAAATAATGGTGAATTTAAAGGCTAGATTATATGGATAAAAAAATGCCCTTACTCAAAAGGGCATTTTTTCTTTATAAGTTTATGTAAGCCTCTAATCTATTTAGCCCTTCTTCTAATGTTTCCATTGAATAAGCATATGACAAACGGAAATAACCTTCCCCATAGGTAGAAAATGCACTTCCAGGTACAACAGCCAATTTTACTTTTTCAACAAGCTGAAGGCAAAACTCAAATGAGTTCAGTTCTTCGGTTAAAGCTGGTATTTTAACAAAAAAATAAAAGGCTCCATCAGGTTTAACTACTTCAAGACCCATCCTTTCTAGACGAGAATAGACAAAATCACGTCTATTTTTATATTCTTGTTTCATCGGGACCGCATCATCTAATCCATTTGTTAGAGCTTCTAAAGCTGCAGCCTGTGAGATTGTGGTAGCACAAGTGACATTATATTGGTGAACCTTCAAAATGTGCTGAGTTATTTCTTTCGGTGCAAATAACAGTCCTATTCTCCAACCAGTCATAGAATGTGACTTAGAAAGTCCATTAATAACAATCGTTTGTTCACGGATATTGGATGCAATTGAATAATGTTCCTGCTCAAAATTCAGCTCACTATATATTTCGTCAGCCATTATGAATATGCTACGTCCTCGAACAAGGTCTGCAATCTCCTCCAATTCTTTTTTTGTAAGGCTTACCCCAGTCGGATTTGATGGGTACGGTAATACAATACAGCGAGTGTTTTCGGTAATATAAGGTTTTATCACATCAGCTGTAAACCTAAATTGGGTTGGGCGAATATCAACATAAACGGGCTTGGCTCCGCATAGGCGGATAATCGGTTCGTAGCCGGGATAAACGGGGCCAGGGAGAATCACCTCAACATCCTCATTAAGAATGGTTCGAAAAGTAATATCTATAGCTTCACTAGCGCCTGTTGTCACAATAACCTCAGTTTCAGGATCAAAAGTAACCTGATATTTTTTATTAACAAAATCAGCAGCTGCACTTCTTAGTTCAATGGTTCCCGCATTATGCGTGTAAGATGTAAAATTTTCATCTATTGCCTTTTTTCCAGCTTCCTTTATATGTAGGGGGGTAGGAAAATCAGGTTGTCCAATCGTAAGGGAGACCATATTCTCTGTTCCTGCAACAAGGTTGAAAAATTTACGAATGCCTGAAATTTCAATATCTTTTACTCGCGGATTTATTAAATGTTCCACTTTATTAACTTCATCCTTCCGAAATATAATATCCCTATTCTAACATGACCAGTAATAAAATTTCATATAATTAACGTAAAAATGAATTGTTTAGGGGGAGAAAACATGGAGACAAATGGTGGTCCACATACAACTGAACAAGAGCTAAAATATGCTGGATTTTGGATAAGGTTTGTTGCCTATGTGTTAGATAGTTTTATCATAGGAATTCCAGCAACATTTCTCATCTTTGTTCTTTTGTTTTATTCGGTAGGCTCCACAATTGGTATGGAAGCATTAACTGATCCAGCCTTTTTAGATTCAACCTATGTTGAAGCAGAAATATCTGACCAAGAAGCACTTTCATTCCTAGTGGCATATCTTCTATCAATATTAATTAGTTTAATTTTAACGGTCATCTATTTTGCAGGAATGCATGCGTCTAAATGGCAGGCAACCATTGGTAAAAAAGCTCTTGGTCTTATCGTAACTGATTTAAAGGGGAACAGAATAACTTTTTGGAGAGGGCTAGGTCGTTACCTTGCAATGATTTTCCTTTCATCGATATTTATGATTGGATATATTATTACAGCCATTTCTGAAAAGAAACAATCTCTACATGATCTTATTGCTGGAACCTATGTTCTCCGGAAGTACTAACGTAGTTAATTGAAAACAGCATAAAATTAAAAGGGAAATGGAGGAATTTGTTGAATATTTATGTAGAAAACTAGGGGGTGAAAAAATTTGAAGAAAGATGAAATAAGAGAACATTATGTTAATTTTCAAGAATGGCTCTTTTCCCTACATGAATTAGACGATAAAGTTTGGTTTGCACCAATTGCAGAGGGGAAATGGTCGACAGCAGCTATCATATCGCATTTATTGTTTTGGGATAGATATTCGTTTAATGAACGATTCCCAGCATTCCAACAGGATGCACTTTTAGAGGGATTTCCAGATTTTCAAGAAGTAAATAAGGCTGCAAAAGAATATGCTCATAGTGGGGTTTCTAAAGAACAATTAATCGCAGAAATTTTGAGGGATAGGGAACAGTACTTTCATATAATTGAAAAGTTAAATGAAAAAGGTTTAGATATTTCCTTTTCAATTGGAACACATCGTTTAACTGTAGTTGAATATTTCAATGACTTTATCGGACATGACCTACATCATCAAAAGCAAATAATGGAAGTAATAAAAAAACAATAAAGTCAAAAATGACGTGTTTGAAACAAACACGTCATTTTTGACTTTACATGAACGATACTATTCCTCTACTAATTCAGCAACCTCGACAATTGTTCGTTCTTCTAATGGTCCTCTTAGATGAACCGTTGCAGTTCGTCCATCTTCATTTAGTTGATCAATCCATACTGATGTCCCATTATATTTAACCTCGATATCGGCAGTTGAAGATATGATCTGCTTTACACGTCTAATATCCATGAATATCACCTCAATTTTAATTTCAATTTTAGTTTGTTATTTCTTTCTCTTTTTATACTCTTGGATTTGCTTGAACAAAAAAGGCGTACCGGATTGGTACACCTTTTAATAGCTTTCCCCTAGCTTTTTAAAAACGGGTTTAGTGTAACTTTTTTGAGCATTAGTTAATGGAGATGTATGCTCTTTTAATCCAGTGTAGGACTGTAACAACAGCTTAGCTTGATTTAAAGAAAGCGTTGCTTTTGGATTTCGAATTTGATCATCTAACTTTCCTAGGTGAGGAAGTTCAGCGAAATCTGCTTTTGTAGGAGGAATGTGAAAGGTATATTGATCACATGCTACTAATACATCTGATCTTTGTTGACTTTTTCCTGGATTTTGAGAAAAATGTAATCCTACTTTTTTTGCTTTTCCCTCAACTAGCATTTTTTTTAATGCTTCATGCTTAAGTGTATACAGCTGTTTTGGATTTGGAGCAGTTTTGGCATGACGATTTACAGTGAAGATAGCCTGAGCGAGGTTACTTACAGTTGGTTCGATTACTTGAGGAGCTTTAGTTTTCCTATCCACAATGGTAACTCCTTTCATATGCAATGGTTATTTAGTTTATCTATCAATTCTATTATATCTTTAATATTGAAAAACCAAAACCTAAAACTAAAACATTTTTCTTTTCAATTACTAAAGAAAAGGTAAAATAGAGTTAGGAACTAATACAAATAAAAAATGATATAAAAGAAATGATACTTCTATCAATAAATATTTGTTAATAGATATCAAGATCTATTTGAGGATGGTTTAATGGATAAGAATGACATTATAATCGAATCTGAATTTATTAATACTTTTTCAAGTAATCATACTGAAAAGATAATTATTGATATAATTATTCGTCATGTAAAAGATATGGTATTTATTATGAAGGTAGAAAAGGGTCCTAAATTCAGATACGTATTCGCGAATGATTCAGGTTTAAAGAGAGCAGGAATTACTAGAGATTCAATCGGTATGTTAATTGAAGAGGTCATGCCTGAAGAAATTGCAATCTACTTGCAAAGAGAATATGAGAGCCTACTAAGCACAGGTGAAATGACCGTTTTTGAAGATGAATTATCATTAGAAAATAAAATGATTGCCTATGGTGAAACAATCTTAACACCAGTAAAAGATAAAGTAGGAGTCATCCAATATGTAGTAGCGGTAACGCGTGATGTAACCGATAATCTTAAGGAAAAAAATCGACTAGTCGAAAGTGAGCAACATTATCGTTCCATTATCGAACATAATATGGATGCGATATTGTCGATTAACATGGATGGAAAAATAGTAGAAACAAACCCAGCAACACACCTTTTAACTGGCTTTTCCGCAACACAAATGAAAGATAAGTTGATTTTTGAGTTTATTGCTAACAGTGATTTATACCATTTTAAAAAATTGTTAGAGCAATCGAAAGCGGGAATAGCATTAGAGTCATTAGAATGTCGGTTCGTTCATTACAATGGAAATGCCCTTACTTTACATATAAAGACTGTCCCAATTGTCATTTTTGAAGAAATCAAAGGGATATATGTTATATTACGGGATCTTTCTGAGCAGGCAAAGCATGCGGAAACTTTGAAATATATGGCCTTTCATGACCAATTAACGGGATTACTTAACCGTCGAGCATTAATCGATGATATGGAGGCAGCAATTAAAAATGCAAAAAAATTCAATGATGAGTTTGCCCTCATTTCAATTGATTTAGATCGGTTTAAATATTTAAATGATACTTTAGGTCATATTTCCGGAGATGAAATTCTAAAGAAGGTTGCTGAGAGGCTTTCTGAAATTCAAACAAGTAACATTCAAGTCTACCGCCAAGGCGGGGATGAATTTATGATATTGATATTTGACACAAGTCGTCATAAGGTTACTCGCTTTGCTGAAAGGATTCTATCCAAATTTACAAACACTTTTTATTTAAATTCAAAAGAATATTATATATCCCCTAGTATAGGAATTAGTATGTTTCCAACTGATGGACAGGATTCTGAAACGTTAATAAAAAATGCTGATGAAGCACTGTTTAGAGTTAAAGATAGAGGAAAAGCGCATTATCAGTTTTATCGACCTGAAATGAACTCCGAAATTCAAAACGTTGTATCATTGGAAATGCATTTACGTAAAGCTATAGAAAAGCAGGAGTTAATTCTCTTATTCCAACCGCAGATTGAATTATCAACTGTTAAGGTGAAAAGTTTTGAGGCATTAATACGTTGGAATTGCTCTGATCTTGGGATGATATCGCCTAGCGACTTTATCCCTTTAGCGGAAGAAACAGGTTTAATTATTCCTATTGGTAACTGGGTTATTGAAACCGCTTGCAAACAAATTAGGAATTGGAACGATAAAGGTTATGAAGACATTCGTATTGCGATAAATATTTCTCCAAAGCAGTTTCAACAAACGAATCTTGTGAATAAAATTAAAACTATGCTTGAGAAATTCCACATCGAACCATCTTCCTTAGAAATAGAAATAACAGAAGGAGCTATGGGTGATAAACAAGAAACCATTCCGATTCTTAAAAGTTTAAAGGAAATCGGTGTAACCATTTCAGTAGATGATTTTGGAACAGGATATTCTTCTTTAAGTTATTTGAAGCAATTTCCTATTGATGTCTTAAAAATTGACCAATCCTTTGTAAAAGATGTTTTGAATAATGAAAAGGATGCAGCCATTACAACAACGATTATTCATTTAGGGAGAAGTTTAGGATTAGAAGTTATAGCCGAAGGTGTAGAAAAGGCTGAACAAGCAGAGTTTCTACTAAATGCACAATGTCAAAAGGCACAGGGTTATTACTTTGCACGACCTTTGGTGGTAGAAGAAATAGAAAAACGTTTTTTACTTAAGTAAAATTATGATTAAAAGCTAATAAAAAGGGAGGTTGTTATGGATTTCGATAACAGACCTTCCTTTTTATTGTGAGGAGTTTAAAGTAAATAAAGTTATTTCTGGCTTTGAAAGGAACCGAAAGGGTAACCGGGTTGTACCGATTCCCCGATTAACATAAAGTGTTAATGGTGTCTCAGTTACATTTATTTCATAAAAACCTTCTCGATAGTTTTTTGCAAATGGTGGTGTGATTAAAGCACCAACAAATGGAATTTGAATTTGCCCCCCATGACTATGTCCACTTAACTGCAGTTGAATCCCGTAATCGACTGCATTGTCAGCAAGATCGGGAGCATGAGATAGCAATATTTTATAGTGGTTTTTAGGTACATTTTCTATAGCTGATTCAAAATTAGGTCTACCTAACATGGCATCATCAATCCCTAATACATAAATACTACTTCCATCTAAAAGCTGAATTTGATCAGAGGCATTTAATAATAATCTAAAATCTGCTAACTCCATAATGTTTTTATAAATATCCGAGCCATAGCCACCATGATCATGATTTCCGTAAATAGAATATTTTCCAAACGGTGCTTGTAAGTTCTTAAGAAGTGGCACAATTTCTTCTGTAAAAGGGTATTGGTTTGGAGCATCCATTAAGTCTCCTGTAAAGAAGATAATATCTGGTTTAAGGCTACTAATCTGCGTTAACATCTTTTTAAATTGATTCAAATCATAGTGAAAACCTAAGTGAGTGTCACTAAATTGAACGATTTTAAAACCGTCGAAGCTTTTGGGAATATCATCATGGGAAATGACATGTTTATTGATTTTTAATAATCTTGGTTCAATTTGATGGGCGTAGAAGTAACCGCCGTAACCAGCACCAACCATCGTTAAAACAGATCCAAAGGTTCGCTTGATAAACGATCTTCTTGAAAGCTTTTTTTTCATATTTCGATTACCAACCTATCTTCCAATTTACTTTTTAATACTAACAAAGATATCTCTGAAAAAGAAGTAAAATCTTTCATCTTCATGAAAGCGTGTATAACCACCTCTAATAGAATTATTCGAAAATTCAATGAATATGATACAATGGGTAGTGAATGGTCATTCATTTTTTAGGGAGGGGAATAAATTGAATGGGAAAGTTGTAATTATCACTGGTGGATCAAGTGGAATGGGGAAATATATGGCAATGGAATTTGCTAAACAAGGTGCTAAAGTGGTTATAACAGGAAGAAATATGGATAAATTAGAATCAACAAAAGCTGAAATCGAATTATCCCCAGATCAAATCCTTACCATTCCAATGGACGTACGTGAAATAGATGGTGTAAAGAGAATGGTGGAAGCGACAACAGAAAAATTTGGAACTATCGATTATTTAGTTAATAATGCAGCAGGTAATTTTATTAGTCCTGCTGAAAAGCTTAGCGTTAATGGATGGAAATCCGTAATTGATATCGTACTAAATGGGACATTTTATTGTAGTAGCGAGGTTGGAAAGTATTGGATAGAAAAAGGAATTAAAGGGAAAATAATTAATATCGTTGCGACATATGCATGGAATGCTGGTGCTGGTGTCATCCATTCAGCGGCTGCTAAGGCAGGGGTGTTATCCATGACACGTACATTAGCTGTAGAGTGGGGAAGAAAATATGGAATAACCGTTAATTCCATTGCACCTGGGCCAATTGAGCGTACAGGTGGGGCAGAAAAACTCTGGGAATCTGAGGCCGCTGCAAAACGAACATTAAATAGCGTTCCGCTTGGAAGATTAGGCACACCTGAGGAAATTGCTGGCCTAGCTTGCTACCTATTCTCTGAACAAGCCGCCTATATAAATGGAGAATGCATCACTATGGATGGCGGTCAGTGGTTAAATCAATTTCCATTTTAATTAATTACCAAAATAAAGAAGGAGACTATCTGATCAATTTGGTCTCCTTCTTTAACCTTATTCGTAACTAACTGCTCTTGATTTTAATGCATGCCATGAGTTGATAAAACGCTTTTTGTTTACTTTCACTTTTTTCCTTCCAGAAAGAGGATCGTTTAAGTAAACAAATTGTTGGTCATAGCCAACTAACACGACTGCATGAAGATCTAGTGGTGTTTTTATGACATGATTCCCATGTTTCCATGATTCCCATCGATCGGGTAATCGATAATCCCCTGTAGTCCAGACGACCACTGGATATCCTTTTGAAACATGCTGTAATACTTTATCAAATGATTGATTCGTTAAATTAACTGCTCTATCTGGTAAATATTCGTTTACTAATTGGGCAATTGGTTGGTCAAACACCGCATATCCTGCATTTCTTCCCGTCATATCTCCAACAAAACCATCATGAGGATTACCCCAACCGAGAATATCACCACTTGATGATCTCTTAATTGGGCGCGGATCTTTTTTAACTTTATTATATAGCTCCATTTTACTTACTTTAACTCCTGCATATTGAAGGACCATTGCTAAACTGGTTACCTCACATCCATATCTCAACTCGGGATTTTGCTTAATTAAAGGGACATGAATCATTTTTGTTTGTGAAATAGGTGTGACAAGTTTATCCTTAATACTATGGTTTTGCTGAAAAATATAGTCATTTATAGATTTATCAGATATAATCTGAACGGGTTGTTGTTGGGGTTGTTCATACGTCACTTTGTTAGGTGTTGGCAATTCAATTAATTGCGTATGACTAAAACCAAACAAAGGAATCATTAAAGCAAAAATATGGATTTTCATCATCAGATTCATCCTTTCTTTTTGCCTTATTAGTATGTGTTTGATGTTCGTTAGATTAGTTAGTCTTCTATTGGTAACGTATGAAGGAAGTGTTAAGCATATAGAATATAATGTAGAGAATAAGGAGGTTTTTGTATGGATGCATTGGATATCTTAACAGATTTAGATAATGTTTTTCCTTATTTTCAAGCGATATTTAGTGCTGATGAACATCGAATAATTGGGTACGAAGTATTTGGACGGTATCGAAGTGGGTTGGACGTAATCAGTATTGGATATTTCTTTGAAGACCAACAAATTCCTGAAGAGTACCGATTGTTGGTTGATAATACAGTTCTTAAAAAGGCATTGGATCAAGCGTTAAGCCTAGATAAAGATATCTTGTTATTTATTAATCGAAATGCAACTGTTTTACTTAATGACGAAGATGAAAGCTTTTTAAATATTTTACACGTTTATGAAAAATTAGGGATCGATTTAAATCGGTATGTATTGGAGATATCTGGTGGCTTAAACCTAGGTGAAGTCGATCGTTTAGATAACTTGTTGAATTATTACCGTACTTATGGCATTAAGATTGCTATGGATAAAATCGGTGATGAAAGTGGACAGCTAGACCGAATCGGTCAACTTGCCCCTGAAATCATTAAAGTGGATTTAAAAGCTTTAAGATCGACGGAAACATCACGATCTTTTCAAGATGTTCTATTCACATTATCGATGTTAGCTAGAAAAATTGGAGCCACGCTTTTATTTGAAAATATTGAGATGGTTCATCAGCTTCAGTTTGCATGGCGAAATGGTGGCCGATACTATCAAGGCTATTATTTACAAAAGCCCACAGAACAGTTTTTAGACCGTTCAATCTTAAAAGAACGCTTGAAGACGGAAATACATGAATTTATCATATATGAAAAAAAGAAACTTTCATCCTTAATGGATATGAGAAATGCTCTACAGCTCAAAATACAAAATGTACTTGTTAAAAATAAGAAGCTTGATTCGTATGATGACTGGTTAACGGTTCTTAGCAAGGAGTTTCAAGAGATGGCATTTCGCTTATATGTATGCGATGGGGAAGGCTTCCAAAAGTCAGCCAATTTTTTTAAGCATAATCAAAATTGGATCCTACAAAAAGAATATATAAACAAAAACTGGAGTTGGCGACCGTTTTTCTTGGAAAACATCATATACATGTTAAAAGAGCAAAAAGGAATTTTATCTGATCTTTATAGTGATATCGAAACTGGTGAGCAAATTCGAACTTTTTCATACCTTTTGAATGAACATGATTTTTTATTTGTGGATATTAGTCATGATTACCTATATGACCACTTGAAATTCTAGAGTCGATATTCGACTCTTTTTTTTATTTATTCTGTCTAATAGTGCCGGCTTTTTGCGAACGATTTGTTGATTCATTTGTCACGTTTGTTGCTAAAATGAATATACTATATGTTTAGACTCATAAAAGGGGGAAATTGCATGCGGAAAGTATACGTTCCAGTACTTATGTTCTTTGTTCTTATTATTTATATCCTACCAGATTCCCCTAAAGCAAGTGAGGACCAGCTTAATAGTCGTGAAAAAGTCTTTCAATTTTTAGAATCCGCTTTCCAGGCTCAAATATCATTAAGTGAAAAAGATCGGACGATGGAAGAGATTGATGCTTTATTGGATCCATTCTTTACAAAACAATATCAACAGCAGTTTTTAGAAGTGAATCTTCAAGAACAAAACGGAAAATTCTTTACGTATGGTACCGATTTTGGTCAATTGTATATACCGTTTTTTGCTTTTTCTGAAAACACAAAAGTAGTAATAGAGAAGAAAAAGATTTATGTTTTTGAATATTTCCCGAAAAATCAGCTAGGACCTGTTGGATATGATGCACATTATGAGGGGCTATTGATTGACAAAATGGAAGAACAATGGAAGGTATCTCAATACTTAGTCAATCAAGTTCCTGAAACAATTATTAGGCAAGCATTAGAAATGCAAGAAACTTCTGAATAGTAGAAACAACGCACCTAAAAAAACTTTCTCTTTTTTTTACTTGTACATATATACCTTGGTAATTTATTCTGTTAATATGGGAATGTTATTTTGGTAAATCTTGAAAAGGGCTTATTAGGATAAAAACAAGTTAACAGTTAAACCTAATAGTATTGTATGGTTTGAAAGGAGAGAGAATATGTCACAGCTACAAGGAATTTTAACACGATTAAAAAACTTGCAGGAACAAGCAAGTGGGGGCGAATCCTCCCAAAGATATTTTGAGGTAAATGGGGAAAGGAAATGCCAAGTGACATTTCACCCCAAAACGGTTACTTTTGAATTAGAAGTTTACAATGAGAAAGAAAAACCAAAGCGTTATCAATTTGATAATATTGACATGATAACGATTGAAATTTTTGATCTGATCCAATAACGAAGAGACCATGAGTGGTCTCTTTTTGTTTTATGATGATGAAATTTTTTCTTATGTTCAAATGATAATTCTGTCTATTTTACGACCAAATCATTAAATCTATGTTAAAATTAGCTGAACATATATATTCAATACTTAAGGAGCATTTGAATGATTAACCTTCATAGTGGTGAATTCATAGATATTAACATTCAAGATTTAATGATTCCGTCTGAAAGAGTAGCACACGTTCAGGTTGGTAATACGTTAGAACATGCCTTACTTGTTCTAACTAAAAGTGGTTATACCGCCATTCCTGTTTTAGACTTAGAGTATAAGCTGAAAGGCTTAATTAGCACCCCGGTTGTATTGGATTCAATTTTAGGACTGGAGAGAATTGAATTTGAGAAATTAGAAAAAAATCGCGTTGAAGATGTTATGAACCACTCTATTCCTAGAATTTCCTTAACTGATTCACTTTTGAAAGGATTAGGATTATTGGTTGATCATCCTTTTATATGCGTTGAAAATAAGGATGGATATTTTGAGGGGATTTTAACAAGAAGAGCAATATTGAAATTGCTTATTCCGAAAAACTAAATGTCAAATCAGTGTTATTATAGTCCCCTAAATTAGGGGGCTATTTTTGGTAGCTCGATTATCATTTAAGATAATGGAAATCTCCAAAAAATAAGATATACTATAAGAAAAACTTATTATGAGGTAGTATATGTCGTCGCTTACTGAATTCCAATTGTTAACCGTGCTTGCGCAAGAAATGAATATGAGAAAGGCAGCAGAGCGACTTTTTGTCTCACAACCAGCACTGTCCCAACGCCTCCAAAACATAGAAAAGGATTGGGGAACGAAACTGTTTATTCGGTCGCAAAAAGGATTGGCTTTAACGCCAGCTGGAGAGCATGTGATCAATTTCGTAAATGAAACTTTGCATCGAGAGGACGAAGTTCGTGAGGCACTTCATGCATTACAAAATGAAGTGCATGGTACGTTGAAAATTGCTGTTGCTTCTATCGTTGGTCAAAACTGGTTACCTCAAGTATTAAAGATGTTTATCCAACGGTATCCGCAAGCTAAAATTTCACTCATTACCGGCTGGAGTAGCGAAATTTTAAAAGCGATGTATGAGGACCAAGTACATATCGGCATTATAAGAGGGACCCCAGATTGGAAGGGGGTAAAAATTCACCTATTTAAAGATGGCCTTTACTTAGTTGATACGGAGATAACGAAACCAGAACAGGTATTGGAAACGGATCGTCCATTTATACAATTTAAAAGCGATTCAAATTATTATCAAGAAATTCAGGATTGGTGGCACAGGAAATTTCAAACAACACCTAAACGTACAGTGGTTGTGGATCAAATTGAAACATGTAAGCAAATGACATTTAATGGTATTGGTTACGCGATTCTCCCGTCGATAACTTTAAATGGAGCAGAAAAAGATATTTTTAAAGTACCTTTATTAGATGAAAATGGAGAACATTTAAGTCGGGATACATGGTTATTAGGTTATGAATCCGCATTTGAGCTTAAGCAAGTAAAAGCGTTCGTTGAACTTATTCAAGAATTTATTATTAAGACTGGTAAGTGAATAAATATTACTTGTCTTAAATAATGTTGTTTGTTAAAGTATGTTTTAGTAATTAAACTAAATAGGGGGAATTAGCGATGAAAATGATGGATGCTAACGAGATAATTTCTTTCATTCAAAACAGTAAAAAGGCTACACCTGTTAAAGTATACATAAAAGGTAATCTTGAAGGAATTGATTTTGGATCTAGTTCTAAAACGTTTATTACAGGAAATACTGGAGTTGTTTTTGGTGAATGGTCTGAAATCAGTGTAGCTCTTGAAGCAAACAAAAGCCAAATTGAAGATTATGTCGTTGAGAACGACCGCCGTAATTCAGCGATACCATTGCTAGACACAAAAAATATTAAAGCACGTATTGAGCCAGGCGTCATTATTCGTGATCAAGTAGAAATTGGCGATAATGCTGTCATTATGATGGGGGCATCCATTAATATTGGAGCTGTTATCGGAGAAGGTACGATGATTGATATGAATGTTGTTTTAGGTGGACGTGCAACTGTAGGAAAAAATTGTCATATCGGAGCAGGAACTGTGCTTGCTGGCGTAATTGAGCCACCTTCTGCTAAACCAGTAGTTGTTGAGGATGATGTAGTTATTGGGGCTAATGCGGTTGTTTTAGAAGGTGTTACAGTAGGAAAAGGCGCTGTTGTTGCAGCAGGAGCCGTTGTCATTGATGATGTACCACCTAATACAGTTGTTGCTGGTACTCCTGCACGTGTCATCAAGCAAATCGATGAAAAAACTAAATCAAAAACTGAAATTAAACAAGAATTACGACAATTATAGAAATGTTGAAGTAAAGCGTGGAGCAATCCACGCTTTTCTTTAAGGAGGAGAAATCATAAATGAATCCATTTGTTTCGATTCGGAGAGAGCTACATCAAATTCCTGAATTAGGGTTTCAAGAATTCAAAACTCAAGCATATTTGTTCAATTATCTTTCTACATTACCCGAAGGAAGAATGACAATTAAAAAATGGGAAACTGGTTTATTTGTAAAAGTTCATGGACTTAATCCGACCAAAACAATTGGTTATCGTGCAGACATAGATGGCTTACCGATTACGGAAGAAACAGATTTGCCCTTCTGTTCTACACATGAAGGTAGGATGCATGCATGTGGACATGATTTTCATATGAGCATTGCCTTAGGGGTTTTAACCTTTATCGTAAACAATCCTATCAATGATGACTTATTGTTTATTTTTCAACCAGCGGAAGAAGGTCCTGGCGGAGCAGAGCCCATGCTTAAATCTGAGGTAATGCAAGAATGGAAGCCTGATATGATTATTGCGCTTCATATTGCCCCTGAATATCCTGTTGGTACAATTGCCATCAAGGAAGGATTGTTGTTTGCAAATACATCCGAACTTTTTATTGATCTTAAAGGTAAAGGTGGACATGCGGCTTATCCGCATAAAACAAATGACATGATTGTTGCCGCCTGTGCCCTCGTTTCTCAATTGCAAACGGTTATCGCTAGAAATGTCGATCCACTTGATAGTGCCGTTATTACTATTGGGAAAATAACTAGTGGTACCGTTCAAAATATTATCGCTGAACGAGCACGCCTAGAAGGGACGATTAGAACCCTTTCTGCAGAGTCAATGGTAAACGTGAAAAAACGTGTAGAGGCGATTGTAAAGGGAATTGAAGTAGGCTTTGAATGTGAAGCCAACATTGATTTTGGTTGTATGTATCACCAGGTTTACAATCAAGAAACTTTGACAAGAGAGTTTATGAATTATATCGAAAAAAGTAGTGAAATGTCTCTTTATGAATGTAAGGAAGCGATGACTGGTGAAGATTTTGGGTATATGCTTAAGGAGATTCCTGGCTTTATGTTTTGGTTAGGAGTGTCTTCCGATTACGGACTACATCATTCGAAGCTTAACCCTAATGAGAATGCGATTGAACAAGCAATTCAGTTTATTACTAGCTACCTAGTATTTAAAGATAAGAAATAACAAATAAGTGCAAATTATTTTATTATTTTTAAACTAAGTGCTAAACTAAAGTTGTAGAAATATGGATTATTGGTTTATTTCTTTATGAAATAGGGAAAACCATGTAAGGGGATTGGACAACTTTTGTTAATAATAGATGTTCTTAAATTAAAATTATTATCATTTAATATTGACTAAAAAGTATATATCCGCTATAATAAAAAATGTCGAAGAAATGGGATTACATAAAACTCATTTTAAAATTAAAATTGGAGGGATTTACATGCCAGAACGTATGGTTGGAAAACAAGCTCCACGCTTTGAAATGGATGCTGTACTTGCAAACAAGGAGTTCGGAAAAGTAAGCCTAGAAGAAAATATTAAAAATGGTAAGTGGACGGTCCTTTTCTTTTATCCAATGGATTTCACTTTCGTGTGCCCAACTGAAATTACTGCGCTATCTGACCGTTATGATGAGTTTGAAGATTTAGATGCTGATGTAATTGGGGTTTCTACTGATACTATTCATACACACTTAGCATGGATCAATACTGATCGTAAAAACAATGGGCTAGGTAATTTAAATTATTCTTTAGCAGCTGATACGAATCATACTATTTCTAGAGAATATGGCGTTTTAATTGAAGAAGAAGGAATCGCTCTTCGTGGCTTATTTATTATTAGTCCAGAAGGTGAATTAATGTATTCTGTTGTTAACCATAACAACATTGGCCGTGATGTAGATGAAACATTACGTGTACTTCAGGCATTACAAACTGGTGGGTTATGCCCAGCTAACTGGAAACCTGGACAAGCTACTCTATAATTCTTAACTAGCCTAGACCTAACTTTTTTGGTTAGGTCTTTTTATAAGGACTATTAATGAGGAGGGATTATTTTGAAATTACGTCAACCGATGCCTGAGTTAACTGGTGCTACTGAATGGCTAAATAGTGAAGTGTCTAAAGAACAATTAGTGGGAGAGAGACCTACACTTATCCACTTTTGGTCAGTCAGTTGTTACCTGTGTAAGGAAGCAATGCCTCAAGTGAATCAATTCCGTGACCAATACAAAGATAAACTTAATGTAGTGGCAGTACATATGCCAAGATCGGAAGAAGATTTAAATATTGAAGAAATTAAGAAAAGTGCAGCTGAACACGGGATTAGTCAACCAATTTTTGTTGATAGCGAGCACAAATTGACGGAAGCCTTTGAAAATCAATATGTTCCTGCGTACTATGTATTTGATAAAGAGGGTAATCTCCGACATTTCCAAGCAGGCGGAAGCGGTATGAAGATGCTTGAAAAACGAGTTAACCGTGTTCTTGAGGAACTAGAAAAAGCTGAATAAATCCTTTAAAACCGACAAAAATGCTTGTCGGTTTTTTATTTTTTAAAATTTTTAAATAAAATACTGGAAAAATACTTCGAAACCCGATATATTAATAGTTATGTTCTTTATTTATAAAATTTAAAAAAATCAAACAAAGAGGAGGGCCTTCATGGAAACGTTTAAAAAATTAAGGCCATATTATTGGCCATATGTAAAATATTTTATTTGGTCCATTGTGTTTTTATTGCTAGTAACAGCGATTACAACTGTGTATCCTGTCATTTTACAATTAACCATCGATGAAGTGATGTTAGGAGAAAACTATAATTGGATTCCATACCTTGCCATTGGTTTTATTGTTTTAATGGCTTTTAAAGGAGTAGCAACATACATAAATCAATATTATGGAGATTTATTTGGAATCAAAACTGTATATAAACTTCGAAATTCATTATACGAGAAGCTACAGTTTTTACCGTTCCGCTATTATGATAATGCCAAAACTGGAGATTTAATGTCCCGTTTAACAGCAGATGTAGAAGGTTTTCGTTTTTTCTTATCGTTCGGAATCTCTGAACTTATTAGACTAGTACTTTTAATCGGAATTAGTTTTGCGGTTATGTTCTATTATTCCATTTCACTAACTCTAGTAACAATGGTGACTTTACCATTTTTAGCGATTGTTGTGTATAAATTTGATCGTGCAGTCCATCCTGCCTTTCGTGGAATACGTAAGTCCTTTGGGAAGTTAAACACAAAAGTACAGGAGAACATAAGTGGAATCAATACAGTAAAATCTTTATCCCGTGAAGAATTTGAAATTGGAAAGTTTAATGATTCTAATGGCGATTATAAAGAAAATTATTTAGCAACTTCCAAAATTTGGGCTAAATTTTTTCCTTTAATGGAGTTTTTAGGAAACTTGAGTGTCGTCTTTTTGTTATCATATGGTGGCTATTTAGTTATTGAGGGCAAGTTACAGCCTGGAGAATTGGTTGCCTTTTATAGTCTTGTCTGGTACATCATTTGGCCAATTGTGAATCTAGGGTTCGTTATCAATATGTTTTCACAGGCAAAAGCCTCTGGTGAAAGACTATTAGAAGTGCTTGAAGAAGAACAAGAAATCGTTGAGGTGGATCAGTCGATTGAAATTGTAAAACTTCGTGGAGAAGTTGAATTCCAAAATGTAACATTACGTTACGATGCTGAAGCTAAGGATGCCCTATATGATATTTCCTTTAAGGCTCATCAAGGAAAAGTAATCGGTCTTATTGGATCGACAGGCTCAGGTAAAACAAGTATGACACAATTGATGACTCGTTTTTATGAGCCTGTAGCTGGTGAAGTGTTTATCGATGGTCTAAAGGTTAATGAATACAGTTTGCAATCATTACGAAGAAATATTGGGTATGTGCTTCAAGAATCCTTTTTATTCTCCTCATCCATAAAAGCGAATATTTCTTATGGTAACCCGGATGCATCGATGGAACAAATTATTGATGCAGCTAGAAGGGCTCAAGCGCATGACTTTATTATGGAGCTACCAGACGGTTACGATACGATTCTTGGTGAACGTGGAATGGGTTTATCTGGAGGTCAAAAACAGCGGATTGCGATTGCGAGAGCCATCTGTGTGGATCCTAGCATTTTAGTTTTAGATGATGCAACAAGTGCTGTTGATATGGAAACAGAATTCAAAATTCAAAAGGCACTAGTTGAGGTTATGAAAAATAGAACAACCTTTATTATTGCTCACAGAATTTCTTCATTAAAACATGCAGACGAGATATTGGTTTTAGAGGAAGGGCGTATTGTTGAACGAGGAGTTCATAGTACTCTAGTAAACAATCAGGGTTTATATCAAAGAATATATGAAATTCAATATAAAGATCAATTAGTTAATATGCCAACACAAGCGGGTTGAATGAAGGAGGTGCAACGATGAATAAGAAAAAAGTGAACGAAAATGTATTGAAAAGGTTCCATTACTCGACAGACTCAGTGATTGATAAGCCTTTTAACTGGCATCAAATGCTTCGATTATTCAGTTATATGAAGCCATATCGTAAAAACTTATTACCACTTTCTATTGCAATGGTTATCATTACAACTCTTGTAAGGTTAGCGATTCCGATCTTAATCGGTAAATATACGATAGATAAAGCGATTGTTGAAAAGGATATGAGCTTGTTGACCATTTTGGTTACCATTATTGGTAGCCTCTATGTATTATCCTATGTCGCCAACATTTTTCGAATAAAATGGATGAACGACCTTGGTCAGAGTGTCATTTATGATTTGCGAAAGCATTTATTTACGCATGTTCAAAATTTATCGCATCGATTCTTTGACCAGCGCTCTGCTGGATCCATCTTGGTAAGAATTATGAATGATATTAATTCATTACAAGAATTATTTACAAATGGTGCGATTAATCTATTAATGGACCTAGTGTTATTATTTGGGATTATTATTATCCTATTTACATTAAGCCCGTCTCTAACGATTGCTGTACTTTTGATTTTACCAATTATGTTCTTCATTTCTACAAGCTTGAGAAGGAATATTCGACGTTCCTGGCAGCTTGTTCGATTAAAGCAAGCAAAAATGAATTCGCATTTAAATGAAAGTATTCAAGGGATTCGAGTGACTCAATCCTTCACTCAAGAAAAGGAGAATATGGCCTTTTTCGATGGAGTGAACTGGGAAACTTATGAAAGTTGGAGAGTAGCCTCCCAGAAGAATGCGATGTTTAGACCGATGGTTGAAATGACAAATGCACTTGGTACTGCTGTCCTTATATGGTATGGGACAAGTTTAATTCAAACTGGTCCATTAACAATCGGAGTATTTGTTTCTTTCGCCTTTTATTTAGGGATGTTCTGGGAACCGATTTCACGCCTTGGTCAAGTGTATAATCAGTTACTTATGGGGATGGCTTCCTCAGAGCGGATTTTTGAATTTTTAGATGAAAAACCTTTAGTAGCTGAAAAAGAGAATGCCATCGAAATTAAAGATTTGCAAGGACGTATCCAATTTGAAAAGGTAGTTTTTTCATATGATGAAAATCGAACAGCGTTAAATGGCATCGATCTTGAAATTCATGCAGGGCAAACCGTTGCTCTAGTTGGACATACAGGTTCAGGAAAAACAACGATTGCGAATCTTGTTAGCCGATTCTATGATGCGAGTAGTGGGGTTGTAAAGATAGATGGTATGGATATTAAAGATATCTCCCTTAAAAGCCTTCGTCATCAAATTAGTGTCGTATTACAAGATACGTTTATCTTCTCAGGAACAATCATGGATAACATCCGATTTGGTAGACCAGATGCAAAGGATGAAGAGGTAATGAGCGCTGCGGAAGCAGTCGGAGCGAACTTCTTTATCGAGAAGCTTTCTAATGGTTATCTAACAGAAGTAGAAGAGCGAGGAAATGTTTTATCTGTTGGGGAACGACAACTATTATCTTTTGCTCGTTCTTTATTAGCTAATCCCAAAATATTAATTTTAGACGAGGCTACAGCTAGTATTGATACGGAAACGGAATTAAAGATACAAAATGCATTAAAAACTCTTTTATCGGGACGAACAGCAATAATTATTGCCCATCGCCTTTCAACGATAAGAGAATCTGATTGTATTTTTGTTCTAGACCATGGACATATCATTGAAAGAGGTAATCACCAACAGTTAATGGAATTACAAGGCGAATACCATCACCTCGTGAAAGCTCAATTCCAAGTAAATAGTGCTAGTTAGTTTAAAAAAATCAAAAATGGTGTATGAAGCAAATATTGTTTCATACGCCTTTTTACGTTAAGTCTAAGATGTAACTTTGCTTAGAATAATCCCGTCTAATAAAAAAAGAAGTAGTGAGGTGACGTCAATGAAGAAGAGATGGGGGCATCTGTTAATTAGTTTGTTAGTTTTTCTATTAGCTGCTTGCAGTTCTCAATCCGAGGAGAAATCTAGTATGGATATGGCGCAATCGAATGAATCAGGCTCGATAGCTATAAGTGAGGATTCAACAGTAGCATCTGAAGAAAAAAGTGATTCTGATGAATCAGTTGATCGAATGGTCATCTATAAAGCCAATCTCCGAATGCGTGTAAAGAATTTTGAAAATGCCCAAAAAGAGATGGAAGCAAAAGCTAAAAAATATAACGGGTTTATGATTGGTTCTACTTCTTATCGTGATAGTAACGAACAAGTAAGTGGTTCAATTACACTTAGAGTTCCTCAGCAACACTTTCAAAGCTTTTTAAATGATGCAGAAGGGGTAGCCGAGGAAGTGCTAGAACGTAATGTGAACGGGCAGGATGTTACTGAGGAATACGTAGACCTTGAATCACGACTGCGTGCCAAGAGGGTTGTTGAGGAAAGATTATTAGAATTTATGAAAAATGCCCAAAAAACTGAGGATTTATTAAAAATCTCTAGTGACTTAAGCGTCGTTCAAGAAGAAATTGAACAAGTTATGGGAAGAATGAAATTTCTAGAAAATCAATCTGCCCTTTCCACGATCACGATTGACTTGTATGAAAAGAATGTAATCGTTCCTAATCTTGAAAAAGATGATCTCAATACTTGGGAAAAAACGAAGAAACAATTCGTAACAAGTACGAACTTCCTTCTAGGGGCATTCTCTGCAATATTTGTCTTTTTCATAGGGAATTTACCGGTTTTCCTTCTATTAGCTATTTTTATGGTTATCATATTTTATAGTATTAAAAAATCAAGTCGTCAGAAGCCTAGAGAATCATCTAACCGGGAAGACAAAAATGAGTGAATGTTCGAAGAATAAACTCTCTAAATGGAGGGTTTATTTTCTTTAAAGTATATTTTCTATAAGTGAAGGATTTATGCTAAAATAGGAGCATGATTTTTGTAATTTGTGGGTGGAGGAATAGTTGTGAAAAAAGAATTTGCTGTTATTGGTTTAGGACGTTTCGGGGGGAGTATTTGCCGAGCTTTATCTGAACAAGGCATGGAAGTCATGGCTATTGATAACAATGAAGAACGTGTAAACCAATTTGCAATGATTGTTTCACATGCCGTCGTTGGGGACACAACGGATGAAGCGGTATTAAAAAGTCTAGGTATTCGTAATTTTGATCACGTCATTGTTGCAATAGGTGATGATATTCAATCGAGTATTTTAACTACGCTTATTTTAAAAGAACTAGGCGTGAAAAATATAACCGTTAAAGCACAAAATGATTACCATGAAAAGGTACTATTAAAAATTGGAGCAGATCATGTTGTACACCCTGAACGAGACATGGGGAAACGAATTGCACACAATATTATTTCAAATAATGTTCTGGATTATTTAGAACTTTCTGAAGAACATAGTATCGTAGAGATTGTAGCTAGTAGTAAATTGGATGGTCATTCTTTAATCGATTTAGATATTCGAGCGAAGTATGGAATCAATATTGTTGCCATTAAGCGTCAGGATGACATTCTAGTGTCACCTCAGGCAAATGAAGTCATCCGCAAAGGTGATATACTTATTGTCATTGGTGCAGACTTAGATATTAACCGCTTTGAGAAGAAGGTTATTCAATAAAATAAAAAAGGGATACTTCGCTTAACAGCAAGTATCCCTTTTTATTTTAATTAAAGGTAGAGTTTATTTGTATTAAACCTCCATAATAATCGGTAGGATCATTGGGCGGCGTTTTGTTTTTTCGTATAAGAATGGTGCTAATGAATCAGTGATTTCGTTTTTGATTTCTGACCATTGCGTGGTTTTACGGTCAGCTATTACTTTAGTTAAATGCTTCGATAGTAAATTTTGAGCTTCATTAATTAAATCACCAGATTCACGCATATAGACAAATCCACGTGAAATGATATCTGGACCAGAAGCAATCTTTGATTCTTTCATATTGACACTAACGACAACAACGACTAACCCTTCTTCTGAGAGTATGCGTCTATCGCGAAGAACGATGTTACCAATATCACCAATACCACTACCATCGATATAAACTACCCCAGATGGAATTTTACCAGCTACTTGGGCAAAATCCTCAGATAGAGCTAATACTTCACCGTTATCCATAATAAAGCAGTTTTCTTCAGGGACTCCGCAATCAATCGCTAGTTTTGTATGCATTTTCTGCATACGATATTCACCGTGAATAGGCATGAAAAACTTTGGCTTGATTAATCGTAGCATTAGTTTCTGTTCTTCTTGTCCACCGTGTCCTGATGTATGGATATCACTTAGAGGGCCATGAATGACTTCTGCTCCTGCTTTAAACAACATATTAATGGTACGGCTTACACTAATCGTATTGCCCGGTATAGGTGAAGATGAGAATACTACCGTATCACCAGGAATAATTTGAATTTGACGATGTGTTCCATTAGCAATCCGTGAAAGGGCAGCCATTGGCTCTCCTTGGCTTCCTGTACAAAGAATGGTCACTTGATTAGCCGGAAGACGATTGATTTGATTTGCTTCAATAAAGGTATCCTTAGGAGCAACGATATAACCAAGGTCTTGTCCAATAGTTATTGCAGCTTCCATACTTCTTCCGAATACAGCTACTTTACGTCCATTTTGAACGGCAGCCTCTACAACCTGTTGCAAACGGTGAATATTTGAAGCGAATGTAGCAAAGATCACTCGTCCATCCACTTTACGAAAAATATCTTGAATACTCTCCCCAACGCGACGCTCAGACATCGTGAAATTTGGAATTTCACTATTTGTACTATCAGAAAGAAGACATAAGACACCTTCTTTACCGATTTCAGCCATCTTTGTTAAGTTTGCAGGCTCGCCAACTGGGGTGAAATCGAATTTAAAGTCACCTGTATGAACAATTTGACCATTCGGCGTTTTTACAACAATCCCATATGAATCTGGAATACTGTGAGTAGTTCTAAAGAAAGAAACAGAAGTTTTTCTGAATTTAATAATATCTTCTTCTTTGATTTCGATTAGCTTTGCATTTCTTAATAAGCCATGTTCTTCAAGTTTATTTCTGATAAAACCAAGAGCAAGCTTACCGCCATAAATCGGAATATTAATTTCTCTTAATAGGTAAGGGATTCCACCAATATGGTCCTCATGTCCATGGGTAACAAATAAACCTTTAATTTTATCCTCGTTCTTTACTAAATACGTATAATCAGGAATAACGTAATCGATACCTAAAAGCTCGTCTTCTGGAAATTTAATACCAGCATCAATCAATATGATTTCATCTTGAAATTGAACTGCATAAGTATTCTTACCGATTTCTCCTAGACCACCTAAGGCAAAAACAGCTGTTTGGTCATTTTTTACAAATTTCATAAATTATCTTATCTCCAATACTTTAAAATCTTCATTTTGTTTTTCGTAATTTAAATATGCTCCTGTTACGGGTTCTAAACGTTCAACATTATATCCCCGATCGGCTAGCTTTGTACGAACTTCTCTTTCATAATCTGCTTCGACATAAATTGTTTTTGTTTTTTCGCGAACAGGCACTTCTGTAATGGTTTCTTGAAAGTATACTTTAAAAATCATTTTTTTTCGCCCCTTATTCCAATTCAACTTTTTCTATTATATATAATTCTAACAGTTTTTTCATGTATTTTCTTTTTAAGGTCTATTTTCCATTTATAGGTGCAGGGTAAATTTAGTAGGACTGATTAAATTTACAATAAGGAAGGAGCCCTTCGCAAGTTTGAAGGGCTCAAATCTAAGCAATTGTTTTTTTACGTAATAATTCTTTCCACTGTTTTAAAAGCTTTTCTCTTAGCTTTTTTAACATGGTGGATCATCTCCTTACTTCCTATTTTAAACAATCCTTGTCCAATGTAAAGAAGGGGAGGCTAGATAAATTGAAAATAGTTTTGAATTAACCTTCTCTCTTTACTTTTATTATATGATAAAATTGCATAATTTTTCATGTGAATCTTTGGAATTAACTGGAATGTTAAAAAAAAGACATATTTTTTGGGGGATAGCAATACAAATTTTCATTAAAAAAGTAAATAAAGGTTGACCCATTTAAGATGGGCCAACCTTTATTTTTCTATCGGAATCGCATTTTCGATTATTTTAAAGTTATCAGCTTTATCAATATGGTCATAGAACATGACACCGTTTAGATGATCAATTTCATGTTGGAATACAATTGCAGGCAGTCCTTTTAGTCTTAGCTTTATTTCATTCCCGTCGACATCATAGCCCTTGACCGATATTCTAGCATAACGTGGGACATACCCAGGGAAAGGTTGATCCACAGAAAGACAGCCTTCACCAGAAGTTAAATATGATTTCTCGACTGAATGACTGATGATTTTAGGATTAATAAGAGCATAGCTATATAGTTGATCCTTTTCGTCTTTAACATGAACAGCAATCATCCGTTTTAATACATTAATTTGTGGTGCTGCTAATCCTATCCCAGGACGTAGTCCATACTCTAAAGAAAATTCAGGGTTTTGACTATTTTTAACATAATCTAAAAGGCTCAAGAGTATTTGCTTGTCTTCTTCTGTTGGGGGGAGAATAACTTCTTTTGCAACACTACGCAGGGTTGGATGTCCGTCACGAATGATATCGTTCATTGTTATCATGTTTGTAATCACTCCAAACTTCTTATTCATATAAAATGTATGACATTAGTCTATCAAACAATACAGAAAAAGTTAACCTTCATGTGCTTTTTTCTTCAGTTTAATGTCATTTATTAGAGGGTAATAAAAATAAGAAATATAAATATAATTAGGTTGGTTAGGTTCGTTTATTTTGTACCGAGTTGACAGTATTATATTGTCAAATATAGATTCAACTGATATCGTATAAGTTGTTACAAAAAGGGGGTAAAAAGGTGTATTGTAAGAAAAAAACTTTTTTGTTTTTATTACTTTTAGTAGTGGCTTTAATAGCTCTAAGTGGCTGTTTAAATCAAAAAACAACACCAGAACAAATGTACGAGGTTATGGAAAAGGTTGTTTTAGAAGAAACCACATTTGAAAATCAACAAAGCCCGCTAGTTCAGGCAGAAAAAAAAGAAAAGCTATTATATGATCAAATTATTTCCTTAGGAATGAAAGAACACGAACAAATTGTAAAATTGGCTGATGAAGCCTTATTACTTGTTGAAGACAGAAAAACGTTAATGGCTTCTGAAACTGCTAGTATTGAAAAATCTGAAGTTCAATTTGAAAAGCTATTGCCTTATATTGAGAAATTAGAAGAGCCATCCTTGAAGAAGGAGGCAAAAAAATTATATGAGGTTATGATCAAACGGTATAGACTTCACGAGGACTTGAATCTAGCCTATTTGCAAGCAATTCAATTTGACAAAGAGCTTTATCAATTGTTTAAGAGAAATGATCTGAGTATGGATGAACTTGAAAACCAAATCAATCAAATTAATGAAATATATGAAAAAATATATGATATCAATAAACAATTTAATGTTAACACAGAAAAATACAACGATTTAAAATTAGTTTTTTATCAAAAAGCTGGATTTAAAATTGAAAATAAATAATAACCAAAAGAACAGATGATAATCTGTTCTTTTTTATTTGTATTTTTATGATACAGATTTGTCTGTTGTATTAATACAGTAGTATTTTGATAAGCAATTAATTATTAACTTATCTATGATGTTAAATTATAATACTTAGTAATTGACGAAGTTAATTTAGGTGTTGTAAACTAAAAAATGTTGAAAGTAATTGTATTATTTTTATCTCAAAAATCATTAGTACAGAATATGATATACTTAAATCCATTAGATTGTGTTTGATAATCATCTTCTGTGGAAAACTATTCAAAACTGCGTAATAGCTTTATTGATCTGTTTTCTAATAAAACGGTTTTTTGGGTATTCTATGTAAAGGTATTTACTAATTTTATTTTTTTATAAGAAAGGAAGAGGTGACTTTTAATGGCTTCTAATGTAAAAAAAGCATTATTCGATTCAGCTTCACAATTCGAAAATGTCGAGAAGCAATTCCAAACAGTTCAAATCTTGAATGAAGAGGGCGAAATCGTTAATGAAGCAGCAATGCCAGATTTAAGTGATGAGCAACTACAAGAATTAATGCGACGTATGGTTTATACACGTATTTTGGATCAAAGATCCATTTCATTAAACCGTCAAGGTCGATTAGGATTTTATGCTCCTACTGCAGGGCAAGAGGCTTCTCAATTGGCTTCTCAATATGCTCTTGAAAAAGAAGATTTCATTCTACCAGGCTACCGAGATGTACCACAAATGATTTGGCACGGTTTACCTCTATCTCAAGCATTCCTATGGTCTAGAGGGCATTTCCAAGGTGGAAATATTCCAGAAGGCGTAAATGTTATTGCTCCGCAAATTATTATTGGTGCTCAAATCATTCAAGCAGCTGGTGTAGCGCTTGGAATGAAGAAACGTGGACAAAAATCCGTTGCGATTACTTACACTGGTGATGGTGGATCCTCTCAAGGTGATTTCTATGAAGGATTAAACTTTGCAGGCGCTTATAAAGCTCCAGCCATCTTTATTGTTCAAAATAACCGTTTTGCGATTTCTACACCTGTTGAAAAGCAATCGGCTGCTAAAACCATTGCTCAAAAAGCAGTTGCTGCAGGTATTCCAGGAATTCAAGTAGATGGAATGGATCCATTAGCTGTTTACGCTGCAGTACGTGAAGCACGTGAACGTGCAATTAATGGTGAAGGTCCAACATTAATAGAAACATTAACGTATCGCTACGGTCCTCATACAATGGCTGGCGATGACCCAACTCGTTACCGTACAGCTGATTTAGATAATGAGCGGGAAAAGAAAGATCCACTTGTTCGATTCCGTAAATTCTTAGAGAAAAAGGGATTATGGAACGAAGAGAAGGAAAATGAAGTGATTGAAAAAGCAAAAGAAGATATTAAAGAAGCGATTGCGACAGCAGACAAAGCACCTAAACAAAAGGTAACCGACCTTATTTCAATAATGTATGAGGAAATGCCTTATAACTTAAAAGAACAATATGAGATTTATAAAGAGAAGGAGTCGAAGTAAGCCATGGCGCAAATGACAATGATTCAAGCAATCACGGATGCGTTACGTACAGAACTGCGAAATGATCCGAATGTATTGATTTTCGGAGAAGACGTAGGGGTGAACGGCGGGGTATTCCGTGCTACTGAAGGCCTTCAAAAGGAATTTGGCGAAGAGCGTGTATTTGATACACCTCTTGCAGAGTCTGGAATTGGTGGTTTAGCGGTAGGTCTTACATTACAAGGCTACCGCCCAGTACCTGAAATTCAGTTTTTTGGATTTGTTTATGAAGTAATGGATTCTATTTCAGGACAATTAGCACGTATGAGATATCGTTCTGGTGGACGCTACAACTCACCTGTAACGATTCGTTCCCCATTTGGTGGTGGAGTACATACACCTGAAATGCATGCAGATAGCTTAGAAGGCTTGATGGCACAACAACCAGGTTTAAAAGTTGTTATTCCCTCAACACCTTATGATGCAAAAGGATTATTAATTTCTGCGATTCGTGACAACGATCCAGTCATTTTCTTGGAGCATATGAAATTATACCGTTCATTCCGTCAAGAAGTACCAGAAGAAGAATATACAATTCCATTAGGAAAAGCAGAAGTTAAACGTGAAGGATCAGATTTAACCATTGTAACTTATGGCGCAATGGTCCATGAGTCATTAAAAGCTGCTGATGAGCTTCAAAAAGAAGGACACTCCGTAGAGGTAATTGATTTACGTACAGTAAGTCCGATTGATATTGAAACAATTATTGCATCTGTAGAGAAAACAGGTCGTGCCATTGTAGTTCAAGAAGCTCAAAAGCAAGCAGGTATCGCTGCGAATGTAGTGGCTGAAATTAATGACCGTGCAGTACTAAGTTTAGAAGCACCAGTATTACGTGTGGCAGCTCCTGATACCGTATTTGCATTCCCGCAAGCTGAAACAGTTTGGTTACCAAATTATAAAGACGTAATGGAAACAGCGTTGAAAGTGTTGACATTTTAATTAAAGGGAAGGGGGCAATTCCTGCCCTTTTTCGTGTAGGTTACACATTGTAGATGAGTGAAAAATAGGAGGATGAAAAACCGTGTCATTCCAATTTAAATTACCAGATATCGGTGAAGGTATCCATGAAGGTGAAATCGTCAAATGGTTTGTAAAAAAAGGCGATAAAGTTCAAGAAGACGATGTACTATGTGAAGTGCAAAATGATAAAGCGGTAGTGGAAATTCCTTCGCCTGTAGCTGGAACTGTAGAAGAAGTTCTTGTTGCAGAAGGAACGGTGGCAACTGTTGGACAAACGCTAATTACCTTCGATGCTCCTGGATATGAGCATATGAAATTCAAAGGCGATGAGCATGAAGATGAGGCGCCTAAACAAGAAGAAACTAAACAAGTTGCTGTTTCTGCAGCGGCTGCTAATAATGAGAGCACAACGAACAATGCGGTTGCTGAAACGCAAGCTGCAGTAGATCCTAACCGTCGAGTTATTGCAATGCCATCAGTACGTAAATATGCTCGTGAAAAGAGTGTTGACTTAATCCGAGTTCAAGGATCAGGGAAGAACGGTCGCATTTTGAAGGAAGATGTTGATAACTTCCTAAGTGGCGGTGGTACTGCACAAGTCGTTGCAGAAATGCAACCAGTAAACCAAGAAAATGTAACAGCAACAGAAACTGCAGCACCTACTGAGAAGAAGCAAGCTGTTGCAGCTATTCCGCAAGGTCAATATCCTGAAACACGTGAAAAGATGAGTGGAATTCGTAAGGCAATTGCAAAAGCGATGGTTAATTCCAAACATACTGCACCACATGTTACTTTAATGGATGAGATTGATGTTACGAAGCTTGTTGCACACCGTAAGAAATTTAAAGAAGTTGCTTCTGCTAAAGGTATTAAGCTTACCTTCTTACCTTATGTTGTAAAAGCACTAACTAGTGCATTACGTGAATATCCAGCACTAAACACATCACTTGATGATGCTGCTGGTGAAATCATTCAAAAGCATTATTACAATATCGGAATTGCTGCTGATACAGAAAAAGGGTTATTAGTACCAGTAGTTAAGGATGCTGATCGTAAATCAGTATTCAACATTTCAAACGAAATCAATGAGTTAGCTGTAAAAGCTCGTGATGGGAAGTTAGCTCCAGATGAAATGAAAGGCGCTTCTTGTACGATCTCTAATATTGGATCTGCAGGTGGACAATGGTTCACACCAGTGATAAATCATCCTGAAGTAGCAATCTTAGGTATCGGGCGTATTGCTGAGAAACCAGTAGTTCGTGATGGAGAAATTGTTGCGGCTCCAGTTTTAGCTTTATCTTTAAGCTTTGATCATAGAATGATTGATGGTGCTACTGCTCAGAATGCACTTAACCATATTAAACGTTTATTGAACGATCCAGAACTATTGTTAATGGAGGCGTAATTGAAATGGTAGTTGGAGATTTCCCTATTGAAACAGATACTCTTGTCATTGGTGCAGGTCCTGGTGGGTATGTAGCAGCTATTCGTGCAGCACAATTAGGGCAAAAGGTAACGATTGTCGAAAAAGGAACCCTTGGTGGAGTTTGTCTAAATGTTGGATGTATTCCTTCCAAGGCTCTAATTGCGGCTGGACATCGTTATGAAGTTGCTAAACACTCAGATGACATTGGTATAACAGCTGAAAACGTGAAAGTAGATTTCACAAAGGTTCAAGAATGGAAAGCGGGAGTTGTAAAAAAATTAACGGGTGGGGTAGAAGGCCTGTTAAAAGGAAATAAAGTCGATATTGTTCGTGGTGAAGCATACTTTGTTGACGCAAACACATTACGTGTGATGGATGAGAATTCCGCGCAAACGTACACTTTTAAACATGCAATTATTGCAACAGGTTCTCGTCCAATCGAACTACCTGCTTTTAAATACACGAAAAGAGTTCTTGACTCAACAGGAGCATTAGCTTTAACTGAAATTCCGAAGAAAATTGTCGTTATTGGTGGCGGTTATATCGGGACTGAATTAAGTGGAGCATATGCTAACTTTGGTACTCAAGTGACAATTTTAGAAGGTACGGATGAAATTTTAAATGGTTTTGAAAAACAAATGTCAGCACTTGTCAAACGTAATCTGAAGAAAAAGGGCGCTGAAATCATTACAAAAGCTCTTGCGAAAAGCGTTCAAGAAACTGAAGATAGCGTCACTGTTACTTATGAAGTAAAAGGCGAAGTAAAAACAGTGGAAGCGGATTATGTTTTCGTTATGGTTGGACGTAAGCCAAATACCGATGAACTAGGATTAGAACAAGTAGGTATTGAAATGGCTGAACGTGGCATTATCAAGATTGATAAACAATGTCGTACAAGTGTAAGTAATATTTTTGCTATCGGGGATGTTGTTGAAGGCCCACCATTAGCACATAAAGCTTCCTATGAAGGGAAAATTGCAGCAGAAGTTATTGCAGGTCATCCTGCACAAATAGATTACCTGGCAATTCCAGCTGTTGTCTTCTCTGACCCAGAACTAGCTTCTGTTGGTTATTCAGAGGCTCAGGCTAAAGCTGAAGGAATTGAAGTTATAGCGGCAAAATTCCCGTTTGCAGCAAACGGTCGTGCCCTTGCGTTAAACACAACAGATGGTTTCGTAAAATTAGTAACACGGAAAGAAGATGGATTAGTTATTGGGGCACAAATTGCCGGACCAAGTGCATCAGATATGATTGCTGAGCTAGGGTTAGCGATTGAAGCTGGAATGACTGCGGAGGACTTAGCTATGACCATACATGCTCACCCAACACTTGGTGAGATAACAATGGAAGCAGCAGAAGTAGCTATGGGAAGTCCAATTCATATCATTAAATAGTAAATAAAAGCTCGGGTGCTATGTTACTGCACTCGAGCTTTTATTTACTTTAACAGGACTTTTGATATAGGCTGCATAATTTGATCTTTGGAAGCAATCCCATTGATATTTGCAACAATTTCATTGTTATAAATAACAATGATGGCAGGAGAATTTTCTATTTGTAAAGATTCTATATACTTTTTTCCCTCATCTTTAGAGAACACCATCATATTTTCTACTTCGTTAGGAAAGTCTCTTCGTAGCTCTATTATGGCATCATAGTAGGCAGCTTCTTGCTGAACATTTGTTTCATCAGAGAAAAAAATAATTTGTTTCACATTATCCTTTAAAGATAATGAATCAATGGAGTGACGATTATTACATGAGGCTGTAAAAAAAAGTAAGGATAACATAGATACCACAGCCAAAGCCTTCATTTCGCATGCCTCGCTTTTTTAATTAAGTGTCGAAAAAACTACTCAAATTTACCTATATCTTAGCATAGAAATTGTAAGAAAATTGGCTTGTCACTTAAATGTTACATAAATGAAAAATATCTTCATGGGTACCGTCATATATTAATTGAAAAGACAAGTATAAGCGAGGGTATGGAATGAAAGTATATGTGGTTGTATTATTACAATTAATCATTTGGAGCGGTTATACCCTTTTAGAATGGCTTTCACAACATGATCAACTCATTTTTAATGTTTTAATGTTTTTTGTATTCTTTTATTTAGCCATTCAAATTGGAAATATGATAATGAAATCAGCCAAAATGACTATTTTCATCACAACACTTAGTTTGTCTTTATACGCTTCCGTTCATTTTGCCTTAAATATCATAAAATAAGAGACCACATTGTGGTCTCTTATTTTAATTATTTTCTTGGATTGAAGTACATAATTCTACCATTAAATAGATGAAGCTCGGCCTGGAATTTTTTTGCTAAAAACTTACAAAATTCATTTGCCTTACCCTTGTCTCCAAAAGTAGAGATTTCAGGTAGTGTTACTTGTATGTACGTTTGTGATTTGGTTGAGCCGTCCTCTAACTCGATTGTCTCCTCATCAACTCCAATAAGGATAGCTTTATAACGATCGTTTGTGGAGTACAGATAAAACCATTTCCCTTTTCCAGTAGGATCTTCTTTTATTTCATAAGGAAAAGCTACTTCAGAGTATGGAAAACTAGTTTGATCTCCTGTTTTTGAAGTAATTTCCTTATAATAGAAAAAAAGGTCTTTCAATTCGTCTGTACTAATGGCTTGTTTTGCAGCTGTTGGCACAAATTTTATATAAGCATTACTTGACATCGCAATATCCCCCTAAAATACCATGTTCTTTATTATTCTAGCATTGAATAAAATCTAATGACAACTCTTCTTGTGAAGAATTTGTAAAATCGTATTGAAAAGAAGTGAAATTTAGATTATAATAATATTCTAAATATTCAATTAAATAAAAGGAGGAGTCTTATGGAAATATTCGACAAACTATATGATGAGCATGAAAAGGTGACAGTACGTTTCGTAGGGTTTACTACAGAGAGTACTCGGTATGATTTTGGAGTTATTTATACGAACATGTTTTTCGGTAAACCCCTAGTCGTTTGTATGCAAACTGGCCGTTCAACCCTCCTCGACTCAAATGATATTGAAGACATTGATCATTTGCAACAAGTATTCCGAATTCCCAACAAAGAACAAGCCACTGACCTAGCAGACTTTTTTAGAGAATCCATTCCGGTTATTCCTTTTGAAACTCAATATGAATAAATGAAGGAACAGACCGAAATTAGGTCTGTTCTTTTTGTTTATTCAAAAGGAACTACTACTTTTTATTAATCATCCAATTAGGAGTACTATTACATAAAAAAATACATATATGTTATACAAAATAGGCTTGATATTTTAAATGTGTTATATTATTATTTACTTAAGGGATGTTAAAGCGCTTTCAAATGATGTCATTACTAATTTAAAAGGGGAATGAGAACTATGGGTACTATCGTATGTCAAGCTTGTAACTCTACTATTGATCATTTTGAAGATGAAAAGGTAACAGTCCTTTATTCAAAATGTGATGATGGCTGCGCCCATGATCATATAGCTGAAGAATAAGATTAAATATTAAACATAAAAACAGCATTCTAAACTGAATGCTGTTTCTTTTTGCTTATTGTATAGCCCTATGCTCTTTAATAACTCTAAGGAATTTGATCTCATCATCCTCAGGACCTTGTACTGGAAGACCAACTTCCATATTTTTTTGAATATAACTCAAATTATCTTTCGTGATAATCTCGCCTGGAATAAATATTGGAATACCGGGTGGATAAACCATTACAAATTCTGCGATAATTCTTCCGACTGCTTCTTCCACTGGGACCACTTCAGTCTTAGAATAAAAAGCATCCCTAGGTGTTAAAGCTAATTTAGGAATATCAGGTAGTAATACTTGAGCTGCTACTTTACCAGAAAGATAATGGAATTCCTTTGAAAGTTCTTTCAATGCAGTAATCAGAATGTCTGCTTCTTTTTGAGTGTCTCCTGGTGTAATAATACACAAGATATTATATAAATCAGACATTTCAACTTCTATATTATATTTCTCCCTTAGCCACTTTTCTACATCGTATCCAGTTAAACCAAGGTCTTTAATCGATATAATTAGTTTTGTTGGGTCATAGCCAAAGGTTGCCTTTGTACCTAATATTTCTTCACCAACACAATATAAATGTTCAATTTGGTTAATTTCATTTCTAATGTATTGTGACAATTGAATCGTTTTATCAATTAGTTCTCTTCCTTCTGTTGCAAGTCTTTTTCTTGCAACGTCTAATGAAGCAAGTAGAAGATAAGAAGTGGACGTAGTTGTAAGCATACTTAATATGGCTTGAACGCGCCCTGCTGAAACTAGACCTTCACGAACATTTAGTATTGAGCTTTGTGTCATAGAGCCCCCTAATTTATGGACACTAGTGGCAGCCATATCAGCACCTGCTTGCATTGCTGAAATCGGTAAATCTTCATGGAAATGAATGTGCACACCATGTGCTTCATCGACAAGAACAGGCACATGATAAGAGTGGGCAATTTCAACAATCTTCTTTAAGTCTGCAACAATCCCGAAGTAAGTAGGGTTAATAACTAGAACACCTTTTGCATCAGGGTGCTGCTGTAATGCTCTCTCTACCGAATCATTCGTTATTCCATGGGAGATCCCAAGATTAGGGTCTACTTCAGGATGAATAAAAATCGGAGTAGCTCCTGAGAACACAATAGCCGACATAACGGATTTATGGACATTTCGCGGAACAATGATCTTATCACCAGGCCCACAAACAGCCATGATCATCGTAATAATAGCACCGCTAGTACCTTGAACAGAGAAATAAGTATGATCGGCACCAAAGGCTTCTGCCGCTAAATCTTGAGCTTTTTTAATCATTCCTTTAGGACTATGAAGATCATCAAGTGGACCAATATTGATTAAGTCAATGGAAAGGGCATTATCACCAATAAAATTACGAAATTCGGTATCAATTCCTGCACCTTTTTTATGTCCAGGTATATGAAATTGTACAGGGTTCTTTTTTGCATGCTCAACTAAACCACTGAAAAGTGGTGTTTCTTTTTGGGACAATTTTATCTCACACCTCTTTAAAAGAATTACTTTATAAGTTACTTGGTACAAAAAGTCATAAAACAAATGAATTATAGCATTTATCTTTTTTTTTGCATAGAAAAAATACTCCTTTGCCCAGTGGTTCAATTTAGTTTTTGTTTCAAAAAGGAAAATAACCCATTAAAATTGAACTAATTAACATGATTACATAAGGGGGTATAAAAAATGCGTTGGCAAACAAAAATTACAAGCATGTTAAATATTGATTATCCTATCATTCAAGGAGGGTTAGCTCATTTAGCCTATTCTGATTTAGCTGCAGCAGTGTCAAATGCTGGTGGCTTAGGACAAATTACGGCAATGTCACTAGAAAATCCAGAACTATTGAGAACTGAAATAAAAAAGGTGAAAAGTAAGACTAATAAGCCTTTTGGTGTGAATTTTGCCATAGGACAACATGGAAGACCATTTGAAAAATTTTTAGAGATAGCGATAGAGGAAAAAGTTCCAGTTATTTCAATGACAGGGGGAAATCCTGCGCCGTTATTTAAACAATTGAATGGGGTAAATACAAAAAAGCTGGTTCTTGTAGCGGCTAAACGTCAAGCACAAAAGGCAGAAGAATTAGGTGCAGATGCCGTAATGGTGGTCGGTCAAGAGGGTGGCGGACATCTTGGTAAAAATGATATTGGTACCCTTGTATTAATTCCTCAAGTAGTTGATGCAATCAAGATTCCTGTTATTGCTTCTGGTGGAATTGGGGACGGCAGGGGATTAATGGCCGCTCTAAGCTTAGGTGCGGAAGGAATTGAGATGGGGACGAGATTTATCGCCACGAAAGAATGTATACATGCTTCAGAAAGCTATAAACAAAAGCTTATTGAGGGTACTGAAAATGACACAGTCGTGATTAAACGAACTCTTGGCGCCCCTGCAAGGGCTATCCTAAATTCTTGGACTGAAAAAATACTTCAGCTTGAAGCCGAGAAGGCCGATTATGAACAGCTAAAGGATTATATTAGTGGTAAAGCTAATAAAAAGTTTATTTACGATGGAAACTTCGAAGAAGGCTTTGCTTGGGCTGGGCAAATAATGGGGATGATTAAAGATGTACCAACTGTTGATGAATTAATCAGCAGAATGGTGACAGAAGCAAGCGAAATTAGACAAAATTGGGCAAAATGTTAATATAATAGCAATGAAAGGAAAAAGGAGAGAACAAATAAATGGAATACCAATATCCGATTGACCACACATGGTCAACAGATGAAATCGTCGATGTAATAAAATTTTATGAATGTATTGAAAATGCCTATGAAAAAGGTATGGATCGTGATGTATTATTAAATGTTTATCGTAGGTTTAAAGAAATTGTGACAAGCAAAGCGCAAGAAAAAACATTATGTGGAGAATTTGAGGAAATGAGTGGTTATTCTGCATACCGTACTATCCAGAAAGTAAAGGATGCCGCATCAGGAGATCGAATTAGGATGCGTAAATAACCCATACATAAACGACAAAAGGAGTCCTAAATGGGCTCCTTTTGCAATAAAAGTCATGAAATATGAAGTTTAAGTAATTTTATATAGGGGTAATAATGTTCTTAATGTTTGATCTATCGTTTCAATTAAATCTTGAGGTGCCATTTTAATTGCCTCCTCTTTACTAATATGAAAACCACATAAAAGCTCTGCCTTTTTTACATTTTGTACTTTTTGAAACAATTCAAGTAATCCTTTTTTTCCTAATTGACTTTGTTTAATTGCTTCAGGCTTCATATGATCAGCTGACCAAACAAACTGAGAAGGTATTTGCTTTTGAATCGAATTGATCTTTTTTTCAAACCTTTTTGCGATTTCAGCTTTTTGTGGAGCTTCATAAATAACCGCGTACCAAATAAAAAGATGTGATTCCCACATGCCGATTTGAAAGTGAGGCAACATCTTATAACCCCTTGGATTACTAGAAAAAGCAACCCAAGTATCCTTTGGTGGGTTTACAGACCTTCTAGCATGCTTTGCTACATGAGGAAACATTTCATCCCCAGTAATCGTAGTAAGTGTTGGAACAAAATGATTTCCTAGTAGCTCAAGCTTAGGCCTAATTGTAGACTTAAGTGCTCCCATGCGTTCTTCAAAACCATCTATCGTGAAAACGTCAAAATCTTCTTTTGTAAAACCACTAAATTCCATAATATATCCCCCTGTTACCTTTGGTAATTATTTTAACATATTGTCGAAATAGCAACAAAATTTATGAACAGAACCTTATAGGTAAATGTCCAATTTTGTTACGCTTAACAGATTTACACATAAGATAATAGTAATAATAATCAGAAAATTTAACTAACGATGAAAAATAAATTACATTCGAAAGGGGTGTTGACCCATGAAGCAATTAATGAATCAAAGCAAAAAAAAGGCCGCATTAAAAGAAAGAACTGCAGTTTTAAGGCTAGAGATGGATTATGAATTAGCTACTTTATATGATGCTATGTTAGAAAAAAATGAAGAACAAAAAATAAAAAGTAAAAACAAATTGGAGAAAATTCGCCAAGAATTAGTTAGTATACAATCATTATAAATAGTATGTTTTCGTGAGAACGAATTTCTTTTCACAGGAATTCGTTCATTTTGTTTGATTTATGCTTGTATTAAAGTAAAGCGGGAATTATATACTTGAATACAAAACGTAGAAGAAATAAGCTTATTAATAATGAATACTAAAATGTACAATGGAGGAAAATTGATGGAATGGGAAAATATTAATACATATGCCAAACAATGGGTGAAGGAGGCAGGTGTGAAAATTCGTTCCTCCTTTTCGACTGCTTTAAATATTTCTTCAAAGTCCAATGCCAATGATCTTGTAACTAATATAGATCGTGATGTCGAAAAATTTTTTATTGAAAAAATAAGAAAAACATTTCCGCAGCATAGGATTTTAGGAGAAGAAGGTTTTGGAGACGAACTAGACCATACAAATGGTGTAGTTTGGTTGATTGACCCGATAGATGGAACGCTCAATTTCATTCATCAACAACGTAACTTTGCCATTTCAGTAGGAATATATGAGAATGGAATCGGTATGATTGGAATCATCTACGATGTAGTTCATAATGAACTATACTGTGCTATGAAGGGTAAGGGTGCTTTTATTAATGAGCAACACATACCATCGCTAAATGAAACTAATGTCCATAAGGCAATAATTGGAATAAATGCAACATGGGCAACAGAAAATAAGCGAATCGATTATCGTAAAATTGTTCCACTTATCCAGAATGCACGTGGTACCAGATCTTATGGTTCGGCAGCATTAGAATTAGTTTATGTCGCAACAGGTAGAATTGATGCTTATATAAGTATGAGATTATCTCCATGGGACTTTGCGGCTGGTGTGATTATCGTCGAAGAATTAGGTGGGGTTGCCTCAAATATTTTAGGTGAAAAATTAAATATTCTAGAAAAAAGCTCTGTGTTCGTTGCAAAACCAGGCTTACACCAGGAAATCTTAAATCAATATTTACTTAAATAACAAAAAGCAGATTCAGTCTTCAAGACTAAATCTGCTTTTTTATTATGTCACAACTTTCCAGCTTCACGCATCTTCTTTTTAGTTTTAAAACCAAACCCCATGACAAAAACTAAAGCAACTATACATGCTAAAATGCCAATCCAGCTTCTTTCTGCGATGGAGATACCGATTCCCATAATGGATGCTGCTGCTAATAATGCAATAAAGAATAATGGCCATTTAATTTGTTTCAATATTTATACCTCCATACATTTAACTGTTCTATATTTCAAATTAAAATTAACATATCATTTATATTACACAAAAAGCTTGCAGGATTCTACATTATTTGTGTTATAATGTTTTAGTTGTAAAAGTGAATATTTTATGAACTTATCTCATTGGGAGTTGAACATATTTGAAAATCAGAGAAAATATACGTAATATCGCTATTATTGCCCACGTTGACCATGGGAAAACGACTTTAGTTGACCAATTGTTAAAGCAATCCGGAACTTTCCGTTCTAATGAACACGTTGAGGAAAGAGCGATGGACTCAGGTGATATCGAAAGAGAACGTGGAATTACGATCTTAGCCAAGAATACGGCTATTCAATATAAAGATACGAAAATTAATATTCTTGATACACCAGGACATGCTGATTTCGGTGGTGAAGTTGAACGTATCATGAAAATGGTAGACGGAGTATTACTAGTTGTTGATGCTTATGAAGGTTGTATGCCTCAAACTAGATTTGTTTTAAAGAAAGCATTAGAACAAGAACTAACGCCAATCGTGGTTGTTAATAAAATTGACCGTGATGCCGCAAGACCTGCAGAAGTAGTAGACGAAGTGATTGATTTGTTCATTGAACTTGGTGCAAATGAAGATCAATTAGAATTCCCAGTTGTTTATGCTTCTGGCATTAACGGAACAGCTAGTTTGACACCTGAAAAACAAGATGAAAATATGCAGGTTCTATATGAAACAGTAGTTGAACATATTCCAGCTCCAATCGATAACCGTGAAGAGCCATTGCAGTTCCAAGTATCTTTATTAGATTATAATGATTATGTTGGACGTATTGGTATTGGACGTGTTTTCCGCGGTACTATGCAAGTTGGTCAACAAGTTTCACTAATGAAATTAGACGGATCTGTAAAACAATTCCGTGTAACGAAAATGTTTGGTTTCTTTGGTCTAAAACGACAAGAAATCCAGGAAGCTTTCCCAGGTGACTTAATTGCAGTTTCAGGTATGGACGATATCAACGTTGGTGAAACAGTATGTCCTACTGAACATCCAGAGGCATTGCCGATCCTTAGAATCGATGAGCCAACATTACAAATGACTTTCCTAGTAAATAACAGTCCATTTGCGGGTAAAGAAGGAAAGTATGTTACTGCTCGTAAAATTGAAGAGCGTCTTCGCTCTCAATTAGAAACTGATGTAAGTTTACGTGTAGAAAACACTGATTCACCGGATGAATGGATTGTCTCTGGTCGTGGTGAGCTTCATTTATCTATTCTAATTGAGAATATGCGTCGCGAAGGTTTTGAGCTACAAGTATCTAAGCCAGAAGTAATCGTACGTGAAATTGATGGTGTTCGTTGTGAACCAATTGAACGAGTTCAAATCGACATTCCAGAAGAAAATACTGGGGGGGTTATGGAGTCTATTGGTGAACGTAAAGGTGAAATGGTAGACATGGTCAATAATGGAAGTGGTCAAGTGCGTCTAACCTTCATGGTACCTGCACGTGGTTTAATTGGATACACAACCGAATTCTTAACGTTAACACGTGGATATGGAATCATAAATCATACATTTGATAGCTACCAACCGATGGCTCAAGGTCAAGTTGGTGGACGTCGTCAAGGTGTTCTAGTGTCTATGGAAACTGGTAAAGCTTCTACCTATGGAATTTTAGGTGTTGAAGATCGAGGAACAATTTTTGTTGAGCCAGGAACAGATATATATGAAGGTATGATTGTTGGAGAGCATTCACGTGAGAATGACTTAACTGTTAATATCGCGAAAGTTAAGGCAGCTACAAACATCCGTTCAGCAAATAAGGATCAGACTACATCAATGAAGAAACCAAGAATCATGTCATTAGAGCAGTCATTAGAATATTTAAATGATGATGAGTATTGTGAAATCACGCCTGAATCCATTCGTTTGCGTAAAAAGATTCTTGATAAAAACGAACGTGAAAGAGTGACAAAAAAGAAAAAGTATGCTGAAACGAACTAATGAAAGGAGGATAAGATGAATATGGATGTTAGCCAACGTTTGTCTTTTTTTGCTGCATTATTTCGTGTAGATGAGCAGCCTGGAACTGGTATGTGGTTACTTTATATTACAACAATCGTCTTATCCATCATTGTTTATAAATTAGGTTTTGCTAAAAAACTACGGATTGCTCAGTCTATTTTGATTTATATTTTTTTAATTTTAGGTTGTACGATATTAACTTTTTTTGGGGTTTTCCTGCCTGTAGCCGAAGGGTTAGTAGTCGCAGCCTTAATCTTGATTATTTATAAAATACGCCTAAAGCAATCTAAAAAAATTGAGGCAAGTGCGAATTCTTCGGAGGGGAAGCTTTGAAATCTTTACAAGATGCCCTATATAATTGGCTAACGATCAAGGTCGTAAGTGATGAACGTCCCGATGATAAGGCAGCAGTTGAAACGACGGAATTATTTAATGATATTCTTCAAAAGGATCATGGTGTATCAGATATAAACGTCACTACAGATGCTGTTATGTATTATGTGGAATATAAGCATCAAAATGAGGTTAAAAAGGCAAGATATCCAAGAGAACTCATTGAAATTATGCTTAATCAAATTAATCAGGATCCAAAGAAGTACGAAAACTATCCTGATGAGGAATAAAAAAGAACTCGTTGCGAAAAGCAACGAGTTCTTTTTTGTCCAGCTGCAGCGCCTAGCCCCTCGAGGTCATAAGCCACTCCATGAATGAAGGCAAAGAACGCCTTCTTTCATGGAGCGTCTTATGCTTGTCGGGGCTGAACAAGGCGCTTCCGCATTTCTAATTACCACTCATCATCATTAGTTTTCGGACGATTAAATTGAAATTTTCCTGAAGCTAATCTTTTTTGTGTTCGTTCCGCTATGCGACTTTCACATTCTTTACACATAAATGTATGGATTGGTCGATTTCGTAACCGTTTAGCTTGTAAAGATTCATTTTCAATTGATTGGACTTTATCGCATATTACACATTTTACTTTCATACTACACCTCGACTAATAGGTAAAATCCTGAATAATTCATTACATTATGGTATAGTATATCATTGTTACCCATTTGATTGAAAAAAATAAGAAAAATCAGTCATATTTCTTTTTTCTTGATTCGTGTAAGTTGATGAATGAAAACATTATATGTATGATAAAGGTATTAAATAAGGAGGAAATCTTTATGCCGAACCAAGTAGAACCTAAACTAATAAAAGCTTTATATGAAGAGCTACAAAAAGAACGATTTGTGACATTGGCTACGATTGATTTTGAAAATGGTGGACCTAATGTAAGTGCGATTTCTTGGGTATTAGCTAAAAATGAAGAAACCATTTATTTTGCAGTAGATAATCGCTCTAGAATTATTCAAAACATTAAACATAATTCTTCTGTAGTGATCAATCTTATCGCTAATGAATCTACATACTCAATTAGTGGAAACGCATCACTTAAGGAAGAAAAATTAAATGAAGTGCCTTTAAAGTTAGCATTAGTTGAAGTTAAAATTAATGAAGTGAGAGACGTCATGTTCTATGGATCAAAAATCACGGTAGGACCACAATATGATAAAACATATGATAAAGATGCAGCAGCCCGACTTGATAAACAAGTTATGGATGCAATGAGAAAAGCTTAGTCAGTCTTGACTAAGCTTTTCATTTTGTTTTTTAATCTTTTAGGTGATTAGATTGTTCATCTTGTTTATTTTCTAATTTTTTACCCTCTGACTTATTTAATTGCTTTTTAGGGTCTTGCACTGCATCCTTTCTTGATTTAGGTTCAACAATATCTGCGGGGATTTCTGGCATTAATCTACCAGAAATATCAGCAAGTTCATTTGCTATCCCTTGAATTGGTGCGCCATTTTTGATATCCTCTGAAATCTCTTTTAACCTCGCTGTAATATCAGGGTCAGCTATGACCACTGCCCTTGCGCCATGTGGATCTTTTTTTAGACTTTCTGCAACTGTATATTTTAATGAGCCAACCTCAGAGCGTTCCATCTTAGAATCAACATCTATTCCTACGAATGCAAACGGACCGAGAACAACAGCGGTTGCATCTTTTACATTTGGAATACTCGTAGTAAGATTAACTAAATGTTGGGCAATATCTTGGCCAGTACTTCTGTCTACTTTAGGGATATTTGTATTTTTAACTTGAACTACATTCTGATTCTGGTTTTCTGCAACCTGTTTATTATTATTGTTACAGCCAGCAATCAAAAACAAAGAAATAACGATTAAATACAAGATTCTCATGTTTTTGCCTCCTCCTAATGAAATTTACCTATTTCTGAATAGTAAAATATATCTGCTAATTTGTTTAACTATTTAGAAATTAGCAATTTCCTTTCCATTATTAATTATTGTGTAAAATTTCTTCTATCTTTATTCGACTAAACATATATTTTAGCAAAGTCCCACCTTAGCAATTATCATAAAATGAACAGATCAGGAGGCGGAGGATTGGACAAAATTTATGTTCTTGATACTAACGTTTTATTGCAGGACCCTTATTCAATCTTTTCATTTGAGGATAATGAAGTAGTAATACCAGCTGTTGTTCTTGAAGAAGTGGACTCAAAGAAGCGATATATGGACGAGGTAGGCAGGAACGCAAGAAAAGTATCTAAGCTCATTGATGGGTTACGTGAAACAGGAAGACTACATGAAAAAATAGAATTGGAAAATGGCGGATTTTTGAGAATAGAATTAAATCATCGTTCTTTTCAACAACTCCAAGAAATTTTTGTGGAAAAAACGAATGACAATCGTATCCTTGCTGTAGCTAAAAATCTTTCGCTTGAGGAAGAGACAAAAGAAGATGGAAAAAGAGTTATACTCGTTAGTAAGGATACGCTTGTCAGAGTAAAAGCTGATGCGATTGGACTTTATGCGGAAGACTTTTTAAGTGACCGTGTCATTGAAGACGATTCTATTTATACAGGCTTTCTAGAGGTTTATATACCGTTAGAGGTTTTGGGGCGTTTTTATGAAAAGGGAGAATTGCCCTTATCAGAAATTGTCAATCATCCATTTTATCCTAATCAATTTCTTATAATGAAGGATGCATTAGGAGGTTCTGCTTCTGCGGTTGGTATGGTAGATAAGACAGGTAAAAAGGTCAAGAAACTCGTTACAAATCATGAACATGTTTGGGGAATTCATCCGAGAAATGTCCAACAAATCATGGCAATCGAATTATTATTAAGAAAAGATATCCCTCTGATTACCTTAATTGGAAAAGCAGGAACGGGGAAAACGTTACTTGCATTGGCTTCAGGTTTAATGCAAACAGAGGATTATGGTCAATATAAAAAGCTATTAGTTGCTAGACCAATTATTCCAGTAGGAAAGGACCTAGGATATTTACCTGGAGAAAAACAAGAAAAGCTTCGTCCTTGGATGCAACCGATTTACGATAACTTAGAATATCTATTTAATACTAAAAAACCTGGTGAATTAGATGCGATTTTAGCTGGGATGGGTTCTATTGAGGTGGAAGCTTTAACTTATATTCGCGGTCGGAGTATTCCTGATCAATTTATTATTATCGATGAAGCTCAGAATCTTACGAAACATGAGGTTAAGACAATCCTTACTAGGGTTGGTGAAGGTAGTAAGATTGTGTTAATGGGAGATCCAGAGCAAATTGACCATCCTTATTTGGACGCCTTTAACAACGGTCTTACGTACGTTGTAGAAAGGTTTAAAGAACAGGCAATGGCAGGTCATGTTAAGCTTTTAAAAGGGGAGCGTTCAGGGTTAGCAAGACTAGCGGCAGAATTACTTTAATTAACACCAAAGAGGCGAATCGTTTTTCGCCTCTTTGTAAGAGAATTATTTTATGATAAATTCTTTAACGTTTTTTATAGGATGGGTTTGATTAGAACCATCACCAAAATAAATATGGATAGGCCCATCCTCTTTTAGTGGTTTGCCGTTATCAGAAAATCCTAGGATAAAATCGTAACTAGTTGAAAGGTCAAATACTAGTTCATCTTTGTTAGTCACAACAACCAATTGACTTGCCTCATCAAAAGGAGATGCATTTTGCAAAAAAGGTTTGAGTGGGATACCAAATTTACCTAATAATAGCTTTTCTTTCTTATATTTTTTCTCTGTTTTTATTGTAGGAGGTACTATTGCCCCCTCGGTAATCTCTCGGTCCCAATGTGATGATATTTCCTTCGTATAATCTTCTAATTCATTTTTCTCTACTATTGGTTTTTGAAAAAAGGTCTTTAAATCCACTTTTCGGTCATCAAAAATCCAAACCCCTGGGTCTAAAGTAATCGTATAATTTATTTTTCCTTTTATGATTATGATATTTTCCATAGAGTATTATTCCTCCTATACATTTCATTTATGAGTATACCTATTCTTTTTTTAAAAGTCATTTATCTAGTAAAGAATGGTTGCTTTTTTTTAGATTTGAAGTTAAACTTTAAAGATAAGATAGTGTAATCGCTCTGAAATGGGGGGATCTAGGTTGGCGTCTGAAATGATGATAAATCACCAAGAAAAAGCTTTTTCCATTTTAAAGGCTGACGCTGATAAAATACTAAAGTTGATCAAAGTGCAGATGGAAAATTTAACAATGCCACAATGTCCTCTTTATGAAGAGGTGTTGGATACACAAATGTTTGGTTTATCAAGAGAAATTGATTTCGCTGTTCGTCTGGGCTTAGTAGATGAAAAGGAAGGAAAAGCTCTTTTAGGTAAGCTTGAACAAGAGTTATCTGTGCTCCATGAGGCTTCTTTAAAAAAATAACATTCAAAACTCAAACGATTTTTAAATTGTTTGAGTTTTTTTGTAAAGGCTATTTTACGATTCTTTTATTACATAACAAATGATTTTTGTAGAAACAGATAATGTAGATAAGGTAGATGGTTTTATGGAAAAAAAGAAGTGGAAATCTTATGATTATTCTCTTATTATAACGATTGTTCTTCTCTCTTTATTTGGTTTGGTTATGGTCTTTAGTGCCAGTATGGTATCAGCTATTCAGTGGTACGAAGTTGAAAGTGATTATTTTTTTAAAAAACAGAGATTTATTATGATAACTTCTCTAGTTATATTTGTTTTCTTTGCTATGGCACCTTATAGATGGTGGTCTCAAAAATTTATTTTAATCCCCATAATGTTGTGTTCAATCGGTGTACTTGGGGGATTATTGGTTTATGGACATGTAGCGGGAAATGCTCAAAGTTGGATCAATATTGGACCGATTAGAATTCAGCCTTCTGAATTTGTTAAAACGATTGTTATTATCTATCTTTCAGCGACATATGCGAAAAAACAATCGTATATAAATGATTTTAATCGTGCTATTGCTCCTCCCCTAGTCTATTTGGTAATTGTCCTCGTTCTAATTATTAAGCAACCTGATTTTGGTACGGCTGCAATAATTGGCCTCATAGCAATGATGATTATTTTTGCATCTGGAGTTAGCTATAAAATGATAGCTAGGTTTATTGGTATCGGTGTTATTGCTATTGTTTTAATGGTCCTGTTTAAAAATCTCTTCTTTACTGATGAGCAATTAAGTCGTTTTTCAACCCGAAGTAATCCTTTTGAGGAAATGCAAGACTCGGGATATCATCTAGTTAATTCTTATATTGCGATTGGTTCTGGTGGGGTAAATGGATTGGGTATAGGCAAAGGGGTTCAGAAGTTAGGGTATTTACCAGAATCTCATACTGACTTTATTATGGCTGTTATCGCTGAGGAATTAGGTTTATGGGGAGTTGCGTTCGTTATTCTATCATTAGCTTTTATTGTATTTAGAGGACTTATGATAGGAATGAGGTCAACCGATGCATTCGGTAGTTTGATGGCAATTGGGATATCTAGTATGATTGGTATTCAAGCCTTTATCAATCTAGGTGGTATTTCCGGGGTTATTCCATTAACTGGGGTGCCACTCCCATTTGTAAGCTATGGCGGCTCTTCCTTTTTGCAACTATCGGTTGCAGTAGGTATACTTGTTAATATTTCTAAATATGCCTACTCTGAATCGATAAATAATACTAAAGAGTCCAAAACAGACATTTCAAATAAACGATCAACGGTATCTAATAAAACTGTACCATTTCGAATGTAACAAAATGAATTAACATAAAAATAAGCTGTAAGCCAATGGGCCTACAGCTTATTTTTTGATCTTGATACTAATAGGATTAAATAACTTAAAACTCCGAAAAGACAAGAGATGAAAAAGGCATGGGCTAAGGCAATATATAAATTTAATCTTGTAAAAATAATAAGCATTCCTGAGATAACTTGTAAAGAAACTAGAATAAAAGAGGTAAGCCATCCCCAATAGATTACTTTTTGCGATTTATATTTCTTAATTGCTAAGTACAAACAATAGCCTATCCAAATAAATATGATGGCGGCTGCAGCTCTGTGCCCCATTTGAACCCACTCATAAAGATTAGTAGGTAAGGAGAAGTCATCGTTAGAACATAATGGCCAATCTAAACATATAAGACTTGCATTAGTGTGTCTAACAAGAGCACCTGTGTAAATGACAAGATAGCTATAAATGGATACTCCTAAAATATGTTTCTTCATCCTAGCATCAATAACAACCTTTTCAGCATCGAATTTTTTATCTACTTCAAAAATTAATAAGGTAAGTAGAAAAACGGCTGCAAATGAAATTAATGAAATACCGAAGTGAAGGGCAAGGACGAAATCAGATTGACTCCAGATAACAGCTGCTGCACCTATCAAAGCCTGCAATAACAGAAAGGAGAACGAGAGGATAGATAGAAATTTCGTCTCTCTAATATGGCCAAGGGCTTTCCAGGACCATATGGATAAAATTAATACCATAAAGCCTACAGAACCTGATACCAACCTATGAGCTAGCTCAATAACTAATTCAAATGTAATTTCAGTCGGAATGAATTCACCGTTACAAAGTGGCCATGATCTACCACAGCCCATTCCTGAATCCGTTTTTGTTACAAGTGCTCCCCCTAATAAAACTAGTAGCATGCCTATGGAAGTTAAAACGGCAAACCACTTTAATAGTCGATACATACCTTCACCTTCTTAAGCAATAAGTTAAAAATAATTGTCTATTAATAAAAATGACATGTATAATAGAAATGTCATTGAAAAAAATAAGGAAGCTACCTAATCCATAATAGCTGAAAAGTTTCAAAATGAACAGAAATGAATACATAAAGTATAAAATTTACAAAATTAGAATAATTCGTAACTAGTTAACACTATTATTATATTAAAAAGTATTGAAACTTTTCATTCTATCTGTTAGAAAAGAATTATGGAGATTATAGTATTAAAATTATTCTATAAATCGACAAAAACTACATACAAAATACTTATAAATTCAGAAGGTTTTAGAATTAGCAAGGCTTATATTCCTTTACAATACTAATAAAATCGAATCAGACACAAAAAAGTCAAAAAATGTACAAAAAAAGTTCACAAAAAAACCTAAAAGTGTGATTTAATTAATTGAGAATGAAAATGTTTTTCTACACTAATGATTATTACTATCGAGATAGTGGAAACTTACCTTTCCATTCTATTTTTATGTCTCAACGTGTTTGATTAATTTGTCTTTAAATAATAGTATGGTTAGTGTATCAAACTGTAATGTGTGATAAAGGAGGTTTATTATGTCTAATTCAAAGCCAATCGGTGAATTGGCTTTAAAGCAAGGGAATAATGACATTGGGTCAAGTCATTCTCAAACTAGTTTCTCAAAGGATTTTTTAGCTACCATTAAAATTGGAATTGTTAATTCTAATCTAATTACTACGTTTACAGGCTTGTGGTTAGCGTTATATTTTTCAAACCATCGTTTTCTCGAAAATTTAGATATTGTATTTTTTACACTATTAGGTTCTTCATTAATAATCGCTGGTTCTTGTAGTATTAATAACTATATCGATCGTGATATTGACCATTTAATGGAGAGAACTAAAGAAAGACCCACTGTTACTGGTAATTTTAATCCTTCGAAAGTATTGATTTTAGGACTATTTTTAGTTCTAGTCGGAACCTTATTATTAGCCTTAACAACTTGGACGGCTATGGTGATTGGGATAATTGGTGTATTTAGTTACATAGTGTTGTATACTCTTTGGTCTAAACGTCAATATGTATCCAATACGATTGTAGGTAGTGTTTCCGGGGCAGTGCCACCATTAATTGGATGGGCAGCTATTGATGGAAACCTTAGTATGGTAGCTTGGGCATTGTTTATTATTATGTTCGCATGGCAGCCACCACATTTCTATGCATTAGCTATGAGAAGAGTTGAGGAATATCGGGCAGCTGGTGTGCCAATGTTACCAGTTGTAAAAGGTTTTAGAACAACGAAGAACCACATAAATTTATGGGTTGTTGTCTTGTTACCGCTTCCATTCTTGTTAACTTCATTAGGTGTTCCTTTTGTAGTATTGGCTTCAATATTAAACATTGGGTGGTTAGTAATAGGTTTATACGGTTACAAAATGAAAGATGATATTAAATGGGCAAAGCTGATGTTTGTATACTCACTTCAATATTTGACTATTATGTTTGTAGCTATGGTGATTGTTACATTGATTTAATTTAGTTAATCAAATTCCTTTTAATTATTAGCATTTCGCAAGCTTAATGCGAGCCTTGTTGACTTTAGAAAAGGGAATTTATTTATATTTTTTTGATCAAACATTTCAAAAGAAATTAAACGAAAGAGGGGTTTGATTAAGCTATGAAAAGGCTTATGAATTGGCGTCTATATTCATTATTAATAATGTTGACGCTTATCCTTGCTGGTTGTGGTAAACCGTATCTATCTACGTTAACTCCGGCGGGTGAAGTTGCACAAATTCAGTATGATTTAATGAAATTAAGTACATTGATTATGGTGGGAGTAATTGCTGTAGTAACAATAATATTTGTTATTGTAGTAATGAAGTTCCGCAGGAAGGATGATCGCATCCCTAAGCAAGTCGAAGGAAGCCATACACTGGAGATTATCTGGACAACGATTCCTATTCTCCTTCTTCTCATTTTAGCGATTCCAACAGTTGCTGCTACATTTAAATTAGCAGATGTATCTGAAATGGATCAAGTAAATGAAGACGGAAAGCGGGACGCACTTGTAGTAAATGTTAGAGCAAATCTTTATTGGTGGGAATTTGAGTATCCTGACTTAGGAATTATTACTGGTCAAGAGCTTGTTGTTCCTACGGATCAGAAAGTTTATTTCAATTTAAAAGCTTCTGATGTAAAGCATTCATTCTGGATTCCTGCTGTTGGTGGGAAGCTTGATACAAACACAGACAACATTAATAAGTTTTGGCTAAAGTTTGATTCAGATAAATCAGAAGAAGCAGGCGGTTTATTTTATGGTAAATGTGCTGAACTTTGTGGACCATCCCATGCTTTTATGGATTTTAAAGTAAAAGCGGTATCAAAAGATGAATTTAAGCAATGGTCAACCGCAATGCAAAATGCTGATGAACAACAGCCAACAACCGATTTAGCTCAAGCAGGTCAAGATATTTTTAACAAGAGCTGTATTGGTTGCCATGCTGTGACACCTATTGATGGAAGACCAGAAGCTGCTAGAACTGCACCAAACCTTGCAACTTTCGGTGAAAGATCACGTATCGCTGGGATCTTAGAACATAGTGAAAAGGACTTAAAAAATTGGTTAGCAAATCCTGAAACGTATAAGCCTGGTAATAAAATGACTGGGACTTACAACGAGTTAAAACCAGAACAATTAGATGCCTTAACGGAATATTTAATGAGTCTTAAAGTAATGGAATAAAATGGGGATTAAGTTTAAAAGGGAGGTAAAAAGGTGAGTACCTTAGCTCAAAAAAAGGGGTTTGGCGCAACTTTATGGGATTACTTAACAACAGTAGACCATAAGAAAATCGCAATCCTTTACCTTATAGCTGGAGGCTTCTTCTTCTTAGTCGGTGGACTAGAAGCAATGGTCATCCGTATACAACTTGCAATACCTAACAATGACTTTGTTAGTGCTGGATTTTATAATGAAGTATTAACGATGCACGGTACGACCATGATTTTCCTGGCAGCCATGCCATTAGTTTTTGCATTTATGAATGCGGTCATGCCTTTACAAATTGGAGCACGTGACGTTGCATTTCCATTTGTTAATGCATTAGGTTTTTGGTTATTCTTCTTCGGAGGAGTTTTCTTAAATATGTCATGGTTCCTAGGTGGAGCACCTGATGCAGGATGGACTTCGTATGCATCACTAGCGCTTGAGTCTCCAACAAATGGAATTGATTTTTATGCTTTAGGATTACAGATTTCAGGTGCGGGGACGTTAATGGGAGGGATTAACTTCCTAGTAACAATCATTAATATGCGTGCCCCTGGTATGACATATATGCGTATGCCGATGTTTACCTGGTCAACTTTTGTAACATCTGCACTAATTTTATTTGCTTTCCCTCCACTTACGGTTGGTCTGTTTTTAATGATTTTTGATCGTATGTTTGGTTCGAATTTCTTTGATGCAAGTGCAGGTGGTAACACGATTATCTGGGAACATTTATTCTGGATATTTGGTCACCCTGAGGTATATATTCTAATACTTCCTGCATTTGGTATTTTCTCGGAAATATTTGCTATTTTCTCCCGTAAACGCTTATTCGGATATTCTTCTATGGTGTTTGCAACGGTATTAATCGGATTTTTAGGATTCATGGTTTGGGCTCACCATATGTTTACAACTGGTTTAGGACCAATTGCAAATGCTATTTTTGCAGTAGCTACAATGGCTATTGGTGTTCCAACTGGAATTAAAATATTCAACTGGTTATTCACAATGTGGGGTGGAAGTATTACGTTTACGACACCTATGCTTTATGCTATCGCATTTATTCCATCATTCGTAATGGGTGGAGTTACTGGAATCATGGTTGCTTCTGCTGCTGCAGATTACCAGTTCCATGACACATATTTCGTTGTTGCCCATTTCCATTATGTAATTGTTGGTGGGGTAGTATTTGCCATTTTAGCAGGTACTCACCTATACTGGCCAAAAATGTTTGGAACTATGTTAAATGAATTTTTAGGAAAAATTACATTCTGGTTATTTTTAATTGGTTTCCATTTAACGTTCTTTATTCAGCATTTCTTAGGTGTATGGGGAATGCCACGTCGTATCTTCACATTCTTACCTGATCAAGGATTTGAAACTAGTAACATGGTAAGTACGATTGGTGCCTTCTTTATGGCTGTTGCTGTTATTGTCATGTTAATTAACGTAATTATGACATCGATTAAAAATGAAAGAGTTGGGAACGATCCTTGGGGAGATGGACGTACATTAGAGTGGTCGATTCCTTCACCACCACCGTTCTATAACTTTAAGCAGTTACCATTAGTACGTGGATTAGATGCCTATTGGATTGAAAAGATGGATGGTAAAAAAGGTATGACACCAGCAGAACCACTTGGTGATATCCATATGCCAAACTCATCCTTCGTTCCAGTTGTGATTTCGTTTGGATTGTTTGTTGCAGCCTTTGGAGCTGTTGGTATCGGCGACAAGGAAGCTTATGGAATTCCTGTATTGGTTATTGGATTCCTAATCACTTTCGGATCCATGTTCTTCCGTTCTGTTAAGGATGACCATGGTTTCCATATTCATAAAGAAGACTTAATGAATGATGATGATAAAGGAGGGAAAGCATAATGCACGCAGATGAAAAAATGACCTATGAAACTTGGCCAGCTGCGCCAGAAAAAGCTACCCTCGAAGCTAAAAATAAATTTCTAGGATTTTGGTTATTCTTAGGGGGAGAGACAGTGCTTTTCGCTTCTCTCTTTGCAACCTATCTTGCACTTAAGGATAAAGTTCCAAACTCAGAACATTACTTAGCAAAAGATTTATTTGATCTTCCGCTTGTATTTATGGCAACGATGTTACTTTTAACAAGTTCACTAACAAGTGTATATGCTATGTATCATATGAAAAACTTTGATTTCAAAAAGATGCAACTATGGTTAGGTATTACTGTATTATTAGGTGCAGGCTTCTTAGGACTTGAAATTTATGAGTTTAATCATTATGTACATGAATATCATCATACTTTTACAAGTAGTGCTTTCGGTTCCGCCTTTTACACGCTTACAGGCTTCCATGGTGCCCACGTTGCATTCGGATTAGCTTGGATTATCACTTTAATGGTACGAAACTCAGGTCGAGGTTTAGACCTTTACAATGCTCCTAAGTTCTATGTAGCTAGTCTATATTGGCACTTTATCGACGTTGTTTGGGTGTTTATCTTTACAGTAGTATATTTAATGGGAATGGTGGGATAAACTGATGGCAAATCATCAACCAACTTCAGGTAACCCAAGAGTTGACATTGAATACCGTCGTAAGAAGAATAAAGAGGAAATGAAACATCAAGTAACTTCATTTTCCTTAATGATTTTCCTAACTCTTATTGCATTTTTTGCAGTAGGGTATGGCTACTCACATTGGTTTATTGCTCCATTTATTATTCTTTTAGCTGTTATTCAAGTTATTTTTCAGCTATATTATTTCATGCATATGAGTCATAAAGGTCATGAAGCACCTTCCTTGTTCTTGTATTCAGGAGTAACGGTCGGAGCGATAACTGTATTAGCTTTTTCGACTATAATTTGGTGGTAAACCGTAAATTTTTCAACAAAAAGGAAATCAGTTTATCTGATTTCCTTTTTACATGTTAATACCTAGCATATATAGGAAATCTCGTTTCATTGAACTTAAAAGCTAGCACGAGTATAATAGTGTAGATAGCTTTAATAAAAATTGAGGTGATTGAATATGCTTTCACTAGAGATATTTGGATTTCGCGCCCTTTGGAGTCCGTTTTTCTTTTTGTTCTTACTACTAGTTCTTTGTTTATTCTTCGTATTGACTGTTTTCAAACGAGAGCAATTTACGGCTAGCGAACCATTGAAACGATCAGAAGCGTTTTTTTTTACTTTTACAATAATATTATTGTATTTAACTAAAGGTAGTCCCCTTGATTTAATGGGTCATTTGATGTTTTATGCACATATGATTCAAATGGCTGTTCTATTTTTAGTGATACCTCCATTGTTGATTATTGGTATACCAAGTTGGATTTGGCGAAAAGTATTACATTTACCGATTATTAAACCGCTTTTCTCCCTTTTTTCAAAACCATTAATTGCATTGATTGTATTTAATGGAATGTTTTCGTTTTATCATATTCCATTAATATTTGATGCGATAAAAATGGATATGTGGCTGCATGCTAGTTATACGATTCTATTATTTTTCACCGCAATTTTAATGTGGTGGCCTTTAGTTAATAAATTGCCAGAATATGAATCCTTAACTGGTTTAAAAAAGATTGGTTATGTCTTTGCAGATGGAATATTGTTAACACCAGCTTGTGCCTTAATAATCTTTGCTGATACTCCTATGTACGCAACATTCTCAGATCCAACTGCTTGGATGGAGGCATTGAAGCTTTGTGTTCCTGGTTCTACATTAGCCAATTTAAATTTAAGTGGACCAGAAGTTTTTAATTCAATGTCTTTAATCCACGACCAACAGCTTGGTGGAGTACTAATGAAAATTATCCAGGAGATTGTTTATGGGGTAGTATTGGGTCATATTTTCTTTAGCTGGTACCGAAAGGAACAAGCGGAATCTGAAGAAAGTAGTTCTAATTTAATGAATCCTCGATTTGTAGAATAATTTGAAAGCTCCCAATGTGTGTATTGGGAGCTTTTTATTGAAAACCTATAATAAGTAGAATAAAATATATAGTGAAAGAAAAATAAAAATAGATATTATTATGATTTTCTTGAGAGGACGTTTTGAATGTCATTACCAATATTACCAACTATTAGTACAACCTTTATCATTCTTAGTGCCATTTCGGTTGCGATTGGTTGGGCGCAAATTAAACAAAGAAAAGTTGAAGCCCACAAAAAAACTATGACAACTGCAGCTATTTTTGCGATTATCTTTTTCATTATCTATGCTTCAAGAACAATATTTATAGGAAATACATCCTTTGGTGGTCCAGATAATATAAAAATTTATTATACTTCTTTTCTTATTTTTCATATCACTTTAGCAACTACTGGGGCAGGATTAGGAATTATTTCAATGGTTTCTGGGTATAAAAATAAATTGTCAATTCACCGTAAATTAGGGCCAGTCACTAGTCTAGTCTGGTTTTTTACAGCTATAACAGGGGTAGCAGTTTATCTTTTACTATATGTTTTTTACAAAGGTGGAGAAACTACATCTGTTATTAAAGCCATTTTAGGTCTATAAATTTCCTAACCATACTGATTAAAAAGAAGAGGCATTTAGCCTCTTCTTTATATTTTTAAATTATTTCTAATGATACCTGCTTCTTTTGCTGAATTAAAGGCAATTAAGATAAGTGGACCAATAATAAGACCTAATATTCCCAAAAGTTTAACACCTAAATACATCGCTATTAAGGTTGATAGAGGGGAGAGACCGATTTGACTGCCCATTACTTTTGGTTCTATTGTTCGTCTAATAATTAATAGCAGAGCTGCTAGGACGGCTAACTGTGCTCCAAGTGCAATATCTCCCGTCAAGAAATGAAAGAGTGCCCATGGTCCTAAAATAATGATGGACCCGATTATAGGTACAAAATCAATAAGCCAAATTAGAAATGCCATTATTAGAGCTACTTCCGGTGAAATGAAAAGCAAGCCAATTAACGAGACGATAAAAATAATAACACTTACGAGCAATTGTGCTTTGATGAATCCAAAAATAACATATGACAATCGAGAACTCATAAAATTAACTTTATCTTTCGTTTTTTCAGTGAAATGGTTATAAAGCGCTTCACGTAATCTTGGCAAATCAATTAAAAATAAAAATAAGGCTATCATATAGACAATAAAACTCACTAAATAATTTGGAATATTTGTCAATATAGCTTTTACGTTATCAATGTTCAGGTAGGCAACTAAATCAGCTTTAATATTATTTAAAAAGCCTTGAACTTGTTTACTAATTTCATTGACAACTTCCTGCGGTAAGTCCTTTGCTGCAGTAGCGAATTTTTCCTCCGCATACACCCATTCATTAGATATTTCCGTTATATATAATGGTATATTTTGTACAATTTTAATTGCTTCTGTAATGACTTTTGTGGTGATAAAATACCCAGTTAAGCCAATGAACAATAAGAAGCTAATAAAAACCACTAGAACTGCGAGCCGTTGATTAATATTAAATTTGTTTTGTAAAATTTTAACGAGTGGTTCGAGAAACATTGCTGTGATAAAGGCAACAATTATTGGAAGCGATACGGGTAAAATTAAATAAGTTAAAACGATAATAGCTACAATGATAATGAAAATAGTAATATTTCGACGTGTGAAAATTCCAGACAAAGTAGAACCCCTTTCAAAAATCTTACAAAAAAGTTTTAAAAAAGTTAACATTTAAATTATATTATGCATTTACTGAAATAAACAATAAAAATCCGATAGATCTCTATATTAATTGTTCATTTTTTATTTATTTTTCTCATTGTCACACTTTTCGGATGGAAAGGACTCATACAATGGAAAAATTTTATACTTACAAGGATGAAACGATTCGGGCATTACGTGAAGTAATACATTCTGTTGTTGAAACAAATTTACAAGAAGCAAATTATATTAAGCAGCATAATCAATTTGTCGAGAAGGTTTTTTCATCCTTTCAAAAAACTGTCTATGTATCAAAAGGAATACATGTTGAAATAGAAAACAATCAAATCGTTGTAAAGCTTACTGTAAATGTATTTCTAGGAAGTTCGCTGATGAACGATTTACTTGAGCTGCAAAAACGAATATATGATGATGTTTTTCAGTTAATTGGTTATAAACTTCATGGTATCCATATCAAAGTGAGAAATATAATAAATACTCAAAACAAAAAGACGCAGTAGGTGCGTCTTTTGTTAGGAGATTAAATGGCGAATTTTGCCATTTCTGTTTTTACATCTGAAAGGATTTTTTCACATTGAGTAACAAGTGATTTCGGAAAGCTTTCACCTTCACCATATTCCACACCATGTGGGTAATAGTGTTTACCAAGTAATGGCTTCATTAATTGAATAACTGCCTTATCTGCACCAACATCTCCTTCAACGGCATGTCCAAAGACACGAAGATAGAAAATGCCTTCTTTAAGTTCAAATTTACGATCGTATGTAACTCGTTCATAGTCCCATTGGCCAGCGCGAACAAGACCATATTCATTCATTACTTCATCAAGTCGGTTTAAATCTGCTTTTATACTTTCGTAGCCAGTGTTCTCAAATCTCATTATTGTCCCTCCATCAATACACGCTAAAAAATTTAGCGTTCCCATTAATATCTCAAATTTAATAATAGTAGAAAAAGGTTGAAGTTGCAATGACTAAGCTAATTCATTTTAAGTTCTTAAAAGAAAAAGTTATTTTTGAATAGATTGTTTGTTATAGGGGAACCTATTTTAGTGAATATGATGAGGAGGCGAAAGCATTGGAAATAATTCGTGATATAATGACTGACGACGTTGAGTGCTGTACTTTATTGGATAATGTTTTTGAGGTCGCAACAAAAATGAAGGAATGGAATGTAGGAGCTATTCCAATTGTTGATGGAGAAAAGTTAGTGGGCATGATTACAGATCGTGATATCGTCGTTCGTGGTGTAGCTGAGAAACATCCTGGTTCAACTAAAGTGGAGGATATTATGAGCGAACAGCTAGTCACGGTTACTCCAGATATGAACACTAGGGAAGCTGCTCAATTAATGGCTGAAAATCAAGTACGACGCTTACCAGTTGTAGAGGGTGACCGCTTAGTAGGTATAGTTGCATTAGGAGATTTTGCGGTACGTGATTTAACTGATGATCAGGCGAAAAAAGCATTATCAGAAATCTCAGAACCTGGTTTTAATGGACTTCAATAAAATTTTAAGGCGCCGTTCAGGCGTCTTTTATTTTTTTTGTAAACTTCTTTCGTTTACTTAAAATGAAGCTAAATGATGATATAATATTTAATAATAACTATCAAATAATGTTAGTAGATTTTATAGAGAGGAGGTCAACCTCTGCGCGGACTGATTCGAATATTAATTTTAGTAGCTGTATTTTTAACGGTAGGTTTATATGTAAGTTTTAATCAGGATGAAAAAAATGATTTGCTCATCCAAAATAAAAATAAAACAGAAGTGGACCACTCCATTATAAATGAGAAAAAAGGAGTTACTAATTATATAACACAAAAAAGACCATCAGAAGGTATCTCATTTTTTATAGGAAAAGATATTAATGTTTTAGAAAACCAACTAGGTAGACCAGCAAGAATTGATCCATCCTATTATGGGTATATGTGGTACATCTATAATGTAGATCATAATCGTTATTTACAAGTAGGCGTAGAAAATGGAAAGGTTGTAACCATATATGCAATTGGAAATGATTTAGAGGTAGCCCCTTTTAGAATCGGACAATCTATTGAAGAAATCTTTTCTACTGTTTTTATTGAAACTAACATTGATATTGAACTTGAAAACAGTTCCTATCGATTTGAATTAAATGATACAGATGTAAATATGAGACCACTTATTCAGTTAGGTGACATTTTTGCGATATTATACTTTGATAAATTTACTGGTACTCTTTCTAGTATTAGATTTCTTGATGCAACTACCTTAATTAAACAACGACCTTATGAATTAGTTTATAGGGGAGAGTTGATAGAGGCAAAAGAGATTGAAGATTTTGAATGGACTCTTATCGAAAAGGCTACGGAACAACAAATTTTTGATTTAACAAATATTTTACGATTACGTCATCAACTAGATCCTGTCCAATGGGATGAGAAAATTTCTGAGGTTGCATTTGGTCACAGTAAAGATATGTTTGAAACAGAAAACTTTTCACATACATCTGAAAAATTTGGCGAGCTTTCAGACCGGTTGGAGGTTGCTGATGTGTTCTATCAACTAGCAGGTGAAAACATTGCGGCAAATTACATTGATGGCCCAGCTGTTGTTGAAGGTTGGTTAAATAGTAAGGGGCATCGCGAGACCCTACTGAATAATGAATATACTCATCTAGGTGTTGGTGTCTACCACAAATACTTTACACAAAACTTCATCCAAAGATGGGATGAATAAGAAAAGAAGCTTTCTGACACGAAAGCTTTTTTTCTTTAGTTCACAATATCGAAGCGCAAAAATTGAAATTCATTTTCATGCCAGTTTCCATATAGTCTTACATGATCTCCAATTTTCAAAGCTATCGGATCCTTTTGCATAGTAAAAGGAGTCACACGCTTAACATGTATCAATTTAGTATCAGTTTGTAGTTGAATATTTAATACATTAATATACCTGTGGTAATAGAACCTTTTACGTGTCTTTTCTAGTTGAATAATTTTTCCTGAAACAATCGCTTCTTCATAAATATTCGTTAAATTTAACCACTTTTGTTCATTTTCCTTCATATCTTTCTTCGTGACCCAATAAAAATAAAAACAGATAATGGGTATAAGAATGGCCGTTACCATCGGTTTTCCCTCTTTCAAATCGAACTGTTTTTATCATAACATCTTTTCAATATTTTTACTCCATTCACCAATTCTAATTGTAATTCATATCTTATTTTAGGCGTTATCCTTGAGAGGAGAGGTGATGTAAAATGACACGAAAAAAACTTCATCCTAGCGTTGTTAAGTTTAAAGAATTTGTTAAGCAATATCCAAAAATAAGTCTCGAAGTAAAAAAAGGGACAGTATCTTGGCAAGAGTTATATGAAGATTGGTATTTACTCGGAGAAGACGACGCGCGCTGGGATCAATTTAAAGTTTCCAAGGAAGAAATGAAGGAGAACAGCACAGAAGAAAATAAATCTGACTTTATAACGCAAATATTTGATTATTTTAAAACGATGGACGTCAATCAAATGCAACAATATATAAGTAATGCTAGCCAAGCGCTAGGTGCTGTTCAAGGAGTTTTGTCCCAATTTCAGAATCCAACTCAGCCTAGTAGCCAAAACAACTCTAGACCATCCCACCCTTTTTCATTTCGGAAAGATTAATAAAAGGAGAAGCTAATATGAGATTAGAAATTTTTGAATATCTCCAAGAAAGAAAAGATTTAAAGGAATTTATTAGACAGCAGCCAATATGGTATCGGAAGCTCTCGAAAAACCCACAATCCCTCCAAGCATTCGAAACAGCATCTTTGCATTATTTTCGAAAAACGATTCCGGATCATGTTGAAAAATTTTCAAATAGTGTACAAATGGCCTCAATGATGATGCATATGTTTCAAGCAATGAATGAGAATCAATAAAGGAAGCTTCTTTCTAATGGGAGGAGGCTTTTTTTGTTTCATAAAATAGTAATGAATAGTAAACAATACAGGCAAAAGGAGTGAAGATTGTGAAGTGGACTATTCAATTTTTTTTCATCCTCATGTCTATAGCTTTAATGGCCTGTCAAAAGGATTTACCCGAACCAGAGACGAAAAATAGAGTGGTTTCTGCCGCTCAACTTCCTAATGATGTTGTTTCCGTTAAAGGCGAATCCTTCCGGGTGAAATCTTTTGTTAAAGGAAACGATGTTTATATAGAGTGTATCGTATCGAATTTTTCATTTCGTGAAGATGATAAAAAAGGAAGTAGTTTAGGGAAAATGATTGTATATGTTGATGGACAAAAATACAATCAATACTCCTCAGCAGCATTTATTGTTAAAGATTTAAAGAGCGGAAATCATCGCATATCTTTACAAATAGTTGATTCGAATGGCCACAAAACGTCTTTAAAAAAGGAAATGGTCGTTTCAATACCTTGATATGAGCAAATTCTAACATGTAGGCATAATTCAAGTCGCTTGCACTTTTTGTACTACATGTTAGAATTAGTTGTGGAGGTGGGCAAAAGCAATGCTTGCTACAACTGAAAGAATTATTTTATTAGATGAAGCTGAAGAATTGGCAAAAATGATAGTACAATCTGATATTGCTAATGCATATCAAATTTCTTTATATAATTTAAGATCAAATAAAGAGTCTCAGAGAAAAATTAATTCGTTCATTCGTGTGAAGGAGCGATACGAAGAGGTCCAGCGCTTTGGTAAATATCATCCCGATTACAAATTAATAATGGGTCAAATCAGAGATATCAAAAGAGAAATGGATTTAGATGATCAAGTTGCTGAATTTAAAAGGGCAGAAAATGATTTTCAGCAGCTTTTGGATGAAGTTAGTATGATTGTTGGAAAGTCGGTTTCTATAAATGTTAAAGTGCCAACAGGTAATCCCTTTTTTGATTCAGGGTCGGGCTGTAGTACTGGAGGCTGTGGGTCAGGTGGTAGCTGTGGCTGTTCCTAAAAACATTTTATAATCTAAATTTTTTAGAAAGTTACTAATAAAATCCCTTATCTATTAAGATAAGGGATTTTATTATGGATTAGTAATTGATTAAACCGCTTTTAATATGCTAGACTGAATAAAATAATGAGTTTTAAAAGGAGTATGTTCGATGTTCGGGTCGCGCCAAGGATTGATTGTTTGGCTTCATTCATTGAAACAAGCAAAAATGCTTAGAAAATTTGGAAATGTTCATTTTGTATCCAAAAGATTAAAATATGTCGTCATATACTGCGATCAGGTCGATATTGAACAAAATATCGAAAAACTTAATGCCTATTCTTTTGTCAAAAAAGTGGACCCTTCATATAAACCATTCTTGAAAATGGAGTATGAAAATAAATCCCCTGATAAAGCTAAAGAATACGATTATAAAATGGGCATTTAAGGTGAGGGCAAAACCCTCACCTTTTCCTATTTCATCGGCGGTATGTAATGATTTAACCTTAGTATACCAATTAAATATTGATAATAAAGGCTAGTTTCAGCAAATTGAGTGGAAGGCTTTACGGTTATTTCTATGATTGTTTTTTTTAAGTCTAACGCTGCTTGCTGAAATAAATCAAACCTCTTATTTGGAATGTCATGTGGATTGGAAACACCTTCACGGCAAATATATAATGCCTGAAAATCCCCTGGAATTGTTGGTTTTAAAACAACAACTAAAGAGATTACTTTCCTTCCATTTATCTCAGTGTGAAGAGCCATCATATGATTTAGTCGATGATGGTTGGATCTCGAAAGTTCTAGTAACTCATATATATCGGAATATCCTCCACCTAATTCAATAAAACGTTGGATCATATTTTTAAAATCCTCCTCAATTGATTAAATCTGTATTAGTGTATCAAGAAAATTGTAAAATACAAATAAAAAACCCTGCAGCCAAATGGATGCAGGGTCCTTCTATATCCTCCGTAAAAAGGATAGAAGGCAAAGGGAGAGGAGAAACCGGAGGAAGAACTTATGGGGAAACGTAAGTCTTCTCCGCGGTTGGCAACAACATCCTCGATTAGATGCTGTTACTTTCATTATTTCCATAAAACGATTGTCTATACATATCCCTTCAATTATTTTTGTATTTGTATTCCATTTTACATACGGTTTGGCTGTTAAAGGGAAGTTATGGTAGGATATGTTAGAAAAAAGAAATTTGTCGAATGATAGTGGTGATAAATATGAGAGTTGTTTCAGGTACTTGTAAAGGACGAAGCCTTAAAGCAGTTCCAGGAAGTACGACAAGACCTACAACAGATAAAGTGAAAGAAGCAATATTTAATATGATTGGTCCATATTTTGAGTTTGGCATTGGACTAGATTTATTTGCTGGAAGTGGTGGTTTAGGAATTGAAGCCCTTAGTAGGGGATTAGAAAAAGTCATTTTTGTTGATAGAGATCCAAAAGCATTTCAAGTTATCAAAGAAAATATTGCATTTTGTGATTTAATCGATAAATCAGAAGTGTATCGTAATGATGCAGAGAGGGCATTAAAAGCGATTTTAAAAAGAAAAATTAAATTTGATTTTATTTTTCTTGACCCTCCCTATAAAAAGCAGCAATTGGTAAAGCTATTGACCATATTCACTAATGAAAATTTACTAAATCCTAATGGAATCATTCTTTGTGAACATGCTTCAGAAGTTGACCTACCTGATGAAATGGGCTCTTTAAAGAAAATCAAGCATGAGAAATATGGAGTCATAGGGATTACGATTTATCAACTTATTACCTTATGATATGGGGGAAAGAGAATGGCTAGTATTGCAGTATGTCCTGGTAGCTTCGACCCGATAACACTAGGGCACCTGGATATTATAAAACGTGGCGCTAAGGTGTTTGGGCAAGTCTATGTCGTAGTTTTAAATAATTCATCCAAAAATCCGTTGTTTAATGTACAGGAAAGAATTGACCTAATCCAAAAGGTGACGAAAGATATTCCGAATGTGAAAGTAGATTCTTTTCAAGGACTGTTAGTAGATTATGCGAAAAGTGTTAATGCAACTGCTATATTAAGGGGCTTAAGAGCCGTTTCGGATTTTGAATATGAAATGCAAATTACGTCAATGAACAGGGTACTGGATGAAGAAATTGAGACTCTTTTTGTTATGACTAATAATCAATATTCATTCTTAAGTTCAAGCATTGTTAAAGAGGTTGCCAAGTATAATGGAGATATTTCTGAGTTGGTCCCAGCGCCAGTAAAAGAGGCATTAATAAAAAAATTCAATTCGTAATAAAAACAGTCTCCTCTTAAATTAGAGGAGACTGTTTTTATTTTTGAACGTATAACCTTCTAGCTAAAATAACAATATATAGACATAAGAAGAATAGTGTAATAATTGGTCCAATTTGACTGATAAGCTGATAAAAGCTATGTAGCCATGTTCCTTCTTCAAAAAGAAATACAGGAATCGCATGCGAAGGTTGCTCTGGATTATAGAACCTTTCATATATCATTTTCCATAGAATAACTGTAAAGAAGCTAGCGAATAGGCCCTGTAGAATTCTTGCGAAAAAGAAAGGTTTGAATCGAATATCTGTTTGAGCTAGAATACTCGCAACCTGTGCTTGTACACTAAATCCACTAAATGCAAGAATAAAACTTGTAATAATAGCTAGTTGCATGAGGGAGGCATCTTGAACTTGGCTAGTCATTTGACTTCCTTGAGTGATTTCAAATAAACCGGAAATAAGAGGGACACTTAAGGATTCTGGTAAGGAGAGAGTTTTTAAGATAATCTCAAAGAGTTTTGCTAAAAAAGCAGTCACATGAAGATGATATAATATTTTATTAATAACTGAAAATAAGATGATAAATCCACCAATCATTAATAAAGTTTGAATGGATGAAGTTACGGCATCACCAAGAAGCTTTCCGATAGGACGATTATCATTCACACGAGTTCGATGTAAGGCAATTAGTGCTGTGCGTATAGGAAACTTCGATTTGCCTTTTTTTTGTTCCTTCTCTTCCTTATCATTGCGACCGTAAAAACGCATGACTAATCCAACACAAATATTCCCTAAATAATGGGAGAGGGCAAGAATAATTCCTAAATGAGCATTTTTAAAAAAGCCTACAGAAACTGCTCCGAAAATAAAAAGTGGATTGGAAGAGTTAGTAAAAGAAACAAGCCGTTCTGCTTCAATCCTACTAAGTTGTTTTTCCTGTCTAAGTCTTGCGGTAAGTTTGGCACCAGCTGGAAAACCAGATGCCATTCCCATCGCCCACACAAACCCACCAACCCCAGGCACTCTAAATAAAGGTCGCATCAATGGTTCTAAAAGAACACCGATAAATTTAACAATTCCAAACCCAATTAACATTTCGGAAATGATGAAAAACGGTAAAAGGGAAGGGAAGACAATTTCCCACCACATATCTAAGCCTCTTATGGAGGCTTCAAATGATTCTTCTGGATAAACCACAAGTGAGGCCGCCATTATTGTTACTGATACTGCTAAGAATGCGGTTTTAAACCTAGAACGCCACAAGATAAAGCCCTCCTTGAACTAATAACAAATTATACAACTAACTTAAAGAATGGTAGAATATGAAGTATTATATATTTAATGCCAAATGGCAAAAAAATACTAACTTGTCCCTACATATCACAATATACTCATAGAAATCAAAATTAGACCATAAGATTGTTCTAGGGCTTATGCAAAAGCAAAAAGGGGGGAATCTCCTTGCAACGTCCAAAGATTGGTTTGGCGCTTGGTTCTGGTGGAGCACGTGGATTTGCCCACCTAGGAGTTATTAAAGTTTTAAAAGACGAAGGAATCCCTATTGATATGATAGCTGGAAGTAGTATGGGAGCTCTAGTTGCCTCTTTTTATGCGGCTGGTCTCGATCTTGATCAGCTTTATCGATTATCAACAGCATTTAGAAGAAAATATTATTTAGATTTTACTGTGCCAAAAATGGGCTTTATTGCAGGAAAAAGGGTTAAAGAATTAGTTAGAATCTTTACACACAATAAAAATATTGAACAATTAGATATTCCAGTAGCGATTGTTGCTACGGATTTAATGACAGGCGAAAAGGTAGTATTTAAAACTGGCCCAGTTGCAGATGCTGTTCGGGCAAGTATAGCCATTCCTGGAATATTTGTTCCAGAAAAATGGAATAATCGAATTTTAGTTGATGGCGGTGTAGTAGACAGAGTTCCAGTGTCTGTTGTAAAGGAGATGGGGGCAGATATTGTGATTGCGGTGGATGTATCCCAAGTGAAAAGGGATGCAGAGATTACCTCCATATTTGATGTCATTATGCAAAGTATTGATATTATGCAAAAGGAATTGGTTAGCTACCGTGAGATAGCCTCTGATATTATGATTCGTCCACAGGTTCAAATGTATAGCTCTAAATCTTTTACCAACATTGATGAAATAATTTCTATAGGAGAAACTGAAGCAAGAAATCAACTCGCAAACATACGCAATTGTTTAGAGAATTGGAAGGAGCCATCATAAGCAAATGTCAAAAATCTTTAAACTACGTCCCATAGTTGTTGTAGCCGTGGTATTTATGGCAAGTTTTTTTTATACATTGCCCTATTATGTTTCTAAGCCTGGTATGGCTAAAGAACTTGAGCCGATTATCCAAGTAGAGAATGGGTATGATGAAAAAGGTACCTTTATGCTAACAACTGTAAGAATGGGAAAGGCAAATATTTACTCTTATTTAATCGCTAAAGCGAGCAAGTATCAGAAAATTTATCCTGAAAAGGACATTAGAAGAGAAGATGAAACGGAAGAGGAATATTCGACCCGTCAACTACATCTGATGGATACTTCAAAACTAAACGCAATTGAAGTTTCTTACAAAAAAGCAGGGATTCCTGTTGATTATCATTATAAAGGTGTATATGTACTAAATATTTTTCCAGACATGCCAGCAGAGGGTAAATTGTTACCAGGTGATCGAATCATCAAGATAGATGATAGAAGCTTTACTTCATCAGCTTCATTTATTGATTATGTAAATGAAAAGCAAGTTGGTGATTCGATTACCCTTTCTATCGAGCGAAATGATAGTCCTAAAGAAGTAACGATTACAGTAGCCACTTATCCGCAATATCCTTCGAAAAAAGGGGTGGGGATTGAGTTAGTTGAGGATAAGGAAATCATTGTAAAACCAACGGTGAAAGTGAATACAGATGAAATTGGTGGACCTTCTGCTGGATTGATGTTTTCATTAGAAATTTATAATCAATTAACTAAAGAAGATTTAACACAAGGCTATGAAATTGCCGGAACTGGGACAATAACGGCGGACGGTAATGTAGGACCTATAGGCGGAATAGAGCAAAAAATAGTTGCGGCCGACAAGGTTGGCGCAGAAATCTTTTTTGCTCCTAATGAAAAAGGAGAAAAGGATTCAAATTACAATGCTGCTGTCAAAACTGCAAAAGATATTAAGACGAAGATGAAAATTGTCCCCATTGATACGTTTGACGAAGCTGTTGACTATTTAATAAATTTAACACCTAAAAAATGATGGAGCTTCTTAGAAGCTCTATTTTTTTTGTAAAACACCACATCTTTAAACCTAGTATTTTCCAGTTAAAAAAATTTCCCAACTCCATTTATAGTTTTTCTTATTGATTTTATCTGAAAATTAGGAATATACTTAAAATACAGTCTTGAGGACTGTGAGTTTTATAGTTTGAAAGGAGCGATAAGATGAAAAAAAGAAGAGCAATTGGATCAGCAGTACTTAGTTTAGCAATGGGAGTTTCGTTGTTTGCAACAGGGGCAATTGCAAAACAACCTGAAAGTCAAGATTCGTTTCGTGTGTTAATCCAAGGAACGAATTCAGAAAAAGCTAAAGTAAAGGATCATTACGGTGTCCGCTTGGATTTTGGGACAGAAGGCTTCACGACAACAGTAAACGGAAATCAGTATCAAGCCTTATTAAAAAATAAAAATATTAATATATCGGAAGTTTCTGAAGTGACACTTGATTATATGAAAGAAGCTGCTGCCAAGCCAGGCGGAAGCACGGGTTCTGGCCCTAGTGATCGTACTCCATGGGGAATTGAAGCGATTTATAATAATTCATCAATACAAGCAACTTCAGGTGGAAATGGAGTAACTGTAGCGGTTCTTGATACAGGCGTTAATATTAATCATAAGGATTTAGTAGGCCAAGCAGAACAGTGTAAAGATTTTACTCAACGTACAGCTCCTCTAGTTAATAATATTTGTACTGATAAGAACGGACATGGTACCCACGTTGCTGGTTCTGTGCTAGCGCATGGTGGTTCAGATAATACTGGAATTTATGGAGTTGCGCCAGAGGCTGATCTTTGGGCGTATAAGGTGTTAAATGATAGAGGGTCAGGTTACTCTGATGATATCGCTAATGCGATTAGACACGTAGCAGACGAAGCAACGAGAACGAATACTAAAGTCATTATCTCCATGTCTTTAGGATCAAGTAGTAAGGACAGCTTAATTGCAAGTGCGGTTGATTATGCATATGGTAAGGGTGTATTGGTCGTTGCTGCAGCTGGTAATGATGGGCCAACAGCTAATACAATTGGGTATCCTGGAGCATTACCAAATGCTATAGCTGTTGCGGCATTAGAAAATGTTCAGCAAAATGGTACATACCGGGTAGCTGATTTTTCTTCTCGTGGAAACCCTGATACAGATGGAGATTATGTAATTGGAGAACGTGATGTTGAAATTTCTGCACCAGGAAGAGCGATAGAATCTACTTGGTCTGATGGAGCGTATAACACGATTAGTGGTACTTCAATGGCAACACCACATGTTTCTGGTTTAGCTGCAAAAATTTGGGCTGCTAATCCAACTTTAAACAATGTTACACTTCGTCAAAATCTTCAAGCTAATGCTAAAAAATATGATGTTTTAAGTGGAACAGGAGCAGCTAGCGGAGACGACTACGCATCAGGCTTCGGATTTGCACGAGTAAACCAATAAAAAATGATAAAGTCCTCTGAATAGTATTTTCGGAGGGCTTTTAAATAGGTATTATTGACTATCTTTCTATTTTTTCTAAATATTCTATTAACTAATTGGCATAACATGGTATTATTCTTTTATACTATTTTCAGTCTTAGAAATTGATGGTGATGAAAAATGGAATATGGTCCTCTTATTAAATATTTTCGGACTCAAATGGGGTTGACCCAGAAGGATTTAGCAAAAGGAATTTGTTCGGTCTCACATTTAAGTAAAATTGAAAATAAAAGTAAAGATGCCAATATCGAAACCATTTCATTATTATTTGAAAAACTTAATATCGATAAAAGTGAAATCAATGAGAAGGAAGAGCAAATCAAGAGTCAACTGATGTTACTAAACGAAAAGATGCTTTTTTTTCAAAAGAATGATGTTGATCTAATATTTGATAAACTTGTAGAAATCGAAGATATCATTCCTTTTTCTACTTCTCTTTATACGTATGAATTATCTAAATATCGGTATTTTTTATTTAAAGGTGAACTTAAACGAGCTCAGCAGCAAGAAAACTTATTAAACAAACAAAAGAAAAATTTTTCCCAACAAGAGAACTATTTATTTCTTCACTACAATGCTATATGTTTAATACTGCAAGGGCACTATCAAAAAGCCGATACCGTATTAGAAACACTAATGACATTAAACAACAATGAATTTGTATCTGGGGAACTGTTCTATCATCGAGCACTAGTAAAAAGTTCTCTAGAACATTCGGATCATGCTATTTACTTTGGGAAAAAAGCCTTGCAGTCGTTTATGAATGACCACAACTTTATTCGTATTTTACATACATTAATGCTTCTAGGCATAAATTACACATATTCAAGAATTTATGAAGAAGCATTAGAATGCTTTCAACACTTAATAAGAAATGCGGAGTTATTAAATGAAGCTCATTTTCTTCCACATGTTTTCCATAACATAGGTTATTTAAAAACTAAAATGGAAAAATATCATGAAGCCTTATATTTTTATGAGAAAAGCTTATCACTACAATCAGAGGATACGCCCTATTACCTCATGACACTCTATACGATTGGAGAATCACTTTATATTTTACAAGAGATTGATAAGTCACAAGAAGTCTTTGAAAGAGTGTTAGAGCAATCAAAGAAGTTATCTAGTCAAAAATATATACTGTTGTCTAAGTATTATTTAAAGTCAATGAGTTCCTACAAGGAATCGATTGAATTCTTGGAAATGAAGGTCATTCCATATCTTGAAGAAAGCAAGGAGCATCCAGACACATTAAACCGGTTCTATAGACTGCTATCGACACACTACCGACAACTAGCTAGGTATGAGAAGGCAGTGAAATATATAGAAAAAATTAGTTAAGGGGAGATCAAAATGAAAAAGGTATTGTTTTCAGTTCTTGTTTTTGGAGTCATTACATTTGGGGTATTTGTTAGCACACCTGACAGTCCAGCTACAGTTGTGGCTGATGGGACAGATTATAGTGAAACAAATGGGTTCCCAATTCAACCTCCAGTTTGATACATTAAGTCAAATATAAAGTAAAAAGCACCTTAATGAAGTGACCCCTAAAAGTTAGACACGGTTATTTCATTAGGCAGCTTGCTCAAAATGAGTTCGGTATTGTACCGGACTCATTTTTAATTTTGCCTTCATCCGTTTCGTATTATAATATT
>NZ_CAKJTG010000012.1 GCF_917563885.1 Pseudoneobacillus rhizosphaerae
CGACTTGCATGTATTAGGCACGCCGCCAGCGTTCGTCCTGAGCCAGGATCAAACTCTCCAATAAAGTGTTTGATTAGCTCATAAAGTTTACTCTGGCTTAGTTCCAACTTCCTAAAAGAAAGTTTTCACTTAATTTGTTATTGTTTGGTTGTTTAGTTTTCAAAGAGCAATTTGTTACAAAATCTATATTATTATATTTTTTCGTTTTTGTCAACTTCTACGAAATGACATTAAATTGTTTTTCCGTTATTTCGTCTCGGCGACATATATTAATATAACATCCAATTTCGCAGAAGTCAACTTCTTTTGAAATTATTTTTTAATAAATGTTTCTTCAATCTCCCTCCGAAAGATAATGGGAAGGTAGAAAAATAAGATACCATAATTATTGCTAGTACTTCAAATGTAAATTTCCCCAATCAGTAAGCTGATCTCTAGTACTATTCACTACATTTTTTCTGTTCACGCTTCACTTGAACATTTATACCTTTAAAAATTTGAAATCTAAACTCAACAAAGCGCCAGGAACCCCAGCGCTTTGAAGCATTAAACCATTATTTTGCAGATGTCGTTTGTAAATTCAACGGGATCGTTGATTGGAAGTCCTTCAATAAGTAATGCTTGGTTGTATAACAAAGTTGTGTATAGCGTTAATTTTTCTTTGTCATTTTCAAATGAGTTTTGTAATGATTTGAATACTTCATGATTTGGATTAATTTCTAAGATTTTGTCTGCCTTAATATTTTGATTGTCTGGCATCATGCTAAGAATTTTTTCCATTTCAATCGTTAATTCACCGTCAGTTGCAAGACAAACTGGATGGGTTTTTAATCTTTTTGACACTCGTACATCCTTTACTTTCCCTGCTAAAGTATTCTTCATATGGTCAAATAGGTCTTTATATTCTACAGAGTCCTTTTCTGTTTCGTTTTCGTCTGCTTCAATACCTAAGTCTCCACTTGAAACCGATTTGAATTCTTTTTCTTTATAGTTCATTAGCATGCGGATGGCGAACTCATCTATATCATCTGTAAAATATAAAATTTCAAAGCCTTTTTCAGAAACCAACTCTGTTTGTGGAAGCTTTTCAATTCTTTCAATGGACTCCCCAGAAGCATAATAAATATATTTTTGCTCCTCTGACATTCTAGATACATACTCATCCAATGTTACTAACTTGCCCTCTTTAGAAGAGTAAAACATTAATAAATCCTGCAGTTCATCTTTATGAGTTCCGTAATCACTATAAACTCCGTATTTTAATTGTCGACCAAATGAGTTGTAGAATTCCTCATATTTTTCGCGATCATTTCTTAATAGTGCTACTAATTCACTTTTGATTTTTTTATTAATGTTTTTCGCGATAAGCTTCAATTGACGATCGTGCTGTAAAATCTCCCGCGAAATATTAAGAGATAGATCTTCTGAGTCTACCATCCCTTTGACAAAACTAAAATAATCCGGAAGTAAGTCCGCACACTTATTCATAATTAAAACACCATTTGAATATAACTCTAACCCTTTTTCAAATTCCTTTGAATAGAAATCAAATGGAATTTTCTCAGGAATGTAAAGAATCGAATTATATCTTATCGTTCCATCGACTGAGATATGAACATGTTTAAGTGGCTTATCAAATCCATAATGCTTTTCCTCATAGAATTTTTGGTAATCCTCATCGGTAAGTTCATTTTTATTTTTTCTCCAGATTGGTACCATACTATTGATAATTTGCTCTTCTTGATAATCCTCAAATTCAGTCTCACTATCTTCTTTCGGTCTTCTACCGGAAATATCCATTTTAATTGGATAACGTATGAAATCAGAATATTTTTTGATAATCGATTTTAATCTATATTCATCTAAATACTCATCATAACTTTCATCTTCTGTAGTCTCTTTAATTTTTAAAATAATTTCGGTGCCGACTGAGTCTTTTTCTATTGGCTCGATTGTATATCCCTCAGCACCCTCAGATTCCCATTTATAAGCCTGATCACTGTTTAGAGCTTTACTTACAACCGTAACGACATCAGCAACCATAAATGCTGCATAGAATCCTACACCAAACTGACCGATAATATCGTAGCCATCTTTCAATTCATTTTCTTTTTTAAATGCTAATGATCCACTTTTAGCAATCGTTCCAAGATTGTTTTCTAACTCTTCCTTCGTCATTCCTATCCCAGAGTCCGTGATCGTTAATGTCCGGTTTTCTTTGTTCGGAACTACTTTTATGTAGTAATTTTCTTGTTCAAAATTTATAGAATCATCTGTTAACGCTTTATAATAGAGTTTATCAATGGCATCACTTGCATTCGATATTAACTCTCTTAGAAAAACTTCTTTGTGAGTATAAATAGAATTAATCATCATTTCAAGTAATCGTTTAGATTCTGCTTTAAACTGTATTTTTGACATAAAAAATCTCCTTTCCATGTTTATTAGCACTCCACCTATTCGAGTGCTAATTCAATATTATTTTAAACCATATTATATTATTCGTGTCAATACTATAATGATTTAAATACTATTAAACCAACCTATGCTCCTTTTGTTGTTGTTACAAAACTCTCGACTCTTCTGTTTGAAACATAACTATGCAAAATCATTCCAACGATAACAATAAAAATACCTATCCAAGAGAATGATGAAGGAAGTGGGATAGACAGAATAATCATTTCCCCCATTAAAGCAAAAACCACTTCAAATGATTGTGTTGCCTCAACCGCAGCTAACTTTTGCATATTTCCTCTTACCTTATCTGTGGCCATGAAAAATAAGACAGTAGCAATGACCCCAGAAAAAAGTGCCACTAACAAGGACTGAATACTTTGCCCTTTGCTTGGTAGTCCGACTGTAAACAAGCCATACAAGGAAAGTAAAAACCAGAATGGGAGACTCGCTAATGTCATTCCTAACACACGTTGATAAGCATCTAAACGCCCTTCACATATATCCATCATTTTACGATTTCCTAAAGGATAGGCAAATGAAGCTAGTAAAATGGGAACAGCTCCTAATAATAGAATTTCAAAAGAAAGTTCCTTTGCATGTTCCATTTGCATGAGGACAATACCTAACACTATGATCATGGACATGATTAGACCTCTATAGGGAATTTTCCCTCTTACTTTTAATGGTCCATTCTTTGTTTGTACCGTTTCAAAGAATAACGGTGCAAGTAATGCACCTGAAATAATGGTTATTTGCCATGTACCAGCAATCAGCCAACCAGGTGAATACGCAGCGGCAAAACATAATGGTGCGTAAAATAACCCGAAGCCAACGAAGCTCCATATCATCCATGGTCCTGGTTTTTCTCTCATTTCTTTTAAGAGTGGTCGCAAATTCTTTCTTATGATGACAATACACAAAAGAAAAGGGACCATAAAGATATAGCGGAGTGAGGCACTCCAAATCCAACTACCACCAGTCAACTCCATCGATGCATTAAGGACAAATGTAAAAGCAAAAAAGAAGGATGCACAAATCCCAATAATAATTGATTTCAACTTAGCTCACCACAATTCCTTCTGTCGTAAAATAGATAGCCAAGAATCAGGCTGTTTCATCTCATTGCGAAAATACTACTCCTTGAACCAAGGTATGTTCTGTTCTTTACCAAATTAAAGTTTTGCCATTTTTCTTATTTGTTCTTTTAGATGGTTCTCGTATTCTATTTCAAATGGAATATCGTAAATTCCATTTTCTTCATTTCGTAGGAAGAAGAGTTTCATAGATTTTATCGTAACATCATTTTTATTTTCATAGGCTAGTTTGTATAAATAGAGCTGTGGTTTGTAGTACTCTATTAGAGTATGGATATTGTCTTCGGTTATATAATTTGTCTTTAAATCTATCACATGATAACTGATTTCTGTTTTAACGACCTTATCAATTTCACCTATAATGGACACTCCATCAATATCCAAGGTAAATTTCCATTCATTGGCGATTGGATCTCCAAGCTTATCTTGACTCCTTTCATAATGCTGTAAAAACATCGATAGTTTATCTAAATACAACGGTTGTTCATCTTCACGAAGAGACATTTCTCTTAAAGCTAAGTTCATTGCGTCGTTATTTTGATATCCAAGATCAATAAGTTCGCATGCTCGATGAACGAGTGTTCCTAGAATAGCGGGACTATATTTAGGCGTTTCTTCGTCTAACCATTCATCATATTCCTTTTGGCCTTCCTCTTCATCTAAGTTAACATCTAGCTTTAATACATGCTTCCTATAATAGGAAGACGGATCATGAATAAAACTCGTTACTTCTGACACTGAGAAAGAAACAGGCAAATCCTCCCGCATTTGGTAATTCGGAAGCTCATATTCCTTTCGATTGAGGACAACTCTTTCTTCATTCTGGAACGTATCGATCATTTTTATTTTATTTTGTAACAGATTATCCATTTCCATGACCGTATTTAATTGATCTAACCAAGACCCTCTCCCCTGTCCATGAGCTGTTAAAACAAGATAGTCCCTTGCTCTTGTTACGGCTACATAGAACAGTCGTTTCCATTCCTCTTCCCCTTGCCTTTTACTAATTTCCTCGGTCTGGCTAAAACTCAATGGCTTAATTTCAATAGGACTCGCTAGTAAGTCTACCTCATTTTCTACTTTACACTTTGCGACAAGACCAATTGTTTCATCAAATCTAACATCTCCTGAATCTGCCCTTGGTGTTCCATTTAGATTTGTTACAAACACGATAGGAAATTCAAGCCCTTTTGAAGCATGCACGGTCATTATGTGAAGGGAATTCTCATCTGTAAGCTCAACCTCTGCATTTCCTTCTTTTTCGGAAAAATCCATCACAACCGTTAACCGATTAATCATTTCTTCGAGTGAAAAGGTGTTAAAGCTAGCCAAAATATCAATTAATTTCTCTACGTTACGGACTCGCTGTACATTGTTTTTCTGAAGTAAACAAATTGATTCCAAACCACTTTTTTGAAAAAGTTGCCGTAAACTTGTTTTGATACCGGCACTTGGAATAAAAGGGATATACTCTAAAAAAAATCGGCTGAATTTCATTAATGCTTGTTTAGCATTATCGCTTAGTGAGTGATCGTTGATAAAGTGATGTTGATATAAATAGCTTGCTACATCCTTTTTACTAGATTGTTTTATTTTATATAAATCATCGAGTGTTAGGCTGATTAATGGGCTCTTTAGAAATGCAAAAATATAAAGCTCTTCATACGGACGGTTTAACCATTGCAATAACATGATCATATCACGCACTTCTGGCTGATCATAAAAACCTAATCCACCGTAAACCGTATAAGGAATATTTTTAATCTGAAGCTCTCTTTCAAGCTTTAATAAATTTGTTCTCGTTGGAATAAGGATGGCTATGTCATGCCAATCCAAATTTCTCCATACTTTTGTATCCTTATCATATATTTCTTGTTTCGTTTTCTTCATTTCAACAATTCGATTAGCAATAAATTGATATTCAGAATCTTTATCAGATGCCACGTACAATTCAACTCGGTTCTCTTGTTCCCTATCTCCAGTACGAGCACTTTCTAACTTTTCATACTGAATTTTATAAGGAATTTGTACTTCTGACAGATCCACCTTCATTAGCTGCTCAAATGTTAAGTTAACAAAATCAATAATACTCGCACATGTTCTGTAATTAATATACAGGTTTATATACTCTCCATTTTCACTGTCCTTTTTTGCTAGCTCAGACATTTGCTTAATTAAGCCAACATCCGCTCCTCTGAATCGATAAATAGACTGTTTACCATCACCCACAATGAATCGATAGGTTGGGTTAATTCTCTCTAGTAAACTCATTTGCAAATGGTTCGTATCTTGAACTTCATCTAGCAAAAAATGCTTATATTGCTTTCGACAAAGTTCTTGAATATGCTCGTTTTCCAATAACGAAATGGCTTTTTGTTGTAAATCGGAAAAGTCCAAAACATTCAACGCACGTTTTTCACGAGTGTAAACCTGATCAAAATGGAGGAGAATATCCGCAAATACCTTCATGATTTCATTCATGATTCCTATTTGATCATTTGATAATAACTGTTTTTTGAAAACGGCTATTTGCATAAGTTGACGATTGATTTCCTCTTTAAAAGGGAGTAACTCGTGTTTATAAAATTGATAAAGAGCTGGTGCATGTTTTTCTGCTGTATTTGGTACATTGATTTTGATGATAGATTGATACCAGTTTAACGCCCCAGTAAAGGGAGAATCTAAGATATCGATTATTTCTTTTAATCTAGCTTGCACAGCGCTTGCTCTTGTAATCGATTCAGGAGCGGGAAATCCACTGCGATACTCAATAGCCACTAACATAAATTGTTCAATTTGGTTAATGATACTAGCTTCTACATTTAACACTTCTTGTTCCAGAACACTTTGGTCCAGGACAGTTGCCTCAGACAACCAATGTTGTATAGGCGTTTCAAATTCTCTCATTTTCCCATAAACCGAAATAACTAAATCTTTAATTTTACTTCGTGGATAATATACATATATAGACTGCCATTTTTCTAGATAGTTAGCTTCTTCCAGTAAATCGTTGATCACCTGCTTTTTCAGTTGAGAGGATTGAAGGTCATCCATCAACGAAAAATCAGGATACACATCCGCTTCAAACGAATATTCCTTTAACAGCTTCATACAAAAACTATGAAAGGTAGAAATGGTTGCCTGTTCAAAATCTTGAAGCTGTGTCATCCAGAATTGTTTAGAGGCACCATTAGTGGATTCTACCATTTTCTCAATTTGGGACCGAATTCGATTTCTCATTTCTCGAGCTGCTTTTTCAGTGAAGGTTAATGCGACGATTTCTTTCACATTTGCCCCAAATGAATTGGAGTGTAAGCATTCTTCAAGGATAAAACGATAACGCTCTGTTAAAACACTTGTCTTCCCAGATCCAGCTCCAGCTGAAACAGTAACGAATGGTTTTTTACTAAAAATAGCCGCTCTTTGTTGTATATTTCTTTCCATTTTATCCTCACTCCCCTTCAAACGTTTCTGGCGTTACTCGACACACAGCATGGTATGTACAAAATTGGCAAGACTTTGTCCCATATGGATTCACTCTAAATTGCTGTTTAGAATCCTTTACAAGCTCATTTAATTTTGTATGTAAACCAAATCGATTAAGATGTTCCCCATCCTTCATTTCCACCTTCATCGCTTTAGAATGGACATTGAATCTTTTTTGAGTGCTTTCGTTAGCTTCCCACATACTATTAGAGGCACGGCTCTTTGGATTATCTATATTAATATAGCTTGCTCCATAAGGTCTAAGTGGTCTTCCTACTTTTTCTTTCAAAATATCCTCTAATGCGTAAAGATAAAGTGGTAGTTGAAGAACTTTTCCATCCATCACTTCGTTTTCTTTAATCATTTTATTACTTGACTTATAATCGTAAATGACAAAGCCATCTTCATCAATATCCACTCGGTCTGCCTTAATATTGATCTCAAGGTCATTATTTAACGTGAACGATAACCCCTTTTCCATCATATAAATTTGCATGTTCTGTAGTTGGCCATTTTGGAAAAGAAGCTTCTCTGAAGCCCACCATCTTTTTATTTTTTTCATCCAGGAAAGCTTTTCTTCCTTTACCACTACTTCCGAAAGTTCGATTAATAATTCTTTTTCTAAGCCAGCCCATTCTTGTTCAAAAATTTCAAGAAGAATCCTATCTTTTTCCTCAGTCAATTCTCTCGCACAATCCAAAAAGGATTTCTCGATAAATCCAATTTTTTTATAAAACTTTTCAATCACATTATGAAGGAGAATACCTGTTTTTCGGCGATCAACAGAAGTAACTCTCTCCATTACTGGTTTTACTTTTAACACATAATCCATTGCAAACTTAAAGGAACAATCCACATAGCTTTCAATGGCCGTTACCGAGCGCCTTACACCACTTAATGGTTCACTCAAAGAATGATTACCAATGGCAAGCGTGATTAGTAGATTTTGTTTCTCCATTAGCTCTTCCGGTGCATTCTTTACTAGATAGTCCCTCCCGATATGGTAAGCTACTTTATTCATGAGCTCTTGTTTTTCTTCGTAAAAAGGAATTTGAATTCTGTTTTGAAAAGAGGCTTGGATCTTTTCTACTCTATTTATTAAAGGTGCAATATACTTTGACGGGAGTAATGGCTCGTGTGAATCAACACCAATACAATAGGAATAGGAAATCGTCTCGGCAAGTACTTCTAGCTGATTGAAAAGAGCTTCGGCTTTTTTTTCAAAAATCTCAACGGTGGGAGCGCCATAACGAATCTCTAAATTCTCTAAATGCTGAGGTTGAAAATACCCAGATAGCGAATAAGCTGGCGGGTATACACCTTCATTTAAACCTAAAACAAAAATTTCACTTCCTTTAAATAAAGCAATGTCTCGAAACGTATAGATTCCAACTCCATCTTGTGGAGTTCGTTTCAAATACAATTCTTCTCCTTCTAATTTAGTAAAGAACCATAAGAGAAAGTGCGTTCCTTCCATCTTAATGGAAGGAAGATTCTCTAGGTCTACTATCCATTTTTGTAAAAATGACAAAATCGTTTCAAACGTTCGCCACTCAAAACTAATCTGCAAGCTCGATTCCCGATGAAGATTCTCTGAAAGCATGTTCTTCCATCTCGATAATAAAGGTAGAGTTTGTAAAAATCCAATAAAGTTTTGGCAGTGTTTAACAACTGTTTGTCCACTAAAGATTGTTTCTATAAAAAGCTGAAATTGGTTATGTATTTGCTCCACTTCTTCAATGCAAATTAGTTCTTTTTCGATGAATATTTGTTTCAACTTCGTATATTCAGTCGCTTCCAAAAAAAGCAATTTACTGATAGATGAAATTTCTTCTAGCCTGTCCCATTTGGTTGATGATTTCTTTTCTACTAATAATTGTTTGAGAGTTTGAATGATTAATGTATGCGAAAGCGACTTTTTCTTCGCTCTTTTTATCGGAATCTTTTTTTCCTCTGCAATTGACATTAGCTCTTCTAAGCTTGCTTCATTTGCTAAAACAATGGCAATTTGATTATACCTACCTAATGATTGTTTTTTTTCATAAATCAAATCTAAAATTCGATGGATTTCTTCCTCAGGACTTACCGCTTGTATGATGAATTGTTTCTCCACTCTCTTGAATGGTTCGGGACCATATTCTTGAATATGAAAGCCGATTTCATCTAAATCCTTTGTTGTATGCTGAATTAACGATGCGTTTATTTTTGGTAAATAAACAGTTATTGGAATGTCTTGGTTAAATAACGCTATAAGAAGTTCATATTGTAAAGGTGTGAAATCTAAGTAGCCTTCGATGACAATATTTATACTTGGAAATGTATACTTTTCTCTAAGCAATTTGATAGCGGTAATTAGTTTATTTTCTGAATCTAAATACTTCTTTTTTATGAAATTATCCTCGTATTTTTCAAAGGATGCTTGTAGTGACTGTAATGTTTCAGGTAATTGTTGAACCGTTAATCCTAATCGCTTTAATTGACCATATGTATCACCATAGGTTTTAGCTTGGTAAGGTATTTCACGTACATCCGATACGGTAGGATTTTTTTGCAAATCATCCTGAAAAAATAAATACCGGTAGTCATTAGGTAATACTGAATACTCTATAGACAATTCTCTTAAAATAACATCTGCCAGGTCATCAAACGTCATGAAGCTTAGTCCTGGCTGATTTGCCCTTGCCGTTGTTAGCCACTTTGCTGAAGGTAATAAATAGACTACCTTTTTCCTATGATTGACTTGATATTTATACCATTCATCTAGCTTCTCGTCTGACACTATTTCATTCACATTACTGAACATGACTTGATGATGCCCCACACCAATCCCCCCTTAATGTTTCGTCCCATTACAACTATATTCTAGGTAAAACCGCCCAATCCCTGTTATTATCTAACTTTGGAGCAAAAGTTTTATGTACGTCATTTGATATTAAAATAACTCATCTCTATCTCCTCACAACCTACACGATCGGCTTACTCCTTCCTTTATTTTCTAAAAAAACTATACTATACATAGAAAAAGTCAGGTGCTTCGCACCTGACTTTGCTTAAGCTAAATACGCTTCCTTAATTTGATCGTCTCTAAGTAGAACGGAACTTTGTCCACTCATCAGAATTTCTCCCGTTTGGATGACATACCCTCTGTTAGCTATTTGTAAAGCTTGATAAGCATTTTGCTCTACTAAAAGAATCGTCATCCCTGATTCGTTTAGTTCTTTAATGATTGAAAAAATTTGTTCGACAATAATTGGAGCTAGACCCATAGAAGGCTCATCAAGCATTAACACATTAGGGCCACTCATTAATGCACGACCCATGGCCAGCATTTGTTGCTCCCCACCACTCATTGTTCCTCCACGTTGACTAAGGCGCTCTTTGATTCTAGGAAAGTAGTGAAATACTTTTTCCATTCTTTCCGCTACAACCTTTTTATTTTTTACCGAAAAAGCACCCATTTCTAGATTTTCCTTCACCGTTAATCGTGGGAAAATTCTTCTCCCTTCTGGAACTTGAGCAACTCCTGAAACGGCCGTCTCATGAGGTAATGCACTCGTTATATCCTTACCATTCAAAAAAATATTCCCTTGCTTTGGTTTTACTTGACCACTAATCGTTTTTAACGTGGTCGATTTTCCTGCACCATTGCTCCCGATTAAGGTAACGATTTCACCTTTATCTACATATAAATTAACGCCTTTTAATGCTTGGATTCCTCCATAAAACGCATGAATATCCCTTAACTCTAATATATGCACGCCTATACCCTCCTTACGATGCTGTCGAAGCAGCACCAGTACCTAAGTACGCTTCAATGACTTTAGGATTATGTCGAATTTCTTCAGGGTTTCCTTCGGCAATCTTCTCACCATGATCTAGAACAATAATATGCTCTGATATTTCCATTACTAGCTTCATATCATGCTCGATTAGGATAATCGTCAAATCTAGTTCTTCTCTCATTTTAAAAATAAGGTCCGTGAGCTCCTTCGTTTCCCTCGGATTCATACCTGCAGCAGGTTCGTCTAAAAGTAATATTTTAGGTTTAGTCGCAAGGGCTCTTGCAATTTCTAATCTTCGTTGAGCACCATAGGAAAGACTTTGTGCTTCATCGTTTAAAAATTCAGCTAAACCGACATATTCCAAAATACGATACGCCTCTTCCTGAGCAAAAGTTTCTTCTCTTTTACTAGAGGGAAGGCTAAGCATGATTCCAAGTAGACTTCCTTTTAAGTGATTATGCAAGCCAACCATCACATTTTCTAGAACCGATATGCTCCCAAACAGTCGAATATTTTGAAAGGTACGAGCAATTCCTTTTCTAGAAATCGTATGGGGCTTCAAGCCGACAAGGGATTGACCCTCCATCATAATCGAGCCTTCAGTTGGCTTATAAACACCAGTAACCATATTGAAGAAGGTTGTTTTCCCTGCGCCATTTGGACCAATTACAGCCGTAATCGAGCCCTTTGCGACATCAAAACTAATATCCTGGTTCGCGACAAGTCCATCAAATCGCTTCGTTAAATTTTTAACTGTCAAGATTGACATAACTTGCACTCTCCTTTTTAAGGCTAACTTCTTGTTTTTGTTTTTCCTGTCCTTTAGGTGTAGAACCATTTTTTAATTTAGCCGCATTAAAAATTGGATTTTTCGCAGGTATCAATCCTTGTGGTCGATAAAGGGCGAACAGAATTAAGATGGCTCCAAAAATAAATCGTTGCATTTTAGCAGGTGAAAGTGCATCAGGAATGCTAATAACATTATTCAAGCTCAGTTGGTTTAGCCAGTTGGTCAATTCAGTGAGAACTTGCATATTCAAAATCGTCATAATAGCTGCTCCCAAAATAACACCTGGTACTGATCCCATTCCACCTAAAAGCACCATTACTAATATTGTAATAGATTCTAATAATGTGAAGCTGGTTGGATCGACAAAGGTTTGTTTTGCCGCAAAGACGACACCCATCATTCCTGAGAACGAAGCACCAATAGCAAAAGCAGTCAGTTTAGTTCGAACTAGATGAATGCCCATCGATTGAGCAGCAATATCATTTTCACGTACCGCTTTCCAGGCACGACCAATTTTAGAGTATTCTAATCTTCTTACTACAAATATAGTAAGAACTAAAATAACTAAAGCAATATAATAAAATTGACTTGGAAAAGTAAAGGTTAGACCGAATAATTTTGGAGGTGTAATAGATGATAATCCCATTGCCCCGTTTGTAATGTTGATAGGTCTGTCCAAATTATTAAAAACAATCCGAATAATTTCCCCGAACCCTAAGGTTACGATGGCTAAATAATCCCCTTTCACACGGAGCACGGGTATCCCAAGTAGGATTCCAAATATTGCCGCGACAAAGCCTCCTATTAGGATAAATACCCAAAAGTATTCCCCACCAAGTGGAAAGGTTCCAAAGCTAAGGAAATTGGCTGCCTGAGGTGTTGCGAATATACTATATGTATAGGCACCTACCGCAAAGAAGGCAACAAAACCTAAGTCAAGTAGTCCAGCTAACCCAACTACGATATTGAGCCCAAGTGCCATCGCTACATATATCCCAACTAGGGTTCCTACCTCCATATACGATTGGTAAGCATCTCCTTGGCTAGCTGATAGAGGTAATAGTACAACCAAGACTAAAGCCGCAATTCCCCATTTCGTATTTCGACCAAGCTTAGTAAAATGTAGTAACAATAAAGAAGCTAGTAAAAGCAAAAAGGCAATAACTGACTTACCTGATAAATAAAGGCTAAGTGTAGTGACTAAAATATATGTGCCAAGCAAGATACCTTGTGCTAATTTATTATCTTTTACTTTGTCGGTATAACTTTTCATTAGATCGATGTATTTTTTCATCCCATATCACCTACACCTTCTCCATTACGACTTTCCCAAAGATGCCCTCTGGTTTGAATAATAATACAAGAATTAAGATAGCAAATGCGAAAACATCCTTATATTCAGCACCAAATACTCCGTTTGTCATTAGTGTTAAATTGGCTGATGCAAACATTTCCAGTACTCCTAATAAAATTCCTCCAAACATTGCTCCCCTTATATTTCCTATTCCACCTAATACAGCTGCTGTAAAGGCTTTCAATCCTAGAATAAAACCAATGTAAGGATCAATCGTGCCATATTGTATCGCAAATAATACACCTGTAGCTCCACCTAATGCGGAACCAAGGAAAAAAACCAGTCCAATGACTTTATTAACATTCACGCCCATTAACGCTGACGTATCACGGTCCTGAGCAACTGCACGCATCGCAGTACCCCATTTTGTTTTATTAATAAAGAAATCTAGGGTAATCATCATGATTGCGGCTACTACGAAAACAATGATAAAAGACTCCTTAAAAGAGGCATCATTAAACACAGATAATACCGAGGAGGTTTTTACTTCAACTCGATCAGTAAACATGCTCGGACCAGTTAGAATATAGTTACCACGTTTAACCTCTGTAATGAAACGAACAAGATCTTGAAGTAAAAACGAGACCCCAATTGCCGTAATTAAGGTAATTAATTTTGGCGCCTTTCTCAGGGGGCGATAAGCAATTCTTTCAATCCCCATTCCAATAAATCCTGTTAAAACAGACGTTATGACTAAAACTAACAAAAGAGCAAGTAACGCTGGCATAACTGCAATCCACCCTAATCCTGTTAACGTGATTAGAATCGCGGTTCCAATAAAAGCACCAGTCATGAATATCTCACCATGGGCAAAATTGATCAATTCTAGTATTCCATATACCATCGTATAGCCTAGTGCAACAATGGCATAAATAGCTCCAAGCGCTAAACCATCTATTAATACCTGTGGCAATGTGTGTAATATTTCTGCTAACATATTGTGCACCTTCACCTTCCTTTTTTTAAAAGCCGTTTTCTCAAAGATTGTAGTTTTCTAGAACAACATTGCTAACGAAAAGTACCTTTTTTAAAAAAGAGGGTATGAAAATGGTTCATACCCTCTTCCAACTTTAATTATTTGCTTATGACTGCATTTTGTTTTGGAGGATAAGCAACTTCAGTAAACTCATAAATGAAAACTTGAGCGTTTTCATTATCACCTTTATCATCAAAAGTAACCGTTGTAACTACACCTTGGAAATCAGTTACAGCACGTACAGCGTCTCTAACTTGCTCACGTGATGGTAGCTTTCCATCGTTTCCATTAATCGCATCTTCAATTCCTTTTAACACAACACCCATAGAGTCATAGCCGTATGCAGAATAAGATTCTACATTTTTTCCATACTTATCTTTATATTTTGCAGCGAACTCTTTACCAGCTTCAGTAGCCGTTGTGTCCCCAGCTACTGATGTGATGAACGTGTTTTTCACTGCATCACCAGCAATTTCAACTAATGTAGATGAATCAAGACCATCTCCACCCATGAAAGGTACATCAAGTCCTTTTTCACGGCCTTGTTTTATGATTAATCCCCCTTCAGAGTATAAGCCACCGAAATAAACTAGATCTGGAGCCTGAGCAACAACATGATTTAACACTCCGTTATAGTCTTTTTCGCCTACAGTAACACCTTCAAAACCAACAATTTCAGCACCTAACTCTTCAGCAGCCGCTTTGAATGCTTCTGCCAAACCAGTACCATATGCTGTTTTATCTTGAATGACAAAAATTTTCTTTGCTCCAAGTTTGTTTACTGCGAATTCTGCACCTGCAGGACCTTGGAAGTCATCTCTTGCAACAATTCGGTTTACAGCAGCTAATCCACGGTCTGTTACATCCGTAGCAGTGTTAGCTGGAGAAACCATTGGAATTTTGTACTTTTCATAGGTTACTGATGAAGGAATAGCTACACCTGAATTTAAGTGTCCAACAACTCCTAAAATTGCTTTATCTGCTCCAATTAACTCAGCGTTGGCAACCCCTTTTTTCGGGTCCCCTTGATCATCATATGGAACTAGCTGAATATCGAAGCCTAAATCTTTGAATTTGTCTTTTTGCTCGTTTAATGCTAATTGCGCTCCTAGTTTAATAGCTTCACCAAGAGTTGCACTTCCACCAGATAACGGAGACTGTGTCGCAATTTTTATAACACTTGCGCCACCATCACCTTTTTTGCCGTCATCCGTAGATGCCTTTTCCCCACTACATGCAGCAAGTAATCCCATTGCTAGAGTTGCAGTTGCAAAAAGCGATAATACTTTTTTTCTAATCATTCTTGACCCACCCCTACTTTTTTATTATATTTCTAATTTTTTGAATCTTAGGAATAATATAAATTCTTTACTAGCAATTGACAATATATTTATTTGAAAATTTAGAAAATATTTTTATTGACAAGTTGGTTTCTACTATATCTTTAGAACTATTGGTGAAATCCTCTTGCGAATCTGTTAGGTCTATTTTCATTCATAAAATTTCATGGAGTATATATTAATATGCCAGACTTTCTAACAATTCTTAAGGATTCGTACATTGGGCTAATGTAAGCCAGTAACTTTCTATAAAAGAATGTCACAAGATATTTTTATACATTTATTTATTAAACCTGATTATTTCCTATTAACTAGCATTTTTGGAATCGAAAAGTTGCAATATTTCTCTAACTTATTTCTTACATGTTTATTAGAGAATTTATATAGAGATGAAAATAAAAATATTCTTTCATGAAGGATTTAATAAGAATATCATCTAATGTATATTGTGAAATAATATGATTAATAGCCAAAAAAAATGCCTTTGGTTTCTAAACCAAGGCATTTTTTATATTATTCTAATTATATCGTTGTATTAACGCTTTAAACCAATAAAGATTCATGTTGAATTAATTCGTTTATTTGAAATTGATGCTCTAAAGCAATTTCCTGCATAATTTCAACAAGACGCGCATGGTGAGTAAAAAAGATGATTTGAGTTTGATTTGATAGTTCTAGTAAGATTTTCAGCGTTTCCTTCGAACGAATATCGTCGAAATGAACAAGTATATCATCGAGGATAAATGGAATTGGCTCATTATCACTCGAATATTTTTCAATACTCGCCACTCTTAGTGATAAATAGAGCTGATCCGTTGTACCATCACTCATGCCGTTTAATGGTACTTTATCTCCAGTTTCCCGAATCCCCATTAAAACGGGTTGGTCCTTCTCATCAAAATCAACCATAAGTCCCGTAAATGAATGTAGCGTTAGCCTTGCAAATAATTCGCTTGCACGTTTTAAGATTGGATCTTGATTTTGATTACGATAATGTTCAATTCCTTTTTGTAATAAAGTTGAAGCAAGTTTTAATTGGATATATTGATCAGTTAGATTGGCTATTTGTGCTAGTAAACTTTCCTTTTTTTGTTCAGCTAACACCGAAGCTGTGCTAGCCCCTTGAATTTTGTCTTCAAATTCCTTTTTGACAACACCGTGTTCCTGCTCTAACTGGGAGCGTTTAGGTTCGATTTCCTCTAGCTCCCGTTGTATTTCATCTAATTCTACCTGAATTGAATCTTGGTCGATTTGGTCCGCTTCTGCAATTAATTCTTGTATGGATCTGCCGCCTCCAAATATTAATAGCTCTTCTTCAGTCGCTCTAATGGTTGCTTCATAAACTTTCTTTTGGTAGAATGTTTTCTCGATATCGATTAACTCATCCATATCATTACAATTAGCTGCGTTCATTAGTGCATTAAGTGTAAATTCTGCCGATTCCATTTCAGAGATTGCTTCGATAATATTTTGATGAAGCTTTTTTAATTGAGACTGAATGCTAGTAATCAATCCTCTATCTTGTTTAGCCTGTACAAGTGCCGTATTTAGCCAATTTACTGCAACATCTACATTTTGTTCATCTAGGTTTAAGTTTATGTTTTGAAGAACGCCTACTACTCTATTTTCAAAAATAGTAATTTGTGCTTGGATTGCATCCTGCTCTTTTTCTTTAAATTTAAGTTCATCAAAAGCCTTTATACCAGATTCGTATTTGCTCAGTAAACTTTCTGCTACACTTGTCGGGGTCGTTCCTAATAAACTTGTACCTTGAATAGCACGTTTCCAATCATTTTTCCAGTTGATTATTTTATCTTCGATATCATTTAAGTTTAGCGCATTGTTTTTTAACTTTACTTTAATTTCAGTAATACTTACTTCAAGATTATCCCGCTTGTATAAATCTTCTCTAATCTTTTTTTGGTACTTCTCCGCCATATTCAATAGTTCTTCTAACGATATTTTTTCCGAAATCGTAACATATTGGGTCATAGCTCCACGGAGTAATTGGCTGTAATGTACCTTTTTTCCTTCTAACTCGTTAATGGTATCCTGCGATTTTACAAGTTCCTTTACGAAGGTTTTGATTTGACTGTATTTCACAAGCCATTCTTTCATTTCTTCAGGTGTTAAAGGTGTTATAGTTGAAGGTTTCCAAAGCTCTACCCAAGCTTCCTCCCATTTTAAAAACTGGGATTTTAAGCTGGCTTCCTCTAACTCTAGCTCATTTATTTTCTTCTTGCAGCTTTCGATATCAGATAATAGCTTATTTTTTTCACCAACTTTAGCAGCTTCCAATCTCATTTTATCTGCTATAGTATCTGCATCTCGAACACTATCCTCATAAACGTTCTCGAGTGCTTGACCCTTAGTATAGGATACAATTTGTTCATCTGAGCATTGATTTTGAAGCTTATTCCGAATGATTTGCCACCCTTGCTCCCGTCGATTTCTCACTTTAATCAACTTATCCTCAGATGGAATTTCGGCTAGTGAATCTAAAGTACGAATTCGCTCCTCATGTCTCTCAATGGCATCTTTTTGAGTATTTACTAGATCTTGCACTTTTTGTAAACTTTGATCAAGTAAACTACGTTCTTGTTCATATTTCTTAACGGTTTCCGCTAAACCTGGAACCGGTAATTGCATTAGCTCCTGATAGGTACCCTCCCATTGTGGTAAGAAAGCAATTTCATCTATTATTATTTGCTCCTTATGTTTACACTCTTTAATTAAGGATTTAAGAGATTCCTCAATTTGACCTGCACGCTTTACTGAATCTATTACAATTTCAAGATCTTGAATGTCAGGTAGCTCTGATAAAGTATCATATTCTTCTAATTTGTTTTTTAAATCTTCATTAATTTCTTTTTGTTCTTTTCGTAGAGTCTCATGGGCTTGATCTAACAATGGCTTTTGTTTTGAGAGCGCCCGAATCGTTTCCTTTTTTTCTGCAGATAAGCGATACCGATTGATATTGTCCAAATCAGACTGCGCCGTATCCATATCTTTCAAGAACGAAATGGCTCTATCACGCAGCTGTTGCTTTTCACCTTCAAGTCTTGGAATCTGCCTTACATAGTTCTGATAGCTTTGCAGTTCCCGATATAGGGCATCAATAAGGGTCTCCTGTTCTATCAGCCCCTCAGGTATTGTGATTGCATTTACTTCCATCTCTAATTCAGCAATGTTTTCTTCAGCTTTTTTCTTGTCTTTTTTTGCACTCTCAAGCTTCTGTTCAGTAGCTTTCCGTTGCTCTTCACTGTTATCAGCTAGATTGGGTACATTCCCTAGCTCATAAAGCTTTGTTTGTATATCCCTTAATTTAGCGATTTTCGGTAATGTCAATTTGATTCGCTGAAGCTTCTCTTGATGGCTGCGTAACGAACGTACTTGTTTAATTAAGTTCTCAATTTCTTCTTTTCCTTCATTATATTTTGCTTCAAGTTCTTTCCAGGCTTGAATTTTTAACTGGTATTCGGAAATTTGCTTTAATAATTCCTTCTCATCTTTCAATAATTTATTTAGCTTAGGATTTGATGCCTTTTTCTTATATATTTCTCCCGACTTTTTCTCCAAATCTTCGAAAACTTTTCGTAGTAGTGTAATTCCTGAAGCAGCCGAAAATAAGCTTTCTCCTAGATTTCCCCCACTTTGAAGCAGGCTCTCTCCACCTTCACGGAGGCGAACATGATCTAAGGCGAACATATTAATAAAATGACTCTCTGATATACCATTAATAAAATGATTGACTAGGTCTTCATTAAGCGCATTTCCATTTTCATCTAGTACGGTGTTTTTATTCCCTTTTCTCCGTGCAAATTGGAAGGTTTCTCCCTTTGAATTTTTTAGTTGACCTTCTATTCTAAGCTTGCTATTACTGTGTAGAAATGAATCAGACGTTTGAGTTGGGAATCCGTAAAGGAAATGAGTAATAGAACGCAAGGCAGTACTTTTTCCCGCTTCGTTTGGCCCATAAATAAGATGAAAGTTTTTCATTTGATCAAACTTAAGTTCATAATCCGTAAAGTGACCTACTGCCCGTAAATTTAAATAGTCAAATCTCATTACGCATTCACCTCCGTTTTCGTTAAAAAGTATAGAATTAAATCCTCCACATCTGTTAATCGCTTCTTGATCACTTCTGTATTATTAAAATTAAAGCCTTCTTCCCCATTTCGCATTTCAAAAGGAAGTGACTGCTGAATGTCCTGGAACTCAATAAGTAGTTCCCTTAACATTTCTTCATCCATTCCCACGTCTTTGATAAAATCTAATATGACGGCAATTGGGGTATGCTGCTCCTTCAATTCATCTATATTAATCATCCGAGTTGTTTCGATTTTAACCTTTTCAACCCATACGTCTCCAAGGCCAACCTCTAGAGATAAGGATCTAATATTATTAATAAAATGATCTTTATCAACAATAAGCTCTTGGTGAATCTTCGTTGCACCATAAATTCGAAATCTAACAGCTAGAAAACGACCATCAACATCCTGATATTTTTGCTCTAATACTTCACGAGCTTTATCCATTATTTCATCGAGACTTTCTAGCCCACTTGCATCTACTTCACAAAGCTCCCAGCGAAGTACATCTAGGGAAAGATGAGTTAGTGACTGGATGGATCCGTCCTCAACAGTAACTAGTGTACAGCCTTTGTCTCCTGTTTCCTTAATGTGACGACCCTGGATATTTCCTGGAAACAGGATAACAGGATCCATCTCATTTAATGCTTCACGTAGATGGATATGACCTAAAGCCCAATAGTCATATCCCTTTTCCTTCATATCGTCAATGCTACATGGTGCATAGTTTTCATGTCCTTCTCGGCCAGTGGCACTTGTGTGTAGAATTCCAATATTAAGGTAGCCATCTTTTCGTTTTGGGTAATTTTTCACAAGATTTTCTTCTACCGAGCGTGAAGCAAAGCCTTGTCCATGAATCGCCACTCCCAAGGAATCGATTACAAATGATTCGGGTTGTCGAATTGAAAACTCTATGACATTTTCAGGTAGCTTAAGCTCCTTAGTGATTAAACTTGCGGCATCGTGGTTCCCACGAATAAGAAACACTTTGATTAGTTCTTTCTGCAAACGAACCATTTGACTAGCAAAAAATAACCCAGTATTGTAATCCTTCCAGTCGCCATCATATAAATCACCTGCAATAATAACGAAGGCAACCTTTCGCTCTATCGCTGTATCTACTAAATTCTTAAATGCATCACGTGTTGCACTACGAATCTTGGCGACTGGCGCACCTTCATATTGCTCCAATCCGGTTAACGGACTATCAAGATGTATATCAGCAGCATGAATAAATGTATATGACAAAACTACCCCTCCTACATTTTGTTTAATAGAACAAATTCTAGTTATTTAAGTGAACTCCTTTAACGTTCACACAGATTTAATATTTATAAAAATAAAATAGATATAATCATTTTAATCTCCTATTCTATTTTATCTCTTTATTTAGCAGACATTCAAGTTCATCAAAATCGAACATGTTGATATATAAGGATTTGTGATGTTTAAAGAATTTACTGGAAGAAAAATGGATGGTACAAAGTGCACCATCCATTTTCTTCTATATAAATAGTAACAAGCTGATAGCCATTACCGCCATACCTGCAATCAATCCATAGATGGATAAATGAGTTTCATCATATCTTTTGGCTGCTGGTAATAATTCATCAAGCGATATAAATACCATGATTCCCGCCACAGCTGCAAAGATGATTCCGAACATAACATCGTTTAGAAATGGCATTAAGAATAACCATGCAACTATCGCTCCAACTGGCTCAGACAAACCCGATAAAAACGAGAGCTTAAAGGCTTTTTTCTTATCACCTGTTGCAAAGTATACTGGAACAGATACAGCAATTCCTTCAGGAATATTATGAATTGCTATCGCGACTGCAATGGCAATTCCAAGCCCTGGATCGTTTAAAGCTGCGGTGAAGGTTGCAATTCCTTCAGGAAAGTTGTGGATCCCGATAGCTAAGGCAGTAAACATCCCCATTTTTAGTAGGTCTGGCTGCTTTGTTCCTAAACCTGTTGAATTCATATCCTCAACCTTTTTCAGTTCATGTGGGTTCCCTTGTTTAGGAATAAATTTGTCAATCATCGCAATTAACAACATCCCAGCAAAAAAACCACCAACTGTTAACCAATTTCCTGCGACATTTCCAAGCGAATCAACTAATGCTACCTTCGCCTTGAAAAAAATTTCAATCATGGAAACGTAGATCATGACTCCCGCAGAAAATCCAAGACTAATAGATAAAAATTTTGTATTCGTTCTGGAGGTGAAAAAAGCAAGTATGCTTCCAATACCTGTTGCAAGACCTGCAAATAAAGTTAATCCAAACGCCAATAATAAATTTTCAGTCATATTCACAGCTCCTTAAATTAGGAAAATATTAATCGTTAAATTTTATGTGCTCTTAATCTATATTCAAAGCATAATATGCACCAAGTCAGAAATGTTTCCTTTGAGAAACATTTTACACCATCCGAAACAAAAAAGCAGTAAAGATGATTGAAAACTCAACAATAAAAAAAGCTTAAAATCCTCTGGGTCTCCAGAGAATTTCAAGCTTTTCCTGTTTAAAACAATTTTTCTTGTTTTGCCATTTCTATTATTTCTTTCAGTTCATTTGTAAACCCTTTTACAGCCTTATCTCCTGCAATGGTTACTGGAACACCTAAATATCCGTACTTTTCTACTTCTTTTTGATATTCGTGGTTTACCGAAATGTCCCTAACTTCAAATGGAATCCCCTCTTCAGTAAGAACCTGTTTGACCATCGTGCATTCAATACAGTCATTAGTTGTATAGACAATTATTTTTTTGCTCATGTTAACTTATGCTCCTCCTACCCTACCTGCCAGTAATCTAAGTAGTAATGATTTTAGGTTCTACCGAAAAATCTAAACTATTTCTTAACGTGTTAGAAATAAAACACTTTTCTTCTGCCCTAACCGCTAGCTCATGCAATTTTTCAACGGTGACATTCTTTTCTGAACCAATCGTAATGATTGGTCTATGAATAATTTGTTTAAATGTAAACTTACCTTCTTCTTTACCCAATACACCTTCTGATTCAACCTCTAATTTTTCAACCTGTATCTTCCGGTTACTTAACATCGCGGCAAGTGTAATCATGTAGCAAGTGTTAGCAGAGGAAATAAGCAATTCTTCTGGATTCGATCCAACTCCAGGTCCATCAAATTCCTTGGGAGCTGAAACAGCATTATTAAGTCCCCCATCTGATTTTATGAGGCCGGTTCCATTTCGGTCGCCTTCCCAAGTACCTTTAATAATAAAACCAAATTCTCCCATATACATCTCCACCTTTAAAATGAATGACTACTTATTTAAACCAACCTTTTCTCCATAACCAAATAATCATTGAAGAACCAACTACAAACATGACTGTTAACACAATATAATAACTCCATCGGTAAGATAGCTCTGGCATGTATTCAAAGTTCATTCCATAAATACTTGCGATAAAGGTTAGCGGAATAAACACAGATGTCAAAACAGTTAATGTTTTCATAATCGCATTCATGCGGTTTGAATTAATCGAAATGTAACTGTCTCTTATATCTGCCGTCATCTCACGATTTGACTCAATCATTTCAGACAGCTTTAACAAGTGATCATAAATATCCATAAAATAAACTCGGTCTTCCTTTGGTATAATGACCCTTTCCGAGTTTAATATTCGATATAGTAACTCTCTCATTGGAAAAATCGTTCTTCGTAATTTGAGCAGCTGACTTCTAATCGTATAAACCTCTTCAATTAAATTTTCATCTGCATCTTGTGCCTCTAATTCATTTAAACTATCCTCAATTCGATAAAGACTAGGGAAATACTCATCAACTATTTTGTCCATGATATGATAAAAAACTGACTTAGAGCCATTAGCTAAAGTCAATTTGTCTGATATGATTCTTTGTCGAACTAATTCCAATTCGGATGCTTCTAAATAGTGGAAGCTTACAAGAAAATTATGGCCAAGAAATATGTCAATCTCTTCTGGTAATAACGTATTTTGGTTGATATCATGAAGAACGAAAAAATCATATCCGTCATAGTAATCAAGCTTCGGTCGCTGAAGAAGGTGTAAACAATCCTCAATGGCCAGTGGATGAAAATGAAAATGAGACTTTAAAAGAGAAGCTTCTTCCTCAGTTGGGTCATCAAAATCTACCCAATACCAATGTATATCTGGATCTGATAAACGACTTAACGGTACATCTATTAACACATTTTGATCTTTTGTTACGATAAGAGTACGAATCATAATGGCTACATCCCTTTAATTTATAAATATACACTATTTTAATTCCAATCAGGAAAAATATGTATCGTACAAAATCCTTAGTGCGAATTAAGATAAAAAGAAGTAATCACCTTTACCTTTTATAAGGCTGTAGTGATTACTATCTATACACTTTGATCAATTTGACTCTAATACCTGTTCGACATCTTTAATAATTTCACTAGCGTGTTCATAGCATAAATCTAATTTAAGTAACTTCCTTATAATCCGTTTTGAATCGTTTCCAATATCTAGCTCTTCCTCCCAGCTTCTATTCTTCAATGAAGAAGCTTGATAATCAGAATAAAGAAGAAAAAGGACAAAATGGCCAAGGGCATAAAAATCACTTGCAAATGATATTTCTCTGAATAGCCTTTTTTCTAGAGGCATTGATTCGTACGGGATTGGGTCTTTTTCATCACAAAATACGGCAAGACCGAAATCAATGATAAATATTTGTTTATTCTTGATTAAAATATTTGGTAACCGCAAATCCCTATGAATAATGCCTTTCTCATGAAAATATTGAATAATCCGTAATACCTCCAAAAGAATTCGAAAACTAGCTCTTTCATTAAACCTTTCATTTTGATAAAAAATTAATTCTTCGATATTTTGGCCCTCTAAAAATTCCATAATGAGGAAAGATTGTTCTTTTTCCTCAAAAAAATCCAGACATTTAGGAATAGCCGGATGATCTAAAGCCTTGAGCATTTTAGCTTCGCGTTCAAGCAGACCTCTTCTTACTTTCCACTTTCGTTTCCTAAATTGCTTTACCAAAACCATTTGGTCGCTAAGTAAATCTATAGCTCGATACGCCAAACCATAGCTACCCTTGGCGATAAAATGAATAATTTTATAACGTCCTTTTAGGATACAACCAACTTTTATCGGCCTCTCAAGAATGTCTGTTAAATTAGCAAACATCTTGAATCAACTGCTGCTAAACGATTTAAAGAAACCAAAACCAGATTTATATTTCTTTTTAAAGTGATGATGTCCGTACTTTGATGGATGATGACCGTGGAGTTTTTTTTTATAAAAATCACTGCTGGAATAATGATGATGACTACTTTTCATTTTGCTTTTAATTAGTGCTTTTATAATTTTCTTTAACATTCTATCACCCTTTCAATGTTAAATTCCTTTATTTAAAAGAGGCCGAAAGACTTCTCTTTTAGATTATCACAAGAACTTTTAATTTAGAATTAATTTGGTAAGAATTGAAAATAATATAAAGTAATGACATTATTTTTACAAAGGTGATGCAATTTCATAGGAGTGTATAAGTTGAAAAATAATGCCCCAACTTACCGCAGAAATCGAGCATATATATCTCAATTTACAGTTCAACAATTACATTTAAGAAACCCGTATGTAGTTGCTTTTTTTTCATTCTCATATCCTGGATTTGGACACTTACTTCAAGAGAGATACTTATCTGCCTTCATCCTTATCCTATGGGAATTATTTATAAATAATTATGCCAATGTTAATACAGGTATTTATTATTCTTTAATAGGTGATTTTGACAAAGCCAAAGATGTTCTGGCAGAACGTTGGTTAATCCTATATGTCGGAATTTACATGTTAGGAATCTGGGATAGCTATCGTACAACCATTGACATGAATAAGCAATATATTCTTGCAGACAGGGAAGATGCTCCAATTGGTCCTTTAGTATTTGGATCATGGGATATCAATTTTTTAGATAAACGAATCCCTTGGGTGGCAGCCGTTTGGTCTGCCTTAGTTCCAGGACTCGGTCATTTATATTTACATAAAATCATCACTGGGTTCTTTATTTTCGGCTATACCGTGGCCATTTTATATTTTGGACATATTCCAATGGGGATTAAACATACGATGCTGGGTCATTTTGAAAAAGCTAAAGAAGTTATGGACGTCCAATGGTTGCTTTATCTCCCCTCCATTTATCTTTTTATTATATACGATGCCTATACATCAGCAGTTGAAAACAATAAATTATTCGAAAAAGAAATGTCCAAGCATTTGCGCCAAAGATATCAAAATCGTGAATTTAAGTTCCCTGTATAATACTTAGGAGTGAGTGAAAATGTTGGTCATTTCTACATTTGAAAATTCCCTTTTTATCGAAATGGCCATAAGTTCTTTAGAACAAAAAGGGATACCTAAAGAAAACATCTTTGCAGCACCTCTCGATAAACCAAAAGAACAAAGGCAGCTTTTCGATACAATTCACCGCGCTGATGGTATTAGTTTGTTTGATGTTGGCGCGATACTTGGTACTTGTTTGATGCTATTAGGGGCCATATATGGGTTTGTCCTAAACTGGGGTCCTATTATTTGGGGAATCATTGGTGCGTTAAGTGGGTTAATAATAGGAATACTTATAAAAATTTGGATAGTTAAAAAAAACAAAAACGGAAATAAAAAGATTTCTTCCGAGATTGTCCTCATGATACGATGCGAAGAATACCAGTGGGAATCCGTACAACAGATTCTATGGGATAATTTAGCTTTGGGAGTTACGCATGTCTAATAGATATAAAAATGAATGCCGGGATTTTAGGAATTTTCCTTAACCTGGCTTCCTTTGTTTTGAATCAATATTTACATTTGCACTTTAAATAAAATTCTATCATTTAATTTTTAGCCTTTTTCCTTTTTTTAATGACAGCAACTAAGTATAGAAAAGCAGGTAAAATAATCCCAAAAGTTGCAGTGAAAGGAATCCACGTTTTCACATCCCACTCCGCTTCATAGACGACATCTGGATAGACAATAAGGGAAACAGCAAGCAAGATCATGCCAAAAGGCAGGCTCAATATTCGATAATCTTTCAATGATAAGAGCTGAGCAAGTCCTTTAATGGATGCATAACAATAAATGGACGTTTTATAGTAAATAGTTATGAACCAAAGAATCGCCATAATCACCTCGATTCGTTCAACAACTCCTTTAATCCCAACCTTTTTAGCCAACGCAAAGCTAGGATATAAGTTTCGTGCCGTTAATCCTGGCCCAAGAACTAAAAGGGTAAGGAGGGTAATCGAAATTAATACAACCCCCCCTATCAAACTACCTAGGTAAAAAGCTTTATTTGTATCTTTTGATCGTTGGCCATTTGGAACAATCATATGAAAGATGATAAGCGGAAGTGTCGCCACACTTAAAAATGATAAAGCGCCTCTTAAGATTGGCTTTACCTCACTATCAAACATCGGTTGTATGTTCTCTAGATTACTATCCGATATCGGTAATAGTACTAGCAACAGAAAAAATATACCTACCCATGGCAAGAATATTTCTGCACTTCTTGCGATTGGCTCTAACCCTAATCGAACACCCATAATAACGATTAAAACAAAAAAAGCATGAATGGTAATGACTGGGCTCTCAGGCATGATTTGTGTAACTAAAAAATTGCCAATTAACCAGATAAGAGTTGTAGCACCTATAAAAGAAAAGAAAATAAAGCCAATAGAAACGGTAATTCCCATCCACTTACCGAGAATTTTTTCACAATATTCAACGAGTGTCATTTGTGGGAACATACCACCTAATGAATTATACAAGCTAATCACCACTAGACCTAATCCTACTCCTAGAATAGCGGGAATCCATGCATCTTGTTTTGCCTCACTAGCTAAACCTGCTGGAACAATCAGGATGGTTGTCCCAATCGTATTTAATAAAACTAATATGGCAAATTGGCTACTCGAAATTATAACCTTTTGATGCAAGATGATTTCACCCCTTATAACTAATTAATTAAATTGGTCCTTTTGTTTTATCCACTTTTTTCCTTTTTGAATAAGTAAAATCAATAATGGTAATAGAAGACCTATTTGTAACCCAACGAATGGCCAAATATTACTACTAAAATCATTTAAATAAACAACATCCTCACCTGAAATAATAGCTGTACAAAAAATAATAATACCAAGTGGAAAGGCAAGAATCTTTTCTTCCTCAACTTTTAACAACCTACCGATGCTTTTTGTTAAACAAAAAGAACATAACAACAATTTGTAAAAGATAGTAAGTATCCAAAATATAGCGATAATCACTTCCATTCTTTCAAACACATGGGGAATCCCCATTTTTTTAGCTAAAATATAGGTCACATAAGATTGTCTTGCTGTCATCTCAGGACCTAAAACCATAATGGATAAAAAAATTGTTATTAGTAAAATAATAGCTCCTGCAATGGTTCCAAGTATCCATGACTTTTTTGCCGATGTTAAGTGGTTACAGTAAGGGAGTAACATTAATAGTAACAAGCATTCCAAATAGGGAAATCCTAAATAGGAAAATGTCCCCTTTAAAATTGGTTTTATTCCATTATCTAATATCGGAAATATCCGTACAAACTCAATGTCTGGCAGAATCATACACACACCAAAAATAAAAAGGAAGATAATCCAAGGAAAAAATATTTCTGCGGTTCTTGCAAACACCTCTACCCCATATTTTTGTGCATGTATGACAAGGAAAATAAACAGACCCATTATGATTTCGATTGGTGTTTCAGGCATAATTTGAGTTAACATGAAATCGCCAATTCCTCTTAAAATAAGTGCGGCAATGATTAAACAGTAAAAACAAAAGAAAATGGTCAAAACTTTCCCAAAAATAAACCCAAACACCGAATCATACATTTGAATCAAGTCTTTTCCTTGTGAGGCTTCAGCCGTTTTTATATATAAGAACACGATTCCTACACCAAGGAGTCCGCCTATTACTCCTACAATCCACGCATCTTCCTTAGCAGAAGCAGCCAAAACGGAAGGAATATATAATACTGAACTTCCCACAACAAACATTAGGACTAAAATAAAGAATTGAAAAGATGAGATTTTTTCTATTTTTTTCAACCTTTTCACTTCCTTTCTATCTTAGGAGCTTTCCAGACTTTTTGGAGCCTCTATGACAGAAGGCTAAATAGTACATCACTAAAAGGCTTATAGATGATTCGAATTAGTTCTAAAGGAGAAGGTATTTTTACATTTAAAACCACTAGGCTAAGTAATGCTGTTGCTATGAATTGAAAAATGGAAAACATCCATATTTCCTTCTTTTTATTCTGTTTCTTCATTGGAGGAATCTCTATCCAAATGATTAATAAGGTAATGACTACAACCCCTAATACTTTTAACATTGAAATTCTCCTATTTTATAACTTTTTGAAATGAATTCGATATAGTGCCAATCCGTCTGATTTCATAATTCATATCAAAAGAAATCTCTAAATCTTGAAAAGTTTCATCCCAGTTCCCCTTCAATTTTTTCCATGCTTTAGGATGCTGACGATGTATCGTTTCTCCAAAGCCAAAAATATCGCTCTTCAAGTCCTCTTTCGCTTTTGTAATACTATGCTCCATTAAGGATTGAACTTGTTTAGCAGCATCCTCTTCAATTTGTTTTATGACTGACGTTTTACTTAAGTCCATATCGCATTGAATCTCACCCAAATCAGCTTCTATATTGGTTTTTATCGTAATAGAAGGCTTTCCACTCTTAACGTTTGTCTTTAAATCCGTTTTTATTTTTTTCACATCTAGAGCGATAATCCCACTATCTTCACAGGGTATCGATCCAACAGTGGATTTAATATTATTTATGATGTAGTTATATCCTTTACTTTCATTTTCCGTTAGCCAACCAACAAGCTTATCATTTCTAAAAGCTGCAAATCCCGTAATCTTTGTTACTGCAGCAGGTTTTATTTGCTCCAAACTAGACACAGTGTCACCTCTCTCTTTATCACCTCTTACTTCTACACCTGTTAATACTGGATGTTTTCCCTCTGATACTAGCGTATTTAATAGTTCATCCAAATGAACTCCTTTTGTAGGTGCCCATATTTTCTCAGAAACATTGATTGAAGAATAAAGACTAACGGATGGAGAAGCCTCTGTTGGTGTTAGAACATTTAAGACCTCTTCAGCTTTACCATTTTTTGAAACGAGAATAAAGAAGTCCGTTCGAAACTCATGATTTCTTGAAATAAAATCCAACGTCTTACCTATCCCTTCTTTAGCCAATTCCTCTCCAAAAATAACTAATTGAATGTGGGCTAAATACATCCTCCTCGGGACTTTTGTTGAGAATCTTCTCATCACTTCATATATACTTTCACCAGTTGTTTGATAGGTGGTAACTTCTAATCTCTCTGTCTTTGTCTGTGAGGCAATTTCACCTGGGTTTATGATTTGCACTGTTACCTTATATTCACCAGTATCAGAATCTCGATCTATCCCCATACCTGTTACAATCATTAATTCAGTAATTTCTTTACTGCTCCAACAACCAGAAAGCATTACTATACAGTTGCCGATCATTACCAAAAGAAGAATTTTCTTTATCATGATTGATACTCCTTAATTTTCGATGCGTTACTTCTTTTCTTCATATTGATCAACTGGGGTCTGACGTACGTTATTAGCTGTACCAATTAACTTTGGCCGAGTGAGCATTTTTTTCATTGGCAAACGAAATAGACTATCCTTCTGATCTTGCTTATTAAAAGGACCGAACGACTCCATGTAAGGTACTCCGAAAGAACGTAAGCTACACATATGGAGAACTAATGCCATAAGTCCAAGAATGATTCCATACAAACCAAATGTAGCTGCAAGTCCAATGTAAAGAAAACGAAGCATTCGTACCGCCATTGTAAAATTGTAAGATGGGATGACAAAGCTTGTAATCGCTGTGAAAGATACGACAATAACCATCGCAGATGAAACTAAACCTGCTTGAACAGCCGCTTCACCAATTACTAATGCCCCAACAATAGAAATCGCTGATCCTACTGCACGAGGGAGACGAACACCAGCTTCCCTTAATATTTCAAACGTTATTTCCATAATAAGGACTTCAACGATTGCAGGAAACGGTACACCTTCTCTTGCAGCCGCTAAACTGATTAACAACCTTGTTGGAAGCATCTCTTGATGAAAGGTGGTAACTGCAATGTAAGCTGCTGGAACTAGCAATGTTAATAAAAAGGAGCTTAATCGCAATATACGAACAAGTGTACTAAAGTCAGCCCTTTGATAATAATCTTCACTAGCATGGAAAAATTCCGTAAATATAGCAGGAACTGTTAAAGCAAATGGTGTACCATCAACAATAATCCCTACTCTGCCCTCTAATATATTTGCTATAATTACATCTGGACGTTCTGTACTATAAACGGTTGGAAATGGGGTATAGGTTTCATCTTGTATTAACTCCTCTATGTATCCACTTTCCAAAATCGCATCAATGTTAATCTTATCGATTCGTGAATGAACTTCTTTAACAATTTCAGGGTCGGCAATCCCTTCAATATACATAACGGCAATATCCGTTTTTGTTACTGTACCAACATTTTTTGAATCGACCCTTAAGTTTACATCTCTAATTCTTCTTCGAATTAATGCAGTATTTGTTCGTAACGTTTCGGAAAATCCGTCCTTTGGTCCACGGACAATGTTTTGAGAGGTCGGTTCTGTTACTCCCCTGTCCTGCCATCCCTTTGTTCCAGTAATGATTGCTACGGCATAACCGTCAATTAATACAGCTGAATCACCTGACATGATTGAATTTGAAACATCTTCCCATGTATTAACTGTCTTTATTTCACCGATTGTTATGGCAAAGTCTTTGATAATTGAAAACTCTTCTGCTCTTGGAGATTGTTGTAGTTTTTCCTCACATTTAAGCATCATCGATTCTAAAATAAAATGTTGAATCGATTTCGAGTCTGCAAGCCCATCTATATAGATGACCGCTAAGTGAATACTACGTTTTCCAGATAAAATGAAAGTTCGGGAAACTACGTCGGAGCTATTCCCTAGCAAGTTCTTTAATTTAGTTAAGTTGTCATCAAGGTTTGTTTGAATACTTTCTTTTAAAAAATCTTTCTGTTGATTATCTTGATTTTGGCTCGTTTGATTGGATTGGTTTTGTTGGCCTTGGCTTGGTTGTGATTTCGCTTTGAAAAACTTTCCAGATAAACTCACCTAATTAATCCTCCTAAATTCCCTTTTGAGAACATTATTTACCAATATAGCTATTAATAACCAAAAAAAGAGCAATGCTACACGCATTTGCTCCTTTCGTCGGATATTTTATTATTTTGTCTGTAAAGCCTCATAATTGGTGGAAAAAATCGGCTTTAATTCCTTACCTGGCTCAATAAATGCCTTTGCACTATTTACTGCAGTTGGACCTTCCGTAAACCCACCAGCAATTAAATGTAGTTTATTTTGATAGCTGGCGATATCCCCAACAGCAAATACCCCATTGATACTCGTACCCATTGAGCTATCAACTTTGATACTACCATTCTCAAATTCAAGTCCCCAGTCTTTAATCGGACCTAAATCGATGGAATATCCATGATTAACAAGAACTTCATCTATATCGATTTCTATATTTTCTTCTGTTTCTACATTTTTCAAACTTACACTTGTCATTCGTTCGTTTTTTCCGTGTAATGAATCTAATACGTATGGTGTCATGATTGATGCAGAGGATTTTCGTAAATTTGATAGGTTTCTTTCCAAACCGGAAAACTCATTTCGACGATGAACGACTGTAATCTTTTTAGCTATCGGTAACAGCTCATTTGCCCAATCTACAGCTGAATTTCCACCACCGGAGATTAACACATGTTTATCTTTAAAGTCATTTAATCTCTCAACTGTATAATGTAGGTTTTTCCCCTCATATTTTTTAGCATCAGCTAAATCTAACTTGCCACTTTTCAATGTACCAAAGCCAGTAGCTAAAATAATTGAACGGGTATGATGCCTTTCACCAGTGTGACTAATTAATAGGAACGTACCGTCCGATAATTTCTCCAAACCAACAATCTGTTGTTTTAAGACAATCGTTGGTTCAAAGGTGTTTGCCTGTTCTTCCAATTGTCGAACTAAATTTTCTCCTGAAATACTCGGAATACCACCGATATCACGAATCATTTTTTCAGGATAGAAATAACTGACCTTTCCACCCAAATAAGGTAAAAATTCAATGATTTTCGTTTCCATTTCTCTCATCCCACAATAAAAGGCCGTAAATAAACCAACAGGACCTCCGCCAATGATGGTTACATCGTAAAGTTTCATCATCATCATCTCCACTCATCCTGTTTCTAGAAATTCACTACTTTTTTATGATCCATCTTTTGGTCTTTTTGAATTAAATCATAGGATAAACATACTGGTTTCTTTGTTCGTGGATCCTTCACAATTTCTGCATCAATTTGAAAGACTTCTTTTAACACTTGATGTGTCATAACCTCTTCTGCAGTTCCTTCTTTTACTAACTTTCCACTACGAAGGGCAACCATATGATGGGAAAAACGTGCCGCATGATTTAAGTCATGGATGACCATTACTATGGTGCGTCCCTCTTCACGATTTAATTTTTCTAATAGTTTCAAAATTTCTAATTGGTGTGCCATATCTAAATAAGTCGTTGGTTCATCAAGTAGCAATAGTTCCGTCTCTTGGGCAATGGCCATCGCAATCCAAGCACGCTGTCTTTGTCCACCTGAAAGAGCATCGACCGCTTGGTTGGCAAAGCTAGTTAATCCTGTTACATCTAATGCCCAGTGAATTACTTGACGATCTTCATCAGTCAATCGACCAAAACCCCCTTGATGAGGAGAGCGTCCAAAAGAAATCAGTTCATACACGGTTAAACCGCTTGGTGCCTCAGGACTTTGGGGTAGGACTGCCATCTTTTTAGCAATTTCCTTCGTTGGAATTTTATGAATCATTTTCCCGTCTAGATATACCACCCCAGAATTGGCTGCATGTACACGTGCCATTGTTTTTAAAATCGTTGACTTTCCACAACCATTTGCGCCAATAATCGTGGTAATGTCCCCTTTATTGATTTGCAAATTTAAGTTATCAACAATAATTTTTTCACCATAGCCAATCTGTAAATTCTCAGTAGAAAGTGAAGCCAACTTCCTCTCCCCCTTTTATTTTGCTTTCATTAATAAGTAGATAAAATAAGGTGCACTTAGGATTGCCACGACGATTCCAACTGGAATTTCAGTTGGAGCGAGAATATTTTTACCGAGTGTATCAGCTACTAACAGTAGTAAAGAACCTAATAAAGCGGTGACAGGTAGAAACATTTGATGCTTTGGACCCATTAACCGTTTGGCAATGTGTGGTGCTACTAAACCTAAGAAAGCAATGCCTCCCCCTGCTGCAACACCAAAACCAGCGAGCGCAACAGCGACTAACAATAAAAAGCGTCTTTCCCGCTCGACTCTAATTCCAAGACCAATTGCCACTTGATCACCTAAGTTGAGAAGGTTTAACACATGTGATTTATAAAAGGCAAAAGGAAGCAATAGAAGGATTAAAGGAGAAATAATCGAGACAAATTTCCAATTTGCTCCCCAAATATCACCAGATAACCAGACTGCTGCTTGCATAAAATCCTGTGGATTCATTTTTAATTGAAAAATAATGATTACTGCTCCAAACCCTGAGTTTACACCAATCCCAACTAAAATTAAGCGTACAGGGTCAATCCCTTTTTTCCATGCTAAAGCGTAAATTAGAAATGCTGCTGTTACAGCTCCCATTAAGGCGAAAAGAGGCATAAGTAATATACCAAATGTGCTCACATTGTTCATTGAACCCTGAAAAAAATAAATAAAAAGAATGACTGCGAATCCAGCCCCCGTGTTAATCCCTAATATACCAGGGTCTGCAAGATCATTTTTGGATACACCTTGAAGAATCGCTCCTGAAACAGCCAATGCCGCACCAATTACTAATGCTAAAAGCATCCTTGGTAACCGAAAATCAACTAGCACAAGCTCATCACGCGGTGAGCCCATCCCAAACAACGTTTTAAATACATCCAACGGAGCGATTCGAACAACACCCATATTTAGACTAATAATAAATAGAATCAGTATTAAAATGGCTAATAAACTCATTGTGAAAGTAAATCTTTTTTGTTTTAATTTCTCATTATTCATTACAGCCCTCTCCTTTCCCCACGTGCTAGGTATAAGAAAAAGGGAACACCAATTACAGCCGTAATCGCTCCAACGGGAGTTTCAAATGGGGCATTCACTATTCTGGCTGCAATATCTGCCAGTACTAATAATAACGCCCCCAAAACAGCTGAAATAGGAATAATCCAGCGATAATCCGAACCAATTATAAATCGAGTAATATGAGGGATTACTAGTCCAATAAAACCAACTGCCCCTGCAACAGATACAGCAGCCCCAGTCAGTAGTAGAACCACAATAATACCAAGTACTTTTACTAAAAAAGTATTTTGTCCAAGTCCCTTTGAAACCTCTTCGCCGAGACTAAGGATTGTAATCGACTTTGAAATATACATGGCCAAAAGTAAACCGATTCCACCGGCTATTAATAAAATTTTAATGGATAACCAGTTGGTTGAAGTTAATCCACCTGCATACCAAAAGCTCATATTTTTCGCTACTTGAGTATGTAGGGCAATAGCAGAAGAAATCGCACTAAGCATGGAACCCACTGCCACCCCAGCTAAGGCAAGCTTTACCGGAGTTAACCCCCCTTTTGAAAAAGAACCAATCATAAACACAAGGATAACTCCTAAACCAGCTCCGATAAAGGAAGAAAAAGAAAGCCCTACAAGGCTAGCAGCGGGATAGAAAGCCAATGTCACTACAAGTGCAAATGCAGCTCCGTCTGTCACACCCATTATCGATGGCGAGGCAAGTGGATTACGGGTTAAACCTTGCATGACTGCTCCAGAAACTGCTAAAAAAGCTCCAACAAGTGAAGCCCCTATTGCTCTAGGCATCCGAATTTCTCGAATAATTTGATGTGACGCTACGTTAGCATCAAATTCTGAAAAAGCATCCCAAACTGTAGATATTTTTATATCTGCCGCACCGTAAGCAATAGATAATCCAACTGATACAATTAACGATAGCATTCCCACTATTAAGATAATTGCTCCACTAATCGATGTGTTTAAAATAGTTTTATTCGTATTATGTCCATGTTGAAATCCATTTTCACTCAAAAAAAACACCCTCTCCACCCATACGCAAAACAAGACATTTTATAAATTATAGTTCATTTTATGGAGACTTTAAGGAATGATAATGATTATCACTACTTCAGTATAGATTTATAGCCATGTTTTTTCAATATAAATACGCGAGAAATCTTTATTTCCAAAAATATCCTTCTGTATTTCTTCACAAAGTATAGTGAAAACCCAATTGACAGATTAAGTGAAAATGATTATCATTTGCATTATCACAAGTATTTACTTTCTCTAGGAGGAAAAAACTAATGTTACTAAAACGAACTTATTTATCAATTACACTTTTATTCATGGTTCTATTCACTGCAGCCTGTGGTAATACACAAAACGCTGATTCAGGTAAGGAACCGACGGGAAAAAATGCGGAAAAATCGGAGATTACAATAGAGGATGCAATGGGTGAAGTAGTGATTCCAGCGAATCCAGAGCGAATTATTGCTCCTTATTTAGAAGATTCACTAGTAGCATTAGGTGTAAAACCAGCTGCTCAGTGGTCCATTGGGGATACGGTGCTAGATTATTTACAGGCTGATTTAAGTGAAGTTCCAAAGATTGGTTGGGACATGCCATTAGAACAGGCTATTAACAATGATCCTGATTTAATTATTTTCAGTTCACCATCTGCTGTACAAAATGGTCAATATGAGGAATATAAAAAAATCGCTCCAACTTATGTGTATAAGGACGAAGTCTATGCTGATTGGCGTGCTCAGCTAACTCAGATGGGTGAAATATTAAACAAACAAAAAGAAGCTGAAGTGGCTCTTGCTGAATATGATGAAACTGTTCTAGATGCAAAAACCAAAGTTCAGGAAGCTATTGGTGATGAAACAGCTGCTATCATGTGGGTTATGGGCGAACAAATTTATCTTTTAGAAAACAATCGCTTCTCTGCTAAAGTTCTTTATGGAGATTTAGGAATTAAACAACCTGCTTTCATTGAAAATTTAGGTCCTTCCGGAGCAGCTTGGGATCCACTATCACTTGAGAAACTACCTGAAATCAAAGCAGATCACATCTTCCTTGTAGGCAAAAAAGGCGAAGCGGCATTTGACATTTTAGCAAAAAGCTCTATCTGGAATGGGTTAGATGCTGTGAAAAATGGTCAAGTTTATGAAATGAACGATCCGTCTTTCTGGACAATTAACGGGTTAATTGCAAGTGAAATGGCGGTTCAGGAAGTTGTAAATGCTTTAACTAAATAATTATTTTTAAAACAAGGTCTAGTTAATGGACCTTGTTTTTTTATTTTTCATATATTTTTGCTACAATAAGGCTTACATTAAGATGAGGAGACTAATTATATGTGCGGTAGATTTACCTTAACTGCAACCATTGATCAGCTTATGGATCGCTTTAATATTGAGTACTTTCTAGAGCAAGATAACTTTCAGCCATGCTATAACATAGCACCCTCTCAATCCGTTTTAGCGGTGATTAATAATGGTCGCCACAACAAAATGGGATTTTTAAGATGGGGATTAATTCCACCTTTTGCTAAAGACGTATCTATCGGAAATAAAATGATTAATGCCCGCTCTGAGACATTATTGGAAAAACCTAGCTTTCGAACTGCCTATAAGAAAAAGCGCTGTTTGATCATAGCCGATAGCTTTTACGAATGGAAAAAGCTAGATGATAAAAAGAAAGTACCTATGAGAATTAAACTGAAGTCTGAAGAGTTATTTGCAATGGCAGGATTGTGGGAGAATTGGAAATCGCCTGAAGGTAAATCGATTTTTTCATGCACTGTCATTACAACAACACCTAATCATTTAGTCGAGGATATTCATGATCGCATGCCCGTTATTTTACGACCAGAGGATGAAAAAATTTGGTTGGACCCTACGATTTCTGACACCCGTTTGTTGGACCCGTTACTAGTTCCACTTGATGAGAATTTAATGGAAGTATATGAAGTGAGCCCGCTTGTAAATTCGCCGAAAAATAATTCGATTGAGTTGATACAGAGGATTTGTTAAAGGAATACCTATATGAAGGACATTTTTGGTTTTACTCGGCCTCCTTTTGTCCTTCATACGCCTTATGAAGGACATTTATCGTGTTACTCGGCCTCCTTTTTGTCCTTCATACACCTTATGAAGGACATTTATCGTGTTACTCGACCTCCTTTTGTCCTTCATACGCCTTATGAAGGACATTTTTGGTATTACTCAGCCTTGTTTTGACCTTCATACATATATTAATGGTCTTTTAGTTTCAATTCCCAAGTTTCCCCTACTAGATCATGCCCAAAGCTATGATGAGGTTCTTCGGCAACTAGCTCAAATCCCTTTTTTTGATAGATATGGCGAGCTTCGAATAAGTTACTATTGGTCCACAAAACCAATTTCTTGTACCCTACCTTTTTGGCAAATTGAATACACTCTTCAACAAGTCGAGTCCCAAGACCAAGTCCACGTGCTTTTGGGTCCACTAAGAGCAATCGTAACTTTGCAACCTCTTCACTACCGTCCACAACGAAAATAGAACCGACAACTTCATCATTCATTTCAGCGATCCAGCACCGTTCTCTATCAGGATTAAAGTTCTTTACAAAATCTGCTACAATTTGTGCGACAAGTGCTTCAAAATACTCATCCCAGCCATACTCTTTATCATAAAGAGCTCCATGTTTATGAACAACCATTCCCATATCTCCAGGTTTGGGTTGACGAAGTATATATGTTTCATGCATTTGATATTCCCCCTAAAGTATATATATATTCTGACTTACATTACAATTCTATTTTTTGTATCTACTTTCCTTTAAATTGAGAACGAAAAAAGGTCAACCAGAAATTTCTGGCTGACTCTTCATTCTATTCAACAGGAGCTTGCTCCTTCAATTCAAAATAAGCTTTAATAATATCCTGCCCAATTAATTTATTAATTGGATGTTTATCCGATTTCACATAAGGAACAACAACTGAAAAAGCAACTTCTGGGTTATCAAATGGTGCATATCCTACTAAGGTTAAGTTAAAGGTAGGTTCATCCACATACAATTTTTTCTTTTCTGAATCATAGTAAAAGGATTGGGCCGTACCCGTCTTACCGGCCAAATTATAATCAGAATATGGCTTGGAGCCAAAGTACGAGGTTGCTGTTCCGCCACTTTCTTGATAAACCTGTCTGAATCCTTCTTGTACTCTCTTAATATATTCATCCTTCATATCCACTTGATTTAATATTACGGGTTCGAAGGAATGTTGAATTTGGCCTAAATCACTTTCTAAATTTGGTTCCCTAATTTCCTTTACCATCTGTAGCTTCGCACGGTACCCATCATTAGCAATCGTAGAGACATATTGAGCTAGTTGCATTGGGGTGTACGTATCATACTGTCCAATCGTGAAATCCAGTAAGAAGTTAGGACTATTCGAACCAGGTAGCCCAGCCGCTTCGCTTGGCAAGTCTATTCCTGTTCTAACACCTAAGCCGAACTGATTAAAGTAATATCGGTAGGTGTCAAAAGCATCGTAATTAAGAGGTATTTTCATCATATGATAGTATTCAGACCCTAAAGAACGTATCGCTGTTTTAAACATATAAACGTTAGATGAACGTCTAAGCGCTTCTAAATCATTAATTCGACCCATTGTACGCCAAGACTTTTTTATCGGTGTACTAGCCAATTGAATCGGTTCATCCACTAAATAGGTGTTAGGTTGGATAACTCCTGTTTGGTAGCCTGTTAAAATGGTAGCTCCTTTTACAACAGATCCCATTTCGTAAGAGGATGTAAAGGTACCTAATGCATAATCATCCACTTCATATTTACCATTCTTAAACGTTAATTTTTTTCCGGACATGGATAGAACTTCTCCTGTTTTAGGATTGGTCATTACAACAAAAGCTCTATCTAAAAACGGTCCGCCTCCGTTTTGTTTACCCGATACTAATTGTTTTTCAAGGATTTCTTCTACCTTTTTTTGTAATTCTAGGTCAATGGTCAGAACTAAATCTTTTCCTCTTTTACCTTCTGAAATCATTTTTGATTGTTCAATTTTACCTGATTGACCGACTTCATATTCCGTTTTTGCCTTTTGACCACTTAATACATCTTCATATTGGAGTTCAATTTGACTTTTGCCTACTCGATCATTACGGCTATAGTCTCTTGATAAATAATAATCTAATAAATTTGCTGGTAAGCCTTCTTCGTCGGTACTGATATTCCCTAAAATAGAACGAAATGTATCACCATTTGGATACATTCTTTTCCAATCAGTAAATACATCTACTCCTGGAAGACTTTCTAAATTCTCACTAACTCGTGCTATTTCGTCTACTTTTACATCATCATTTTTTACAATCTGAGGTGTTAAGGCATACCCCTTTGCCATTTCTCTAAAAATAGACGCTACTTGCTTCTCCTTCATTGAGATTTTCGAAAGATCGGCCGTACTAATTCTTTCTAGCTGTAGTTTATATAGATCTTTGCTTTCAAGCTTTTTATTAGATAGCTCAGCCTTTGTTAATTTAGCAACTGCCTCTTCTGGTCTAGTCAAAATCCAATAATCCTTTAGATCTCTTTCTGTCAGTTTATCTGTTTTAACTACTATCAATTGAGATAGTTTTTTCGCCACTTCTAAAATTTCATCTTGTTTTGTGTCCTTAGCCTTTGTATAGGAAATGGCATTTTTCCCATCATTATCAACGACGATTCGACCATTTCGATCATATATTTTTCCTCTTGGCACTGGTTCTCGAACAATATGATTCTCGGTTCTACTAATTTCTTTTCTAAAATCTTCACCTTTTACGATTTGTAAGGTACCTAATTTAATTACTAGAATACTAAAACAAATAAAGACAATCAAAAATAGTATATTTAAACGAAAAGGTAATGTTTTCTTAGTATTTTTTTGAGTTTCCAATATGTTCACCTAATTTCTTTAAATCTAATTCAATCACATAGTCCTAATTTTAACATGAATCTAACAAACTTACATCCTATAAAAAACCAAGAGCCTTACCCATTTGTTGGTAAGACTCTTCATTTAGGACTAATCTAAATGTGTAATTTTGTTATCAATCTTAGTGCGGTTTTTTACTAAAGGTATTTCTTCTGGATAACCTACTCCAAATATCCCAACTACCTCATAATCATCTGCAACATGTAACATTTTCCTAACGGATTGCGCAACACCGATAGATGACCATGAAGTTCCTACTCCATTTGACCAGGCTAAAAGCATAAAGTTCTGGATAAAGCACGATACTGCTACCATGTTTTCATTTTTTTCGATTTCTGTTGATCCATGTTTTGAAAGTATAGCTATCGCAATGGGTGCTTGACCAAAATTTGTCTTATGATTAAGTTTAGCTCTCGTATCTGGCCCTAAAAATAAAACTTCCCACGGCTCGGTCATTCGATGATTTGGAGCCCACGTTGCTACTTGTAACCAAGATTTTAACAAGTCTAAATCAACAGGATCCTGTTTGAATTTTTTTATGATACGACGATTTTCTATTATTTCTTTAATTTCCATCTACTATCCCTCCGATTTATTCCTATTTCATTTAAACAACGAATAAGAAGTTCTTTATCAATGTTATTTACTATGTAATATTTCTCATAATAGATAGTATGAATTATGTTCCTTACCTCTTCCTTATTTAGATAATCCTTTTCCTTTACCTTCATAAAGAGATTGAGGGGTATACTTTTATCATCATTATGTAAGGGAGGTTGAACATATTCCATTTCAAGGTATTGCTTATAGCCATTTTTTCGAAAAAATCCATTTCTCTTTAAACACTCTTCTCTATCTATTACTGTCTCTGCCCAGTTTGGTGATTCGGTTTCCAAAATCATTGCTCTTAACGACGAATTCCCTGCTAAAACTGCATCTTTATTTAATATTTCCTCTATTTTCAATAACGTCTTTGTTCCAATACCATTAGTACGGAATAGTGGATTGGTTGCAATATAAACAACAAACCCTGTGTTTACATCTGCTAAATAATGTCCAGTCGCGAATGATACAAGTGCTTTCCCACTTAATCCAACTAATAATCGGAAGTTATTCGGATAAGCCTTCGTCGCATACTTAAGACTTTGTAAGAAAATATCATGTGGTTCCCTCACTTCAAGTGGAAAGGATTGATCATATAGCTCAAAGACCTGGTCTAAATAAAATAAGTTATCGTTCGAAATTTCTTTCCAGCTGATTTCCACTTCCATCACCTCGTCTATAGAATTTATGCAAATTGTAGCATGATTCGTTGAAAAAGTTGCATTCAACCTAATCTACTGGCAAACTAATAAGAAGTACTTCAAAGAAAAAATACGAGAAGGTGACTAATATGATTGAAATCAAAACTTCAACACTTAGCGATGGAGAGTTTAATAGAGGAGTTTTTGCGAAAAGAGATATAGCTAAAGGGGAATTAATACACGAAGCACCCGTTATTTCATATCCAAATGCTGAGCATGTTCATATAGAAAAAACATTACTTGCTGATTATGCGTTTGAATATGGAATTAACCATACGGCGCTCCTTTTAGGATATGGTATGCTGTTTAACCATTCCTACACGCCAAATGCAACGTATGATATTAATTTCGATAACCACACTTTTGACTTTTATGCTTATAAGGATATTAAAGCTGGTGAAGAGATTCTAATTAACTATAATGGAGATGTCGATGACGAAGAACCATTGTGGTTTAATATGGAAAAAGAGGAATCTAAGAAGGATGAATCGAAATAATTTAGAGTTTATTTTGACTATAAATTGGACAAGAAAGGATGTGGAATCATGGCAGTCCTATTGCCTCATATAGAAGATTCCCATTTAACCACCTATCTTCCCCCTAAAGGTGAATTTGAACGATTTCAGGATCAAGCTCATTACGCTGAAAAAGTAAAAGAATGGGGACTTAGTGCAAAAAAAGAGTTCTGGTACAAGGAAAGAACCCATCAACGTCTCGTTAAAATTGTAGGATATGAAATTTTTGGAGTTAAATCTGAGTACAATACATTAGTGATTGAATTTCAGGACGGGAATCTAACTTGCATACACCCAGCCTATTTGAAGGAAATGCAATCATCCGGTTTTGGTAAAGAGCTCAAAGCGCCAGCTGGGGGCGACGTGGCCAAAGAAGTGGCAGTTGAAAACGCTGATACCACAGGAGCCACAGCAAATATAGAGCTTATTTCTGAGGATACATTCGAGGTTCAAGACATCCCTGCTCCAAAAGAAACAAAAGCAAAAACACCAAAGCCCAAAAAAGAGAAACCAGCAAAACTAGTTCTTCCTGAAGATAAAGTTCATTTTTCAGGAAGTGTCAAACAACTTGCACTTAGCTGGAATCATTTTAATGAAGAAAACGATGAAGTAATTGTGCTCGAAAACGTTAAAATTGAGCAAGATGACCCTGTCGAGATTGGATTAGCATGGTGTGCACATAGTAAAACACTGAAGAAATTTGAACTCTCACCTGGTGATCAGCTCGAATTCGACGGAAAAATCGTGAAAAAAAGTCTTCCTAAGGGTAAGGAAGTTGAGGATGAGGCATTCCTTTTAGAGGTATCTGTTCCTTATAAAATAAATAATCCTTCGAAATTGGTGAAGAAATAAAATAAAAAACTACTCCATCGCTTTGGAGTAGTTTTTTATTTTCGATAATAGCTCAATAAAATTAAAATTCAATTAAGAATGGGTGTAGTTTTTCATCTAAACAATACTCAATTCTTTGTCTGAAATTTTTCCAATTGACCATTTCCAAGGCTTTCTCGATCGGAAAAAAACCTACTTCCAAACTCTCTGGTGAAGTAGTTGGTATACCTCCGACAGGTCTAGCCAAAAACAGAGTGTTACAAATAGACGCACTAACATTTTGAAAAACTCCACAAAATTTAACTACTTCAATCTCTATTCCACTTTCTTCTAATGTTTCCCTGATTGCAGCGTCCTTCAATGACTCCCCTTCTTCGACCTGTCCACCAGGCATTTCCCAACCTCTCCGAGGACCTTTTATTAACAAAATTTCATTTTGATCATTAAGTACGATTGTTGCAGCAGAAACAATATGCTTTGGTGGTGACATTTCAATACCTCACATTCAATTTTAGGATTCATAATTTTTTCGCTACTGTTCTTTCATTCCCTTCTTTCAATAGCGTTTTATTTTGGAATTTCAACATCATTATTATCCTTTTACATAAATTAATTACCATTTTACCGTTAACTAAAATAGCTATTGTTCTAATTTCCTTCCTTTCCTAGGTAACAGCATAAAAAGGAAACTAATTAAATAGATAAGACTCAAGACTCCAAACAAAGCAAAAATCGAAGGTGTACCGATTAAATATAAACTAATTGGAAATGACCATAGAAAAGCAATTAACATTAAGAATTTTCTTGATGTAAATGAAGCAACGATGGCTAAACAAGAAGGAAGAAATAACATAAGGAATGTAATTACCGCAAATTCATAAGTTGGCGTAGAATAAGGATTATAAAAAATTAATACTAACCATAAAGAAATACTGAAGATACCTGCCATTATTCCTAAAAATAGTCCTGTTTTTCTAATTTACAACACCCCATTTATAACTTTTTTAGTTCACAAAAAAACCTCCCAATAAGAGGCAGCTGTTTTTTCTCACCTAACGAGCAAACTAACTACGAGGTGTTGCTAGATGAAGAAAAAAATCATGATAATACTTTTTTCAATCGTTTTTTTATATAGCCCCTCCAATAACGCTCAAGGAATTAAAAATGTAGAGCTTTTTGATATCCAAAAGGATACGGTTACTCAAGTGGTACCTTCAAATACTTTTTTTCAAAAAGCAGCTAAGGATTATCTAAATGGAATTAACGGTATTTTTGTGAAAGTTAAACCAATCCCAAATCAAGGTTACATGATTAAAATACCATTAGAACCTTCCGTTCAAATTAATAATGAATGGATCACTGAATTGGTAGATGAAGTCATCATTATCTTTACCAAAGATGAGACACCTTATTTAATGGTATTTGATGATGAAAATAATCCCCATTTCTTCCACTTTAAAGGTAATACAAATAAATTAGTCAAAACCTTCATTTTAACACACTAAAGCACTGAGGGACTGTCCCTCAGTGCTTTAGTGTGTTAAAATACTTTTAGTTTAAAAAACGTATTCCAGATGGCATAAAAGAAGATGCCTAATCCACCTAAAAATATTCGCAAACAGGCCCTGCTTAATATTTCTTTATTTTGGATATATTTCCTTCTAATTTTAATTACCTTTAGGAAATTCATTCTACATGTCCTCATAAATTCTAATTGCTTCTAGTAAAAATTCCTTCCTAAAACCTGTCATTTTATTAATCCTTTCTACCCATTCCTCTACTTTCCCTAAAGGTGAATCATGAAAAATCCCATCAGTTGTACTTAAAAAACTTTGCCAATTATAAAACTCCCAGTGTGCTATTTCATTTTTATAAGGCTTTCTGACTTCTAAAAGTGGTTTTTCATTTACATGATTTTGGCAGTATTCTGCTGCCTCTAAAAAGATATCCCTATCAATTGGTTCAATTACGTATACTTGCTTAGAAATCTTCCCATTCGGTCGATGATAGATGACTTCAATTTCCTTCTCTACTGGAACAATCTGCACTTCTGCAGCTGGAAAAAAGCCTCTGCACTTTTCATTAGAATAGTCTTCACTTTCAACATCAATTAATATCGGATTCAACCACTGATCTCCCAAATCACATAAATAACGCTGGCCATTTTCATCAAGAGCCATAACCGCTACATGTGCATCTTCTGTTCCAATGTCATGACCGATTGGATACGCCTGAATCCCATCCCGCTGAAATTCATCCAAAAGCCAGAGAGCCAAATCAAAACAATTACCACTAATGCCATATTGCATTCGGTGCTCCCTCATTTGAGAAACAGACCGTTGTCGAAGATTATCCGCTCTATGGTAAAACCAAGCCTTTGTTAAAGTTTCCATTGGAAATTCATCAAACTTACGCCATGTAGTAAGGATTGATTGTGGAGCCTTCATCCTTCCCCCTCCTTTATAAGTTCATATTGATTTTATCCTAACATCAATTTGAAAATATTTCTAATATTCTTTACAAGCCCAACATTTCCATTTACCATAAATAATGGAATGAAAAACATTCCTAATCTAAAAAGGAGGAGATGCACGATGAACACACCAAAAAATCAAATTACTTTTGACAAAAGGAACGAAGTCACGTAGTTGGAGGAGAAAAATAATGACTCATGTAAAAAATGCAATTGAAATCATCCAGTACAATGAAGGCTGGGCAAAAGAAGTTGCTAAAATGTGGAATTTAAGCCGTGACGGCTGGGGTGGCGATACCCGTGTCATGACAGAAGAACAAGTGAAAAAGAAGGAAGCTAATTCCGATAACATTGAGCTTTATTTGGCAATTGATGGTGAAGAGGTAGTGGGGTATTGCGGATTATCTGAATATAAAGAGGATTCAGGTTCTCTCTATATTCCCCTACTAAACGTACGATCGGACTACCATGGGAAAAAGATTGGAAAAATGCTTCTTTTACGTGCACTAGAAAAGACAATAGAACTAGGTTGGCCTCGTCTTGATTTATATACTTGGCCAGGTAATACGAAAGCAGTTCCACTTTACAAGAAATGTGGTTTCTTTTGGGAAGATCGTGATGACACGACACATCTGATGAACTTTATTCCACAGGTACTTAACACGCCTTTATTACGTCAGGTCTTTTCCGAGTTAGATTGGTATAATTCAAGTGATCGTATTATTGAAGTAAAGCCTGATGGCACGAAAGAAAATGGTTTTACTTTCTATGAGTACAGCTGGAAAAATGAAGATAAATTTGCCCGTGTTCAATTCGAACGAACAGGTCGTGGAATTAGTCTGATTGAAACGGATGAATTCATGTTACAACTGAGCTCCAAAGACCATGAATTAATTGAACAAGTTCAACAGACTTTCGAAATTAAATTCATTAATAAAACAGGTAATCCAGTTTCCTTTAAAGCTGCTGGTTCAAGTAATGAACGAGTTCAATATTCAGTAGAAACTGAAATAATGGTCGAAAAGGAAGCAGTCATTTCAGAAAACGTTTTGATCAAACCTGGCGAAGAGCCAAGTGCCTGGAGAACGCATCCTTTCGTAAATATAACAGTTTGGATTGATGGGCAGGAGTGTGAACTAAGACTAGGTGTCTTCCCTGTTCAACCTGCTAAAATTGAAGCATCCTATTCAGGGAATCTATGTTATTTAAATAAGGAAACTGACATTGAATTGGTTGTTAAGAACAATTTAAAGGAAGAAGCAGCGTTTGAAATCCTTTTTCCAACGAGTGACCAGGTTTCCCTATCAAGCAATCATATTTCCGCCCAAATTCCTGCAGGGGCACGAAAAAATATCAAGGTACCTCTCGTAGTTAAAAAGCATGGTTTTTTTCAACCGACACTTCAAATTAAAGCGCAACAACCCGATGGGACTGAGCTACAGTTTGACCAAGAAATCAGCATCGCATTTAAAGGGTTAGGTGAAAAATTCGGTGGCGAATCGAAAGATTATTGGCATATTTATAATGGCTTGCTCCAAGCGAATGTTCGAAAAAGGGATTTGCTCATGACTGTTGCAAAGAATTCTCTTAAAAAGCAGCCACTTGCCTTCTTCCCTCCTAAATTAGGTAAACCATATGCGAACGAATTTACAAAGAAAAAGCCAAACTCTGTATCTTGGGAGACTACCGAAACGTCTATTTTATTAAAAATGGAACTTGAGTCAGGTGAAATGGAAGGATTATTTTTAACTCAAATGGTCCAACTGTTTGGAGATGGAATTGTTCACAAATGGATTGAAATTGAAAACCGAGGATTGAATACTCATAATGATGTTGCGATTAGCATGCCACAATTTCATGAGCTAGGCACGACCTATTTTCCACTTGACGACCAGGTAGTTTATTTTTCCGAAAAAAGAATCATTGAATTTGGTGATTTGAAGCCAAACAGTTTAACTGGAAACTGGTATTTCTCAGAAAACACACCAGAAGCAATCGGAATAGCTTGGTCCGAGAACAGTAAAGGAACACCAGATGGCTGGCAATTTGTAATTGAGGATGAATTGGGTTCTCTTGCTCCGAATGAAAAGAACGAAACGGAAAAGGTTGTTTTGAGCATTGGTGCCTTTACGAAATGGGAAGACTTTAGAGCATTTGCTAATGAAGCTGATATTGTTGAAAAATCAGAAATAAGTTCTGAACACTGTTTTGAGAGTCAAGATTTGATTGTCAATTCAGACTTAAGTTTTTCGCTCAAAACACATCGAAATAGTTATTTAGATGGTCAGTTACATGTTACTTTAAATGACCATGAATTATTAAATGATACGATTTCTGCAGAGGCTGAAACAACAGACTATTCCTTTAAAATCCAATCCAATGTGTATCCTGTCACCATTATCGAAGGAGAATTTAAAGAGAAAAGTATGACAACTCAGTTTAAAGAGCTGATTTTGTCTCCTACAAATGAGACTGTTACAAGTAATACTTCTGTTGTAGATGGTTTTGAAATAATTGAAGTGAGGAACGGATCGATTTCTATTAAAGCTGCTCCTGATTTTTACCCTGGGATCTATTCACTAAACGTGAATGGCAAAGAATGGCTTGACCATTCGTTTCCAAACCTAACCGCTAAGAGCTGGTGGAACCCTTGGGCAGGTGGAATAAAAACAGCACCTACTGGAGCTAATACATTTTCACTCAAAAAGGAAAAACATACAGCTTTCTCAGTAGAGAAATTTGATCAACAAGGAAACAAATGGAGTGGTATTGCCATTCACACGGATATTCATGAGCATCCCCAGTGGAAAGGTGTTCGTTATATCCAATACTACCTTATGCTCCCTGGTATTCCAGTTCTAGCTTCTTATCTTGAAGTGAAAGACAGTGCGGGGAAAAATCTAAAAGAAGAAACATGGTCCACTGATTTCTTTATTGGCGGAGAAGACTTACCGAATTTATCGGTCAACGTTAACGGTGACCAACAGACAAAAAATTATGTTACTGGAATTCAAGAGCATCCTTTTCATTTTGATACCGATAGCTATATAGCTTCAGTAACAAAACCTGAAAAGCTTTATCTTGTTCCAAGCCTATACTCCCAGTATTCGGAAGCCTATACAAATAAGGATGCATTCCAATTGCTTGCTGTTCAATCTGCCATTCCTAATAAGAATGGAACGAAAACAGCTCCATTATTTTTGTTCTTTGACGAACGAGTGCTTTCTGCTACACTACTTAAGAAGCTTAGAAGAATTCAATTTTAATATTTGTGGTGGTGTGAACGATTTGTTCCCCCACCCTTTTTTTAAAAAAGGAGAAAAAATGAAAATTATCGATGCCCATATGCATTTATCCAATATTAAATCGTTTTATGAAACAGCTGAAAAGCTTTCATTTGTAGATTATTCGAACAAAGGGATTGTGAAGGAATATGATGAGGCAAACGTTGTCCTTGGAATTGGAATGGGTGTAACGGAAACAGATAAAATGGGATTTCCAGATTATGAAGCTATCACACCTATGGGTTTAGACCTTGAAGCGGATATTCCAGCAAATATTGTTTTTTGTGCGGGGGTAAATCCTTATGACCTAGGCACAGATGCATTAGCACGTTTGGAAAATGAAATTCAGAAACCAAATGTGGTTGGTATCAAAATCTATCTAGGCTATTACCCTTTTTATGCCTATGATGAAGTTTATGAGCCTGTCTATAGACTTGCAGCAAAATATCAACTGCCAGTCGTATTTCATACAGGTGACACTTATTCAGAGCGTGGTTTCCTGAAGTATTCCCATCCGCTCGCAATTGATGAAGTTGCCGTGAAAAACCGGGATGTCAATTTCATGATGGCTCATTTCGGTGATCCTTGGACAATTACAGGTGCTGAAATCATTTATAAGAATCCAAATGTGTACGCGGACCTATCAGGCTTAATCGTAGGAACAGAAGTGGATCTGAAACAAAAAAGTGAAGGTCGTTTTTTAGACCATTTGCGCCATGCGTTAGTATTTGCTGATTCTTACGATAAACTATTGTTCGGAACCGACTGGCCGCTTATTCCAATCGCTCCTTATATTGAGTTTATAAAAAAACTCATCCCAGAGGAATTTCATGAGCAAGTATTTTACAGTACAGCATTAAAGGTTTTTCCAAAAATCAAGCCATTTTTGAGTAGAGAATAACGGTTATAACTTCTGCAGGAAAACCGCAGAAGTTGTTTTTTACTAGCCTATTTAATTTCATATAACAAAAGAAGGTTTAAGCATATTTTTATCGAATTCTTAATAGTGTAATTATTGTGGAACTTTAACATAGAAAGGTAGCGATACATATGGAAACACTGCAATCATTTTTACAAGATTTTAATATCAAAATGCAATCATTATATAAGGATGCAACTCAAGCCAGCTGGATGGCACAAACAACTGGAGATCCTGAGTGGGCGGCTAAATTAAGTGATGCTGCAACCAAATTTAATTTGTTATTCTCTTCAAAGGATACATACGAAAAAACAAAGCAATTTCTAACTACTGAAAACTTATCGGAGATCGAAAAACGTCAGCTTCAACTACTTCTAAGTGAAATGGAAGGCAACCAACTTCCTGAAGAAGTGATTGCTGACTTATCAAAGCGCTCTTCAGAACTAAACTTATTATTTAACACATACTCGCCTGAAGTAGATGGCAAGAAGTATTCTGCCAATGAAATTCGCGACATTTTAATTAATAGTTTTGACCAAGAATTACGCAAAAAAGTTTGGTTTGCAAGTAAGGAAGTTGGAAAAGTCGTAGAAAAAGACCTGCTTGAGCTTGTGAAAAAGCGCAATGAAGCAGCACAACTTCTTGGTTATGATAACCATCATCAAATGGGCTTTGCCCTTCAAGAACTGGACCGTGATGAAGTATTCGCTATTTTCAACGAACTCATTGCTCAATCAGATGAATCCTACCGCTCGATGAAGAAAGAACTAGATGAGCGTTTAGCAACTAAATTTGGCATCAATACAGAAGACATTCGCCCTTGGCATTATGTCGACCCATTTTTCCAAGAGGCTCCACCATCTGATTCCACCAATTTAGATCCTTTTTACAAAGGGAAGGATATTGTTCAAATCACAACCGATACATTTAACTCATTAGGGATTGAAATTGATGATTTGTATGCAAAAAGTGATTTGTTCCCAAGAGAAAAGAAAAACCCAACGGCCTTCTGCTCGGATATTGACCGCGAAGGCGATGTTCGTGTCCTGTGTAACTTACAGGAAGATGCTTATTGGATGGAAACGAACCTACATGAATTTGGCCATGCGGCTTATTTCAAGTATGTAGATTCAGCCCTTCCATTCGGATTACGTACAGTAAGTCATACGTTAACAACTGAAGCAATCGCGATGTTATTTGGAAAAATGGGCAAAGACCCACGCTGGTTAAAGCGCTTCTTACAAGTAGATGAAGCAACCGTAAATGAACTTGCTCCTGAATTAGCAAAGTACCAACAGTTACAAATGCTGGTTTCAGCTAGATGGATTATTACTTTTGTATTTTTCGAAAAAGAGTTATACGAAAATCCTGATCAAGACTTAAATGCATTATGGTGGAAAACCGTGAATGAAGTGCAGCTCGTCACTCCTCCTGACTCAACAGATAATCCAGATTGGGCTGCTAAAATTCACTTTACACTTGCCCCTGTTTATTATCAAAACTATTTACTAGGAGAATTAATGGCGGCACAGCTTCTTCGTTACATTGAAACGAATATTTCTCCTGAATTTTTCACTAAAGAAACTGGAGAATTGCTCATTAATCAATTCTTCAAACCAGCTGCACTCTATGACTGGAATGAAAAAATTAGCCGTGTAACAGGTGAAAAATTGAACCCTGCTCATTTTGTTGATGTTTATTGCAAAACTGAGGTAAAAAGTTAACCAAGTAAAAATAGATAGCTAAGACCAATGGTCTTAGCTATCATTTTTATAGTGGCCGACATTGTCTATTGCGAGATTATAGAAGGTCTGCTTGACTTAATCTTGCTAGATTTTCGCTTCAACCAAAACTCCATAACTACTAGATTCCCAATCAAACTAACCCAAATAGCTACTGTATAACCGAGTTGAAAATTATCAAATGAATAGCCTATAACTGCTGACCAGAATCGAAAGGTTATAGCAACGAATGTTACTGCATAGCTACGGTACATCCAATTTTCATGTAGTTTGAATTGCTTATTTCGTACATGTCTATATGCCAAATAAGTAGTATATAGCCAAGCTATCGATAATGTAAAAAAGCCTATCTTTGAAATGATGCCTCCAAATGCATAAAAGGATAAATAAACACCAGTAATCCCACTTATAAGAATAGTAGTGATATAGATTTTCCCAAGATTTCGATGTAAGTTCTTCCTTTTAATACGAATCTTCTTAAAGAATTGAAACGGACCTATTACGATAGCAAGTGAAGCTGTTACAATATGAAACAATAAAACGATATTCCAAGGTTGATAGTGAAAATCATATAATTCCATTCCTTGTTCAATTAGTGTCTTATTTGTGCTAGCAGGATCCAATAATAAATAACGAATAATAGCAGAAATGGCTAACCCAAATGCTAAAAAAATAACAAGTCCAAGTCCAATCCGTTTACTAACAAGCTTCAATAATATCCCCCCAAAGTATAACTATTAATCCATATTATTACATAACAGGAAATTCTTTAAAAGGTTTATTCAAAAAAAAAAGGGCCCGCTACTAGCAGACCCTACTCAAAACGTTCCTATCGAACAAACTCAAAAAACACCCCATCACCAATCTTAACAGATTGCTTCAGCAATTCCTTTAAATCCTTACTCACCCAATAAGTTTGCAAACTCTCACCAATATATACTGACACACACCAAGCATCGACTTCCCGCGCACCATCAAATATTTTTTCTAAACCTAATACCTCGATACGGACGATGACTGTATCGTTAACCATATGGTTAAAAGCCTTTATCTCATTTTTATAACCATTTTCCAAAGGCAAAAGTCTAAGTATCAATTCAATCGAAAATAAATCAAATACTCCATCCTCTAAAACATGTTTGTTTGTATTTTCGATACCTTCTTCTTCAAAAGCTACTTCTACCTCATTTGAATGATAATCTAGATAAACATTTCTTTGACCATGGTCAGTGCAGGCAAGTGGTTCAAAGGTTGGTAAATGAAGCGTTACATTCACCGTTCTATTTGGCTTATTTGGATTTAAAAATATCAACCTTTGTTTTCTATACAGCAGATCTTTACCTTTATCTACAACCACTTCTTCAGAAGTAGAACCAATAACGGTTTGAATGCCATTTTCAATCCAAACCACCTTTTTCAGATCAGAACACTCACTAAATGAATTCCAAGCAATAGAACCTTCACCCGTTTTTATCATTCATCTCTCGTCCCCTTTGCCGATATCCTACTATTTTATTTTTGCTATTTCCTCTAGAATCAATTTAATCGCTTGACCCTGCACTGATTTAGCCATAGTTTCCTTAAATTGGGCTCTGTTTTTCTCTAATTTTTCTAAGGTTTGTTTCAAAGATTCTTTAGTTAGACTTTCTTCTTCTAATGTCAGGGAGTATCCCTTCTCTTCAAAGCTTTTTGCATTTAAGATTTGATCTCCCCTGCTTTGTGCTTTACTTAATGGAATAATTAACATCGGTATTTTCAATGCTAAAAATTCGAAAATAGCATTGGAGCCGCCTCTTGTAAGAACAGTATCGGTTACGGCCAAAATATCAGGAAGCTCTTCATGTATATATTCGAATTGTTTATAACCAGGTAATCCTATTAAGCTTTGATCAACATTCCCTTTTCCACACAAATGCACAATTTGATATTTTGAGGTTAAATCATGAATGGATTCCCTGACAGCTTCATTGATTTTTTTAGCACCTAAGCTTCCACCCATAATAGTCAAAACAGGTAGCTTATGATGAAATCCTAAAAAACGTCTACCCTGTTCGGGTGAACCATTTAAGATTTCTTTTCTAATAGGTGAGCCAATTGCCCTTGTTTGATTCTTCGGGAAAAATTTTTCTGTCTCTTCGAATGAAGTAAAGATTTTCGTTGCAAATCGTTGTGATATTTTATTTGCTAAACCAGGTGTCATGTCACTTTCATGGATAAAAATAGGAATCCCAAGTGATCTAGCTGCCACAATAACTGGTACGGAAACAAATCCACCCTTTGAGAATACTAAATTAGGTCGCATCTTTTTCAAAATCTTCCTTGCCTCTAGACATCCTCTTAAAACTCTAAATATATCCTTTACATTTTCGAAATCAACATATCTTCTTAGCTTACCACTGCTAATTTCATGATAAGGAATATTTATTTTTGTAATCAATTCCTTTTCAATTCCCTTTTTCGAGCCAATATATTTAATATTCCATTCTTGATGATCCAATTCATTAATAATCGCTATATTTGGTGTAACGTGACCTGCTGAACCCCCACCAGTAAAACAAATAGTCTTTTTAGTCATACTTCCTCCTGTTGGTACCTAAATTATTCATTAATTAAATTATATCTTATCTTAGTAAAAACATGCCAAAAAAGCGTGGTGCCAGAGGTCTTCCAAACTAGTTGGATAACTTCTGGCACCTTACCTATTATATCACTTCTTTTAATTGTGCGTTATTAAATACTCGTTTCTGAATGTAAATGAGTCTTATTGATAAGCATATTCCAGCCGCTAATAATCCAACCGTCAACCCAATCCAATAGCCCGCAGCACCAAGGTTGGTTTCATGGGCTAAAAAATATCCGACTGGTAAACAAATCAGCCAATAGGCAATAAGGGTCATAATAAAAGCAATATTAACATCTTTATATCCCCGTAATGCTGCTAATGCGGTTGCCTGAATGGCGTCTGATATCATAAAAAACAGCGCATAGATCAGAAATTTCCCAGTTAATATTATAACTGCCGAGTCATTTGAGTAAAATCCAGCTACTTCAGTACGGAAAATAACAACGAACAATCCTGCAACAATGGCAATGACGATTGATAAATAAATTCCGAGCCAAGCATAGGATTTAGCATCCTTATAACGCCCTGCACCAACTTCGAATCCAACTAAAACAGTCTGTGCCATTGAAATACTCATCGGTATCATATACAAAAAGGCGACAATATTTAAGGCAGTTTGATAGGCTGCAATCGTCGTAATATTAAATTTACTAATTAAAAAGGTTACTACTGCAAACATACTCGTTTCAAAAAAGATGGAAAGTCCCATCGGTACACCTATTTTTAAAATTTCCATAGATTTGGAAAGCTCAAACTTTTTAAAATTGGACAAACTCGCATAATTCGAAAAAGGATGTTGGGTTTTAAGAATAAATGCGGTCATTCCAGCTATGAGCCAAAAGGTAATCGATGTTGCATAACCTGCCCCTGATCCACCTAGTTCTGGAAACCCAAAGCGCCCAAATATAAAAACATAGTTTAAAATGAAATTGATTGGTAATGAACATAGTAAAATCACCATCACCACTCGCGTTTTTCCTAACGCATAAATAAAGGACCTTAATACATTAAATACAAACAGCGGAATGATACCAAAACTTAAACCAATCAAATATTCATATGCCACTCCTCGTACAGTTGATGGCAAATTCATTAGATCTAAAATAGGATTCAACAAGAAAAATCCGATTAGGAGTACTATTACTGCTATAATTACCGCAAGATAAATACCATGTGACAGGACCGAGGAAACCTCTTTATTTTTCTTTTCTCCAAATTTCTGTGCCGCAATCGGTGAAACCGCTAGAAGGATTCCACTTAACCCCGTAAAGACGGGATTCCAAATAGCCGAGCCAATAGCTACACCAGCCAAATCGGTAGCATTATATTTCCCTGACATGATGGTGTTAAAGAAGACCATGGAAAACATACCAAGCTGCGTAATCAAAATCGGAATTAATAATACAAATAAGAGCTTTATTTTTTCTTTTGTACTATAAGTTTGTTTCATTCAAGTTCCCCTTAGTTGAAAAATATGAGAATAGCAAACTTTATTATATGCTATGAGTGCAGGAAAATGCCACAAAAAAAGAGGTTAACATATCGAATCGCGGTTAACGATCCATAGTCAGCCTCTTTTTATTTTTAGTCTACCTTAATAACTCCTATCACATATCCTTCATAGACTACCTCATTTTCCACAACTTCAGGTCCCTCTACTTGATCAGCTCTAATGGAAATATTAGCTAGAACCTCTACCTTTTCTGCTGGGAATTTACCTGATCTTGACCCTGAATGAATCATCTCTCCATCCACTTTATATGGCTCAGGTGAATAGGTTACATTTGTTTTATTAGCTTTTGTAATCGTACCCGTTGTCTTATCTATTTCTACAATGACTTGCATCCGAATCGTTGTATGTGATTTTTCGGAAATAACCTCCCTAAACACCAATTTTTCATTCGAATCACCTAATGACTCCCCATATCTATAAAGAAGTTCATTTGTTTTTTTATCACGAATATCGACTATTGTATAGTCCCCTTCTATTCTTCTATCAATAAACACTTCTGCTTTTTTGAAAGGAATTCCAAAATATACATCCTCTATTCCTATTTGATGTTCAGGCAATGCTAAATCAATTGGATCAAGAGTCTGACTTTGAGTAGGTGCCTTAGTATTAAGATCTGTTTGTTCGGTTGGTGCCCCTGGTTTATCGGAATTGATACTATCTTCAACGAAAGCATTATTAAAAGTAAAAAACGATATGGCAATTACGGCAGCTGCTGCGGTTGTTGCCAAACCAGCATATACTTTCATCATATTTTTTTCCCACCTTTTTCTCTTTTCGTGTTTGGCAGAGAACGAATGGATTTCAACAAGCATTTGCTCCTGAACCTGCTTTTGCAAAATAGGCTTCGGTAGTTCTCTTAGCTCGTTTAGTAAGTCATTGTGTTTTTCGTTTGACATTACATAAACCTCTCTTTCTCTTTTTGTAATGCTTTTATGGCCCTATGAAAGGTTAATCTCACTTTTTCATTCTTCCAATTCAGGATCTCCGCCGTTTCCTCTACTGATAATTCTTTAATCCCACGTAGTATGATGACATCTCGATAGTTTTTCTTTAGTTGTTGAATAGCATCGTATAAATCTTTATTTGTCTCACTCAATTTTAGAAAACTTTCTGGGGATTTGGATTGGTGCGATTCTTGATTCCCCATTAAGATTAAATTTTTAATTTTCAACCTTTGTTTTCTCCTTATTTCATCTATGGCTATATGTCTGGCAATACTAAATAGCCATGTCTTCGGACTCGATTTCTCTTCAAAGGAATCCATATTCTTAATTGCCCTAATAAAAACTTCTTGTACTAAATCCTCGACATCACTGGATCCAATGTAATAAATTAAAAATTGATATAGATCATTACTATATTGATGAAACCAATCACTTATTCTAGTGTTAGGCATGATAAAATCCCCCGGGTTTTTTTAACTACTCATTAGTCGACTGAAACATCTTTTCGTTTCACTTTTTTTAAAATTTCTCCAAAAAAAAGTAAGCTACTTGTGCAGCTTACTAGTCAATATCTTTTTTATTTTTCCCTTTTACAAATCTATACAGTAAATAGGCAATGTATAAAGGTATAATAATATAGATGAGATAAGGAAATTTTTCTTTTGTTTCTCTGTATATAACAAATAGTAATGAGCCTACAAATAACGTAACGATTGTGCCATACTTCGGTAGAGGTATTTCTTTAAAGCTCGGAATTCTTATTCTACTAACCATAAGGAAGCAAAGCCCTGTGAATACAACCGTTGTGATGATATTCGGAATTTTGTCTCCAAATAAAGTAAGTAAGGCAAGGATACCTCCAGCTGCCGTTATCGGGACACCGATAAAATAATTTAAGGAAGTTTTATCAGAACTAATATTAAATCTTGCTAATCGATAAGCACCAAACAATGGAAATAATCCTGCGACTGCTAATCCTAATAAACCAAATTGATAAAAATATGTATAATACACTAAAAAAGATGGCGCTACGCCAAACGTCACAACATCAGCAAGAGAGTCAAGCTCTTTTCCTAAAGCTCCATTTACCTTTAACATCCTTGCCAATCTGCCATCCATACTATCAAACATCATCCCGATGATAATGAGGATGGCCGCATTTTTGTACTCCCCACTCGCTGCAAAGCCAATCGAGAGAAAACCGCAATAAAGATTTCCAATCGTAAGCATGTTTGGAATTAATTTAATAAAACGCACTAGTAGATATCACTCCTTTTAAAGTTTCACCTATGTTATCATGTATTAATTTTAGCAATATAATCCATTCTTTAACTTTAAGTTTTATCTATTATAGCATTTATTTCATTTCCCTGCTTACTATACTCAGAAAAATCACGACAGGTTTCCTGTGAAAAGCCAAAGCAAAAGAGACTAATTCAAAGATCGTTAAAAAACGATTTTTAAATTAGCCTCTTATTATTTACCATATGTAGACATTTATATTGATACGTCACCAATTTTAAAGCTCCAATTAAATGCTTTTGTGATTTTTTCTAATATAGAGATTTGTGGGTCGATTAAGCCTTGTTCAAGCTTTGTAACAGTTTCAGTATCTAAACCAACCACATTAGCAAATTCTTCTATTTCTAATCCTTTTAAAGTTCTCATATTCTCTACTTGTTGTGCGATTGTCATTTTTCCACACCTTTCTATGATGTAAGCGGTTACTTAAGAACAATTATACTAGATTTACTATTCTTTTTCAATAACTCAAAGATTCAGAAATAAAATAAAGTTAAGGCCCTTAAATTTTTAAGGGCCTGTAGAATATTTTAAAAAGGTTAATAACTTCCTGTTCCTTTTTCACCTTTAACAATTGCAATACCAGCACTAGCGCCAATACGTGTTGCTCCAGCTGCTACTAATTTACGTGCTGTGTCTAAATCACGAACACCAGCAGATGCTTTAACACCAATATCTGGTCCTACTGCTTCACGCATTAAGGCAATATCTTCTGGAGTTGCAACTCCAGGACCAAATCCTGTTGAAGTTTTTACAAAGTCCGCTCCAGCCATTTTTGCTAGCATACAAGCTTTTTTCTTTTCTTCGTCTGTTAAGAAACCAGTTTCGATAATGACTTTTAAGATAGCCTGACCTTTAATGGCTAATACTAATCCTTCAATATCCTTCTTTACCGTTTCGTAATCACCAGATTTTAAAGCACCAATGTTTATAACCATATCGATTTCGGTTGCTCCGTCTGCTAACGCATCACGTGCTTCAGAAACTTTTGTGAATGTGCTAGTTGCCCCTAATGGGAATCCTACAACTGTCGTAATACCAACCTTGCTTCCTTTTAAAACTTCAGCAGCTGTACGAACCCAGTATGGATTCACACAAACAGTTGCGAAATTGTACTCGATTGCTTCCTTACAAATTTGCACGATTTGTTCCTTTGTGCTTTCAGGCTTTAATAATGTATGATCAATCAGTCGGGCCACCTGTGGTCCAGTAATGACTTTGTTGTCAAAGTAAGATGATTGTGTTGTGCTAACAGCTTGAGGGGCTGGTTGGCTTGCACCTGCATTCGTAATTTGAGTCATTACTTGTTCTGTAATTTGTTTAATCAATAATTCCATGTCCAACTGAACTCACCTCCGTAAAAACTTTAAGTTTTATGCTTCTAAGTAGTCAATAATACCAACTATTATGGCGTCGACGGCTGCATCGGGCTTTTTTAATATGTCCCGAGCAGCGCCGCCTTCTTCTAAAATTAATACAATGTCACCAATTCCCGCTTGGGCTGCATCGACAGCCATAAACGAATCACCGATTGATTTTCCATCGATATCAATGGGTTCTACTACCATAAACTTCAAGCCATTATGGCTCGGCGTTTTAATGGATGAGACAACATTTCCAATTACTCTAGCAACTTTCATTATTAAGCAAGTTGAGGTAAGATTTTCTCGATATCTGAATGTGGTCTTGGGATTACGTGTACAGAAAGTAATTCTCCAACACGGCTAGCTGCATCCGCTCCAGCTTCTGTTGCAGCTTTAACTGCGCCAACATCTCCGCGAACCATTACACAGATTAAGCCTCCGCCAACATTTACTTTACCGATTAATGTTACGTTTGCTGCTTTTGTCATTGCGTCTGCTGCTTCAACTGCTCCAACTAAACCTTTTGTTTCGATCATTCCTAATGCGTTACTCATTTTTTATTCCTCCATTTTTCGTATATGATAGTGTTCAATAATTCCTAATATCCCTGCATCAGAGGCTGTTAGTTCTCTATCAATAGGGAGAGACGATTCCTTGCTTTTTGCCATATAAACCAAGTCTCCTTGGCCAGACTGACGAATGGTATCGATCGCGATAATCGGCTTTCCTTTTGGTTCCAAGTCATCCGTCAATGGTTGAACCACAAGTAATTTCAGACCTATTAAGCTTTCATCCTTTTGGCTGCACACGACATTTCCAATGACTTTACCAATAAACATCCTGATTTACCTGCTTTCGCGCTTAATAAAACGACTCTCGATTTCCATAATTTTGGTTACACGCTTATCATGTCTGCCACCTTCAAAAACTGTTTCTAGCCAAGTTTTAGTCATTTGCAGAGCTAATCCTTGTCCTAGAAGTTGTCCTCCGATAGAAAGAACGTTGGCGTTATTGTGTAAACGGCTATTCATGACCGATGAGAGATCCCAACATACTGCAGCACGTACACCTGGAATTTTATTTAATGTCATTCCACTTCCAATTCCAGCGCCATCGATCATGATGCCAACATAATCATCATGAGTGGCTACACATTCCCCAACAAGGAAGGCAACATCTGGATAATCAACGGCTTCATGATTATGACAACCAAAATCAATAAATTGATAGCCTAAGCTTGTAAGCTGTTTCTTTACAGCTTCTTTTAATTCAAACCCACCGTGATCACTGCCGATTGCAACTTTCTTCATTGTTTCCCCCCCTTTAACAGAACGCTGAAATTATTTTTTTGAAATCGTCTGCCTTTAAGCTTGCTCCACCGACTAATAAACCGTCGATATCGTTCATCGCACTATAATCTTTTGCATTATCTGGTTTTGCAGAACCACCATATAAAATAGGTAATTGGTTAGCTAGTATTCCAAAATGCTTGATTAAGACAGATCGGATAAATTGATGTACTTCCTGCGCTTGTTCAGGTACTGCTGATTGTCCTGTTCCAATAGCCCAAACAGGCTCATAAGCAATGATGACTTTCGATATATCATTCATATTTAGAAGTGCAGTTAAAACCTGCTTCTCTACAACAGAATTTGTTTTTCCCTGCTTGCGCTCTTCTTCCGTTTCCCCAACACAAAGGATTGGAATTAAGCCAGTCTCTAAGGATTGTCTCACTTTTTGATGAATAAACTCATTCGATTCACCAATCGCTCTTCTTTCTGAATGGCCAATAATAACATAATGACAACCAACATCGAGAAGCTGATCCGCAGATACATCACCGGTGTAGGCACCAGATTTTTCGGCATGTACATTTTGTGCCCCTAATGTAAACGAACGATTTTGCTGCTTTTTCAGGGCGTCTAAAATATAAAGATACGGTGAAGGTGGGCATACTACTACTTCTGCAGAAAAGGATTCGGTTCCAAAATCATCCACAAACTTGGAAATTGATGCTAAAGTCATATTCATTTTCCAATTTGCTACTACTACTGGTTTGATTCTTTCAAACGATACGGGACTTGTCTGAAGAGAATTGGTTACTACTTGTCTAACAATCTTTTCTATATAACTCTCAATATTTGATTGAGTCATGATTGATTACACCTACTTAAGCTTTCGGTAAAATGCCTTCCACTTCGCTATTCGGTCTAGGAATAACATGAACAGAAACTAATTGTCCTACACGACCAGCTGCTTCAGCTCCAGCTTCAGTAGCCGCTTTAACGGCTCCTACATCACCACGAACCATTACACTAACTAGTCCTGCTCCAATCATTTCTTTACCTACAAGTGTTACATTAGCCGCTTTTACCATTGCATCTGCCGCTTCAATTGCACCAACTAAACCTTTTGTTTCAATCATTCCTAATGCTTCTCTCATGTGTGTTCCTCCTTGTACAATATTAGTTGTAGAAGCTGAAGCTTTTTGCCTCGGCTTTTTCACTACGTCCTTCCCAGATTTGGGTTGGCGTTTGTTCGAGTTATTCGCATTCTCAGACATCTACGTAACCTCACTTAATCTTGCAGTTTTCACAAATCTATTGATTAGACGATTCTAAAACCATCGACAAGCACGCAACGTCTTTGGCGACTAAAGGATCTAGCTGAGGTTAATCCTTCACCTGTTGGGCCAGCAATGGTCAAAGTTGTAAAGCCTTCAGCTCCAAAACCTAGCCCTGAATAGGAAGGGCCATTTTTAACAAAAATCGTCGCTTGAATTTCACGAGCCATTTTTGTTAAATTCGTAATGTTTTGTGAGTGCATAATAGCCGTATGACGATTCCCTTTTTCTGCTTTTACAGCCATTTCAATCGCAGTATCGACGTTGGCAACTTTGACGATTGGTAAAATCGGCATTAGCATTTCAGTCCAAATTAAAGGATGGTCAAAAGTTGTTTCCGCAATAACAAGTCGAACGGATGAATCTACCTTTTTTCCAATTGCAGCTAATAGAACTTCTGCATCTTTCCCAATGAAATCACGGTTCGGATAAAACTTTCCGTCCTTCTCAACTAAAATGACCTTTAATAATTTATCTAATTCAAAGCCTTTTAGTTCAATTGCACCGTTTTTAATCATTTCCTGTTTAAGGGTGTTAGCCACCTTATCGATGACAAAAACTTCTTTCTCAGCAGTACAAAGAACGTTGTTATCGAAGCTTGCGCCATTCACGATATCTTTACCAGCTTTAGCAAGATTCGCCGTTTCATCAACCACTACTGGTGGATTCCCAGGACCTGCTGCGATAACCTTTTTACCTGTTTTCATCGCCGCCTTCACGACGATTCCTCCACCTGTTACAACTAGGACACGAATAGCAGGATGGTTCATTACTTGATTGCTAGTTTCTAAGTTAGGGGATGCCACTGCAGTTAACACGTTTTCAGGTCCGCCAGCTTGAACAATCGCCTTGTTTAACAGTTTTAACGTCTGTAGAGAAACTTTTTTCGCACTTGGATGTGGGTTGTACACTACCACATTACCTGCAGCAACTAATGAAATACTATTATTAATTAATGTTGCCGCTGGGTTCGTAGACGGAGTAATCGATCCAACAATTCCAAATGGAGCATATTCAACTAAAGTCATACCATCGTCACCTGTGTAGGTAGTGCTAACTAAATCTTCTACCCCAGGTGTTTTGTTAGCTGCTAACAGATTCTTAGAAATTTTATCTTCCACTCTTCCTAGACCTGTTTCCTCCACAGCCATTTTGGCTAATTCCTCTGCATGTTGGATACTAATATCGCGCATTGCCTGAATCATTTTTCTACGGCTTTCAAGTGATACACTTCGCATTTTCGATTCAGCCATTTTTGCTGCGTTTACTGCTTCCTCTACTGTCGTAAAAACACCATTCCCAAGGGCAATTTCAGATGCAGGATTGGAAATATTCGCGCTAGATTCACCAGTCATATTGGCAAGAACCTGTTCAACTAGCTTTTGAATATCCTTTTCACTAATTTGCATTCTCTAGGTCCCCCCTTTTCAACTTTTTTCAAATGTTAATTTACCTTCAATTTCCACTTGATCGATGATTCCAATAATCGCAGCATCTACAGGTGTTCCATTTGTCACAATGGTTTGCCTTGCAGAAGAGCCACTAACAACCATGACCACTTCGCCTTTACCAGAGCCAACTGTATCAATCGCGATAACGGGCTTGCCATCTGGCTGAATGGAGATTAAATCAAGCGGTTGAACAATTAATAGCTTTTTCCCTTGCAGCTTTTCAGCTTTCATCGTTGACACTACATTTCCGATTACTTTACCAATTATCATGCGGTTACTCCTTTTGCAAAATTTTGACCCCTAATTCTCTTGCATAATCTTTACACATCGGAGTAATTAAACTATTTTTCGGTACTATTAATTGTGCCTCACCAAGATTTGCCGCTTCTTCAATATGCTTTGCTAAAACGACATGACGGTTTTCTGTAAAATTATCAAAATACGAATCTAGCCATTTATTAGCAGCAGCTAAGGTAACTACATGAACTTTATCTTCTCTCAGCGATCGTATGTACGATTGAATACGCTTGGCAACCGTGAAGGGTGTCGTTATTTTTTGAGTACCTTTTTGAATAAATTGATCTTTAGCTAATAAAATTTGTTTCCCATTTAACTGCATTTGAATGGTTATCCACATCGACAAGTTATCATCCAAAGTTAAAGAAAGTTTCGCTAACGTAGAATAACTTGCTGTTGCATAAAGCAATACATCCGCTTTTTGCATTTCCAGTTGAATTTTGTCCAAATGCACTTCGTCTAATGGAACTGTAGTTACATACTTCATATCATCTGGAACATTTGTCCATTTTTCAGATAGTAAAATGGTAGTATTATAGTTACTAGCTAATATTTTGATATCATTCCAGACATCATTTATTTTCATAACTGGCTGGTCATCAAGAATTATTAATAATTGTTTCGTCCTAGATGATTTTTTATCTTTATTTAGATAATCCTTCACCATTTTTCTGACCAGCAATTCGATTTTATCCTTCACTAGCATCCCCCCTTTTACGGAATAAGCACGCCCCATTGACCATTTTTTATTTGAGCAGCATTGGCTTCATCAACATCAATGTGCATTTCAAGCTTATATTTAGGTGAGACGCGAATTAGCACATTTTCAAAGATGACGCCTCTTTGCCCCGTTACTTTTACTTGTACACGTTGACCGTTCGTAACTTGAAACCGAGTTGCGTCATCTGGATTCATATGAATATGTCTTGCTGCACATATGAGTCCTTGATCAACTTTTAGCTGGCCTCTAGGGCCTTGAATATTGACAGAAGGGGTTCCATCAATATCACCTGAATCTCGAATTGGAGGGGTAATTCCCAATGTATATCCATCAAATAAAGAAATTTCAATCTGAGTATCACCACGTGCAGGACCGAGAACTCGTACTTTTTCTAATTTGCCTTTTGGACCAATCAAAGTGACTGTTTCTTTACTAGCAAATTGACCTGGTTGAGATAAATCTTTCCATTTATTTAACTGATAGTTTCGACCAAATAGTCTTTCAACATGCTCCTTCGAAAGGTGTATATGGCGATTGGAAACAGCAATAGGAACTTCTAATGTAGTTTGATTGTTAGCTAAAGCTCTTATTGTTACTTCCCTAATTAACTGAACTAATTCTTTTTGATCCACTACTCATTCCCCCTCCATAACAGAATTGAGTAAAATTTGAGCAGTGTGTTGATCGGTAATAAGAACATTTGTAAACTGACCTTTTAATGCACCCATAATGGCATCCACTTTTTCCATTCCACCAGCAATCATAATACTATAAGGTTTATGACTTAAATCTGACAGATTAATTCCAATCGTTCTTTCATCCAATTCTTTACTACAAATGTTCCCTTTACTATCGAAGATTCTTGAACAAATGTCTCCTACAGCATTCTGAGCTTTCAATCCATCAAAATCTTCTGATGAAAAATAGCCAGCTTTAAATAGGGTGGATTCCTTCGTAAATTCTCCTACTGTGTACAAGGCTATATGGCATTGTTTACCAAGGTTCAAAACCCTTTTAATATGACGGTCAGAGAGGATTGCATTTGCCACAACGGGATGGTCGACTACCGCTGGTAAAGGTAGAAAATGTGGTGATGTATTAAATGCGGTACTTAAAAAATTTAGTATCTCAGCAGCATAAGTATTCGATTCGGAATAACTTACCCCACCATTTAATTGAACGACCGAAACGTCTTTGACATTTTTAGGCTTAACATTCTCGGCCACTTCATATAAAGTAGTCCCCCAAGTTGTCCCGATGATATCCCCGTTTTGGACAATTTCTCCTAAATAGTTCGCAGCTGCTTTTCCAAGCTCCATTTTAATAACCTCTTCGTTATATTCTGGAACTGGGATGATGATACAATGTTTTAAGTTAAATGCCTCTTTTACTGAGTTAGCTAGTCTTTCTGTACCTTCTGATTGATCAAATATTTTGATTTGAACAATCCCTTGTTCCTTTGCTTGTTGTAGCATTCTTGAAACAGAAGGCCTAGAAATGCCTAACTTTTCAGCAATTTTTTGCTGACTAAAGTCAAATTGATAATATAACTTTGCCACTTCTATCAATTTACTTAGTTTTTCATCGCTCAATGGATTAACTCCTTACGATAATTTGTCAAACTTATTCTGAACGTTTGTGCATGTTTAGTATAATATGAATTCGCTTTCATTTGCAATATGAATCAAATAGTTTTCGGTTCTTTTTTGAAAAAAGAAAAAACTTTCATAATTCCGTAATAAAGTTAACAAATGTCCACTGTGGATGAAGTTTCTTAAGATCACAGAGGAAAACAAAAAAAACACAAAAAAACAGACTCTACAAGTAGAGTCTGCCTATATTTTGATTATTAAAATTAAGCTTTACGAACGTTAGTAGCTTGTGGTCCACGTTGACCTTGTTCTACTTCAAAAGTTACTGCTTGACCTTCGTCTAAAGATTTGAAACCTTCGCTTTGGATAGCTGAGAAATGAACGAATACATCGTCTCCAGCTTCGCGTTCGATAAATCCAAAACCTTTTTCTGCGTTAAACCATTTTACTTTACCTTGTTCCATTTGTGTTTCCTCCTCGTGTGCTTAGCACACATTGTGTTACTATCCTTGCGATCTTTAAGACGAAAGTTTTAACCACTATCAATCCTTAACGAACAAACAAAAATAATTCTTTATTAATATAACACGTATTCCTGTGAATTACAAGTGTAATGAAAATTAAATGCTACGTCATGAAATAATAATGAGGAAATTATTTTTTAAACGCCCTTTCCTTTCAAAAGAAGTTGAATAATATATACAAGATTAGAGGTGAGAATAATAATGGCAGCAAAAAAAGGTGGCAATGCAAGCAAGGGCGGTAATGCAGGTAAAGCTGGCAAAGGTGGGAACGCTAGTAAGGGCGGGAACGCAGGAAAAGCTAACAAAGGCGGGAATGCTGGGAAAGGTCGTAAGAAGAGATGAAATAAAGGTATTTCTTATGAGGTATGCCTAAAACTATAGACTATATAAACAAACTGCTAACCGGTGTCGAACTCTATGACAGCGGATTTTGGCATTCCTTCAACCAATTTTATACATTTAATAAGTTATAGGTGTACATAATACTGTTGAAGGGGCAGATTTTCCGATGGCAAACTTAAAACATTTACAGATAGACCATGATGATCCATTAAACAGCTATTATATTACGCTTTGCCACGTTTACTATTTCCATGTTACTGATGAAAATTCCGAAAAAGAAAAGCTCCAAGCAGAAGGAACCATTGAAACAATATGTAGTCTTCTTTTCCATGCCATTAATATTGAAGGTACAACGATTCGTGAAATGGATAATGAACGTTATGTAAAAGAATATAAGCGATTTTACAATGATATTATTGACGCCATTCGCGAATGCTGTAAAAACGAAGTGGATTTTGAGATATTTTTAGAAATCATTGATGAAATTATTGGTGCGGCACTTACCCTTGCCAATGCATTTAATAAATTACAAAGTGTAAAAGAAGAATATATGGAAGAAGTTGTAGTTGATGAAGCTCTCAAAGAAGAGGAATAAAATTCATAAAACAAGGCTGCTAATAACAGCCTTGTTTTTTTATATCACCCTGTGTTACGCAATCCCGCTGCTATTCCACTTATCGTCAATAATACTTGGGTTAATAATTCATCATCAGGTTCAGCCGTTTTTCTTAGCTCTTTAATAAGCTCGACTTGAATAAAATTTAGTGGATCGACATATGGATTTCGACGGAAAACGGAATCCTTTATGTTCGGTGTCTGATTTAACAGTTCGCTATCACCCGTGATCAAGAGAAGAATCTCTTTTGTTCGATTATATTCTTCAGTGATATTGGTAAAAACCCTTTCTGCTATTTCTTTATCATTCACCATCGCAGCATACTCTTTTGCCGTTGTAAGATCCGCTTTCATGAGAGCCATTTGTAAATTATCGATGGTTGATCGAAAAAATGGCCAATGCTCATACATTTCTTTTAGTACTTCCCTCTGCTCATTTCCCTTTGATGCATAGCTTTCAAGACCTGAACCCGCAGCATACCATGCAGGGAACAGCTGTCGACTTTGCGTCCAGGCAAACACCCATGGTATAGCTCTTAAATTTTCAAACTTTGCACTGTTTTTTCGACTCATGGGTCTAGAGCCAATATTCAATTCACCAAGCTCTTTTAATGGTGTTGCTTGGGTAAAGTAAGTTAAAAAATCCGGATCCTTAAAGACAAGAGATTGATATTTGCTTAAAGAGACCTCTGATATTTCCTCAATAGCTTGAACCCAGCTAGATTTACGAATATACCCTTGCTCCGACTCCTTTAAAACATGTGCAGAAGCCTTTAACAAGGTAGAAGTAGCTTGTTCTAAACTTCTAAAAGCAATATCCTCGAGTAAATAACGTGAAGAAAGGACTTCCCCTTGCTCGGTAATTTTCACTCCAGCACCTAATGTTTCAGCTGGTTGGGATAATAAACTTCTTTGTAAAGTTCCTCCACCCCGCCCTAATGAACCACCACGGCCATGGAAGAATTTGAGGCTTATCTTATAACGTTTTGCCATTTCCGTTATTTCCATCTGTGCTTTATATAGCTTCCAATTTGCCGTTAATGTTCCTCCGTCCTTACTTCCGTCAGAATAACCAAGCATAATTTCCTGTTGGTCACCTAACATTTGTACATGATTCCGATACATTGGCATTTGGAATAATGCTTCCATTATTTTAGGACCTGCAATTAAATCGTCTATCGTTTCAAGTAATGGTGCAACATTTAAATCCGTTTCCACTTTCCCGTCTGAGTGCAATCGGTAAACACCTGCTTCTTTTGCAAGCACAAGCACTTCTAGCAAGTCACTTGCCGATTGAGTCATACTTACTAGGTATACATTTATCGACCGTTTTCCAAAAACAGAGTGGGCTCTTTTAATTAATTTAAACACTTGAATCATTTCTTCTGTTTCTCTTGTGTAATTTTCATGTACCAGAAGTAGTGGTCTTGGGTCTTTAAGGATATTTTGTAATAGCTGGAGTTTCTCCTCTTCTGAGAGGCCAGAATAGTTGTTTGTTACACCAACTTTGGCAAATATTTCTGTAATAGCTGCCTCATGTTCTCCACTATGATTACGAATATCAAGTGTAGCTAGGTGAAAACCGAAAAGTTGTGCCTGTCGAATTAATTTTTGAAGCATTTTTAGCTCATGGTTAGTTGGATGATGTTGATAGACACTTCGTTGAATCAATAATAAGTCTTCTATTAATTCCTCTGATGACAGGTAACCAATGTCAGATTTCCCTACCTGTTTCACTCGTTCAATTATGATTGCCAGCTTCCTTCGGTAACTTTCTACCTCAACTGGCCATCTTTGATCTTCTGTTAAGTATTTCGACTCCTCTTCTTTTAATGTATCGAGAAGCTCCCTACCTACTTCAGCCCTTGTCGTTGAATGACTGAATCGCTTCATCAATTCTACAAGCACATGTTTATATTTTTTTAATACGAGTCTTCGTTGCCTTTCAAGAGTGTCCCAAGTTACCTCAGGAGTTACATTTGGATTTCCATCCCTGTCGCCACCAATCCATGAACCAAAACGAAGGAAATTAGGAATCTTCCAAGCTAGCTCAGGGTAATGTACCTTTAAAGAATCCTCAACTTCGTGATGGATATCTGGAAGAACGTCAAATAAGGTTTGATCAAAATAATACAAGCCATTTTTTACTTCATCCATTACGGTTGGTTTCGTATGCCTTAACTCATCCGTTTGCCAAAGGACCGTAACCTCATTAAATAGACTTTCCTCCAGCTTCTGTCTTTCCTTTTTAGACAAATCTGAATAATCGAGGCTCTTTAACAAATCTGCTATTCTTTTCTGAATTTCTAAAATAGAGCGTTTTGTTGCCTCTGTTGGATGTGCCGTTATCACAAGCTCTAAAGAAAGGGTATTTAAAACATTTTGGATTATATCTGCACTTATTTGATTGTCTTTTAGTGATAGAATAGCTGCTTCGATGGAACCAGGTTGAACGTTCATATCCGATTTCAACTGATATTCACGACGACGACGAATACGGTGATTCTGCTCTGCCGCATTAATTAAATGGAAATAGACTGAGAATGCCCGTATAACTTGCTCCCGAATAGGTGGTGTTAAATTAGAAATCACCTTTTTAAGTGATTCGTATGTAGCTTGATTATTTTCTGTTCGTAAATTTTTACACATTTCTCGGATTTTCTCGACTTTGTCCAGCAGTTCTATTCCGCCATGATGGACAAGTATTTCTCCAAGAATATTTCCGAGCATTTTCACATCTTTTCGTAGAGGCAAACTACTATCGTAGGTTTTCTGTTCAGCTGTCATTCTTTCACCTTCTTATCTGTTTTTAGTATTCCAAAAATAGGCTATTTTTGCTCATCCTTACGGAGAATCTCAATAAAATGGGCTAAAATTCTTGCTGTAAGTCCCCAAATGACCCTAGACTCGTAGAGGTAAAAATATTCATCAAGATGTCTTGTTCGCCAATTATATTCCTTCCCACCTATTAAAAGGTCGTATGGAAAATTCTCCTCTGGCTCTGCTTTAAAGTTAATTTCATAAATTTTCGGATCATTTTTCATAAAATAAGAAAGAGGGACAGTAAAAACCTCTTCTACCTCAGAAATATTAGGAGTAATTTTTTCTGGATTTGCAATGAAACCAACATAAGGATAAATAATCATTCCAAATGGGGAAAACAAATAATTCAATGGTGAAACATTGAAAATATCATTATTTTTGATCCCTAGTTCTTCAGTCGTTTCCCTAATCGCAGCACTTTTTTCATCCATATCCTGTAAGTCTATTCTTCCACCTGGAAAACAAATTTCTCCTGGTTGTCTTCGTAATTTTAACGAACGCACTTCAAAGAGAACATGGATATCATTCCCCTTTTTTACGAGCGGTAACAGAACAGCATACTTAGAAAAATTTTCACTTCCTAGAAAGGTTGGAGAATGACTTTTTAATTTTGCCAAGACGAAATCGATATCCATTACTGTACCCCTCTTTCTTTATTAAACAACTGAGGATTTTTCCCTTTAATCCTTTTAAGTACTTCGACTTTTTCCTACTAAAGCATTTTATTCTTTCTATAGTAACAAGAATCCCATACAGATTGCGAATATTTCTGTTCAATTTATCAAAATAATATTGAACCCAACAAGAAGGGTGTCCTTAAATTCCAGGACACCCTTTTGTTATAAATTTATATCTTGAACCAACCGGATTTGCTGACGTTTAACCTCTTTACGAAATATTGTAAATAAAACTAAATTGATAAATGTCAAAAACAACATAAGGAATGTCAGCTGGTATGCTTGTGCCTCAAAGGACAAGTACACATTTATTAAGCAATAAACCGCTACCGTTAAGTAAAGGTACATAAGGAATTTGCCCATAAATTTTTTCCTCCGATAACAATGATATTATTCATATTATACAGTCTATTTTTCAGAATTAACAGATTTTATTCACAGAAGGTTCATATTTTGACATAATGCAGATCAAAGGACCTGCATTTTGGAAAACCAAAGTATAATAGTAAATAAGTGGTGGTTAATTTTTCTAGTTCATTTATTTTGGGGGACAAATTTATGGTGATTCTAATTGCTATCCAGGTGTTTATCACTCTACTCTTTTTTATTTTCGGTTGGGCCATCCTTAAAAAAGAAGCCTATGGGATTATATCAGGATTTGCTACAAGACCGAAGGAAGAACAAAAGCAACTAATCGAAAACGGATTTCCTCAAAAAACAGGGAGATTGTTTATCTTCACTGGGCTTGGAATGTTGATTCTTTTACCTTTAAGCTTTACCTCTTTCATATATGCAGTGGAGGTACAATTTGGCTTCATGTTAGTCTTTTTACTTGGAGGGATCATCTATTTATCCAAATACGAATTACCTCACAAACGCAAACGCAGTTATATGATTAGTATCAGTTTGTTTGTTGTTGTTATGAGTTCGCTAGGCTATTTATCATTCCTTGGTTATCAGGACTATAAATTAGTAATGAAAGAAGACAGCTTTGAAATTACGGGGATGTATGGTGATGAATGGAAGTTCAAAGATATTAATAAACTTGAGGTATTAGAAAAAGTGCCAGAGGTTACTGTTAAGCAAAACGGATTTGGCACAGCATCCATGGCTAAAGGGGTATTCTCTGTTAAGGGTTATGGTAGCAGTTTGCTATTTATTAAGCACGGAGCTTCTTTGGAGATTCTTTATATTGAAGCTGGAAATACGAAAATCTTCATCAATGGCAAAGATATAACCGAAACAAGAGGTTGGTTTGAGCAGTTACAAAAGTATGCTGAGTAAATTTTACTCAACAAAAAACCATGTTTCGTGAAACATGGTTTTTTGTTGAATTTACTTGTAAAACACCTTGTCGATATTGTATTTCGCTTCCAACGTGTTTATGATGTATGTTTCATAGATTTCTCTTTCCATTGGATCTTCAATTTCACAGACCGTTATCTTATGTACTTCATCTCTATATTTCCTGATTGGCGATAAATTGTCTTCAAAGTTTTTTTTGATTCTTTGTCTTAATTTTCTAGCCTTACCAACATACAATAGCTGCTCATTTATATTATAGAACATGAAAATTCCGCCTTTATCTCTCGGAATGTTTCGATAATCAGTAAACCCATAAACGCTGCTTAAATCGCCTTCACTTTCTTCCCCTACTGTATTACTTTTTGTAATAACCACATCTGGTGTAGGTATCTCTATCTTAATCATTAAACGTCACTTCCTATTTTCAGTTAAATATGAATTGGTTCACTATGTTTTTTGACCAATCTATAAGTAACCTATCATAAAAATAGCTTAATAAGCAAATTTGTCATTTATTTCAGTTACGGTTTTATTCTTCCAATCGTTACGCAGTATGGCATAACCAACAGAATCATATAATTGCCCTTCTTGCGGCCAAGCTTTTCGGTGATACGCTTCTTTAACAAATCCACTATTATAGAAAGTTTTTCTCATCGCATAATTATCCCATCTCGTATGACCCTCTATTCGAATGATATCGTCGAAATTAGAAAAAACATGATTGGTAAGCCATTTTAATGCTGGAACTCCTTTCCCCTTTCCCCTGTAGTCATGTTTCAATCGAATATCAAAAAGACAGGTTGGATCCTCTAAATCAAAAAGTCTAATCATTCCTATTTTCACATTGTTATTTGTTATCCAAAAGGTTTGATTCCCATTTTCCGTATAGAACCCCTTCTGATAAGAGGCTCTAACAGATTCTTCAGTTGGATTAGGTTGGCCGTGAAATGGCCAAGTGTCTTTTGTTAAAAAACTTACTAAATCATCAATCATATGTTTTTGAAATTCGATAAATGAAAGCATGTGATCCCCCTCCTTATCTCCTTTAATTCCAAACTTCGTCTAATGTCTCTCTAAAAATCCGATTTAAACGCTCTGTCGGATCTTGAATATCATTTTTAATACTTTTAGCGTATTCTTCAAGTCTAATAATTTCACCATTAAGAAATAAATTAATTTGATCGATTCTTGGCTCTAGATTCAGCTCTTCACCAGCTATTTTTCGTCTTAGTAACTCATGGATAAGCTTTTTCAAGTCACCTTCAGGAATAATATCTTCCACTAGACTTTGAAATTGAATGGGTGGGATTGTATTATATTTTTCAATCCATTTTGCCGCTAATATCGGGCGAAGAACATAGAAGTATTTCTTAATTTTCACATCCTGGCCTTGTAAATAATCGCGATAATTACCCTTTGCCATGTTGAGATAGTGATAGATACAAGAATTTGGGGCAAAAATATTTGTGGCTAATTCACTCATTTTTTCAGTTGTAGAATAGGCTTGGTAATAGACAATACTAGATTTCAACCACTCTAAAAGTGGCGGATTCGATTTACGGAAAAGTTTTAATGCTTTCGATAACTCCCATCCACTTACATCTAATAGTTCATGTATAGGGATAGAAATTGGATCATTTTTAGGTATTTCGATAACATCGCGCCTTTGATCTATTGATAAATACCAATTCTTTTTATGTACATAGATAAACCTAACATCATAATCACTATCTTTAGAAGGAAATCCCCAAGCCCGACTTCCGGATTCACATGCATAGAGAATTTTAACATCATAATCGATTTCAATCTGTTTAATAATTTCAATTATATGCTCCCTCATATAGTAGAACACCTCACTTTTTAATCTATTCATACCTTACAATTGATGGTTCATTTTTTAGAATGGCATAAAGATTTTTAGTTAAACTAATAATAGTACATTTTGGGAGGATTTTCTATGAAGAAAAAAACGGTAATGATACGACCTCGCTTTTATACTGAAAGTCCCTATGCTAGAGAACTAATAAATGACTTGGAAGATGATTCATATGGATTAGTTTTTAACGAGTTTTTACATGAAATGGGGGCCATGCTCGAGGTTGATATCATTTATAATCAGCAAAATAAGACACAGTGGATCCACGCGGATAATAGACATATGCAAATTGTGTTAAGTAAAATGGACAATACTGGGGATCTTCTTGAATTTATTCCTAAGACGATAGAAGGAGAACAACTTATTTCAAAAATGGCTGAAGAGATTATTAAAATAAATGGTGAGTATTTAGATATAATTTAAAGAAAAAAAGGATAGAAACTTGAATTATCTATCCTTTTTCTTAGATTACGTACTCACCTAAAAACAGATGTAGGAACATTAAAGATGTTCCACAACAGAATAATAAACCCAAATGAAAGCACCCATGATATCAGTGGTCTAGTAAAATGAATTCTTAAAATGATAAAAGTTACCAAATTAAAAAAAAGCGACCACCACAAATTCCATCCATTGTAATGCTTAATAAGGTTAGCATTTAAATCAATCATTTCATTAACGCCATATAAAATCACCCAAAACAACACATATACCAGTTGCTTCCACTTATTTCGATTTGGAAATCTTGAAAGGTAAATTAATATTGTAGCAGGATATTTAATGGCCATTATCGGATAATGAAATATGGGCATTTGTTATCCCTACATCTTTATCATAGCCTTGTGGATTATATCTCCACATTGGGAATTGATCTGATAACAAATACAAATAGATAAAATCGCCTACAATAAAAAAGAGGATGGTTGGATAATACTTTTCCCAATTCCTCCAATCACCCCATTTAAACAAAATACCTAACCATACTAAAGCGTATATGGCGTTCATAAGAACTGCACCTACTCACCATTCGAATAAAATGTAATATATTTACATTTTATCCAAAGTTGAGTTTTTTATTATTCATTATAATCATCAAACCAAGGATACCCATGTTCATCGTATTCTTCTTCAGTAATTGGACTTGACGGTGGAATCTCCCCAGTGATTTTTTCAAACATTTTACTGTTAGCAAAATAAATATTTATTTCAATTCGACTATCTAGATCCCATGTATCGATTCCATACTGATCTGGATAGATATCTTGTTTCAACCTTGTCCCCTCGACATTATTATCCATAATCAAACAATCAGAAAATTTGCTGTAATTAATCTCCTCATCATCCTCTGATATTAGCCCAGGTTTTGCAGAATATATGACAAAATTCACACCATCAAATTGGTTTGTCGTTGATAGCTGTTCTTTTACTGTATAGTTATAACCAATTGGCTTAACAATAAATTGCCGTAAGTATCCATCTTCTGCATTGAAACCATCTAGCCAAGGTTGGCTTGGTGCAACAATATAGTTCTGTTCTTCCCCATCTAAAGTATTACTAATGCCCTTACCTGTAATGGCGTTAATCATCCCTGTATTTACAATCAAAGCATTCATTGACCCTGAGAAATTCAACCACATCGCTTCACTTTGGTACATTGGGATAAAATAACCTCTCTTGCCCCGCCACTCTTCAGGGACTGTTTCAACAAAATCAGATATTTTATATAATGGAAATGCACCTAGACTTGGCGGGAGTGGATATACTTTACCATCATCCGGAATTTTAAGTGTTCTTTCAAAACTAATTTGTAAACCACCGTCCGTAATTAAATGGTTTTCCTGGATTCTTGTTTCTGTCTGTTCCATCACTTTGACCTCTTCTCATTTATGTAAATCTTCATAAACCCTATTATCTAACATTTTTGAAAATAAAAAAAGAGGTGTTTGGAAAAGTCCAAACACCTCTACAATCAACGTTTTACCCTAGGGTCTCGCTCTTCTCCCATTTCCATTCCGTAAGCCATTTTCGGGTTGAAGCCTGCTTTTTGTTGCACAGTCACATCCGTATTTTTTAATAAGATACGATGGACAATGACTTCAGCACCTGTAATGAGGAATGCAGATAAAAGACTTCCCCAGCCAATTTGAACATAACTTTCTAATAGAACACTTCCAAATATCCAAACCATTGTATAATTGAGGAAAAAATCAATTGCCAGCGCATTCGAATTGCCAAGCCTCGGTAAAATGATTCTATCTCCAATTGCATAAGAAACAATCGTGACCAGCAAGCTAAATGAAATGATATCCACTATTGTTGCATCAAAAAATAAATCAAGTCCAACCGCAAAGGCGATTAAACATGTTATAAATTTTAGTAGCAAAATCGATATATGCCTCATCACAAAACCTCCTTTGCTAATAGTTTGAGAATATATTTAAAAACCATACATACCGGCTTTATCTCCTCTTTTGCTTAAACATAGCCATTTGGTAACTAAATGCCTTATAATAATAAATATTTAAAAAGCGATGAAAGTAAGGCGATAATATGGAACGATTGCACCCTTTGAAGGAAGCAGTTGTACGTTTTTGGAAAAAGAAACACCTCACACAATATATGTTATTAGTGTTATTAACCTTTTTCTTACTCGTCCTCCTTTACTTTGTATGGACCGCTAGCAGGGTTAATGTTAAATCTCTAAAAGAAGGCCTAAGCCAGCCTACCGTTATTTATGATCAAGATGGCGACATTGCTAGTAATGTTCTTACCAACCGGACAAAAGGTGTAGTTGTAGGCAAGCTTCCAAAACATGTGGGAGATGCGGTTGTCGCAATTGAGGATGAACGTTTTTATGAACACCATGGTTTCGATGTTAAAGGAATTACACGGTCTTTCTTTAATAATTTTTTAGCCGGAAGTATAACAGGTGGTGGTAGTACAATCACGCAGCAACTAACAAAAAATGCACTCCTTTCACCTGAAAAAACATACAAACGAAAAATTGAAGAATTATTTTTAGCAGTAAAAATTGAAAAGGTTTATGAAAAAGATGAAATCTTACAAATGTATTTGAATCAAGTTTATTTTGGAAGTAGTTCATGGGGAATCGGGCAGGCTGCAAGGAAATATTTCAATAAAGATATTGATGACGTATCCATTAGTGAAGCGGCAACACTGGCTGCCCTCCTTCAAGCACCAAGTGCACTTGACCCTTACAAACATTATGACCGTGCACTTAAACGACGGAATATTGTTTTAGGAAAGATGTTAGAACACGGAATGATATCTAATGAAGAACACAAACTAGCGATTGACGAAAAAATCAATCTAGAAGACGGCGGAGGAAGCTTTATTGAACGAAAGTATCCTTATTATGTAGATGCGGTTCTCGATGAAGCAATCAATGAGTTTGGGTTAACTCAAGAGGAAATTTTAACTAGAGGATATCGAATTCATACCGAAATGGATCAGAATTTGCAATCTGTTCTCGAGAAAATTTATCAACGTGATGCTAATTTTCCAAAAGGAAAATCAGGCGCTATCGTTCAAAGTGGTGCGGTTTTACTAGACCCAGCTACCGGAGGAGTTCTCGGTCTCATCGGAGGAAGAGGCGAGACAGTGTTTCGTGGTTTTAATCGAGCCACACATCTTAAAGTTCAACCCGGGTCAACACTAAAACCACTTGTGGTTTACACCCCTGCCCTTGAAGAAGGTTATACTCCAACTTCCATGCTAATTGACGAACCTATAACATTCGGTGAGTATAAACCAGAGAATGCTTCAAAGAAATATCTAGGCGAAACAACTATGTATGAGGCAATCGAAAAATCGTTAAATGTACCGACAGTTTGGCTGTTAAATCAAATAGGTTTAAAAAAAGGAACGGATGCACTCAAGCGTTTCGGAATTCCAGTTGAAAAAGAAGATGAAAACTTGGCGATCGCATTAGGTGGAATGCATCATGGGATATCTCCACTACAATTAGCAGAAGCTTTTTCAACATTCCCTAACGATGGTAAGCGAAATGATGGCCACCTAATCACCAAAATTGTTGGACCTACGGGTGATGTCATCGCTGAGCGAAGTGTTAAATCAGTTAAGGTTACATCTAAAGCGGTTGCCAATGATATGACCTCGATGCTGTTGAATGTAGTTGAATCCGGAACGGGGAAAGGTACAAAAATTTCAGGTATGCAAATTGCTGGGAAAACTGGGACAACACAGCTTCCGTTTTCAGATATAAACGGTGCAAAGGATCAATGGTTTGTCGGTTACACACCTACTATTGTCGGAGCAATATGGCTAGGATATGACAAAACTGACCGTAAACATTATTTATCAAATAGTAGTTCTGAAAATGTTGTTCCCATCTTTCGAGCAATTATGGAAGGGGCAAAACCATATATTGCATCAGAAAAATTTGAAGTTGAATCGATAAACGATAGATTAAAAGAAGACGGTGAACTTGAGGAAGCCAAGCTGGCCCTCGAAGAACGAGTAGAAAAGTTTAAAAAAGAAATAGAAGAAAACACCAAGAGTATGGAAGAGAAAATTAAAGAGGAATCCCCTAAATGGAAGGAATCCTTTGATAAAAGTATGTATAAAATCGGAAAAACGATTGATGGATTGCTTCAGAAGATAAAGAAAATTGGCGAATAAGTGAAATCTGACCCTTAATTTTGTTTCAGAACAGGATTAAGGGGTCAGATTTTTTTCACTTCCATAAATCCTTATTATTAGGTTCCCTTCTATTCCATAAACGTATAAAATCATGTACTATTGTCTATGTGTATTTTTCTTTGAATATAATCTCCAATAGACAGGAGGTAAAATAAATGAAGAAAAAAAGACTTTTAGTCTTTTATTTCATCGTGAGCATTGTGTGGATTTATGGTTCAAATTTTTTATTAAATGAACTTGTCTCTACTCAATACATTTCACAACTAGAAAGACTTAAAGAGATACTTTATGTACTTGTTACTGGTTTCTTCTTTTATTTTTTCATTAGTAAAACTGTGGAATTAAATGTGTCGAAAGAAGATGAAAAACGCCTATCCACCCTTATCAATTCGATGGTTGATTTTGTGAATTTTAAGGATGGTGAAGGAAGATGGATTGAAGCAAATGAATTTGGGTTAAAATTATTTCAAATTGATCATGTCGATTACAGAGGAAAAAAAGACTCTGAATTAGCTGATTATAGTCCCTTCTATGCAGAAGCTCTTCGTTTTTGTGAAATATCTGATGAGGATGCTTGGAAAAACCGAAAAATAACACGAATAGAAGAGCGCTTGGCATTACCAAATGGGACAATCAAAACCTTCGATACAATTAAGGTGCCCCTATTTAACCCTGACGGTAGCCGCAAAGGATTAGTCATCATTGGTAGAGATATCACAGAAAGAATAGAAATTGAAAAACTGCTCGAAGAAAGTAGACAACAGTACAAGTCATTATTTGAATACAGTCCAGACATCGTTTATATGCTGGACTTAGAGGGATATATCACAAACGTAAATGCACAATTCACAGTCATTACAGGGTATTCGCATAAAGAAATAATAAGAAAACATTTTACATATGTTTTACCGAATCACTTCCACGCCTCTGCAATAGAGTATTTATCAAAAGTCAAAACGAGCAAAATACCTGAAATGTTTGAACTTGAGATTGAACATAAAGATGGTCAGCATATTACTCTTCAATGTAACTCACTTCCGATTATCGTCGATGGGAAAATGACGGGGTTTATTGGCTATGGTAAAGATGTTACATCCTTAAGGCTAGCCGAGGAGCGATTAAGACGAACTGAAAAACTATCTGTAGTTGGTGAATTGTCAGCAAGTGTCGCACATGAAATTCGAAATCCACTCACTTCATTAAAAGGATTTGTCCAAATTTTACAAGTAGAAGATCCGAAGCATCAATTTTATTATCAAATCATGCATGATGAATTGAATCGGATTAATCATATTGTTAGCGAACTTCTATTATTAGCAAAACCCCAGCAAATGAAATTTACACACGCGAACATAAACAAATTATTTCAAGATGTACTTTCATTACTAAGAACAGAAGCAAACTTGAATGATATTCAAATTGACTTTTCATCCTCATTCCATGAACTCTGGATCGAATGTGAACCCAATCAATTGAAGCAATTATTTATCAATATTATCAAAAATGCGATGGAATCCTCTTACAAAGATGGAGTTGTTTCGATCTTTTTAGAAGAGTTAGAAAATGAATTTGTTTCCGTAAAAGTAATGGATAAAGGCTGTGGAATATCGAAGGAACTGTTAGAAAAAATAGGTGAACCTTTCTATTCTTCAAAAGAAAAAGGGACAGGCTTAGGACTTACAGTAAGTTTTAAGATTGTTCAATCTCACAATGGTTCTATCCAATTTGAGAGTGAACAAGACGTAGGAACAACAGTTACAATTAATTTACCAAAACAACAACCAAAATAAGGTTACTTCATAAAGAAAGAACGCTTGTTGATCAAGCGTTCTTTCTTTTACCTTTGATACTGAACTCTATGAAGGTTAGCAAATATACCTCCTAGCTCAATTAGTTCATCATGCCCACCCTCTTCAGCTATACCATCCTCGGTGACGACTACAATTCGATCTGCGTTTCGAATGGTTGCTAATCGATGGGCAATTACAAGCGTAGTACGGTTCTTGGCTAGTTCTGTTAACGCAGCTTGAATAATTGATTCTGTTTCCGTGTCTAACGCTGAAGTAGCTTCATCTAATATTAAAATGGGAGGATTCTTTAAAAACATTCTTGCAATCGCAAGCCGTTGTTTTTGTCCCCCTGATAACTTAAGTCCACGTTCCCCTATCTGGGTCTCAAAGCCATCTGGTAAAGACAAAATGAAATCCTCTAGATGTGCTCGACGTGCTGCCTCCCTTATTTGCTCTTCCGATGCATCTAACATTCCATACGCAATATTTTCTCGTAATGTCCCGGTGAATAAGAATACATCCTGTTGCACAATTCCTATTTGAGAACGGAGTGATTTTCTTGTCATTTGTCTAATATCAAATCCGTCAATAGTAATACTACCTTCAATCACATCGTAGAAACGGGGTATCAAAGAACAAATGGTTGTTTTACCTGCCCCAGACGGTCCAACAAACGCAACCGTTTCTCCTGCTGGAATATGTAAGTCAATTTCTTTTAAAACTGGTTTTTTGTCATCATAACTGAAGCTAACCTGATTAAACACAATATTCCCTTTTAGTGATGAAACTTCTATAGCATCTACAACATCCTTAACATCCGGCTCTGTGTCTATTAGTTCAGTAAAACGTTTAAATCCTGCCATTCCCTTAGGATAAAGCTCCATAAGTGCACTAATTTTATCAATAGGTTTGAAAAGAACATTTACATATAAGATAAAACCAACAAGTTCACCGTAAGACATTTGGCCTGTAAAGCTTAACCATGCACCGTAAACTAAAACGACCAAAATCATCATTCTCGTCATCATAAATATTCCTGCTAAGCTAAATGACATTACTTTATAAGCACCTAGCTTCGCTTTGCGAAAAGTACGGTTATTTTTTCTAAATCTCGCAATCTCAAACTCCTCGTTTGTAAAGGACTGTACAACCCGAATTCCAGAAACACTGTCTTCTACACGAGCATTAATATCAGCAACATTACTATACATTCTGTCCCAAGCCTTGTTCATTTTAAAATTACACACTGTTATTAACCAGACCAAAAATGGCACGATAATAATCGTTACCAACGCCAACTTGACATTAATAGTTAACATAATCCAAAAAGCACCGACGAAGGTCATAATCGAGATAAACAAATCTTCAGGACCATGGTGTGCTAATTCCCCAAGATCAAAGAGGTCAGTTGTAATCCGACTCATAATATGTCCTGTTTTCGTATTATCGAAAAAGCGGAAGGATTGCTTTTGAACATGCTGAAATAACTGCTGCCTCATATCGGTCTCAATATTTATTCCTAGCTTATGCCCCCAATAATTCACCACAAATTGCAAAAGCATACTAAGAATAAAGACAAGTAGCAATCCTACACTAACTGAAACAATCATAGACCAGTTTCCAGTCGGTAATAGTGAATCTATGAACCAGGATACAGCTAAAGGGAAAGCTAACTCTAAAACGGCTACTACTACCGCACAACTAAAGTCAAGCATAAAGAGTTTTTTATGAGGAAGATAATATGAAAAAAAACGTCGAATCATAGATGTTCTCCTTTAATGTTAAATATACTTGGATTATAGGCTTCTGCGGAGAATATTTCAAGAGTTCTGAATTTTTCAACCAACTATAAATTTTTTCGAAATAATAAAAACCATGGTCAGATTATATAAATAAAATGACCATGGTTTTATTTAGCAAATTTCAATTTCAATCCATCTGTCTATTTCACCGAACACCTTTTTCTCATGATAATGGGGTTTATACCTATGGAAAAAGCGCAAGCGTAACTCTTCAAAGCCTTCCAACTCATCAATTGTTTTTTCAATTCTCTCTATCTCTATCGGAGTAGCTAATATATTTGATTTCTTTACTGTTAAGGGGATTTTCATGGCTCCTAACTGAAGCGATTCCTTAGGGATTCCAGTCCTTACCAACCTCTTTAGCTTGCGATTTACTTCCCAAAGTGAAACCCCATCGACAACTTGAAAGGTATGTATAGTTTGATTCAATACTTCCTTTTTCTCTTCCTTCATTTTCTTAATATAAAGGATTTTTTTATTTTTTTCGTTTTCTAAAAACTCAAATAAAGTGACATCTTCTAATTTAGTCTTAATTTTTTTTATTACTTTAATTTCTTGCATTTTTGAAAGTAACATCCTGTTGTCCCTCCTCTACCACCTATATATATACGAGGCAACCTCGATATTTATAAGGGTACAAAACTAAAAATGTATTTTTTCACCGCTTTTATCAAATACTTTAAGGGATATTCCTGTAATATCAATCGTTTACAGATTATCCAATCCTATTGATGAGGTGATTCGACTTATGAGTTATCAAGATCATTTAGATCCACATTCTCAGCAGTTTCACCATAATTGGACAAGACCTAAGCGTTCAAAGTCACAGGTTAATGGAAATACGCAACCTTCGATACAAAACATTATTCTGAGAAGTAATGCTAAGGCTCACAGATGGTAAAGGATATCTGAAACGAGAAAAAAGAAGACCTTTTTCGGGGTCTTCTTTTTTTATGTTCATTATTATAGGATTGCGAATCTAAATATTAATTTGGCTCTGTATACCCTTTAGCTCGTTCACTATCCCCTACCCCTTTAGTTGTTGGGTCTTGGACAACTCCAAGCAAGGATAACAAGACGAATACAGCATTGGCGATATTAAGAACTTCTTGTTTGATCTGATCAGTTAATTGAAAATCAATTACACCTAGAGTGTGTAACGCAACTAAAAGAACTTCAACCAAAATTAAAATTTGGGAAACGAAAGCCATCACCCAGGCTTTATTTTTAAAACGAACCTTCCAGTTAATCATTTTGAAACCTCCTAATATAAGTACTAAGATATCTTAGTACTAACATATGTTGAAGAGTCAAAATGGTTGTCCGCACCTGTCCTCTATATTTAAAAATATTTTATATTATCTCGAAGGCGTCCTCTGGAATCAATTTCAAAAGCGGACTTCGAGTTTCTATAGAAAACAGATGTAATTCATGCATGGCTCTGGTGCATGCCGTATAAAACAGTTTTCTTTCCTCATCTCTAGCATATTGAGAGGTATCAAAAATGATGACGGCATCAAATTCAATCCCTTTTGCTAAGTAAGCTGGGATAATTAAAGTTCCTTCTTCGTACGCCAATGTACCTTTTTCTATTAAACGTACTGTCATTTCATTTTTTAAGCTATCATAAGCCATCTTACTTTCTTTAGCTGTTTTACAAATAATCGCAATCGTTTTATACCCGTTCTCTTGAAGTGATTGGACTTTAATTATAAGATTCTTCTCTAATTCCCAAAAATCATTAATTACTTTTAATGTAGGCTTTTTTCCCGGACGATTAAACGCTTCTATTTTCTCTCCGTTATCAATAAGACCTCTGGTGAATTCAACTATTGGCTTTGTCGAACGATATGTTTTCGTTAATATAATCGTCTCTGTTTCATTCTCACTCGACACCGTGCCTTCAAGGACCGTTTCCGAATTAGTTACACCTGAATATATTGCCTGGTTAATGTCTCCCAGCAACGTCATTTTACTAAAAGGAAAAAGTTGTTGAATAAATGAAAATTGAAATGGTGAATAATCTTGTGCTTCATCGATAAATACATGGCGAATCGCTGTATCGGAGTTTCTTCCCAAAATTAAATCCTGTAGATAAACAAATGGTGTCGCATCTTCATAGGTCATGTTCATGTCATTTAATGACTTCACAGAAAATTTACTAATTTCATTCCACTTCAGTGTGTTATTCTCCAACATAAATATTCTTTTATACATATCTAATAAGTTCACAAATCTTAGTTTTTTAACCGAGTTAAATAGGCGTTTAAAACGTTGTTTAACAACCATCTGAGCTAAGTAAGCTTCTTCACGGTCAAAATCATTAAAGGACTCTTTTGAGAAGCCATCTTTCTCTTCAATCGTATTAAAAGCCTCTAAGTAGTCTTCTTTATCTAAATATTGAATTTCTTCTTGCACCCAGTCTTCCGATTGTTCAAGTTTCATTGACTTTTTTAATTCTTTCATTAACCAGTTTCTCACTAATTCTATTTTATTTGGGATGGAGATGGCGGGATCTATATTGTAGAAATATTGATATATCTCTTCCTTAGTGACCAATATTTTACGACGAAACACTACATTTTGAAAAATCATCCCCTCCATTTTAAGATTTTCTCCATGCTGGTCAATAAGTTGTTTAAACTCCAAACTTGCTTTATACCGAATACTTTCCATCCTAGTCTCGTATTCTTCATCCTGCTGAGTAGTCAGTAAGTATTCCATTTGGTCATAGGCATCCTCAAGAAAACATTCTCGATGAATCCGACTGTTTAAATATTCTTGAAAAGTCGTTTGCTTCATATTTTCTTCACCAAGCTCAGGTAATACCGTTGCGACATAACTATTAAATAGAGTATTCGGTGAAAATAACATGATGTTCTCTGAATTTATTTTTCCTCGATAACGATAAAGCAAATAAGCTACACGTTGTAGTGCTGCCGAGGTTTTCCCACTGCCTGCCACACCTTGGACTACTAACAACTTTGCCTTTTCATTACGAATAATTTGATTTTGTTCTTTTTGTATGGTTGCTACAATACTTTTCATTTGTGTATCTGCTTGGTTGGCTAATACCTCTTGTAGCATTTCGTCACCGATTGTTACACCTGTATCAAACATCGCTTTTAGTTTTGCGTTTCTGATAATGTACTGCCGCTTTAGTTTGATTTCACCATTAAACTCACCACTCGGTGTTTCGTAATTGGCTGGTCCTGGCGAATAATCATAATACATACTTGATATAGGAGCTCTCCAGTCGTATATTAAAAAATTTTCATCCTTTTTATCCATAAGGGAAGCGATTCCGATGTATATTTTTTCAGTGATGTTTTCTCCATCTTCTAAGAAATCAATTCTCCCGAAATACGGAGAGTTTTTTAACCGATTTAATACATTTAATTGTTTGTCAATGATCCCACGCGTTCTTTCACGTTCTGAAAGCAATTGCGATTGTTGTTTTATACTATAATAAGTTTCGATAATATCATCAGGTTCATCCATATTGATGGTTACATCATTCCAAAACGTTGTTTTTATTTCCAAAACATCAGAAGAAATCTTATTATTTTTTTGTTTCAGTTTTACTTCTTTTTGATTTACCATTTGGACTAGTTCATTTATTAGTTTCTGTTCTTCTACCAATTCCTGTTCTTTAATATCACTCATTAAACCACTCCCCTGATAAAATAAGGTTAAATATTTGACTTTTTAATTCATATGTGATAATGTTAATATAGGATATTTATTATCTATAATAATAAATTTTTATAGTGACCATTTTTTATTTTACATTGTCTCTTCCTACATATCAAGCTTTTTTTCAAACAAGATTCCCCACCATCCACTGGTGGGGTTTTTAATTTATATTCACCTACTCTTGATTAGTATCTATTATATTTCCAATTATATGAGAAAAAAATGAAATAGATTCTCAATATTGGGTTATACACATCCAACAACTTCCATTGAATCCCTTAAATAAATCATGTAATATACAAGTATAAGCTGCATTGTACGTAACGATAATTAAGTTTTAACCTTTAAGCTGTAATAGGGAGTTTTTTTATCAAAGCGAAAATGACAAGCCTCTGTCTAGATGACATGGAGGACAAGCAGGAAGCTTTTTGCGAACACCCACTTTGAGGAGTGGTGGTTTAAAACTTTCTTATCACATAAATACGGCAAAGGCGGCAATTAAATACGACACTTAACCAGTTTCCAATCGGGAACTGGTTTTTTATTTATATATTTTCCGAGTAGAATAAATAAACTCATTACGGCGAACGATAATACAAAAATAAGCACGAGGAGTGTTCATATGAAAAAGGTTTCAATCCTAATGTCGTTACTGGTATCTGGTTTTTTCTTATTCCCCCTAAACCAGCTATTAGCAGTTAATCAGCCTCAGCCTATTCAAAAGTATGAACCTATTAGGGGGATTTATGTTACGGCGTCTAATACAAAAGAACCTCAGTTTTCTAGGTTATTAAATTTAGTAAAGAATACTGATTTAAATGCTATGGTCATAGATATTAAGGACGATCATGGTCATTTAACCTTTCTACCTCCCAAAAGCTCACCTTACCATTCAGTTAGCCATCCTTACATAAAGGATCCAAGTTCTCTCATGAGTACTTTAAACGCAAACCAAGTTTATCCCATCGCGAGGATAGTTGTTTTCAAAGATAACGTATTACCCAAAACTAAACCGAATTTGTCATTCAAGACAAATAAAGGACTTTGGAAGAACAACAAGGGCGATTCTTTTACAAATCCATACTTAAAAGAGGTTTGGGATCATAATGTAGGGATTGCTATCGAAGCTGCTAAAATTGGATTTAAAGAAATCCAATTTGATTATGTAAGATTTCCAGAAAAGTTTGAGACCTTTGGGAATAAACTTACCTATAGTATGGGGAATTTTCAAGCTACAAAAGATGGTCGAGAACGAGTAAATGCTGTAACAGAATTCGTTAAATATGCTAGTGAAAAATTAAAGCCCTATAATGTGAAGGTTTCAGTCGATACTTTTGGGAATGCGACCGTCATTCCTGAAGCTAAAGGAATTGGTCAAAACTTTTCGAGAATTGCTCAGCATGTAGACGTGATTTCCGCAATGATTTACCCTAGTCATTGGACTACTATATTTGGTATTCAAAAACCAGATTTACAACCCTACCTTCTTGTAAAAGAGTATGCAAAGGTTGAAAATAATCGTCTACAAAAACTGGCAGACCCACCAACTTCCCGACCTTGGCTTCAAGACTTCAGTGCCACGTGGCTTGGAGCCGGTAACTATAAGGTATATGGAAAAAAAGAGATTGAAGATCAAATCCGCGCCTTACATTCGCAAGGAATAAATGAATTTTTACTCTGGAATGCTGGTAACAAATATACAGCAAACGTTGATTATACACCGTATTAATTCCCAATAGGACAACATCAATTTGGATGTTGTCCTGTATTTAATGTTTAAAAGTCACTTGGTTATGACAAGTTATTCTTTTTCATTATTGTTATTTCACGTTGTAAGGAGTCGATTTGGTTTTGCATTTTAGTTAATAGCTGTTCTTGATCCTGTTTCTCCTGATTAGTTTTTTTTTCTTCCTCGATGCCTTCTTCAATTAATATACCAGCAGATACTGTTGCTAACATGTCTCCTATCATCGAAATCACAGTCGCAACAAAAGCCAATCTTTCGCCAAAGGTTGGTCTTCTATTTTCAGTATTTTCCTCCTGTTTACTAAATAAATTACCACTTAACGGCAATCCAAACCCCCCTCAAATGCAAAATCCTTTTTGTATAATATGATATTTGCCCAATTTTGGTCAATGAATGATAGTTGTTGCTAATCAAAAATATATAAAAAAGCCACTGACATAGGTCAGCAGCCTAACATTTACTTTATTTTGCTACAGCATCTTTAGCGAACGCCGTAATAGTACGGGTAACTCCATCTGGACCTTTAACATTTCAGGATAGTTCATTTCCTTTAAATGTTGTTTCAAATGCATTAACTTGTAAACCTACTTTAAAATTCTCTTTCTTGGCAGTTTCGTTTTTTAATACATTACCAGTAAATGTGCTTCCCAATGCATTTACTGCAACAAAATTTTGATTGTGCTAGCCCCAAACAGCTGTAAATGTCCCATTTCCATTATTTATTACTTTATTAACAGTTGGTAGCAGTGCAGTATATTTTGGTGAATTAATAGAAGTAGTCTTCATTTATAGTCAATATCTTAATGAACTCTTAATAAATTGTTCATATTTTGTTCATGTTTAGTTGCTAAAATAAAAATAGGTTAAAGGCAAGCCTTTTTGCATATCCCCCTTTTTTAGATATCCGGCATTTTGCCGGGTATCTTTTGCCATTCTACCATTACCGCATTGAACTTTATCAAAAAAATCGAATTAACAACAAATAAAAAAAGCTTACAGTGAGTTTCCCCCTGCAAGCTTTTCATTTATTAAATAAATCGGTCAAAAAATTCTAAAACAGCCCGGTAAACCTTCATCTCGTTTTCTTTCTTCGAAAATCCGTGTCCTTCATCATCTAGAACAATATATTCAACGTTACCATCATTATTTTGAAGTGCTTCTACAATTTTATCAGATTCAGCCTTTACTACACGAGGGTCCATCGCCCCTTGAATAACCAGCATAGGTTTTACCATTCCATTTAGATAAGTAATTGGCGAGTACTCGATTAGCTTCTCACGGTCTTTAACCGGATCTCCTACCCATTGGTTCATAATAGGCTTCCAATGCTCTGGAACAGATTCAATAAAGGAGAATAAATCACTCGGTCCAAAGATATCTACAACAGCTTTGAAATACTCGGCATGACGTCCATGAAGAAGTAAAGCCATGTAACCTCCATAACTTCCACCCATTAGAAGGATTTTGTCCCGGTCTGCAAAGCCATTATTAATTAGAAATTCAAGTCCTGCCACATTATCTAGACGCGGACCATAACCCCAATCACCTTCAATCATTTTGGTAAACTTCAATCCATAGCCTGTTGAACCACGGAAGTTTGGTGCAAAAATGCTATATCCTCTATTCACCAAAAATTGGAACAAGGAACGGAACTGTTTTCTTTCTGCTGCTTGAGGACCACCGTGTGGCCAAAGAATGACATGACCATTACTAGTTTCTTCTTTAGCTTTAAAAAATAATGACTCAATTTCCAGACCATCATATGATGCATAAGATAACACTTCAGGTTCTACTAAATCCTCTGTTGCTACTCCCGGCACACCATAATTGGTTAACGACTCCCAATTTGATTCATTTACCTCTTTTTTATAAATATTAAAAGGACGAGTAGCGGAACGAGAAAGAAGGTAAAGGTTTCCGCTTTCTGTAACCACTAATTTCTCCACGATACTTGCTGGCGTATCAATTGAAGTTAAATTACCGCTTTGTAAGTCAAATTGGTAAAGAAAATCCTCAACACCTTTGGATGTAACAAGGTAAAGTGCATTTCTCTCTTTATCAAATTTTATTTCAGTAAAGTCTTCGCCATCTTTTGAAAAAACTTTCGTGAATTCTTTTGAGTTCAAATTAAACTTAGCCAAATAGGACATATCATCCATGTAGTTGGTAATTAAATAAATTTCTTCCTCGGAAACAAAAATAGCTCCTGAAACGGTATGTTGAGGTTCTGTTTCAGGTGTAAGTAAAATCTCTTCACCATCACGTTTCACATAAGCAAGTGCGTAAGTATTTGCAAAATGCTTTACATATAAAAAGCTCTTTTCTTCCGGACTTGTTGTGACTAGGAAGGTTCCAGCAGAATCACCATCGACAACGACCACTTCTTCTTCAGTTTCTAGGTTATAGCAATAAGCCTTCAAATATGTTGGGTCATCTTTTGAAGAGGTATAATATAAGCGATTTCCATCTTTTGATAGGAATGGACCCATATGACGATGGCCTTCTTGTACCCTAAGCGGCTTTAATTCTCCACCTTTTGGAGGAATTGCATAAAGCTGTGCATTTTCATCCCCATCTTTATCAAAACCTACAACAACATAACGTCCTTGTTTATCAAAAGCGATTCCGTGACTACTTTGATCTATAAAGGTTAAAGGGTAAGGAAAAGTGTTTGGTAAATCCATTGCCCACAAATTAAATTTTCCACTTAAGTTCGTGCTAAAAATAAGCTGTGATTCGTCGTGATTGACTGAAAAATCTTGAATCGCATATGTACGGAAAAACTGTTCAACATCTGGCTTTTTGAATGTTATCATACTATAACCTCATTTCAATTGGATTCTCTAATATGTATTCTAGGAAAATGGTTCTAATTCCTGCTGGATTATTTCGAATATTGAAATTGAATAAGTGGAAACAAATAGTGTTGAGCCCTTCCATTACTCCATATTGGATAAATAATGAGTTTACTATATCTACAATATGTTAATATAGAAATACAATATTTAAGGAGGAACTTCTCAAAATGAATTCGATTGAACAAAACGGGGAAAAGGTTGCACGGTTTGAGGCGGCCTTTAATCGGATCCATGAAAAATTGAAGGAGCTTGTAAAGGAAACGCACGAGCATGCTGCTTATAGCGATGTTTTATACGGAGCTCGGAAATTGCACAATGTTGTCCGATATAATTATGAAAACTTAAAACAATTTGGCTATCTACGCAATGCCATAGTTCATAAGAAGATTCGTGAAGATTTCTATATCGCTGAACCACATGATAAGGTTGTTGAAGAAATTGAACGAATAAGTGGTATTTTGCTCCAACCACCACTTGCCCTTTCAGTGGCATCTCAACCAGTTAAATCCTATAGTCCACAAACATCACTTATTGAAATATTAAGAATGATGGATGAAAAAGGGTATTCACAATTTCCTATTTATGCTGAAAATGCTTTCCAAGGTTTATTAACTGACGGAGGTATTGCGAAATGGTTATCCCGAAATTTGATCGGAAAATTAGCTAATCTTGAAGGCGTAACTGCCGCTGATTTAATACCATTAGAGAAAAATCATAGTGTTAAATTCTTATCTCGTAATAGTTCCATTTATGACTTGGAAGCCATTTTTGAAAAAAGCTTTGAAGAAAATAAAAAATTAAAAGCGATCCTCATTACAGAACATGGTTCCAGGAACCAGAAGCCTATTGGTATTGTTACAACTTGGGACCTCGTTAGAATTGACCATGCTACTTTTATTAGTTCAATATAACTTTGTTTACCTTTACAGTACTTATTAACTCTAACTCCAACTCCATTTAGTTACCACTATAGTTTAATAAACCTCAAAAAGATGATTGTGACTTTCTATGCACAATCATCTTTTTATTTTTCCATTAACCCATATTTCCTTTTAAATCGAGTAAGGATTTTTATCCAAGATTTACTAAATAGTACTAAAAAAATAACATTTGAGATTGAATGGAAGAAGTCAAACAACACACTACTTGCTAAATATGTATAAATAGATTTAATATTTAGAGCTTCTCCTGATTGAGCAATGGCGAGTAAGGACCACAAATTCATGATCCAACCAAATAAGAACCCCCAGACGATGCCAAATATAATCTTCCCTTTTAAAGTAGACATCAACCTAGATTGATTAAATAGACCTGCTGTTAATCCAACCAATCCCCATGCCATCATTTGCCAAGGTGTCCAAGGTCCCTGTCCTAAGATCATGTTTGAGGCTAAAGCAGCTATAACCCCAATCATAAAGCCACTTTCTGCTCCAAAGACTAATCCAGAGATCATGATGACAAAGGTTGTCGGCTGCACACTTGGAATACTAGCAAAAGGTATACGTCCTACTGCTGCAATGGCAGCTAACACGGCTAAAAGGACCAATTCTCTCGCTTCCATTTTCCTTTTTTCAAACCGAAGAATAATAAATAGAAATGAAATAAGGACAAAGCCAAAGCTAAGGAGCAAATAATTATCGCTATAACGGAGGGATAGCCACAATAGACCGACCATAAAAATAAAGAGACCAGCATATACTATTTTACTTCTTATTTGCATAGCGAAATAGCCTCCCCTAAAGTCACTATTTCCTTATCAGGAAGATGCCTAAATAGTCGCTGCACCATTGTAGTATAAAAGTAATTTCCTTTAAAAAATTCCTTTGGCTCATTTTCTGAAGTAATATTACCTTGAAACATCATCCCACATTTCGTGGCATTCTGAGCAGCAAATTCAATATCATGAGTGGACATGACGACTGTTATACCCTCTTCTTGTAAATTATGTAGGATTTTAGAAAAGCTGTCCTTTGATATAGGATCTAGCCCTTTTGTTGGCTCATCAAGTAAAAGAATATCCGGTTTTCTTAAGAGCACACATGCTAATGCAGCTTTTTGTAGCTCTCCACCACTTAAATCATATGGATGATTATGTAAGAGATGAGATATTCCTAAACGTTGAAGTAAGTTATTCACTTCAGTTTGATTGGTGATGTTCCATTTTTGCATCGTATCATTTATTTCTTTCTCTACCGAGTCATGTACAAAAAATATTTTTGGATTTTGTGGTAAATAGCCTACTTTTTTAGCTATCTCTAATGATTTCCATGCTTTTAAAGGCTTATCCAAAAGGGTAACTTTACCATTAATCGGCTTCAAAATTCCTACTAAAATCTTTAATAAGGTCGATTTACCAGATCCATTTCCACCTAGTAACGCGTATATTTCGCCTTTATTTAAGGTGAAATCTAATTCATTTAAGACAGCGGCTCCTTCTTTTCGGTATTGGAAAAGGAGATCTTTTACTTCTAGTAGTTTCTTATCTTGTATTTCCTTATGGGCTCTATTTTCTTTACTTTGGCCAATCAAATTTAGTTCTTGTACCCAGTTTCGCCCTTCTTTTACAGACAACGGTATATCCCTTCGATTTTCCTTTTTGGTAGTACTTAAATAAAGCGTCGGAATATTAGGGATAAAGGGCTGCTCTTGTGAGTCCCAAATTGTTTCGATCACCTGTTTGGGCTCACCTTCTGCAATACATTTTCCATTTTTCAACAGAACAATCTTATCAGCAATTGTGAAAACATCATCAAGCCGGTGTTCAGCTAGGATGATTGTCATACCGAATTCCTCATTAAGACGAACAAGCATATCTAAAAATTCTCTAGCACTAACAGGATCAAGTTGTGCGGTCGGTTCATCTAGAAGTAAAATATCTGGTTGCATTAAGAGAACAGATGCTAAATTAATTTGTTGCTTCATCCCACCAGAAAGCTCATGCGTTTTTCGATGAAGTAAAGATTCGGCCCCGAAGAAGTGAACCATTTCAGCAACCCTACTTCTCATTTCATTCGTCATTACGCCCATATTTTCAAGTCCAAATACGACTTCGTGTAAAACATCATCTGCTACCACTTGATTTTCTGGATCCTGAAATACAAATCCAACCTGACTTGAAGGCATTCCATCCTGAGATAGGCTATGTCCATTAATCATCATTTCACCTTTTAACACACCATGTGGCTGAATCTCCTTCTTTAACAAACGTAGAACCGTACTTTTTCCAGAGCCTGAAGACCCAAAAAGCACAACAAATTCGCCTTTTTCTATGGAAAGGGAGAAATCATCAATGGCTGCGTTATCCGCTGAGGGGTAGGTAAAGGATACATGTTTTAATTCAATAAACGCCATCGGATAACCTCTCCAATCTCAACTAAAAGTGGAAAACATAAAAACAAAGCATACACAAGTAAAATGAAATATTCTACTGGTACAAGCCCAATAGATTCCATGAGCGGATATATTGTCAATGTCCCTAAGCCAGTAAATCGACCATAAAGACAAATAGATAACAGGATTACTAAAAAAAGAAGTGTCAAGCTATCCTTCTTATTTAATCGGAAATATTCATAGGTAGATCGTTTTTTCTGTCCGTATCCTCTTGCCTTCATGGAATCTGCCGTTTGAATCGCTTCTTCTAATGAGTAGGTAAGTAGAATTTGGACATAAAGCATCCCCTTTTTGATTCGTTCCTTCCAAGGACCTTGTTTAACGGATATCCCTTTGCTAACTTGAACGGCCGCTATTTCATCTAATCGTCTTCTCATTAATGGAATAAACCTAAGTGTCAGCATCAGTAAAATTGCAAACTGTGGTAAAAACTTTGAAAATAAAAATAATAACTTGTTAGGCGTCATTACTTCGTTATACGAAATAAACAACATCAGCACGCTAATAATTGATAGTGCTGACATTCCTCCATATAGTGAGGCTTCTAAAGTAACACGATGTCCCATTACCTCAAATAAGACGTGTCTACCTCTTTCATTAAACAGAGGATTGATTAGAAAAATCAATATTCCCGTTGTAAACATAAAGAATAGCCATTGCTTCATATGATTAAAGCAATCGTTAAAAAAATGAAATGTTATTAAAATAGAAAATGCTACAAATAAAAATATAGGATGCTGATTAATCATTACCAAGAGAATAGCACCCATATAATAGCTAAAGTTAACTATAGGGTGAAACGCATAAAATCGACCTTTCATTCATTATCCTCCGTAAAATCCTCTGAATAGCTCCATTCAATACGATCATCTTTATTAACCTTTACAATTCCTGAACTTTTACTAATTGTGATGCCATTTAGTTTAAAATTCCATCCACTTTTAGGGCCATAATCAAATTCATAAATATTATCGATTCCTTCGATATACGCCATTGCCCCATTACCACTATGTTCTACCAATTGATTTTTCTTTTTAGCGGCTTTAAGGAGCACATCTAGAACGGTATCTCCTTCACTAATGGTAACTTTTGTTTTTGGTAAAATGACTCCAAAATCTTTTGGTCCAATAATCATGATTGATACAGTTGGTTTAGTCTCTGTTTGTTTAGTAGCTTCCGTTGTTGCCTTAACAGCAGTAGTCTTGGTATCTTTTTGTGTTTCTTCTTTAGTAGATGTTTTTTTAGTAAGATTCTCTTTATCCGTCTTGGCAACTGTTTCAGTCTTTTCCGTTTCCTTTTTAGAAGGGACTTCCTCCTTTTTTGTTTCAACTGCCGTTACAGCCGAGGACTGTTCCTTCTTCGTTTTAGAGGATACTTCTTCTGTTGCGATTAATTCAACATTATCGTTTAAAGAACTCTCTGTTTTAATCTCATGTTCTTCTGAAGTTTTTGAAACGATTACTGAATTAACCTCAGTTTCACTTTCTTCTACTTCCTGTTTTACTTCTGATTCAATATTTTGAGATGTTACTGATGTCGAACTACAGCCAATTAAGGTGAAAATCAGAACCACGGCCATCAACAAACTTAAATATTTCCTCGATTGATTCATAATTTCCCTCCTATCCTTTTCGAATCGCATTTACAATATAACGCTGTGGTGCATTTCCTATAAAGTTAAAAGGGTAACATGTTGTAATTGTTAATTTTTCGATTGGAGCGGTTGGACGAATAACTGTTCGATCGTCCGCCTCTACGACAAACGTTTCCTCAATAATATAAGTAAATCTCCCATAAGACATCTCAACAATCACTTCATCACCTATTTGTAGTTCCCCTAATCGTTTAAAGACGGTATCTCTGTGACCAGATAACACGATTTGGTCCTGTTTGTCAGGTAATGCAGTCCCTTCGTAGTAGCCAACACCTCTTTCTAGAGCCTCATCTGATACACCTTTAACAATTGGTAACTCTTCTCCTATTGAAGGTAGTTGAAGAATTCCTAGGATTTCACCCTTTTGTGAAGTAGCAGAATCTTTATCTAGCAGCTGCTGCTTGTTTTCTTTTGCCCTTACAACTTCCATTGCCGTTGCCATTGCTTCAGACTGCTTCGAGTTGGACTTGTATGATTGAATTCCATATAGACTGATAAAAAAGAACCCTCCTGCCAAAAACAAGAGGGATATTTTTATTTTCATAGATCATTAAGCCTTCTTTCTATTTTCGATTATGAAAAGAAAAGCACCTATCATCAACAAGAGAAGGCCAATCAATAGGTAATTGTACGTATTTGTTGCTGTGTTTGGAAGTGGCAACCCTTCTTCTCCCTCCAATGTATCGTTATCTGCCTCCGGTGCAGTCACGTTGCTATTATCATTTATTGGTAGTTCAGGAGTATCTAGATTTAAAGGTAGTTGATACAAGCCACCTTGTTTATTTGTAAATAATTGGTAAGCCACAACCCCTTGAATTCCTTGGCTTGTAGACATGACATCACTAACATTTCCACCTTGCCAATCAAATCCACCGTCGGCATTTTGAAAGGTTAATAGATATGAAATTAAACTTATTTCATCTTTTGTAAATAAAGGATTATTTGCATCCACATCAATCGATGAAAGAGCTACAATAACCTGTGCAGCTGTTGAACTATTATCAATCTTAGACGATTTATATTGTGAAGATAAATATTGTACTGCCTCATCAATAGCCGCTTTTATATTTAATTCGTTCTTATAAGGAGCTAGCGCAGTTAAGACCATTGCTGTTGTATCGATGTCGCTTTTTTCACTACCATCCCATGACCAGCCATGGTCCATATTTTGTTTTTCCAATAGATGGCTCACAAGCTTCTCTCTAGTCCATTTTGCATTTTCAGGTACTTCAAAGTTGGCACTATCTAAGGCTATTAAGCCGTAAAATACTCCGTTTAATCCTTGTTTTGTCACATTACCATTATAGATAGCTTCAATTAAATTATAGCCAGCTACATTAGTCGGATTTCCACCTGCTGCAAGTATACCAAGTGTGTAGCGTTCATAATCCGTGATTTTAGAAAATTTACCTTTTTTATCTGTTATTAGCTTCGTAACATTTTCCAAATAGTGAGCAGGTAGTTCTTTACCAGCTTGTTTTAGAGCCACCGCTTCCCATTCCCCAACTTGATTACTGATTGCATATTGACTAACAGCATTTATTGCATTTAAAAGTTTTGCTTTTGAGATAGGTTCAACCTGCGGAGTTGTCGGTTCAGGTTTTGTTTCTTCGTTTGAGCCCTCTTCAGGTACTTCGCCTGGAGTTTCCCACGATTCGTATTGAAAGCTGATTTGGTCATTTGTTTTAAGCTCGTAACTGTCAGCCCCAACAGAAGCCATTTTGCCATTTACATAAAATGCCCAATAATTCGTCCCTTCCATTTTTACTCCATTAATGGAAGTAATCATTTTTCCGTATTCAGACTCACTAAATTCTAATTGGTCCCCTAGGACAGCTTGTAGTAATTGAAAAGCTGTAGGTTTGTTGATAAAAGATATATTTTCTGCTTCTTTTAGAATTCCTTTGTCTCCTACTACTTTAATTGAAACACTATTTTCAGGAGCTACAGTCCAGTCTATATACTTAAAGCTTAAACGGTCACCTTTTTGGACAATATATTGATCGGCTCCAACTTGCGCTGAAATCCCATTTATGTAGAAAGCCCAAAAAAAGTTACCTTTTGCTTGCAACCCTTTTATACTGGTAATCATTTTACCGTAATCAGATTCAGAGAATTCTAGATTATTAGAACCAACTGTGTTTAGAAGTGCATCAAAAGCAGTTGTTTTATCTTCATTTTTTATAGCTGTTTCTTCTAATAAGACTTCAGCTTCCCCAAATACGGTTATTGTTTCTTGTGTTTTTTCTGCTGCATGAATTGGTGTTTGAAAACTTCCTGAGATTAAAGCAAACACTAAAACGAACAACATAAAAATTTTCTTTGTTTGTTTCTCTACCAATTTTTTCTCCCCATTCCTGACTAAGATTTTGCATAAAAAAATCCCCCTAATAAGGAGGAGATTTGGTTAAGCAAAAACGCACACTGCTGCGTTACATACTTAACACCCTCCTATCCGCGTAGGCAATTGGTGCAATAAAAACAGGCAGGTTTCCTGGCTCATGATCATCGCTTCCTATGTCTTCCCATCCGGAATCAGACAGTGACATTATATAGGTTGCTCTCATTTACAGTGGCGGGACCGCGTTGGTTTTTCACCAACTTCCCTATTAAGCTAAAATTTTGAATTTTTAGCACCTGTTTTTTGCCGATTCAATTTTTTTATGATGATTTTATTATACAGAAATTATTTTGATTTTGTATAGGATTTTCATAAATAATACCAAAGTACTATTTTCATAATCTGTTAAGGTCATTACTTAATTGCCAGCTATAGTGATGTCAGAGTCTTTTGTGACTTTTTTACTTTTACCTTTTATCCCAAAAACAAGACGTAAAATTGAAATATGTTGAATGACAAAATGATAGATTAGCATAATGATGATAAATGACATCAAGGTTAATAATAGTAATTTACTTGGTGTACTCCACGATAGTTGATACAGATAAAAACCAATACCCACTATTATAGGTTGATGCAGAACATAAAACGGCATCGCTGCTTGACTTAGATATCTCAACCCCTTTTTTGGAGTCGTAAAATATTTTTCACCTAAATAAAATATAAATAATAACCAATTCCAACTATTAAACACTTTAATATAAGTGAAGATTAAAGATACAAATGAATTTTTACCTGCCATATCATTAATAAATCCGAAAATGTAAATAAAGGATGTTATTAAAGTGACTACAGCGATTAATAGGTTATTATTGCGAATAAATTCTTTAAACGAATTCTGAGAAAAATAGATGTAACCTAATAAATATATAACTAAATAATATGGTAATCCCCAACCACCTAAATTCACGATCTCTACAAATGCTGCCACTATTAGTAGGATTATGGGTAGGAGTAGATATTGAGAATATGTAAAACTCTTCGATTCTTTTATCTTTGGAAATATTGGAAAAAGCAACATCGAAAATACAAGCAGTACTAACAAGTACCATAAATGCAATCCAAAAAAGGCAAAGTTACCTGATCCATTGATTTCCAAGTACAATCCATTAAAATATTGAGATAAAAACTCAAAAAATGATCCTTTAAATTGTTGGTGTGTTAGTCTTTCGATATACACTTGAGGTGGTGTTAATACAAGTACCCCAAAAACTAATGGAATTCCTAAGCGAATAAGCCTTTCTTTAACAAATTCTTTCCCGCTTCTTCTTTTCAGAGCATGATAAGTAGTAATACCGGATATTGCGAAGAAAATTGGCATAATCCATGTACCAACTAAAAGTGAAAATACTAAAATATAACTCTGGTCAATGGTGCTATTTTTCACATGCCACGGAAACGGATTAAAGAACATTGAAATGTGATATAAAAAAACAATTAAGGTAGCAATTACCCGAATCCAATCTAAATCAACTTGACGATTTAATGGAACTTTCCCCATTAATTATTCCCCTCTCAATAACAATATACTTAACATCTGCAAAACAATTCGGTAAAAAATGTAAAAATCCTTTATTTCTTTGCTGGATTTTTTACTTTTAGATATTTTCCGTGAATCCTCTAATAAAAAATATTAATACTATTTATCCCTACAATCCTAGTAAACTTTTCGATGATAATGTAAACTATTGTTTTGTAAGTATGATTAAAGGAGTTTTTTATGAACAAGCAAGCTATTACCCCTCAATATGACCCATGGGAAGCCTATTTGGATGTTGAACAATATGGGAAGATGACCTTAACTAATATTGAATTTACTACTACCACCCTTTGCAACATGCGTTGTGAACATTGTGCAGTAGGTTATACTTTACAGACGAAAGACCCGAACGCTCTACCGATGGACTTAATTTTAAAAAGATTAGACGAAATTCCAACACTTCGTACTTTAAGTATTACAGGTGGGGAACCGATGTTAAGTCTGTCTTCTGTTAAAAACTATGTAGTACCAATCCTGAAATATGCACAAGAGCGCGGAGTCCGTACACAAATTAACTCTAATCTAACATTGGGTTTGTCCCGTTATGAAATGATTATTCCTTATTTAGATGTATTACATATTTCACATAATTGGGGAACGTTAGAGGATTTTGCGGAAGCTGGGTTTGCACGAATGGCATCAAAACCTAGCTATGATCAACGAATTCGCTATTTTGAGAGAATGATTGAGAATAGCCGTGCACTCGTTAAATCTGGAGTTACTGTGTCAGCTGAAACGATGTTAAATAAGCGTACATTACCATATTTGGAGAAGATCCATCGTCAAATTGTTAATGAAATGCTATGTCAGAGACATGAGGTGCACCCAATGTACCCAAGTGACTTTGCCAGTAATCTAGAAACCTTGACTTTGAATGAAATTCGTTCCGCCATACATCACTTATTAGATGTTCGAGATGAAAATGTGTGGATGTTATTTGGTACATTACCATTTTACGCTTGTAGCTCGAATGAAGAGGATTTAAGTTTACTTAACCGTTTATATACTAGTAAAAATGTAACGGTCCGAAATGATCCTGATGGGCGTTCTCGATTAAATGTAAATATTTTTAATGGCGATATTATTGTCACTGATTTTGGAGATACACCTCCGCTTGGAAATATACAAAATACTCATTTGCTTGATGCTTATGAAAAGTGGAATGCAACTTCTTTAGCATCAGAATTAAATTGTCATTGTCCTGCTGTTAAGTGCCTTGGTCCCAATATTTTAGTGAAAAATAGTTATTATCAGGATATTGATTTTTCTGGTCAAAAAGCAAAAATCTTGAGATAAGAAAAGCGCAAGCGCCCGTTAACCGTATGATAGGTGCCCTCCGCCTGCCATTGGATTTCAACCTACCAGAGATATTAGAGGAAGAAATTTCCCTTATTTTAAAAAGAGCACTGAAATTAGCCATAATAGAGGAAGAAATTTCCCTTATTTACTAAAAAAATGTAAAAATGGGGGACTTTTTTCTTAATAAGGGTAAATCCTTCCCTTATTTTCCCCGAAAAGAGCTATATTCTAGATTTAACGGTAAAATCTCCTCTTATTTTCTTTTAAAGGTTACATAATAAAGTAAGCCAACAGGTAATAGGAGAAGAGACTATAAACATGTGCCTTGACAGACCCGAAAAGGGGCTAGACACTGCTCTAATTGGCAGAATTTTATACACATTCTTATCTGGTAAAAAAAGGCAGACAAAGTTAAGTTGACTTTGTCTGCCTTTTCAATACAATTATTTATTTCTGGAGCTTGGTCTTGAACTTTTATTATTTTTTCTGGCCTGTTGTCCTAAAGGTTTTCTATCCGAAAATGAAGATCCCCTCCGGTCACTTCCGTTTTCACCACGTCTTGTCGCAGAACCCTCTTGACTTCTAGGAGAATGATTCCTTGAATCTTTTCTCGGGGTAGAACCTTGGAACCCTTCCGTCCGATTTCTTGGTCTTTCGTCCCTTGAATCTCTTCTTGGAGCAGAGCCCCGGAACCCTTCTGTCCGATTTCTTGGTCTATCGTCCCTCGAATCTCTTCGCGGAGCTGACCCCTGAAACCCTTCCGTCCGATTTCTTGGTTTGTCATCCCTTGAATCTCTTCTCGGAGCTGATCCCTGAAACCCTTCCGTCCGATTTCTTGGTTTGTCATCCCTTGAACCTCTTCTTGGAGACGAACCCTGAAACCCTTCCGTCCGATTTCTTGGTTTGTCATCCCTTGAATCTCTCCGTGGAACTGACCCCTGAAACCCTTCTGTCTGATTTCTTGGTTTGTCATCTCTTGTATCTCTTCTCGGAGCAGAACCCTGGAAGCCCTCAGTTCGATTTCTTTGCCCTCTTGAAGAAGGTTTTCTCGATTCAGAAGCTTTACTATCGCTTCTTCTATTCGCATTTCTTTCGTTTTTCCCTCTTCTAGCACGTTTTTTACTTTGATCTTCAACGGCTTGATCGCCATTTTCCAAACCTGTTTCTCCTGCCTGCACCTTTTTCTCATTGCCAATATTCTTTTTAGGGATAGTCAGGTTTAAATCTTTTTCAATTTGTAAGAGCTCTTCACGATCTTTTGGCGCATAAAGTGTTACCGCAAGTCCTTCTCCACCCGCTCTGCCTGTTCTACCAATTCGATGAATATAGCTTTCCGTATCTTCGGGAATATCATAGTTAAATACATGCGTAACACCTTCTACATCTAGACCTCTAGCTGCTACATCTGTCGCAACTAAAAACTGAATTTCTGCCTTTCTGAATCGCTTCATTACCTGTTCCCTTTTTGCTTGTGACAAGTCACCGTGTAACTGATCACAATTAAAGCCATTTTCCTTTAAAGCTTCATAAAGCTTGGTTACCCTACGCTTTGTACGACAAAATATCACACCAAGATATGGCCGATATAGATGGAGTAACTCAATTAAATCTCCTTGTTTTGCACGATCATCTGTACTGATGGCAATTTGCTTAATATTTTCAAGTGGAGCCTGTGTTTTTTCAACTTGAATGTTATGAGGATTTTTCATATGACGACGTGCTAATTGACGAATCTCATCAGGCATCGTTGCCGAAAATAACATCGTTTGACGACTTGCTGGAGTTTCATCAATAATTCGTTCTACTTCGGGTAAAAAACCAATATGGAGCATTTGATCCGCTTCATCTAGAACAAGAAAGCTTGATTTAGAAAAATCAACGGTTTCCCTTCTAATGTGATCCAGCAATCTTCCTGGAGTTCCGATGACAATATGTCTTCCATGTTTTAGTTTTTTCAATTGAGACTCAACATCCTGGCCACCATAAATGGCTAGGACCCGAATATCCTGTCGTTCCTCAAGTAATTTTTTTACCTCATTTGTAATTTGCAAAGCAAGCTCTCTTGTCGGAGTGACAATTAAGGCTTGAATATGTGATTCATTGGAGTCAATTTTTTCAAGGATTGGTAAAATAAAAGCAAATGTCTTACCTGTTCCAGTTTGAGATTGGGCTATAACATCTTTACCATCTAATAATAATGGAATAGCTTGCTGCTGAATCGGTGTTGGAACAGCAATTCCTAGTGTTTTTAATGTGTCGACCATTGTTTCGGTGATTCCGAGTGATTTAAAATTCGTCAAAAAATAATCCCTACTTTCAATTCTACATTCTTCCTATATTACCATATCTCTTCACATCTTTTCCAAAATTTATTATTTTATAAAAAAAACCACCTATAAGATGGTTTTCTCATAAGTGGATTTATTTATCTTATTGCTCCATGTGGTAAAACGGCATGTACGCCTTTCGTTCCATTGACAATTTGGGTTATTCTTAAATCTACAACAACACTTGCTAAAGCAGTTGCTTCTGCTTTCTCCAGTCCATATTGCTCCTCAATTAATCGAACCATTCCTTCTAGAGCTATAATGGTTGCTTTATTTAAATCCAAATCAAACCCGAATGTAATCCAGCCAGTAGGCGTTTTGGCTCTTGGGACTGTTAGAGACATATCCTTATGTAGGGTAATAGTTAGATCGACAAAATCCATTGGACATTCGATTCCTTGCCCTGAAACTTCTCCATCCCCCTGGGCAGCATGCCCATCTCCGACAGTTAAGAGTGCACCATCCACTACAACGGGTAGAAATAAACTGCTCCCTTTTACAAGTTCTTTACAATCAATATTTCCTCCAGTGTACCTAGGCGGGATAGTCGATTGAACACCATCTTCATTTGGAGTTGTTCCAATTAGACCTAAAAACGGATGAAGCTCAATCGAAAAACTTTTATCTCCATAAGAACAAGTACCAATGTTTTTCTCTGTATCTAAATCCCAATCAAGTGTTACCTCTGGAAGATGGGAAATATCTAGCCTGTCATTCGTCCAACTACTCTTCCCTGCTGCACAATTCCATCCATACCAACCTGGGACAATGTCGTTTATTTTAATTTCTACAACCATTCCAGGCATTGCTTCTTTTACTTTAATGGGGCCAATCATTGGATGCCCCCACACCAATTCCTTCTCTCGTGAAGAATAACGAATTCTTTCACCGTTTTTCGGGCTATACCCCCATCCAATGTCAGGTGTACTTAAATGTATGGAATCACCTGATTGAAGAGTAAGGATTGGTTGATACTCTTTGTTATACGAACCTTGTAAGTTTTCATTTTTCAATTCTAGTACATGTATATTTGCCATATCTCTTACCTCCTTTATTTAAAATGAATGACAATGGAATCGATAAGTGGTTTATAGCCGATTTCCATATAGATTTTATTAGAGGTTGGGTTATCCAAGTCAGTATATAGGCTAGTCGTTTTATAACCACTATTCAACATTAGATGTGTTAGAGCTGAAACACAGCTAGAAGCATAGCCTTTTTTCCTTTCAGAAAGTGGGGTAAAAACAAAATTAACGGTTATGTTTGATTTAGTCGGTCTGGATGCATTTGCCATCGACACGATTTCTCCATCTATTTCCCATCCATACACGCGACCTCTTTCAATTAAATCCTTTGCTTTCGCTTCCGCATCTTCTCTACTCATTGGCTCATTAATATCGATGCAAAATTGATATACCCATTCTTTTACTAAAGGAAGATTTACAAATCCCATCCTTTTCAGTTTTCCATTCTCTGCGGGTTTTTTCTCAATTTCATTTAAACTATACAGACGTTGGTTCATTTGAATATGGGGGACCCGCTTACGTAAATTAGTTATTGCTTTTGCTAACTGATTAGTTAAGTCTTTTTCTCCTATAAAGCCTGGAATGTCAGCTAAATTTTCATCTAATAGAACCGCTAATTGTTGGATTTCATCTACTGTAAATTCAACTGCTTTTGAAAGAATAATTTGTTTTGGGTGGGTTTGGAATAATGCCATAACCATCTTATTCTCTTTAGTTACTGTTGCCATTACCATGGGTTGCTCATTTTTCACGCCTAATAATAAGCCTAAAGCCAGATTATTTATGATTTCGTCTTGTTCTAAAAAAGGGATTACTTCATTTTTATATGTTTGAATGTCATTGAAAGAATTTAATTTCAACATTTTATTCACTCCTTCTCGAAAAACTTTAGAAGTATTAATTCGATAAGATTAAAGAAAAAACCTTTTTAAATAGCCAAACATTTTGCTTTTCAAACGGTTTAGCTTATAATCTAAAGGTATGCTTTTACATATTGATTTTGAAAGGGGTTCGTACATATGAGCAAATACGCAGTAATCGACCTTGAAAAAGGCGGACAAGTAAAAATTGAATTATTTGAGAAGGAAGCTCCTGGAACGGTAGCAAACTTTGAGAAATTAATTAAAGACGGATTCTACAATGGTTTGAACTTCCACCGTGTTATTCCTGGATTTGTAGCACAAGGAGGTTGCCCAGAGGGTCGTGGAACTGGTGGTCCCGGCTATTCAATTAAATGTGAAACACAAGGAAATCCTCATAAGCATGAGCGTGGATCACTATCTATGGCACATGCTGGAAAAGATACTGGTGGTTCTCAATTCTTTATCGTATTCGAGCCACAACCACACTTAAACGGAGTTCATACTGTATTTGGTAAAGTCGTTGAAGGTATGGAACACGTTGACCAAATTAAACAAGGCGACAATATGAGAGAAGTAACTATTGTTGAAGAATAGAAAAAAAGCTCTTGAACTTTTGTTCAATGAGCTTTTTCTTTGTTTTATGATTTTAATACATCATGATCAACGTATCTCTCACCATTAAGTTCACTAATAAGATTAATTGCCACTTTCGCTCCATCACCAGCTGTAATAATGGTATGTACACTTACTCCAGCACATGTACCAGCTGCCCAAATTCCATCAATATTTGTTTTACCTTGTCCATCTACATCAAATACTGTTTTAATTCTTGGCTCAGTACCATCTTTTGTATTTAAACCAACACTATCTGCAAGTGTCACTAGAGCACCTGTAGCAATAATGATATTTTTTGCTTCATAAGAATTCCCTTCAGATTTAATTAAAAATCCATCAGCTTGCTTTTCAATAGCAACCACTTTTTCTTGTACTAATTCAGCACCAAATTTTGTAGCTTGTTTTGTTCCAATCTCAATTAAGGCAGGTCCAGTAATGGCATCTACACCGTAGTGATTTTCTAACCAGGCTCTTTTAGTCATACTTTGATCGCTATCGATTAGTAATGTTTTTTTACCAGCCTTTGCTGTAAATATAGCTGCACTTCCACCAGCTGCTCCTGCACCAATAATTGCTACATCAAACATTTAACATCATCCTTTTTCATATCGTTTTATGATTTACCAAACTTTCATAAACATTACTTCTGTTTTACTAGATAATTTCTTTTCTGAAAAAAATCTATTATATAAATAGTATAACTAACAATTTTCTTAAGTCCATTTTTCAGCTTACCGTAAACTCTTGAAATTAAAGTAAAAACTTCAAGAATTTCTAATCTCTATACTTTTTTGCACGGTTCACATAATCACTATGCCAGGACTTATGAACATACTCTTGCCCTTTTAACGAATAAATTAATCCAGCGCTGGAAACAACTCCTGTAAAGACAAATCCAATAAAAATTCCTATTTTCCAATAACCTAGGAAAAAGCTAAAAAGAGTTGCAATTAAAAGAATGACCAGCGAATACAATAATACATTTTTCAAAATTCCCTCTCCTCTTGACAGTAAAGCATTTATTCAAAACCCCTGCTATAAACAGGGGTTTCATAACTATGTTAATAATGAAGCTAATTCAATTGGCGTTAAAGCTTTTGTTTCATCAATAAAGATAAATGCATCGTATCGTTCCGACATGACAGAAGGTACATAGTTACCAAGATGCTCATATTCAGGATTATACACTACTCCAATAGCTCGATGTCCAATTTCATTGTTAAAAAAGTGAGCATTTTCATTATTAAAGAGGATATATTTATCATTTGGACCAGCAGCATGCATTAAATCCTCCCAGCTTCCTAAAGCAGCCTGCGGAACATTCATTACTTCCATTTCTTCTCCCCAGCGATTAGCCGCCATAACTGTACCTCTATGAGTTCCAAACCCAACTGCATATACTTGATCCTTACCATACTTTTCACGGAGAATTTGTCCAACATTTACTAAACCTTCCTTAGCCATATCAGTTGCCCTTGCATCACCAATATGGGTATTGTGTTCCCAAATGATAACCTTTGTTCCTTCCCCATAATACTTAACAATCTCCTCGATTGCACTTACCATGTGATGGTCTCGAATATTCCAATCATCAGGTCCACCTTTGACCATTGATTGATAATAATGTTCAGCATTGAGGGCTACAAGTCCATTTACTTTCAAATTAAGTGATTCTTCATGACCATTTTCATATTGAAGATGATTTTTGCGTAAAGTTGTTAGTAGTTCTGTTACCTCATCTAAGCAATCCTCTCCATAGAAGGCAGCTGAAATTCCATAACTTTCTGGTTTTCTATGGAAGGGTTCGAAACACGAAAGGGCTTTTTTTGCCTTTTCAACATCTCCTGACCCACTTTTCTCTAGTTGTCTAATAATTTCTTCCATCGATTCCCAAAGACTATAAACATCTAAACCGTAAAAACCAACGTTATTTTGTGTTTTCTGGTTGTATTCTTTTAACCATTTTATTAATGATAGTACTTCCTCATTCGCCCACATCCATGTTGGCCAACGATTAAAGTCCTTTAGTGCGTCTAACGCTGTACTTGGATTAAAACCTTTAACAAAATTGTTTACTGTAAAACAGGAAGGCCAATCCCCTTCTACTCCAATAACTTGAAATCCTTTTTCTTGAATAAGTATTTTTGATATTTCAGTCCTTACTTCATAAAATTCTGAAGTTCCGTGCGATGCCTCGCCAAGTAACACAAATGGACACTCACCGACTGCCTCAATAAGAGCTGATAAATCACTTTTGCTTTCGAACGGAAATGCTTCTTGTTTAATTGCTTTTATGATTTTTTTGTCATCAAACAAAATAAATCCCCCCTCGTCAATAGCATTCCCTTCATTTTTGAACTTAAAAACGGTACCTAATGACATAAAATTGCCAACTTCATGCTGTATTATCAGGTACCTACAAGGACAATATATCTATGTGCGCAATTCCAAGAAGGGTGGCACAAACATGAATGTACTTAGGAGGTTTACGATGGGAATTTTAAGTGGAAACCCGAAAGAGGAACCAATGCATTATGGTGAAGTTCATGGGTCATGGTCCTATTTATTTGGGGCAAAAGGTAAGATTGCAGGATATCAAACAATGTTAAACCATGTCGGAGATTCCGATTTGTATAAACTTGTCGTCGAGGCAATTGAAGGATGTCAGCAAGAAGTAAAACAGATAGAGGTCCTGTTAAAGGAAAATGGAATTGGACTTCCTCCTACACCTCCTGAGCGTCCAAAAGCTTGTTTGGAAGAAATACCAGTAGGAGCAAGATTTCTTGATAATGAGATCGCAGCAGCTGTTGCTGCAGATATTGCAGCAGGTCTTGTAGCATGCAGCACGATGATGGGACAATCGATAAGAGAAGATATTATCATGATGTTTGGCCAATTCCACACACAAAAAGCAACTCTTGGTGGAAAATATTTACGACTTATCAAAGAAAAAGGTTGGTTAGTTCCTCCTCCCCTACACATTCATAAATCTGAAGACTGCTAATACTTTAGAAAAACACAACCCCTAGTTTTATTTACTAGGGGGTTTTATATTAGTTCATTTTGATGAATCCTTATATACTAGCACATAATAACCCAAAATAAGTTGGAGCTTCATACGATAGTAACTTCACTTGACGTTCTTCCGGTAGTATTGCCCCAGCAAGAATTAATGTTTGCCATATTCCATCAGGCTTTGCTGCATCCACAAAATCATCAGTAAAATCACTCATTTTTTCTAATTGATTTTGCCTAATTAAGGTAACAACCTCCTGATCAAGTTCTTTAGCTGCTAAATGATAACCATATGGTCCATTCTCGTCATGAGTATGAGACCAATCACAACTAGCAATCAAACCTATCCGTTTTTTGGATGCTTGGACAGCCTCTCTTAATGCTTTTCCAAACTGAAGATGTTTTTCATAGGAAAGTTCCCTTGAGGGAGTTATGACAACAATTGGCACATCCGGCATAAATCTAAGTGGAACTATTGCCCCCCAATCAAGAGGCAAGCATGAAAAAGGTCCTGCTGCAGTTGCATAGTTTATTGTTCCTACAGGTAAATTTGCCTTTGCAACCGCTTCTGCGATATTTTTCGCTAGGTATCTATCAATCTTTCTATTCATTGAAAAGGTAGCTTCATTCTCGGCTACGGAGCCCTCCATTCTTTCGGAATCAGAAATTGAAAATTGTCCATTTATCCGAGTTCCATGGGGAGTTAGGACGATGATTGTATCAGGATTTGCATTATTCATTTCATTTCCCAGTCGTATTAAACTTTCACGTGTTAATGACATTCTCTTTGGTTGACTTCCCTCTAATTCAGGGATTATTTCGCCACCATGTGGAGCAATACATGAAAATACAAATGGATTCATATACACACCTCAATTCTTATTTTATCTTTATATAATTTGATATAGATTTAAAAAAACCTTTTCATTTTCATAAAAAAACAGCCACTTTATAAAAAGTCGCTGTTTTTTAAAACGATTAGGTCCAAACTCGTTTGTTTTCCATCCTTTTAGTTAAGCCCTTTGAATCTAAACGCTCCAAAAACGGAATCATATATTTACGAGACAATTCCAAAATTTCCTTTGCTTCACCCACTTCAAACTCTGAATCAGTCCCGTTTCTTAATAGATCAACCGCTTTTTTAAAAACTTCGCCATGATAATAATATTGATCATCCAGTGGTACAATGAATTCCTGTTCCTCTAGGAACCTTTTTAAATCAGGCACAAGTAGGTCTGGTATCCCTGCCTTTTTTATATAATCGATAAAATATTGAGTTTTCAGCCCATCCTTATTTAATTCCACCAATAAATTATCAACTCTTTTTTGCCAGCTTTTAGAGACATGTGGTTGGAATTCTGCTAATGATACAAATTGTCCTTTCCTAGTAAGCTTTCCATTTTCGATACTTTTTTCAACAGTAAAATCAAGTAAGTCCTTTGGATACCGATTCGTCATAACTTGGAAAAGTTCTGCTTTATTTAACCCCTGTTTCATTGGATAGTCATCATGATAAATTTCCAATCTTCCGATCATCTCTTCTTCTATTCCATCAATTAAAAGCTGAAGAGTATACTCTTTTCCATTGTAAAAAATAAACCCTTCTTGTTTAAGATTTTCGCTTACCGTTTCTTCATCTAAAGAGGTGCGTTTTATTAGTTCATTCAAAGATACGCTTTTAGCCTCATACAAAGCAGCAGTTATCCGTTCAGTTGGTGAACCAACTTTCTTTTTTTCGAGCTCTTCAATCGTTTTTCCACCATAACGATATTTATTTCCACTGGGATCTATTACCCAGCCGCCACCTATTGTTTCTTGTGGACTTGGTCTGCGGATGATAAAGCGGTCACCCCGCTTCGTGACAATCTCTTCTTCCAATCGAAGCTGACACAAAATTTCCTGATTGTCTTCCTTCAATTCATTACGATCAAAAAAGACAATTCGCCCCATCACTTCTGTTGTACCAATATGTAGTTTAATGGGCATTCGTTGTTTAACCATATGATCAAGGTCCTCAACGACTTGAATCGCGACATCAATCATATTTGTAACGATAAAATGTTCAGAGGATACAAGAACATCTCCGCGTTCCAAATCTTCTTTCGAAACACCTGAAATATTTATTGCTGCGCGTTGACCTGCATATGCTTTAGTTGAAGACTGGTGATGCACTTGAATCTGCCTAGCACGTACCTCAGTCCCTTTAGGCATTATTTTTAGAATTTGACCTTCTTCAACCATTCCTTCGTAAACCGTACCACGGACAACAGTTCCTTGACCCTTGACTGTAAAAACCTGATCAATTGGCAATCTAAATGCCCCTTTTGAATTACGTGTAGCTTGTTCCTTTAACGAGGTAATAATTAAGTGCTTTAAATCTTCAATTCCCTTACCTGATATACTATCCACTAATATAAATGGTGATTTTTCGAATACGGTTCCTTCTAATTCTCCGAGAATATCGTCTTTCACAAGATCAGTAAATTCCTCATCTACACGATCGATTTTTGTAATGGCAATAATCCCATTTTTAATTCCAAGAAAGCCTAATATATCTAAGTGCTCTCTTGTTTGCGGCATAACTCCTTCGTCACCTGCCACCACTAGGACAACAAGATCAATTCCCGCTACACCAGCGATCATTTGTCGAATGAATCGTTCATGCCCAGGAACATCAATAACGGATATTTGTAGTTCTTTATCTTCATAAAGTGGAGCAAAGCCAAGTTCAATCGAAATTTGTCTTTCCTTTTCTTCCTTTAGGCGATCTGTATCGACATTGGTTAGTGCCTTTGTTAACGAGGTTTTTCCATGGTCAATATGTCCCGCCATCCCAATTGTAAAATACCGCTTTTCCAAATCAGACACCTACTTCTAATTGTTACTTCTATATTACTGTAGCTAATTGGTAATGAAGTTTCAAGAAACGTTTTGTGACATTGCTATATTAATTATGAAACTATTCTCCTCTATGAAAAGGAAATTTCTATTTAACTAGTTTGCGAATGAACATTCTTTTTCTTAGCAAAAGGTAACCATAATAGCCAAAACAGACCGAGTGCCAATCCTTCTAACGAAAAAATATAATATGGATATGGTCCTAAATAATCTATTAGGGAAGCGTTTTCTGGTTGTTGTGCTAAAAACATATAATTACCACCAGTTAGATGATTTACACAAAATGCACTAAAAGCGCTCAGGTTTAGGAATAAAAATGCCAACCATACTCCCTTACTTTTTGGATAAAAACCTTTAACCCAAACGTAATAAAGTGCTGTCCAAATAATAACCATATGGGTAATAAAAAATTGAAAAAAGCGAAAATGAGGAAAACCTAAAAAGAGCTCTGGGGTTAAGAGAGCAGCAAAAGCACCAACACCGCCAATAAAGTACAAAACATTGGCGAGAAATTTCGAATTCGTAATTAATAAAATTAAACTTAAAATCAAACTAATTGAACAGAGTTGAAATGGGAGGGTATACGTAATATCCCAATTCCCACCTTGATATAGCCATAAGTGATAAAATAACTCGAGACTCAATAGTGTAATAAAAAAAACTGACCTAATCCATAAATCATATTTGAAAATGTGGTTTCTGAAGCGATACAAAGCAAACGTTAGAAAAAAGAATAATACCAAGACTATCAAATGTTCAAAAGAAAAAAAAGCAAACGGATATTTGGAATAATCATGTCCAAAGAAACCACCCATAAAAATCCTCCCGTACTTTCATTTACTGTATTTTAACATACTTCTATCTTGATTTAATTAATTATTTTAAATATTCAACTAGTTAAACATTTTGCCTTGCCTCTTCTATTGAAATGATCTAGAAGTAGTAGATTCCCCCCTAATCTATTTAAGGTTAGCCGTTCCGTTTTAAATAAGCGGAGATTTCCGGTTAAACTTCGTAATAGGGCTTGGTTCGGGGGAAATAAGCGGAGGTTTTCCGGTTAAGCAAAGGAAAATGACCTATTTTGACGTTTTTTGAGTAAATAGTCGGAATCCTTGAGAACGTCTAAAATTTTGTGTAAATGGTTATACTTGCCAATTAAGGAGATGATCAATTATGCAAAAATTTTGGGATATGACAATTAGGGAATTAGCTAGTCAATGTGAAACAGTTGATGATATTCATTTAATGATGAAGGATCTATTTAAGGAAACACTACAACAGGTTTTTGAAGCCGAAATTGAGGAACACCTAGGGTACTCCAAACATAATTCGGCTGGTAATAACTCGGGAAATAGTCGTAATGGGTATAGTAAAAAGACTATTAAAACTAAGTTGGGTGAAACAGATTTAAAAATTCCAAGAGACCGAATGGGCGAATACGAGCCTCAAATTATTAAAAAGTATGAAACATCCATCAATGGATTAGAGGACCAGATTATTGCATTATATTCTAAAGGTATGTCCACACGAGACATCGAAGATCATATGAAAGATATTTATGGTATTAATGTATCTCCTAGCTTAGTAAGTAAGGTTACAGATAAGATTTTGCCACTAGTTTATGAATGGCAATCGCGTCTACTAGACCCTGTATACCCAATAGTGTTTTTAGATGCCATCCATTTTAAAGTTAAACATGAGAATAGAATTATCAGTAAAGCAGCTTACACTGTTTTAGGCATTAATACCGATGGTATTAAGGACATTCTCGGCATTTGGATTGGTGAAAATGAGAGTGCTAGTTTTTGGCTTAATGTGTGCCAAGAAATAAAAAGTCGTGGGGTTCAGGATATCCTAATTGCTTGTAAGGACGGGCTTTCTGGCTTCTCTGAGGCTATTAATGCAACTTTCCCTAAGACTGACATTCAAACATGTATCATTCATCAATTACGGAATAACGTAAAGTTTGTTCCTTCCAAAAATCGCAAGGAAGTCATGGACGATTTAAAAAAGGTATATAAGGCCTTCACAATTGAACATGCTGAGAAAGCCTTCAATGACTTTAAAGAGAAATGGGGTCAGAAATATCCTTCCATTATTAAATCCTGGGAGACAAATTGGATTGAATTGACTACCTTTTTTTCTTACCCAGTTGAAATTAGAAAATTAATCTATACCACAAACACCATTGAAGCGTTCCATAGACAACTGAGAAAGGTAACTAAAACAAAGACTGCTTATCCAACCGACAATGCTTTAAGAAAGATTGTCTATCTAGCTACAATAGGGGTTACGGATAAATGGACTAACTCTGTTCCTGGATGGTTAGAATGTAGACAACAGTTTGAAATTATGTTTGAGGGTCGACTTGGGAAATAGTCAATTATGTTTGTTATGTTACGTGTTGGGGCGATGCCCCAAGGGTTTATCGCTTTCGTTCTCCCAAAAGGAAAAGAGAGGGGATCACCCTCTCTCCTTTTGTACAGAACCCTACTAGGTGCTCGGGTTGCTCCCCAGCATTGCCCTATCCCCCTAGTAGGTAAGAGCACATTGTTTAAAGTATAGTCTTTCAATAATTAATTTAATCATTTACACAAAATAATTTACACTCCC
>NZ_CAKJTG010000013.1 GCF_917563885.1 Pseudoneobacillus rhizosphaerae
TGTCAATATAGTATTCACAAGTGTTAATTGATGGAAATTATTTGCTTTTATATTAAAATAGACAGAATGACCCAATAAAATAAAGGTCTTTCTGTCTATTTTTTATTATTTCACATACTCCGCAACCCGATTTCGCCCAGCCCGCTTCGCCCCTACATAAAGTGCTCTATCAGCGTGCCTAATCAACGCCAACGAATCATCTGCATCAGCAGGAGCAGTAGCCACCCCAATAGAAGCCGTCACATGAACAGATAATTGAATCTCCTCATCCCCAATATGTTCCTTTAGCACAAATGGATAATAAGCGATTTCTTGACGAATGGTTTCGGCAATTTCAAGTGCTTCTTCTTTAGGTACGTCAGGTAGGAGGGCTACAAATTCCTCCCCACCAAATCTAGCGACGGTGCCTTTATTCCCAACACATTTCTGTAAACGTTCAGCAAGTTCACTGAGAATTTCATTGCCGCTTTGGTGACCATACGTATCGTTAATAATTTTAAAATGATCCAAGTCCAGGATGACTAGTGATAATTCCTTACGTTGACCTATTTCTAGTTTTTTATACTCTTCTGCTACTAGATTTTCAAAGAAGCGATAGTTATAAACCTTTGTTAAGGCGCACTTTTCACTAAGCTCTTTTGTTTCTTTATAGTGTTTAGCATTTTCGATTGCGACTGCGAAGTGTGAACAAAGCAAATCTACAATAATTAATTGAGATTTTTCATAAGCTCTTTTTCGTTTAGATGCTAAGAAAAGGACACCGATTACCTCATTATGTCGAACAATCGGGACACTTAACAGGCTCTGTGCTTCTGGAGGCATGTAGCCTTTTGCGTGTCTCAGCCAATCCTTAGCTGAATGGAAAAGAGCTGCTTTACGATTGGCCCATACATACCCACTGATTCCTTCATTTTTCTTTAATGGTGCTATGTCAGGAGGTAGAATTTCTCCTTTTTCAACTCGACGGAGCAGCTGTAATTCTTCACCTTTTACTACATCTAGAATGTAGGCGTAATCAACTGGTAGCATTTCGGAAACCTTTTGGATAAATAAATCCAAAACCTCATCGACCTGCAGTCGCTCTGCTAGTTGGTGACCAATGTCTGCGGCTTTATGTAAGTATTCATTAATTTTTTGACTTGTATAATAGAGGTATAAGATGATTGATAAGCTAACAAATGGAACTCCTACGAACAAAAAGGCAGCTCGTCCCTCTTCTGTATAAAGAATATATAAGCTATAGCCAATTGGAAGGCTAATAATTGCAGTAACTAAATCCCAACTAAAATCTTTCCCAAAAAAGGTTATTTTTTTACCATATATTATCCGAAAGTTAGACCTTAGAATAATTTGATTGACGATAAAATGAACGCATGCATACACGATTGCAAACCACAAATTGGAAGCATTAGTAATGAGGTTAACACCCGTTGTACCACCCAGAGCATAGTAGACTAGACCACTAATTAAAGAAATGAGAAAAAACATTATAGAATTGAGTGGATATCTAAAGGAGCCGTTTTTTCCAATTCGAAGTCTCAGTAATAAAACAATTATGGCCATTTGCGCAACAAGCATTTCAATAAATATTCCAAATGCTAGAAAGACTGCTAATAACCAACATTGAATAATCGAAATGGGCGTATTGTTGATAACCATCGGCATCGCTGCCCCAATAAGTGCTAATACAGCGAATCCAAGTAAATCTAGTTTGAAACCGGCAATGTGAGGTGGAAAGTATAAAGCAACCAACCACAATCCAACCGGTACAAGTAAAGCCCAAATAATCCAGACTGCTTTTTGTATATTTGGTTTCACATACATTATCCACCCTCCTCTTCTAAACCGTTCAACTAAGTATAAAGACTATTTTATCAAAAATTCAGTCAATTGTCACAACAATCTATACCGAAATTTACAATATTTTGCTATTAACTATTAAAATAGGAATTGCCAGCATTCAACTACTCCCTGTTTATGGTCTTTTTTATATATTTCATATACAATGCAGCGGCATTTACATTGCTAGTTGAATACAAGGATCGACACCCTACAACGTCTTCTATTTCATTAAAAATGAATTCATTTTTGCTGTTTAAGAGAAAATCAATTCCGACAAAATCTGCCTTAATTGATGATGTTATTTTGCTTACAAGAAGGTTTTCAGCTTCATTTAGCTGGTAGGCACTTACGTTGCCACCTAACGTATAATTAGCTTTAAACGAAGTACTCGATTCTCTAAGAACAGCTCCGATGATTTTAGAGCCTATCACAAATACTCGGACGTCTTTACCAGGGTTCTCCGCGAACACTTGCAAAACGAATCTCTTATGTGGATAGTCTTTTAACTTATTTAAAATCCCTTCTAACGTATCTATTAAATAAACCTCGTTGCCCCCTCTTCCATCCACTTGCTTAAGCACCAATGGAAAGTCCAAAATGACCAATTCTGGTTGAAAGGTTTCATAGGATATAAAATAAGTATCTAATAGAGGTAGACCAATCTTTGCTGCGTACTGATAAGTTAGCGCCTTATCATTGCACATTTCAGAAATCGCCGAGTTGTTAAAACAACGGATTCCTTGGTATTCAAGCTGTTTGGTTAATAAGGGGTTGATTGTTCTGACAATAGCAAAGTTAATCTTTTTCACATCATAAATAGAATGAGATAGGGTAAATTGGCTATTTTTAATCCCATACAGTAAATCTTCTTCCAAGACTAGTTGTAGAGAAATATGTAAATTGGCAGCTTCATCTACTAGCATCTTAATGAAGCCATGATTTTTCTCAGCATCCTTCTTTTTGTATATAAGCCATCCGCTTAGCTGCTCACTCATTTGCTAACACCTTGAGGTGATCAATCACGAAATCAATCATATAGTCTGCTACCCAAATCCCGGTACAATCGTATATATTTCGTAAATGAGAATTTGAGTTTACTTCACAAATTATCGGTTCTTCATTTTCACCAAACAAAATATCGATTCCTGAAAAATAAGTTCCCATGATTTTCGTGCATTTTACTGCAAGCTCAATCTGGGCTTCAGTAGGTTGGTAAGTCATCATTTTTCCACCATTGCTTACATTTGCCCTAAAATCAATATCTGAATGTCTATACATTGAGGCAACTGCTTTGTCACCAACAACATTGATTCGTATGTCTCTACCATGACTGGTAGAAATATATTTTTGGAACAAATACGAAATACCTGATAGCTCTTCTACTTTAGCATAAAATTCTGTTTCATCTTGAATTAAATAAACCTTCATTCCAAATGAACCATGGACTTCTTTAATAATCATTGGAAAGCCTAGTCGGTTGATTACGTATTCGTAATATCGCTTGTCCTTTAGTTTAAAACCCTTATATACTTTTGGGGCAATGATCGTTTCTGGGATTGGTAAACCATGGTTCGCTAACGTTTGATACATAATTGCTTTATTATCACATTTTTCAATGGATGATACAGGATTATAAACAGGAATACCAAGCTGCTCTAATTGTCTTGCAAGCAGAATGTCCTTATCTAAAAAAATAACAAAGTCTGGCTTGTTTCCCTCTTTTAAAAATCCTAAAGTTAAATTTCCTTCTGAAATCTCCATCGTTAACTCATCATTTTGGTAGATGGTACAAGAGATATTCCTTCGTTCAGCACTGACCTTTATCATTTCAGCTTGTTCAATAAATTTTGGAGAGGTTAAACTTCCGTTGTAGATTATCCAGCAAGATAGAGTTTTCATTTTCTACTCCTTAATGTATCAATACTCGATGTGAGTGAGTCTAATACTTCATAAATTTGGTGTTGGTCACTTAATGAATTTAGTAATCTCCAATTGATTTCAATTTGAATACACGGAATATTGGCTTCTCGAGAAATGGTCGATGACACTGTATGTTTAAAGCCTCCGGTAAATAGTTCATTTACAATAATCGGGTTAATACCTTGAAGCTCAAAATTTTGTTTTAAAATCTCTTCATAACGATAATCATTAAAAACATTTCTTCCATTACCAGTTCCAATTTCAATTGCCGCTGGACGTTCGCTTGCCATTATATGAAGGTCAATGAGAAAGGAAATTCCTTGTTCAGCTACTAGATTGGTAATCGCTTCTTTATAAGGATGATCACCATCAAAATTCGGGTCGGTTAAATCATTTTTGGTTTTCGTAATACAATAACAATTTAAACGCTCCTGTAAAAGTTTTGCGATTACCCCCGTCATGAATTCACCGTGCTTTGGTTGTCCTTTTCTAAAGTGTGTCACACTATGAGGTGCAGAAACTAAAACAGGCAGCTCCCCAAGGATGACTTCAAACGCTTCATTCGTTTCGAAGGTTTCTTCTTTATAGAGTAATTCCATCTTTTTTATTTTTTCCAAAGTGACCATGAAGCCCTCCTAGTTTTTGGGATTTTTTCACGTACAACGGATAAGGTGATATAGCTTGAAATCGGTACAATGATTGCCGCTATGATACTTCTATTCCAAAAGCTAAGTTCGTTTAAAGAAAACACAGCGAAGGCAGCTGCTAATATAGGAATAAACTGCAAACTTAAATTTTTCTTAAATAGAAACGAAAGATTTCTTTCAATCTCACAGATTTTCCCTATTTGTTTTATTCCTAATTTAAATCTTAAGTGGGCAGGAATGCCAATCGATATGTTAATCGAGCTTTCATTCGTCACAATATTCGTTTCTTTAACTAATTCCGGTGAATCAAACTCTAATACAGGAACCTCAATCGACTTTCCTCGGTAATTAAGGATAACGAGGTCATTTTCAGCTATTCCCAGTAAGTTCATCGCACTTTTAGACATCCTCACAATATTGCTCGACTCGTCTGTACTATATGGACGAATAACATTTAATTGAAGAGTGGCAGGTCGAATGGCCACATTTAGAAACAATCTAGATAGTGAGAATCTCTTTTTCTTTACTGGTTTTAAAAATAGTGGATAAATGGCCACATTATTAAAGCCTGCTTGCTTAATTAGTTTCTTCAGTTTTTGTTTATCTTCAAATTTTAAATCTTCACGGACTTTTTGTTTTTCATATTGTTTCTGTATAAAATCGATAGGTTCTAGCTGTTTAATTAAGGATTCAGTAATTTCTTCATAGTAAAATTTCGACAATATATCTGGTGGATGCTCCAAATCAAGGAATTCACGCTGCATATAACTTAGCTGTATCGTCCCAGATGCCAGATCAGAGTTAACTCTGATCTTTAATCGTTCAATGTCAAAAGATGCAGATGTAACACGGTTAACAATCTCAAAATAATCTGCCCCTATTGCTGTTAATCCTTCGTCGATATCTTTTGAAATCGTAATATCTCCGTCAACTAGTTGACTTGCATTTTGCACTACAATCCTATTGATTATTATTCTCTCTAAAGGATGTAAAACAATTTCCCCATTCACGGCTAGTTTTAATTTTTTACTAATCGAATTGCTGGTAGTTATTTCATTCATCCCTAAAGTTGAAGTGCTTTTGACACATGCAACAGTAAATAAGAAATTCAAAGGATTATAAATGACTACATAATCGTTTTCTTGTAATTGATTTTGAGTTATAAAAGTAGGATTTAATTCAATCCTGTTATAGGGAATATTTTGTTTCACTTTGCCATCCGTTTTCATTAAGATTTGGCTCTCATCAAAAAGCGACAATTTAGGAATGACCCCAATCATAGAACTCAAAAAAGAGCACAGCTTTGGAAGGTCAACTTCCTTTCCAACTCTAACTAATGCTGTTAGCGTATTTGAATAGATTGGTAGATTTTCAATATCGGTCTCCATCCAACTAAATTGATGACTTTCCACTGAAAATGATTGGATTAGGAAGGACTGAATGGCGGCATTCCTACTTGAAATAAAAATACCTTCTTTAGTGTAGCCAATATCTAAAATAAACAGTGACTGAATCTTATATTCTTCTATATAGGCTTCAATTTCAAATGAGTAATGAATAGAATGTATAAATTTCACATGTGCTTTTGTTAGCCTTTGGAGTGTGTTACACCAATTCTTAGCTCTAATTGAATCATTGGTATCACTAACTACTATTAATATTGGGATTTTCCCTTTGTATGTACCACTAAGCTTCAAAAAATCGAAGGCTGACTTCGGTTTAGTTTCAGAAATTATCAGTCGGTCTATCTCATTTTTTTCTTTTTCGGCATTGAGTCTGAAAAACATTTCCTACACCTTCTATGATTTGAATTATAATGTTATTCTAACGATAAAGACAAAATGTGACAATAGAAGAGGGATTAAATTGATCAAAGGATTTCATTTTTATAAAAGTAAATTTGACATTCAAACGAATGAAGAAATTAACTTAGGATTAGATCGAATTCAAGAAATTTTAGCTAGTATTGGAAATCCACAAAATGAAATCAAAACGGTTCATATTGCTGGTACGAATGGTAAAGGTTCCACGCTTCAATTTTTGCGAACGATTCTGATGGAAGCTGGCTATTTAGTAGGATCTTTCACTTCTCCACATATCTTATCTGTTAATGATCAAATATCTACAAATGATGGTCCTATCTCCATTGAGAAATTCGAAGAAACGATTAGGTATTTAATTAAGATAGTGGAAGATAAAAAAAAGATTGAGTTATTAACTGATTTTGAACTATTAACTGTACTTTCTATCGTCTATTTTTCAAGAATAAACAAACAGGATATTATCCTCTTCGAAACAGGGATGGGTGGCCTTCAAGATTCTACCAATATAATTCAACCACTTGTGTCGATTATTACGAATATTAGTCTAGAACATACGGCATTCTTAGGAAATAATCTATCAGATATAGCTGTTCAAAAAGCAGGAATCATTAAAGACCATATACCATGTGTTACTGCGGTGAAAAATATAGAAGCCTTAGACGTAATCAAAAAATATGCAAATGAGCATCATTCCAGCTTATATGTGTTGAATGAGGATTTTGCCATTACAAGTGAAGGGAAGGATTTTACACTTCATTCCCCAAAAACTAAATACGATTTAGAACTACATATGAAAGGTCAGCATCAAAAGGAAAATTGTTCACTTGCTATTGTGGCAGCGGAATTGTTAAACAAGGAACACTCATTTACTATCGAACATAGTCATGTTGAAAATGGTGTAAAAAATGCTTTTTGGCCAGGACGATTTGAGCGCGTATCTGTGAGACCTGATATTATTTTGGATGGCGCCCATAATGATGACGCAGTCCAATATTTAGTCAAAACACTAAAAGACGAATACCCAGGCCACAATTTCCAATTCCTTTTTGGGGCTTTGAAGGATAAAAACAGTTTGGCAATGATTAGAATGCTAGAAGAAATTGCAGATAAAATTACCTTTGTTGATTTTGATTTTCCAAGAGCCGCTTCAGCTGAACAATTAGAAGCTTTAAGCATATTGGAGAATAAAAGCAGTGCTAGCCATTTGTCAGATTGCCTTTCCACAGAAATAAAAGGATTAAACGAGGATGATATTTTAGTTATAACTGGATCGTTATATTTGATCTCAGAAGTAAAGGACATTCTGAAGGATATTTTATAAAAAATAGGCTGACATCAAAAGATGTTTATCATCATTTGGTGTCAGCCTTTCTAATTAACTATTTTTCAATTCATTTATACGTGCTTCCACAGCTGCACGTTTTTCTAAGTAATCCTGTTCTTTTGCTTTTTCCTCAGCAATGACCTTTTCAGGTGCTTTTGCCACAAAGCCTTGGTTTGAAAGTTTCTTCTGAACACGGTCAACTTCATTGTTCAGCTTATCCCATTCTTTCCCTAGTCTAGCAATTTCTTCATCAATATTGATTAGACCTGCTAAAGGAAGAATGATTTCTACTCCCGTTACAACTGCACTCATTACCTTATCTGGCGTAGATAGATCCGTTCCAATCTGAAGCTCATCTGGATTACAGAATCTTTCTAAATAGCCTCGATTATTTTCTAGAGCTGTGACGATTGAAGAATCCTTCGCTTTTAAGAACATATTGATTTTTTTACTTAAAGGGGTATTTACTTCTGCTCTTATATTGCGAACAGAACGGATAATTTCAACTAGAAGCTTCATTTCTGCCGCAGCTTCCTTATCCATTAGCTCTTCATTAACTGTTGGCCAAGCCGCAACTGTAATGGATCCCCCTTGGTGTGGAAGGTTTTGCCAGATTTCCTCCGTAATAAACGGCATGAACGGATGTAACAATCTCATTGTGTTATCCAGTACATACGCTAAAACAGACCTTGTTGTTAACTTAGCCGCCTCATTTTCTCCGTAAAGTGGAAGCTTCGCCATTTCAATATACCAGTCACAGAAATCATCCCAAATGAAGTTGTAAAGAACACGACCAACTTCACCAAACTCATAGCGGTCCGAAAGTCTCGTAACAGTTTCAATCGTTTCATTCAGACGAGTTAAAATCCATTTGTCAGCAACAGATTTCTCACCTGTTAAATCGATTTCTTCGTACGTTAAACCGTTCATGTTCATTAACGCAAAACGAGAGGCATTCCAAATTTTATTAGCAAAGTTCCAAGTGGATTCAACCTTTTCCATACTGAAACGTAAATCTTGACCAGGTGAACTGCCAGTTGATAAGAAATAACGTAAGGAATCAGCACCGTATTGGTCGATAACATCCATTGGGTCAACGCCGTTTCCTAATGATTTACTCATTTTCCGTCCTTCGGCATCACGAACCAATCCATGGATCAAAACATCTTTAAACGGACGCTCACCTGTGAATTCCAATCCTTGGAAGATCATTCTAGATACCCAGAAGAAAATGATATCGTAGCCTGTTACTAAAGCATCGGTTGGGTAATAACGTTTGTAATCATCAGAATCTGTGTTCGGCCAACCCATTGTGGAGAATGGCCAAAGCGCCGAGCTAAACCATGTATCTAATACGTCGTTATCCTGATTCCAGTTTTCGATATCTGCTGGTGGCTCATGAGCAACATAAACTTCACCTGTTTCTTTATGGTACCAAGCTGGAATACGGTGACCCCACCATAATTGACGAGAAATACACCAATCACGGATATTCTCCATCCAGCGCATATACGTATTTTCAAAGCGATCTGGTACAAAGTGTACTTTTTCTTCCTTGCTTTGTAGGGCAATTGCTTCATCGGCTAATGGCTGCATTTTTACAAACCATTGAGTTGAAAGGTAAGGCTCAACAACTGCTCCACTACGCTCTGAGTGTCCTACTGAATGCAGGTGTTCTTCAATTTTAAAGAGAACGCCTTGCTCTTGGAGATCCTTTACTATTTGCTTGCGGCACTCAAAACGATCTAAGCCTTGATAGATTCCCGCGTTAGCGTTCATCGATCCGTCTTCGTTCATTACTAGTACTCTTTCAAGGTCGTGACGGTTTCCAACTTCAAAGTCATTAGGATCATGGGCCGGAGTAATTTTTACTACTCCTGATCCGAATTCCATATCAACGTAATCATCGCCAACAATCGGGATTTCTCTGCCCACGATTGGAAGCTTAACCATTTTTCCAATTAAATGCTTATAGCGGTCATCTTCTGGATGAACTGCTACAGCAGTATCACCTAGCATCGTTTCAGGACGAGTGGTTGCAACATCTATAGTTCCACTACCATCCACTAAAGGATAGTGCATATGATAAAATGCACCTTGAACATCCTGGTGAATTACTTCAATGTCTGATAATGCCGTTTTTGTAGAAGGATCCCAGTTAATAATACGTTCTCCGCGATAAATCAGCCCTTTATTATAAAGCTTTACAAACACTTCACGAACAGCGTCTGAAAGACCTTCGTCTAATGTAAAACGCTCACGTGTATAATCTAAGCCCAAACCTAGCTTTGACCATTGCTCCCGAATATGACTTGCATATTCTTCTTTCCATTTCCATGTTTCCTCAACGAATTTCTCTCGTCCAAGGTCATAGCGACTTTTCCCTTCACTTCGTAGCTTTTCCTCTACCTTTGCTTGAGTAGCGATGCCAGCATGGTCCATTCCTGGTAACCATAGAACATCAAAGCCCTGCATGCGCTTCATACGCGTCAAAATGTCCTGTAGCGTTGTATCCCAAGCATGACCAAGATGAAGCCTACCTGTCACGTTTGGAGGAGGAATGACGATCGTGTAGGGCTGTTTTTCCTGCTCCCCTTTTGCTTCGAAATATTTCCCTGAAAGCCACCACTCATAACGTCCTTTTTCTATCGATTTAGGATCGTATTTAGTCGGCATCGTTAATTCTTTTGTTTCCATCAATCAAAACCTCCTTATAAAAATAAAAAACCCCATTCGCCTATAAAAGGACGAATGGAGTTCAAATTCGCGGTACCACCTTTTTTCCAATTGCAAAAAAACACAATTGGCTCTCAAGTTAGATAACGGTCTATTCCGTCTTCCATTACTAAGAAAAGTATTTTCCGTTGACAGAAGAAGCTCAAGGGTGACTTTCTGATGGGCCTAAATAGGAAATGTCCCAGCTAATCATTTCCCTCTCTTTAAATAGAGTACCAACGTACTATCCCTATCTTCGCTACTTATTAAAAATTATATATAGCTATACTACCGAAAAAAAGGTTACTTCGTCAATCATGATTTCCTATTTTCAATAAAATATTCAGCTTATCCTAAGTTGACACTTAATTTATATAGGCACAATTAGAATCTTTCTAACATAAACTGAAATAAAAAAAGATGGAGGGGTTATGTATGAGGTTTAACCCATATTCACCATGGGTCAGAAAATTAAAGCTCATTGCCTCGCAATTTATTATTCCATTTTGTATCTTCCAAGGAATTAGAACAGTATTTTTTCCAACAGTTTTGGATGTATTACTTTTAATTATTTTTATCTCAATTGCCATTTGTTTATATTTAGAAATAATATAAGGAGCCAACCAGCTTATGATCCTGGGGCTCCTTCTTTTTGTTGTTTTAATTGTTCTTCAATCTGGGTTATTCTGCCAACTACATACTCTGTATTTTTCAATTGCCAATATCGTCTTTGTAGTTTTTGCGAAAAATTTAATTCATTCCTCTTTTCGCTTGTTTGTACGTATTCTGTAATCAATCGAATCATTAAATTCGGATAGGAAAAATAGCTAAAAAACAGAAGCTTTTCATCTTCTTTAAAGGGAAAGTATTTAAAATAGCCGTCATACAACCACGTAATCGCTTCATCAAAATTCTTTCGATGACCCTTTAAGGCTCTAAACAATACCGGAAGTACATCATGAATTGGGGAACCTAGCTTTGATTCTTCAAAGTTAGAAAAGAAGCCATAGCCTTTTTCATCAAATAGAAAATGCTCAGTTGATACCTTACCGTGATTAATAACGGTTCGCGCCTTTTCTTGATCTTTTGTTGCCTCATACCACTCTTCAAGTTTCTGTAAGGCAAAACGTTGAGCTTGCCTTGTTTCATGAAAATAAAGGCAATACTGTAATTCAAAAGGCGACATATAAATCTTTTTTTCACAGGACTCTATGAATCCCTCTAAAAATTCTGCATCCTTTTCCCACTGCTGTTTTGTTCCATCATAATGCTCTTTTCTGTCTTCCTTATCAATCTTTATTTCTTTTTGAGAAAGGGCATGCATCCTAGCCAGCTCGCGAAACATGAGCTGTGGTCTTTCTTTTCTATCTTCCTTCTCATCATTTATTAACCAAGGCATCAAATAATAAAGCGAATTCTCATGCATTACCGCATACCTTCCATCTAGAGTTGGAAAGATTGGAACAATGCGATGATATCCCTTTTGGTATAAATATTGAACATGCTTAACAAAATCAATACCATGATGAATTGGAATGTGTTTAAGGGCAAAAGTTCCTTTATTTGAGTAAATTTTATAGATCTTTCCGAAACGTTCAATAAAATCTGCTCGTATCGAGTAATTTCTTAAAATAGTAACTATATCTTGTTCATTCATCCAATCTCCACTCACTTCCTAATAGAAAAGGAGGTAGAAAACAGTAGAGCAGGTTTATTAAACCCGCTCAATCTGTTTCTTAATTTATTTACCTTTATTTTTTGGATGCTACACTAGGGACATAAAGAACTTGCCCCTCATAGACGTCCTGATTGGGCTCCAAATGATTGACTTTTAATAACTGCTGTACCGAAATATCGTAACGGTCAGCTAGTGTACCAATCGACTCACCATTTTGAACAATACACACCTTAAGCTTTGCATGTTCTTCTCCTTCTTTTCGTGAAAGAAATTCAGAGATTGACATACTTTTCTTATTCGTCAGCTTATTTTTCACATAGTCTACAACAGAAGTCGTTGTCTTTGGACTATTAACAGGAGTTTCATCCTCAACTGGTAGATTTTCATCTTCCACAATTGGTTGAACTTCTTCTTCAGATTCTTCAGATTCTTCAGCTTGCAAAGCTGGTTGCTCACTTCGATAAGCAGAAAAGGAAATTTCAGGTATCGAAGGTTGATGAGAAGAGGATTCTGCAAGAGTTGGTTCTGCAAAGAAGGTGTCTTCCTTGCGTGCTTCAACTTCAAATGGCTCATAATCCTCATCATCATCATCAATTTCATCTGTATCTAGAGAAGGCTCAACGTCCTCTTGGGAGCGATACGAAAGCTCAAACACGTCCTCTTCTTCTTCTACTTCTTCTACTTCTTCTGATTGCTCTTCATATAAGCCAGTAACATTTAAATCTGCCGTTAGCTTTAAGCAGCTTCTTTCTGGGAATAAATAATCAAAAGTTTCAATAATAACATCAATCTCACTTAAATCACGTATCCGATACGTGGGGATGGTAATATCCACAGGGAAGCGATGAGAAAATTCATAGAGACCTTCTTCTCTTTCATCAACCGAATGAACCCACTTTTGTACACTCGGCTCTTGGCTATTCTCAGCCTCTACCTCACCTTGACATTTATATTCCCCTGTCAAATCAAGTGTGCCACGAATCGTCACGTATTGGTCAGTTTCTTGGATTGTTATATTTGGATCAAGTGAAATCGAAACGAGCTCTTCGACTTCCTGTCCTCTTTGAAACCATACAGATTCCTCTAAAGAAAATCGTAAAAACGATTGGTTTCCCTGAGACAAAGCGACTCCTCCTTTCAATCATTTAACGTTAAATCACCATGTCATTAAACTGTATGTATGAAACTCCATTTTTATGAATATGACATAAAAAAAACTCCCACTAAAATGTGGAAGTTTCGAAATTTTAACCTTTTATGACTGCAAATGACTTTTCAATTGCTTCTAAAGTTTTCTGGATATCTTCATCACTGTGAACAGTCGATAGGAATAATCCTTCAAATTGTGATGGTGGTAAGAAAACACCTTGATTAGCCATTTCTTTGTAATAAGTTGTAAAATAGTCTAAGTTTGATGTTTTAGCCTGTTCGTAGTTAGTTACTTCTTCATTTGTAAAGAAGAATCCAATCATCGACCCCGCACGATTAATACGATGAGGGACATCATACTTATCAGCTGCCGCCTTAATACCTTGCTCAAGAATATCGCCTTTACGCTCAAACTCTACATAATGCTCAGGTGTAAGCTGTTTTAAAGTCGCTAAACCTGCAGACATCGCTAATGGATTTCCTGACAGTGTTCCAGCCTGATAGATTGGTCCGCTTGGAGCGATTCTTTCCATAATTTCTCTACGGCCACCATAAGCACCTACAGGTAGTCCACCACCGATTACCTTACCTAAGCAAGTTAAGTCTGGTGTTACTCCAAAGTAGCCTTGGGCACAATTATAGCCAACACGGAATCCAGTCATAACCTCATCAAAGATTAATAGTGCACCATATTCCGTAGTGATTTCACGAAGACCTTCTAAAAATCCAGGTAGAGGAGGGACAACTCCCATGTTACCTGCAACCGGTTCGACAATAATCGCAGCGATATCCTCACCAAATTGCTCAAAGGCATATTTTAAGCTTACTAAGTCATTGTAAGGTACTGTAATCGTATTTTGAGCAATCCCTTCTGGTACTCCAGGACTATCAGGTAAGCCTAAGGTCGCTACACCAGATCCTGCTTTAATAAGAAGTGAATCGCCATGTCCATGATAACAGCCTTCGAATTTTAAAATCTTATTTCTTCCTGTGTATCCTCTAGCAAGGCGTAGAGCACTCATTGTTGCTTCTGTTCCGGAAGAAACCATTCTAATCATTTCAATTGATGGAACACGTTTAATTACAAGTTTTGCAAGCTCATTTTCAATTAAAGAAGGAGCCCCAAAGCTTGTTCCTAGTTCAGCTACTTTTTTAATTGACTCGACAACAGAGTCGTTTGTATGACCTAAAATTAGTGGTCCCCAAGAAAGAACATAGTCAATGTACTCGTTTCCATCTATATCATAAATTTTCGAGCCTTTACCCCTTGCCATAAAAATCGGGTCCATATTTACTGATTTAAACGCACGTACTGGACTATTAACCCCACCGGGCATTAAATTTACAGCTTCTTTAAAGGCTTCAATTGATTGATTATATGAATGCATATTAGGATTCCTCATTCCTGACTTATTTAATACTCTTTTAGCCAACGAGCAACGTCTTTTGCAAAGTAAGTAATGATTAAATCTGCACCAGCACGTTTCATACCCGTTAACATTTCCATTACAACTTTTTGCTCATCGATCCAACCGTTTAACGCTGCTGCCTTAACCATCGAATATTCTCCACTTACATTGTAAATTACTATTGGCAAATTAAAGTGGTTTTTCACGTCACGAACTATATCTAAATAAGGAAGACCAGGCTTAACCATTAAAAAGTCAGCGCCTTCCATTACATCTGACTCTGCTTCCCGTAGTGCTTCTAAACGATTCGCTGGATCCATTTGATAGGCTTTGCGATCACCAAACTGAGGTGTACTATCTGCCGCATCACGGAATGGTCCATAAAAAGAAGAAGCATATTTCACCGCATAAGACATAATCGGAATATCTTCAAAGCCTTCTTCATCAAGTCCTTTGCGAATCGCAGCCACAAAGCCATCCATCATATTAGATGGTGCGATGATATCAGCTCCAGCCTTTGCTTGACTTACTGCAGTTTGTACTAGTAATTGTAGAGACGGATCATTTAAAACCTTTTCACCTTCAATTACGCCACAATGACCATGACTTGTGTACTCACATAAACAAGTATCTGCTACAACGATGATTTCCGGATATTTTCCCTTTACTAGACGGGTTGCTTCTTGAACAAGCCCATGATTATGATAGGCACCTTGTCCAAGCTCATCTTTCTCCAAAGGAACTCCAAATAAAAGAATCGATTTAATTCCAAGAGAAACGATTTCGTCCATTTCCGCTTCCAACTTATCCAAAGAAATCTGGAATACACCTGGCATCGACTTTACTTCATTAACGATATTTTCACCCTCAATAATAAAAAGGGGGTAAATAAAATCCTCTACTCGTAAATGATTTTCACGTACGAGAGCACGCATATTTTCAGTACTTCTTAAACGACGGTGTCGATGAAAATTGAGTTCCAATTTAATTCCTCCTCTAATTCATTGCTCTAAATAAGTGATTATTTTTTTTAACATATCTTCAACTGTATAAGTTTCAGGAATCACATGGACACGTAACCCTACAGATTCAATTCTTTCCTTGGTTATAGGACCTATACAGGAAATTAGACAATCATCTAAATATTGTTGCAAGCCATTTTCATTTATGACTTCCATAAAATGATCGACAGTAGATGGACTAGTAAAAGTTAGGATATCTATTTGCTTTTCACTTATTGCATCCTTTAATTGGCTTTTACTTTCCTCAGGTAAATAGGTTTCGTACACTATGAGTTCATCAACATGTGCCCCAGCAGCAGTTAAGGACTCCGCAATGTAATCTCTTGCTAGGTTTCCTTTAGGAATTAATACCTTCATACCCTTTTGTACTAATGGTAAAAATTCGCGAACGAACCCTTCCGCAACATATTCATCTGGAACAAAATCAACCTTATAGCCTTTACTGGTGAGGACCAATTCTGTTCTATTTCCTATAACAGCAATTTTAGGGAACATGTCATAACTATTATTTGCTATAGCTAGGAATGTTTCGACGGTAACATTACTCGTAAAAACAATCCAATCATATGTATTAATATTGTACATTATTTCCTTCATTTCTTTTGCTGGTACAATCGGTCGAAAAGAAAGGAGAGGGATTTCCATTGGAACTCCCCCGTATTTTCTCACTAATGATGAAAAAGCTTTCGCTTCCTTTTTCCCACGAGGTACAAGTATACTTTTACCTAAAAGTGGAAGGTGCTCTTTCATTATTGGTCAAGCTCCTCTTTTACCTTATCGATTAATTCCTTTGCTCCGCGTGCAATTAACAGGTTTGCAGCAATTGTACCTAATTCTTCTGGATCTGTCCCTTTTACTTCTTCCTTGTAAATAATACTTCCATCAGGAGATGCGACTAGTACAGTTAAGACAATCTCGTTTCCATCATTAATAAAGGCATAGCCAGCAATTGGAACCTGACAGCCGCCTTCCATTTTGTTAAGAAAGCTTCTTTCTGCACGAACAGCTAAATCGGTATGTTCACATGTGAACTTTGCTAATAGCTCACGCACCTCTTGATCATCTTCACGACATTCAATTGATAATGCCCCTTGCCCTACAGCTGGTAAGCAAATCTCTGTAGATAGGAATTGGCTAATAACATCTTTTGCCCAACCCATTCTAAATAGTCCTGCTGCAGCTAGAATAATGGCATCATATTCGTCTGTTTCAAGTTTAGCTAGTCTAGTATCTATATTTCCACGAATCCATTTGATTTCAAGGTCAGGGCGCTCTACAAGCAATTGAGCTGCACGACGTAGGCTACTAGTTCCAATTTTTGCTCCTGCAGGTAGATCCTCTAATTGAACATGACCTTTAGAGATCAAGACATCACGATGATCCTCACGGAAAGGGATACTTCCAATTGTTAAGCCTTCAGGCAATACAGCAGGCATATCTTTCATACTATGAACAGCTATATCAATCTCTTTATCCAGCATGGCTTGCTCGATTTCTTTTACAAAAAGGCCTTTACCACCCACTTTAGATAAAGTTACATCTAAAATACGGTCACCTTTTGTGACAATCTCCTTAACTTCGAACTCGAACGATGCATCAAGATTTTTCAATTGCTGAATGACCCAATTCGTTTGTGTTAACGCTAATTTACTTTTTCTAGAACCAACAATAATTTTTCGCATAAGAGCCTCCTAGTGATTACGAGTTCCAAAAATGGAAGGATGATAATTGACCAAAAAGGAAAAAATTAATTAAAACGATTAAAAACGATGCAACATTCCATAACGATAATTTCTTACCTGAAACGCCTTTACGTGTTCTCAAATATAAAATAAAACTGTAAATAATTAACACACTAAAGGATCCTAATACCTTCGGATCGTACCAAATCATATTTGGTAATTTTAAAAAGGCCCATTGAATCCCTAAAATTAAGCTTAGAATTAACATTGGCACGCCAATAATGTTTAAAATATAGGAAAATTGCTCAAGCTTTGATAGGTCAGATATACGCAATAATCTAGTTCCCCACTTTTTCCTCTTCAGCAAATCGTATTGTATTAAATAAAGTAGAGAAAAGACAAAGGATAAGGAAAAAGCCCCATACGAAAGAATCGCCATCGTGATATGAATTAACAATAACTCCGATATTAATTGCTGCGCCATTATGGTGGATTCAAATTGCATTGGTGCGAAGGTATGAATCACTATGATTCCAAAACCTAATATATTTGTAAAAAAGACAATAAAATCGACTCTCAAAAGTCTATTAATGATTAATGATAACGTAACTAGCACCCAGGCATAGAAATAAAGCCCTTCAAAAATAGTTAGAACTGGAAATCTTCCGGTTGTTATCATATAAAGAATAAGAAAGACGGTTTGTAATACCCATACAAATGCAAGTAACCAGAAGGCTATTCCGTTCGCCTTCCGGTTCTGTTGAAGAAAATCTACAAAATATAAGAGGACGCTCAACGCATATAGGATAACTGTCAACTCGTGCAGCCTAGTAAAATACATGTCAAACATAGACGAAACCTCTCTTTATGGTTGTAAGGAAGCCTGTGATACGTTTTGGGCCATTACATATTTGGTTTCGGCATTTTTTACAATTTCCTGGGCTTTTACATTCTCTTCTATATTAAAGATCTTTACAAATAAGTCCAATGCTTTGTCAGCCTCTTTCCCGGAGGCTAGTTCTTTCGCCTGTAAAATCGGATCTTTTAGAAGCTGATTAATAATACTCTTTGTATGTTTATTTAATATTTTCTTTTCACGATCAGTTAAATTCGGTAGCTTTCGCTCAATACTAATCATTGTTTCTTCCTGAATCGATAACGCTTTATCTCTTAAAGCAGAAATAACAGGAACAACTCCAAGAGTAGCAAGCCACTGTTTAAATTCTACAATCTCAGCCTCAATGATGAATCTTATCTTTTCCGCCTCTTTTTGACGTTCTTTCATGTTGGCTTCAACGATACCTTCTAAATCATCTATATCATATAAGAATACATTTTCTAATTCAGCAAGCCTTGGATCAAGGTCGCGAGGTACTGCAATATCTACCATAAATAATGGCTTACCCTTACGTAGCTTTTCAACCTGTGCCATCATTTCTTTCGTAATAACAAAATCATTTGCACCAGTAGAGCTAATTAATATATCCGCTTCTATTAGGGCACATTGTAGCTCTTGAAGTGTTTTAGCAATTCCATTAAAACGGTTAGCTAAATTTTGTGCTTTTTCAAATGTGCGATTAATGACTGTTACTTTACTAACACCGTTAGCATGTAAGTTTTGAATCGCAAGCTCTCCCATTTTTCCTGCACCTAATATTAAAACATGCTTGCTTTGTAAAGTTCCAAAAATCTTTTTGGCTAATTCAACTGCAGCATAACTAATTGAAACTGCGTTTGCACCAATTTCAGTCTCTGAATGAGCTCTCTTGGCTAGTGTAATCGCCTGTTTAAATAAATGGTTATATACTGTTCCAGTCGTTTTCTCTTCTTGGCCTAACAAGAAGCTTGTTCGTACCTGACCAAGAATTTGTGTTTCCCCTAATACCATCGAATTTAAACCGCATGCTACATTGAAAAGATGATTAATTGCACCATCTTGTTCATAAATAAACAGGTAAGGAACAAATTCATCCTGTTCGATTTCAAACCATTCTGATAGAAATTCCTTCATATAATATCGACCAGTATGCAATTGATCTACAACGGCATATATTTCCGTTCGATTACAAGTAGAGATAATCACATTTTCAAGGATGCTTTTCTTTGTTTGCAACTTCTTCATTGCATCCCCTAATTCATTAGGATTAAAAGTTAACCGCTCGCGGATTTCGACAGGGGCAGTTTTATAGTTTATACCAACAACTAAAATATGCATCTTACCCGAACACCCCCTAAATACATTTACTTGTTTTTATATAGTTTGATTATATCATGGCTAATTTCGATTTTTACGCAAAAAATGTGAACAGAAACCGAAAACCTATGTTAATATGATAGAAAAGTGACTTGTCCAATAAAATCCAATTTTATCTTTAATAGAAAATGACCTTTATCATTGTATACCTTTTTAAATAAAAAAGGTTAACATAGCATAAAAAATTCACAAATACGACAAAAACCTTCCTTATGTACCTTAACAAAAAAACATAAGAGATTCAAGTGAAGTGGATGTGGTAGTGGGTTGAAAAATCAACGTATTTTTCCAGGAATTATTTTAATAGGATTTGGTGCTTATTTTTACCTGCAACAGACGCAAATAAACCTATTTAAGGAATTTTATACTTGGCCAACGCTCTTAATAATAGTTGGGATTGCGTTTCTTGGTCAAGCCTATATGGCAAATGAATATGAATCAATATTACCAGGTACCATTTTACTTGGCTTCGGCGTACATTTCCATGTCGTTAATAAGCTTGCCCTATGGCCTGATCATATTGGAGCGTTTATATTAATTATTGCACTTGGCTTCTTGCTTCGTTACCAAAAGCTAGGGACAGGGCTGTTTCAAGGTTTGTTGTTTCTGGTGTTAGCTGGACTGCTTCTATTTTATGATAAAATTGTTAACTGGTTTGGTTTAATTGAAAATGGAGTATCGTTAGCGTGGAAATTCTGGCCAGCGGTATTGATTGTGATTGGAATCTATCTTTTACTTAAGAAAGAAAAAAAAAAGAGACATCGGTGATATTAACCGCTGTCTCTTTTTCTTACATATATTCTCCCAATACCTTCCATGCTTCATCTTTCCCTAAACCTGTTTCAGAAGAGAAAAGGATAATATGATCATGCGGATGGATATCGAGTGTTTCTTTCGTAACTTTCAAATGCTTCTGCCATTTCCCTTTAGGAATTTTATCGGCTTTTGTTGCTATGATGACACATGGGATTTCGTAATGCTTTAAGAAATCATACATCATGCGGTCATCGGCTGTGGGGGGATGGCGCAGGTCTACGATTAGTACGACAGCTTTAAGCTGATCCCTAGTGGTAAAATACGTTTCAATCATTCTTCCCCAAGCTTCACGTTCTGATTTAGATACCTTTGCGTATCCATAACCAGGTACATCAACAAAGTGTAAAATTTCATTAATAAGGTAAAAATTTAACGTTTGCGTTTTACCAGGTTTGGATGAAATTCTTGCTAAACCTTTACGATTCAGCATCTTATTAATGAAGGACGATTTTCCTACATTCGATCTTCCAGCAAGCGCGAATTCGGGTATCGTCGTATCAGGATACTGTTCCCGTTTTACCGCACTTATGACAATGTCCGAGCTAGTTACCTTCATTATTTACACCATCCACTAACGCATGCTTTAAAACCTCATCAACGTGAGAAACAAGCACAAAAGTTAAATCTTCCCTTACACTTTCAGGAATATCGTCAATGTCCTTTTCATTATCTTTCGGACAAATAATTTTAGTTAGACCGGCACGATGGGCACTAAGGCTCTTCTCCTTTAATCCACCGATTGGCAATACCCTACCTCTTAAGGTAATCTCTCCTGTCATCCCTACTTCGCGACGAATTGGAATTCCTGTTAATGCAGAAACCAATGCAGTGGCTATTGTAATCCCAGCTGAAGGACCATCCTTTGGCACAGCACCCTCTGGGACGTGGATATGGATATCATGCTTTTCATGGAAATTCTCATCAATGTTTAACTCTCCGGCTTTCGAACGAATATAACTAAAGGCAGCTTGTGCAGATTCCTTCATCACATCGCCAAGCTTACCCGTTAATACTAACTTCCCTTTTCCAGGAGCTAGTGAAACCTCAATTTGAAGAGTGTCTCCACCAACAGTTGTATAAGCTAATCCAGTCGCAACGCCTACTTGATTTTCTAGTTCAGCCTGACCATATCGGAAGATTGTTTTTCCTAAAAATTCTTCCACACTTTTTTCGGTTACAATAACTTTCTTTTTGGTTCCTGAAACAATAATTTTGGCCGTCTTTCGACATATAGTTGCCAATTGGCGTTCTAAAGAACGCACACCAGCTTCTCTTGTGTAATAACGGATAATTTTTGTAATTGCCTCATCACGGATTTGAAGTACGCCCTTCGATAAACCATGTTCTTTTACTTGTTTAGGGAGTAAGTGATCCTTTGCAATATGCAGCTTTTCTAATTCTGTGTAGCCTGCAATTGTGATAATTTCCATCCGGTCACGTAATGGGCCAGGAATTGTTGATAAATTATTTGCTGTCGCAATAAACATTACCTTCGATAAGTCATACGTTTCTTCAATATAATGATCACTAAAGCTGTGGTTTTGTTCAGGGTCTAATACCTCTAGCATCGCTGCAGAAGGATCACCACGGAAATCGTTTGACATTTTATCAATTTCATCTAATAAAAATACAGGATTTATCGTTCCAGCTTTTTTCATCCCTTGAATGACTCTACCTGGCATAGCCCCTACATAAGTTCGACGATGGCCACGAATTTCAGATTCATCTCGGACGCCACCAAGAGATACTCGAACAAAATGGCGATTTAGGGATGTGGCAATGGAACGGGCTAGACTTGTTTTACCGACTCCTGGAGGTCCTGCTAAGCATAAAATCGGACCTTTAAGACTATTAGTCAGTTTTTGTACCGCTAAATACTCTAACACGCGTTCTTTTACTTTTTCTAATCCATAATGGTCCTCGTGAAGGATTTTCTCAGCCTTATGGATGTCTAAATCATCCTCAGTAGCCTGCGTCCAAGGCAAGGAAATTAACCACTCAAGATAATTGCGAATTACGGCACTTTCAGCCGAACTAGAAGGTACTTTCTCATATCGATCTAATTCTTTTAAAGCAGTTTTTAATACATGCTCTGGCATTTCAGCTTTTTCAATTTTTTCTGTAAGCTCGGCAACCTCACCTGTTTTTCCTTCTTTATCGCCTAATTCCTTTTGGATCGCTTTCATTTGTTCACGAAGATAATATTCTTTCTGTGTGCGTTCCATTGACTTTTTCACGCGCTGACCGATTTTCTTTTCGAGGTTTAGTACCTCTTTTTCGTTATGAATGATATCGATGACCCGGTTAATTCTTTCTTTTACATCGAGTGTCTCTAAGATTGTTTGTTTTTCCTTTAGCTTTAAAGGAAGATGTGAAGAAATAATATCAGCCATGCGACCTGGTTCTTCAATATCAGTCACTGAGGCATAGGTTTCGGCAGATATTTTTTTAGACATTTTTATGTATTGTTCAAAATAATCAAGCATTGTTCGCATTAAAGCCTGAAGTTCCGCATCCTTACTTTCATCGTCATCAAACGTTTGGACAGAAACAGAAAAATAATCAGTATCTGATAAAAATTCTACTACTTCTGCTCTTTTTAGCCCTTCGACTAAAACTCGAATTGTACCATTAGGAAGCTTTAACATTTGCTTCACTTTTGTAAATGTACCCATAGAATATAAATCTTCTTCAGCAGGTTCATCTAATGATATATCTTTTTGAGTTGTTAAGAAAATATAATGGTCATCCACCATTGCTTTTTCAAGCGCTTGCACTGATTTTTCACGTCCAACGTCCAAGTGTAACACCATTGTAGGATACACAAGCAGCCCTCGTAGAGGAAGTAGAGGAACGTTGTATTCTTTAGGTTTCGCCATGCGAAGCACCTCCAGTTTTCACCGTAATATTTGCCTATTAAGCAATCTTTGTACAATTCTAACGTATTTAGGAAAAAGTGTCTATTTTTAACGAAGCCAGTTGGCTCTTTAATCGACAATTAAACCCTTATTCATTTTATTAATGATAACCTCTTTACTATTATCAATATTTTTACCCTTTTTTATGTTTAGGGACTAACTACCAACTAAAAAACTTCGGTTAATTATGCTAAACCGAAGTTTTTAACTTATTATATAGACTCTTTTTTCGAAAGATCAAATGAAGCAGGAATTGAATCAATTGGTAATGGAATCGAATCCGAAATATACCGTTTTTGATGAAGGGCTACATCAAAGACTTCTTCGAGATGAGTAACAGTCACAATATCAATACCCTTAATTTCATTTAAGATTGATTGTTTATTTTCTATTGGTATAATAACTGTTTTTGCACCAGCTTTTTTTGCTGCAATTATCTTTGGATACACTCCTCCAATTGGCTTTACATGTCCATGGATTCCAATTTCACCTGTCATCGCGACAGTATGATCAACTGGGATTTTATAAATCGCAGAATAAATACCAGTTGCCATCGCAATTCCTGCCGAAGGACCATCAATCGGAACGCCGCCTGGGAAGTTTACATGTATATCAAAATCATTCGCGGGTACTCCCATTGATCGTAACACTGTTAATACGTTTTCAATAGACCCTTTTGCCATACTTTTACGGCGTATTGACTTTCCGCTACTTCCGATACTCTCTTCCTCAACAATACCCGTAATATTTATTGAGCCCTTATCCTTCGCAGGAATAACAGTTACTTCAATTTCAAGCAACGCTCCCGAATTGGGACCATATACTGCCAAGCCATTTACCAATCCTATTGACGAATTATCATTGATTTTTTTCTCCATCCGAGGTGTTAATTGACTAGAGTGAACCACCCATTCGATATCTTCATCTTTAATATTTAATCGATCTTCTGTAATCGCAATCCCAGCAGCCGTTTGAATAATGTTAACTGCTTCACGACCATTTCTAGCATAATTTGATAATATAGCTACTCCAGTATCAGCGATTTGAAGCTTAACCTTGGCCGCTGCTTTTTTAGCAATCAAAGCAATTTCCTCTTGATTAAGCTCTCTAAAAAACACTTCCATACACCGTGAACGGATAGCTGGTGGGATTTCACTAGGTGTTCTCGTTGTAGCCCCCACTAGGCGAAAATCAGCTGGAAGACCATTTTTAAAAATATCATGTATATGATTTGGGATTTGAGTATTTTCTTCATGATAGTAAGCACTTTCCAAAAACACTTTTCTGTCCTCTAATACTTTAAGAAGTTTATTCATTTGAATTTGATGAAGTTCCCCAATCTCATCAATGAACAAAACTCCTCCGTGAGCATTTGTTACAGCACCTTGTTTAGGTTGAGGAATTCCAGCTTGTCCCATTGCTCCGGCACCTTGATAAATCGGATCATGTACAGAACCAATTAAAGGATCTGCAATCCCTCTTTCATCAAACCTTGCCGTAGTTGCATCTAACTCTATAAAAACCGAAGCCGGTTTGAATGGTGATTTTTGATTTCTTTTTGCTTCTTCTAACACTAAACGAGCTGCAGCAGTTTTCCCAACTCCAGGGGGTCCATAAATAATGACATGCTGTGGATTTGGACTACAAAGTGCAGCCTTCAAGGCTTTAATTCCATCCTCTTGGCCAACAATATCCTGAAAACTATTTGGACGGACTTTTTCAGAAAGTGGCTCAGTTAATGAGATTGACCTCATCTTACGAAGCTGTTCCATTTCTTTCCGAGATTCTTTATCAATCGAAATTTTTTGTGTCCGCTGTCCTTTTAGTAAATTCCAGAAATATAAGCCAATAATAACCCCAAAAAACAGTTGTATGATTAAGGCAATTCCCGTCCAACTCATCTTATTCCTCCCACTATTACGATATCAATATATGCTATTATCTCCGCAAGCCAGATGGAATAAACAAGGAATTTTTAGAAAAGATTCATTTGAAGGGGATTTATAGGAATAGTTCCTTAACAAACTTTAAAAATATTGCAGTCAATCTGAGTGATTTGGGGCTTTTCAAAAAGCACAAAAAACTCGCCACAAAAATATGGCGAGTAAAAAATCATCTAAGCAGAACGTTCCTGTTCCAAAACAGAACCATCCTCAAGAACAAGCTTAGGAATACTATTTTCCAATACAGACTCCTTCGTAATAACACACTTAGTAATATCATTACGTGAAGGTAAATCAAACATAACATCTAACATAATGCCCTCGTTAATAGATCGTAGACCACGAGCTCCCGTTTTACGCTCAATTGCCTTTTTCGCAATTTCCAGTAGCGCACCTTCTTCAAACTCTAAATCAACATTATCCAACTCAAGCATCTTTTGATATTGCTTAACAAGAGCATTTTTAGGCTTAGTTAAGATTTCAATTAAAGCAGCTTCATCTAATTGCTCTAAACTCGCAATTACTGGTAGACGACCAATAAATTCTGGAATTAACCCAAATCTTAATAAATCCTCAGGTAATACTTTGGAAAGTAATTCTTTTTGGCTTATTTCTAGTTGTTTATTATCCCCGCCGAAACCAATTACTTTTTGTCCAAGACGACGTTTAATGATTGGTTCAATACCGTCAAACGCTCCGCCACAAATGAATAGGATATTAGTCGTATCAATTTGAATAAATTCTTGATGTGGATGCTTACGGCCACCTTGTGGTGGAACACTTGCCACGGTACCTTCTAAGATTTTCAGTAATGCTTGTTGCACACCTTCTCCAGAAACGTCACGAGTAATCGATGGATTTTCTGATTTACGGGCAATTTTATCAATTTCATCGATATAAATAATGCCCTTTTCTGCTTTCTCCACATCATAATCAGCAGATTGGATGAGCTTTAATAAAATATTTTCAACGTCTTCACCTACATATCCTGCTTCTGTTAAGGAAGTTGCATCTGCAATGGCAAATGGAACATTTAGGATACGGGCCAAAGTTTGAGCTAGTAAAGTTTTTCCACTACCAGTAGGTCCAATCATGGCAATGTTACTCTTTGATAATTCCACATCATCAATTTTACTATTAGAGTTAATCCGTTTGTAATGATTATATACGGCTACAGCGAGTGACTTTTTAGCCTGGTCCTGACCGATAACATATTCATCTAGAATTTCTCGGATTTCCTTTGGTTTCGGAACATCTTTAAATTCTACTTCTTCTTCTGTTCCTAGCTCCTCTTCAACGATCTCAGTACAAAGCTCAATACACTCGTCACATATATAGACACCTGGTCCGGCAACTAATTTACGAACTTGATCTTGGGTTTTTCCACAGAATGAGCATTTTAACTGCCCTTTTTCATCATTAAATTTGAACAAATTTTTTCACCCCTTGAGAGAACTTCTGACTCTGATTAAAGCTACGGATTTTAAAAGAAAATAAGAAAAACTATTCCACTTTTCTAAAATTTTCTTAATGTTATGTATTGGATTGTAACACATTTTATGTACGGACAGGAAATAATAACTCTCGGATAAGAGTCGTTTTATTGATATGTATATGTATGGATATATTTACTTTTAAATCCGTTACTAAAAAAATACCGTACGAATTAAGCTTAACCAAATTTCAGTAAAATAAATCGTAAGTACAAGATTTCGTTCATATGTATAGACTATTTAGATACAAAATGGTCTGATTGAATAAAAGCTTTTTTATTGTAAAAACAAGGCACGATAAGATCGTGCCCTGCTTTAAAACTTAAGATTACTTCTTGTTTTCAACAAGAAAATCTATTGCTTTTTTCAATTGTAAATCAGCTTTTAATCCGCTAACGCCACCTAAAGCATTTTTGATATTATCAACAGTCATGTTGTAAACTTTAGCCATATTTTGTAGCTCATTTTCAACATCTTCATCAGTTGCTTCAATATTTTCAGCTTTTGCGATTGCTTCAAGCGTTAAGTTTGCACGAACACGGATTGCTGCTTCTTCTTTCATTTGCTCACGAAGAACATCTTCGTTTTGTCCAGAGAATTGGAAGTATAGCTCAAGGTTCATTCCTTGCATTTGTAAACGTTGCTCGAACTCATTCATCATGCGGTCAAGCTCAGTGTCGACCATAGCTTCTGGAACATCAACTTCAGCATTATTAGCTGCAGCTTCAACTACGGCATCACGAACATGATGCTCAGCTTGGTGTTCTTTATCGCTAACTAGGCGGTTTTTAATTTTTTCTTTTAAAGCATCTAAGCTTTCAACTTCATCATCTACATCTTTAGCAAATTCGTCATCTAATGCAGGAAGTTGTTTTGTTTTGATTTCATGTAAAGTTACTTTGAAAACAGCTGGCTTTCCAGCAAGCTCAGTAGCATGGTATTCTTCAGGGAAGTTTACTTCTACATCTTTAGACTCACCAGTAGCTGTTCCTACTAACTGATCTTCAAATCCTGGAATGAATGAATTAGAACCTAGCTCTAATGAGTAATTTTCAGCTTTCCCACCTTCAAATGCTTCACCATCAACAAAGCCTTCGAAGTCGATTACAACTGTATCACCATTTTCAGCAGTTCCTTCTTCTTTTACAACAAGCTCAGCTTGACGCTCCTGAAGAGTTTTAATTTCGTTATCTACATCTTCATCAGAAACAGTAACGTCTAATGCTTCAACTTCTAAGCCTTTATATTCACCAAGCTTAACTTCTGGCTTAACGATAACTGTAGCTTTGAAAATAAGGTTTTGTCCCTTTTCCATTTGTTCGATGTCGATTTCAGGACGATCAACTGGCTCGATTCCTGTTTCAACAATAGCACTAGCATATGCTTCAGGCAGAAGTATGTCTAACGCATCTTGGTAAAGAGACTCTACTCCAAAACGTTGTTCAAAAAGTCCACGAGGCATTTTTCCTTTACGAAATCCTGGAACGTTTACTTTCTTAACAACTTTTTGGAACGCTGCGTCCAAACCTTTTGTTACTTCTGCTGCTTCAACTTCCACAGTAAGGACACCGCGGTTTCCTTCTAACTTTTCCCACTTTGCAGACATTTACATTTCCCTCCAAAATCTATTTATCATTTCATTAAGTATTATTGGTTGAATATTTCTTGCCTTACAAGTTCATATCCATCCTCATGTAAAATATGTTATTTCACACATTACAACCACTACATTATAACATACGATTCCTTTCTTTCAACATCCTAGACTATATAATAGGAGAAGAAATTTCTTCTAATTCTCTAATAAAGAGGATCGTTTTACTAATAGCTTCTTGTTCAACTTCATATTTTTTTGCCAGTTTGTCTATTGAAATTGTTTCACCATGGTACTCTAGTGCAATAAAATGATAGGCCGCAGCCCAAATATAAGGGTTTTGCGGAACACGTTCTATCGGAAATAGAAGAAAGGAATGACGATTCATAATAGCTTTAATACTTTCATAGAGAGTAGGATTTCTTTGTTCGATTACTCGCTTAAAAATATTGGTAATATCAGGACTGTCTAAATATAAATCAATTGCAACTAGTTGATCTGGATTAATAGAAAGAGTTTGATTAAATTTAACGAGTACGAGTTCTTCGCTAACTTCTTGTTCCTTTAGTAATTGGAGAAGCATCGTTTTAAGAAACGGATGCCCCTTATCTAGCTGCAAGTATTCTTTAATCCCTCTTAAATAGACCCTAACGTTTGCATGGGCTAATCCAGCTATGGCAAGAAACTGATCATTTAAGTTTTTATATTGTAATATATCGAAATCCTTGCCTTCATCATAATCGTAAGAACACTGACTCGTTTTACTAAATTCAGTCTCAATTTTCCTTTTACTAAATTCGAGGATTTTAGTAAAGTTATCTAATTTATCAAGTGGCACCTCTCGCTCATCAATCAGTGCTTGAATAGTAGAGACAATTTCCTCATATTCGTTTAATTGAAGTAATATCATGATATAAACATCAAATAATTGGAAATAATCACTGAAACCTTTATGAAGGCTGTCCTGTGCTAGATTTTTAGCTGCTAATAGGTTGCCTGCTTCAAAATAGGCAATGATTAATCCAAGAGCAATTTCTTCATTTTCCTGAGCCAATTCCCTGCCATTCTCTAAAAATTCAATAGCTTCAGTAAATCTTTTATTCTTGATTTTCTCTAAACCTTTTTCCATCAAAAGCTTATCCACATTAGGAAAAAGAAAGATATTATCTTTATGTGGCTTGTTTTTCTTTCGCTTTTTCATAGCATTTCCGCCTTAAACGTTTCTTGTACGTTAGTGTAGCATGGTGATTCTTAAAACACAAAAAACTCACTTATTGTAAGTGAGTTTTTTGTGTTTTTGGTACGTCCCAGGAGAGATTCGAACTCCCGACCGACGCCTTAGAAGGGCGTTGCTCTATCCAGCTGAGCTACTGGGACATAATATAATTCCTTAAGACATTTTTTATTATAGTAGTATGACAACAAAAAGTCAACACATTAATAATATTTTTTTTAAAAGCTGAGGGGAGTGCCCCCCTCAACCCAAACTATGATGAAACAATAAATTCATGACTTAATTCGGTTATTTGCCCTAGGTTAATATCATATACATTTAAGATGATTTTGTCATCTATTACTTCTAAAATACAGTAAGTTTTCTCTTTTCGTTGCCTTGGGAGACGAATACTACCGGGATTTAGAAATAAAATACCGTTTACCATTTCAGCTCCAAGAATATGAGAATGCCCAAAACAAACTATTTTGGCCTCTAGTTCTTGGGCACGGTATGATAGGCGCGTGAGCGAAGATTTCACATGGTAAAGGTGACCATGGGTAATCATAATCTTCTTATCCTTCACTACCTGTATAGAATCTTCAGGGAATTCTTCATCATAATCACAGTTGCCTCGTACAACACTAAATCCTTCTAAGGCTGGATCATTAGCTGGTAATTCTGAATCACCGCAGTGAAGAAATAAATTCACATCATCCTTATGCTTTTCTTTAATATGTAATAGTTCAGAGGTTAATCCATGACTATCACTTAAAACTAGTACCTTACTCATCCACACCCACACCTGAAAGGATCATTTCGATATCTTGTCCTAATTTTTCAAGTGCCTTAGCCCGATGGCTAATTGAATTTTTTTCTTCTGAGCTTAATTCAGCCATAGCACGTTTTTTTTCATATACATAAAAAATGGGATCATAACCAAAGCCATTGTTTCCTCTGCGTTCACTTAAAATTTCGCCTTCACACGTACCAAAAACTGTATATGTAGATTGGCCAGGTAAAGCAACAGCTAAAGCACAATAAAATCTTGCTATCCTCTTTTCATCAGGAATGCCCTTAAGCTCGTTAAGAACCTTGTCCATATTCGCTTCATCACTTTTTTCAGCGCCAGCATATCGCGCTGAATAAATACCTGGTCTTCCCTCAAGTGCATCGACAATTAATCCCGAATCATCAGCAATGACAGGGTGATTTAATTGCTTTGATACAGCTTCAGCTTTTAGAACAGCATTTTCTTCAAAAGTAGTTCCTGTTTCCTCTACCTCACCGATTTCCGGGTAATCTAATAGTGTTTTAACTTGAAAGCCATGCGCTGAAAATAGTTTTTCAAATTCCTTGGCTTTCCCTTTGTTTTTAGTTGCTACAACGATTTCCTTCATTTGCTTTTCCCCTTTTTCGTAGCAGTGATTAGCTTTACAACATCATCACCCAGAGCTGCTTTTTGGTGTTCAAATAACTCCATTAAGCCTTCCTGGGCAGATTTTAACATCTCATTTAACTGATTATACGAAAATGTTGATTCTTCTCCTGTTCCTTGTAATTCAACAAATTCACCATTTCCCGTCATTACCACATTCATATCAACTTGGGCGGCAGAATCTTCTACATAATTTAAATCGAGAACAGTTTTACCATTTTCTAAAATACCAACACTTGTTGCGGCTAAAAAGTCATGGACTGGGAATTTCGAAATGGATCGATTTACCTGTAGCTTATGTAAGGCTTGTACCATTGCTACGTAGGCGCCAGTTATGGAAGCTGTACGAGTACCACCATCAGCTTGAATGACATCACAGTCAATCCAAATCGTCCTTTCGCCAATTGATTCTAGATTAACAACAGCTCTTAATGCTCGACCGATCAAACGTTGAATTTCCATCGTTCTTCCAGATACTTTTCCTTTTGAGGATTCTCGAATATTTCTAGTTCCAGTAGCTCTTGGAAGCATAGCATATTCTGCTGTTATCCAACCTTTGCCTTGGTTTCTCATAAAGGGAGGAACTCGGTCCTCGATACTTGCCGTACAGATAACTTTTGTGTCCCCCACTGTAATCAGGACTGATCCTTCAGGGTGCATTAAATAGCTAGTTTCAATATGTATTGGTCTTAATTCGTTCTCTTGTCTTCCATCAAAGCGCATTCTATTTCCTCCTACTTTAAGCTCTTTACAATAGATGTTAACAAAAACGAAGAGGCGGCAATCATGCCTACCTCTTTCATTGTCATTATATAGTATATCAAATTATATTTATTAGAAACTACCTGTGTTTACTTTTTCTGGACGAGTAACTGGTTCGCTGAGCTTTTCTCCTTTTTCGTTAACAATGTTTGCATCTCCATCAACCATTACGGCAACACTTTCAATACCTTGTTGTTCGGTTAGGGAAAGAACTAGTGATGTAAGTAAATGTTCAGAAACCATTTTTTCATCAAATTTCCCGTAGACGTCTTCATTAAAGTTTAATGTTACTTTACCAGCAGCTACTGATGGCTTATCTAGTAATTCAACTGAAGATAAAAATTCAGAAACTAGACCTGAAGAAATATTTGGTCCTTTAATCAATTCGTTAACAACTGCTACAACTGGATCTGTTGTTTCATTGCTAACACGCTTTGTTACAGGTACGTAATAGTAATTCTTTGCATCTCCACCAAGATAATAAACGGTTACAGGCTTGGTATTTGAAATATCGACAACTTCTTTAGTATCCATATTAATTCCATTGTTACGGCTAACCTCTGAATTAATCGGAGTTCCATTTACAGGCATTTCTGTCATTTCATGACCGTTCATTTGGAACTTTACTTTTTTAATCGAATCAAATTGTGTTAATGTCCAAGTAACTGCTTCAAGAATTTTCATTTCATCCTTAGGCTGATAATTTTTAAACTCCTTTGAAAAGTCTACTGTTGCCACACCACCATTTACGTTAACTGTTACATTTGTATCGGCTGGTAGGACAGCCCGGAATCCATTTGGAAGCATTTCAGATACAGGACCATTTGCAACTAAGTATTCTAATGCCTGTGTTGCTACCGCTTCTTTTGGTGGCAAAGCAACTGTTTGAGGTACAACGTAACCATTTTTATCGATTAAGTATAGCTCTGTCATAACAGAGCCTTCTCCAACTTCTTCACCGGCAGTAGTCTCAGCACCTGTCGTTTCTTTTGTTTCAACAAATTGTTGCCCATCTTCCAAATACGATACTTCCTGTGGTGGATCAATTTGTGTTTTTTCTTCTCCTCCAAATAATCCACATCCTGAAAGAAGAACAGACGAAACTAGGACAGCTGATACGAGGCCAGTTGTTTTTTTGATAGACATGAAAATCCCTCCTAATACTGTTTGTACTAACATGTATACGAGCTATTTTTAAAAAATAGACCGTCTTTTAAAAGAAAAATGGGACATTAGCAAAAAAAAAAGAATCCTATCTATTTTTAGTAGTAAGGATTCTTTAATCAATCTTTATATGTCGAACATTTTCAATCTGCTTATTCAACCATTTGGAGGCAATATTTCTAAAAATAGTTGTTGATCCAGTTGTAAAAAACTCGTGAACTGGTTCTTCAGTTGACGGATTTAATAAGCGGTTATGATGAAGTATAGCACTCATATCGTTTGCTGTTTCGTCCCCGGAACTAATAATATTAACAGTTTGTCCCATAACATTTTTTATTAACGGCTCTAATAAGGGATAATGGGTACAGCCTAAAATTAGTGTGTCTAGTTGTTTATCTAATAGTGGCTGCAATGTTTCTGCTACTATTTTTTTAGCAATTGGACCATTAAACTCTCCACTTTCTACAAGTGGAACAAATTTTGGACAGGCTAAGCTTTCTACTCTTACTTTTTGATTATATGATTTTAGTGCCTTTTCATAAGCACCACTCTTTACAGTTCCTATAGTTCCAATAATTCCGACACGGTGATTTTGGGTTACCTTCAATGCAGCCCTAGCTCCAGGATAAATAACACCAATCACTGGAATAGGTAAGGTCTCACGCATTTCCTCAAGGACAACAGCCGTTGCAGTATTGCATGCAATAACCAACATTTTTATATTTTTTTTCAGAAGGAAATGAGTTAGCTGCCATGTAAACAGCTTTACTTCTTCGCTCGAACGCGGACCATAAGGACATCTAGCAGTATCCCCAACATAAAAAATTTGTTCGTTTGGCAATTGGTGCATAACTTCCTTTGCAACCGTTAAACCACCAACACCAGAATCAATTATACCAATCGGTTGTTTCAAGCATCTCGCCTCATTCTACTCGCATATCTTGATGTAATTTTAATAAATTCGCTTTTAACGATTCAATTTCACTTGTGGAGGAATTTTTCAGAACACCATGTAGGTATGCTTGTCTTTTCTTAATTACTTCATCAATAATACGTTCACCTTCTTCTAATAGATGGATACGTACTACTCTACGATCATTAGGATCCTTTACACGCAAAACAAGTTGATTCTTTTCCATCCGATCTACTAAATCGGTTGTTGTGCTACAGGCCAAGAACATTTTATTTGAAAGCTCACCGATTGTCATGTCTCCAAATTCAAATAACCATTGCAATGCAACAAATTGTGGAGGAGTAATTGTATAGTTGCTTAAAATTTCTCTTCCTTTTTGCTTTACAAGCCCAGATATGTACCTTAACTCTTTCTCAATGTCTGCAACTATATTAACTGCTAGGTTCTTTTCAACTTCTTCTAATTTCAACGTTACCATCTCCCTTATTACGTCTATTCGTATCATTATTATAAGGTCTAACCTTTAACTGTTTTATGTTCCTTGTGTAACTTCTTTGATGTTATAAGTTTACAACAAACATCCTATTTATATTTTCTCCTTTTTTCTGCAAAATTTCAAGAAGATATGAATTTTAACCGGCAATCACCATTAATGATTGCCGGTCAACTTTAAAGTTCTAGCTCTCCCATACGAAGGAGCTCTACAACCGCTTGTGAACGCCCCTTAACACCAAGCTTTTGCATGGCATTTGATATGTGGTTTCGAACTGTTTTTTCGCTTATAAATAAATCACTAGCGATTTCCTTAGTCGTCTTATCTTGGACCAACAGCTCAAATACTTCTCTTTCTCTTTTTGTGAGTAATGGCTTGTGAGTATATTCATTCTCCTTCAAGTACTGTAACCCTCCTTGCCTTCGCCAGCTTTGAACCGTGGGATGGGTATAGATTTAGTCACCATATCTTATGTGAAGGGGGGCCATGAAGTGACTATATTCTTAAAAAGAGAAATAAATAAAATTAATTGCCATTAAAACGCTGAGTTATGCTTCTATCCTCTTATTTTGTAGAAGTAATTGTTTCATTTCATCTGTCCAAGGACTACCTTTACCCGTGCTTTTAGACATTTGAACCATCGTTCCTCTACCTACAAAACAAATGCTTCCATCTTCCTTTTGTCCCATATAATGTAAATCTACCGAAGATTTACCCACATTAGGCGCTTTAACATAAATTTTGAGTGTTTCTCCGAAATAGACCTGGGCTAAGAAATCACATTGAAGATTGGCAACAACAGGAATCGTATCGTTTTCTTGCTTCAACCACTCCTGCATAAAACCTTTACTTTTAAAAAATTCAATTCTTGCTTCTTCAAAATACGAAAATGCCACCGTATTGTTCACATGCCCAAACATATCTGTTTCCGAAAAACGCACTTTTACAGAATTAAAAAAAGAAAATTCCTCCTGCCAAACTGAAAAATCTTCAATATAAGAGATTCTACTCATTTCAAACAGTCCCCCTATTCTAAAATGAATGAATGTTCATTCTCTAATTATAGCCTACTTACACCAAAAGGGGAACATTTCTTTAATCCTTTAAAGCGCCGGGGGACTGTCCCCCGGCGCTTTAAAGGATTAAAGAACCCCCTTTTCTCATTTGAGGAAGGGGGGTTCTTGTGTTTATACTTGATCGCTTCCGAAGAAGTTTTTGAATGCTTGGAACGTTGTGTCACGGTTTAGTGCAGCAATAGATGTAGTTAAAGGAATTCCTTTTGGACATGATTGAACACAGTTTTGTGAGTTACCACAGTTTGCAAGTCCGCCATCTCCCATAATAGCTTGAAGGCGTTCTGCTTTGTTCATTTCCCCAGTTGGATGCGCATTGAACAAACGAACTTGTGATAAAGGTGCAGGTCCAATGAAATTAGAATTGGTATTTACATTCGGACAAGCTTCTAAACAAACACCACAAGTCATACATTTAGATAATTCATAAGCCCATTGACGCTTCGTTTCTGGCATACGAGGACCGGGTCCTAAGTCGTATGTTCCATCAATTGGGATCCAAGCTTTTACCTTTTTCAATGAATCAAACATGCGGCTACGGTCAACTTGTAAATCACGCACAACCGGGAAGGTTCTCATCGGCTCAAGACGGATAGGTTGCTCTAGTTGATCAACTAGTGCTGAACAAGATTGACGCGGTTTACCGTTAATGATCATGGAACAAGCTCCACAAACTTCTTCTAAACAGTTCATATCCCAAGTTACAGGAGTTGTATCTGTTCCTTTTGCATCTTTCGGATTACGACGAATCTCCATTAAAGCAGAAATAACATTCATATTTGGGCGATAAGCTAGTTCAAATTCTTCCGTATAAGGAGCTGAATCAGGACTGTCTTGTCGCGAAATAATAAACTTAACTGTTTTTTGTTCAGACATACCTTTCTACTCTCCCTTTTTCTTCGAATAGTCACGCTTACGCGGCTTTATTAACGAAGTGTCTACATCTTCATAATGGAATGCTGGTGCTGCTTTTGCATCAACAAACTTAGCCATAGTAGTTTTTAAGAATTCCTCATCATTACGATCTGGGAATTCTGGCTTGTAATGAGCTCCACGGCTTTCATTACGGTTAAGTGCACCAATCGTAACGACACGAGAAAGCTGAAGCATGTTTTGTAGTTGACGAGTGAAAATCGCCCCTTGATTGCTCCACTTAGCTGTATCATTTATGTTAATATTTTGATAACGCTCAAGTAATTCTTGAATTTTATCATCAGTTCTTCGAAGTTTATCATTATGACGAACAACAGTAACATTGTCAGTCATCCATTCTCCAAGCTCTTTATGAATAACATAAGCATTTTCAGTACCGTTCAGTGACATAATGTTATTCCATTTATCTTCTTCCTGTTTAACAGAGCGATCGTAAACTGTAGAAGAAATGGAGTCTGCACTCTTTTCTAAACCACTCATATAGCGAACTGCATTCGGTCCTGCAACCATCCCACCATAAATCGCAGAAAGAAGGGAGTTAGCACCTAAACGATTCGCACCATGCTGTGAATAATCACACTCACCAGCTGCAAAAAGTCCAGGAACATTCGTCATTTGGTCATAATCTACCCATAATCCACCCATAGAGTAATGAACAGCAGGGAAAATCTTCATTGGAACTTTACGTGGGTCATCCCCCATGAATTTCTCATAAATTTCAATAATTCCACCGAGCTTAATATCAAGCTCTTTCGGATCCTTATGAGAAAGATCAAGGTAAACCATGTTTTCACCGTTAATTCCAAGCTTTTGCTCGACACATACGTCAAATATCTCACGAGTTGCAATGTCACGCGGAACAAGATTTCCATACGCAGGATATTTCTCTTCCAAGAAGTACCAAGGTTTTCCATCTTTATACGTCCAAACACGGCCACCTTCACCACGAGCTGATTCACTCATAAGACGAAGCTTATCATCCCCAGGAATCGCAGTTGGATGAATTTGGATAAATTCACCATTTGCATAATAAACACCTTGTTGATAAGCAATTGCTGCAGCAGATCCAGTGTTAATTACGGAATTAGTTGTTTTTCCAAAAATAATTCCAGGACCACCAGTTGCAAGAATGACAGCATCAGATGCAAAGGATTTAATTTCCATAGAAATTAAGTTTTGTCCTACGATACCACGACAAACACCTTCATCGTCAATAACCGATCCTAAAAATTCCCAGCCTTCATATTTTGTAACAAGACCTGCTACCTCATAACGACGTACCTGCTCATCTAATGCGTACAATAATTGTTGGCCTGTTGTTGCTCCCGCAAATGCTGTACGATGGTGTTGTGTACCACCGAAACGACGGAAATCTAGTAAACCTTCTGGCGTTCTATTGAACATAACTCCCATACGGTCTAATAAATGAATAATTCCTGGTGCAGCTTCAGTCATTGCTTTTACAGGTGGTTGGTTTGCAAGAAAGTCCCCACCATAAACAGTATCATCAAAATGCTCCCACGGAGAATCTCCTTCTCCTTTAGTATTTACCGCTCCGTTAATACCGCCTTGGGCACAAACAGAGTGAGAACGTTTAACAGGTACTAATGAGAATAATTCAACCGGTGTACCGGTTTCTGCAACTTTGATTGTTGCCATTAAGCCGGCTAGTCCGCCACCGACAACAATCACTTTACCTTTACTCATCGTGACTCACTCCCTATATCGTAAATCTTTCATATTTCAATAGTTTCTCTTATGATACAAATGCAAATAATGTATTAACAAATACAAATGAAGTCGCAATAAAAATCACAATCGTCACATATGTTGAAATGACTTGTGAGCGAGGTGTTACAGTAATACCCCAGCTTACCATGAATGACCAAAGTCCATTTGCAAAGTGGAAAGTAGTTGAAACAACCCCAACAACATAGAACCAGAACATAAATGGATTAGATAAAATATTCTCCATCATTTGAAAATTAACTTCTGATCCGAAAGCAGCTGCAACACGTGTTTCCCATACATGCCATGTGATAAAAATTAATGTAATGACACCTGATACACGTTGCAATAAGAACATCCAGTTACGAAAGAATCCATAACGACTTGCATTGTTTTTAGCAGTAAAAGCAATATAAAGTCCGTAGATTGCATGGAATAATAATGGTAAGAAAATTACAAAGGTCTCTAACAAATAACGAAATGGAAGATGCTCCATAAATGCAGCAGCTTTATTAAAAGCTTCTTCTCCCCCTGTAGCAAACTGATTTACTACCATATGCTGCATTAAAAAAAGACCAACTGGAATTACTCCTAACAATGAGTGCAACCTGCGATTTAAAAACTCTCGATTACCTGCCATAATGTACCCCCCTTAAATTTTAAAAATTGATTCTTCTTCCTAACTTCCCCTATGTAGGATGTATATCCTATTATCACTGTGAAAAAGTTTCGACACTTTTCTTACAATTATGTGACATGTTCATTTTACCCCCATCAAGTATATGCGTCAAGAAACCGTATACATAAAATGTTTTACAAATATAGAATTTCTAAAATTCTGAATTATCTCTTCCCGCTAAATGTCATAAATCTTTTTATTAAAAACAAAAAATTTTACCAATAAAATCATATTAATAATTGGTAATAATAATTATGGTAAAGGATTTAAATTAATTATTTCCCTTCTTTTTTGAAAATAGAAAGGAAATTTTGATTATAATAGAATAATAGAAAGAGAGGAGAAACATCTTGAAAAAGACTCGAAGTGCAGAGCATGAAATCACACTTGAAGACATTTCCGTTCCTTCATTTGGTTATGAACTTATCCGTGAAGAACTATTAACTAATATACTGGGTAAAGATGCGCCTGATATTCTATATTGGTCAGGTAAGCATTTGGCCCGAACACATCTACTTCAAAACCTTAATGAAATATCGGCATTTTTTGAAGAAGCTGGCTGGGGAGCTTTAACAGTAAAAAAGGAATTAAAAGACGAACTATTATTTGAACTAACAAGTCCTTTAATAAGAAATCGAATTCTACTAAAACCGGATGCCCATTTTAAATTAGAGGCAGGTTTTCTAGCCCAACAAATCGAGACCCAAATAGGAATGATTTCTGAAGCCTATGAACAAATTCAAAAAAAGGCTGGAATTGTAGAAATTACCGTAAGATGGGATCATAAAGATATTATCCAAAAATAAGGATGAAGGGTGTCCAGATATGGACACCCCCTACTTTTTACGCGTTCGCAAAAGCTCCTGTCAGTTCAAAAGTTTCGTGTAGTACTTGAACAGCGTTTAACATATGTTCCTTCTCGACGACGGTTGAAACCTTTATTTCAGAGGTGCTTACCATTTTCACCTGAATTTGATTTTTGGCTAGAGATGCAAACATCTCGGCTGCCACCCCTGGGTTAGATATCATTCCAGAGCCTACAATTGAAACTTTAGCTAATCCAACTTCACTTTCAATTCGATTAAACTTTAACGTTTCTTTATTGTCTTCAAGTACTTGAAGTGTTTCATCTAGGCTTTCCGTTTTAATCGAAAATGATAAATTTGTTGTGTCCTCTGCTGTTGTGCTTTGGATGATAATATCAACATTGATTCGATTTGCTGCTAGAGTTGTAAAAATGGTAGATAGACTTGTTATTGATTGGGGCAAGCCTAACACCGTTACTCTTGTAATTTCATCTTCAAATGCTACTCCACGAACGACTAGATTTTGTTCCATGCTTGCTTCCTCCTCAATAATAGTTCCGGATTCTCTTTCCATACTTGATCTCACCTCTAAAGGAATTTGATAATTTTTAGCAAATTCTACCGCTCGAGGATGAAGAACACCTGCACCTAAATTAGCAAGTTCTAGCATTTCGTCATACGAAACGGATAATAGCTTTCTTGCTTCTTTTACATAACGGGGATCAGTTGTAAAAACACCGGTTACATCTGTATAAATATCACATTTATCTGCATTTAAAGCGGCAGCCAATGCAACAGCTGTTGTATCAGAGCCACCACGACCGAGGGTTGTGATTTCACCTGCTTCGGAAATCCCTTGAAAACCTGCAACAACAACTACGTTGCCAGCAGCAAGTTGGTTTGCAATCACTTTCGTATCAATTTTAGTAATACGAGCATTACTATGTATGCTTTCTGTTGAGATTCCTGCTTGCCATCCAGTATAGGAAACCGCTTTAACTCCTTGTTCGGCTAGAGCCATTGCTAGTAAGGAAATCGTTACTTGCTCTCCAGTTGATAACAGCATATCCATTTCTCTTTTAGATGGGTTTGATGAGAGTTCTTTAGCTAAAGAAACCAATACATCTGTTGTTTTGCCCATTGCTGAAACGACAACTACTACGTCATTGCCATTATTTTTTTCTTCTAAAACCCGTGTAGCGACATTTTTAATTTTTTCTGCACTTCCGACTGATGTTCCTCCAAATTTCTGAACGATTAAGCCCACTTTTTCCCCTTCTTTCCGTTGATTTAATTCTAACTTTCCCTTAAAAAACAAAAAAAGCAATAAGAGTTATTCTCTCATTGCTTTAGTAAACGTAAATAAAATTACGCATATTCACAATGTGAGATAGCTCTCCAAGATATTTCATCTTGACAATCCTACATTTTTTAAACGCAGGACCAGCAAAGAAAAGAATGAGTCTTTCTCCACTTCGGCGAGCAATCCTTTCAAAGTTTTTCACAGAAGCTCAATCTTCTCCAAACTTTTACTATTAAGGCTCGCACCTCTACCATCACTTAATTAAAGTGTTTGTAATTTAATTTTCACTTATTATAGCATAGGGTTCCTGCACCGACAACCTTATTCTTGTAACTTTTTCAAGAGCTCATTGGCTACATTTACCGGTATCCCTATTGCTGTAAAATCTTCCATTTTAGCTTCCTTCATTTTTTTGACAGACCCAAAATGCTTGAGTAATGCTTTCTTTCGTTTTTCACCAATACCTTCTATTTCATCCAGTAATGATTGAAAAACTCCTTTACCACGAATTTGTCTATGAAAGGTAATCGCAAAACGATGGACTTCATCCTGAATCCGTTGTAAAAGGTAGAATTCCTGACTTGTTCTACCTAGTGGAATTACTTCTAAAGGATTTCCATATAAAAGCTGTGAGGTTCTATGTTTTTCATCCTTTGCTAATCCAGCTAACGGGATATCCAAACCTAGCTCGTTTTCTAGTATATCTCTTACTGATTCAATATGACCTTTTCCGCCATCTATGATGATTAAATCTGGTAGAGGTAGATTTTCTTGTAGAACTCGACTATAGCGACGTCTTACTACCTCACGCATGGATTCATAGTCGTCAGGTCCTTGAACCGTCTTGATTTTATATTTCCGATACTCCCTTTTCTCAGGCTTCCCATCAATGAAAACTACCATCGCTGAAACAGGACTAGTTCCTTGTATGTTAGAGTTATCAAAGGTTTCAATCCTATGAGGTGTATAGATTCCTAATGCAGTACCGAGATTCTCAACTGCTTTTATTGTTCGATCCTCATCTTTTTCAATTAAAGAAAATTTTTCTTTTAAAGCGATGCTAGCATTCTTTTCTGCTAGTTTAACTAAATCCTCTTTTTGTCCACGTTGAGGCTTGATAACTTTTACTTCTAGTAAATTCTCAAGTATTTCTTCGTCTATTGAATTTGAAATCAGAATTTCCTTTGGCTTAAAGTGATTTGCTTTTGTATAAAATTGGCCGAGAAACGTTAATATTTCCTCTTCTGGTTCATTGTAAATCGGAAACAGCGAGACATCTCGTTCAATCAATTTACCTTGTCTGACAAAAAATACTTGGACACACATCCACCCTTTATCAACGGCATATCCAAATACATCCCTATCAGTAAAGTCAGTCATTGTAATTTTTTGTTTTTCCATTGTTGCTTCAATATGAACAATCTTGTCACGAAAGTCCTTCGCTCTTTCAAAATCCAATTCCTCGGCGGCAGCAGTCATTTTTTCGGTTAAGTCCTTTTTGATTTCTTTATAGCCACCATTTAGAAAACGAGTAATTTCGTCCGTTAATTCTTTATACTTGGCATCATCTACATTATAAACACAAGGTGCTAAGCATTGTCCCATATGATAGTACAGACAAACACGATCTGGTAAGGTAGAACATTTTCTTAGTGGATAAATTTTATCCAACAGTTTTTTTGTTTCATTTGCAGCTTGGACATTCGGATAAGGACCGAAATATTTCCCTTTGTCTTTCTTAACCTGGCGGGTTGTAATGAGTCTAGGATGTTTCTCTGCAGTTAATTTAATAAAAGGGTATGTTTTATCATCCTTTAGCATCACATTGTATTTTGGATCATGTTTTTTTATTAGATTTATTTCAAGTAATAGCGCTTCAATATTTGAAGAAGTTACAATATATTCAAAGTCCTCAATCTCACCAACAAGTCTCAAGGTTTTCCCATCATGAGATCCAGTGAAGTAAGAACGAACTCTATTTTTTAGTATTTTTGCCTTCCCTACATAAATAATCGTTCCTTGGCGATCCTTCATAAGATAACAGCCAGGTTGGTCAGGCAGTAAGGACAATTTGTTCTTGATTACTTCATTCACAACTGACCACCCCTTTTTCAATTTCACTTTACATTATACAGCCCATTTTTAATTTGTTAAAGTGAAATAAAAAAGCCTTAGATAAGCTTTTGCTCACTAAGGCCTTTATTATTATAAGTGTTTTTTTACAAGATTTTCTAATGCTTCTTTTGGTTGGAAGCCTAAAACTTTGTCAACTTGTTTGCCGTCTTTAAAAACGATTAAAGTCGGAATGCTCATAACGCCAAATTGTCCAGCGGTTTCTTGGTTATCATCTACATCAAGTTTAACGATTTTAACTTTATCGCCTAATTCACTATCAAGTTCTTCTAATACTGGAGCGATCATTTTACAAGGTCCACACCAAGGTGCCCAGAAATCTGCTAAAACAACGCCAGAGCCTGTTTCAGAAGAGAAGTTTGCATCAGTTACATTTGTAATTGCCATTTAATTTGCCTCCTAATATATACTAAAAATCTAACGTCAGTATATCATTCAATCATCAATCACGCTAATTATTTGCTCCTTAACTAAAATTCCCTTGGGAGCAATGTACTATTCGTTATTTATTATTTTTCTCATGGTAAAAAAACGGCGACCCTGAACTCCTCAAGGGCCACCGAATATATTTTTATGCATTAACCTTTAGCTTTTTAAACTCTTCTGTCAGCATCGGAACTACTTCGAATAGGTCACCTACGATACCGTAGTCAGCTACTTTAAAGATGTTCGCTTCAGGATCTTTGTTTATTGCAACGATTACCTTTGAATTGGACATCCCTGCTAAATGCTGAATAGCTCCAGAAATACCACATGCAATGTAAAGGTCAGGTGTAACAACTTTACCTGTTTGACCAATTTGTAAAGAATAATCACAGTATTCAGCGTCACATGCACCACGAGATGCACCGACTGCCCCACCAAGTACCGAAGCAAGCTCTTTTAATGGTTCAAAACCATCTTCGCTTTTTACACCACGTCCGCCGGCAACAACTACTTTAGCTTCTGATAAATCAACGCCTTCAGTAGCTTTGCGAACAACTTCTTTAATAACGGTACGTAAATCTTTAACATCTACAGAAATAGATGAAACATTTCCTGTTCTTGATTCATCTTTTTCTAAAACTCCAATATTATTTGGACGTACAGTTGCGAAAATAAAGCTATCTGTAAAAATCTTTTTTTCAAAGGCTTTTCCAGAATAGATTGGACGTGTAAATACAACGTTTCCTCCAGCTACTTCAATAGCAGTTGCGTCAGAAACTAATCCAGCCTGTAATTTAGCAGCAAGTTTCGGAGCTAAGTCCTTCCCAAGTGCTGTGTGCCCTAAAATAAGACCTTCAGCTTTTTCTGCTTCCAATACTGCTAATAATGATTGTGAAAAGCCATCAGAAGTATAAGACGCTACTTTTTCATTCTCTACTGTTACAACACGATCTGCACCAAATTGAATTAATTCTTGTGCTAAAGTGTTTACCGATTCTCCAATTAATACTCCGACTACTTCGCCACCTTCAGAAACAGCTTTGCCAGCAGCAACCGCTTCAAATGAAACATTACGTAGTGAACCATCACGTACTTCACCTAATACTAATACTTTTCTCGCCATTTGTTTAACCTCCTGTGCTATAAAAATAAAGTGATTTTATACTACTTTTGCTTCAGTATGAAGAAGTTGAACTAATTCCTTCACTTGGTCAGAAAGATCACCGTTTAGAATTCTTCCAGCTTCTTTTTGAGCTGGTAAAAATATTTCAATCGTTTTCGTTTTCGCAGCAACATCATCTTCTTCAAGATCTAAGTCATCAAGCTCAAGTTCGTCTAATGGCTTTTTCTTAGCTTTCATGATCCCTGGTAATGACGGGTAACGTGGTTCATTTAAACCTTGCTGAGCCGTTACAAGTAATGGTAATGTTGTCTCGATTACTTCGGAGTCACCCTCTACATCGCGGACAATCTTTACATTTGTACCATCGATTTCAAGCTTTGTGATCGTTGTTACGTAAGGAATGTTAAGTAGCTCAGCAACCCGAGGAGCTACTTGACCAGATCCACCATCGATAGCCACATTCCCACCGATAATTAAATCAGCGTTTTTATCCTTTAGGTATTCAGATATAATTTTCGATGTAGTGAATTGATCTCCATTCTCCACATCATCTTCTATATTAACAAGAACTGCTTTATCAGCACCCATAGCTAGTGCTGTTCTTAATTGCTTTTCAGCATCTTCTCCGCCAACAGTAATAACCGTTACTTCCCCACCGTGAGCATCTCGAACTTGAATAGCTTCCTCAACAGCGTACTCATCATATGGGTTAATGATGAATTCAGCACCATCTTCATTAATTTTTCCACCAGAGATAGTAATTTTTTCTTCAGTATCGAATGTTCTTTTTAATAATACATAGATGTTCATTGTTTCCCCTCCTGAAAAATTCGTTAGTTCAAAAGATTAAAAAAATTAATTTCAAAAAAATTATTTCCCTTTGAATTGCGGTTCTCTTTTCTCTAAAAACGCCGCAATACCCTCTTGTCCATCTTCTGAGCCAAATACTTTACCGAAAAGATAAGCTTCTTGCTTTACCCCAGCATAAAATTCTGGCGTTTTCGAATAATTTAAGAGCTCAATGGCAGCACGAATTGAGACTGGACTTTTCTTGGCGATTTTCCTTGCAATCTTGTAAGCGTTTTCTAAAACCTCACCATCTGGATACGCATGATTAGCTAATCCATACTGTACAGCTTCCAGTCCTGATATTGGATCGCTTGTAAACAGCATTTCAGCTGCTCTTGCAACCCCAACATATTTGGGTAGACGCTGTGATCCAGCAAAGCCAGGAACTAGGCCTAATGAAAGTTCAGGCAATCCTAGTTTAGCAGTTTCCGAGACTAAACGGAAGTGACAAGCCATAGCTAATTCTAATCCACCACCTAGTGCAGCCCCATGGATGGCGGCAATAATAGGCTTTGGAAACTTCTCCATACGTTCAAATAAATTTTGACCGTATTCCCCAAGCTTGGCAAATTCTTCTTCGGAAGAAACCTCAGTAAATTCTTTAATATCTGCACCAGCAGAAAAGAAGCGCCCCTCGCCATGAATGACGATAACCCTAATTTCCTTATTTTTTTCCACTTCATCTAATACAGATGATATTTCCTTTAGAAGCCCTGAAGATAAGGCATTTGCCGGAGGTCTTTCAATTGTGATAGTAGCAATCTGGTCTTCAAAAGACCATTTTAAATATTCCATTTTATATCCTCCTAGTGTGAAACATTTAAGATTTATAACCGCAGCCGCTAATCAGGAGCTGATGGACGGATGGTGCAAGTGAAGGTAGATCATAGCGTTGTTCATTCATGACCCATGATGTAATTGTTTCATCCATCGTTCCAAAAATCATTTGGCGTGCAAGTCGAATATCTAATTCAGGGCTAAACTCTCCCTTTTCTTTACCTTCTAGTAGAATTTGGTCTACTACCTGTAAATAGTTTTTAAGAACATCATTAATTTTAAGGCGAAGGTCTTTATTTGATTGTCTTAATTCCAATTGGGTTACGATAGCCAAATGATGATCTTCTGAGAGCAATTGAAAATGCAATTTGACCATCATTAATAATTTCTCTACTGCGCTTTCTTTTCCTGCAATTTTTTGTTGGATTTTTTCAACAAATGTTCCCATCTTTTCTTGAAAAAGTGATATTAATATATCTTCTTTGTTTTTAAAATAAAGATAAATGGTTCCATCAGCGACACCCGCTTGTTTTGCAATCTTAGAAACCTGTGCTTGATGGTAGCCATTTTCGGCAATAACAACAACCGCCGCATCAATGATTTGCATATATTTTGGTTTGTTTTTTTTCATCCATATTTCACTCCATAAAAAGAGGTCACTTACTATTATAGAAATGAATGAATAGTCATTCATATTTCTATAATAGTAAGAAACCATCCTTGTGTCAAGAATACTATGAATTTAATTATTTATCTAGAAGTTGGGACAAGCTTTTAGCAAAAAAGGATGAGCCGAAATTCGACTCAGGAAGGTCTTCACGCTTGTTTTGTAAGCTCCTCTATTTTCTTCTTTTCTTCATCAACCAATGCTCTTCTTAAAATTTTACCAACAGCCGTTTTAGGTAGTTCTTTTCTAAATTCGTATATTCTAGGAACTTTATAGGCAGCTAAATGCTTTCTTGCAAATTGGTTAAGATCTTCTTCCGTAACATTTGCTTCTTCCTTTAATACCACATAAGCTTTAACCGTTTCACCTCGATATGGGTCAGGCACACCTGCCGCTACCACTTCCTGGACGTCTGGATGCTCGTATAATACCTCTTCAATTTCCCGAGGATAAATATTAAATCCACCCGCTATAATCATATCCTTTTTACGATCAACGATGTAAAAATAGCCATCTTCATCCATGTAACCTAAGTCACCTGTTAACAGCCAACCATTCCGTAGTGTTTGAGCTGTATCCTCTGGTTTATTCCAATAGCCCTTCATCACTTGAGGACCAAAGACCGCAAGCTCACCAATTTCACCTGGTGGTACTGGTTCACCATTTTCCATTGAAAAAATCGCTGCCTCTGTATCTGGCCATGGAACTCCGATGCTTCCCTTTACTCTTGGACGATCCCATAGAAAATTAGAATGAGTGACAGGTGACGATTCCGTTAACCCAAAACCCTCTACTAGTTTTCCACCGGTAACCTCTTCAAAGTTTTGTTGAACTTCTACGGGAAGTGGTGCTGAACCACTAATACAAGAATCTATGGAGGATAAATCATATTTTGATAAGTCGGGATGATTTAACAGTCCAATATAAAGGGTTGGCGCTCCAGGAAACAAAGTAGGGCGTTGCTTTTGTATGGTCTTTAAAGTCGTTTCTGGATCAAACTTTGGCAAAAGTATCATTTCAAAGGCTTGCATGACGGATAATACCATGACAGTCGTCATCCCATAAACATGAAAAAACGGTATGATGCCCAATACCTTTTCTTCGCCTCGTTTACATTTATACATCCAAAACTTGCACATAGTGGCATTTGCAATGAGATTTTTATGTGTAAGGATTACTCCCTTAGGAAAACCAGTTGTCCCGCCGGTATATTGTAATAACGCAATATCTTCTTCAAAATCAAAATCAACTGTCTTTAACGATTTAGCTGGCTGCTTTAAAATTTCTGTTAATAAATGTTGACTCCCGGCATGCTTCACGTTGACGACTATACCATATTGCTTTTTTTGAATAAATGGATAAATGAGGTTTTTAGGAAAAGGCAGTGCATCTTTGATAGCGGTTACAATGATGTGTTTTAGTTGGGTACTAGGCATGGCTTTTGATACTCTTGGAAATAAAATATCAAGTGTGATAATCATTTTTGCACCTGAATCATTCATTTGATATTCAATTTCCCTCTCCATATAAAGTGGGTTAGTCATGACGACAACACCACCTGCTAATAGTACGCCAAAATAGCTGATAACTGTTTGAGGAATATTGGGCAACATGATAGCGACACGGTCACCTTTAGAAATCCCCAAATGCTGTAAATAAGCAGCTAGCTTCGTTGCTTTTTCATAAATGTCTTTAAAGCTTGATTCTTTTCCCATGAAGTGAATAGCACTCTTATCAGGGAATTCTTTAGCTGCATTTACTAAATATTGTTGTACTGGTTGTGAAGAATAAGTTAGTGTATGTGGGATTTCTTCAGGGTAATGCTTTAGCCATGGTTTTTCGATCTGCACGATTTGACCTCCTTTTCTCTTTTTGCAATAGTTAGAAAATTCAAATTATAAATTATCTCTTTTATTATAATATACTGGGCCTTTAAATGACAATGAAAAAACTACCCAGCACTTACTAGGTAGTTTTGATCTATGTTGACTTAGGCAAAAAATAACAACCAAATTAGGCCAACTAATATGAATCCACCACATAATACCAGTAGAATCTTAGATAACTTTTCCACTTCATTCGCTCCTTACAGGATTCCTGCACCAATAACATAGGAAAGTCCAACTGAGATGACGAGTGCAATAAATCCAACCGCACGATTATCATTTTCAATTTCTTTATCAATATTAAACTTTGGAGTTAAAAATTCAAAAATAAAATAACCAATAAGTAATAGAAAAAAGCCAAATACTCCCCAGCTAATAACAGTTAAAAGACTATCGTGCTGCATGATTGAAAATCGAAAAATATTAGCCACTCCAAATATTTTTCCACCTGTCGCCATAGCAACAGCTAAATTCCCATTTTTGATTTCTTCCCAATTTCTATATTTCGTCACAAGCTCAAAAACCGCTAAAAAGACGATGATACAAAGGATGACGACACTATAATTGGCTGCAGTTCTTACAAAGACATTTTCCCAAAATTCACTCATTATGCGCCACCCCTTTATTTAAATTCTACAATGGTTACCCCAATACCACCTTCACCTGCATCTCCAAATCGCGCTCGTTTAACGGATCGATGATTTTTTAAGTACTCCGTTACCCCTTGTCTAAGTGCTCCAGTTCCTTTACCGTGAATAATGGAGACGCGAGGATAGCCTGCCAATAAAGCATCATCAATATACTTTTCTACCCTCATTAAGGCGTTTTCATAGCGCTCTCCTCGAAGGTCTAGTTCAAGACTAACATGGAAGTCTTTTCCTTTTACAACCGCTACTGGTTTTATTTCTTTTTGTTTTGGAGTATTGATGTATTCTAAGTCCTTCTCGTTTACTTTCATTTTCAAAATCCCTATTTGAACTACCCATTCTTTATTTGAGGATTGCTCAATTAAAGTTCCTTTTTGATCAAAGGTAAGGACTTTTACTTCGTCCCCTGAAGTAAATGTATGTGCTTTATTCTTAGTTTGGACTCTTTGTGAGGACTTTTTCACCTTTGGTGTAGCTTCTTCAAGTCGTTTCCTAGCTTCAATTAATTCATGCTCTTTTACTTCAGCATTTTTTTCTAATCGTAACTTACGAAGCTCTTTGATAATATATTCAGCCTCTGATTTAGCCTTATCAACAATATCAGCAGCCTTTTCTTGAGCTTTTTCAACCATTGAGTCCTTTTGTTCATAAAAGGCAATCATCTGATTTTGGATATCTTTATGAAGCTTTTCTGCATTTTTTAATAGGTCATTTGCTTCTAAACGATCCGCTTCTGCTTCTCGTCTACTTTTTTCAAGTGATGCAATCATATTTTCAATTTGATTTGTATCAGCACTTATTTGATTTCGAGCATTTTCAATGACATGATCACTTAAGCCGAGCCTTTTTGAAATTTCAAAAGCATTACTTCTGCCGGGAACACCGATGAGAAGCTTATAGGTTGGACTTAACGTTTCTACGTCAAATTCAACACTTGCATTCACAACACCAGGTCGGTTATATCCATAAGCCTTTAATTCAGGATAGTGGGTGGTAGCAATAACTCTTGCTCCTCGTTTGTAAACTTCGTCTAAAATGGAAATCGCTAAAGCTGCACCTTCCTGTGGATCCGTTCCGGCCCCTAATTCATCAAAAAGAACGAGACTATTAAAATCAACTTTTTTTAGAATATCAACAATGTTAACCATATGGGAGGAGAAAGTACTTAAGCTTTGCTCAATCGACTGCTCATCACCAATATCCGCGTATACATTGTCAAATATCGCCACCTCAGAGCCATCCAAAGCAGGAATTTGTAAGCCAGCTTGTGCCATCAATACGCATAGACCAACCGTTTTTAACGTTACCGTTTTACCACCCGTGTTGGGACCAGTAATAACGATGGAAGTGAAATCTTTTCCAAGCATGACATCATTGGCCACCACTTCATCTTTTGGAATTAATGGATGGCGAGCTTTATATAATGTAATTCGTCCATCTTGATTAATAGACGGTTTTGAGGCTTTAATTTTATGGGCAAAACGAGCCTTGGCAAACATAAAGTCTAGTTCTGTTAAAACATAAACAATCGTTAACAGATCTTGTTCAAATTCTGCTACGAAGTCCGAAAGCTCTGCTAAAATTCGTTCAATTTCCAGTTGTTCCTTTACTCTTATTTCCTGCAACTGGTTATTTAATTGGACAATGACTTGAGGTTCAATAAATAATGTCGCACCAGAAGAACTTTGGTCGTGTATAATTCCACCGTAGTGGCCACGGTATTCCTGCTTAACCGGAATAACATAACGGTCATTTCGAATCGTGACAATGGAATCGGATAGCATTTTTTGAGCATTTGAAGAACGAATCATGCTCTCTAATTTTTCACGAACACGGGATTCGTTTGCACGCAATTGCTGACGTAATGAGCGAAGAGTATCGCTCGCACTATCCATTACTTCTCCACCTTCATCGATGGCATTTCTAATTTTTTCTTCTAAATCTGCTAAGACGATTATTTTGTTAACATATTGGCTTAAGATCGGTAGCTCAATTTGGTCCTGTACCATATCTTCGACAAAACGCTTCATTTGGCGACTTACCCGTATAGTACTTGCTACTTGTGTTAACTCTTGCGGACTTAAAATACTTCCTATCGCCGATCGTTTCACATGGGGACGAATATTAAAAATGCCCGATAATGGTACGTTCCCTTTTAGTCTAAAAACTTTAGCTGCTTCGTCCGTTTCTTCCTGCCATTTTACAACCTCATCAAAATTAGCAGATGGAATTAAGTTGTTCACCTTTTCAATCCCTAAACTAGATGAGGCGAAAGTTATTAATTGTTCTTTTACTTTATAGAATTCTAATACCTTTAGTACTCTTTGCTGCATGGAGAAAACCTCCCTTATCTATCTAATTCTTCTCGTAACGTCGATGTAAAAAATGAAGCAGCTCTTCTTTATCAAGTGTATTTAAGACATTTTCCTTTTGAATCCAGCCTTTGCGCGCAGATGCAACTCCTATTTCCATGTGGGAAAGAGTGTCCTTGTGATGTGCATCTGTATTAATTGCTATTTTTACCCCAGCATCTTGGGCTTTTCGTACATTTTCAGCGGATAAATCTAACCGATTTGGATTTGCATTTAATTCCAATACGGTGTTCGTTTCTTTTGCTAATTGAATGAGCATTTCGATATTGACTGGATAACCTTCTCTTCTACCGATTAATCTTCCTGTTGGATGGGCGATGATATCGACATGAGCATTTATTAGAGCATTCTTAAGACGATTCATGATCTTTTCCTCTGGCTGAGAAAAAGAAGAGTGAATAGATGCAATGACAACATCCATTTCTGCTAATAGTACATCATCATAATCGAGTGTTCCATCTGGAAGAATGTCCATCTCAACACCGGTTAGAATTAGAAAATCATCATATTTTTCATTTAATCGTTTTATTTCTTGGTGCTGCTTTCTTAGTCTGTCGCGGTCCAAACCATTTGCAACCTTTAAATATTGAGAGTGATCCGTAATCGCAATATATTGGTACCCTTTTGCCCGACAAGCTTCTACCATATCTTCAATTGAATAAGCCCCGTCACTCCAAGTTGAATGCATATGAAGGTCACCTTTTATATCCTCAAGTGAAATTATTCGATGTAGATGGTCTTCGGTGAAATCCTCTACTTCACGTCCGTCCTCTCTAATCTCTGGTGGGAAAAGGGGAAGTCCAAAGTGATGATAGAATTCGTTTTCAGAGGAAAAAGTTAATACTTCTCCGGTTTCAACGTTTTCCACCCCATATTCGCTGATTTTCAATCCCCGTTCCTTTGCTAGCTGTCTCATTCTTACATTATGCTCCTTTGAGCCAGTAAAATGATGTAAGGTTGTCGCAAATTCTTCAGGCTTAACTAAGCGGAAGTCTACCGAAACGTCATAATCAAATTGAAGCGTTAATGAGACTTTTGTATCTCCTGCTGCAATTACTTCTTTTATTTTTGGTAACTCAAGTAATTGCTTTCGAACATTTTCGTATTCGTTTGTCGAAATAATATAATCTAAATCTTTAATTGTTTCCCTCATTCTTCTTAGGCTACCAGCACGCGAAAATTTTTCGATATCTTTAAAATGTTGTAATTCTGCTTCTATAAAATTAGCGACCCTTAACATAAAGGCTATCGGCAACCTCTCAGGTCTAGTCCCTACATTTTCGATTGCTAGCAGAATTTTTTCTTCTGTCTTTTTTCCAAATCCCGCAAGGCTTTGGACCTTTTTTTCCAAACAGGCTTCCTTTAGGTCCTCAATTGTTTCCACACCAAGTTCTAAATAAAGTTTGGAAATTTTCTTTCCACCTAAGCCTTGAATCTGTAATAGTTGAATTAGACCATTTGGAACTTCTTCTTGGAGTTCCTTTAAAACGGTTGATTCCCTAGTAAGTATGTATTCCTCGATAACAGCTGCTGTCCCCTTGCCAATCCCGGAAAGCTCCGTGAAATCATGGATTTCCATGAGGCTACGATCATCTGTTTCAATTGCAGCTGCTGCTTTACGAAAAGCGGAAACTTTAAATGTATTTTCCCCTTTTAATTCCATATATATAGAAATGGTTTCTAATAACCTGACAATATCCTTTTTAGTTAGCTCCAATATTTTCACACCGCCTTTTGATTACCTTATCATTATGCGATTTTCAGTATATTTTTATTTTCAAACATGAAATCTAGGGACTGACTTTAAAGGAGTACCCTTTAAACTCAGCCCCTTGTTGCGATATAGTTAAACCACATTTCTTTAATTTGTTTGGAGAATATTGGTGTATTCTTAATAATGGATTGGGCAATTGTCGAATCCTTAATAGGAGATTGGATAAATTCGATTGGAAGTAATGCCGCAATGTATAATACAATAAAAATTAGTAAATAAACCTCAACTAGTCCTAAAATTCCGCCAGCCCAAACATTGAGCTGTTTAATAACAGGAATATGAGCAATAAAATCTAACATGGTTCCTATGATTTGCAGGAAAATTTTCACTAGAAAGAAGATGGCTGCAAAGGCAATAGCACGATAATAAGCTGTTTCAAAAGATTCACCATTAAAGATATTATGTAAAGCTGTTTCTGTTCCAAGGTTAGGATATGGAACCCATAATGTTAATTTTGGTGCTAAATTATCATAATAGGTAGCTGCGACAATAAAAGCTACAATAAAACCGGTTAAATGGATAAATTGTAAGATAAGTCCTCTTTTCAAACCTACGAAAAAGCCTATCAAAAAGATAACGAGAATGGCTAAATCAAGCATTTTATTTGTTTCATTCCTTTACTCTATTTAATTCAGATTCTAATTTCTCAACGTGATCCTTTAATTTAACGAGATCGTTCATCGCATTGAGAGCTGTTAAGACAGCAAGCTTACTGACATCAAGTGAAGGATTCTTTGAACCAATTTCACGCATTTTGTCGTCTACCATCGAGGCAACAAGTCGTATATGACTTGAACTTTCCGTTCCTACAATGACATATTGCTGACCGTATATATCAACTGTTGTGCGTATTTTTTTTGTTTCTGCCAACGAAAGTGCACCCCTATACTAAAGAATCCTACTTCGTATCATACCATGAATGTTAAAAGGGTGGAAAGTCAGAACATTCACTTTAACGCAGCAAAGTGCCGGGGGACTGTCCCCCGGCACTCTGCCGCGTTAAAGCAACCGGGGACTGTCCCCCACCGCTTTAGTGTATTGAAGTTTTATCCTCTTAGTACGGCGCCTGTTTTTTGTTCTAGGGCATTGAGTACTTGTTGGTGTGTTTTTGTTACGTCTTCGTCTGTTAGGGTACGTTCAGGATCAAAGTATTTTAATGAGAACGCGATTGATTTTGTACCTGCTTCTAAACGGTCTCCTTCGTATAGGTCAAAGACTTGAACCTCTTTTAGTAATGCTCCACCAGCAATTTGAATTACCGATTTTAACTCAAAGGATGATACCGCTTTATCCACTACAAGAGCAATATCTCGCGTAATAGAAGGATATCTAGGTATAGATTGATACTTTAATGGTTCGGTTGCAGCTTGTAATGCTTCTCTCAAATTGATTTCACTTACATACGTGTCCTTTAAGTCCTTTTCCTTTTGAACTTGTGGATGGATTTGACCAACAAAACCAATTGATTTTCCTTCTAAAAGCACTTCTGCCGTACGTCCAGGGTGCATGCCTTCGATAGAAGCTTTGCGATATTCTACTTTTTCCTGTAGACCAAGTTTTGCAAATAATCCTTCTAGAATTCCTTTTAGCACGTAGAAATCGACTGGCTTTTTCTCGCCCTGCCATAAATGTGAATGCCATAATCCCGTTAAGGCAACAGCCAAATGCTCTTGCTCTTGAGGTAACTCTTGCCCACTTTCTGCAAGGAATACTGCTCCAGTTTCATAAACTCCTGTGCTGTCATGTTGACGTGCGGCATTGTACTTCACTACTTCTAGTAATTGTGGAACAATACTTAAACGAAGCAAGCTACGCTCTTCGCTCATTGGCATCGCAAGACGGATTGGCTCTCTTTTATCTAATGCGTACTGCGAAACTTTATCTTCACTAGTTAAAGAATAAGTAACCGCTTGGTATAAACCTGTTGATTCCAGGTAGTTACGAGCAATTCTGCGTTTTAATTGGTAGTCGGTTAAACGCCCAGGAGTTGCTTCTCCAATCGGTAATGTAGATGGTATATTATCATAACCATATAATCGGGCCACTTCTTCAATTAAATCCTCTTCAATCGTAATATCGCCGCGACGCGATGGAACTGTTACTTTAAAGACTTCATTATCTGTTTCTACATCAAACTTGAGTCTAGCAAAGATAGCTTCAACTGTTTCAATGTCTAAATTCATTCCAATAACATTGTTAATTTTCTCAAGTGTTGTTGATACTACAGCAGGTTGAATTTCAAGAGAATCAGCTACAACTGAACCCTCTAGAACCTCTCCACCTGCATACAATTCCATCAAATAAGCAGCACGCTCAGCAGCAGCACGAACTCGGTTAGGGTCTACTCCCTTTTCAAATCGAGCACTAGCTTCACTGCGAAGTCCATGAGTTTTTGATGTCTTACGGATACTTCCGCCTTTGAAATAAGCTGACTCTAAAAGTACAGTTGTTGTATCTAATGATACTTCGGAATTCGCTCCACCCATAACACCAGCAAGAGCTACAGGGATTTGGCCATTTGTGATTACTAATTCATCACTAGATAATGTTCTTTTCACATCATCCAATGTTTCGACTACTTCCCCTTCATGAGCAAGTCGTATTAAAATTTCCTTGGATCCTAAGCGGTCATAGTCAAAAGCGTGTAACGGTTGGCCGTATTCCAATAAAATGTAATTAGTAATATCCACTACATTGTTGTGCGGGCGAATCCCAGCAGCCATTAAACGTGTTTGCATCCATAGCGGCGCAGGAGCAATTTTAACGTTTTTAATTACTTTTCCAACATAAAGTGGATTTTCTTCTTTTGCATCAACAGATATCGAAATATAATTTGATGCTTTTTCTGTAGCTTCAGTTACCTTTGCTTCAGGAAGCTTCACTTCTCTTCCAAGAATCGCTGCAACTTCATAAGCAACTCCAAGCATACTTAAAGCATCAGAACGGTTTGGCGTTAAACTTAACTTAAGAACTTGATCATCACGATTCAGTTGAGCCATTGCATCACTTCCAACCTCAGTATCCGCAGGGAAAACAAAGATTCCTTCAGCATATTCCTTTGGTGCTAATTTACCTTCAATACCTAATTCCTGAAGAGAGCAAATCATCCCGTTAGACTCTTCACCGCGAAGCTTTGCTTTTTTAATTTTGAAATCTCCTGGTAAAATAGCTCCTACAGTCGCTACGGCAACCTTTTGTCCTTGAGCGACATTTTTTGCTCCACAAATAATTTGAACTGGTGCTTCTGCACCAATATCAACTAAACATTTACTTAATTTATCGGCATTTGGATGTTGCTCACGTTCCATTACATAGCCAACAACCACACCGCTAATTCCTTCGTTTAAAACCTCTACTCCCTCTACTTCGATCCCGCTTTTCGTAATTTTTTCAGCGAGTTCAGTTGGAGTTACACCTGACAAATCGACATAATCCTGAAGCCATTTATATGAAACAAACATGGTTTTTAATCCTCCTTTTATTTACTCGTGTACCGAGAATTGCTTTAAGAAACGAACATCATTTGTATAGAAATGACGAATATCATCAACACCGTATTTCAGCATTGCAATACGTTCTGGACCCATACCAAAGGCAAAGCCCGAATATTTTTTAGAATCATATCCAGCCATTTCAAGCACATTTGGATGTACCATTCCAGCACCTAAAATTTCAATCCAGCCTGTTCCTTTACATACGTTACAGCCATTTCCACCACAAATTTTACATGAAATATCTAACTCTACCGAAGGCTCGGTAAATGGGAAGAAGCTAGGGCGTAGACGAATTTTACGATCCTCACCAAACATTTTCTTAACGAAAACTTCTAACGTTCCTTTTAAATCACTCATGCGAATGTTTTCACCAATTACTAAGCCTTCAATTTGCATAAATTGATGGGAATGTGTCGCATCATCATTATCCCGACGGTACACTTTACCCGGGCAAATAATTTTAATAGGACCTTTGCCTTGATTATTTTCCATCGTTCTTGCTTGAACAGGAGAAGTATGGGTACGTAATAGAATTTCTTCAGAAATATAGAAGGAGTCCTGCATGTCTCTCGCTGGATGACCTTTTGGTAAGTTCAATGCTTCAAAGTTATAATAATCTTTTTCTACTTCTGGTCCTTCAGCGACTGAGTATCCCATTCCAATAAATAAGTCTTCGATTTCCTCGATAATCCGTGTTAATGGGTGATGATTTCCTGTCCTAACAGGTCTACCAGGAAGTGTAACGTCAATTTGTTCAGAGGCTAGTTTTGCATTTATAACAGCCGCTTCTAGTTCGTTTTGTTTTCCAGCAATTTTAGAGGCAATCACTTCGCGCACTTCATTGACAAGTGCTCCCATCTTAGGTCTTTCTTCTTCAGAAAGCTTGCCCATCCCACGTAATACCTCGGTAATTGGACCTTTTTTACCTAAGTACGCTACACGTACATCATTTAATGCTTTAAGGTCAGTAGCAGCATCAATAAGATTGATAGCTTCGGTTTGCAGTTCTTTTAAACGATCTTGCATTTTGATTTCCTCCTTAAATGATTCGCATGATTTTGGACACAAAAAAAACCTCTATCCCAAAAGGGACGAGGTTTATATCGCGGTACCACCCTTATAAATGTTTACAAAATATGTATCCATTCACTTCATTGAAGATAACGGCGTAGGCCGATGCACCTTTACACTTATTAAGTGGTCCCGGTGCCAACTCAGGAGGTGAACTTCACTAGCCCTTTTCATAAAGATGCTTACAGTCTAAGGCATCTTCTCCCTAAAAGATCAGGTACGAGTTACTTTTCTCCATCAACGTTTTTGGAATCATGCAGTTTTGTTGATTATTATATTATAAAATGCGCTACAGTTCAAATGCGTTCTTATATTTTTTTAAAATAATACAAGAGGATTCCAGTAGCAACTGCTACATTTAAGGATTCACTTTTCCCAAAAATGGGTATATAAAGATTTTTAGTGGTTTCGTTTAGGAGGTCAGTCTGGATTCCATTTCCTTCATTGCCCACGATGAGAGCATAGCTAGGTGTTGGTTCCACCTCTGTAAAAACGATTCCATTGTCTAATGAAGTACCATAAATCGGAATGCCATCTGACTTTAATTTTTCTATCCATTCAAACAAGTCTCCACGAATAATCGGAAGATGGAAATGACTGCCTTGAGCAGATCGCAGAACCTTTGAATTATAAATATCTACACTTCCATTACCTACTACGATGGCATCAATTCCTGCAGCATCAGCGGTGCGGATAATTGTACCTAGGTTTCCAGGATCTTGGACTGCATCAAGAAGTAGATAGCTCGTTGCATCTACCTGCTTATGCTTAGGTTGCTTACAGACAGCAAATATCCCTTGTGAGGTTTCTGTTTCAGCAAGTTCCTTCACAACTTCTTTATTAATTTGTGTCATGGAAACAGAGCCATAATCAATTCTCGGCGGAATTTCAACTTCTTCAGATACAATCAGTTCCAAAACCATATCCTCAATCTTTAATGCTTCTTCCACTAAATGAAAACCTTCTACTAAAAACGTTCCGGAGTTTTCACGCTCTTTTTTTGTATGTAATTTTTTCCACTGTTTTACCTGCGGATTTTTCGAAGAGTGAATGTATTTCACTGAATTCTCTCCTTTTAACTAGTCCATTTCAATTTTACTATTATAGCTTTATTTCATACATAATAAAAGCAGAAATGGAAAAACATAAGAAAGAAATGGAAGAAAGGGGTGGGAATCAATGAATTTAAATTTACGAAATGCGATTGTTCATAACGTTGCAGGAAATAGTCAGGATGAATTAAGAGATACCATTGTCGACGCTATTCAAAACGGTGAGGAAAAAATGCTTCCTGGTCTTGGTGTACTTTTCGAAATTATTTGGAATAATTCCACTGATGAAGAGAAAGCTGAAATGCTGCAGGCGCTAGAACAAGGACTAAAATAGTAAAGTAAAAAAACTCCGACATATGTGCTTGTCGGAGTTTTTTTATTATGATTCGTACGTAATTTTATCAACCGTTTCACGGTCTAAACGCTTTGTTACTTCCACAATTAATTTTACCGCATTTTCATAGTCATCACGATGAAGCATGGCAGCATGTGAGTGAATATAACGTGTCGCAATTGTAATTGCTAAAGAAGGTGAACCTTTATGTGCAAGATGAATTGACCCCGCATCTGTTCCGCCACCAGGAATCGCATCAAATTGATACGGAATCCCTAACTCATCGGCAACACCTGTGACAAAGTCACGTAGGCCTTTATGTGAAACCATCGATGCATCATAGAGGATAATTTGTGGACCTTTACCCATTTTACTCATGGCTTCTTTTTCTGAAATTCCTGGAGTATCACCAGCAATACCAACATCTACGCCAAAACCAATATCTGGTTCGATTGCATAAGCAGCTGTTTTGGCTCCTCTTAATCCCACTTCTTCTTGAACATTTCCTACACCATACACAACGTTTGGATGGTCTTCAGCCTTTAATTGCTTTAAGACGTCGATTGCAATTGCACAGCCAATACGATTGTCCCAAGCTTTAGCTAATAACATTTTTTCATTATTCATAACGGTAAATTCAAAGTAAGGTACAACCATATCGCCAGGACGAACGCCCCACTCCATTACTTCCTCACGACTTGAAGCTCCGATATCAATAAACATATCCTTGATTTCAACTGGCTTTTTACGTGCTTCTGCTGAAAGGATATGAGGTGGTTTAGAGCCAATTACTCCCGTTACATCACCTTTACTAGTCACGATTGTCACTCGTTGTGCAAGCATTACCTGTGACCACCAACCGCCAACTGTTTGGAAACGTAGGAAGCCCTTATCGTCGATTTGAGTGATCATAAAGCCTACTTCATCCAAGTGCCCAGCAACCATAATCTTCGGACCGCCATCTTTCCCTATCTTTTTGGCAATTAAACTTCCTAGGTTATCTGTTGTTACTTCATCTGCAAATGGCTCTATGTATTTCTTCATGACTTCGCGTGGTTCTCTTTCATTCCCAGGAATCCCTTTTGCATCAGTTAATTCCTTTAACATTACTAACGTCTCATCTAGTTTAGTCATTACTTCGGCTCCCTCAATATGTATTCAGTATTATTATACAAAAATGCTTGCAAAATGTACAAATTTTCTGCTAATATCCATTTTGCTGCCTTTCATAATTTACTTCATTTTTTTGAATATATGCTTCTTCAATTTCATACGAGTTAAATCCTAATAACTTCGCTAAGGAGACATACTCAGAAAAAAGGTTTTCATAGTTTTTAAATGATTGAGATGTTTTAAATTTATTTACCGATTCATAAACGGATAAAAACTGATCGGTAAGATTCTCGGAATGACAGTTTTCAAACTGTAATTTACTACCTTCAAACCCACATTCAATGCCTACTGACAAAATAAAATGTACTCCATCAACAAACTCTTCTAAAATTTTCTCCTTTGTCGCAGGTGGCTTCAAACTCCAAAACTTAAAGCAACGAGTTTCATTGGCAAGTTCACCAATTTCAACGAGTAGGGCAAGGATCTTTTTATCAATTAGATTATCTTGCTGAAGCTGGTGGTTACTCTGTATATGAGCATCCAATTCCCTTTGCATCGTATAAAGTCTAGTTATATTCACATTTTCACTCTCCTTTAATAAAAATTATATCAAATTTGAAACTTTTTACTTACCTAGACGTATAACAAATAAAGCTAATTTTTTGGAGGACGTATCTATGTGGTTTCTTCGTATTCTTATACTAACAGTCATATTGTTCCTTGTTTATTACCTTATTAAATATATTATTAATCCGAAACGTAAACTTGAGTTGGCTCATGAGCAAAGACGCTATTACTTTTTCGATGATTTTGATAATGTTCGAAAAAACTTTTTACTCACCTATAATGGAGTGCTCTTTGAAGGGGAGAAATATTTAGGCTCGACAAGTAATTCTTTTGAAGTTGTTTCCATTTTTATTTTCCCTCGAGATTTAGCTTCACTACAAGGATTAACCAAGGATGATTTCCTTCTAATTGAAGAAAATGTTCGAGGTCATTACCCAAATGCCAAAATTGATTGGAAAAGCCCTATAAAAGACCTGTTAAAAAAGTAAAAAGGAAAAATGGCACTTCATGCCATTTTTCCTTTTTTTATGAAGCCCTAGCCTTCTTGAAAAATTCTCCCCACTGAATAACTGCAATCTTTTCCCTTAATAAATATACAAATACGGTTAAGGCAAACAGAATCACTAGAATCATCGTCGGGGTAAACCGGCTTATAAATTGACCGAATATCGTATAAAAAAACGCTAAAGGTATATTGGAGTAAAATGATCCCCATACGTACTCCTTAAAGCTCTTTTTTCTTTGCATTAAACAAAAATTCATTAGATGAAAGTGAATAAAAGGAATAAGTCTTAAAATAGCTATTTGGCCAACGGTTAAATTACGGTATTCCCCGAACCATTTCACTTTAATCCGATAAAGTTTTTCTAACGTTTTCGGCATTCTATTCACAACCAAATAGAAAATGACACTTACAAGCATCAAACCAATTATAGAGTAAACCGTTCCTAATACGGTTCCAAATAAGATGCCGCCCGCAATACAAACAATCGCTACAGGCAGAAATAAAAATTGTCGCAACAAATGAAAAAGAATAAAGGCTAATGGAGCTAAAATTCCAACGGATTCCACTAGTATAAATACCATGGTTAGTTGTTCATCCATATTTCCACCTTCTATGACTGACTTAACAAGCACTGTTAAAGCATATAGAGTCAGACAAGAAGTTATGACAATTAATTAAATAATAAAAACAGGACAACCAGCTGTAACCCGACTAAAAAAGGCATACCAATTTGAAAGGCTTTATGCTTTGTTTTATGACGAAATACATTCATTCCTATCGTTGTTCCAACTGCACCACCACAGATGGCCACGATCCAAAGTGTCCGTTCACTAATTCGGTATTGTCCCTTTTTTGCTTTCGATTTATCAAACCCCATCAGAAAAATACCATAGAGATTAATAATAAGTAATATGATCAAAGGCATTAATTCCATAATCGCTTACCTCTTTCCAAAAAAGTCAAAAGCCACTCTCGAAAAACGAGAATGGCTATATATAATTACTTATTGAATTGTGCTTTTGCAGCGTTTGCTAATTCAGTGAATGCAGCAGCATCAGTGATAGCTAATTCAGAAAGCATTTTGCGGTTTACTTCGATACCAGCAAGCTTTAAACCGTGCATTAAACGGCTATAAGAAAGTCCGTTCATACGAGCTGCAGCATTGATACGAGTAACCCAAAGCTTACGGAAGTCGCGCTTCTTTTGGCGACGATCACGGTAAGCATACATTAATGATTTCATAACCTGTTGGTTAGCTACTTTGTATAATGTATGTTTGGAACCGTAATATCCTTTTGCTAATTTAATTATTTTTTTACGACGTTTGCGTGTAACAGTACCGCCTTTAACACGTGGCATGTGTGTTCCCTCCTATATTTCACTCTTGCGAATTATTAAATGTTTACTAATAAGAAACGAATGCGTTTGTAATCACCGCTAGAAACTAAAGTAGCTTTACGTAGGTGACGCTTTTGCTTTTGAGATTTGTTAGAGAACATATGGCTTCTGTAAGCGTGGCTACGCTTTAATTTACCAGATCCTGTTCTTTTGAAACGCTTAGCAGCGCCACGGTGAGTTTTCATTTTAGGCATTATGGTATCCTCCTATTGCTTATCGATTTTCGGTGCTAACATTAAGAACATACTGCGACCATCCATTTTTGGTGGGGATTCAACAGTTGCTACTTCAGTACAAGCTGCTGAGAAACGGTCCAGCACTCTTTGACCAATTTCTTTATGTGTAATGGCACGTCCTTTAAATCGGATCGATGCTTTTACTTTATCGCCTTTTTCTAAGAATTTAATAGCGTTACGAAGCTTTGTATTAAAGTCATGTTCATCAATTGTTGGGCTAAGGCGAACCTCTTTAACGTTGATGATTTTTTGGTTTTTACGAGCTTCTTTATCTTTCTTTTGTTGTTCAAATTTAAACTTACCATAGTCCATAATACGAGCTACTGGTGGTTTTGCATTTGGAGCAACTAAGACAACATCAAGATTTACTCGGGCTGCAATTTCTAACGCTTCGATTTTTGATTTAATTCCCAATTGATCGCCATTTTGGTCAATTAGACGAACTTCACGTGCGCGAATTCCATCGTTCAACATCATGTCTTTACTAATAGTTAGACACCTCCAAGGTATTTTAGCGAATACAGCGAATGAATAATGCCCCCGCTAAAAGCAATAAAAAAGTGTGGGCGAATGATTCACCCACACTTAACGAAACAAATTAAAAAAAGTTGTTTTCGTATGACCTGTCAACTACTATAAAAGCGTCATTCAGGTGAGAAGCGGGTGCTTCTTCTTATTCTTAGCTTGTATTCAATTTACCTTAGCAACTATAACATAAATTATGATAATATGTCAAACAAAATCCAACGATTGTGACAACGTTTTAAATATTATCAAAATATACATCATTTTGCAATAGATATTTAATAAAATTTCAGTTGTAAATTTTTTCTATTAACGATGTACCTCTGCAACAACCATATCAACAAACGCTGAAAGTTGCACTGTTTCGGAGTTTTGCTCTCCATATTTACGCATGTTAACTGCTTTTCCTTCGACTTCCTTATCTCCAACAACAAGCATATATGGGATTTTTTGCATTTGTGCTTCACGAATTTTGTAACCGATTTTTTCGTCACGGCTATCAAGCTCTACGCGAATCCCTTTAGATTGTAACTCTTCTTTTACCTGCCCGGCATAATCCCCATGAACATTTGGAGAAACAGGAATAACTTGTACTTGTACCGGAGCAAGCCAAGCTGGGAATGCCCCTTTGTATTCTTCAATTAAATAAGCTACAAAGCGTTCCATTGTTGAAACAACACCACGGTGAATAACAACTGGACGATGATGTTTACCATCTTCACCGATGTAACTTAAATCAAAGCGTTCTGGTAATAAGAAATCCAATTGAACAGTTGAAAGAGTTTCTTCCTTCCCAAGCGCTGTTTTGACTTGTACATCAAGCTTAGGGCCGTAGAATGCCGCTTCACCTTCTGCCTCAAAGTAATCCACACCGATTTCATCCATTGCTTCCTTAAGCATTGATTGCGCTTTGTTCCACATTTCATCATCATCAAAATACTTCTCAGTATCCTGTGGGTCACGATAAGATAAACGGAAGGAATAATCATTGATGTTGAAATCTTTATATACATCTAAAACTAAATGAACAACACGCTTGAATTCTTCCTTAATTTGATCAGGACGAACAAAGATATGAGCATCATTTAATGTCATTCCGCGAACACGTTGTAAACCTGATAAAGCTCCAGACATTTCATAGCGATGCATTGTTCCTAACTCGGCAATCCGAATTGGCAACTCACGATAACTATGTGGTGCATTTTTATAAACCATCATATGGTGAGGGCAGTTCATCGGGCGTAAAACAAGCTGTTCATTATCCATTTCCATTACTGGGAACATATCTTCTTGGTAATGAGCCCAGTGGCCAGATGTTTTATAAAGATCAACACTTCCCATTACTGGAGTATAAACGTGATCGTAGCCTAAGCGAACTTCTTTATCTACAATATAGCGCTCAATTGTACGTCTAATTGTTGCTCCTTTAGGTAGCCATACGGGTAATCCCTGACCTACTAATTGATTGTTTGTAAATAAATTTAATTCCTTTCCAATTTTACGATGGTCACGTTCTTTCGCTTCTTCTAACAATCGAAGATGCTCTGTTAAATCTTCCTTTTTGAAAAAGGCAGTTCCGTAAATTCGTTGTAGCATTTTATTATCACTATTACCGCGCCAATAGGCACCAGCAATACTTAATAATTTGAATTCTTTCAACTTACCTGTCGAAGGTACATGAACTCCACGACAAAGGTCAATAAACTCAGCTTGTTGATAAACAGTAACCGTTTGATCATCAGGAATGGCTTCGATAAGCTCTAATTTATATTCGTCATCCATTTCTGTAAAAAGTTCAATTGCTTCTTCACGCGAAACTTCTTTACGAACGATTTCAATATTTTCATTAATAATTTTTGACATTTCTTTTTCAATCCTAGGCAAATCTTCTGGAGTAATTGACTCTTCTACATCTACATCGTAGTAGAATCCTCCTTCAATTACAGGTCCTACCCCTAGTTTCACTTTCGGGTATAACCGCTTAAGGGCTTGAGCCATTAAGTGGGCACTACTATGACGTAAAACCTCTAGCGCTTCTGGCTGTTCTGGAGTTACAATCTCAATCGCACCATCTGCTAAAATCGGACGACGAAGATCAATCAATTCGCCATTTAGCTTTCCAGCAATGGCTTTCTTTTTTAAACCTGAACTAATCGATGCTGCTATATCTTCTGTTGTCGTTCCCACTGGAAACTCCTTTTCAGCACCATCTGGAAACAAAACTTTAATAAGCTCACTCATGTTTCTTCCTCCTTTTAGTAATTACCATAAATGTCAGTATATGACATTTATATAAAATAAAAAAACCCATCCCTAGGAAAGGGACGAGTTTAATAAACACGTGGTTCCACCCAAATTTTCACAATCAAACATTCAAATTGTGACTTTGTGTTCGATAACGGTTTTTAGCCGTCAACCATTACTTATTCGGGTTCATGGTTGAAGTTTAAAGGTGGTAAGTATTCTGGTCTAGTTAGGAAGCTTTCAGCCAGGACTCCCCTCTCTAAATAACCGATTTCAGTATACTCATATCCTTATCATTACTTTTTCATTTATGTTTAATATGTAAAGTATTATAGTTTGTAATGATGAGAAAAGCAAGTAAGGAATTCACCTATTTTCATTTACTTTTTCCAATGTAAAGTTTCGAGCCTTTTCGAATAATTGAATTGACTTAACGATGACTCTTTCTTCAAAAATGTTTTTTAATGTACGAATTAGTGGTTCATCCGAATTGGATGTATATATATAGATTTGTTTAGGCGCAATCGATAAAAGTGGGGCAATTGTCACCGAATCCACATATACAGGGTGATTGGAAAGTAATTTTCGATCAATCATCCTCGTTAATTCCGATTTCTTGATTTCTTCAAATTTTTCATTAAAAAAAGTTGGTTCTTCGTCGTAAACTAAATGTAATTGGTGTACCCTTTCCTGACGGCTATGTAGAAATTCTCTCAGAGTTTGAATAAAAACTTGGTATTCTTGCTCCATTTTATATTCATCAATAGCAATTTCTACATATTTTAAAAGTTTTTCTATATATCCTCTCAATCTAAATTTTACAAATGCCTCAAAGGAGAAGGCAATATTTGAATCTTGTAGGAGGTCGCTAACCGCATCTTTCACGGCAATCTCTTCAAATTGGTCACCGATGAGCTCAGCTAACTCCTCATTTTCACCATCTATAATCGAATAAATGATTTCTAGAATTTGTTGCTGCACATCAAAGTCCTCATAATAAAATTGCTCTGACAAAATTTTTCGTAGCCAGTCATCACGTTTGGATTTGAGAATAAACTCATAAAATACATCTGTGACCATTACTTTAAAATGTTCATCTAACAAACCCACATTTATTTTTATTGTTTGACGTTCTTCAAACAGAAGAATTTCATCACAAAATAAAATTTTCGACACTAACTTAGAATAAAGCTTATTCACATCCTCTTTATTTTGGAAGATGATTTCAACCAACCAAATCCCCCCTAACAACAATCAGCCTATTTATTTAAAGAAATATCATTTTTTAAGATGAAATGATTTCTTTACATGTATATGGGGGGCTTGTTCAAAATAGAAGAGTCAATTTACGAGAAAAGTAAAAAGCAGTTAGCTTGTGAGCTAACTGCTTTAATTGCGACGATTTGGTCCATTGACTTCAACCGCTTCTGTTAAGTATCGAATTCTTTCCATTATCCGCCTAGCCTTAATCTTCTCTTCTTCACCACGTTGACTATAAGTAAGATGATGCTCCAACTCTTCATAATTGAAGTTTGATGAGAAGAAGGTTGGTAAATTTTCAAGCATCCTAAATTGTAGGATGGGACCTAATACCTCATCCCTTAACCAGCTAGACATCGTTTCAGCTCCGATATCATCCAACATTAGGATCGGGACTTTCTTAATTGCTTCAATTTTTGAATTTAGCGTTTGATCTCCAATTGATGCCTTAAATTCTCTTACCAATTCAGGAAAGTAAACTATCATAGAAGAAATACCTTTTTCAGCTAATTCCTTGGCTATTGCGCCAAGAAGATAGGATTTGCCCACACCAAATTTCCCATGTAAATATAGTCCTCTAATTCGAGTACCAGCTTGATATTTCTCTACAAATAATACAGCTCGATCAATTGCATCCATTCTACCCTCTATATGTATATCTGCAAATGATGCTTGTAAAATATCCTTAGGAACGTAAAGGCTTTGAATTAGTTTTTCATTCTTTTGACGATCATCAAATATCACTTTTCGAGGACAACGATGATACTCTAAATCAATCGATTGCCTGTTGATTACAAGCACAGGTTGATAACCTTTCATCATGTTGACACAATTATTCAAATCCGAACATTTATCACATTCTTTACTTTGAGAAGAATACTCAAAAAGCTTAATTAAATTTTTATCAACCACTTCATTTGTAAGCCTATCTCGATTCTGATCTATAAAGGCAGTAATATGAGGGTCAGAATAGATTTCTTGTTTCATTTTTTCATATCGCTTTTGGAAATTTTCATTCAAGGAAAGTCTCTTTAAAGTTTGGTTGATTTTTTCCATCCTAATCCCTCCTTTATTTTTTAAACTTCTTTAACCTTTCTTCTAAAGCGCGTTTCTTGGCAGCAGCTTCTTTTTTATCACTTTCCGGCTCATTAGAAGCAACTTTCTTTTCATCGTTATTAAACCACTCTGGCAGCATCTCTGTCCGAGTTGGTTTTTTATTATATGACTTTTTATCCTTCTTTCCACTTGCCCACTCTATATATTGACGATTTTCCTTAATAGCTAAATCCATTGCTTCATCGACAGTTTGTACACCTTTACGCGCCCAATGACTAGCTATCTTCTCAGCATATCCTTTTGTTAGCTTCATATCTGTTTTGATCATCACAACATGAATAAGAACGTTTACAACCCCTGGAGGTAATTGTTGGGCAAACATAATATCCTCTACAATTTGCAAATCAGCTTTACCCGGCTCCCCACCACCTGAAATATCCATTAAAAATTGTCGTGGAGAAACTGTTTCAAAATAATACTTAAGCTTTTCTTCCTTTGTATTCGGTTCAGTTCGTTGTGTTGTTAGTAATACTGGCTGTACGTTGTCCACAAGTAATGGAAGCTTATCCTCATTTTGAAACTGAAACCAATCTCTAGCTGCTTTTCTTAGATCTTCAATGTTAATCCCATCTGTATCTGATGCACTTATGACAATGCCTTGCATTTGCAGGGCATCAATATTATATAAAAAGGCTAAGTTAGCTATAGCTTCCTTTACTTTCACTGTAAACGATTGCTGTGATATAAAGGTATCCTTTAAACCAGCAAAAAGAAGTTCAAAATTAAAATTATCTACATGTATTTGAATTGGTTTTGAATCTGACCTACCAATAAAGGTTTCACCCTCGTTCAGTTTTAAATCCTTCGAAGACTCTCGATGGAATTGAAGTGATTCAGGTGAAGCAGAGGAATAGACCTCTTGAAAGGCTTTAGTGATATCTTTATATTCTTCGTCCTGTTGCGGCAATTGATGATCGCTGAAAAAACGTTTTAATCGAGCAAATTGCTTTTTTCCAATTTTTTGATACAAAAAAATATTAAGCATCCCATCTAAAAAAAACGTTTCCGGGTTTAATGGCGGTTTTAACTCATATATAAAGGAACGATCATCTTCTTTTACTTTGACATAAGTTTTTAATAAACCTATTGCCTCCAACTTCTGCCGTGCATAAAAAATTTCTTTAAGGTTAGTATCGAGTGAATTCATTAAACTATGGTGAGTAGTCGTATCCGACCATAGACGGTTTTCTTCTAATTCTGCCCATAAAGTCATATAAAGACTAAAAGCTGTTGAACCGATTAATGGTTGATATAAAAAGGTAAGAACTTTTTGATCGTAAAAATGAAGTAATCCATCTGATGCGACCTTATATCGATCAATAGGAAGAAGTTCCTGCCAATGCAGAGCCATAATACATCCCCCCCCTTTCTATCTAAAATTGAAAAAGAGCTAAAGTACAAACCCTCAGCTCTATTTTAATTGTTCCCTTTTAATCAATTCTTTTAATTCATCTATAAAGACATTAATATCCTTAAATTGTCGGTAAACAGAAGCAAATCGAACATAAGCAACTTCGTCAATTCCAGCTAACCGGTCCATAACCATTTCACCAATAGCTTCACTTTTAATCTCTGAAATACCAGTACTACGAAGTTCCTTTTCAACCTCACTTACGATTTCCTCTAATTCCTTTAAAGCAACCGGGCGCTTTTCACATGCTTTAATGAGACCTCTTAGCACTTTTTCACGACTAAATTCCTCACGGGTACCTTCCTTTTTTACTACGATTAAAGGTATTTCCTCGACTTTTTCGAAGGTAGTAAACCGGAAATTACAAAGTTCACATTCCCGTCTACGACGAATAGCCTTAGCTTCATCGACAGGACGAGAATCCAACACACGAGTACCATTATGTTGACAAGAAGGACATTTCAATAATATCAGCTCCAAATGTATAAGCACATCGTTTTACGATTTTTGCTTTTGCTCTCTTTACTATCTTATAAAAAACACCTTATTAAGACAAGCCTTCTACATACTTCTCCCTGTACCAATAAATGTAGCGATCTTATTTAGCTTTTCATAAAAAACAATTACTTCGTTCCTTAAAAAAGGATAAGAACCAAATATAGAAAATGCATCTGTTGATATATGTATATCGACTGCTACTTCAAGCGGTTTAACGGCCACAATTGTAATGATATAAAAACAAGGTTTACCTCCTTTTAATTTCACCGAAAGCTCCCCATGCTCTTTCGATACATGGTCAATTACATACCTTGTATCTCGTCGTAGCAAAGTTTCAACTAAATCAAATATCTGATTATATGTACCTTTATAATAATGTGTTTTAAGTTGTTCGTCCGTATGGCTTTCTTTAGTTTCACAATTCTTTTGGAAACGAGTGAATATTGACAACCTTTTCCCTCCTTTAGAATTTTAATTTCTATAATAAGTACAAAAAAGAGGTGTATTAGGAAAATACACCTCGCGTTAATGTCAATTTTAATTATAGTACTTTTGCTTGAGCTTGCTTGATAGCAACTGGACCCATTCCACGAGGAAGTTCAATATTCTCACGTGTTTCGGCATTTAAAGCCTCAGCAATATAGTCAGCAGCAATGTTCGGATCTAAATCTCCACAAGTATATACATCAATACTTGCATATCCGTGTTCAGGGAAGCTATGAATTGTTAAATGAGACTCAGAGATTATAACTACTCCACTTACACCTTGTGGTGCAAATTTGTGAAAAGCTACCTCGCGAATTTCAGCACCTGATTTTAATGCAGCATCAACAAACGTTTGCTCAATAAATTGCATGTCATTTAATTTTTCAAAATCGCATCCCCATAATTCAGAGATTACATGACGTCCCATTGTTTCCATTTTGTTTCCCCCTTAAACTGGTTATCATGAAGTTCTTTAAATGCCGGTAAGATTTAACTACCACGGGGGAAAGTTAGTCCAGAGAGGTCCTAACCCTTTAAGTAGTTCCTTGATACCTTAAGAAGAAGTTCACGATGACTAGTATACTTCGTTTATATTATTTTTGCAACACATGAAATTAAAATTTTTCAATAATAAGTTTTAATGTCCGTGCACTAGGATCAGAGGCTTAGTTTGTGGTCATCTTTGTACAAATACTGCTGTTAGCATAGTGATTTTTGGCTAATTTTGTTCAGATTGTTTAAAAAGGGGAGGAATAAGCGAGCTTTCTCCTCCCCTTTTTAAACAATCTGAGCACCTTTCAGCTACGCCGAAAGGCGTATAAAGCTATCGCTTTATACGAAATTAGCCAAAAATCTGTGCACATTACTAGATTTACAATCTATTTTTTAGAAGAAGGGAAGATATTGCGCAATAATAGTTCGTAAAAATCAAATGGATTAGTTAGGTAAGGTTGTTAAAGGATTATGATACCTCTTTTCAGTAAAAAACTACCTTTATCATTGATTTACAAATTAAAAAAGCCTGCCAGTTTCCCAGCAAGCTTAGACTTACTTATCCTACCTTTACAGATGAAGTTGAAGATGAATTAACCATTGCATCCGCAACAAATTTGACTAAATCTACTACTCGTGAAGAGTATCCCCATTCATTGTCATACCAGGCTAGAACCTTCACCTTATTCGAGCCGATTACCATCGTTGATAAACCATCAATAATCGCTGAATGCGGATTTGTATTAAAATCTACTGACACTAGAGGTTCTGTAGTAAACCCAATAATTCCTTTATATTCACCAAATGATGCTTCTATAAATGCATCATTAATATCATCAACTGTCACATCTTTTTCTAAATCGACTACTAAATCTACTAATGAAACATTCGGTGTTGGTACACGCAGTGACATTCCATGTAATTTACCTTTTAACTCAGGTAAAACCAGTGATAATGCTTTAGCAGCTCCAGTAGACGTTGGAATAATGGATTGTGCGCAGCCTCTTGCTCGTCTTAAATCTTTATGTGGATTATCGATATTATTTTGGTCGTTTGTGTAAGCGTGTACAGTGGTCATTAATCCATTTACAATACCGAACTTCTTGTTTAATACTTTTGCAACTGGAGCTAAACAGTTTGTTGTGCATGATGCATTTGAGATGACATGATGCTCTTTTACATCAAATACGTGTTCATTTACTCCCATAACAATCGTTACATCTTCATCTTTACCAGGAGCGGTAATGATCACTTTCTTTGCTCCCGCTTCGATGTGAGCGATAGCTTTATCTTTAGAGTTAAATTTCCCTGTTGCTTCAATTACAATATCTATATTTAGCTCTTTCCAAGGTAAAAGTTTAGGGTCCCGATTACTTAGAAGTTGAATCTGTTTTCCATTAACTTCGATGGCATTATCTAATGGAATAACTTCCCCTTCAAATTGACCATGATTTGTGTCATACTTAATTAGATGAGCAAGTGTTTCAGAGGGATAACTTGCATTTATCGCAACTATTTCAAGATTATCTTCCAAAATTGCTTTTCTAAATACCATTCTGCCGATTCTTCCAAAGCCATTTATAGCTATTCTAGGTTTCATTATGCGGCCCCTTCCATAATAATGTTATACTTTAATGTCGTATTTATATAATTAGTATAACATATTAAGGTTGAAGTGTGATATAAAAAATTGAAAAATACAAAAGTTGTACTTTTCTGATAATATTTGTTGAAATAAAAAAGCGTAAGGAATTGACCCTTACGCTTTTTCCAACACTCCCCAGTTATTTAATATTTGTATTAGTTGTGTTTTCGTATCATGAATGGTTCCATTATTATCTATTACTGCATCAGCTAACTTAATTTTTTCTTTAAGTGGCATTTGAGATTTAATCCTAGCCATTGCCTCGCTCTCGATAAGCTGGTTACGTGACATTAACCGATTTAGCTGAACCTCTGCATCTACGTATACAAGAATTGTTTTATCGACCATATGAGTAAGTTTACTCTCAAACAAAAGTGGTATATCTAAGATTACCACTGAATTTCCTGAATCTACATACTTAACTTTCTTATCATTCATTCTTTCCCTAACCGCAGGATGAACAATTGCATTTAATTGATTTCTCTTATCCTCATCATGAAACACAATTGACCCGAGCTTTACTCGATCAATATCTCCAGTAGCTGTTAAAATCTCACTACCGAATGTTTCAATAATTCGCACGTAAGCCTTTTCGCCTTTTTCAACTACCTTACGCGCCTCTAGATCAGCGTCAATAACAGGGATATTAATATCTAATAACATCCGAGAAACTGTGCTTTTCCCGCTTGCAATACCACCTGTTAACCCAATAATAAGTGCCATATTTTACCTCTAAATAGTTATATTTTCCATACACCAATAATGATTAATAAAATTCCTGGGATAAAGGTAAATTTCTGAACCCAATCACTTTTTGAAAAAAAAGAGCCACTTTTAATTCCCATCGATACAAATAATGAGCTCATAATAGCAACTGCAACTGCTAAATAAATGGGTGAAAATCCAAGTATCGCTGCGCCTACACCTGCCCCAAAGGCATCTAGTGAGAGTGCTACACCTAACATAAAGGCTTCGATTCCTGTAATTGTTCCTGATAAATCAAAATCAGCGGACATGGGTTTTCTTAAAATATTAATTACAATTCCAAGTGATTTAATTTCAAAATTAACGATTGTTTTTTCAATTGAAACAAATTCCTTATTTTTCTCTGGGCGAAAAAACTGATACAGTACCCATGCTCCAAGTAAGATCAAAATGAAGCCCCCAATTTTATCCGTAATGTTTGGTGAGAGAATTTCGCCGAGGAAATGACCGACTCCGGAAGCGATAAGTAAGGAAAATGCAGAGCATGTAGCGATAATAATGATAGATTTAAATGGAATTTTCATTTTTCTTAAGCCATAGGTGAAACCAACACTAAAACTATCAAGACTTACTGCAAAAGCAAGAATTAACAGTGAGATCATTTGTGCCATTCATAGGGCTCCTTCCTGTCGAATTACGAATAGTATATGAAGGATCCCTATGAATGTTATTAACTTTCCTCTAATGGTTGACAATTAGGACAAAAATGTGTACCTCTTCCACCTACAACCGTTTTCTCTAAATCTCGTCCACAATCCTTACAGCTTTCACCTTTACGACCATAAACCAATAGCTCCAGTTGAAACATGCCGATTTCCCCTTGGGAATTAATGTAGGAACGAATGGTGCTTCCACCTTTTTGTACGGCCTCTGAAAGAGTGTTGATAATTTCTTGATGTAATTTTAGCAATTGTTCTTTATTCAATGTATTTGCAATCGTTTCGGGATGAATCTTCGCACGGAATAACGCCTCATCAACGTATATGTTCCCTAATCCAACAACTATTTTTTGATCAAGTAAGGTAGGCTTGATTTTTCTATTCGTCTTTTGAAGCTTTTGCCCCAGGTAATCAAGTGTGAACTCTTCCGAAAATGGCTCTGGACCTAAATCGATTAATGGTGGACCTTCGAATTCAGTGCCTTTTTTAAATAAGTGCATCGTTCCAAATTTTCGTACATCTTTATATCTTAAGTCAGTACCATCCGTAAAATGGAAAACGACATGTGTATGTTTATCAAATGGTTCATCTTTTGGATAAACAGCATATTTACCTTCCATTCGTAAATGCGAGACTAGAGCATAAACATCCGTGTAAAATATTAAAAATTTACCTCGTCTGCCTATTTTCTTAATGGTCTGACCTTTTAAAGCATCAGTAAATTGGTCAATCTCTGTTGGGTTTTTAATCATCTTTGGCCAGCTTATTGTAATGTGCTCAATTGTTTTATTTAGAACAAGATTTTCTAATGTTTTACGGACCGTTTCGACCTCAGGAAGCTCAGGCAAAACAAATCCCTCCTTCTATTTGTCCCGCTCAAACGGCTAGACATTTTTTGCCTTTAATTTATTTCGCATCAAACCAAGTAGGACCATAAGAATAATCTACTTTTAGGGGCACAGATAATTCTACTGCATTTTCCATCACATCTGGAACGATTTCCTTCAGTTTCTCTATTTCATCTTTCGGAGCTTCAAAGATTAATTCATCATGTACTTGTAATAATAGTCTTGATTGTAGCTTTTCAGACTGTAGACGGTCTGCCATATCAATCATAGCCTTTTTAATAATATCTGCCGCACTTCCTTGAATCGGTGTATTCATCGCTGTACGCTCTGCAAAGCTTCTAATATTAAAATTACGACTTGTTATTTCAGGCAAATATCTGCGTCTTTGTAGGATTGTCGTTACAAAGCCTTGTTGCTTTGCTACTTTCACACTATCCTCCATATAATGTTTTACACCCGGATAACTTTCAAGGTATCTTTCAATAAATAGCCCTGCTTCTCTACGCGTAATATTTAGACTTTGAGATAATCCAAAATCACTAATACCATAAACAATTCCAAAATTCACTGCCTTTGCATGTCGACGCATATTAGAAGTTACATCATCTGCACTCACATGAAATACTTCCATTGCCGTTTTTGTATGAATATCCAAGTCATCCTTAAATGCTTGAATTAGCTTTTCATCCTTCGCAATATGTGCTAGTACCCTTAATTCTATTTGTGAATAATCGGCAGCAAAAATGACCCAATCCTCTTCTGAAGGAATAAAGGCTTGGCGAATTTTCCGACCTTCCTCTAAGCGAATCGGAATATTTTGTAAGTTAGGATCGATTGAGCTCAGCCTTCCTGTTTGGGCTAGCACTTGGTTAAACCTAGTATGAACTTTATCGGTATTTGGGTGAACAACCTTTAACAGTCCTTCGATATACGTTGACTGTAGTTTTCCGAGTTGACGGTAATCAAGTATTTCGCGAATAATTTCATGGTCATCCGCAAGCTTCTCAAGTACATCCGCTGAGGTAGAATATCCCGTTTTGGTTTTCTTGCCTGAAGATAGACCAAGTTTTTCAAACAAAATGACGCCAAGCTGTTTTGGGGAATTAATATTAAAGTGTTCCCCTGCTAGCTGGTGAATTTTACTTTCTAGTTTGATTAACTTAGCTGCCAATTCTTCGTTCATTTTTTTAAGTCTACCTACATCTACCTTTATACCAGCAGATTCCATATCGGCTAAAATCAACGATAACGGCATCTCTAAATCGTGAAACAATTCATATTGCTGATTTTCCTTTAATTCATCCTCCAGTTTTCCACTTAATTTTTCTAAAATAATTGCTTTACGAACAATATGATCCGCAATTTCTTCCTTACCTGGAACACTTCTTTTTGCCCCTTTTCCATAGAACTCATCGTTTGATTGAATATTAACTTCGTTATACCGACGAGCGACAGAGGAAATGTCATCTAGTGATTCCGACGGATTTAATAGATAAGATGCGACTAGTAAATCAAACTGTATCCCTTTTAGATGAATATCTCTTTTTCTTAAAGAGACTTCTGTACCTTTTGCATCATAAACGATTTTAGACTTAGATTCATCTTCAGCCCATTCTTTAAAAAGAGGTGAATGCACAGCTATATCTGTTTCAAAAAAATATTTACCGTTAGCATTGACAATGGCTAGCCCTAAAATAGGGGCTAGATGATAATTATCCTCTAAAATCTCTACATATAAAGAGGCATTGTCAGTGAGCATTTCCTCTGTTATTTCCTTAGCGATTTCAAATTGAATCTCTTCTAACTCCACCTCTTGTCTTTCTGTTCCACTAGGTTCCATTTTTTCTAATAACGAATTAAAACCTAGCTCCTTAAAAATCGATTTAACCTTTTCGTAACTGTACCCACTGTATTCAATTGCTGGCAGCACCACTTCTACAGGAGCTTCTCTTGTTATCGTGGCTAGCTGCTTACTCATAATGGCTTGGTCTTTAAATTCCGATAGTTTGTCCTTTAATTTCGCACCACTTACTTGATCAATTGAAGAAAGTAATCCTTCTAACGTCTCAAATTCCTTCAGTAGTTTTATAGCAGTTTTTTCACCAACCCCAGGAACACCTGGGATATTGTCAGATTGGTCACCCATTAACCCTTTCATATCAATAATTTGATTTGGATGAAGGCCGTATTTTTCTAGAATATGTTCGGGAGTATAGATTTCCATATCCGTAATCCCTTTTCTAGTGATACAGACAGTAACATTCTCTGATGCTAATTGGGTCATATCTTTATCCCCGGAGATGACTTTGACTTGAAATCCTTCTTCATCAGCAACCTTTGATAGGGTTCCAATAATATCGTCCGCTTCATAGTTTTCTAATTCGTAACGTGATATTCCAAATGCATCTAGCAAATCACGAATAAAAGGGAATTGTTCTGATAGTTCTGGTGGTGTTTTTTGTCTTCCCCCTTTATATTCAGTAAAAGTTGCATGGCGGAAGGTTGTCTTCCCCGCATCAAATGCCACTAAAAGATGAGTAGGCTTTTCCTCCTCTAATATTTTCAATAACATCGTAGTAAAGCCGTAGATGGCATTCGTATGTACACCTTTGTCATTATTTAATAAGGGCAGAGCAAAAAAAGCACGATAGGCAATACTGTTCCCATCAATTAAAACCAATTTTTTTTCCATGAAAAAATCCCCTTTTCTAAAATCAAAAAAACCGTTATTTATCCTCCTATTCTAACATGATTAGAATAGGAAAGAAAAACAACGGGGTTCTAAGTTATTTCGTATAGCCCAATAGTAATCTAGCATATGGTGAATCAGAAGGTAGTACAATAACTGACTTTTCATTTATTGTTTTCTTATAGGATTCCAATGTACGATATAATTCATAGAAGCTAGGGTCCTTAGAGAAGGATAAATTATAAATTTTAGCTGCCTCTCCTTCCCCTTCTGCACGAATGACTTCAGCATCAGCTTTAGCCTTTGCGAGCATTTCCTTCACTTCTCGATCCGTATCAGCAACAATTCTATTCTTTTGAGCATCACCCATTGATAAATACTCTTGAGCTTTTGATTCACGTTCTGAAGTCATACGAGTATAGACGGACTGCTCGTTTTCTGCAGGCAAATCTGTTCTCTTCATACGAACATCTACTAGAACAATACCATAGTTATCTTGAGTTAATAGTTCATTTACCATTTTTGTTACTCGATCATTTAAAGAACCTCGTGAGGATTTCTCATCATTAATTATTTCATCATAATTTAATTGTCCAAGTTCGGCTCGAACAACGGAATAAATAAATTCTTCCATTCTAGATTCAGCTTTTTCAACGGTTCTTGCATTGGAAATCATTTTCTTAGGGTCCTGTATTCTCCAAATGGCATAATTATCAATTATCATTCTTTTCTTATCTTTTGTGTTGATTTCTGCCTCTGAAACATCGTAGGTCATCTGGTATTTCGGTAATGTTGATACACTTTGGATAAAAGGTATCTTATAGCTAAGTCCAGGTGAGCTTTCAATACGAACTACTTCACCAAATTGGCGGATGACACGATACTCACCCTCTTTAACGATAAAAACGTTTGTAATCGTAAAAATTAATAACGCAAGAAGGATAAGCAAGAAAATACCAACTTTCATATATCCAAACATATTAAAACCATTTTTACTTTTTTCCTTTATATCAATCACATTGTTATTGTCCATTGGTATCACTTCCTTCTTGTTTCGTTTTCGGCTGTTCTTTTTCTAGAGGCCGAATCGGAAAATATTTTAAAGTATTACCATCGTCATTCATAATATAAATCTCTGTATTAGGAAGTACTTGCTCAATGGTTTCTAGTACAAGTCGTTGTCTTGTAATTTCAGGACTTTTACTATATTCCGCATATAGCTTATTAAAAACCGACACATCCCCACGAGCTGCTTCAATACGAGCTGCTCTATCACCTTGGGCAGCTGACATTAACGCATCTTTTTCCCCTTGAGCTTCATTGGTTCGTTTATTACGATATTTTTTTGCCTCGTTTATTTTTGTATTCATCGTTTCTCTAGCATCTGTAACATTTGTAAAGGCCTTTCGAACTTCGTCATTTGGAAGCTCTACATCCTGTAGCTTCACAGCCAGAATTGAAATCCCAATTTCATATTTTTTTATTAACTCTGATAGTAAATCTCGAACATCCGCTTCAATCTCAGCTTTCCCTGAGGTTAAGGCATCGTCGATTTTCGAGCTTCCAATTATACTTCTTAGACTTGCCGATGTAGCGTCATAAAGGATTTCTTCCGGCTTTTCGGCATTAAATAAATATTCGGAAGGATTTGTTATTTTCCATTGCACGACAAGGTCTGCTAAAACAATATTTTCATCCCCGGTAATCATCTTTGTTTCGTTAGGAAACTCCTTAATTTGTCCTGCATTTTCTTCATAACCAAATTGCAAACTAAAAGTTTCTCTAGATAACTTTTCTACACTTTGTATTGGCCATGGTAGCTTGAAGTGTAATCCAGGCTCATTAAGTCCCTCTTCTACCTTTCCGAATGTCAGGATGACCGCTTGTTCTGATTCATCAACTGTATACCAGGTCGTAAACGCCAGAACACTTAAAATTGCTATTAAAAATATTAGTCCCACAATCGTATAAACTCTTTTTATACTAGTCATTCGTTTCACATCCTTTTAAAATATCCACATTAGTCTATACGGATAACCATTGTAAAAGTTTCATAATAAAATAATATTAAACATAAGAAAAAGGAAAGAGCGGGGTAAGCTCTTTCCCTTTTCTTTGCTTAGCTCCCTGGGTAAGGGGGTTTTCAAAAATATCATATCAACTTATTGTGAAGAAAATGTTAATTTTAAGTAAATGTAATGTTAAATCATTACATTTAAATAGCTGGAAGGACTTTTTCTAATGAAATTGTAAAAGTTGTCCCTTTTTCTTTCACACTCGTTACAGATATGCTTCCTTTATGGGCTTCAACAATATGTTTGACAATTGCTAAACCTAACCCCGTACCACCTGAATTTCTACTTCTCGCTTTATCTACTCGATAAAAGCGTTCAAAGATTCTTGGAATTTCTTCCTGTTCTATCCCTATACCTGTATCCTTAATTTGAATATGAACCATTTCCTCAATTTCCTTTACCTCAATCTCAACATAGCCTCCAGAAGGAGTGTAGGTTAAAGCATTACTCAATAAATTAATAAAAACCTGCTTAAGTCGAGAATAATCCCCTTTGATGAAGAGAGTTTTTGAGATTGGATTAATGTGAAGAATAATATTTTTTTCTTCAGCTTTGCCTTTTAACAACGTAATAATATCACTCATAAGAATACCGATGTCAAATTCCTCGATATTTAAATGGAAACCATGCTGCTCGATTCGCGATAAATCTAATAAATCTTCTATTAAGGTTTGTAGACGATCGCTTTCATTTAAAATTATTTTTAAAAAGTCCTCTAATGTGGATTCATCCTTCATTGCTCCATCCAATAAAGTTTCAGAAAAACCTTTTATCGAAGTAATGGGAGTCTTTAATTCATGGGATACATTTGCAACGAAATCTTTTCTCATTTGCTCCAGTTTTTTAATTTCGGTAATTTCATGGAAAACAAGTAGTACTCCTTTCCATTCATTTTGTGTACCAATAATAGGTGAACCAGATACCTCAAAATAACGTCTTACGATTCCCATCGGAAGTAGTAGCTGCCTTTTTACTTTTTGTTCGGTCATAAATATTTCTTCAATTAGCAAAGTAATTTCCTTATGCTCTATAACAGTATAATATTGGTTGTATAAGTATTTTTCCGAATTTACAGCAAAAGTTTCGATATAGGCTTTATTTATTAAACTAATATAACCCCGATTATCAATTAACATGAGGCCGCTGCCCATACTCTCAATTAAAGTACTTAATCTATCCTGTTGCATCTGTTGAGTTTTTAGGTTTTCTTGCAAGTCCTTTGCCAGAAGATTGATGGCATTACTGAGCATACTCGTTTCTTTTCGATGATCCACATACGTACGTGCTCGATAGTTTCCTTTTGATAACTCAATGGCAACATTAGTAGCTGCTTCTAACGGTTTTGTATAGCGTTTTTTGATATTAATACCTAATGTAAAAATCAATAATAAAACAATTGCTTGACTAATGCTTACTAACCACCATATTTCACGATTGGCTTGATCAAAATAATTGTTTAACAATGTGGCTAAAAGAATATCGGAAAAGATTAATACGACTACAATAATACTGATAAAAACAAAAAGGAATTTTGAACGAGATTTAAACATTACGATTTTGGCTCCTCTAGCTTATAGCCTAATCCTCTAATCGTTTTAATATAAATCGGTTTTTTTGAATTCTTTTCTATTTTATCGCGCAAATGACTGATATGAACATCCACAATTCTTGTGTCACCTGCAAAATCATATTTCCAAACAGCACTTAAGAGCTGATCCCTCGTTAATACCCTTCCTTTATTTGTTACTAAATAAAGTAATAATTCAAATTCCTTTGGAGTTAATTCAATTAACTCATCTGCAAAAAAGGCTTCGTACCTTTCAGGAAAAATTTTAAGATCAGCAATTTTCATATAGTCCTTATCTTCAGCATCCTGTTGGTCATTATTGATTTGAGTTCTTCGTAAAATGGCTTTGATTCTGGCAATTACTTCTCTTGGGCTAAATGGTTTGGTCATATAATCATCGGCCCCAAGCTCTAGCCCAAGGACCTTATCAAACTCATCCCCCTTAGCAGTTAGCATGAGGATTGGAGTTGATAATTTCTGCTGTCTAAGCTGTTTACATACTTCAATACCATCTAATTTGGGTAGCATTAAATCCAAAACAATAAAGTCTGGATTATGGGATAGAGCCAAATCTCGCCCCTCTTCCCCGTCCATAGCTGTTATAACTTGAAAACCATTTTGTTCTAAATTGTATTGCAATAGAGTAATAATATGTTGCTCATCATCAACGACTAGCACCTTTTTCGACATATCTGCCTCCGCAAAATTTATTTACCCCCAAAATCGAAAACCCCTTTATATCCACCTTCATTATAATGAAAAGTATAAAAAAACCACAGCATTTTATACTGTGGTTTTAAATAAATGTTAAATCTAAAAATTATCTAGCGCTTTTCCTTCTAATTTTTCTAATTGATATGGAGGGCATACTAGAATATCTCCAGAAATGACTAGCTCCTCTGATTCATTTACACCTTCAACATGAATTAGAACCGTATGAGCACTTTTATTAACCTCTGTTACTTCAAACAAGAATTGAACCGTACCGTAATGATATACCTGTTTTGGGAATTCTATTGTTTGTTTTAATACATGACTTCCTGGACCTGGTAAGTATTTTGATACCGCAGCCGTAACAATTCCTGTTAACATAACACTTGGAACAATTGGTTTTTGATACGGTGTTTGCGACGCATAATCATGCTGAATATAAAGAGGATTCGCATCATTCGTTAATCCTAAATATAATAAAAGATCCTTATCTTCGATTTTTTCGGTTAAGCTTAGCTTTTCTCCAACCGTAATTTCTTCAATCTTACGGCCTAATTTTCTTTTTTTCCCAAGTAACATTTTGTGACATACCTCCAAATGAAAGCGATTTCAAGCTATTTATACAAAAGGGACTGACCATTGATCAGACCCTTTTTCATTTTATAAAATTTCAGCTAAATTAAACTAATGCTCCCATTACATTACGAACAGCCTCTGCAGATTTATCAAGAGCCTTTTTCTCATCTTCGGTGAGTTCAAGTTCGATAATTTTCTCGATACCATTTGCACCTAAAATAGTTGGAACACCAAGGTAAATTCCTTCGTACCCGTATTCCCCTTCTAAATAAGCAATTGTAGGGATAACACGACGTTGGTCTTTAAGGATAGCTTCACACATTTGAACAAGAGATGCAGCTGGTGCATAATAAGCACTTCCGTTCCCTAATAATGCGACTATCTCTCCGCCACCTTTACGAGTACGTTCAACAATAGCATCTAGACGATCTTTAGGGATAAGCGTTTCTAATGGAATCCCACCAGCATAAGAATAACGAACTAACGGAACCATTTCGTCACCGTGACCACCAAGAACAAAACCAGTAATATCTTTAACAGAAAGATTTAATTCTTGGGCAACAAATGTGCAGAAGCGTGCTGTATCTAATACTCCTGATTGTCCAATCACGCGATGTTTCGGGAATCCAGTTTCTTTAAAAAGAGTATACGTCATTGCATCAACAGGGTTTGTTAATACCACCACATAGGCATTTGGAGAATGTTTAACGATCTCCTGAGCAACACTCTTCATAATCTTTTGATTCGTTTGAACTAAGTCATCGCGACTCATCCCTGGCTTACGTGCGATTCCAGCAGTAACAACAACAATATCAGAATCCTTCGTATCTTCATAATTAGAAGTACCAGTAATATTAGCATCAAACCCTTGTACAGGACCTGCTTCAAGCATATCTAGTGCTTTACCTTTTGTCGGGTTTTCCATTTGTGGAATATCCACTAATACAACATCTGCAAGTTCTTTTTGAGCAAGCATAAATGCAGTTGTTGCTCCAGTAAAGCCGCTACCGATTACTGATACTTTTTTACGATTGAATGACATTGTAACTCCCCCTAAAATTGATCGTGAAATTTTTTGGTGCAAGAGGGCCGTAAAAAAAACGACCCGTAAACTTCAACAATTTTTAAAGATTAGTCCATGTTCTTAATTAACTCATCCCCGAATTCAGAGCATTTCACTTCTGTTGCGCCATCCATTAGACGGGCAAAGTCATAAGTTACAACTTTAGACGCAATTGATTTTTCCATTGATTGAACAATCAATTTAGCCGCTTCATTCCAACCAAGGTGTTCAAGCATAAGTACACCAGATAAAATGACAGAAGATGGGTTAACTTTATCTAATCCAGCATATTTAGGTGCTGTACCATGAGTAGCTTCAAAAATTGCATGGCCAGTTTCATAGTTGATGTTTGCTCCTGGAGCAATACCGATTCCACCAACTTGTGCTGCTAATGCATCAGAAATATAATCACCATTTAAGTTCATTGTAGCAACTACATCGAACTCACTTGGTCTTGTTAAAATTTGTTGTAAGAAGATATCAGCAATTGCATCTTTAACGATGATTTTGCCAGCCGCTTCAGCATCAGCTTGTGCCTGGTTAGCAGCATCTGAACCTTGCTCATCTTTAATGCGGTCGTATTGAGCCCAAGTAAATACTTTATCTCCAAATTCTTTTTCAGCAAGTTCGTATGCCCAATTTTTGAAGGCACCTTCAGTGAACTTCATGATATTACCTTTATGTACGATTGTTAAAGATTTACGACCCTCTGCAATCGTATAGTTAAGTGCTGCACGGATTAAACGAGTTGTACCTTCTTCAGAAATAGGTTTAATACCAATACCTGAAGTTTCAGGGAAACGGATTTTATTAACACCTAATTCAGTTTGTAGGAAATTGATTAGTTTTTTTACATCGTCAGAACCTTTTGCATATTCAATTCCAGCATAGATATCCTCAGTGTTTTCACGGAAAATAACCATGTCAGTGTCCTGTGGACGTTTTACTGGTGAAGGAACTCCTTCAAACCAACGAACTGGACGTAAGCATACGAATAAATCTAATTCTTGACGAAGTGCTACGTTTAGAGAACGAATTCCACCGCCAACAGGAGTTGTTAATGGACCTTTAATTGCGATAAAGTATTCGTTGATTACATCTAAAGTTTCAGATGGTAACCATTCTCCAGTTTGGTTAAAAGCTTTCTCTCCAGCTAAAACTTCTTTCCATACGATTTTACGCTCGCCTTTATAAGCCTTTTCAACTGCTGCGTCAAGAACGCGTGATGCAGATGCCCAAATATCTGGACCAGTGCCGTCTCCTTCGATAAAAGGAATGATTGGTTGATTTGGTACATTAAGAACTCCATTTGATACAGTAATTTTTTCTCCAGCCATTATTGTTTTCCCTCCGAATTCTTTGTTCGCAAACAAGCTAAAATTAATTAATATAAACATATTCAAAGGTTAGAAGAATTCCTTCTAACCCTAATCATATTAACAGTTTTCGATTGAAAGTAAAAATATTACCCTCTTTGGTTAATCGGTATGTACGATTGCATACCAGGACCTGTGTAATCCGCACGTGGACGAATTAGTCTGTTATTCTCGTATTGCTCAAGAATATGAGCTAACCAACCAGAAACACGGCTCACCGCAAAAATTGGCGTGAATAGGTCATGATCAATTCCTAAACTATGGTACATAGAAGCAGAATAGAAATCTACGTTTGGTGGTAGATTCTTTTCACCTGTTACAATTTTATCGATTTCAACAGACATTGTATACCAATGAGGCTCACCAGTTAGAGCAGTAAGTTTTTCGGACATTTTCTTTAAATGCTTTGCACGAGGATCTCCTAGGCGATATACACGGTGACCGAAGCCCATGATTTTTTCCTTATTAGCTAGTTTACCGCGTACATAAGTATCAACATTTTCAACTGTACCAATTTCTTTCAGCATTTTCATAACTGCTTCATTTGCTCCTCCATGAAGAGGCCCTTTTAAAGCACCAATTGCAGCTGTAACGCCTGAGTAAACGTCAGAAAGTGTTGCTACACAAACACGTGCAGTAAAGGTTGATGCATTAAGCTCATGATCAGCATGTAGTACTAGTGCTTTATCTAAAGCTTCAACCGCGATAGCATCTGGTTCCTTTCCAGTTAACATATATAGGAAATTTGCAGCAAAGCTTAAATCTGTGCGTGGAGCTACTGGATCTAAACCTGCTCGTACTCGTGAAAATGCTGCAACAATTGCAGGCATCTTAGCTTGTAACCGAATCGCTTTACGGTAATTTGCTTCTACTTCCATTACATCAGCTTCTTCATCATATAGACCAAGCAAAGAAACTACTGTACGAATCGCAGCCATTGGATGAACTTCGTTAATTGGGTACATTTTGAAGTGCTCAATAACCTCTTTCGGAAGCTCCATGTTCATAGCTAATTGTTGTTTCAATTCCGCAAGCTCTGCTGATGTTGGTAGCTTTCTATGCCACAAAAGATAGATTACTTCTTCAAAGCTGGCATTATCCGCTAAATCATCAATATTGTAACCTACATAAGTTAATGTATCATCAATAATAGAGCTAATCGATGATGATGTTGCAACTACCCCTTCAAGACCACGTGTAACTGTCACTTGAATCTCTCCTTTACATGAAAAAATTTCCCCATCCCACTTGTCTTAGCCACTTTGTATGTTAGTCGGAAAAACCGACTAGTGAGAAATAAAAATTATTCATTAGCTTTTGAATGCTAATGTCGACATATAGTCATTCAAATAGAATCATATTACAAAATCCTTTTTTCTTCAAAAGAAATCGAGCGTTTGCTCGGAAATGAAACAAATAGAAAGTGCTTTCAATTGTTTTGAACAAAAATTATGTTTCTACTATATCCACTAATAAAAAACTTATTAAAGAAAAAAGGATACGCTTACAAGCCTATTATAAACAATTATCAGAACTTTGTGAATGAAATTGTCTTAAAAATTATTATATCGCAAAAAAACTATTTAAAAAACTCATATAATTTCATCGCGACAAAGGCGATTCCGGCACCAATGAGAGGACCAACTGCCACTCCCTTAAAAAGTGATACTGCTAATATGGTCCCGAGGACTAACGCTGTTGTAATATGAGGATCTTTTGCTAGTAGGATTACTCCGCCCTTTGCTAATAGTGCTACTACAATTCCGGATAGTAAAGCTATCCATGCAAAGGGAGATTTAAAGGCACCACCTAAATCCTTAAAACCGATATCACCACTGGCGATTGGGGCTAGTACAGCTATTGTAATAATCGTAACTCCCCATTCAATTCCTTTTGATTGAATTTGTGTAAAAACTTTCGATTCTACACCTATTAATTTTAAGAGGAGCAATACTGAAACAGCTATGATTAACGATTTATTTTTAGCAATAAGACCTATAGAAAATAATAATAGAAGAAATAACAAGGATTGACTTATCAATCTTTTACCCTCCTTTTTAACACTATTGTAAAATAACTTAACTTAAACAACAAATCGAATAATACAAGGCATGTTTTGAATAAACATACTTTTACATCTAAAAGGAAATAAATCATTCATCTAAATAGGCAGATTATTCGATTAAATGTTAAAATAAATTATATTTAAGTATTTTATTTAAGGAGGAAAATATGAATTTAACCTACTTCTATCGAACATTGCGCTTGGTAATGGTCGTTGCTGCAGTTATTTTTGGACTTATGGCATTTTATTATATATCGAAGGTAACGTATCCTTTTTTAATTGGTTTGGCAATTGCCTTCTTAATAAATCCATTAGTAAATTTTTTTTCAACAAAGGCAAGAATGCCTCGAGCACTTTCTGTCTTTGTAGCTTTAGTTATTTTATTTGCTATTACAGGAGGTTTAATAACCTTACTTATTACTGAGATTGTTTCGGGAGCTGAATATTTAGCTAGTGTGGTACCAGCCCATTTAGAAACCGTTATAGATTATATTGAACAAATGTTTGCTGGTCAAATTATCCCTCTATACAATCAGCTGACAAGCTTGTTTAATACACTTGATGCAGGACAACAAGATACAATTATGGACAATATACAAAATGTCGGGAAAAAATTTGGAACAACTGTGGGAGATTTCATACAAAATTTATTTGGTAATATTCCTAATATTCTTTCCTGGTTTCCAAATGCAGCCACCGTGTTAATTTTTTCATTGCTTGCTACCTTTTTCATTAGTAAAGACTGGTATCGACTAAATACAATTGGCAGTCGTTTCCTTCCGAATCGGGCAAAATCAAGTGGAAGAACTGTATTTATCGATTTAAAAAAGGCGCTATTTGGATTTATTAAAGCACAGTTAACACTTATTTCTATTACTACTGTCATTATTTTAATCGGTTTACTCATACTTCGAGTAGATTATGCGATTACTATCGCTCTAATTTCAGGTGTTGTCGATATTATTCCTTATCTTGGAACTGGAGCAATCTTTGTACCTTGGATTATTTACGAGGCTATTGCTGGGGATGTTAACACTGCGATTGGTCTTGGTGTACTTTATTTGGTTGTCCTTGTTCAAAGACAGGTCATGGAACCAAAGGTTTTATCCTCTAATATCGGATTAGACCCGCTAGCAACTTTGATTTCTTTATTCGTCGGTTTTAAATTAATGGGATTTTTAGGACTTATTATTGGACCAGTTTTGCTAGTTATCATAAGTACACTACATCGGGCAAATGTATTTCGGGATCTGTGGACATATATTAAAGGAACAGAAGAAGTTAAATAATATATTAAAAAGCTACTTCCATTTTGGAGTAGCTTTTTAATATATTATTTTTCTATTTCCATTTTTTATTCTTTTTTGAAACCATTTTTTCATCATTTGTTTAAAAAATATCCTAGTCCCTGGAAATAATAATAAAAATCCAAGTATATCTGAGAAAAATCCAGGAGTAAGTAATAACGTTCCACCCACAAGGATACATATACCATCCAATAAAGCATCACCTGGTAATTGACCAGTTTGGAGCTGCCGTTGAAGCTGGTAATAAGTAGCTAAGCCTTGCTTTTTTGCTAAGTAAGATCCTATAACTCCAGTTAAAATGATTATTAAAACGGTTGGCCATACACCAATAATTTGGCCAGAAACTAATAAGAATCCGATTTCAGCAGCAGGTACAATAATAATAAATAAAAATAAGTATCTCAAGTCGACACTCCTCAATGTACTTCTACTTTATATTATAGCAAAAAAGAGAGGAAGATTCCTCTCTTTGATTTAATTATAATACACTTGCATGGCCGTTATAAATAACTCCTCGACCTGCATCTACTGTAATTTCTTGACCATCTTTAAATAGTGTTGTAGCATTTTCAACTCCAACAATGACTGGAATTCCTAAATTTAATCCTACTACGGCTGCATGGCTCGTTAAGCCACCTTCTTCCGTAATTAAGGCACTGCATTTTTCTATAGCTGGAACCATATCTCTATCAGAGCCAATTGTTATTAAAATAGAGCCTTCTTTTACTTTTTCTAATGCCTCTTTTGCATTATTAGCAATAACCACTTTTCCGTATGCTGTTTTACGGCCGATTCCTTGTGCTTTTACAATGATATCTCCGACAACATGTATTTTCATTAAATTAGTCGTTCCAGCTTCACCCACAGGAACTCCCGCTGTAATGACAACTAGGTCGCCATGTTTTACTAAGCCACTATTTAAACTTTCTTCTACCGCTATATCTAGCATTTCATCTGTAGTACGTGCTTCAGTACCCATTTGCGGATATACGCCCCATACTAATGATAAACGACGTTTTGTCGATTCATTTGCTGTAACAGCAACAATTGGAGCTTTCGGTCGATACTTCGAAATCATACGAGCCGTATGACCACTTTCTGTTGGCGTAATGATGGCATTTACATCTAAATTCAATGCCGTATACGCAACAGATTGTCCGATTGCATCTGTAATACTATGCTCACTTTCTTTGCTTCGTTGCGAAAGAATTTCTTTATGATCTAACGCTTGTTCAGCACGTGATGCAATATTATGCATAGTCTGTACCGCTTCTACTGGATATGTTCCAGCCGCCGTTTCTCCAGAAAGCATAATCGCATCTGTTCCATCAAAAATAGCGTTTGCTACATCACTTGCCTCAGCACGCGTTGGGCGAGGATTACGTTGCATAGAATCTAACATCTGTGTTGCTGTAATAACAGGTTTACCTTGTGTATTACATTTTTTAATTAATTGTTTCTGAACTAGTGGTACCTCTTCAGCTGGTATTTCCACTCCTAAATCACCACGTGCAACCATTAAACCATCAGAGACTTCTAATATTTCATCAATATTGTCTACCCCTTCTTGGTTTTCAATTTTCGGGATAATTTGGATATGGCTAGCTTTATTTTCTTCAAGCAATTGGCGAATTTCCAATACGTCTGAAGCTCTTCTGACAAAAGATGCAGCAATAAAATCAACATCTTGCTCAACGCCGAATAAAATATCCTTTGCATCCTTCTCCGTAATCCCTGGTAAGTTAACAGAAACACCAGGCACGTTTACACCTTTTTTATTCTTTAATGTACCACTATTTAAAATGTCTGTATGAATTTCTTGGTTTTCTTTATCAATTTTAGTTACTTCAAGACCAATTAATCCGTCATCAAGTAAAATTTTTGACCCAATGTGCACATCTTCTATTAGACCAGGGTATGTAACTGAAAACTTCTCAAGTGTACCTTCAACCTCAGCCATGCTAACAATTATCTTATTACCAGCTTGAAGCTCGATTGCCCCACCCACCATATTGTTCGTTCTGATTTCTGGACCTTTTGTATCTAAAAGAATCGCAACCGTTTTTCCTGTTTTGCTAGCTGCTTCACGAATATTTTTAATACGTTGGCCATGCTCAACATGATCTCCATGGGAAAAATTAAGACGGGCAACATTCATTCCCGTTTCGATTAACTGTGTTAATTTTTCTACACTTTCACTAGCTGGACCTATCGTACAAACAATTTTTGTTTTACGCATACGTTGTATTCCTCCAATTAAATCGATAATTCTTTCGATAAATTAAATAAATTCATATCTATCTTGTGCTTCCGGTTAAAAATTTCTAATATATCATAATCAACTAGTTCGTTTTTTTCTATTCCTACAGCTCTTCCACCCTTACCATTCAACAACAACTCAACAGCTCTAGCTCCAAGACGGCTGGCTAAAACACGGTCAAAAGCTGTAGGAGAACCTCCACGCTGAATATGACCTAGAACAGAAATTCGTGTATCATAGTTTGTTGCTTCTTTTAAGTGCTTTGCAAATTCCGTAGCACTACAAACACCTTCAGCAACCACAATAATACTATGCTTTTTACCACGCTCATGTCCACTTTTAAGACGTGCGGCGATTTCCTCCATATTATAATTTTCCTCTGGGATTAGAATGGTTTCCGCTCCACCAGCAAGTCCTGCCCATAAAGCGATATCACCTGCATCACGACCCATTACTTCAATAATAAAGGTACGTTCATGGGAAGTCGCCGTGTCACGTATTTTATCAATCGCATCAATGACAGTATTTAATGCGGTATCAAAACCAATTGTATAATCAGTACCTGCAATATCATTATCAATAGTTCCAGGTACACCAACACATGGGTAGCCTTGTTCAGTTAAAGCCTTAGCACCACGATAGGAGCCATCACCACCAATAACGACTAGTCCTTCTATCCCCAGTTTATTTAATTGTTCAATTCCTTTTTGTTGGCCTTCTTTTGTTTTAAACTCTTCACAACGTGCGGAATAAAGCATTGTTCCACCACGGTGAATAATGTCACCAACTGAACCTAATTCCAATTGTTTTATATTTCCATTTATCAAGCCCGTATAGCCTCCATATATCCCAAATACTTCTATGTTATGGAATATTGCTTTACGAACAACTGCACGAACAGCAGGATTCATTCCTGGGGAATCTCCACCACTTGTTAATACACCTATTCTTTTCATTTATAATCACCTCTATGAATAATTGTAACGTATGTATGAATGAAGTGTACATCCTGATGAGCTATCTATGCTCTTCTTATTATAAACAATTCACTCTAGAATATTTCTAAAATAACATGAAGCAATTGCTATAACAATACAATCATATACAACTTTTACACTAAATGAATGATAATTCGATGTAAGCGTTTCATATACTTAAAAATGTCATAAAAATGTCAGATAACCGTCCAACTATAAAAATACACAATGAAAACAAATAAGAAATAGCTGACTTAAGTATGCTTGATTCAAGCATGCTTAAGTCAGCCATTAGATTTTGGCATTCTAATTTATCCCAATTGACTCTTTTTCGAAAGAAAATTCACCAATCGCTTTAAATTTATTATATCGATGGTTGATCAATTCTTCCTCGCTCATTTTCGTTAATTCTAATAATGAACGATGTAAAACTTGATCAATCTCTTCAGCTTGGTGTTTCACATCTCGGTGTGCTCCACCTTTAACCTCAGGTATGATTTCATCGATTATTCCTAATCCTTTTAAATCTGGAGCGGTAATCTTCATAGTTTCAGCCGCTTGCTTCGCAAGTGAGGCATCCTTCCAAAGAATCGCTGCAGCTCCTTCTGGTGAAATAACTGAGTAGGTTGAGTTCTCTAACATATGGATATGGTTTCCTACTCCTAATGCTAAGGCACCACCACTTCCACCCTCACCAATCACGATACAAACGATTGGAACCTTTAAACTTGCCATTTCAAATAAGTTTTTGGCAATCGCTTCACTCTGTCCTCGTTCTTCAGCCGCTTTTCCTGGGTAGGCACCCTTTGTATCAATAAAGCAAATGATAGGACGTCGGAATTTTTCTGCTTGATACATTAATCTTAATGCCTTACGATATCCTTCTGGATGTGGCATTCCGAAATTCCGGCGAATGTTTTCCTTTGTATCTTTTCCTCTTTGATGTCCAATAACCGTTACAGGAAGCCCTCTGTACATGGTCACTCCTCCAACAATGGCTTCATCATCACCGTACGCTCGGTCCCCATGACATTCGAAGAAATCTTTAAAGAGTATAGAAATATAATCCAGTGTTGTAGGACGATTGGGATGTCGTGCTATTTGTACTCTATCCCATGGTTTCATATTCTCGTAAATGTCCTTTTCTAGCCTTGTAAGACGCTCTTCTAGCTTCTCTATTTCAGAAGACAAATCAACATCGGCATTTTTCGTAAATTCTTTAAGCTCTTGAATTTTTTTTCTTAATTCTACTACTGGCTTTTCGAAATCTAATCCGCCTACCATTGAAGTACACCCCCTGGTTGATGGATTTCGAGTAAGTTAATCATTTTTTCTCTCAGCTCCAGTCTAGATATAACAGCATCTAATTGACCATGTTTAAGTAAAAATTCTGCTGTTTGAAAATCCTCTGGCAGCTCTTCGCGTATTGTTTGTTCGATAATTCTTCTGCCAGCAAAGCCAATGAGTGCACCAGGCTCTGCAAAATTATAATCTCCAAGAGAAGCAAAGCTCGCTGAAACCCCACCAGTTGTTGGATGTGTCATTATGGATATAATTAATCCACCATGGTCACTAAATCGCTTTAGCGCAACACTAGTTTTAGCCATCTGCATCAAGCTTAAGACACCTTCTTGCATTCTAGCACCACCAGAAGCTGTAAAAATAATGAACGGTACGGAAAGTTCATCTGCTTTCTCAATCGCTCTAGTTATCTTCTCGCCTACTACCGAACCCATACTGCCCATTCTGAAGGTAGAATCCATGATGGCAACAACAGTTTTGAAGCCACCAACTGTTCCAATTCCCGTAACTACTGCCTCATTTAGGTTTGTTTTTTCTTTATCCTTTTCTAGTTTTTCTAGATAATCAGGAAAATTAAGTGGGTTTTCAGAGATCATACCAGAATTAATTTCTTCAAAACTATTTTCATCCAAAAAGCTATCAATTCTCTCAAAAGAATTCATAGGATAATGATATAAACAATGCAAACATACCTTATTATTTTTTATTAATTCCTTTGTATACATAATTTTTTTGCAATCTGGACATTTGGACATAATACCTTCAGGAACATCTTGCTTAGCACTTTCAGAAGGAATCGTTGCATATTTCTTCTTTTTAGACTTTGTAAATAATTCTTTAAGCAAAGTGAAACCTCCTAATAAAAATGTGGAAGCGCCTTAAGGAGCTTGGCGCTACAACTAGTTAAAGTAAAAAAGTGGTCAGACCACTTATCGTTTTTTAATACCCAGCGGCATGCATGGGCAATTTGCTTGTCCTAATACTATAGAACAATTTATTTACGAATTGTGTTTGAATCTGTCGTTAGTCAAACGACAAATTTCGCAGTGTCTTGTATATGAGAAGTGCGCTTTTTTCGTTTCGACTTACTATAGCATCAATCAGTTCAGTATACAGGCTTTTATTTTTCATTTCCTGTTTAATTTCTAATGCTTTAACATAATCATTCAATATTTGCCAAATTCGCATGACTAAGTGGTTGTCCGATAATAATGCTATTTCATAAAAAATTTGCTCATCATTCACCCTTTGAAATTGAAGCAAAGCTCTAAGCTTAGTGAAATGAGAATCATTACATCTTTTTATGACTAGCCTTATACAATCCATCTCAATACTATGTCTTGTCTCCAATACATCTTTAATGGCTTTTTGATCTTGCAGAACAAAAGTACCTAGAAGCTGGACTAATTGATTCCCATGAAAGTCGCGGATAAATGTACCTTCACCACGTCTGGTTTCAATTAATCCAAGGAGCTCTAACGCTCTTAATGCCTCCCGAACAGAGGAACGCCCAACGTTAAGGCGCTCCGAAAGTTCACGTTCAGAAGGTATTTTATCTCCAGGTTTTAATGCTTCTTTTGATATTATCAGTCTTAGTTGCTTCACAATCTCTATATAGACTTTAGATTCATTTTGTGAGGGTTGCACTATTATTTATCACTCACTTTTTCCAATAGTCGCAAGTCTGCTTGTTTTTTCTTTAATTTCTTCAGGGTCAACTTTAATACGAGCAACACCTGTATCCATAGCCGCTCTAGCAACTGCTGCAGCTACTTCTGGTGCTACACGAGAATCGAATGGTCCTGGAATTACGTAATCCGCATTTAGCTCATTTTCATCGATTAGACTTGCAATCGCCTCAACTGCTGCAACCTTCATAGCTTCATTTATATGTGTTGCACGTACATCGAGTGCACCACGGAAGATACCAGGAAATGCTAACACATTGTTTACTTGGTTGGGGAAGTCTGAACGACCAGTCCCAATTACTTTTGCCCCTGCGGCTTTTGCAACTTCAGGCATAATTTCAGGTACTGGATTTGCCATAGCAAAAATAATCGAATCGCTATTCATTGATTCCACCATTTCTTTTGTTAGTGCACCAGCAACTGAAACTCCAATAAATACATCTGCACCTTTAATAACATCTTCAAGACTGCCTTTTAAATTTTCGCGGTTTGTGAATTTTGCTACTTCATCCTTAATAGTATTCATTCCATTAGGACGTCCCTCATAAATAGCACCTTTTGTATCGCACATAATAATATCTCTTACACCAAAGCTATAAAGAAGTTTAATAATCGCAATTCCAGCAGCACCTGCACCGTTTGCTACGACCTTTATTTCATTAACTTTTTTACCAACAATTTTTAATGCATTAACAAGCCCAGCTACCGTTACAATCGCAGTTCCATGTTGATCATCATGGAAAATAGGAATATTAGTTTCTCTTTTTAAACGCTCTTCAATTTCAAAACAATTCGGGGCAGCGATATCTTCAAGGTTTACTCCACCAAATGTTGGCTCAAGTAATTTTACTGTTTCAACAATTTTATCAATATCAGTAGTTGCCAAACAAATAGGGAAAGCATCTACGCCTGCAAAGCTTTTAAATAGAACTGCTTTTCCTTCCATTACAGGAAGTGCTGCTTCAGGACCAATATTACCTAATCCAAGTACCGCTGTTCCATCGGATACAATTGCTACCATATTCCCCTTCATTGTATAGTCATATACTGTTTCAGGCTTATCATAGATTTCCTTACAAGGTTCTGCTACACCAGGGGAATAAGCAAGACTTAAATCTTTTGCATCTCTAACTGGGACCTTTGATACCGTTTCTAATTTACCTTTACTCACTCTATGCATATGTAATGCTTCTTCACGTAAACTCATCTGAATTCACTCCCTATATTTATCAAAAGAAGTTAAAAAGGCCTTTATCATAAAAGGTATTTTTTTCTTAAATATCAGTGGTCAGACCACAAATAATCACTCTATCAATATAACATAACTGTACAGCTTGTAAAGACTATTCCTTAAGGATTACGTTTTCAGAACCAAGAAATTTGCTTAATTGTTCCAATAATAATCTAGAGGGTTTTATGTGATATCGTTCCTCTAGTAGGACTGTCTTTTTTGACCCTTCATAAAAAAGAACGATACTAGTTCGGCCATGATATTTACTTAATAGTTCTTTTAAATTTTGAAGCTGTTTAGCTGATTGTTTTTCTTTTTCAAGCTTTAAGTAAAGAACTGATGTTGGCTTCTTATTTTTTTCAATCCATTCATGTATTTCTATTCCATTTTGGATGATTAATTGTTTTGAGTCCAAACGTTGTTCAACCTTACAATCCACGACAAGCATATTTCCTTGTTTCAAAAGAGACATAATCTTGTTATATACAGTCGGAAAAACCACTGATTCTATTTCGCCACTTGAATCAGTGACTGTTAAGAAGGCCATTGCTTCGCCTTTTTTAGTGCGGATTTTCTTCACACTGGTAATATAAATTCCAACAGTTACGTTTCTACTGTCTTCCTTTAAACTCGAAAGCTGAACAGCTCCTGCCGCTAAAAGCTCCTTTTCATAAATGGAAACAGGATGATCAGAAAGATATATACCTAAAACTTCTTTCTCTAAATTTAGCTTATCTTCAATAGATAGGTTTTCTATCTCAACATATTTAGGTTTCAAAAAAAACTCTGCTTCTGAAAAGAAATCAATTTGATTACTATCATCTGGATTCACAAGCAAAGAATGCTCAATAGCAACATCAAGACTAGCTAGATATGTAGCGCGGTCATGTCCAAACTCATCAAAACAACCAGAATGCACAAGCAATTCAAGTGATTTTCGATTTACAATTTTTGTAGAAACCCTCATACAAAAATCAAATAAATCATCAAAATGTTTTATTTTTCTTTTATGAAAAATCTCTTTAAGTGCTACAGCACCAATCCCTTTTATCGCAGATAGACTGTACCGAATCGCACCATTTTCAACATGAAAGGAGTAACCACTTTTGTTGATTGAAGGTGCGAGCACTTTATAATTCATTTGCTTCAATTCTCGAATATATTGTGCAATCCTTGTTTCATTACCTATCGCTGAGGTAAGCAATGCCGTCATAAAAAATAATGGGTAATTCGCTTTTAAATAAGCAAGCTGATAAGAGATTAAACTGTATGCTACCGCATGACTGCGGTTAAAGCCATAATTAGCAAACCGAACAATTAAATCATAAATATCATTTGCTACTTCAAGTGAATAGCCATTTTTAGACGACCCCTCGACAAAATGGGATCTTTCTTTGTCCAATACCTCTTTATTTTTTTTGCTGACAGCTCGTCTCAATAGGTCAGCTTCCCCAAGAGTAAACCCAGCCATTTTCGAGGCAATCTGAATAATTTGTTCCTGATAAACAATAACTCCATAGGTTTTATTAAGAATTTTTTCAAGATCCGGATGTGGAAATTGAATGGGCACAATTCCATGCTTTCGATCGATAAACAATGGAATATTTTCCATTGGACCTGGGCGATATAAAGCATTAACGGCGACAATGTCCTCGAATGTAGACGGTTTTAATTTCATCAATACTTTACGCATACCTTCTGACTCTAACTGAAAAACCCCTGTAGTTTCCCCGTTTGAAAGAAGCTCAAATGTAAGCTGATCATCTAAAGGAATCAATCTGATATCTACTTTTCTGCCAGTCCCTTTTTCGATATTTTTAAGAATTGATTCGATTAAAGTAAGATTTCTTAATCCGAGGAAATCCATTTTTAATAGACCAACATCCTCTAAGTATTCCATTGAATATTGGGTTAAGAATACATTTTGATGTCCAGTCTGAATTGGAACTACATTGACAAGTGGTTCCTCACTTATGACAACTCCAGCTGCATGAGTTGATGTATGTCTTGGTAAACCTTCTAGCTTTAAAGCGGTGTTGAATAGCTTCTCATGTAAAGGACTTTCATCAACAAATTTACGCAAGCCTTCTGATTGTTGATAGGCAGATAATAAGCTAATACCTAAATGGGAGGGAACTTGTTTAGAGAGATAGTCTAATTCCTTCGTGTTTAAACCAAAGGCTCTTCCGACGTCTCTTAAGGCAGCTTTAGCTGCCAATGTTCCAAAAGTAATAATTTGAGCAACATGTAACTCACCATACTTTTCTGCTACATAACGAATGACTTCATCTCTCGAGTGATCTGGAAAATCGATGTCGATATCTGGCATTGAAATTCTCTCAGGATTCAGAAATCGTTCAAACAGCAGCTCATGCTCTATTGGGTCAACATCAGTAATTTGTAACACATAAGCAACCAATGATCCAGCCGCTGAGCCCCTACCTGGTCCAGTTAGAATATGATGTTCCCTGGCAAATCTCATAAAGTCCCAAACAATTAAAAAATAATCACTAAATTTCATTTTATTAATGATTTGTAATTCATAATTTAATCGATCACGGTAAATTTGTGAGGGACTAGTTCCAAAGCGTTCTTTCAGTCCTTTTAAACAAATTTCTTCAAGTAGGCTATTAGCTGTATGATTTTCTCCTGTAGGAAACTTAGGTAAGCGTTTTCGGTTTAGCTCTAGAGTAATGTTACATTCGGAAGCAATTCGAAACGTGTTTTCTAAGCTAGAAGGATATTCCGATAATAACTCTACCATTTCCTTAGCAGTTTTAAAGTAATATTGGTCACTCTCCAGCTTCTCAATATGATCATCGGAGAGTTTGTCCCCATTTTTAATAGCTAACATGCATTCATGTGCAAGGGCATCTTCCTGCTTCAGATAAAAAACTTGATTTGTCGCAACTAATTCCGTTTTAGTTAAAGCGGCTAATTCTATTAACTGTCTTTGGATGGCGGCTTCTTTTGGTGAAAGGTGATTCTGTAAAGATAAATAAAAATTCGATTGGCCAAAAATCTTTTTGTATTTCTCTATTATCTCTTTTGCCAGGTCCAGATCGTTATTTAATAAATGGCCCTCTACCTCTCCTTCTAAACCTGGTGTAATCACAAAGAGACCTTGTTGATAATGCTTTAACCATTTCAACGGAATCCCAGCCTGCGACTTCGTTTTTATTACACTCGTGATTTTCAACAGATTTTGAAATCCTTGTTGATCTTTTGCAAGGAAAACTAATGGGAAGCTTTCCTCTTTCTCATTTAATATATCTGCCGTTAAGCCTAATATAGGTTTTATTCCATGCTTTAAGCATTCTTTATAAAAAGGTATAGCTCCATACATGACGTTCCGATCCGTTAACGCTAGTGCTTTAAAGCCTTTCACTTTCGCGTCCTGGATAAGCTCTTCTATTTGTATAGTACTGTTTAATAAGCTATATGCACTATATACATGAAGGTGAATAAAGGACATTTCAATCACACCCTTCAAAGTTATTCCTTCTCTATTATAGGGCCAAATTGTAAAAAAAGAAAATATGTTCCCCTTTAAAAAAGTGAATGTTTTTTGCTCTTAAATCATAATCCTACCGATTTTTCATAAGATGAAGTAATGCTATATATAGGACAGGTGGTAATGTTATGAAAGATATTGGCTTCTTTCCCAATCTAATTGAAGGTTATTTTCTCGCACTAGGTGTCATATTAGGAGGCTCGCTGCTAGGTGGATTAGCCGCCTTTTTAACTGGACAACCTCCGCTAACTGCTATTTATCGATATTCAACTGATTTACGAATATGGGCGATTATCGCAGCTATTGGCGGGACCTTTGATACTGTTTATAGCTTTGAAAAGGGATTCCTTGAGGGAGGCACAAAGGATATCTTCAAGCAATTTTTATTAATTTTATCTGCTTTAGGTGGAGCACAAACAGGAGCAAAATTGATTTTTTGGCTAACACAGGAGCAGACGACCATATGAAAATTCCACCTATACATTTATGGATGCAGTGGCGCCGTTTTTTTACCGGAATGGCAATAGGTGGGGCCATTAGCTGGGCTCTATTTGTCTTTATTTATGGAACATTACAAGAAAAACAATCAAAACTTATCCATGCTCAGCAAGAGTCTATTAAGGAACTAAAAGAAGAAAAGAAGATTTGGCAGGCAGAGTTCCAAGCTTTAAATAAAAAAAGCCAAGAAAAAATGACCGTGCAGGATATTAAGGTCAAAATCAATCCGAAAAGTGCGCTAAAATTTAACCTAGATGGATTAAGCATTTACGAGGTGGAGGAAAGTATAAAAGGAGACTTAAGTATAATCGTTGCAAAGGACTTAGAGACTGTTTTTAAAAGCCGCGACCTGTTGAAGCGTGTTATTGAGAATAAAGTCGTGAAAATCAATAGTAAACGCTATCGATTTGAATTGAAGGAAATATATATTTATACGACTTTGAATGTACAATTAAATATTCATTTAGCAAATTAAAAGAGAAGGCATTGGGCCTTCTCTTTTCTTGTTATGAGCATGCCTCATCGAGCTCTTTTATTACCTTTTCAGCTTCATCCCAATGATAGATAGATGCCCCTGCTGCTAAAGGATGGCCGCCACCATTATAGTTTCTTGCGATACCATTAATAACCGGACCTTTTGAACGCAGGCGCACTCGAATTTGATCATCCTCTTCAATAAAGAAAACCCAGGCCTTTATTCCTTTTACATTTCCTAACGTTCCGACCAGTAAAGATGCTTCAGAAGGTACAACCTCAAACTTACTCAATATTTCTTTGGAGAGGACAACTTTGGCAACACCATTTGAGCGCATCTCGAAGTTTTGTAGAATATATCCATTTAACTGTATGACATTATTGTCAAGCTCATACATTTTGTCAAATAACTCCGTTCTCGAAAAATGGTAATGAATAAGTTCACCAGCATACATGAATGTTTTTTCTGAAGTACTTGGAAATAAAAATCTGCCTGTATCTCCAACAATTCCAGCAAACAGTAAGCGAGCTGCTTCATCAGACATTTTCAGACCCTTATCTTTCCCAAATAAATAGAATTCGTAGATCATCTCACTAACAGAGCTGGCTGTTGTATCAACCCATAATAAGTCGCCATATGGATCTTCGTTTGGATGATGATCAATTTTAATAAGCTTTTTACCAAGCTTATATCTAGAATCACAAATTCTTTCAGCATTTGCCGTATCACATACAATAATTAATGCTTCTTGAAAAACCTCATCTACTACATCATCTAATCGACTCATGTAATGTAAAGATGGATCCTCCTTACCAACCGCAAAAATATTTTTATTCGGATAAGAGGTTTTCAATATCTCTACTAGCCCGCATTGCGAACCATAGGCGTCTGGATCAGGTCTAACGTGACGGTGTACGATAATCGTTTCATATTGTTGGATGGTTTCTAATATTTGCTCCTTCATTTCATTCTCCTTTAATTAAAAGATTCTTTACTACATGTAGCAATTCCACTAAAATACCGTTAAAATAAAATAGATTGTCGATTTTTGAAAGTGGAGGACTTGCTTTATGCCAATTTTTGTTCTATGTATTGTCATTTCATTCTCATTTTATATTTTTTATAAAATCAAATTTGTTAGAAGTAATTTACCCATTGAAAAAAAATGGATTTCAGCTAAATCTAGTATGGCTCTAGGATTATTTGTTAGTCTATTTGGAATCAACCAACTATTTCTCTTTCAATCAACCGTTACCTATATAGTAGCAGCCATTTTTATTCTAATAGGTGGCTTGAGTATTTGGTCTGGTTGGAAATCCTACAGATATTTTCTACCACTTGCGATTAAAGAAGCTGAACAATTCCAAAAATAAAAACCTGAAAGCTGTTTCTATAATAGAAACAGCTTTATTTTTCAACCTTTACAATTAACTACGATCTATTAATTGACACATCATCATGGCTTTCCCAACAAGTGTTCCCTCATTAAATACTTCTACGTCAACTTTACCAAACTTTCTACCCACTTCCAATACTTTTGGGTATATCTCTAACATACTGTCAATTTGTACAGGTTTAATAAAGTAAATAGTCATATTTTCAACGACCAAATCACCTTTTTTATACGTTCGTAGCACCCGATTTGCTGCCTCAGTCACAATTGTCGTAAAAACTCCATATGAGATGGTACCAAGATGGTTGGTCATTTGTGGCGTTACTCCACACTGATAGATTTCTTCGCCTTTGTTTTTTCCATTCGTTAAAACTAATTGGCTAGTCACGATATCATCAATGGTTTCTCCCACTTGAGGCTGACGTTGTACCATTTGCAATGCTTTTAACACGTCCTGGCGGCTAATTATTCCTTCTAAACGATTGGAATCATCGACAACAGGTAACACTTCAATCCCTTCCCACACCATCATATGGGCTGCAGAAGCCACACTTGTTTTTCCACTAACGGTCATCGGATTTTTTGTCATAATTTTATCAATATGGGTATTCGGTTTCTGTCCAAGTATATCCTTTGAGGTAACCATTCCTTGAATCTTCCGATTATCATCGACTACTGGAAAACGACTGTGCATCGTTTCACGATTATGTTCATGCCAGACCTCAGTCGTATCATTTACTTTTAAATAAATTGTATCATCAACTGGAGTAAGTATATCCTCCACAAGGACAATTTCCTTTTTAATAAGCTGGTCATAAATCGCCCGATTAATCATGGTTGCGACTGTAAACGTGTCATAGCTACTTGAAATGATTGGTAGCTGTAACTCGTCAGCTAATTTCTTTACATGTTCTTCTGTATCAAAACCACCTGTAATGAGAACTGCAGCCCCAGCCTTTAGCGCTAGTTCGTGTGCATTCGTTCGGTTACCAACAATCAATAAATTTCCAGCAGCTGTATAACGCATCATTGCATCTAACTTCATAGCACCAATGACAAATTTATTTAATGTTTTATGAAGACCTGATCTCCCCCCTACCACTTGTCCATCGATAATATTAACTATTTCTGCGTAGGTTAGCTTTTCGATATTTTCTTTTTTCTTGCGTTCAATGCGGATGGTTCCAACTCGTTCAATTGTGCTGACATAGCCTTTGTTTTCCGAATCTTTAATGGCGCGATAAGCAGTCCCTTCACTCACGCTCATTGCCTTTGCAATTTGCCGAACGGATATTTTCTCTCCGACTGGAAGGGAATCAATATATTGTAGTATTTGTTCATGCTTTGTGGCCATACGTTCACCTATTTCCGTCCTATGATAGGATTATGATAACTTTATTATAAAGTGAAGGTATGACGGATTCAATGTAATTCAACCTACAACCCGTTTATTTCCATTGATTAGGCGTAATAACGTAATCGTTTTGCTGTTTGTTTTGTAAGTTTTCTTGATTTAGCTTTTCGCTTAGGTGCATACAACATGGCAGAGAGGTTTCCTGCCATCACTAATAATGCAAGCAACATCCAGCTAGCTGTAAAAACTCCTTCTAACCCTTCTGCAAACATAGAAAACCTTGGAACCGCAAAATACAGTAAAAAAGCACCTACTAGCAAGCATAAAATATAGCGATTTTTTTTCATTCCTTTCTCCTCCTTTTTTCATAGCTTGTTTCATATGTATGCTAGAAGGAGTCATTTAATTATGCAAAAAAGCCAAGTTAGAAGTATTTTACACCTTCTAACTTAGCTTTTTTTACAATTCAATAAATTCTCCTGGTTGAAGTACTATGCATGTTTGGTTTTCTAATAGTTCAACGAACCTTTTGGGATCTTGTTTTATTGGTGGAAAAGTATTGTAGTGAATTGGAATAACTGTTTTTGCATTTAGTAGCTTAGCAGCATATGCCGCATCTTCTGGCCCCATCGTAAAATTATCTCCAATTGGTAAAAATGCAACATCGATTGAGTGACGCTCACCAATTAATTTCATATCTGAGTATAAAGCCGTATCACCAGCATGGTAAATCGTTTTACCTTCAGCCGTAAACAAAATTCCTGATGGCATTCCACAATAAACGATTTCTTTATTCTCGGTTATGTAGGCACTTCCATGAAATGCTGGGGTTAGCTTTACCTTACCAAAATCAAATTCAAAAGCGCCTCCGATAGACATGCCGTGAAGTCTTTCTACTCCCTGCCAGCCCAAGAATGTTGCAAGCTCATGAACCGCTATAACAAGTGAGTTGTGCTTTTGCGCCAATCTTACTGTGTCTCCGACGTGGTCATTATGTCCATGCGTTAAAAGAATGACATCTGGTTTTGCGTCATCAACCTTTAAATCCGTTAAGCTATTACCGGTTATAAATGGATCAATCATAATGACCTTACCTTTAGTCTCAATCTTTACTACCGAATGTCCATGATAGGATAGCTTCAAGAAAAATACCTCCTTAAATTTTATTAATCATAATTTCAATAAATGTTCATCATATCCTTCTAGAACATTTTTAATACTCATTTAAATTACTTAAAAAGTTTTACTTTTTAGCTTATCCTTGCTAATCTCGAAGTAGTGTTTTTGTTTTTAATAGTAAAAGGGGGATATCGAAATGAACGAGAGAATAAAAAAAGTATCTAGCTGGATGAAGGACTCTGATATACAGCTTTGTTTTATTACCAATCCTGACAATGTTTTTTATTTTAGTAAATTTTTAAGCGAGCCGCATGAGAGACTATTAGCTATTGCCATTTTTCAAGAACAGGAGCCTTTCTTAATCTGTCCTGGAATGGAAATAGAGGATGCAAAACGTTCAGGATGGTCTGGTGAAATAATTGGCCATAGCGATATTGATCGCCCTTGGGATCTCATTCAAAAAGCAATTTCAGATAGAAATATTTCTATTAACAAAGTCGCCATTGAAAAAGAGCATATGAATGTTGAACGCTATGAAGCGATTATTAATCTTTTTCCGCAAGCAACTTTTGTTTCTGCAGAAGACAAGGTTCGTACACTTCGTTTAGTTAAGGATGAATCAGAATTAAAAACACTCCGTGAAGCCTGTGCGCTAGCTGATTATGCGATTGAAATTGGGGTTCAGGAAATCAAAGAAGGTAAAACTGAATTAGATGTCCTTGCTGCTATCGAATACGCATTGAAGAAAAAAGGCGTCAACGAAATGTCCTTCTCGACGATGGTGTTAACAGGTGCAAACGCAGCCTCTCCACATGGTACACCAGGACTAACAAAAATTCAAAAAGGAGATTTAGTTCTTTTTGACCTAGGTGTCGTTGTTGATGGCTATTGTTCAGATATTACAAGAACAGTTGCTTTTGGAGAAATCAATGATAGACAACGTGAGATTTATGAAACCGTTCTAAAGGCTGAGTTAGCTGCTCTCGAAGCTAGTAAACCAGGTGCTACCTGTGCAGAAGTCGATTTAACGGCTAGAAATATTATTAGAGAGGCTGGCTACGGAGAGTTCTTTCCTCACCGCCTTGGACACGGCTTAGGTATTAGCGTTCATGAATTCCCATCTCTTACAGAGACTAATCAATTGCTTCTTCAGGAAGGTATGGTCTATACCATTGAGCCAGGGATTTACGTGCCAAATGTAGCAGGGGTTCGAATTGAAGATGATGTTTACGTAACAAAAGATGGAATTGAAATACTAACAAAATTCCCTAAAGAATTACTAACAATCTAACATTGCTGATTAACATTTAAAACTCGTCTGTAAATGACGAGTTTTTTCTATTTCCATTCAAAAGGATAAACGCTTATATTCGTGTCATGGAACATACTATCAAATATGATTTGGTAACCATTTTCAGTCGGTTCTACTAATGCAAGCTCTTCAAAATTCATATTTAATGCTTCTTCTATCTGGTCTATACCAACAGTAGTTATTAAATGTAAACTAGCTAATTCCTCCTTATAAAAAACAGCTGTTGCATATTCGAATAAAGAACTAACTCCATAGGAATAAAAATCAGCCGTCACAAGGGTACCATCCATTAGTTCAAACTTACCATCCTTATATTGAGTTTCATCAGATTTCTTTTTAAACATCGAGTTGAATTCTTCGGTTGTAAGAACGATTTTTAACATATTAGTATTTGTAACTGTAGAAGTTACCTCTGAATCCATTGCAACCTCCGCATTTTCATCATTTGCACAGCCAGCTATAATCAAAAGTGATAATAAGATTGAAAGTATCGTTTTAATCCTAATCTCTATCCCCTCCATTTCTATTTTTACTAATTCTGTTTCTATTGCTAATATCCTTCTCATTCCAAAATGAAAAATTGAAAACAAAAAAATTCGAGGGAACACCCTCGAATTTTTTTCATAATTAGAGCTGTTCTAAAAGCTCTCTTGTACTCTTATATTCCAAGTTTTGGTCCTTAGCAACTGCTTCATAAGTCACATATCCAGCTAATGTATTGAATCCCTTTAAGAGGGCTTCATTTTCTAAAGCTGCCTGCTTATATCCTTTATTAGCAATATGAACAGCATATGGAACTGTTACATTTGTTAACGCGATAGTGGATGTACGTGGTACAGCTCCAGGCATATTCGCAACCGCATAGTGAACGACTCCATGCTTCGTGTAAGTAGGGTTATCGTGAGTTGTAATGCGATCAGTAGTTTCAAAAATTCCGCCTTGGTCAATCGCAATATCTACAACAACAGAACCAGACTTCATCGATTTAATCATTTCCTCAGAAACAAGCTTAGGTGCCTTTGCACCAGGAATTAATACAGCACCAATTACTAAATCTGATTCTTTCACAGCCTCTGCGATGTTGTAAGGATTAGACATTAAAGTCGTTACGTCTGATCCAAAAAGATCATCTAATTGACGAAGACGTTCTGGATTTAAGTCTAACATCGTAACCTTTGCGCCTAGACCAATTGCCATTTTCGCAGCATTTGTTCCAGCAACACCACCACCGATGATTGTCACTGTTCCACGTTGAACGCCTGGTACTCCCGATAATAAAATACCTTGTCCTCCGTGTACCTTTTCTAAAAATTGTGCACCGATTTGTGCTGACATTCTACCTGCTACTTCACTCATTGGTGTTAATAAAGGTAGAGCACCGTTAGCTGTTTGCACAGTTTCATAAGCGATTCCTACAACTTTATTATCAATTAATGCCTTTGTTAATTCCGGCTCTGGAGCCAAATGTAAGTATGTAAATAGTATTAAACCTTCACGGAAATATGTATATTCACTCGGTAGTGGTTCTTTAACCTTCATAACCATTTCCGTTGACCAAGCATCATTTGCTGAATCAACAATCTTTGCACCAGCTGTGAAATAATCTTCATCAGTGAATCCTGAACCAAGTCCTGCGCCTGTTTCAATTAATACTTCATGTCCAAACTTCGTTAAGTTTACAACACCTGCTGGTGTCATCGCTACACGGTTTTCGTTATTTTTAATCTCTTTAGGTACCCCGATACGCAAGAAGCATACCTCCTTATAATAAAAAAATTTTGTTACTAATTGGTAATTAGATTTTACTATATCACCTTTAAGGCAAAAGAAGAAGAAAAATCTTCTTAACTATGAAAACACTTACATTTTAACAAATTCCTACATAAAAAAATAGTACCTACTGAAAAAGCTTCTATAAAATCAAAAGAACAGGCTGATTAAAAGGGTCAGCCGTTCCGTTTTGACAACGTTTCCAAATAAATAAGAAGGATATCCTTCATATAGTACCAGTGATCATTAAAAATAAGCGGAGATTTTCCGGTTAAACTGCGTAAAAAGGTTTAATACGGGATATATAAGCGGAGGTTTTCCGATTAAGCAATACAAAATGACCCATTTTGACGTTTTTTGAGTAAATAGTCGGAATTCTTCCGTCTATTTACTCTGTTTTAAGTGCTATTTTAAATTTAATGGGAATTTCTCCGCTTATGTTTTTTAACCGCACTGTTTTCCTCATCTCTTATCTTGAGGGTTAGTACTTTTTTTAAATCTATGGTGTGTCAAATCTATTATAAATGAAAAAGGCGTGTCAAATCTGTTGTCAGATTGCACGCCTTTTTCATTGTCATTTATAAGGATGCGTACCTCAAAACGGAACGTTTATTGAAAAGATCCGCCTGTTTCAAAGAAATATACTTTTGAATAATTTACATATTTGTTTGTTCATCCGACTGAACATCATCTTGATCTTTGACCCCAATAACCCCACTGTTGTAAGAGGCCATTATTTGTTGGGATACTACATTTGTTCCATCTTCATCATAAAAAAAACCATACTGTTCATTTGTATCACGTTTTTTCATTGTATTTCCCCCTTTCAAAAAAGTAATTATCCTATTTATTTTTCGAAAATTTGTGACATTTATTCCTGTTAAATTTATGTATAATTAAGATGTGGAAACCTTCCAACTTGATTTTTTACTCCATACAATTAAAAAGGAGGAGAGCAAGATGGGTTTAACTTACAAAACTATTTTAGTCGCAGTCGACGGATCTAAAGAAGCTGAATGGGCGTTTAAAAAGGCAATCGAAATGGCCAAAAGATATGACTCTAAGCTTATATTGGCACATATTGTTGACACACGGACCTTTGCTACTGTCGGTGTTTATGATGCTACCTTTGCAGAAAAGGCCAATTGTTATGCAGGTGAATTAATAGAAGGCTATAAGGCTGAGGCCGAAAAAGCTGGAATTACTCATGTCATTTCTGAAATTGACTACGGTTCACCCAAAGTGAAAATTCCAAAGGATTTGGCTAAAAAATTTCATGCTGATTTAATTATTTGCGGTGCCACAGGCTTAAATATGGTGGAAAGAATTTTTATTGGTAGCGTATCAGAAAGTATTACAAGATATGCACCATGTGATGTTTTAGTAGTTCGGACACAAAAGGACAGCTAAGCCGGGGACAAAATCCTGGCTTTTTTTATTGGAGATTTTTATAATAAGTTTCTTAACAAAAGGCTGTTTTCGCAAAGATTGTTGCTTTTCGAACCAATTCTCCTCCCGTATCAATTTTGATTTCGTGGCATCTTTTCGTGCCTTGTTTAAATTTTTGAGTATTTATTTA
>NZ_CAKJTG010000014.1 GCF_917563885.1 Pseudoneobacillus rhizosphaerae
GTTTTGTTTTGTTCGTTTTTTTAGTATTAATAGCAACAAAGTTTTACGAAAAGAGCCTAACAAAATAACCGTTTTTTTAAAATTGTAGTAATATAGTTACTAGAACCTTATTGGAGGTATTAGATTTCATGGATTTTTTTCGTTTTGATTCTAGATTAGGAATTCCAATCCCACACTTATTGGACGAATGGGATTTTTATAATAAAGAAACTAGAGAAGTCATTCTTTTTCAGTGGGAAAAAATTAGAGGCGCAATCCCTGACCGAATTGCTGAATTAGAAGCAGAAATTAACTTTAAGCAAAACTCCCTTTCAAATGAAAGTGATTTTAAAAAATCGTGTCATTTAAATACGGAAATCGCCGAATTGGCTTCCGTTATTAATGAGCTTTGGTTATGGTATCGTACTAATCAGGATCTTGCTTCAAAAGCACATATGTAAGAAAAAGTGGAAGCGGTTGTAAAAAAGTCTGACATCATGTCAGACTTTTTATAAATCCTTTTTTAATTCCTTGACCACATGACCTAGCTCAGGAAGTATAAGTTTATTCATCGCTAATCGAACTGCACCAGTCGAGCCTGGTGTTGAAAATACAGCTGTGTCATTGTATACCCCAGCAATTGCTCGCGATAAAATAGCTGCTGAGCCAATATCTTCTTGATAGCTTAACAGTCTGAATAGCTCACCAAAACCACTGATTTCTTTTTCAAACAGCTGCTTAACTGTTTCGATAGTCACATCTCTTTTCGCAATACCGGTACCACCATTCGTTAATACCACGTCAATCCTCTCATCGGTGCAGCCCTTTATGACCTCAGCGCGAATAGCTTCTCCTTCGTCTTTGACAATGACATAATCAACCACTTGATGACCACTATTTTCAAGCAATTCCTTCATTAATTGCCCACTTTTATCTGTCTCTACATTTCTAGTATCACTTACTGTAATGACTTTACATTTCGTTTGTAAAACGGCAGTTTTTTTATGCTCTTGTAGACTCATTTATTGATCCTCTTTTATATTTTTTTTCTTTTCGTATTTACTAAAATTGATCACTTTTATTCAATAAGTATCTCCATTGATAATATTTTTTTGCAAAGTCTGTCACTTTTCGTGTTAAAGAGTAGTTTGAACCAGCACCTATTGCCATACTAACTAGTGGAATTCCTTGAAGATATTTTTTCCTAAAGGCAATTATTGCCATTGCTTTTAAAAGTTGTTTGATTGGTTGTTCAATCCAGGATACATCAGTTAACTTTTCATTACCTTCGAAAAGATAATCATGTGCATTATAAAGTTCTGATTTTAATTCTTCCCAGCCTTCTATTTGCAATCTAGCTGGCAATGTGGCAATATGAAAAACTTTTAAACTTGTCATCATTTCAAACGGAGTATTCACCTCAAACCCATAGGACATAGCAATTAACTGCACTGCTCGGAGGTTAATGACAGCCATGGCTGGTAAATCTGAGCTTAATAACAGAGTTCCGCCTGTTCCAGCAAGACCACCTTGCGCGAATGAATAAAATCGGTGACGTGAAATTTGTTGCTGGACGATATAATTTAATTGATCGATCTCTAAATTTCTGAAATCTGTAATACCTTCAATTTGAGGATCAAAGACTCTACCTGCAGAAAGGACACGGTCTTTAGCGTCCATTTGAAATTGAGTTCCTTGAATTAAAGCATGCAGATGGAATAACCACGCATCGAGTAAACTAAAGAATTGTGTTTGTATATCTTCAGGAAGTAAAGAGAACGCTTTTTCTATGTATTTTTCATAGGTTAATTCAAAATCATTTGGTTGGTAGCTAAGCAGTTTATTTTCCCATTCCGCCAATTCTTCCTTAACCTTTTGATCTCGTTCTGTCCAAGTCATTGTTGACCACCTTCCTAGAAATTTCACATTTTCCCATAGTATACCACACGTAAGCTAATTATCTTAAATGCAAAAGGGCTGTCCATAAAAAAAACAAAGGCCCATAGAGCCTTTGTTTGCTGAATTATTTAGATAGTCTTACAACATCTCGAGCAATCATGACTTCTTCGTTTGTCGGAATCACCATTACTTTAACCGGAGAATGTGGATAATTGATAAATCTCTCATTTCCACGAGTTTTATTAAGTGCTGGGTCCCAATATACACCCATAAACTCAAGTCCTTTAAGAACTCTTGCGCGAATAACATCACTATTCTCACCAATTCCGGCTGTGAATATAATGGCGTCTACACCGTACATTCTTGCTGCATAAGATCCAATATATTTATGAATACGGCTCGCGAATACTTCTAAAGCTAATTCTGCTCGTTCATTTCCTTGGGATGCTAGCTCTTCAATGTCCCTTAAATCACTAGAAAGCCCAGACACTCCAAGCATCCCGCTTTTCTTGTTCAATACATCTAATACCTCGTCAGCAGATAATCCGGTTTTTTCCATAATATATGGAATTAAGGCAGGATCAATATTCCCTGATCTAGTTCCCATTGTTACGCCTGCTAGTGGTGTAAAGCCCATTGAGGTATCAATTGATTTCCCACCCTCGATAGCAGCAATACTCGCACCATTTCCTAAATGGCAGGAAATTAATCTGATTTGTTCTAGAGGTCTTCCTAACATTTCAGCAGCTCGCTGGGAAACGTATTTATGGGATGTACCATGGAATCCATATTTTCTAATTCCAAAATTTTTATAGTATTCATAAGGAAGACTATATAAGAAGGATTTCTCAGGCATTGTTTGATGAAATGCAGTATCAAAAACAGCAACAGCTGGTATATTAGGCAACACTTGCTTGAATGATTTAATTCCTGTGATATTCGCAGGATTGTGAAGGGGTGCTAGCTCCGATAATTCCTCAATTTTAGCTAGAACTTCATCTGTAATTACCATGGAGTCTGTAAAGATTTCTCCACCGTGAACAACCCGATGACCAATTCCTTCGATTTCATCTAATGATTTGATAATACCTAAAGTTGTAAGTTTATCTAATAGCATTTTAACAGCTATATCATGATTAGGAATATCTGAAGTTTCTTTAATTTTCTCACCGTTTACTGATATTGTAAAAATAGAATCCTTTAATCCAATTCGCTCAACAATTCCAGTTGTAATAACCTCTTCATTTGGCATTTCGAAAAGCTGGAATTTTAATGACGAACTTCCTGCATTAATTGCAATAACCTTAGCCATATATTTCGCTCCTTTTATGTAACAATACCCCTTTGTATTCTTTCCCGCTTCATACACTCTCAATTCAACATTAAAGCATTGTATAACACATTTCAAATGATTCTTCTCAATAATAACGCTTACAGTAAATGTTGTTATATTCAGATTCTTGGTATTTTCAGAATTTTACTAAAATACATAAAAAACCAGACCTCTTTACAGTCTGGTTGTTAGCTTTTATTTATTGTCGGCAATCCATTGCCCAATTTGACTTAATATTTTTTCCATTGCCTTTATACTCGACAGACTAGGCAATTCTACTAAGAGCGCTTCCTTAGGAGGTTGTACATTCTCTCCTTTTTTCTGAAGGATAAGAATACTTTTGGCTGAAGATTTATTATTAAACATATTCAACGGAAGCTGGAGGAAGCCCTGAATAATAACATTTTCTTTTAAATACTCCCCTAGCTTAGAGGCCTCTTTACTTTCAAATAGTCCGTTTGGTACTACAAAAAATAAGTATCCACCTGGTTTCACGTGGTTTACACTTTGTTCCATCAAAAGATGGTGTGCATAGGAGTGCCCCTCATTTGCTTTTAACTTATAATCTTGTGCTCTCAAATCATCCGGGTAATATCCTACTGGAAGATCACTAATAACTACATCCACTGGGTCCACTAATAATGGTTCTAAGCTGTCCTGGTTATAAAACTGTACAGGGTGCTGTTGTAGATTAGCATTTACATAAGCTAATTTAATCAATAAATCATCTACATCGACACCGATTGCTGAGGATTGTTTATTCATTTGGTTGTTGAGAACGGCTGTTAGAAGATTTCCTGTCCCGACTGCAGGGTCTAGAATATGTATGGATTCATTTTTATTAAATTTATATACTAGGTATCCGATGAGGATTCCTACTGAATCAGGTGTCATTTGGTGGTTCGGTTGAGCACTTTCTTTCATCCCTTTTAAAATAACAAGCTGATACGCCTTACGAATTTCTTCATTTGAAAAATCTTCTAGTTTCAATTCATCATACTTTTTTTCTAGTCGCTTTATCGAAAGTTCACTTAATCCCTCTTGAAGAACGTTACCTTCAAAAATATTTTCACCTGTTTCAGCTAAAGCCTCTAAATAGGTACAGGATAACTCCTCCTGAAGAATTATGGCTGTTTCATTAAAGGTGGTAAATAACTTTTCTACTGGAGAAATTTTCAAAACTTCATCCTCCCAAACTATTTTTATTCTCATTTTAGCCATGATTCATCGCTTCTACAAGTATTAAAAAGAAAAAAGACCTCGAAAATATCGAGGCCTTAGCGAGCTTTATCTTGCTTGCTTTGCTGCTTCAATCGCTGCTTCATAATTAGGATGATCTGTTGCTTCAGGCACATACTCCACATACGTAACAGTATCTGTAGAGTCAATAACAAATACAGCACGTGCAAGTAAGCGAAGTTCTTTAATTGCTACACCATAAGCTTCACCAAATGAAAGGTCGCGGTGATCAGAAACCGTTTGAACATTTTCAATTCCTGCAGCTCCACACCAGCGCTTTTGTGCAAATGGTAAATCTACACTAACTGTTAAAAGTTTAACGTTATCAAGCTGAGCAGCCGCTTCATTAAATCTACGAACCTCTGCATCACAAACACCAGTATCGATAGATGGAACAGAAGCAATTAAACGAACTTGGCCTTGTGAGCTTTCAAGAGTTACTGCTGATAAATCATTAGCTAGTACGCTAAAATTGGGAGCTTTATCTCCTACCTTTACTTCAGTAGCAGGTAGTGTTATTGGATTGCCTTTAAACGTTACATTTGCCATTTATAAAATCCTCCTAGTATTCATATGTACAATCTAAATCATATCGTTTCACTTACTTTTTTGCAAAAATTAAAACTTATCATCATGAAAAAAGTTAACCAACATTGTTAAGTTGGTTAACCTTAATAGGTTAGAAGTCGAGATCTTGTTTTGATGCTTGATGGTTTTGTTGATTGTGATTCTCTGATTGCTTATTCTGTTCATTGTTCTTCTTAGCAAACATTTGTTGAACCTTTTCTACCGCTTGTGGCGCCAAATCAAGAATTTTTTCTAATAAATGAGTGCTTTCATCTAGATGGAGCATTTTTACTCCTTGAGAATTAACAATGAGGAAAGCGATTGGTGTAATTGATACCCCACCACCACTACCTCCTCCGAAAGGATGTTGTTTTTGGCCCCCTGCTTGGCCTTGGCCTTGGCTTTGGCCTTGTGAGGAGCCTCCACCACCGCCATCGAGAACAAACTCACTTCCACCTGCCGCAAACCCGAAGCCAACCTTTGATACTGTTAAGATGACGCTCCCATCTGGCGTCTCTACTGGATCGCCAATAATGGTATTAACATCAATCATTTCCTTTAAACTTTCCATTGCGGTTGTCATTAATCCTTGAATTGGATGGTCAGACATATCTGCTTCCTCCTTCATTAAACGGACTTAGGCTTTTTTTGTGACAGAACTGACTTTGACTTTGATTTAAAATCAGGGCGTCCACCCTTCCAAAATTTAATCAGTTTTAAACCTGCTAACATAGCTTGCCCGATACGAAATTGAATCATACATCTAATTCTAGTTTGGGAGACCTTATACTGAAAGTAAGGTGTAACCGTCATCCTCGGCATCTCTTTCAGTTTCATATTATGACTAATGATTCCTAAAATACTGCCTTTAACAGCCCAAATTCCTCCTGTAGCAACTGCTGTATAAGCTGCATCACCAACACCAATTACAGTATGCCACTCCAGCCGCCTTACACTTACTTTGCTAAAAAAACTTTTACTAATGTTATGTAATTTTACGACGTGATTAAGCAACTCTTTTGTATTGTGTAAATAATTTAAAATATCCTTTTTATCAATTTGTTTCTCTTCCTCTTTTGATGTTTTTTCATCTCTTCCTTTCTTTGTTTTTTCTTTTACTACTATTGTTGGTGAATTGTCATCTATTTTAATCATCGGTATTTCTTTTTTATACTTAATAATTCCAAACCATATTTTAAATTCTAGCTTTAAATGATCATTATCGTTACCATGATAGTAATCTAGAATAACGGTTAATTTAGTCAAAATAAAGGTGACTAGCAGGATAATAATGATAATAAGAGCTATAATTAGCCACTTCATTTCGATCACAACCTTTCAAGCTTTTATTATCTACTTTTTGGAAAAAAATAAACCTATCAACACATGGCTGATAGGTTTTTTTTCAATATTCGTGCACGACGCTTGTATCTGAAAAAAGATCATGCAATCCTTGTTTTTTTGGTAAAAAGGCTGTAATGATATAGCCAATGACGATTGTCGTAGAAATAAAACGGCCAATCCATTCCCGAAAAAGAATCGTTTTCCATGAAAGTCTTTCTTCCACAAGTCCAACTACTCTTAGTCCAAACACCATTTTCCCCAATGTTTGCTGAAAATACCTTGTCATTAAGACAAAATAGGCATAAAAGGTAATGGCTGTTGCAATCGATATCGGCGCAAACAAATCGCTTTCTACTAAGGGCATATTTAAAAGTCGGAAGATGGGCTTTACAAGAATACGATCTATACTTCCTATTACGATTAAATCAAGCAAATAAGCCCAAAATCTCATCCAAAATCCTGCATACCTTAGCCCTTGTGTATAATCTAGACTTTTCTCTTTTATATACTCGGGCTCTTTTTCTGTTTCAATTTCGTGGTCACGAAGAACTTCCTCGTCTGTTTGATTATTGTCCATCCTATTCCCACTCTCCCTATTCAGCATACAAGTACATAAGTCTAGGTGAATTAGGCTGCGAAAGTATTTTCATTAGTCCTGTCATTTCAAGTTCTTTACCCATAATTTTATTAGCACTCATGCTAAAAAGGGAACCGAATCCGAAGTTTTCAGTATAACGAATAACTTGGGCATCCTTTATCTTTATATCCTTTTTCATAAATTCAACAACATCATCAAAATAGCCAAATTCATCAATTAAATTTAACTCTTTTGCTTGTCTTCCATCGTAAATCCGACCATCCGCTAATTCTTTTACTTTTGTGGGAGAAATTTCCCTTCCTTCAGAAATAACCTTTACAAAGCCCTCATAGGAATTATTAATCATGGACTGAAGAATGGTTCTTTCTGCTTCAGTCATCTCTCTAGTTGGACTCATAATATCTTTGTATGGGCCGCTTTTAATGGTTACGAAGTCCACTCCATATTTATCAGCAAGACCTTCATAATTGATGCCTTGCATAATAACGCCTAGAGAGCCTGTGAGCGTTTCTGGGCTAGCAAAAATTTTAGTAGCTGGAGCAGATATATAGTAGCCACCTGAAGCAGCCATTGATCCCATGGAAATATAAACGGGCTTTTTAGTCTCCTTTTGGATATCCACAATCTTGTTATGAACTTCGGCACTCTCGACTACCCCACCTCCTGGAGAGTTCACCCGAAGGATAATTCCTTTTACCGAATCATCCTTCTTTACATGATCTAATTTCTCTAAAAAGGCACGGTGATTGTAACCAGGACTTTCAAAAAATGAGCCAACATTCCCACCTGTATCCTGAATAACTCCATTCACCTCTAGAACGGCAATTTTATTACTCTCATTTCCTTCATCGATAATCTCCTCTGTAAATGCTTCTTCACTTGATGCAAACATGTCACCGAAGCTAGTTTCAATATCGTTAAAAGCAAAGGTCGATAAAAGATTTATTATTGTGGAAAAAATAAATAATCCGATCGCAATTCCTAAAGCAGCCCATCGTTTACCATTCATGCATTGTACCTCCAGTTCAAATAATGTTCACTTTATTATGTACGTTTACACTTTTAAAAAGTTTTAAAAACATGCTAAACTTTATTTAACATTTATTTTTTTGTAAAGCAATTGAAATTGGGATAGAATATGGAAATATATACATACTTTTGGAGGAATTCATCATGCCAGAACGCCGCAATGTTTATTTTTACCATCCTATGGATACATCTATGAAGGAAAAGGTAGAACCGTTATATGATTTAGCCCAACGTTATGGATTTAATATTGTTAAGGATTATAAAGATGCTAATATTGTTATTAGTATAGGTGGAGATGGAACGTTTTTACAAGCTGTAAGAAAAACAGGTTTCCGAGAAGATTGTTTATACGCTGGGATAACTACCTCACGGAAATTAAGTATGTATTGTGATTTCCAAATTGATGATACTTCTAAAATGATCGAAGCCATTACAAATGAGCAAATTGAAGTTCGCCGTTATCCAACAATTGATGTAACGGTTGACAATCAATTCTCATTCAAGTGCTTGAATGAATTTAGCATTCGTTCTGCTATCATAAGGCCTTTTGTTATGGATGTATTTATCGATACTCTGCATTTCGAAACTTTCCGCGGGGACGGAATGATTGTTGCCACTCCAACTGGAAGTACCGCATATAATAAATCGGTCAATGGAGCTGTCGTCGATCCGATGCTTCCTTGTTTGCAGGTAACGGAGCTTGCCTCTGTTAATACTAATCAATATCGTACACTTGGTTCATCGTTTATCCTAAGTGGTGATCGTCAATTAACTTTGAAAGTTGTACAGGACGGAAATGACCATCCAACTATGGGCATGGACAATGAAGCATTAAGTGTTCAACATGTTGAGAGTATTCATATTAAATTAAGTGACAGTAAAATTAAGACGGTCAAATTAAAGGATAATTCCTTCTGGGAAAAAGTGAAAAGAACTTACTTATAATTGTAATGAAAAGGGCCTGACTTTTGTCAGGCTCTTTCGTGTTATGCAGGTAAGTCCTTTTTCCGTTTGGTGATGCTGACGAAAAGCTTTGTTTTTGACAATGAATAAATCGTCAACGCTGACCAGATAAATACAAATGCAAGTAAATGTGATTTTGAGAAATGTTCACCATATACAAATATTCCTAACATGAGCGAGATTGTTGGCGCAATGTATTGGAGAAATCCAAGTGTTGACAATGGTATCTTTTGTGCACCAATCGCAAAAAAGAGCAATGGTGTTGCCGTAGCCGCACCCGCACCGATTAATAGAATATCAATTGTTGGTGAAATCGCAAAAAAGGAACTGTTTCCTTGTACAAATAAATAGACCATATAAATGACTCCAAGAGGAGTAACTATCATCGTTTCGAGTGTTAAACCAATCGCCGAATCCACCTTAATCATCTTTTTTGCTAATCCGTATAACCCAAAAGATAAGGCTAAGGTTACTGATATCCAAGGGAAGCTACCATAGTTTAAAGTTAACACTAATACCCCTATCGCCGCTAGAATTAGTGATGCAATCTGAGGAATACTTAACTTTTCTTTTAAAATAATTAACCCCAATAAGACACTCACTAATGGGTTAATATAATATCCAAGACTTGCCTCAATCATATGATTACTATTTACCGCCCAAATATAAATAAACCAATTACAAGATATAAGTACAGATGCGAGCATCAACGCTACTAATTGCTTTTTATGTGCCCACAATTGTTGTAGCGTTTCTTTTAATCTACTAATCTTTTTTGTTATTGCTAACAGCATGACCATAAAAACAAACGACCACACAACTCGATTAGCCAAAATCTCTTCTGAACTAACTACATCTACCAACTTCCAATATATTGGTAATAGCCCCCAAATCAAATACGACCATGCTGCCGATATAACACCTACCTGGTATTCACTACGTTTCATTCAACGCGCCTCGATTCATTAGAGATTCGAAATAATATTAATTAATTATAAGTCGAAATGAAAAAAGCGCAATAGCTTTATTGAAATAAAAATGGTTGTTTATTCCAGATTGGTAGTTCTCATGAGTAAAGTATGTGCATAGTATGATTGTTTTTTTGAGATTTAATCCTGATAAACAATCTCTCCACCAATAACAGTCATTTTCACTTTCAAATCAGAAATTTTATCTTCTGAAATAGTAAAGATATCTTTTTCTAGCACAGTGAAGTCCGCTAAGTGCCCTTCTTTTATCATCCCTCGATCATTCTCATGGCAAATCGCGTATGCACTACCCTTTGTAAAGAGTGAAACAGCCTCATAAACAGACAGTTTCTCTTTTTCTCCATAAACAGTTCGTGTCGGGTCATTTAGATTAGTTCGTGTGACAGCAGCATGAATTCCCCATAATGGATTAAGTGGCTCAATCGGAGCATCTGATCCTCCAGCACAAGGTATCCCTGAATCCAACAAAGTTTTCCAAGCATAGCAATAGTCCATACGCTCAGGTCCGATTCTATCTATAACCCATGGGAAATCAGCGGCAAGAAATCTAGGCTGCAAATCTAAAATCAGTGAAGGCAATTTTTTTGCACGTTCAATTAATTCTTCTCTCAAAATTTGAGCATGGATGATACGGTCTCTCCCATTCTTAACTGGATATGCCTCCATCGCATTTAAAGCATACTCAAACGCTAAATCCCCGATTGTATGAATCGCAACAGGCAACCCCAATTTTCTTGCCTTGTCGAAAAGCTCATTGAGTTCCTCTTGGGAAAAAATCGCAACCCCATTTGTTGAAGGATCATCAGCATATGGATAACTCAATAATGCTGTTCTTCCACCCAATGCACCATCAGCAAAAATCTTCATCGCACCAAACTCAATTCCTAAATCACCAGAATAAGGCTCAAATCCAGCTTGCTTCATTTCAGAAACCACTTCATGATGGACTAATAAATGTGCTCGAAACGTTAATCCGTTTTCTTTAATAACTTTTTCAAACGTTTCATATGTATCTTGAAACCCACTGTAATAGTATAAATCTTCTGTATGTCCACCAGTTAAACCTAATTTATAGGCGTCATTAATTGCCGCTGTCATAGCACGTTCTAAATATTCCTTCGATACTTTTGGTAGTACCTCATAGATAAGCTCTTGTGCTTGATCCTTGAGCAGTCCAGTTAGTTCTCCTTGATCATTCTTTTCTAGAACCCCACCTGGAGGTGTATTTGTATTTTTAGTAATGCCCGCCAATTCAAGCGCTATAGAATTCACAACCAATGCGTGTCTACAAACTCTTTTTAACATAACAGGTGAATCCGCGACAATTTCATCTAGCTCTTGTAAGGTTATGGGTTCAGCCGACTCCCATAAATTCTCATTCCAACCTTCACCGATAATCCACTCACCTTTAGAAAAGGAAGCTGCATACTCCTTTACTGCAGCTAATGCTTCTGCTTTCGATAAATATTTAGACAAATCCAATCTAATTAATGTTTCTCCATGACCAATCAAGTGTAAATGACTATCCACAAAGCCAGGTAGCATCGTCGCACCTTGTAAATCAATAGACTCCGTAATATCAAAATTTCCTTCTAAATCTTGTTTTGTGCCAATAGCAATAATGTGATTATCCTTTGTTAAAACAGCTTCCACTTGTTGTCCTTCAGCACTTAATGTATATATATTTCCACCAAACCATAATTTCCCCATATTTACTCCCCTTTTTAAAAATTAAAATGCAGAAAAGTAGTCTCCTCTGCATTTTATTTTACTAAATATTAATTTTGCTTTATAGCCTGTAATTCTTTTTGGCGAAGCTCAATACGGCGAATTTTCCCTGAAGTAGTTTTTGGCAGCTCAGATAGGAATTCAATTTTTCTAGGATACTTGTATGGAGCTGTTAGTTCCTTCACATGGTCTTGCAGTGTTTTCACGATGTCTGGGGTATTGGCATCCACCCCATCTCTTAACACTACAAATGCTTTTACAATATTTCCACGAAGCTCATCTGGACTAGCCACAACAGCACACTCTTTAACAAGTGGGTGTTTAACTAGAGCATCTTCGACTTCAAAGGGTCCAATTGTATAGCCAGAAGAAATAATGATATCGTCTCCACGTCCTTCAAACCAAAAATAACCATCCTCATCCATTTTGGCTTTATCGCCTGTTATATAATAATCTCCTCTGAACTGCATTGCTGTTCGTTCAGGGTCTTTATAATAATTTTTAAATAGTGCAGGTGTTTCAATATGTACAGCTATATCCCCTACTTCACCAACTCTACATCGTTTACCTTCCTCATCAATAATCTCAACACGGTTTCCTGGAGTTGGCTTACCCATAGAACCAGACTTTAAAGACATCTCTTTCGTGATTCCGACAAGTAATGTATTTTCGGTTTGCCCATAACCATCACGGACATCAACCTGGAAATACTTTCTAAAGGTATCAATCACTTCACGATTTAATGGTTCTCCTGCAGATACAGCACTGTGCAGATTACTTAACTTAAATTCCGATAAAGAATCTACCTTGGCCATTAATCGATATTCTGTTGGTGTACAGCATAATACATTCACCTGATATTTTTCTAAAAGCTGCAAATATTTTACTGGTTCGAACTTCCCGTGATACACAAGACCAGTTCCCCCAGATCCTAATACGGAAAGAAACGGACTCCAAATCCATTTTTGCCATCCAGGTCCTGCTGTTGCCCAAACGGTATCACCTTCTTCGATACATAACCAGTTTTTCGCTGCAGTTTGTAGATGTGCAAATGCCCAACCATGAGTATGGACGACACCCTTAGGATTTCCTGTCGTTCCAGAAGTATAGGATAAAAACGCCATGTCATCACGATGTGTATTAGCTAAGTTTAATTCCTCAGATGCGTTTTCCAGTTCTTGATCTAAAAGACACCAACCTTCCGCATCATTGCCGATCACAAACTTTTGAATATTCTTCATCTCGTCGATACCATTGAATTGCTCCACATACTCATGAAAGCTAATAACACCCTTTACATCGCCATGATTAATGCGATACTGTAAGTCCTTTGTACGTAATAATTCTGAGCTTGGTATAACCACTAACCCTACTTTAAGTGCCGCAAGATAGACTTGATAGGCTTCGATTAATCTAGGGATGATGACGAGTACCGTATCTCCTTGTGTTAATCCCTTATTAATAAAAACATTACCAATTTTATTCACATTCTTCATCAAGCTTGCGTATGTAACTTCCTTTGTATGACCTTCTTCATTTTCCCATTTCAAAGCGATTTTCGATGAATCTTGCGCAAATCTATCCATTTCACTTACAAGATTATACTTTTCTGGAGCAATTAAATCTTTACGTTCCAAAATCTCTTCCCCCTCTACGAAAATGCTTATATTGCCTAATTATTATTATACAAAATTATTATAAAATTTAAAATATTTTATTTGACGTTAAAAAGGAGTGGGTTTTATCCCACTCCTTGTAGCCATTTCTATTTAGTTATTAGCGAGAGAATCCTCCGCCTAATTGTTGCTCAGCCATTTGAACTAAGCGTTTTGTGATCTCACCACCAACTGAACCGTTAGCGCGAGATGTAGTGTCTGCCCCAAGGTTAACTCCGAACTCATTTGCAATTTCATACTTCATTTGGTCTAGAGCTTGTTGTACACCTGGAACTAAAAGTTGATTTGAGTTGTTGTTGTTTGCCATGTGATATCACCTCCTTGTGAGTATAGATTGTGTAGAATCCTTTACCTTCATTCACAAGTTTAATTGGTAATTGTTCACAATTTATTCATAAAGTCTATTCTCTCATTAAAATAAATCTTCAATTACATTTTGCTTCAATGACTCACCTGGTCGAATAATCATTAATTCTGTATTATCCACTGCCTTTTGAATAAATGGTTCAAAATCAACAAAACTTTCGAAATGCTCCACTTTATCAAGCTTTGGTTTTGTTTTAGGTGAGGATGGAACAAAAATAGTGCAGCAATCCTCAAAAGGACGAATGGAAATATCATACGTATCAATTTGTTGAGCAAGCGAAATAATTTCAGTTTTATCCATCATTACTAAAGGTCTCAGTATAGGAGTATTTGTTACTTGATTAATTGTATACATACTTTCTAACGTTTGACTGGCAACTTGTCCTAAACTTTCACCAGTTATTATCGCTAGCCCATTTTGTCTTCTACGAATTTCATCAGTAATTCGAAGCATTAATCTTCTAGTCGTTGTCATCGTATAGTTGCTTGGTACTTGATCTTGAATCATTTGTTGAATTTCAGTAAATGGCACAATATGAAGAGCAATGGTCCCACTAATATTGGCAAGCTTTTCGGTGAGATCAATTACCTTTTGCTTTGCTCGTTCACTTGTAAAAGGTGGACTATAGAAATGAACTCCTTCAATTTCCACACCTCTTTTTAGTGATAAATAGCCAGCAACTGGACTATCAATTCCTCCGGATAACATGAGCATGGCTTTTCCATTTGAACCAACAGGATACCCTCCAGCCCCTAGAATATTTTCACAGTATAGATAGGCCGCTTCCGCCCGAACTTCTATTCGAAGATTAATATCAGGCTGTTTTACATTAACCTTTAATCCAGGAATGTTAATGAGGAGATGGGCCCCAAATTCACGATTCATTTCATCCGTACCTAGCTCGAACGTTTTATCAATTCTTTTTGCCGAGACTTTAAAACACAATCCAGGCTGATATAATTTTTGAACGAGTGACAAAGCGATTTGCTTCATTAACTCGACGTTTTTTTCTACTTTAACAGCAGGACTAAACGATTGGATACCAAAGATATTTTTTAGAGCTTTGGCAATATCTTCGACTTTCTCTTCTCCTAAAAGGATGTACATTCTTTCACGGTCTGCCTCAATAGTGGCGGTAGGAAAATTACGAATCACTCTATTAATACTTCTTTTTAATTTATCAACGAATTTATTACGGTTTCGCCCTTTAGTAGAGAGCTCACCATAACGAACGAGAATGCGATCATACTTCATTGTTTATCATTGTCCTTCCTAATTTTTGTATCGTTTGTTGTAAGGCTTTTATCACTTTTCTTGCTTCTACATCTGTATTTTCAAAGGATAAGCTTATCCTAATAGCACTTTTGGCGATTTCTTCATCTACCCCCATCCCTAAAAGGGTGTGGCTAACCGTTTTAATTTTAGAGGAACATGCACTTGTTGTCGAAACAAAGATATTAGATTCCTCAAGAGCATGTACGACTACTTCTGACTTAAAGCCTTTTATTGAAAAATTAAGGATATGAGGAGCACTATTTTCAAAAGGAGTGTGAATGATTATTTCGTTCTCCTTTTTCAACTCTTCAATAATAATTTTTTTGACATTAACAACATTTGGCAGCTCTTTTTCCATTTTTTCTGTGGAAAGTCGAAGCGCTTTTGCCATTGCCACAATACCCGCGACGTTTTCGGTGCCACTTCTTATTGTCCATTCTTGATTACCTCCAGTTAAGAGGGGAGAGATTCGTAATCCCTCACGGATAAACAATAAACCATTCCCTTTTAATCCATGAAATTTATGAGCAGAAATCGAACATAAATCAATTCCACATTCATGAAAATCAAGCGGTACTTTTGTCACACCTTGAACATGATCTACATGAAAAAGAATTTTCGGATACTTTTTTAATATTTCTCCAACTTCTCTAATCGGTTGGATTGAGCCAACTTCATTATTTACATGAATCATTGACACTAAGATCGTTTCTTCGCGAATAGATTCTTTTAATTCCTTTATGTTTATTCTTCCTTCTGAAGTAACAGGAAGATACGTAATTTCAAACCCTTGTCCCTTTAATTGCTCCAATGACTCTCTGATGGAAGGATGCTCAATGGTTGTTGAAATGATGTGGTTTCCTCTATTTTTGTACATCATTGCAGAACCTTTTATTGCTAAATTATTACTTTCTGTACCACCCGAGGTAAAATAAATTTCACGTGGCTTTATATTAAGTAATTGTGCCAATTGATTTCTCGCTTGATTGATTAAACCTTCTGCTTGTCCACCTAGCTTGTGAAGCGATGAAGGATTGGCAAAATAGTCATTAGATACCTTTACGAAAGACTCGATTACTTCTTTATATGGTTTTGTTGTTGCACTATTATCAAAATAAATCATCAGCTTTCTCCTTTTGTGGTGCATTGTGCCAACAAATAATCTTAGCATAATTAGTAAAAAATGAACATGTAGTTTATGAATTCACTTGTTAAGGAATTATTTTAAAATACTAAATTTTAAGACTTAAATAATTTTCGACATTTTTTTCATCCGCTATGCTAATATGTTAAATGTTCTAAATTTTGATACAACCTTAGGGGGATATATATATGAAAAAAAATTCTATTGCTCTACGGGAGGTAACCGCTATAGGCTTAATGCTTTTTGCCCTATTCTTTGGAGCTGGAAATATGATATTCCCTCCATTTCTAGGTCAACAAGCTGGTACTAATGTTTGGCCAGCCGTTATCGGATTCCTTATTACCGGTGTAGGCTTACCTTTATTAGGTGTTATGGCTATTGCAAGGACTGGGGATTTGCAAACACTCTCTAAACGTGTTCACCCGCTATTTGCAATCATTTTTCCCTTTATACTATATTTAGCAATTGGACCTTTCTTCGGAATACCTAGAACAGGGACAGTATCGTACGAAATAAGTGTTACACCGTTTTTATCAGCGGGCATGGCCAATAGCCCAATACCATTAATTTTATATAGTATTATCTTTTTTGGTATCACCGCTTGGCTTTCACTGAATCCTACCAAGTTAGTCAATCGAATTGGTAAAATTTTAACACCTGCATTATTAATTATTATTGCCATTTTAGTTACGAAAAGCTTTATTACTCCCATGGGGGATTTTTCCCAGCCAACAGGAGATTATTTGAAAACACCATTTTTTACAGGTTTTATCGAAGGCTATTTAACACTAGATGCATTAGCATCATTAGTATTTGGAATTGTCGTTATCAACTCTATACGTGATAAAGGTATAACAAATCGATCAACGGTAACTAAGGCTTGTATGACTGCTGGTGCAATTGCTGCAATCGGATTGGCAGCCGTATATTTATCTCTCACCTATATTGGCGCATCAAGCATTGATACTATCGGCACCAAAGAAAACGGTGCTGTCCTACTATCGGATGCAGCAACACATTTATTTGGTTCGACAGGGTTAGTAATTCTTGGATTAGCAATCACACTTGCATGTTTAACGACATCCATTGGATTAGTCTCCTCTTGTGCTCAATATTTTTCAACTATATTCCCTATGTGGTCTTATCGTACCTTAGTGTTTGTTTTAAGTCTTTTTAGTTTAGTGGTTGCCAATGCAGGTTTAACGCAATTAATAAATGTTTCTTTACCTATCCTTATGATGATTTATCCAATTGCGATTGTGTTAATCCTTTTATCCTATTTTCATAATTTCTTTAATGGATATTCTTTCGTTTATATTTTCGCTTTAATTCCAACAGGAGTTATTAGTTTTATTGATGGACTGAAAATGTCAGGCTTAGATCTTACTCCCCTAGTAATCGTATTATCCAAGCTACCTTTTTATAGTGAAGGTGTTGCTTGGGTTATACCCGCCTTAATAGGAGCATTAGTAGGTTATGTGATCTCCCTTATTTTTGGTGAAGCAAAGAAAAGCATTTTAAATTAGATTTAAATGTAGATAAAAAACGGAAGCCCCTAAGACAAGGAGCTTCCGTTTTTTTCTATATTTAATTCTTCAACATTGCTTCAATTTTTTTCAAAGCCCCTGGCTCGATTTCCTCAATAGCTGCAGCAGCTTGTTCTAAAGCTTCTTGATAATTGAAACCTCTAAACTCTTGTTCTGCCTTTATCAAACCATTCGCAACAGATGGGTACCTACTTTTGTACCGATTTCCATATTGAATAACTTTTTCAGCTAATGCAACATTTTCAATTAAATCATTTGTTCGTTGCGTTAATTTATCAACGGTTAAAACAGCAAGTTCCAAATATTGTTGAACAGATTGCATGTCAAGTGGCTTTTGTTCAAGTTGCAAAATGACGTTTTGGATTGCTTCTTTAGCATCCTCAAATAAATACTTATAATCCTCCGGTAATCCCGGTATATTACCTTTTGCTACCTGACGAAGACACTCATTCATTCGCTTTTTGATATACGTGATTTTTTCACGAGCTACCATTTCATCTTTTCTGAGCATTTGAAGCTTTTCTTTATAAGCGGCTTGCTCGGTTTGTACAGTTTCAATTTCATCTTTAATTTCTAGTAGTTCCTCACCTAATAAAGTATGAGCCGTTTCATTTTGTTCAATTTTATATTTAATAACCAAATATCGATTTGAGAGATCTGTTAATCTCTTATCAAGCTGTCGTGATTGTTCGAGTTCGTGCTCTTTTAAATGGTACGTTTGCTGAACCACTATCGTTTCAGCTTTTAGAATTTCACTAGCTTGATGAGCTGAATCTAGCATGCTACCAGTATGACTTTCATTTTTAAAAATAAAGCCTTTGGCATGAGCTTCTTTCTCAAGAAGATCATATAAAACCTCAATTGTTTCGTTTATTACTTGAATACCAGCTTGAACTTCGATAATTTCTGTTTTCTCAATTAGACTAATATAACTGTTAAGTTCAATTTCTAAACGCTCAGTCTCTTCTTGTAAAGAAATATGTTCAAGATAATACCCTTGTTCAACCATTTCTCGGTAGCCTTCCCTTAACTCTGTTATTTGAGCAGGTAGCACTGATTGACATTCTGTTAATAGCTGTGGAATAGCATCCATAATCATCGTTATATTCTCGAGACTTTCTTTAATCGAGAGAACTTCTTCGCGTGCTTCTAAGTAATTTCCATTTACCGTTTTATCCTCATATATATCAAATTGATTCACTACTAAATCTAATAAAAGCTCTAACTGTGTTTCGGATTTTCCAAAACTATATCGATGTGCTAATAAATTTTTCCTTGCTTCACGATAAGCCTCTTTCAACTGTTCGATTTCCTGTCGATTTTTTTCTTCACTACCGATGAGCTCATTTAGTTCAGCTAATATTTTATTTATTTTGCTTTCCGTTTTAGAAAGTTTTTGATCAATTTTACGTTGTACTTCTTTAGCTCTTTTAAATCGATACTTATCAATGTACTCCTCTGCGTCAAAAAGATATTCTTCAACATCCGGTAATTCAATTGTAACGACTTCATCCCATTCATTTCTCCAACGTTCAAATAATACTTCCGTTTGACCCGTCATATTTAATTGCTTCACTTTTGACATTTCATCTAAGACTGGTCGATTCATAATATCTATTTTCCATTGTTCTAAACGGTCAATTTCTTTAAATGATTTCTTTTTTGATAAGACTCCCACTAAAATTAAGACAATGATAAAAACGATTATTCCAATTATATATTCCATAATAAGCCCCCTGTTTGGCAGCGCTTCTAGTAAGCATCCTCTAAGTTTAAAGTAATTTTCATCATAGTATCTTTTCAATGCTATTATGATACCATGTAAACGACATTTTTTGACTATTATTTTCATATTTTTTAAAGAATTTGTCGACAAAATCTACTATTAATCTATTAATAGTTTGAAATAGCAAATATAGTTATACAAAAAAGGATACAAACTTGATATAAGCGCATCGAGACGATTGCGAAAATAATCAGTTCATATCCTCTTATATTTTATTGGCTAACAGCCTTTTTCGATTGAAAAAATGAGCTTGCCTCTATTACTCCATCAATCCAATAACAGATTTCTTGTAAGTATTTCTCTTGAAAGAATCGCTCCTGTGGAAATACATGCAGTACCTCTGTCACATACTGTGTATTTAAAAATGGCATGGTCAGAAGACCTTTAAATTGGATAATCATGTAAGGCAGGGATTGAGAACGGAATACTTTTGTTTGCATTCCTTTTTCCAATATTTTTCTAAAGTAGTACTTTTCCTTTACATAATAAGTGGACATGATTTCGCGTACCATCTGTGAATCAATGGACATCTCACGAAGGATAAACCTTGTAAACTGAATGTTATTACATTGAAACGCCAAAATATTTTCTGCTACCTGTTTCAAACAGTTGGCTGGATGATCCTCTAGCAATGGCAATGCTTCTTCTATTTTCATTAAATATTGTTCAAAATAAGTAGTTAAACAGTACTCTAGGAGCCCATGCTTATTTTCAAAGTAATAAGCGATATTGGCTACATTCACGTTCGCTTTCGTAGCGATATCACGAATGGAAGTTCCGTGAAATCCATTTGTATTAAATAAAATAATCGCAGCTTCAACAATTGCTTCTTTGGAATTTTTCTTCACTGGGCTTCCCTCGCTTTAATTTCATAAATAAAATTATTCTATATATACTACATTCTGTTTATCTGTTCACTTTCCTCTAAGAAGATATCGACAAAGTCTCCTCTTTTTCTAGCAGTTTTGATACAATAGAAAGTAAATTTTTAAATAAAAGGGGGAAAAAGGATGTTTCACGTCGAAAATTACCGAGGAAATAAGGAAGATAATTACGAACTAGTGAAAAAACAGTTAAAAGCATTAGTGGAAGATGAAAAAAATCAAGTTGCCAATTTGAGTAATGCTTCTGCTTTATTAAACCAATTTCTAGATCGTATAAACTGGGTCGGATTTTATTTAATGGATGAAAAAGAATTAGTATTAGGTCCTTTTCAAGGATTACCCGCCTGTGTACGTATTCCAATCGGAAGAGGGGTATGTGGGACAGCTGTTCAAAGAAGGGAAACGATATTAGTGGAAGATGTACATCAATTTCCAGGTCATATCGCCTGTGACGCAGCATCTCAATCCGAAATCGTTGTACCGCTTATAAAAAATGGTGAAGTTATTGGTGTTTTAGACATCGATTCTCCTGAAAAGGCTCGTTTTGATGTGGTTGATAAACAAAAGTTAGAAGAGTTTGTTGAGGTTTTAATGCCTTATATCTAATAGGGAAGGAGCAGAATTTTAACTCTGCTCCTTTTTGATTAGGCTCTTTTCGTAAACTTTGTTGCTATAGATAAAAAAGTAAAAATCGGCATTTGGATTTTTACGGTTTTATCTACCAATTTCTTAAGTGTTAGTTCCTTTTGAGTAAGGAAAAGAGCACGAAACCCATATTTGATACGGGAATTAGTCTGTGTTCGAAAAGCAACAATCTCTGCGAAAACAGCCTTTAATAACTTATTGCTACAAAGGCTTGCTTCAGATCTTCAACTATATCCTCCCACGACTCTAGGCCAACAGAAAGTCTTAATAGCGTATCGTCTATACCCATTTGAAGGCGTATGTCTCTTGGGATGACAGCGTGAGTCATCGTTGCTGGATGTTGAATTAACGTTTCAGCATCACCTAGACTAACAGCAATTTTTATTAACTTTAACTGATTCATAAAATGCTGTGCCGTTTCCTTTGATCCTTTTATAGTAAACGAAAAAATTCCACCCGGTTTTTTCATTTGCTTTTGAATAATATCTTTCTGCGGGTGAGTTTCATCTCCAGGATAATAGATAGTATCGACCATCTCATGTTCATTTAAAAATTGATAGACCTTTTCAGCATTATCACAATGTCGGTCCATTCTGACAGGAAGCGTTTTGATTCCTCTTAAAAGGAGCCATGCATCAAAAGGAGAAATAATGCCACCAATATCCTTCAAAGTAGTTTTGGAAACAGTGTTTATAAATTCACTTTTTCCAACAGCAAGTCCAGCAATAACATCCCCATGACCGCAAATATATTTGGTGGCACTATGAATGACTACATCGCAACCTAGCTCAAGTGGATTTTGGAGATATGGAGAACAAAAGGTATTATCAACTACTACAGGAATTCCCCTTTCCTTTGCAATCTCAGCAATCAATTGCAAATCAACAATTTGCATGGTCGGATTAATGGGTGTTTCAATATAAATGACTGATGTATTTGTACGAATGGCATTTTCAATAATTTCTTTATTTTCCATCGTAGAAAAATCGTGATCAATATGGTATTTTTCTTTCATTAATTGAAGAAGACCAAATGTACAGCCATAAACACCTTGTGAACACAGTACATGATCACCTGTTTTTGTTAACGCTAATAGGATTGCCGATACTGCTGCCATTCCTGATCCAAAGGCAAGACCAGCCTCTCCTTTTTCCAATACTGCTATTCTTTCCTCTAACACTTTCACTGTCGGGTTACCTAAACGAGAATAAATATACCCGTTTTCCTCACCGGCAAATCGTTTTTCACCTTGCTCAGCCGTAGCAAATGTAAATGTCGAAGTTTGAAATAACGGTGGAACCAAACTCCCTTCAAATTGTGAGCTTTCATAGCCATTATGGATGACTTCTGTTTCAAATTTTTTCCCCATAAAAAACCCTCCTCATTAACCTGAAAACGCTTTCATAATTCCAGAATATGATAAATCTACCTAAATGAGAAGAAAAATCTTCTATTTTTAAAAAATAGGTATAGTTTTGTTGGCTGTTGAATTGATTATTCCAAAATACCTTGACTTTTTAATGAAATAAATTATATAATAGCTTTTGTGTAAAATATCGCAGCCTATATGAACAGATTTATATTCTCATTTTGTTCCTCGAAAGGGATTTAACCCTTTATGATGGTGCATCTTGTAACCTTGTGCTGCTAAGGCGAGGGTGCATGAAAACAGAATGAATATGATTGTTGCTTCATATACGTTTTTATTTTACCAAAATAAAAACACTAAAGGAGGAGTCATATTATGGCTCGTTATACAGGTCCATCTTGGAAACTGTCTCGTCGTCTTGGAATCTCTCTAAGCGGCACTGGTAAAGAAATCGAAAAGCGTCCTTACGCTCCTGGTCCACATGGTCCAAACCAACGTAAGAAGCTTTCTGAATACGGATTGCAATTACAAGAAAAGCAAAAGCTTCGTCATATGTACGGAGTAACTGAGCGTCAATTCCGTAACTTATTTGACAAAGCTGGCAAAATGCCTGGTAAACACGGTGAAAACTTCATGATTTTACTTGAAGCTCGCCTTGATAACGTAGTTTACCGTTTAGGCTTAGCACGTACTCGTCGTGCAGCTCGTCAATTAGTTAACCATGGTCATATTCTTGTAAATGGTTCTCGCGTTGATATCCCTTCTTACCGCGTTGCTGCTGGTCAAACAATCAGCCTTCGTGAAAAGTCTCGCAATCTTGATGTTGTAAAAGAATCAATCGAAGTAAACAACTTCGTACCTGATTACTTAACATTTGATGCAGACAAATTAGAAGGTACTTTCACTCGTTTACCTGAGCGTTCTGAACTTGCTGCTGAAATTAACGAATCACTTATCGTTGAGTTCTACTCACGTTAATCTTAAAAACCCACATTTCATCCTTGAAATGTGGGTTTTTTTGTAGTTTATTACCTCTTGATGCGTCTTGCGTTACCGTTCCCCAGCATTTTGCTGATTTTGGACATGTAAGTTGTGTTTTACCCGGGCGTATTTCTGCTTATCCGGGCGTATTTCTGCTTATCCGGGCGTATTTTCTGCTTATCCGGACGTATCCCTACTTATCCGGGCGTATTTTCTGCTTATCCGGGCGTATTCCGCCTATCCCGCTCCTAGTAACTTCAAAGAACAATCACCACAAACTTTTAAATCACAATGCGCCGAAGGTATATATCCCCGGCGCATTGATTGTGTTTATAAATTAGGTTAACTTCCAAATTTAATTAAATGATATTTCTTCTTTCCTCTACGAATGATGGTGAATTGACCTTCAATTCGATCCTTTTCACTTACAACGTAATCAGTCCCAGTTACTTTATCACCATTTAAGCTAACAGCACCGTTCGTTACATCTTCTCTAGCTTGACGTTTTGAAGGGCTGATTCCAGCTGAAACTAATAAATCCACTAGTCCAATTTCTTCTCCGCTTGTATGTTCAAATGTTGGAACATCCTTGAATCCTTGTTTAATTTCAGCAGCAGACAAATTCTTAACATCCCCACTAAATAGTGCTTCGGTAATTTTTATTGCCTGCTCTAATGAAGCCTCGCCATGGATTAGACGAGTCATTTCTTCCGCTAGAGCCTTTTGCGCTTTTCTTAAATGAGGCTCTTCCTGAACAGATGCTTCTAATGCTTCAATTTCCTCACGAGTTAAGAATGTAAAGAACTTAAGGTATTTCACTACATCAGCATCAGCAGAATTAATCCAGAACTGGTAGAATTCATAAGGTGTTGTTTTCTCAGGGTCTAACCAAACTGCGCCACTTTCTGTTTTACCAAATTTCGTTCCATCTGCTTTCGTTACAAGTGGAATGGTCATTCCAAATGCTTTTGATTCATCTGGCAACATTTTTCGAATAAGCTCTAAACCTGTTGTGATATTACCCCATTGGTCACTTCCACCAATTTGCAATCTACATTGATGATTTTCAAATAAATGCTTAAAATCCATCCCTTGTAAAATAGTGTAAGTAAATTCTGTAAATGAGATACCTGTTTCTAAACGTGTAGCAATTGTATCCTTTGCAAGCATGTAGTTAATGCCAATATGTTTACCGTAGTCTCTTAGGAATGTGATTACATCCAAAGATTTAGTCCAATCATAGTTATTCACCATGAGAGCACCATTTTCTCCTTCAAAATCAAAGATTGACTTTAGTTGGCCAGTTAATGCTCTAACATTATGTTCAACCATTTCAATTGTTTGCAGTGATCTTTCTTCTGTTGTCTTAGGATCACCAATTAATCCAGTAGCTCCACCTACAAGTACAATTGGACGATGACCATGATTTTGAAATCTTCTTAGTGTCAAGAATGGAAGCAAATGCCCAATATGCATACTGTCACCAGTTGGATCCATCCCACAGTATAATGAAATTTTTTCATTACTAATTGTATCCTTCAGACCATCTTCATCTGTCTGTTGGTATATAATCCCACGCCATTGCAAATCCTGTAATAAATCCATTTTTAATGCCTCCATTTGTTAAATGTTCTTAGCTAATTCTGTTTTTTGGAAAATAAAAAACGCCCTTGCAAAATGCAAGGACGCTAACACGCGCGGTACCACCTAGCTTGAGGAATTCCTCCAACTTAACATGCTAACGGCATGATCCGTTTACCATTACTAAAGATTTTTCACGGTAAAAGCTCAGGGAGGTAATTCATTCTTCTATTTGTATCGGTTTGCAGCAACCACCGACTCTCTAAAACAGGGATAGAAGTACTACTTATTCCCATCATAGCGATGAAAATATTAAAATTTTATTGTTTCGTATATATTATTTCTTTTTCGAAATAATATATACCCGAAATAAATTGCGCTTCGGAGTTTATTCTATAATTATTCCATTTTTACCATAAAACCTTTTAGATTGTCAATTACTTTTTTTATAAAAAAATGACAACATATACTGGTAAAAATAGAAAAATGTCGTAGCTTGTCATCTTTCATTAGTTGATTATGCTATAATTGTAGGTGATTTTAGGGGGATGATTTATGAAAAATGAGTCGAATAATTGGCTAGGTCGGTTAAGAAGCCTTACTACTCTATTCACACATAAAAGAACCGTCAAAAGCGCCAGAATTACGTACCAGGTTGTCTGGAATTTATCGCTATTATTTTTAATTGTTTTATTCATTGGTGGCGCATTTGCTAGTGGTGTCGGAGCAGGGTATTTTGCTTCTCTTGTAAAAAATGAACCTATTAGGCCATATGAGAATATGAAAAAGGATATTTACAATTATGAAGAAACGTCGGAGCTTTATTTCGCAAACGATGAATATTTGGGAACACTTCGTACCGATTTAGAACGTGAAGAGGTCCAACTAAAGGACGTTTCACAATTTCTTATTGATGCTGTCGTGGCAACTGAGGACGAATACTTCTACGACCACAATGGAGTTGTACCGAAGGCGATAATGCGTGCTTTATTCCAAGAATTCACTAACGCGTCAGTTCAAACTGGTGGGAGCACTCTAACTCAGCAGTTAATCAAAAACCAAATTTTAACGAATGAAGTATCCTTTGAACGAAAAGCAAAGGAAATATTGCTTGCATTAAGATTAGAGAAGTTTTTTGAAAAAGAAGAAATTTTAGAGGCGTACTTAAATGTTTCTACCTTTGGGCGAAACTCTTCAGGAAGAAATATCGCTGGAGTTCAAACAGCTGCCAAAGGGATATTTGGGGTCAATGCAAAAGACCTTAGTCTTCCTCAAGCCGCTTTTATAGCTGGTCTTCCTCAGAGCCCCTTCGGCTATACTCCTTTTACAAGGAAAGGAGAGCTAAAGGAAACCCTTGAGCCTGGTTTAACAAGAATGAAAACTGTATTACAACGCATGCATGATAAAGGTGCAATTACTAAAGATGAATATGAAACTGCCATTGCCTACGATGTGACCAAAGATTTCATTCCAGCTAAATCTAGTAGTATTGAGAAGTATCCATGGCTTACATATGAAATTGAAGATCGGGCAGTTGATATTTTAGCAAAGGTTTTAGCAGAGAAAGATGGATATGAGGAAAACGATTTAAATGAAAACAAAGAATTGAAGGAAGAATACTTAACATTAGCTAATCGAAATCTTCGTCAAAATGGTTATAAAATTCATTCAACGATTGATAAAAATATTTATGATGCCATGCAAAAAGCAAAGGATGAATACCCGTATTATGGTCCTGATAAACCACAACTTAAAAAGGATCCTGAAACAGACGAAAATATCACCGTTTCCGAACCAGTAGAGGTTGGAGCAATATTAATTGAAAATCATACTGGAAAAATACTCAGCTTTGTCGGTGGACGTGATCATAGTCGTGAGCAACTAAATCACGCTACAAATTCATTCAGGCAAAATGGATCAACGATGAAGCCACTACTAGTCTATGCCCCTGCTATTGAGTTAGGGAAAGCATCTCCTGGAACTGTGCTACCGGATGTAGCTTTAAAGCTTGATCCGACAAATCCTGAACCATGGCCAAGCAATTATGATTTAAAATACAGCGGAATGGTTTCTGCTCGTTATGCTTTGACTAAGTCCTATAACGTACCTACAGTTAAGCTATATAAAGATATTATTGATTATAGGCCAGCAGCATATTTAGAGAAAATGGGTTTTACCTCTTTGCATAAGCATGATTACACGAACCTTTCTACTTCAATTGGTTCGTTGGTTGAGGGAGTAACTGTTGAAGAAAATACAAATGCATTTGCGACATTCGCAAATAACGGTAAGTTTGTTGACGCTTATTTAATCGATAAAATTGTCGATAGTAATGGAGAAATTATTTTCGAGCATGAAACAAAAGAAGTAGATGTGTTCACTCCACAAACAGCTTATCTCACCATTGATATGATGCGTGATGTCATCAAGAGTGGAACCGCAGCATCCATAAAGAACCGCCTTAAGTTTCAAACAGATTGGGCAGGAAAAACAGGAACAGGTAATGAATTTATTGATTCTTGGTTTGTTGCAACGAATCCAAATGTAACATTTGGAATTTGGACTGGTTATGATACACCTAAATCTTTAAAAGCGAGTACAGGTGAATTAACCTACAGCTTACGTACAAATTACTTATGGGTTGATTTAATCAATGCTGCTTATGACCAAAATCCTGAGTTGATTGATCCTGATGAGCCATTCAAAATGCCAGGTGGGATTGTTAAGCGTTCATACTGTGCTATTTCTGGTCTACTACCTTCTGCTGTATGTGAAAGAGCCGGATTAGTCGAAACGGATATTTTTAATATGAAATACGCCCCGACTGAAACAGATTCCAGTTTAATTGAAGGGAAATTTGTTCGAGTTGGAGATAAAAAATATTTAGCGATGGAGTCAACACCAGATGAGTTTGCTGAATATGGTTTAATATTAAATCCGGATTTTATTAAAAATATTATTGGAAAAGATTTTCCAGACCCAGGACAGCTAATTCCGAAGCGAGATCGTTGGTCAAGGATTTTAGCACCTCATGACAAGATTGTTGAAAATGGGCAAGTACCAGACCCACCAACCATAACCGCAAATGGTAATATCATTTCATGGACACAGCACCCTGAAAGGGATGTTATTGGCTATAGAATTTATAATTCTAATTGGGAGGTTGTAGGTATAGTAAAAGCCGGTTCACCTTTAAATGTGAGTGTTGGAAATGGCACCTATTTTGTTGTAGCTGTTGATATCGATGGTCAAGAATCCTCTGCATCCAATATGGTAGTTCTAGGTCAAATTACTACTCCTACTAATGAGGACAACCCTATAGATGATCCAGAGGATGTTATAGATATCCTAGATCCCATACTAAATCGACCATAAACAGACTAAAAAGCCGCATCTATAAAGATGCGGCTTTTTGATTTTTTTTAGTCTTCCATTGTAGAAAGGTCTCCAGTTGGTAAATCCAATTCCCATGCTTTAAGTACACGACGCATAATTTTACCACTTCTTGTTTTTGGTAATTTATCACGGAAGTCAATCTCGCGAGGTGCAGCATGTGCTGCTAAGCCCTTCTTCACAAACTGGCGAATTTCTTCCTTCAGTTCATCTGTTGCCTCATAACCATCGCGCAAGGATATAAATGCCTTAATGATCTCTCCTCGAACTGGATCTGGCTTTCCGATTACTCCTGCTTCTGCAATAGCTGGATGCTCTACTAATTTACTTTCTACTTCAAATGGGCCAACACGTTCTCCAGATGTCATAATAACATCATCTACCCGGCCCTGGAACCAGAAATATCCATCTTCATCCATATAAGCAGAATCACCAGAAACATACCAATCACCTGGCATAAAGTATGACTCGTATTTTTGCGGATTATTCCAGATTGTCTGCATCATGGATGGCCAGCCCTTTTTAATGGCTAAGTTACCCATACGGTAAGGTGGAAGCTCATTTCCTTGATCATCAACAATCGCAGCTGTAACACCTGGAATTGGTTTACCCATTGATCCAGGCTTTATTTCCATAGAAGGATAGTTAGAAATAAGCTGTGCACCCGTTTCTGTCATCCACCAATTATCATGGATTCGCAAATGGAATACCTTCATTCCCCAACGAACTACTTCTGGGTTAAGCGGTTCACCAACACTTAAAATATGGCGGAGGGTGGATAAATTGAACTTCTTAATTACTTCATCTCCAGCTCCCATCAACATACGAAACGCTGTTGGTGCACTATACCAAACCGTCACACCATAATCTTCAATTACTTTATACCATGTTTCTGGCTTGAAACGCCCCCCTACGACTACATTAGAGGATCCTGTTAACCATGGTCCAAAAATTCCATATGATGTCCCAGTAACCCAACCAGGGTCAGCTGTGCACCAATAAACATCGTCATCCTTTAAATCCAATACCCATTTTGCTGTTTGATAATGCTGAATCATTGCATTATGGACATGTAATACACCTTTAGGTTTTCCAGTTGAACCAGAAGTGTAATGAAGAATTAATCCATCTGTGCGATTCACCCATTCAATTTTCAAATCCTTACTAGATTCTTTTAATCTCTTATTAAAATCTATATATTTACCTTGTTCTTCTACTCCATCTCCAACTAGGAAAATCGTTTTCAATTCAGATAATTCGGCAACTGGAACCCGCTCTAATAATTCGGGTGTCGTGATAAGGACCTTTGCTCCACTATCTTCTAAACGGTCACGAACTGCTCCCTCCATGAAAGCTTCAAAAAGTGGACCAACAATCGCTCCTAATTTTATTGCACCTAATACAGCAAAATACAATTCAGGTGAACGAGGCATGAAAATAAATACACGATCCCCTTTTTCTACATCACCAAAGGATTTCAAAAGATTACCCGCTTGATTTGAATATTCCTTCATTTCCTTATAGGTGTATTTCTCATTTCGTATTCCGTCCCGGTAATATAAAGCAACTTTATTTTTGCGATATGACAAGGCATGGCGGTCAATCGCTTCATAAGCCATATTAACTCTTCCAGTTTCATACCAGGAAAATTCTTTCTCCGTCTCTTTCCAATCAAATTGCTCGTACAAATCAGCATAATTTTGTAAATTATGTTCCCCTTGGATTACTGGCAGCGCTTCCACTTTCACTATTCTTCATCCCCTTTAACACTAATTCCAAACAATAAAACTATTATAGTATACTTTTACTGTATTCTCAATTTTTAAAATATTTAATTTGATATTTATGTAAAACAATCACCAAATATATGTGTATTTTGCAGAAAATTTTGTGAAAGCGCTTAAAAATAATAGATTTTATGTATAATATAATTATGATTGAACGTAGGGGTGAACAAATGGAACACAAAAAGATTTACAACGCGAAAGAACTAAAAACTCCACATGGGAATCTATTTATCGAAGGACCTATTACAGCTGAAAAATTAGCAGGATATGAGTTTCATGAACATCTTGTTGCCTTTAGACCACCTGCTCAGCAGCATAAAGCACTTGTTGAGATCGCAGGTCTTCCAGAAGGAAGAATAATTGTGGCAAGAAACCGTCACACGATTGTAGGTTATGTTACTTTCCTTTATCCAGACCCATTAGAAAGATGGTCAGAAGGAAAAATGGATAATTTAATTGAACTTGGAGCTATTGAGGTTATTCCTGAATATAGAGGTTATTCCGTAGGAAAAAATCTAATAAACGTAGCAATGATGGACGATGCGATGGAAGATTTTCTTATCATTACGACCGAATATTATTGGCATTGGGACTTAAAAGGGACAGGCTTAAATGTGTGGGAATATCGTAAGGTAATGGAAAAAATGATGAATTCAGGTGGTCTTGAATGGTATGCAACCGATGATCCTGAAATAAGCTCACATCCAGCTAACTGTCTGATGGCGCGGATTGGAAAAAGAGTGGATACAGATTCCATTCAAAAATTTGATCAATTACGATTTAAAAATCGTTTCATGTATTAATTCCATAGGGAGGAATTCGAAATGATAGTAGAAGAAATTATGAATTCGGATGTTGCCTATTTAACTCCTACAGATTCAATATCACAAGCGATTTTATTAATGGCAAGTAAAAAGATTCGCCATATTCCTATTATTGATCATCAAAAACATGTAGTCGGACTAATTACCGATCGAGATATTAAAGATGCTGCACCATCCATTTTCAGGGCTAATGACAATAAAGAGGACTTGGAAAAACCCCTTTCTTCCATTATGAAAGTAAATGTAATTACTGGGCATCCTCTTGATTTTGTTGAAGAAATCGCAGCGTTATTTTATGAACATAAAATAAGCTGTATGCCTATTATTAAAGACCAATGCCTTGTCGGAATTGTAACTGAAACTGATTTACTACACACATTAGTTGAGTTAACAGGCGCCCATCAGCCAGGTTCACAAATAGAAGTAAAAGTCCCGAATAAGGCTGGAATGCTTTTAGATATAACGGCAATTATCAAAAATCATAAAGCTAATATTCAAAGTGTACTGGTTTATCCTGACAAAAAAGATATTAACTTTAAAATTATTGTGATTAGAGTGCAAACGATGAATCCTGTTGCTGTGATTAAAGACTTGAAATTAGCTGGTCATACCGTGTTGTGGCCAAATCTTCCCGGTGTTTCATCATGACATCCGATTCCATTTTTATTTATTCGGATGATTTACTAAATTACAAGTTTAATAGTCATCATCCTTTTAATCAATTTAGACTTAAGCTAACATTAGACTTATTAAAAAAACATGGGGCTATCGAGGATCGTTTCATTATTCCTCCGAAAATAGCTACAGATGAGCAGCTTGCACTTATTCACGATGTAAGCTATATCCAAGCAGTTAAACAAGCTGGCAATGGCAACCTTGCACAAGAAATAGCTGAAAACTATGGATTAGGAACAGAAGATACTCCTATTTTTCCTGGAATGCATGAGGCGAGTTCCTTTTTAGTTGGTGGAACCTTAACTGCAGTTGATCAAGTCATGACAGGAAAAGCAAAGCATGCACTTCATCTTGGAGGTGGGCTTCACCACGGTTTTAGAGGTAAAGCCTCTGGATTTTGCGTCTACAATGATAGTTCTGTAGCAATCAAATATTTACAGGAAAAATATCAAGCACGTGTTCTTTATGTGGATACAGACGCTCATCATGGAGATGGAGTACAGTGGTCTTTTTATGATGATCCAAGTGTTTGTACATTATCGATACACGAAACTGGTCGCTATTTATTCCCCGGTACTGGAAATATCACGGAACGTGGTCAAGGAAAAGGTTACGGGTATTCTTTTAATGTACCATTAGATGCTTTTACAGAAGATGAATCCTGGCTCTATTCCTATGAAACATCTTTAAGAGAGGTCGCTGCGTTTTTTAAACCGGATGTCATTCTTACTCAAAATGGGGTTGATGCTCATTATCATGATCCTTTAACCCATTTATCTACGTCGATGAAAATATATCGAGAAATACCGAAGATTGCACATGAAATTGCACATACCTATTGTGATGGAAGATGGATAGCAGTTGGTGGTGGTGGCTATGATATTTGGCGTGTCGTACCTAGGGCATGGTCATATATTTGGTTAGAAATGACTGAAAACTTAAATTGTTCAGGTAGTTTACCTATAAGTTGGGTGAAAGAATGGCAACAAAAAGCACCTGTATCTTTACCGACAACATGGGAAGACCCAGATAATCTTTATCCTCCAATCCCAAGAAAATCAGAAATAACAGAGAAAAACTTTCAAACTGTTGAACGAGCATTGTATCCTATTCGAAATCATTCAAAAACTAGTTAAGAAGAGCACTTTATAAGTGCTCTTCTTAGGGAAAAACCAAATATATTATTTAGTCGATTGACGATGTTCAATCCGATGTGGAAGAACAACAATCTGCTCTTCTACTGATTCTTTATTCATATATTTTGTTAAAAGTCTCATCGCCACAGCACCAATGTCATACAGCGGTTGAACAACAGTTGTTAATTGTGGTCTAACCATTAATGCTAAACGGGTATTATCTGAACTAATTATTTCAAAATCATTTGGAATATTAAATCCTCTATCTTCTGCTCCATGGATAACTCCTAATGCCATTTCATCCGTTCCAACAAATATGGCTGTCGGTTTAACCGGACCTTCTAAAAGCTTTTCAAATGCTTCAATTCCAGAATCATACGTGTAGTCACCTTCTACAACAAAGTCCTCTCGATATGGGATCTCAGCTTGCTCTAAAGCACGCTTATAGCCTTTTAATTTCTTTTCACCATTAATAGGTTCTTGTAATGGTCCAGTTGCAAAGGCAATATCTGTATGTCCCTTTTCAACAAATTCTAAAACCGCATCATACGTTGATTCTTCATAATCAATATTAACAGACGGCATTGTGCCCGATTCTTCAATAGATCCAGCCAATACGATTGGGACAGGAGATTTTTTGAATTCTTCAACATGCTCTTGGGTAATATTACCTCCCATAAAAACAATGCCATCTACTTGTTTTCCAAGCATCGTGTTTAAGAGATGTAATTCTTTATCCTTGTTCTGATCCGAATTACTTAGGATAATATTATATTTATACATTGTTGCAATGTCTTCGATTCCTCGTGCTAATTCTGCAAAAAACATGCTTGAAATGTCAGGAATAATAACCCCAACAGTCGTTGTTTTCTTACTTGCTAATCCTCTTGCAACTGCATTTGGTCGATAGCCAAGGCGTTCAATGACATCTAATACCTTTTTTCGTGTTACTGGCTTCACATTTGGATTTCCGTTCACTACACGTGAAACCGTTGCCATCGAAACGTTTGCTTCTCGTGCTACATCATATATTGTAATATTCATTTCCGCCACTCCTTCAAACACTTTTCTTATTCTTTAGTTTATAGCAAATTATGTATAACTAATCATGATTTATGGTTTGTGATGTATTAAACAAAGTCATTATTTAATTTATCATACGACAAGCAAGGACAGGTCGCAATGAAATTCAATCTTTTTTGAAAAAATATTATAAAAAGACGTAAAAAGAGAAAACCTCTCACCATTGGCAAGAGGTTCAAAGCTTTTTATACACGAGCGTAAGCGAATGCCTTAAGCTCATTATAGAACTCATCAAATTGATCTAAATTCATTTGTTGAGCTGCATCTGATAATGCAACTGCTGGATCCGGATGCACTTCTGCCATTACACCGTCTGCCCCAATTGCTAATGCCGCTTTTGCTGCTGGTAAAAGAAGGTCTCTTCGCCCTGTAGAGTGTGTTACATCCACTAGCACAGGTAAGTGTGTTTCCTTCTTCAAAATTGGTACAGCTGAAATATCCAACGTATTTCTTGTAGCTCTCTCGTAAGTACGGATTCCTCGCTCACAAAGGATGATTTGTCCATTACCTTGGGCCATAATATATTCAGCAGCATTTATAAATTCTTCAATCGTAGCTGCAATTCCACGCTTTAATAATACTGGTTTATTTACAGCACCTGCTGCTTTTAATAATTCGAAGTTTTGCATATTACGTGCACCAATTTGTATAACATCAATATATTGACATGCTGTTTCAATATCGGCAGGATTCACGATTTCACTAATAACCGCCATATCAAATTCATCCGCTACTCTTTTTAAAATCTTAAGGCCTTCTAGCCCAAGACCTTGGAAATCATAAGGTGATGTCCTTGGCTTATAGGCGCCACCACGTAATAATCTTAAGCCTTTTTCTTTAACAGCTTTTGCAACAGTAGCTGTTTGTTCATAGGACTCGACCGCGCATGGACCGAATACGAAATGTGGAATTCCATTCCCAATTAACTCACCTTTTACATTTACAATCGTATCTTCTGCTTTTTTCTTACGAGAAACAAGCAATGCTTTGCTGTGGTCATCTTTTTGTAAGTCAAGTCCTGCTTTAAATATTTCTTTAAAAATATGATCTATTGTAGAATTTTCAAATGGTCCGTCATTGTGTTCTTTAATTAAATCCAACATACTTCTTTCTCGAACAGGATCGTATCGGTAGACGCCTTGAGTTTCCTTTGCCCGTCCTATTTCTTGAACAAGCTGTGCTCTCTCATTAATAAGCTTTAATAGCTCTAAATTTAACTCATCTACTCTTCCACGAAGCTGATCCAATTCAACTTTGCTCACTTTACATCCCGTCCTTTCTAGACTAATTAGAAATTATGTTGAAATAATCTCATAATTAGGCTTAATTATAATAGATTAATAAACCTTTGTCACGTTATTTTCGCTTTAATAATTAAACGCTTTTAAGTATTAAAGTGAAATATGCAATCACATTTAGCGCGTGCATTATTTATTCAAAAAAAAGCGTGTCAAAGGAAGTATTCATAAACCTTTTGACACGCATAAAATATTAGGCATTCTCTTTTAAAACTGAATTTAATGCAGAATTAGTTATTTTCCAGTGTGAGGCATGCCAATTAACATCTCCATTATTAAAGATGATTACTTGAGGAGATTCATGTTTAATATGGTAATGCTCAGCAATATACTCTGATACTGATCGTGCATCTTGCACTGTTAAAAAATAACAATTTTGTTCTGGGTGTTCATTAGAGAATTTTTCATACTCACCATAGGCTGCTTGGCTTATTGGACATGTTATGCTGTGTTTTAAAACAAATACTAACCCAACCCCATTAATTGCTTCAAGTAATTCTGATTGATTATTAATTTGTTTCATATATCCTCTCTCCTATCGTTTCGAAAAATTTGCTCCAGAACGATTACCCTTTTATTTTTTGCTCTTCTGCATCTAAAGCCCTTTGAGCTTCCTCAAGTTTTCTTTGAAGCTCTTCATGAGATGTTTGATAAGGTTCAATCGGAACATATTTAACTTCCGTAGTATGTTCTTCTTTTTCACTAAAATCCATTTCTTTATTCATCATCTGTTTTGCATGACTAGTTGTGTTTGAGAATAGTTTACTATCCTTTGCTACTGCTACAAGTTCACTACCTTTGCTTAACGTCACATCTTTAATATCATGGAAAGTACTGCGAATGTCCTTACCAGACTTTGGCGCTAGTAATAGAGCAGTAGCTGCACCAACGACTCCTCCAATTAGAGCACCAAGCAAAAAATCCTTTGTACCTGATTGTTGATTTTCCTTACTTCTTTCTTCCTGTGCTTCCGAGCGCAGATCTAGGTTACTCATTTTTTTATCCTCCTTAAAATTTTATCTTGAACGCAATCTTTGTAGCTCTATATCTCTTTTTTCTTCATTTAATTCCTGTTCTTTTTTTTGTTTTTTGGAATTCCATTTTTCCTTTATATCGATGAAAACATTACTCCATTGAACTACTTGAGAAATTTTATCTTTGTTTTGTTCAACTTGATGATCAAAGCTAGAGGTAATAGTTTTAAATGAATGATTTAATTTTTGTATAGTGGTTCCAACATCCTTAACAGCATCAACAACTGTATTTAAACTATTGGATTTAGATTGTAGATCGTCAGCAAGTGTATTTGTTTTTTGAAGGAGAAGTGTTGTCTCTTTTGTAACTCCCTCTAACTGGTCTTCGATTCCGGAAAGCGTTTTGGATACACCTTCTAAAGTTCCTTGGACTGCTTTTAATGTTTTTACTAAATAAATGACCAAAATAAAGAATGCAATCGCAATAATTGCAACACTAAATGAAATAATCATCTGCCTGTACACCTCTTTTTTTATTTTTCATTATAAATGATAAGCTCTTAGTATATTTTAACAGTATAGTGAAAATCAGTCATGCATTCAATTCCACAATTATATACTTTTTAGGTTAAAATAGAACTGTACACATAATTCGCATACATATGGAGGAAAAAATGAAAGATACTCGTATTGAAAAGCTAGCTAAAAACTTAATCAATTATTCTGTTCGTCTACAAAAAGGAGAAAAGGTATTAATTGAAAACTTTGGATTACAACGCGAGCTTGTGACTGCTTTAGTAAAAGAGGCATACGCAGCTGGTGGCTATCCTTTCGTTTCTTTAAAGGATCATCAAGTAGACCGAGCGCTTTTATTTGGAGCCGAGGAAGAACAGTATAATATGATGGCTCAATTTGAAGCGAATGTCATGAGCCAAATGGACGCCTATATCGGTCTACGTTCAGGCAATAATATAAATGAGCTGGCAGATGTCCCAGATGAGAAAATGAAAATCTCTGGTCGTACAATTGGCAGGAAGGTCCATAGTGAAATTCGCGTTCCAAAAACGAAATGGGTTGTTCTTCGCTACCCAACCTCTTCAATGGCTCAGCTAGCTAAGATGAGCACGGAAGGCTTTGAAGATTTTTATTTCAATGTATGTAATTTAGACTATGGCAAAATGGGCGACGCGATGGAAAGCCTGGTTGAATTAATGAATCGTACGGATAAGGTTCATATTACTGGACCTGGTACTGATTTAACATTTTCGATTAAAGATATCCCTGCAATTAAATGTGCTGGCCAGCTTAATATCCCGGATGGAGAAGTGTATACAGCACCAGTTCGAAATTCCGTTAATGGTGTTATAACCTATAATACTCCGTCGCCATACCAAGGCTTTACATTTGAAAATGTAAAACTTACATTTAAGGATGGAAAAATTGTAGAAGCATCTTCGAATGATTCTGAAAGAATTAACAAGATTTTTGACACAGATGAAGGCGCACGTTATATTGGGGAATTTGCAATTGGAGTGAACCCTTATATCCTTCACCCAATGCAGGACATTCTGTTTGATGAAAAGATTGACGGAAGCTTCCATTTTACGCCTGGTGTTTTCTACGATGTGGCACCTAATGGGGATACACCTAATATCCACTGGGATATGGTCAATATCCAACGTCCTGATTATGGTGGAGGAGAAATCTACTTCGATGATGTATTAATTCGTAAAGATGGCCGATTTGTTTTACCTGAATTAGAAGTATTAAATCCAGAAAATTTAAAGTAAAAAAATACGGGTCTGACATTATTGTCAGATCCCGTTTTTTTTTAAAGCTGCTTTTCATAGGCTTCTTGGAACTTTTGAATATCTCCAGCCCCCATGAAAATAATAACGCTAGTTTCATGTTTTTTTAAGTCGCTGGTATTTTCTTCTTTAAGAATTTCAGCTCCAGTAACTTTATTTTTCAAATCCTCAATCGAAAGCTTTCCGCGATTTTCTCGAGCTGATCCGAAAATTTCACATAGATATACTTGATCAGCGAGATTTAAACTTTCTGCGAAATCATCTAAAAACGTTTGAGTTCTAGTAAACGTGTGTGGCTGAAAAACGGCAACAATTTCCCGATTAGGGTATTTTTGTCTAGCTGCTTCTACTGTTGCTTTAATTTCAGTTGGATGATGGGCATAGTCATCAATAATCACTTGAGAGCCCACTTGCTTTTCAGTAAATCTTCTTTTAACACCTTGAAATGTCAAAAGGTGATCCTTAACAATTTGTGGATCTATACTTTCATAATGACAAATAGCAATAACTGCTAAAGAGTTTAAAATATTGTGATTTCCAAACGTAGGAATGGTAAATGTCTCAAAAAATGTATGTCTGACAAAAACATCAAAAGTCGTTCCTTCTGTAGACTTTATAATATTTCTTGCTTGAAAATCATTTTCCTCGCCAAATCCATAAAAAAGAACAGGAACCTTCGCCTGAACCTTTTGCAGTTGTTCATCATCCCCACATGCAATAATCCCTTTTTTAACCTGTAATGCCATCTCTTGAAAGGCTGAAAAAACATCTTCAACATTTGCAAAATAATCTGGATGATCAAAATCAATATTTGTCATGATGGCGTAATCCGGAAAATAAGAAAGGAAATGGCGTCGATATTCACAAGCCTCAAATACAAAATATTCAGCTGCTTCTTCGCCCTTCCCAGTTCCATCTCCGATTAAAAAGGAAGTAGGCTTTCCACCTTCCATTACATGAGCCAAAAGTCCAGTAGTAGAGGTTTTACCGTGAGCCCCTGTTACCGCAACACTTATGAAGTTTTGCATAAAATCGCCAAGAAAACGATGATATCGAACAATTGGCAAACCAAGCTTCATCGCTTCTTGAATTTCTTCATGAGAATCAGGGTATGCATTTCCAGCAATGATTGTCATTCCAGGCTGGATATTTTCCTTTTGAAAGGGAAGGATCTTTATTCCAGATTGTTCGAGGGCAACTTGAGTAAAAAAACGCTTCTCAACATCGGAGCCCTGTACTTCATATTTCATATCATGAAGAACTTGTGCTAATGCACTCATTCCAGAACCCTTTATACCTACGAAATGGTAAATAGTCATATAAAGAACCTCCAACCAACATCTTGTCGTAAAACAGTATATGATATTAGACTAAATTTGTTATTTTCTAAAAAAGGCAGGGTAACTCGTTGTATATACCCCTATTATATTTACACAGTATAACACCATTTAATTCCAAACACTATTTATTAGTTGCTAAAATTGTTTAATAGCAACTCGGAAATTTTTACTTATTTGATACTTATATTATTGTAAAGATGAACATAAAGAATACTATCATTTATATGAATGAACTACTAGTGTTTTCTTGGATTTGTTCAAGCGCTTCTTCGGTAATTAAGACATCGCGCGGTTTACTTCCTTTTGGTTCAGAGATAAATCCTTGCTGCTCCATCATATCAATTAATCGCGCCGCTCGATTGTAGCCAATTTTAAATCTTCGTTGGACGCTAGATGTTGACGCTCCACCTTGCTCAATGACAAATTCACAAGCTTCATAGAAAAGCTCATCCTCATCTTCAATGACTTGAGCTCTTTTCAAAAGCTCCTCTTGTTGGAACAAGTACTCTGGCTCCTGCTGTTTTCGAACATGCTCAACAACCAAATCAATTTCTGCATCCGATACAAATGTTCCTTGTAAACGAACTGGTTTAGAGGATCCGTTTTCTAAAAATAACATATCTCCTCTTCCAAGTAACTTTTCTGCTCCACTTATATCAATAATGGTACGAGAATCTATTTGAGAAGAAACAGAAAAAGCAGTTCTAGTTGGTACATTTGCCTTTATTAATCCAGTAATGACATCAACTGAAGGCCGCTGTGTAGCGATAATTAAATGAATTCCACAGGCTCTTGCCTTCTGTGCAATTCGACAGATGGACTCCTCGACATCTGCAGGTGACATCATCATTAAATCTGCCAGCTCATCAATAATAATAACAATAAAGGGTAGCTTATCTGAATATCGCTTATGCTGTTCTGCAATTTCATTAAAGCGATTAATATCCCTTACTCCAGTATGTGCAAATAGCTCATATCGTCTTTCCATTTCATCAACTGCCCATTTTAGTGCTGCAGTCGCTGCCTTCACATCGGTGATGACAGGACTAACCAAATGAGGAATATGATTATATGGGGCTAACTCAACCATTTTAGGATCAATTAATAATAGTTTTAACTCATGTGGACTTGCTTTGTAAAGTAAAGAAATTAGAATCGAATTGATACAAACACTTTTTCCTGACCCCGTTGCTCCAGCAATCAGTCCATGGGGCATCTTTTTTAAATCCGTTACAACAGGAGCTCCTGAAATATCTAGCCCTAATACAGCCGTTAGCGGAGATGAACTTTTTTGGAAGCTTTCAGTTCTAATAATCTCAGAAATTAACACAGGGCGGCTCTTCTTGTTAGGAACTTCAATTCCGATAGTGTGCTTTCCCGGAATTGGAGCTTCAATTCGTATATCCTTTGCCGCAAGACTTAGTTTAATATCATCTGATAGATTCGTAATTTTATTTACCTTTACACCTGGCTCCGGTTGAACTTCAAATCGAGTAACCGATGGACCTTGTGTAACATTAACGACATTGGCTCTTACACCAAAATTCTTTAACGCTTCATTTAGTAGATGCTCTTGATTTTCAATCCAATCGATATTCTCTTGAGCAAAACGTGTCATCGGTGGATTTAATAGTTCCATATTAGGAAAGATATATCCGTTTGATAATTGATTTGATTCGGTAATCTCTATTTCAGTCGTACTAACGACTTTTTCCTGTGAAATTGGAGAAAGCATTTCCTGTTGGACCGCTCGTTCGATTCTTTTTTGTTCCCATTTACGTTTGTCTTGATTAAGCATTAAAACATTAAATGGGAGATGAGATCGTTGAGTTGGTTTTTTTTCTAAATCTTCATTACGCGATTCCATTTCATTTTCTATTGGAAGATTTTCTTCTAATTCACCATCGGATTCAGATGTTATGTCTAATTCTTTTTCCAAATCCTCATTAAGTTCTTCTTGTAAGTAATCACTTTCTTCTATTTCGATTACGTTATCCTCGAACACTTCTTCCATGTATTCAGTTGATGAAGCATCTTCTTCATGGATAAGAGTAGCTGCTAGTTCTTCATGGTAAATGGTAGCCGGCTCCTCTTCATGATTAATGGTAGACACTTGTTCTCCATGGATGATGGTAGTCAGCTGCTCTTCATGGTTTATGGTAGCCGGCTGCTCTTCATGGTTTATGGTAGCCGGTTGCTCTCCATGGTTGATGGTAGCCGCTTGTTCTCCATGGTTTATGGTAGCCGGTTGCTCTCCATGGTTGATGGTAGCCGCTTGTTCTCCATGCTTGATGGTAGCTGGCTGCTCTTCATGGTTTATGGTAGCCACTTGTTCTGTGTTACTAACTGAAAAAATCCTCTGTTCGATTTCAAGTAGTTTTTCGTCACTTGTTAATTCAAACTCCACTACCTCAGTCTGATGTGGGCGTTTTGAAAATCCATAAATAGGAGACGGAATTTCCGTTGGGCGGAATGGTCTACTGCTCTTCTTAGTCACTTTTGTTCGTGTTTCTATCTTTTGCTCTAGTTTTTTAGGTTCACTTTGAGTTTTTTGGTCTTGCTGTTCCACATATTTAACAGGAATGATTTTCTCTTGTAGTTTCATTTCAGGCTGGATTTGTTCTTGTTGATTAATCTTTTTTTCATGTAATCTTGCATTCTTTCGTTCGCTTCTTTCATTAGCAAAAGGTTTTAGTGGCAAGACTTCTTCCTTATCAGAATTCTGGTTTCTTAGCTCTCTTTTTGGTCGAACTCGATTAGTTTGTTTTGGCTTGTTCTCTTTATTTGATAAGATTGGTGTAGTTTCTTGCCCCTTAGGATAATAATATGTAACCCTTGTTTCTAGTTCTTTTTTATCGTTCTTAATTTCTTGGTTATATTCCACAATTGACCTTTCATGGTCATAGATTTCATCTTTTTCTTGAAACATTTTTAAAAACTTATTTAACCAACTCAAAGGTATCACTCTTTCTACTCTTTTGCTTCTATCATCCTATTTTAACAGTTATTCTAGTAATTTCGACAAAAAACATTAAAATTAGCTAAATATGACCATGAATTTTTAAGAAAAAGGAAAAAAAGATCACCATGAGATGATCTTTTTACAAAGTAAGAAAGTTTAACTTTTTTTGACTTCGAGAATTGTCCAGCTCCAGCGCCCAGCGTCTAGTGGACTTCACTCCCCTTCCCTACGATAAGTCAACATCAAATCGCAAACAACGCGATTCGTGTTTCCTTTATCTCAGTCAGGGGAGCTCCAGTCCATACGCCGCTAAACGGGCGCTTCCGCTTTTCTTACATTCTTCGATTTTTCCCCAAAATAAACATTGGTTCCAAATCGCCATTTTCATAAGCAAAGGATAATGCAGTAATCGGAACCTTTCCACTTGCAAAGAAAGACATTGCCATTTGTGCTAACACATCATACCCGGTATTGTTTTGTATATCTGCGATAATTAATACATCTTGATGTGGAACTGCTAATACCATATTGCCGCTAATTTGACTTTGCATATGTTTTAAAAAGGAATCATTTAGAATTCTACTTGCGTCATACCCATCATTTGTAGAAAGGAAATAAAAAGTATTCCCTGCTACACTATCTTTTTTTACTTCTGTAGATAATGATCTCATGTTAAACAAGGCTGTTTCTTTTATATGCTTTGAAAGAATCCCCTCTTGTTCAAGCATCTTTTCATCAATTAACCGATATGACTGACCTAAATCAAGGGCATAATAGATTCGAGTTTCTGCCGTGTGCTCTTCTGTTACTAAGGGAACACCCTCACCCGTTTCAAGTGGAAAAGAAGTTGAACGAATAACCGGAAATATTCTTTTGTCATTTCCAGACAAGTTATTTTCAGTTCCCATTACTTTTAAACCTTCTTCTACGTAATAAACTACTTCGTCGATAGCTTGGTCTTTTTGTTGATGCCATTTTGCAACGATACCAGAAATTGCCACAGTTATTCCCTTACCTGTTCTAGCATTAACAATCCTTAATTCATCTTTTTCACGATTATATGTGAAAGACCGATTTGGCCCCTTTAAACGATTTTCTAATTCCTTTTTCATTTTAATACTATCCATTTTCATCACTATGACTCCTTTATTACGCTTTTATTCTTACCATTCTACATGAAAAAACCTTCGTCTGAAAGAAAGACGAAGGAGTTGAAGGTCTTTTTTATTTTAAGCCTTGGATAAATTGTTCAATTTCTTCCTGCGTTTTGCGATCCTTACTAACAAAACGACCTAACTCTATACCATTTTCATAGGCGATAAAACTTGGAATACCAAATACATCAAGCTGAATACAAAGATCGATAAATTGGTCACGGTCGACGTATATCCACTGATACTCAGAGAACTTAGCCTCAATCTCCGGTAAAACTGGCTCTATCACTCGACAATCTGGGCACCAATCTGCTGAAAAAAGAAAGACATGGCTACCGTTGTCACGAAGCTCTTCAAATTGTTCGATTGATTCTAATTTCTTCATATTTACTCGCATCCTTTTTAAAATAATTTATTTTTCATCTGATTTTACCGATACAGAATTGACGATTTCCATCATTTGGGCTGCTTCGGTTGCAAGACTGCTCGTTTTGACTTCTGAAGTCAATTTAACCCCACCAATTCCTACAGTTAACTCGTTTATGTCATCATTTAGTTTTTCTACTAAAAAGAAGCCAAAGTTTTCTTTATCTTCCCATTTTTGATCAACTTCAAATTCTTCATGTTGGTTTAAAGTTGATTTATATACAACATCACTTTGCCCATTTTCAAATTGATTATAAAATAATATATATGTCTTTGAGCCATTTTTTAAGATGACATTATTTGGAGATTCCTCGTCAATTTCATATCCAAAAGGCAGGTAAAAGTCAATATCTTGTGCTTCTTTATTCGCTTCTTTTGGTTTTTCATTCATTTGTTTTTGGACAGCCTTGATTGATTCTTCTTTTTGATCATCAAAGGATGCTTGGCAACCTAATAAAAGAAATATTGATAAAATTAATAATACCGCGAGTCTCATCCATTTTCCCCCTTAAAGGAAATTATCCACTATTTCTATGATACCGTGCTTATAAGTGGACAATCAACCCTAAAATGGACTTTTCGCCTATTTTACCCAGTTTCATAGTGAATTAGTCGGAATTTTTTCACTTTATTAATGAGCGATGATATTCATATTGACCTACTAACAATTTAGTTAAGTGGGTAAACATTTCGGCACGATCAATTTTTCCATTTGTGAAAATTCCAACCGCTCCTTCCTTTTTACGAATGTTTTGTTTATTCGTGTAATCATCCATTACTGGCCCAAGTTCTTCTCCATTCCGAAGACGTATCGCTATTTCTTCTGGTAAAAGAATTCTGGCTCCTCCTGCTATGATAGAGGAATGCTCATTAGAAGCAATTGCGCCCCAATTACATAGCAACAGCCCATAAGTGGTTTCTTGAACCCCCCCTTCAAGCCCAATGCCGATATCACCATGCCCTATTTTTATAGCACTTTCAGCCCGATTAAGCGCCCCTTTAATTGTTTCCTCATCGCTAAATGGCATTTCACTTACACCTGAAAATGCATTAACAGAAAAAAAATCGTAGTTGCCCTTAAATGCATGTTTGACTGCTTCAATTTTCGCTGGATTGTTTGAACCAATAATTATTTTCATAAATTACTCTCCAATTTATTTTTGGTATTCAGTGAATATGCACATCTATCCAATAACAAGATAAAAGGCATAGATTGTTCTATGCCCTTTATGCTTTGTTAACTATTTTGTTTAATACTCTCTACAGTCGTTTTATCACATGCTTTTACTAGCTTAACTAGCAATTCCTTTGCAGCTGCGTAGTCGTCTACATGAACGATGGAAGCTGCTGTATGAATATAACGTGAACAAATACCAATAACGGCACTTGGTACTCCTTCGTTGGAGGTGTGAACCCGACCAGCGTCTGTTCCACCTTGAGAAATGAAATATTGATATGGAATTTTATGCGTTTCTGCTGTATCTAAAACAAATTCCCTCATTCCGCGATGAGTGACCATTGAACGGTCTAAGATTCGAAGTAAAGTCCCTTTTCCTAATTGACCAAATTCCTTCTTATCCCCAGACATATCATTTGCAGGGCTAGCATCTAGAGCGAAGAAGATATCTGGATTAATCATATTCGCTGCTGTTTGCGCTCCACGTAAGCCTACTTCTTCTTGAACGGTTGCACCAGAATATAATAGGTTTGGCAGCTTTTCATCCTTTATTTCTTTTAAAAGCTCCACTGCCAATCCACAACCATAACGGTTATCCCATGCCTTCGCTAAAATTTTCTTCGAGTTTGCCATCGGTGTAAATGGACAGATTGGGACAATTTGTTGACCAGGGCGAATGCCAATTTTTTCAGCGTCTTCACGATCATCCGCACCGATATCAATTAACATATTTGAAATCTCCATTGGTTTACTACGTTTAGCTTCATCTAAAAGATGTGGAGGGATGGAACCAATAACACCTACAACTGGTCCACTATTAGTCATAATCTGTACTCTTTGAGCTAATAAAACCTGGCTCCACCATCCGCCTAACGTTTGGAAGCGAATCATTCCATTTTCGGTGATACCTGTAACCATAAAACCAACTTCATCCATATGTCCAGCCACCATTATCGTTGGTCCGTTTACATCACCTTTTTTCACTCCAAAAATACTTCCAATCTTATCTTGAACGATCTCATCAGAGTACTGTGTTAATTGTTCCTTCATAAACTTACGAACAAGATGTTCATTACCTGGTGCTCCCTGTAATTCAGTTAATGTCTTAAAAAGCTCTAACGTTTGCTCATTCATTTTTTTGGCTCCTTTTGTATTCTTTTGTAACTCGAAACATATGTATAAGTTAATTTTACAAAAACTTTGTACATATAACTACTATAAACTGAAAATTTCAATACATTTATTAAAATTTCAGTTGTGGATTCGCAACAGGCTTGTCAGTAGGCTATAATAATTACAACAAATTCCTTACATTAAGGAGGAATCAAAGTATGCGCTGGAAATCTTTTATCCTAGGTGTTGCTGTTGGTGCCATAAGTGGATATGCCACAAATAAATATATTTCTACACAGTCCTTCATTTCTGCTGAAAAGGTTCTTGAAGTTGCCAAAAATCGCTTTAAAGAACAAGGTCCAATTAGTGGTTCATGGATTCATATGAAGGTCGAACCTTTTCATAAAAATAATTTAACTTACCAAGTGTACAAGGGAGGAATCTCGAGAAACCCTTCTACTAGTGGTAAACGTGAGCAATTTGAATTTATTGCTGATGCTAAAACAGGGACATTATTGGAAGTTTACCCCATTTAAAAGAAGGGAAAATACCCCTTCTTTTTTTATTTAGGCTGTTTTCACAAAGATTGTTGCTTTTCGAACCGAGTTTAAACCCGTATTATTTATGGCTTCGTGGCATCTTTTCGTATCTTTTTAAAATTTTCGTGTGCTAGTCTTTTGTTTTGTTGCTTATGTTAGTAGCAATAGCAACAAAGTTTACGAAAAGAGCCTTTATTTGTGTCGAATAATGCTATCAGTTATAGTTCCCTGTTCATCCCACTTAACCGCTCGATAAATCGCATCATGATAAAAAATAAACCAGGCATTTTTGCTGAGCCCATAAGGAATCCAATCTTGCTTTGCTTTAATTGAATTCATCGGATAATCGTCATAGGCCATCACCCAAAGTGCAGGTTTATGAGCATGAGTTGGCATTAAATCTGCCATGTGAATGATTGTTTCTTGTCCGTCTTCTAATAGTAAAATGGAATGACCATCACTATGGCCACCAGTATGAATTAACTTTATCGGTCCAAGCTCCCAATCATTTTCGAACGTTTCAACTTGTGTCTCAATCGCTTGCCAATTTTCTTTCCAGTATGTATTTATGGAACGGATATTTGGATTTTTCATTTCGTTCCACTCAATACTTGAAGCAATAATTCTTGCCTTTGGAAAAACGGATACATATTTCCCGTTCACAAGCTTTGTAAGCCCACATGCATGATCAAAATGGAGATGTGTCATTAATACGATATCAATATCCTCTGGCTTTAATCCCAATGCTAGCAAATCCTCTTCTAAATGAGATTCCTCGACAACACCAAAGTTTCGTTTTTGTTTGTCTGTTAGTTTCCCCTTCCCGATTCCTGATTCGATCAGAATGTTTTTACCATCCCATTGAATGAGGATTGGATCGGTTCTAAGTTCAATTTGATTTTTTTCATTACATTCGTATTTTCTTTCCCATAAGGGTTTAGGAACAACTCCAAACATTGCTCCCCCATCTAGATTCGTAACCCCACCCGAAAGCCAGGTTAACCTTATCTGTCCAAATTGAAGTGTATCCATCTATTCTTCCCCCTTCGTACTTTAATTTTAACATTTTCAATATTTTTTAAAAAATATTTCGAATTTTTTACAAAAAAGACCAACCCCACAAGTGGAATTGGCCTCACAAATTTTATTTTTTACGGTATTTAACTTCACTACGATAAATTCGACTACCTTTATTAGAAAACTTCTCTTCATACTCAGTCATAATATTTCCTATAAAATCACTTTGGTGAAGATCCAAGCTTACATATGTTAATAATAGACCATATTTCGAAAAGCTTGTTAACGAATATTCAAACAGCCCTTGGTTATCTGTTTTAAAATGAATTTCCCCTTCATCTACGAGAATATTTTCATAAACACGTAAGAAACTATCAAAGGTTAAACGTCTTTTTTCATGGCGTACTTTTGGCCATGGATCAGAAAAGTTCAAATAAACTCGATCAACATCGCCTTTAGCGAAATATTTTTCTAATTCAGCTGCATTCACATTCAATAACTTTAAATTAGGTAGCTCTTCTTCGATTAATTTATCTAATGCACAGACAATGATGCTCTCTATAAGTTCAATACCAATATAATTAATATCTGGATTTGCTTTTGCCATTCCAGTAATAAAACGACCTTTACCAGTCCCAATTTCTATATGAAGAGGTTGATTTTTCTCAAAAACCTCAAACCATTTTCCTTTATGTTGCTCAGGGTTAGCAATTAAATATTGAGGGTATTCGTTCATTCTATCTTTAGCCCAAGGCTTATTTCTCTGTCTCATTTAGACACTCCTTGTCAAACGTTTTCGAGTCAAATCCTATCATGCATAAAAACATGTTGCAAGTGCAAAATGGATACAATTTATTATTATCGTTTTACCGTATAAACAAGAAAAAGAACTCACAACCTAAGTGTGAATTCTTTTTTGCAGAAAGGTGACAATAATCATGCCCTTAAATTACAACGATCAAGTAAACCTACTAAAGGATATTTTAAACAATCATCAAACCGATTGCTGCGGGTCTGTTGCCGAATGCGAGCAGCTTGAAAGATTGATTAAGTCCTTAATGGTTAATAACGAGATACATGATAATGTAAAAAATGTTCTTCAAGAAATTTACACCTATAGTCAAGATGGAGTAAATACTGGCAACCTAGATGATCATATAACCACTAATCAAGAACAGTTGGCTAATTGGGTCAATGACATTGATCAGTTCTCTTAGAAAATAACGTCTAAGTAGTTAATCCATTTATTCATCTCATCAAAACGGTTTTTGCTTTTATACCATTGAATCGAATTTAAAGTTTGCGCATAAACATACCAACGCATCCGAAGTTTTAAATGCTCAGTTAACTTAATCCCATATAAATCAAGCCAATTTACCCAGTCTTCTTTAGGGATATACCAGTACAATAGTTGACCTAAATCAATGGCAGGATCAGCTATCATAGCTTCGTCCCAATCAATTAAATAGAGCTCACTTTGCTCCGTTAAAAGCCAATTATTATGATTTACATCGCTATGACAAACAGTAGTTTCTTCAGACGGGATATTTTCAAGTTCACTATTTAAAAATTCCAAAGAACGAATTACAGATGGAATCGTTAATAAATCAATATCAAGCCCTTCTTCCATCGTACGAAGGAGGGTTTCTGGTTGTAAAGGTGATTTACCAAGACGCCTCAGCATCCCAAGTAACGGCTTGGAACGATGGATTTTTTTCAGAAGCTTCGCCACCTGATCCGCATTCATTTCAGACGGTTTTAATTCTCTTCCGTCCATCCACTGCTGCGCAGAAATGACGTCACCATTTTCTAATCTTTTCGTCCAAACAAGTTTTGGGACAATTCCTTCTGCTGATAGAACAGCTAAAAATGGTGAAGAGTTACGTTTTAGAAACAGCTTTTGCTCTTCAAATTGAGCAAAAAATGCTTCACCAGTTGCGCCGCCAGCAGGAACAATTTCCCACTCTGTCCCCAGTAAATAATCCAAGATGGTTCACCTTCAATGTGTGCAATTTACAATTTTGTTGAGGCATAAAAAACAAAAAGACAGCTATTGATACAATTTTCGACAATAGCCATCCTATAGATTTTATCTCTAATTGACATTTTTCGTCAAGACCTAAAAAGAAGAAGTGACTGATTCATCTCAATTTTCCTATTACAATTGCACTTATTGGTTCAATTGTAATAGAATTTTTTTCAAGCTGTTTAAATGCTGTGCGTCCCACTTTTTCGTGATTTAAGAGCATTTGCCATAGACCATCAGGAGCTAACTGAACCGTTTCACAGCTATTTAACGGATTGAAAATAACAATTATTTCCGACCATTCACCATAACCCTTTACTCCTTTTAACCGATAACCTAAAAGAGGCTCCTTAAGGGGTAACCATTCCAAATGGGAACGAATTTGACTTGTCGTTCTTAAGCGAAACGCTTGGTGTGACTTTCTAAGCTCAATAACCCCTTTAATAAACTCTACATCTTGGATAAATTTTTGTTTACGTTCCCAATCTAATTGATTGATTCCATCTGGAGAATTGTAACTATTTCCTATTCCACTTTTTGTTCGAAAAAATTCCTGGCCACTATGCAAAAAGGGGATACCTTGCGACAGTAATAAAATCGTCGTTGCTAAACGATGGTACTTTCGAAGAACTTCTTCACTATCGCCATTGACAATCTTATTAAATTTATCCCACATTGTATGGTTATCATGCGATTCCAGATAATTAACAGATTGACCTGGTTCAAGAAAAATGCCTTTCTCTTTTTCATTTAAAGAAATACTACCAGCTATAACCATTTTTGTTTGGGCTAAATTCCCATTACCACCCATTGCATACCCTTTAACACTTAGACTAAAGGTGCTTCCTTTAATAACATCACGAAACTGGTCGTTAAATTGAGCAATTCTAGGTAGCTGAGCTTGATTTTTTATCGTCGCTTTTTTCTCTGCTAATAGAGGAGTATTTAATTCCCACCCTTCACCGATGAGTAAAAAGGTTGGGTCAATTTGATCAGTTAGTTTCCGAATTGAATTCATCGTTTCGACATCTAAAATCCCCATTAAATCAAAGCGTAATCCATCGATATCGTACTCTTGAGTCCAGAAATGTACCGAATCAAGGATGAATTTTCTAACCATTAAACGCTCTGAGGCAATATCATTCCCAACTCCTGTTCCGTTTGAAGGCATTCCGAATTCATCATGTCTAAAATAATATCCCGGTACTATTTTTTCAAAAGAGGAAGCTTCACGATTGTAAACGTGATTATATACAACATCCAATATGACACGTATTCCCTGTTGTTGGACTGAATGAATGAGCTGCTTTAATTCCATTATTCGAGAGTAGGGGTCTGAAGGATTAGTAGCGTAGCTCCCTTCTGGTGCATTAAAGTGAAGTGGATTGTATCCCCAATTATAATCGCTGTAATCTCCTAGTTCATTTACACCTTCAAAGTCATTTACAGGAAGAAATTCAATATGTGTAATGCCTAATTCCTTTAAATAATCTAATCCAGTTTTACCAGTTTCGTCACTAAAGGTTTTTAATTCGCAAGCACCGATATACTTCCCTTTATGTTTGACACCACTTTTAGGATGAATCGTTAAATCACGAATATGAGTTTCATAAATGATGGCGTCAACTGGATGTTCAAAAGGGGGGAGGACCGGTTTAGGTGTCCTTGTTTTCTCCAGATTAACAATCACCCCCTCGGCCCCATTTGCAGTCACTGCTACTGCATAAGGGTCAACAGCCTCTCTCCATCTTAAATTTACACAAACTAGAAATGTATACTTGTAGCCTTCCAAATCTTTATCCTCTGTCACCTTCCAGATACCTTTTTCTTCTCGAAGCATCTCAATGATTTCTTGCTGTCCATTTGGTGAGGTTAGCTTCAACTTTACACCAGTTGCCGTTGGTGCCCAAAGTTTTACCATCGAATAATGCGGTTGATATGTCACCCCTAAATCCTGTCCATTATAAAAGAAAAGCGTATCAAACTCTGAGGTTCTTATAACGGCACCGATTTGTAAGTCAGTTTGATTATGATGTTCGTCTATTATCCAATAGGTTTGACCAAAATCTACTGTATGTGGTAGTACACAAATATACTTTATCGACTCTTCAAGAACCATTTTTTCTTTTATGAAGAGCGGTTTATTTTGATCTCCAATCATAATAAAAAACAAACTAGAGAGCCCCTCATGATAGGAAAAAGGAAGAAGAATCGTGATTACACTCATTTCATCTAGGTAAGCATAAAAATCCCGCTTAATAGAAATCACTATAGTTCACTCCTTTTCTTGCAATATTTCCGTTTAGCCCCCGCGTGTCAAAATTGAAATAGGTTCGTGATGTACAGTGACTTGTAGTGGAGTTAAACCAATATGTTCACCATCTGAATGGACATAGATAGGCTCTGTGGAGTAAATAGATATTTTCTGGGCTAAAAAGGTGTTTACTTCTTTAAACATCAAATGCTTACCCCAAAACACGCTTAAAAATACTAATAATAGCTTAAGTCTTGATAATTGATGGACAATTGTTATATTAAGCTTTCCATCTTTTGTAGTAGCATGTGGAGAAATCTTCATACCTCCACCATAAAACGGTTGATTAGAAACGGTAACAAACCAAGTATCAGGAAAAGTATATTTTTTTCCATCTATTGTTAGCTCTATAGTTGTGCATTTATAGGAAAATAAATGTTTGAGTAAAATAATGACATAAACTAATTGTCCCAGGGAAAAGCGGTTCATTAAACCTTTCCATTTTGACTGGTTTGCTTCATATGAAATTAATGCGTCGAAGCCAGCACCTGTACTATTGATAAAAAAATGCTCTCGGTCGCCTTCTAAATCGATTTTACCCAAATCAAAAGTAGGTGAAACATTGTTCACTTCAGATAGTAAAAAGGCAAGGGCCATTTCTGGATTCCTAGGTATCCCATATCCTCTCGTAAAATCATTGCCAGAACCACCTGGTATTACTCCTATTCGAGCCTTTGAAGAATGGTTTCCGATTCCATTTATCACCTCGTTAATTGTTCCATCTCCACCAACAATGATGATAGTCACCTTGTTTTTATCATTGCTTTCCATAATTTGTTTTGCTATTATCTTTCCATGTCCGCTTCGTTCTGTAAAATATCTCTCATAATTGATTTCCTGTTGTGCTAACTGTTTTTCAACTGAAGACCAAATCAACTTTGCCTTTCCATTTCCTGCTTTAGGGTTCACAATAAAATATAGTTTTGTCATCTTTATGTTCTCTATTCCCCTCATCGTCTTTCTCTCTAGCTACTATGTATATATAATTTATTAAGATTGTAGTGAAAAGGTAATCAAATTTTCATATTTTGGTGTTTGTAAAAGATTGGTTTTGTATAAAACGACTTCAGTTGCTAAAAAAGTGAGTGGTTGTTGCTCAAATATATTTTTTACAACCAATTCGTTTTGATCGAACTCTTCCTCTCTAGACCACTTTCTTGCCAATGTAATGTGTGGATGAAAGGCACGTTTCTCTAACTGAAAGCCCGCTTTCGTGCAAGCATTGTATACTTGGTTTCGGAGCACTTGAAGCTCTTGGCTGTCATTTAGCCCAGTCCAGAAAATTCTTGGAGCACTCTTCATTCCGAAAGTACCGATTTGGGAAATAGTTAAAGGAATCGATTTTTCCGTTTTTATATATTGCGGAATCAGCTCCCTTACATCCTTAAGTTGACTCTCGTTGGCATAGCCTAAAAATGCAAGAGTAATATGATAGTCCTCTTTATGAACCCACCTTTTAAAATGGAAATCTTTTTGAAATTCTTCCGTTGCTTCAAATAGTGACCGATTAATTGGATCAGGTAACTTTACGGCTAAAAAGTAATGAGTGTTTTCTGACATAAGTTTCCCACCTTATTTATTTTTATAAATTCTTTTTAGTTTGCCTATTTTTCAAAGCTTAAATAAGATATTGTATTGCTCGTGATGCGTGGGACAAACATTATTTTTGAATAAAAGTTAGATAGGCTGTCTTTAAGACAGCCTACCCAACTTTTTAATATTATTCCTTCGCTAATTCATAAATAGCCTGTGCATAAATAGCGGTTGCTTTTAACAAGTCCTCAATAAATATATACTCATCCTTTTGATGGGCAATGTCCTCTCTTCCTGGAAATAGAGGTCCAAAAGCTACACCTGATTTGAGAGAGCGGGCATATGTGCCTCCTCCAATAGAAATTAGCTCCGCTTTTTCACCAGTTTGTTCTTCATACACCTTCTTCAAAGTTTGAATGAGGACATCATTTTCATCAACATGGTGTGGTTTGGAATCGGAGAAATTTTCTATTCTAAATCCTTTTTCATCTAGTACCTTTTCAAGCTTCTCCTTTGTCTTCGTCATGTCATTTGTAACTGGATAACGAAGATTTGCACCAATCCTCCCTCCTTCTTCAAGATTATAGGAAAGTTTTCCGATATTAATGGTTAAATCTCCTGTAATATCATCCCGGTAATTGACTCCTAAACGAATTCCTCTTGAATCATTAAATAGATATTCAGATACAAATTCAAAATAAGATTTGGATTCCTCGTCTAGTTCTTGTTTTGCTAAGAAGGCTGCTAAATGGAGTCCAGCATTCTTACCATTATTCGGCTCCATTCCATGTGCGGAAACCCCTTCTACTTCTAAAAAGAACACGCCATTTTCGACGTAGTACTTCCCTTTTAGCTGGTTTTCATTTAAATAACTATCAAAATTTTGAACTATTTTCGTTTGTTCCTCTTTAAGTAGTAGCGATGATTTTGCAAAATCAGGAACCATATTGTACCTTCTGCCAGATTGGAAGTTCAAAACTTGAACTGGCGATTTTACTCGTGTATTACTTTCAATTTTCATGACTATATCAAAATCAGAAATTCCTTTTTCCGCAAAGATAATTGGAAAATCTGCATCCGGCGCAAATCCCATTGTGGGCATTTCTTCATGTTCAAAATAATGTTCAACACATCGCCAATTACTTTCCTCATCTGTACCGATAATCATGCGCACACGTTTTGAAAGTGGCAAGTCAAGCTCCTTAACGATTTTCATTGCATAGTAGGCAGCCATTGTCGGACCTTTGTCATCTAACGCACCGCGGGCATAAATTTTACCGTCGCGAATATCTGCTCCAAATGGGTCGCTAGTCCACCCATCACCCTCTGGTACAACATCAACATGACATAGAATCCCTACTAAATCATCACCTTGTCCGAATTCTAAATGACCAGCAAGATTTCCGACATTCTTACTAGCAAAGCCATCTTTTTCCCCAATTCGAAGCATAAATTGTAATGCTTCCTTTACTCCTTCACCAAGCGGAGCATCCTCTGTCGCATTTTCCTCATCTAAAAGACTTTTAATATGTAAGAGCTGCTGAGTATCTTTAATAAGCTCCTCTTTACGTTTTTCGACTTCATCCATCCAATTTATCATCGTGTGAAATCCTCCAATATTTTATATCATATTAATCATTTTCCCATTTTTATATAGATTAGTGCAAGCGCTCTGATTTTTGACTTCTAATTACTAAGGTGGTTTAAACATAATTGTTGATATTGGAACATTTTTATTGATTATTTTTCTAAAAATTCACACAAATCATCATATCCCCCTTGTCCACTGCCATATGTATAACTACAAGACTGATGAAGGGAGGAGAAAAATAGTTTATTAATGTTAAAAAATTATTAAATTTCGATGGTTTAGTGGAAATGTTCTGACAATGTGGGTACAATAGTAGATAAGGTATAACTTCTTATTAAGTAAAACTGGTAAAGGGGTTGTCTGGAAAAAAGAAAACTACATATTTGTTGAAAATCCGGTCGAAGGAATTTGCCAATGGTTTTAATAAAGGATAGGGAGTGTTTTTTTGAAGCCTTCAACTAACCGAATGTTAAACCGCATCAAATCCATCTACATGTTTATCAATAATAAAGGGCTTGTAACCACACAGGAGCTTGTAGAGGAATTTGCTATTACTCCTCGCACCATTCAACGAGATTTAAACGTCTTGGCCTACAATGATTTAGTTGAAAGCCCAAGTCGAGGTATGTGGACAACAACTGAGAAAAAGGTAAAAATATCGTCTTAATAAAAAAAAGGAATCGCCTTGATGGCGATTTCTTTTTTATGGTTGATAATTCATTAATTCCTCAAGCTCTTCAACCGTCAACTCACGATATTCCCCGAGTTCCAATGTTTCATCCAGTTTTAATGATCCCATAGAAATCCGTTTTAAATAGACTACACGTTTCCCGACTGCTTGGAACATTCTTTTAACTTGATGAAATTTACCTTCTGTTATCGTTAGTTCAATATCCGACATGATTCCAGATTTTAATATCACTAATTCTCCCGGCTTCGTTTCATAGCCATCATCTAAAGTAACACCTTTACGAAAGGCATGGATATCCTCTTCCGTTACTTCTCCTTCAATGACGGCAAAATATGTTTTCGGAACATGCTTTTTGGGTGAGAGTAAACGGTGTGAAAGCTGTCCATCATTGGTGATTAACAGCAGGCCCTCTGTGTCCTTATCTAATCGCCCAACTGGAAAGGGTTCATAAACTTGATCCTCCATTTCTAACAAGTCAATCACAGTCTCATCCCGATTATCCTCGGTTGCAGATATGACCCCTCCAGGCTTATTCATCATTAAATAGATGAATTCCTTATAAACTACTTCTTGCCCGTTAATGGTCACAACATCTTCGTTTGGATCAATATGCTCCTTTGCATCCTTCACCAATTTTCCATTTATTTTAACAGCACCTTTTTTTAAAAGACCTTTTACTTCTTTTCGACTTCCATAGCCAAGATTGGCTAGCATTTTATCAATTCTCATTGTTATCCTCCAAATAGGTTTTCTTGTTTTTAGGCAAAGGCCCATACATATTTATTACTACAACATAGACTGTTATCGTTAGTCAGCTAATTCATTATATAAAGAGGAGCGAATGCAATGTATTACCACCCACATAATCAAGGTTATTTTATCCCTAATCAGGAATTACCAACGCAACAAGACCCACGTCAATTTCCTGGTGGAGGATACCACGGCGGAGGAGGATTCCCTGGTGGCGGAGGCGGTCAAACAGATCGACGCTTAGATCGTTTAGAAAGAGAGGTCCAACGCTTAGATCAACGTTTGGACCAATTAGAAAGACGAGTTGCCAGAATTGAAAGACGTCTTAATATTAGAGATGAGTATTAAACAATCTACTAATTGAAACAATGGGTGACTCGCTATTAGAGTCACCCATTTTAAATACGTAATCTCAATTTCTCTTTAACCCGATTCGCTTTGTCCCCGAATAAAAAGTAAACTAGGTTCGACTTGAATCCAAGATATGCATAAATAACAGCACCAACTAGGGCACAAACACCGATGATGATAATGGCTTGGAATTTAGATTCTGGTGATAGGAATAATGTTAACAGCCAATAAGAAATTGACGCTGCAAGAATCATTGCTATGGAGAAGATAATAATTAGTAAACTTCTTCTCCAGACAAACCGAAATGGATAACCAGCAAACTTGCGAATCACATATAAATTAATTAATATGGCTGTTAAATATCCAAGGGCAGTTGCCACAATAGCCCCTTGGGTTTCCATCAATTTAATTAAAGGAATATTTAAACTCAACTTGATTAGAAGTCCAACAAGCAAGCTTAATATCGTAAACTTCTGTTCATTAATTCCTTGTAAAATAGCAGCTGTAACTGAAAATAAAGCAAATAGAATCGCTACCGGTGCATACGTTCTTAAAACTTCTGTTCCAAGAGGTACATGCTCATAAAAGACCGTATAAAACGGTTCCGCTAATAGCGATAACCCTAAAACCGCCGGTAATGTTAAAAACAATAATACTTGAAAGGTTTGATTTAGTTGATGGTTTAAATTTTTTACGTTATTTTCTACAAATGAAGCTGTTACACTTGGAACAAGAGTTAACGAGAATGCTGTTGCAAGTGAAACTGGGATAATTACTAGCTTATGTGATTGAAAATTCAAAATGGAAAAGGCATCCGTTGCTATTTCTTCCATTCCGATTGATTTCATTGCCATTTCAAAGGTAAATTGATCGATTAATTGAAATAACGGATTCGCTATTCCTACAAACACAAATGGAGCGGCATAAATTAGAATTTCCTTATACATATCCTTCAAGGAAATCTGTACAGTTCCTTTGTCATATTGGAGTAATTCATCAAGATGAGGTTTTCTTTTATACCAGTACCAGATAAGTACCGCTAGCCCACCTATAGCTCCAATGAATGCTGCAAAGGTCGCTATACTTACTGCTGAAACTAAACTTCCCTTCATTACTTTTAAAACAATAAAGGCCCCCACTAATAAAAAAGCAATCCGTGCAATTTGTTCGATAACTTGTGAAACTGCGGATGGCCCCATGGATTGATGGCCTTGAAAGAATCCCCTAATCATACTCATAAACGGAACAACAATTAATGCGAAACTGACGGCACGTGTTACGGCTGTAACATCATTTACACTTACCCCTGAATCTACCTCACCTGCTAAACTCATTTTAGCAATCATAGGAGCGGATAAATATAAGACAAGGAATGCCACGATCCCACTCATCATCATGATGAGCAAGCCCGATTTAAATAATCTTCGCCCCACAGCGTATTCCTCTAAAGCATTGTATTTAGAAATAAACTTAGATACCGCAAGTGGGACCCCCGCTGTAGCAATACTAATAAAAATGGTATAAGGTACATAGCTGTATTGATAAAGTGCTGTCCCCTTTGCCCCAACTATATCGTAAAACGGGATAACGTAAAATAATCCAAGTACCTTGGATATGAGAGTCCCTAAAGATAAAATAAACGTTCCTCTTAAAAGCTTTGATGACATATAATCCCTTCTTACTTAAAGGCTACTTTTTAACACTATTAGTAGTTTACCTTTTCTTTATGTCTTGTGCTACTTTTTTCCGTGTTCTTTTATTGTTTGTCATAAATCGTTATAATAACTAGAGGCTCTTTTCGTAAACTTGGTTGCTATCACTTCATAAATTAACAAACCATATAAAGGTATAGCTCATAATAACTTGAATAATAGGAGAAAAGATGCCCCGAAGCCTAAATTAATACGGGTTTAGACTTCGTTCAAAAAACAATAATCTTTTCGTAAATAACCTTTCTAAATAAGAATGGATAAAGTTGGTGAAGAAATGGATTTTGATGTAATTGTCATTGGTGGCGGCCCATCGGGATTGATGGCAGCGATTGCTGCTGGTGAAAAAGGTTCAAAGGTTCTATTAATTGATAAAGGTGATAAGCTAGGTCGGAAGCTTGCGATTTCTGGTGGTGGTCGTTGTAACGTCACAAATCGTCTACCTATTGAGGAAATTATTAAACACATCCCAGGTAATGGCCGATTTTTATATAGCGCATTTTCGTTATTTAGTAATGAAGATATTATCCGTTTTTTTGAGGGTCTTGGTATTCAATTAAAAGAAGAAGATCATGGTCGAATGTTTCCAGTGACGGATAAAGCACAATCGGTTGTGGATGCGTTATTATCTAGGCTTTCTGAGTTGAAAGTTCAAATTAAAACGAACACGCCAGTAGCTACAATTGATTATGAAAATGGTCGTGTTCAATCGGTTCTCTTAAGAAATGGGGAACGTTTTTTTGCCAATTCCGTTGTTCTTGCAGTCGGTGGAAAATCAGTTCCTCATACGGGGTCAACTGGAGATGGTTATGCTTGGGCTAAAAAAGCAGGGCATACGATAACGGATTTATTTCCAACAGAGGTACCTGTAACCTCTAATGAGTCATTTATTAAAGAAAAAACATTGCAAGGGCTTTCCCTGCAAAGTGTGGCACTAAGTGTATTAAATCCAAAAGGTAAACCACTAATTACCCATCGGATGGATATGATTTTTACTCATTTCGGTGTCAGTGGTCCGGCTGTACTTCGCTGTAGTCAATTTGTTGTGAAAGCAATGAAGAAGTGGGATTTAAAAGAAGTTACCATGAGCCTCGATGTATTTCCTGATTGGTCAGAGGAAGCTATTTTCCAAGAGATACATAGGTTATTAAAGGAAGATGCCAAAAAAGCAATAAAAAATAGCTTGAAGGGCTTTTTACCTGAACGCTACTTAACGTTTTTGTTCGATATAAATGGAATTGATTCTACCGTTCAGGGAGCAAGTCTTTCTCATGAAAAAATCCGTTCATTGGCTAAAAGCTGTAAGGGCTTCACCTTTCAAGTAAATGGAACATTGCCAATAGAAAAAGCTTTCGTAACTGGCGGTGGAGTATCAGTTAAAGAAATTGATCCGAAAACATTGGGGTCCAAATTGATGGAAGGTTTGTACTTCTGCGGTGAAATACTTGATATTCACGGATATACAGGTGGCTATAATATTACCTCTGCTCTTGTCACTGGTCGATTGGCAGGGATGAATGCAGCAAAATAATAAAAAGGGCTTCTAAAGCCCTTTTTATTTACGATAGATAACCATTGCCGAAAAACAATAGATTTGTTCATCCTCTTCTTCTTGAATCGCTGCGACATTATACTTTATATCAACTAGTTTCGTTTCATCGATTTTTTTCAGAAAAAGATTCATATCCTTTTCTAAATCTTTTTCATGCTCATGGTCAAAAACTTTGACTTGGATCAAAGCGCCTCTTCCTCTCACCTTTTTGTACCTAGTATGACCATTTTCAGAATTATTTATAATAGAAGATTCATATTATTTGAAAATTAATTTACGCATAAAAAGGGATAAGCCTATAGTTCCTAGCTTACCCGCTTTTTGCAATCTTCTTTAAATGTTGTTCAATTAATTGATCTAATCGTTTTAACTGAAAGGCATATTCGAAAATGGATGACCCTATGACCACTAATCTTAGCTTCTGTCCTCTGTCCTCACGGTATAGATCAATAATATTTTCTAAAAATACTCCACATTCACTAATGATATTTTCGGTGAGTACATCTTCATTTTTAAGCTTTTGGTCATATTTTAGGAGGATGAGTTCATGGTATTTGATAAGCGCCTCTAGCTGTTTATCGAACAGCTCGTTCTCTAAATCATCCTTTGCGCTTTGAAAATAATGTTCTTCAATCACATGCAATACCTCTGAGCCGTGCTGTGTTGTTTTTAGCATTTGCTTAAATACAACGAGTTCTCGGATGTCCTGAGGGTTTAATTTATACATATTCTCCCGTTCTTCATCTAAAATCTTAAAGATTTCTTCTAGCTTCTTAATGTCTTCTTTTAACTTTTCTGCCTCCTCTTGGAAGGATTTCTCCTTCATCTCATTTGATATGGCTGTTCGCATAAGAAGGGACAAATTTTGAAAAACGTTATGAATCCTCTCTCGATATATATGCTTGTATTTTGGAGGTAAAATGAACAGATTCACTAGAAAGGCTGATGCCATCCCCACTAAAATGATTCCAAACCGATTGGCTGTAAAAAGGAAATCTTCCTGTTCAGGAGCTCCCATAATCGCTAGTACTGTAACTAAAGTCAAAGAAATCGCGTTTTCCATTTTCATTCTCATACAGATCATGATGACAATAATCATTACTAGCCCAATTATTAATGGGTCTCTCCCAATAAAATGGATTGTGAATAGAGCAATAGCTGCCCCAAGTGTATTGGTTTTCAATTGATCAAGAACCTGTTTCCATGAGCGATAAATGGAGGGCTGTATCGTAAATATCGCTGCCACCCCTGCAAATACTGCAGGCTCTAATTCAAAGATGGTACAAATAAATAGAGCGAGTGCAACGGCTATTCCCGTTTTTAATATTCGTGGACCTAAAGTCAAGGCAGATTGCCTCCTTAATTAATAATTGCATTATTAGTTTACTTGATTTTGTCGAGGATTTCATTGAGAAAATGAAAAAACCGATCCAGTTTAGAATCGGTTTGGATAGTTTTTTCCTTAATTTATACAAAGTATATCTTTAGAACTGCTTTTCCCCAGTCCATTCCAACATTCCGCCAATCATGTTGCGAACTTTAAACCCTTTGTCCTGTAAGTAATAGCACACATTATGACTACGTCCACCTGAGCGGCAAATAAAGATGTATTCTGTATCCTTATCAAATTGGTGGAGATTTTCTGGAATTGTGCCCATACGAATATGCTTCGCACCTGGAATCATCCCCTGCGCTACTTCTTCATCTTCTCTAACGTCAATAAGCTCTAGCTTTTCACCCGCTTCAAGCTTCTTATTCAATTCTTCCGGTGTAATGATTTCAATATCTTCCATTTCGGACACTTCCTTTTCTAAAAAAAGGGTCTGAACTCATTGAGCCAGCCCTTTACCTTTTTATTAGTTTGCCACAATGTTAACCAATTTTCCAGGAACAGCGATCACTTTACGAACGGTTTTCCCTTCAATTTGATCCTTTATTTCTTCCATAGCAATTTGTTCTAATGCTTCTTTAGTTGCGTCGTTAGCAACCATTAATTTGGCTTTTACCTTGCCGTTTACTTGTACTACAATTTCAACTTCATCATCGACAAGTTTTGCTTCATTAAAGGCTGGCCAAGCTTCATAGGAAACGGTTCCTTCATGGCCTAACTTTTCCCAAAGCTCTTCAGCTAGATGGGGAGCAATTGGTGAAATTAACTTCACAAAGCCTTCCATATATTCTTTAGGCAGAACAGTTGCTTTGTATGACTCATTAATGAAGACCATTAATTGCGAAATCGCAGTATTGAAACGAATTCCCTCGTAATCCTCAGTTACTTTTTTCACTGTTTGATGGTAGACTTTTTCTAAATTTGAAGCTTCTTCACCATCTTGAATTTTGGGATTTAATTGTCCATTTTCCTCTACAAATAAACGCCAAATACGATCTAAGAATCGTCTTGATCCGTCTAATCCAGTAGTTGACCAAGCAATGGAAGCCTCAAGTGGTCCCATAAACATTTCGTAAAGACGAAGTGTATCTGCTCCATGGCTCTCTACGATATCATCAGGATTTACAACATTCCCTTTTGATTTACTCATTTTTTCATTACCTTCACCTAGGATCATCCCTTGGTTGAAAAGCTTTTGGAATGGCTCTTTTGTAGAGACAATCCCGATATCATATAAAACTTTATGCCAGAAACGAGCATATAGTAAGTGAAGAACCGCATGCTCTGCTCCACCGATATAAATATCAACTGGAAGCCATTCTTTTAATTTTTCAGGATCCGCAATCACTTCGGTATTTTGCGGGTCAATATACCGGATATAATACCAAGAACTACCTGCCCACTGTGGCATAGTATTCGTTTCACGGCGACCCTTTTTACCTGTAACTGGATCCACGACATTTAACCAATCTGAAATATTTGCTAATGGTGATTCACCAGTTCCAGATGGCTTAATTTCTTTTGTTATTGGTAGTACTAAAGGTAGCTCCTCATCAGGAACAGCAGTCATTGTGCCATCTTCCCAATGGATAATTGGAATTGGCTCACCCCAGTAACGTTGACGACTAAATAACCAATCACGAAGACGGTACGTAATCTTTTTCGTGCCAATCTCTTTTTCCTCTAACCATGAAATCATTTGAGAAATGGCATCTTCTTTATTTAAACCATTTAAGAATTCAGAATTAATATGTTCTCCATCACCTGTGTAGGCTTCTTTTTCAATATCCCCACCAGCAACAACGGCTTTAATAGCTAATTCAAATTTCTTAGCAAACTCGTAATCGCGCTCATCATGTGCTGGAACAGCCATAATTGCGCCTGTACCGTAGCTCATTAATACATAATCGGCAATCCAGATTGGCATTTTTTCACCGTTAGTAGGATTTATCGCATAAGCTCCTGTGAAAACACCTGTCTTATCTTTTGCTAAGTCAGTTCTTTCAAGGTCACTTTTGGTTTTAATCTGATCAAGGTAGGCTGCAACAGCCTCTTGTTGAGCTTCTGTAGTAATTTTTTTAACAAACGGATGTTCAGGAGCTAGCACTGCATAAGTGGCCCCAAATAAAGTATCAGGACGAGTTGTGAATACTGTAAAGCTTTCATCATGACTTTCGATATTAAAAGTTACTTCCGCCCCTTCAGAACGTCCAATCCAATTACGTTGCATGTCTTTCAAACTTTCTGGCCAATCCAAATCTTCAAGGTCTTCAATTAGACGCTCTGCATAGGCTGTAATTTTTAACATCCATTGCTTCATTGGACGACGCTCAACGGGGTGGCCACCGCGTTCACTTTTACCATCGATTACTTCTTCGTTCGCTAATACTGTACCTAAAGCAGGACACCAGTTTACAGCTACTTCATCAATGTAAGCTAAACCCTTTTTATAAAGCTGAAGGAATATCCATTGTGTCCACTTATAATAGCCTGGATCCGTTGTATTGATTTCTCGATCCCAATCATAGGAGAAACCTAAAGCTTTAATTTGACGCTTAAATGTTGCAATATTTAACGCAGTAAATTCTGCTGGGTCATTACCTGTATCAATGGCGTATTGCTCTGCAGGAAGTCCAAAAGCGTCCCATCCTATTGGATGTAGGACATTATAACCTTGCATTCTTTTCATTCGAGAAAGGATATCAGTTGCAGTATATCCCTCAGGGTGACCTACGTGTAAGCCTGCACCAGATGGGTACGGAAACATATCTAATGCGTAGAATTTACGCTTGCCCTTATCTTCACTTGTTTTAAATGTTTTATTTTCTTCCCAATACTGTTGCCATTTCTTTTCAACTTGTTGATGATCGAAACTCATATTTGTTCCTCCTACTCTTTCTTTGCTACTTAATTTTTCCCAAATAAAAAACCTCTCATCCCTATAAAAAGGGACGAGAGGATATATGTATCTTCCCGCGGTACCACCCACATTAGTGCAAACGCACTCGCTTCATTCATCCTTAACGCGGCAAACGGCAAGTATTACTTTGATTTCACACTTGCAACTCAGAAGGTGAGTTCATGATGTGCTTGATTGACTTGCACCTACCGTCAACTCTCTAAAACAAGCTAGAAGCACCACTACTATTCCTCATCAATGTTATTATGATTATTTTTACCATATTGTAGACGATTTTCATTGTTAATGCAAGGAACTTTGTTGTTAAAAAGTTTAATATCCAGTATATTCACGAATCTCCTAATGGATACCGTTTATGATAAAAAATATCTTTATTATATTCTGCTAATATAGTGTACGAATTCAGTGTCCTCTGTCTTCATTTCCCTTAAGAAGCCATTATTTTCTAACACCTTTTGAGAACCTATATTGTTATGGGTCGTTTTGGCATATATTGTACGAATATTCATTTTTTCTGCTTCTTCTAACATAAGTTTTAAGGCTTTTGTTGCTAATCCCATCTTTAAAAAAGGTTCACCTATTCGATAACCAATTTCCCCTGCCTTGTTGTTCCAGTCTAAATCTACTAAATTTATTCGTCCAATAATTTTTGAAGATTCGTCCTTAATTAAATAAAAGAGCGATTTTCTATCTGATTGCTCACAAAGTAGTTCCTCCATGATTTCAAGAAACTGCTCAAATAGATAATAGTTGTCCCCTCGACTTGGTACCATCGTTTCAAAAAATGCTCTATTTTCAGTTTCAAACTGAAATAATGGCTCAGCATCTTTGTTTTGCAATATTTCAAGTTTAATTTTCATTGTTAATATCTCCCTAATATAATAATCCTCCAAATATTATTATATTTATATTTTAGCTTTTTAAAAAGATAGTTTCTTTAGGAAAAAAATAAAAACAGACCCATTTTTTTGAGTCTGTTTATCGTATCGTCTATTATGCCTTACGTACGTTTGTTGCTTGAGGGCCACGTTGGCCATTTTCGATGTCGAAAGTCACTTCTTGACCTTCATCAAGTGATTTGAACCCTTCGCCTTGAATGGCTGAGAAATGAACGAATACGTCCTCTCCACCATCGCGCTCGATGAATCCAAAACCTTTTTCTGCGTTAAACCATTTTACTTTACCTTGTTCCATTTTTTGTTGCCTCCTAGCATGTTTATAAACAAAATTGCAATATTAACTTGCTTGATTATTATGTCCGTAGAAAAGTTGTTTCATACAACATTTGTAAGCAATAAAAAAATTTATCAAATGTACTATGAAATGCTTGTTGAAAACTCTTTTGTTGTTTTTATCTTTCGATCATATATGATGGTTGTAAAGATTGTTATGACTAATAATGCAGTTAGGACGGTAAATAGCATAGACATTCCGTATATATCAACAAGTAAACCACCAAGCACAGGTCCAATCATTCTCCCACCTGTTGCGGTACTATTAACAATGCCTTGATAAAAGCCTTCCCTACCAGGAGGAGCTAATTGATCTGCTATCGTTGGGACAGCTGGCCAGATGAGCATTTCTCCTATTGTTAAGATGGTCATGGACGCGATAAACCAGATGAACTTTTCAGCACTTGCTGCAACGGCAAATGATAGGATGAAAATGATTGTACCAATAATGATTTGGGTCTTTATCGATTTGACTCCTTTGATTAATTGGTTCATGATTGGCTGTCCTAAAACAATAATTGCCCCATTAATGGTCCAGAGAATACTATATTGTTCAATCGAAATGTTAATTTCCTGCGTATAAGCAGCAATCGTTGTCTGCCATTGTACATAGGCAACCCAACATAATAAGTACCCCACACAAAGAATAAGTAATGCAATAAGTCTAGATTGATTTTTTGCTGATTGAGCTCCTTTTATAACGCTTGTGGTTTTTCTAATTATTGGAGTAATCCCTTTGTAACCAAATAAGGCGATTAAGAAGAAGACTAAATATAATAGCGTATTTCCAAGAAAAATCAACTCAAAGGAATAAGAGGCAACATAACCACCGAGAGCAGCGCCAGCCGCAACACCTGCATTTTGTGCAACATATATTGCGTTAAATGCTTTGCGACCGCCTTCTTTCCAAACTGATCCAGCCATGGCGTACATCGATGGAAAAACGATTCCTGACCCGAAGCCACTGATAGTAAGGAAAATCACATATTGTGGCCAACCATGCCAGATGGTCAGGCCAACTAGTGAAAGCAAAGTAATAACGATTCCTAACAAGATTGACCTATAACCGCCAATCTTATCAAATAAGCTTCCACCAAATAAATTTCCGATGACACTTGCACCGGAATTTAACATTAAAACAAAACCAGCAACAGTTAATGACTTACCTAAATGGTCATGAATATAAATGGCATTTAATGGCCATAAAAACGAATTTCCGGTAACATTCACTGCCATCCCAATGATTAAAAGCCATAAGGCACGAGGCATGAAAAACGCTCCTTTTAATAATACTATTTAAAACTCAATCTAAATTTTATTCCTTTTCGCAATATGGCGCAATTTAATTGTTTATTTAGTTTTTTGATTGACGATTTGTTATTTTTTTGCCAAAATAGGAAAAACACTGTGCAAGTCGCAATTGCACAGTGTTTTCTAAAGGTTTCTTTATTTTTTTGGAGGAGGCTGTTGGGCTGGGAAGTAGCTGTTTATCGCATGCTCTTTCTTTTTGAAGTTGTCTTTTTCTTCATAAACAGCCTTCTTCGCTTTTTCTATCTCACCCTTTAATTCATCAAGGTTAATGCCTTTTTTCACTAGTTCTTCTGTTGCTAAACGGATAGCCGCGTTTGACTCTTCAACAGATGTCTTTAAGGAACTCATTGCACCTTGTGGATTGTGGAATCCTGCAGCGCTTTCAGCCGCTACGAAGTCCCAGAACCATTGGCCCTTGCGAACATGTTCTTGCGCCTTTTTAATTTTCACTTCGCTAATCTTCGATACAATCATCTTATTTACGTAATAGTGAGCTTCAATCGAAATATCCTCTGCTTTGTGTAAAGCTTCCATATGAGTATCTTGAATATCAATTACGCGTTCTTTTAGTTTGTCAAGTTCACGGTCTCTATGACATTGTCCACAAGAAGTGTCCATTGATTTAAGTGGTGATTTCCACCAGTGAGAGCTGATTTTTTTCTTATCGTCGGATCTTTCATATGGCATATGGCAATCTGCACAACTAACACCCGCTTTTCCATGCGGACCTTCCATATGTGTTTCAAAATCTGGATGCTGCGCTTTAATTATTGGTGTTCCTGAAACATTATGAACAAAGTCTTTTTCAAATCCTTTTTCTTTAGCAGTCTTTTCATAGTATTCATAAATTTCTTCCGGTTTGAAGCCATTATTCCATGGGAATGTTACTTCACTGTTTGAAGCAGCAAAATGGTATTCAACATGACATTGGGCGCAAACATAGCTACGCATTTCATTTCTTGTTGGATTAGACATATCAACGCCTTTAGCTTCCATTGCTTTTGTAAAGCTAGGTCTTGTAATGCGTAAATCCATTGTTTCAGGGTCATGGCAATCTGAGCAACCGATTGGAGAATGCCCCATGCTTTCCGCTTTTGGCCAAATATCTGTATTGAAGTTTCCACCCCAATATCCATCTCCCATTTCAGCTATCATCTGCGGAACTGCAGTCGATTTACAAGTTAAACATGAACCAATAGATTTATCGTTAATTCGTTTTACTGATCTTATATCCTCATTTGCATAGATATGACCACGATCTTCATTGTACTCTGTTGCAAATCCGTATCCATTAAACAGGATGGGTAAGTACGGCTCCTTATCTGCATCATACTTACTACGTTTTACTGAACCACTATATTTAGTGTCTTCTGTATCCTGTTTGTTTTTTTGGTAGCTATTGTATTGAAGCGGAAATAAATCCTTAAACGCTTCATTGCTAATTTCATCTTTTGAGAGGCCGGTCGTCTTTGTTGCATCGGCTGTTGCGGCCTTATCTCCTGTACTACAACCAGAGATAATCAACACTAACGCCAGCATCAACAAGTAGGCACTCATTTTTAGCCTGGTCATTTTAATATCCTCCTTTATTTTCTAGTAGATCTCCTGTAACAGGTGGCTTTTTATAATTTTCATCTTTGAAGCCTTTCCCGTGTGGCACTTGGCGATGGCAGGATGAACAACTATCCTTCGCTTCATGGGAGACATTTTCGAGTGTCTTTTCATGACAAGATATACAGTTGCCATTGATCACTTCTTTAGAATTTTCTGTGGCATGGAAGACATTTGGTATTTTAGAAGAACCAAGCGTATTATAGTATACATGTCCCATTCCAGCTTTCCCTTTGAACACTAACTTTTTCGCCACACTCTCATGTGGTAAGTGACAGTCATTACAGGATAGTTTTGTATGTGTAGAATCCACGAATGACTCGTAAACAGGTGTCATAATATGACAATTTTTACAAAATCCCGCTGAATCTGTGTATGCCATCGTTTTAGCGGTTAAAACCGATAAAACAATCCCAGCAAACAAAGCTCCAAAAATAAGTATTTTTTTATCGATTCGCATAAGTTTTTTCAGCATGATTTCACCTCCTCATTTAATTGACTTTAACCATTTATCATTAAAGCAATTAGCTCTAATTTCGTGGGGCTAAATAATTAATTCATTTTTCTAACTTGCTGTTCATAGGCTTCTTTTGAAATCTCACCTTGAATGAGCTTGTTTCTTAGTATCAGATTTTCATCCTGCTGGGTTGGTTGGACCTTTCCTTTTTTTATTGGCTTTTTAGGAATCCTATTTTTAAAAAAAACGATTATGATGAAAGCTGAAAGCAAACAGAAAACACTTACACCACCAATAACCATGTACAGCTCAGTCGATTCTACTTTTTTCGGCTCTGCTGATTTTTCTGCTTTATTTGGATCAATTTGATTCATTAATTCTACCGTTGTATTTGACAATGACCGCTTATATGAAAGTTGATATGATTGTTCTTCTCCTGCTTTCATACCTGGGATTTGATACATGAACATGTTCATACCGTAAGGATTTTCCTGATGGGTTTCAGGGGCGGGTTTGATTACTGTACTTTCTGTTTTTAATGGCTCTAGAAATGTGATGTTAACTAAACCAATATTAGCGAAGCTCTTAAACGTATAGTCAAAACTTTTCGTATTAGAGTGCTCCTGGATTTCATTGCTATAAAATTCAATCACAAATTTATAAAAATCACCTGGTAGGATGTCGTTTGTTGTTTTCCAAGAAATTATTCCTTTATCTTGATCTAACTCATATTCGATTTCATACATTTCTGAAAGATCACTCGAATAATCCGCAACAAATCCAATCTGAATATCTTTTAAGCCTGTTGGGATTGGAATTTTCATCATCCCTTGTTGTGCTTCATTAGATGTGTTTAGAAAGGTACCTTGATAACCAATAAGTAATGGTGGGTGATTTTTCTTTGTATCCTTTGGATGATAGGAGTACTCCGGCATAACCTGAATCGAAAGTTCTTCAAATTTTAAGGGAGATTCTGAATTTGCAGTAAAAGAATCTAGAGGTATCACGAACCATAATATTATTGAAATGATTAAAATCCTTTTCATTACTTTTCTCCCCTAGTAAGTTTTTTTGTTTGTGAATTTTTTGTGAACACCTTCACAAATTAGATGTAAAAAAAATGATGCTAATTGACGCACCAAATTTCTATACTTTATTTAAACCATTTTTTTAGGAGGGCATTCTGTGACTGAAATCACAATAAAAAATTACTTCTTTACTACTTTGTGAACGAATTGGAAAACAAAAAGAATGGGTAGTGTAAAGCACCACCCATTCTTCCTGCTATTAATGTCTTGTTTTTCCTACTTGATTTTGTTCCTGGTGCATTTTAGATTTTACTGGCTGTCCGCCAGATTGTTCATAGGCTAGTTTTGCTTTTTTTACTGGATCGAAATCTGTTCCAAGCTCAAGGTCTTGGTTGTTTTGACCGTCACGTGTCTTTTGTTCGGGATTATTTTTCTTTGATCGTTTTTTCAAAGTGTTTTCCTCCCTATTAATGTCTTAGTAAAATCATATTATTTTGCGCTTGTTGTAGCTGAAGACGCATGCGGTGCAGTTGCTCTCTTTGCTGCGAATTTGCACTGTTTGCCATAACAGCTAAATCATTAAATGCTTCTTCTAAACTTTGAAGGGCAGTTGTATATTGGTCATCATTATAATGCTCTTGATGACTAGCCTCAAGATACTGCTCCTGTGCACTTCGAATGACATCTTCACATTTTTGCATTAAATCATCAACAGATTGACGGGTTGCCATGGATAACCCTCCCTTATAATATCAATTGATTGTAAGGTCTCATTGAAGCAAAATGCCTCATATCTATTTTGTTCATCTCTGTCTTTCCTATCACTTATCTTTAAAGTAAGTTGTTTCCAGTGTGATAAAATGCAATTGGACAAGCAGCTGTTTCATGCTAAAATATGATATTACTCTAAGTTAGGAGGGCACTGATTTGAATCAGACGCACCCTTTTTCATACGCATCAGATAATAAAAGGTACCATACTTGGAATTATCATTTACGCAATACTTTTGGACATAAGGTTTTTAAAGTTGCCTTAGATGGGGGATTTGACTGCCCCAATCGTGATGGTACAGTTGCCCATGGAGGCTGTACATTCTGTAGTGTTTCTGGCTCTGGTGATTTTGCTGGGAATCGTATCGATGATTTAGATAGTCAATTTAGTGAAATTAAAGAGAAAATGCATTATAAATGGAAAGACGGTAAATACATGGCCTATTTCCAAGCATTTACGAATACGCATGCACCTGTTGAAGTGTTGCGTGAAAAATTCGAGGCCGTCTTAAAACAAGAAGGTGTTGTTGGTCTCTCTATTGCCACAAGACCTGACTGCCTTCCAGATGATGTTATTGAGTATTTAGCTGAATTAAACGAAAGAACATATTTATGGGTAGAATTAGGCTTACAAACCGTGCATGAACGAACGGCATTATTAATTAACCGCGCTCATGATTTTCAATGCTATGTGGACGGTGTCAATAAATTAAGGCAGCATGGTATTCGAATTTGTTCCCATATTATTAACGGTCTCCCGCTTGAAACACCTGAAATGATGATAAAAACAGCTGAAGAAGTGGCTAAGCTAGATGTTCAAGGAATTAAAATTCATTTATTGCATTTATTAAAAGGCACTCCAATGGTTAAACAATATGAAAAGGGTTTACTTGAATTTTTAAGCTTTGACAACTACGTTAGCTTAGTTTGTGACCAATTAGAAATTTTACCACCTGAAATGATTGTTCATCGTATTACAGGTGATGGACCGATTGATTTAATGATTGGGCCAATGTGGAGTGTTAATAAGTGGGAAGTTTTAAATGCAATTGATGCTGAGCTAAAGCGTAGAGATAGCTGGCAAGGTAAATATTTTCAAAATAAGGTGAAGGTATAAGTATGAAACTTGAACGAGTGCTACAATTTGCAAAAACATTGATGGAAAAGTCAGTATGTGATGGGGACTTTGTTGTGGATGCCACGCTTGGGAACGGTCATGACACCCTGTTTCTAGCTAGACTTGTCGGGGAATCAGGTAAAGTATATGGATTTGATGTTCAAGAGCAAGCCATCAAGAACAGTCAATCACTTCTTCTTGAACACGGTCTTGAGAAGCGAACAACATTATTTCATAAAGGACATGAACATCTACTTGAATTAATTCCAAGTATCCATCACGGTCATGTAAAAGCGGCAATCTTTAACCTTGGCTATTTGCCAGGAAGTGATAAATCGATTGTAACCATGCCTGGAACAACCATTTCTGCAATAGATCAGTTACTGAAAATCCTTTCACCTCAAGGAGTCATTGTCCTAGTCATTTATCACGGCCATCCTGAGGGAGCAGTTGAGCGGGATGAATTAATGACCTATGTTCAAAATATCGATCAAAAACAAGCTCGTGTTTTACTTTATCAATTTCTAAATCAAAAAAATCATCCGCCGTTTATAATAGCGATAGAAAAAAATTAGCCTGACATCAATAGTTGTCAGGCTTCTTTATTTTGAACGATGGATGGTGTTGTTTTATTAATTCTTTTTTGAAACCGGCGATAAGCTCGTCCATTCCAATAGAAAAACGAACTAATTGGTCCACCCTTTTTGATAAGTTCTCGCGCTAATTTTTTCACTTGCGGTTGCTGCTTTACTTTTTCATCTGATAAATAAATTCCAATTAGCCCTCGGTTTATTAATTGATGAAATTTTCGATTTGGTAGACCTTCAGTATATCGATCTGCTTCTGATAAAAAATGGGTTAATCGCTGGAATAACTCTTCGTGACTTTCGTAATAAAAGCAAAAATTCAAATCGCCACCAAGCCTGTCCTCTTCTTGATCAATAAAATAATCTAAAAGGATATGTAAACCTTGAATATAGGGAAAATAGCCATTATAAAGCTTAATTGCATCTTCCTTTTTAAAATCATCCCTCATGCAATAAGAAACTAAGCAAAAAATCCCTAGGGTCGAACCTGAACAGGCAGAAAACTCATACCATTTCATGGATGGGAGACTAGATTCATATTGATTAAACCAATTTTGCAACCTATCTACCCTTTCATGAACGACTACATGCTTATGAACTTGAAGATTGCTATAGTAGTTACACAAAATTTGTAGATCTGATTGTATCTCTTTGTAGGCAGGAATCTGACCTAGTACGGTTTGGCAAGTGGTTACTAAATCAGACAAGTAGCCCCCGTCATCTTGATCATTACGTTTACGGTAATAGTTTCCTCGATTATTAATAGGAGAAAGTGCATCACGCATTGATTCATGAAGTGCCGAAAAATCCTCTGGGTCAAGTGAAGTACTGCGATCGCAAAGATTATCTAAATAATCGCTTATCGTTTGATAAGCTACTATAAATCGAATCGACTTTTTATAATCATGTTTGGCTAAAAGTGCGAGTATGGATCCACCTTCACAATGGAACGTTTTATGATTGATACTAGCTAGTGCCTGTTTTCTTAATTCTACATTCGGAATTTCACTGGCTCGTTTTTTCCAATATGCCAACTCTTCATGAACTGCAGGCAAAATTCTCACATAAACCTGCCACATTAAGCTAACAGGGGAAGTCGGAATCTTCAATTTGTCAAACCCTTTCTACACAAAATAGCCTAGTGCTCTTAATTGTCCGTCTATGAAATCTTTAGAATACTCGAATACTGTTTCTCTTTCAGGTTCATTAAAAATTTCATGATAACAATCTGGCCATTCTTTAAATCGTTTTTCTGTTAAAGGAGCAAGATTAAACCATTCTTTTACCGACTGTTTATTCACTATTTTATCATCACCAGCTTGCATTACTAGCATCGGAACGTCTTGGATTTTTGAAATTTGACCAAATGCTATTTTCATGGCAGCAACTAGTTCGCGATACCAACGAACGGACATCTTTGTCACATATAATGTATCATTTAAGTCAATTTCTCTAACTGCTAAATTCCTTGTTGCCATTTCAACTGATAAGCCAGAATCCATTCTTAAGCTAGGAAAAATGATATTTATACCATGAGACAGAATATCTAGAAACTTTGAAGGTGTATGAGTTAATCCAACACATGGTGAGGATAATATGACTCCAGCAAGATTAAGTCGCTCTTCTTGAAGTAAACGTATCGTAATAAGCCCACCCATACTATGTCCAATGAGAAACACAGGCAATTCAAATTGATACGCTGCTTGAATCCAATCTTTTACTTCATTAATATATTGACTAAATGAGTCAATATGCCCTCTATTTGATCTTGTCGTCAAACCTTGTCCTGGAAGGTCTCCCATAATGACATGATACCCTGATGAGCGCCACATTTCAATTAACCAGCCATACCTGCCATGATGCTCTGAAGCACCGTGAACGATAACAATAACAGCTTTAGCCTCTCCCTCTGTTTCCCATTTCCACATAACTCTTCCCCCTTTATACAGTTTATTCTTGATGCTGCTTATCCTAGGATTAAATTAATCCTTTATTAATGGCTCTTTTCGTAAATTATTTTGTTAGGAGACATATTATCAAAGAGCCACACTGATACCCCTAAACCGTTTCATTGCATGAGTGGTTACGAAAAGATGCCCCGAAGTAAAATTTCAATCGTAGCTAACATTATTTCGAAAGGTAACATTATATGCGAAAACATCTTTATTTATCTATATCATTTTCGATACAATAATGGATGACAATAAATTTAAGGAGAGCTTACTATGATCTACCCTTACAATGGAAAATACCCAAAAATAGCCCCATCAGCCTTTATTGCCGATTATGTTACCATTACTGGAGATGTCACAATCGGAGAAGAATCAGGTATTTGGTTCAATACGTCTATTCGTGGAGATGTAGCTCCTACGATTATTGGCAACAAAGTAAATATTCAAGATAATTGTGTGTTGCATCAAAGTCCTAACAATCCGCTTATTATTGAGGATGAGGTGTCTGTTGGACATCAAGTTATTCTACATAGTGCCATTATTCGTACTCGAGCCTTGATCGGAATGGGTTCCATTATTCTCGATGGAGCTGAGATTGGTGAAGGTGCATTCATTGGTGCTGGGAGTCTTGTGCCTCAAGGTAAAAAAATTCCACCAAACTCACTTGCCTTTGGACGACCTGCAAAAGTAATACGCCAACTAACAGATGAAGATATCATTGATATGCAACGTATTTCAAGGGAATATGCTGAAAAGGCTCAATACTATAAATCACTTCAGCAAGGATGAACCTATCTTATATTATAAACGTTTGAAAACTCATTTAAAAAGCACCCATAGTATATACTTGGGTGCCATTTTTATATTAGATTACATTGGTTGCAATGTTCCCATCGTAGCTGACTCAAAATCATACACTTTTTCTACATATATTTGATGCCAAACCATAAACATCAAGACTGTCCAGATTTTACGACTATTATCCGCTTTATTTTGACAATGGTCTTCTAGTAGTTTTAGTAAATAGGCTTTATTGATTAAATGATCCGTGTTGCTTTCGCGGATTATTTTTTTCGCCCAATCGTTCATTTCAGCTTTCAGCCAATGACGAATAGGTACAGGGAAGCCTAGTTTTTTTCGATTTAAAACATGAGCAGGGACAATCCCCTCAGCCGCTTTTCTTAAAATGTACTTCGTTGTCCCATTTGCAGTCTTAAGACTTGTTGGGATTTTAGATGCAATGTCAAACACAGCCTTGTCTAAGAATGGCACACGAAGCTCTAAAGAATGAGCCATCGTCATTTTGTCCGCTTTTAAAAGAATGTCTCCACGCATCCATGTATGAATATCGATGAACTGCATCCGATCTACCGGGTCATAGCCTTTACTTTCTTCATATAAAGACTTAGTAATGTCAGTGTAATCAAGATTTTCATTATAACCCTTTAAAATATAACGCTTTTCTTCTTCGGTAAACATTTTCGCATTTCCGATATAACGTTGCTCCATCGGAGTTACACCACGCTCAATAAAGCTTTTCCCCTTAGTACCTTCAGGTAAGCAATTGGCAATCCCTTTCAGCAAGGCTTTACCTACACGAGGAATTTTATTAAATACCTCTAATGATTGAGGTTCACGATAAATATTATAGCCTCCGAATAATTCGTCTGCCCCTTCACCAGAAAGTACAACTGTCACATGCTTTCTCGCTTCTCGAGCAACAAAATAAAGCGGCACACAAGCAGGGTCTGCAAGCGGATCATCCATATGCCACATTATTTTTGGAATCTCATTCATATATTCCTCTGGTGTAATCACATAACTAATATTTTCAACACCCAACTTTTCTGCTGTTTCCTTCGCCACATCAATTTCACTAAATCCATTGTGCTCGAAACCAACAGAAAACGTCTTAATACCAGGATGAAACTCCTTCGCAATCGATGCGATAATTGAAGAATCAATTCCACCTGATAAAAACGAGCCAACAGGAACGTCTGAACGCATATGCATTTTTACACTATCAAAAAGAACATCTTTAATTTCAGTTATGAAATCAGATTCTGATTTTTGAACAGGATGGAAGGAAGCGCGCCAGTATTGCTTAATTTCCATTTGAGCATTCACTTTTTTGGTGAAATAATGACCCGGCTCAAGCTTTTGAATGCCTTCTGTCATCGAATATGGCTCTGGAACGAATTGATACGTCAAATAATGCTGTAAGGCCACCCTATTTAGCTCTTGTTTTTCCAAAGCTAACAAAATACTCTTCTTTTCAGAGCCAAAATACGTACGCTGACCATCATAATAATAAAATAATGGCTTGATACCAAAAGGGTCACGAGCTCCGTATAAGGATTGTTCCTCTTTATCGTATATTAAAAAAGCAAACATTCCACGAAGCTTTTCAACGGCCTTTTCTTTATAGTGGCTATACAAGGCGATAATTACCTCGGTATCGGAATGAGTAGCAAACGTAAGACCTGCGTCAAGCAACTCTTGTCTTAGCTCCAAATAATTATAAATTTCACCATTAAATATGATCCAATAGCGTTCATTCTCATATGTTAATGGCTGATGTCCACTTTCAATATCAATAATACTTAAGCGGCGAAAACCAAATTGAATAAAATCATCATAAAAATAACCATCATCATCTGGTCCACGATGGGTAATAACATCATTCATATTCTTAAACAATTCTTTATCAACATCACGATACTCTTGTGCCTGATCGTGTATGCAACCTATAAATCCACACATTATGTATGTCACCTACTCCGTTTCTCACTTTGTCTAGTATAATCTTGATAGTATTATAAAAAAAACAACACTTTTTATACTATCACATTTATTCCCTGTTTTTAATGATTTAACTCATTTGTAATATTATTGACGACAAAATAAAAACGAGAGTTACAAAAAATGTAACTCTCGTTTTTATTATTTACCAGCTTGCGCTTTAAGTGTTTCTGCTTTGTCTGTTCTTTCCCAAGGAAGATCAACATCTGTACGGCCAAAATGTCCGTAAGCAGCAGTTTGCTTGTAGATAGGACGACGTAGGTCTAACATTTTAATAATTCCAGCTGGACGAAGGTCGAAGTTTGCACGTACCAAATCTACTAAAACGTCTTCAGAAACAGAAGATGTTCCGAACGTATCAACTGAGATGGATACTGGATGTGCTACCCCAATTGCATAAGCAAGTTGAACTTCAACTCTATCAGCTAAACCAGCTGCAACGATGTTTTTAGCTACGTAACGTGCAGCATAAGCAGCTGAACGGTCAACTTTTGTAGGATCCTTACCAGAGAATGCACCTCCGCCGTGACGTGCGTAGCCGCCATACGTATCAACGATAATTTTACGGCCAGTAAGCCCTGCATCCCCTTGTGGTCCACCGATAACGAAACGACCAGTTGGGTTAATGAAGTATTTAGTGTTTTCATCGATAAGTTCTGTTGGAACTACTGGATTGATAACATGTTCTTTAAGATTACGTTGAATTTGCTCTAAAGTAATTTCTGGATGGTGTTGAGTTGAGATAACAATGGTGTCGATACGAACTGGCTTATCGTTTTCATCATATTCAACTGTTACTTGAGTTTTACCGTCTGGACGCAAGTAAGGAAGGATATCTTCTTTACGTACATAAGTTAAACGACGTGCTAAATTATGTGCTAATGAAATCGGAAGAGGCATTAGCTCTTTTGTTTCATTACATGCAAAACCAAACATTAATCCTTGGTCTCCTGCACCAATTGCATCAAGCTCTTCTTCAGACATTAAGCCTTCACGTGCTTCTAATGCTTGGTCAACACCCATTGCGATATCAGCAGATTGCTCTTGGATAGCGGTTAAAACAGCACAAGTTTCAGAGTCAAAGCCATACTTTGCACGATCATAACCGATATCTTTAATCGTTTGACGAACGATTTTTGGAATATCGACGTATGTAGAAGTAGTGATTTCTCCAGCAACTAATACTAAACCTGTCGTAACAGATGTTTCTGCAGCGACACGAGCATTAGCATCTTTTGCTAAAATAGCATCTAAAATTGAATCAGAAATTTGGTCACAAATTTTATCTGGATGACCTTCAGTTACTGATTCAGAAGTAAACAAGCGACGTTTTGTTGACATCCGAATTCCTCCTATATATGAACCTTTAATGATACGGTACTCATTCCCTAATAGTATGAATAAAACAACGAGTTTTTATGAAATGATATTCAAACTGAAACTCGGCTGTGATTAATTAAAAGGCAACTTTCCAAACAAATAAAAAAACCTTCCCAAGAATTCTTGAGCAAAGGTTGTTGGTTGTTTAATCCGCGCCTTTCACTCTTATCGTTCAAGGTCTATACCTTGCGCAGGTTTAGCACCTTTTCCAATGAACAGACCAAGTTTGATCTATTATAATAATTGGCAGGTTGCTGGGTTTCATAGGGCCTGTCCCTCCACCAGCTCGGGATAAGAGAGTATCCGTTCAAAGTAGAATATTACCTTAAATTATTGAACACTGTCAATGTTTTTTTGAAATTTTTTTCTTAAAAACTTTATCTAATCTTTCTGAATAGTATAGACTAATTAAGCAAATGTGTTATACTAATTATCGAGAATTATCTACTAATTAAGAATTTATTCGTAAATTATTTACAAATCAGTAAAGGAAGGTAATTATTAATGAATTCTACAAGTATACCTAATGAATTAAATGCATTATTAAAAGGTGAAAATGTTCAAGTTCAATTATCAGTTCCACAATTAGTGGAGAAGGTTCTTACAAGAGAAGAAGGCTCACTTACATCCACTGGTGCTGTTCGAGCGACTACTGGTAAGTATACAGGACGATCGCCTAAAGATAAATATATTGTAGAAGAAGATTCAGTGAAAAGCAAAATTGATTGGGTTTCAAATCAGCCTATATCAGAGGAAATCTTCTCCAATTTATATACCAAGGTGTTAGAATACTTAAAAGTTCAAGAAGAAGTATTTGTTTTTAAAGGCTTTGCTGGTGCGGATAAAAAATATCGCCTACCGATTCAAGTTATTAATGAATTCGCTTGGCATAATCTGTTTGCCCATCAATTATTTATTCGCCCTAATGATGAAGAATTACTGGATCACCAATCGCAATTTACAGTGATTTCTGCACCGAATTTCAAAGCAAACCCTGCTGTGGATGGAACGAAATCAGAAACCTTTATCATCATTTCTTTTGAAAAGCGTGTTGTTCTAATTGGTGGTACTGAATATGCTGGTGAAATGAAAAAATCTATTTTCTCTATTATGAACTATTTGCTTCCAGAGCAGAATATCTTCTCTATGCACTGTTCAGCTAACGTCGGCCGTGAAGGTGACGTTGCGTTATTCTTCGGTTTATCTGGAACTGGTAAAACGACGCTTTCAGCTGATGCAAACCGTCGCTTAATTGGTGATGATGAACATGGCTGGTCACCAAACGGTGTCTTTAATATCGAGGGCGGTTGCTACGCGAAATGTATTAATCTTACTCGTGAAAAGGAACCACAAATTTACGATGCCATTTCTTTTGGAGCAGTTCTTGAGAATGTCGTGTTAAACCATGAATCAAGAGTAGCTGACTATGACGACAACTCTCTGACTGAAAATACACGTGCAGCGTATCCTTTACAATCAATATCAAATATTGTTGACCCAAGTGTTGCTGGTCATCCGAACACAGTTGTCTTTTTAACAGCTGACGCGTTTGGAGTGTTACCTCCAATCTCTAAATTAACAAAGGAACAAGCGATGTATCACTTCTTAAGCGGATTCACATCTAAACTGGCAGGAACAGAGCGTGGTATTACATCACCAGAAGCGACTTTCTCAACATGCTTCGGTTCTCCATTCCTTCCACTTCCAGCAACAGTTTATGCGGAAATGCTAGGTAAAAAGATTGATGAGCACAATTCTCAAGTTTTCCTTGTGAACACAGGCTGGACAGGTGGCGAATATGGCGTTGGTAGCCGTATGAAATTAGCCTATACACGTGCAATGGTGCAAGCCGCCTTAGAAGGTGAATTAATGAATGTGGAATCAGTGACCGATCCGATTTTCGGCTTAGAGATTCCTCTACATGTTGCGGGAGTTCCTGATGAAGTGCTTCAACCAAATAAAACTTGGGCAGATCAGGCTGCTTATGAATTAAAAGCAAAAGAACTCGCGACAAAATTCCGTGAGAATTTCAAGAAATTCACAAATGTTCCTGTTGATATCGAAGAAAAAGGCGGACCGACTGCTTAATTTTAAATGAAAGACCACTCTTTACGTTTCAGAGTGGTCTTTTTTGTTTTGTCATTAATCTGACAATGTTTATTTAACACTACATTCTTTTTTACAGATAAAATTATTTTTAGATAAGTATCTTTGGTGGAGGTGGAGTGGAGGAATGTTTTTAAAACATCGGTCAGAACCGTTAGAATTAAGAATAATGCGATATTTATATTTAAGAATGAGGTTGTCTTCGAAGGAAGTAAATCGATATTTTAACTTAGTGAAGGGATATATTGGAGAGCAAAAGTTTGATGTTTGGCTTGAAAGCCTCTCGAATGGTTGGATTATACTAAATGATTTACTGCTTGAAATTAACAATACTATATTTCAAATTGATTCATTGTTATTTTCTGAAAGGTCAATTTATCTTATCGAGGTAAAAAATTTCGAAGGAGATTTTTATATCGAAAATGAACGGTGGTATACATTAGCGGGAAAAGAAATAAAAAATCCTTTAGATCAATTAGATAAAAACGAATCTTTATTAAGACAACTACTCCAAGAGCTAGGAATTTCCGCATCCATTAAACCTTATCTCATCTTTGTCAATCCAGACTTTCATTTGTATCAAGCCTCTATGAACTTACCAATCATATATCCAACACAGCTCAATCGCTTTTTCAAAAGATTAAATGAGGAGCCACCTTTTTTGGAAAGGGAACAATTAAAAATTGCAGAAAAGTTGATGTCCTTGCATCTAAAAGACAACCCTTACTCGAGGATACCGTTTTATAATTATGATCAACTAAAAAAAGGAACTTTTTGTTATAGCTGCCACTCCTTTGATGTGGAGTTACTGGGAAATAAGATAGTGTGTAATAAATGTTACTGCCATGAAGATGTAGAAGCTGCGATCTTACGCATCGTGGAAGAAATTACGATTCTATTTAAGGATCAAAAAATTACAACCAATGTTGTTCAGGAATGGTGTGGGGTTATTGGTTCTAAGAAAACGATACGGAGGGTGCTAATGAAAAATTTTAGACAGATGAGCCATGGAATGCATTCTTACTATATTAAGTAAATTCTGTTGTTTTTGGTCACCATGAACCTTTCTTGGTGACCAAAACAACTCTTTTTTTGGGTTTGTAGGCTCCAAGATCCTTTCTTGGCGACTGGTACACACCTTTTTTTGGGTGCACGGGCTCCAAGATCCTTTCTTGGCGACCGGTACACACCTTTTTTTGGGTTCCTGGGCTCCAAGATCCTTTCTTGGCGACCGGTACACACCCTTTTTGGAGTTCCCGGGCTCCAAGATCCTTTCTTGGCGACCGGTACACATCCTTTTTTGGGTGCACGGGCTCCAAGATCCTTTCTTAGCGACTGGTACACATCCTTTTTTGGGTGCACGGGCTCCAAGATCCTTTCTTGGCGACCGCTACACCTCTTTCTATTGGTTTCCGAGCTCCTAGAACCCTTCTCAGCGACCGCTACACCTCTATTTCCTAGTTACCGGGCTCCAAGAACTAAACTAAAAAAACGAGCACCCACAAGGCACCCGCTTAATTAGTAGAATTCAAAGAAACAAGCTGATATGTAATTTTGGTTTGTTTATTTTCCCACTCGACTTTTTTGATGACACAGGTCCCGCTTGAATCGCTTTCTAATGTTTTACGGACGTCTAATGGAATATCAATTGGATATAAACGATAATCGTCTTTTGTTAACTCGAACCAATTATCTTCAATTCGTACCTCGCGTCCCTTCGTTACAACGAGTGTATTTAATTCTAATGGCATCCCCATTTTCATCGCTCCTTAATCTTGTGTTTACTTACCACTATAATATCATTAATCAATTTGTCTTTTCATCCATTTACATAAATCTGACACGACTTTTCGGTTGATAGCTGGAGGAAAGTAATGATTCACTTCTTCAAAATACCAACTTTCTACAAGCTTATTATGAGCCTTTAATGATGTCTCCAAAGCATAGGCATGTTCTACTGAAACATTCGTATCTTTAACTCCATGAATGATGAGAACTGGTGAAAACAATTTTTCAATTTGCCCTAATGGTGTACGCCATTCATATCTTTCCGGATATTTAGTTGGGGTACCACCAATTACGCGTTTCATCATTTTTCTCATATCTAGCCGCTCTTCATAGGTTAAGAACATGTCAGAAACTCCGCCCCAGGTTACTAGGGAGGCAGCATCTGGAAACTGAATAGCTGTTAACAATGCCATTACTCCTCCACGAGAGAAACCAAATATATGTACTTTTTTTACCCTAGGATGTGAAATTAAAAGTAAATAGGCAGCAAATGCATCGGCTCTGTCATCACCTCCAAAATCTTCGTTCCCTTCTCCTCCTTGATTTCCTCGATAAAATGGAGCAAAGACGATAAAGCCTTCTGCGGCAAATTGAGCAATTCTAGATGGACGTACCTTCCCTACATTCTTAATTCCCCCACGTAAATAAAGAAACCCGTCCAGTACCTCACCTGTTATTGGTTCCGCTAATAAACCTTTCACCTTTAATCCTTCTGAAAGATAAGTAATTATTGAAAGCTCGACATTGGGATTTGGGGAAGGAAATCTTTGTATATGAACTATTCTTCCCTCCTGTTGATTAACCATGAAGTTCAAACACATCCTTTTGTAAAATTTATATCTAGGCATTCACACATTTTTTGATTACTCATACGATAACTTAGATTAAAAAATCGCCCAATTTTTAATGTAAAGGGAGGCACCAGGATGAAGAAGAGATGGCTCAAAGGCAGTTTTTCAGTATTTTTCATTTTAATTTTAATGTTCTCAATGGCAGCTTGTAGTAGTAAGGACAAAGTACTAAAGGTTAAAGTAGCGGAAGTAACACATTCGATCTTTTATACCCCACAATACGTTGCCCTCGAAAAAGGATTTTTTGAAGATGAAGGTCTTGATGTTGAAGTAACCACTGTACCAGGTGGAGATAAAACGATGACAGCCTTAATTTCAGGTGGCGTCGATATTGCACTAGTTGGCTCGGAAACCTCCATCTATGTCTATGCCCAAGAAGCGAATGACCCTGCGATCAATTTTGCTCAGCTCACACAAACTGATGGCACTTTCCTTGTCTCACGTGAGAAAGTGGATAATTTTTCTTGGGACCAACTAAAGGGTAGCACCTTCCTCGGTCAACGTAAAGGCGGAATGCCCCAAATGGTTGGTGAATTCGTTTTGAAAAAACACGGCATTGATCCACACCAAGATTTAGAGTTAATTCAAAATGTGGATTTTGCTAATATTGCTCCAGCTTTTTCCTCAGGAACCGGTGATTATGTTCAATTATTTGAACCAACTGCAAGTGTTTTTGAACAAGAAGGTAAAGGGTATATCGTTGCATCATTCGGTAAGGAGTCTGGGCATGTCCCATATACTACTTTTATGACAAAACAAAGCACGATGAAAGACAACAGTGAGATGGTTGAAAAGTTTACTAAAGCAATCTATAAAGCTCAACAATGGGTTGAAGAAAATTCCGCTCAAGATATTGCAAAAGCAATTAAGCCACAGTTTCCTGATACAGATGTAGAATTAATTGCTACTGTGGTAGAACGTTATAAGAGTCAAGGTTCTTTTGCAACAGATCCAATTCTTGATGAAGAAGAATGGAATAATCTACAAAATATCATGGATGAAGCTGGCGAACTACCATCTCAAATCGACCACTCAACGCTTGTTAATACAAAAATCGCAGAAGGTGTTATGAAATAATAACGAAAAAATTTTTTCAAGGGAGGCCGGACTATGAGTTTTTTAGAAATAACAAACATTCATCACACGTATTTCACCAAAACATCGGCTAATACGGCCCTCTCCGATGTTTCGATTCAAATTGAGGAAGGAGAATTTATCTCTTTCCTTGGCCCTAGTGGCTGTGGAAAAACTACTCTTCTCTCCATCATTGCTGGGTTAATAGCACCTACATCTGGTACTATCTTTCTTGAGAAAAAACCGGTGAAGCAATCTAGTCACAAAATTGGCTATATGCTGCAGCAGGATTATCTTTTTCCTTGGAAAACAATAGAAGAAAATATATTTTTAGGACTTAAATTATCAAATCGTTTAAATGACGATACACGTAAATACACTCTTGAACTTTTACAAAAAATGGGCCTCGGACCTGTCGAAAAGCTCTCTCCAAAACAGCTATCTGGAGGGATGAGACAGCGTGTAGCTTTAGTTCGAACGTTAGCGACCGAACCTAAAATTCTTATGTTAGATGAACCATTTTCTGCATTAGATTATCAAACGAAACTAAAGCTAGAAGATTTAGTTTCTACTACCCTTAAAGCATTTGGAAAAACAGCAATACTCGTTACCCACGATATTGGTGAGGCTATTGCCATGAGTGATAAGATTTATTTATTTGCTGCTAATCCAGGTCGAGTTCATAAAACATTTATAATTCCAGAGGAGTTAAGGAATTTAACACCGTTTCAAGCACGGGGTCATGAGCAATACACGAAAGTCTTTCAATCCATTTGGAAGGAGCTGGAGTCACTTGAATTCAGAGAATAACACTCAGCTTCTCCATCAGAAATATATTGATTCGTTAAAAAGGGAAAAAAAGTGGGTACGATTTTACCAGTTATTAATCTTTCTTCTCTTTTTTTCAACATGGGAAATAGCTAGCCAAAGAAATTGGATTGATCCCCTTTTGTTCAGTTCACCAACTAAAATATGGGGTCTCTTAATAGACAAAATCCAAGATGGTACACTGATTGCCAATATTGGAATTACCTTAACCGAAACGGTATTTGGTTTTATCCTTGGTACCTTTTTAGGAACGTTATTAGCTGCGATACTCTGGTGGTCACCATTTGTATCTAGAGTGTTAGATCCTTATTTAGTTATCTTAAACTCCATGCCTAAGGTAGCTTTAGGTCCTATTCTCATTGTGGCGTTAGGCCCAGGCTTTTCTTCTATCATTGCAATGGGGGCCATTATTTCAATCATTATTACCACCATTGTTGTCTATACGGCTTTTAAAGAAGTGGACCCAAATTATTTAAAGGTGCTTCAAACCTTTGGTGCCACACGTGCCCAAAGCTTTAAGGAAGCTGTTCTCCCTGCGTCCTTTCCTACAATTATCTCAACTTTAAAAGTAAACGTTGGTCTTTCATGGGTTGGGGTCATTGTCGGAGAATTTCTTGTCGCCTCAAAAGGCTTAGGATATATGATTATTTATGGCTTTCAAGTATTTAACTTTACATTAGTTCTACTGTCCTTATTGGTTATTGCGGTATTCGCTACGATTATGTATCAATTTGTTGATTTTGTTGAACGAAAATTGATAAAAGACAAGTAAAGGGTGTTTTCAGAATGATAAGCACCCTTTATCTTTTTCAATAATATTTCCTAGAAAAAGTTCTATCATCTGATCTTGCATAATAAAACTATACTGGCAGTCAAATCTTTCTTTTAACAATTCTTCCTTCTTAATCAACACTGGACCATCCGTTTCGAGGTAATTCGCCTTTTTTTCCAATCCATTTATTATACCCAAAAATACCTTTTTAATAAAGAAACCGGAAGAATCTGTAACCTTATAGGAACCTATAGGAGTAAGTTTTTCTATGGACGCACCGGTTTCTTCCCATACCTCACGATGTGCTGCATCTTCAAGGGATTCTCCCTTTTCGGCCTTTCCACCTGGAAATTCCCAGCCTCTTGTTTTATGGTTTGTTAAGAGCCAGTTTTCTCCATAATTACAAATAACAAAACATGGTCCACTTTCTCTGAAAAAGTGCTTGGCTCAAAAATTAATTGCACCTTATGTCCATTTACATCCAAAAACTCTCTCATTCCTTTGTCCCCTTGTATCATTTTACTTAATTATATACCGAACCGTGCTTTCATGGAAAAAGAATGAAAAACCTATGAGTGAATAACCCATAGGTTCAGGTGTTAGTTCAGAATCCCCATACTTTCAATATGACTCCTAGCCTCTTCATCTCCTAATTCATGAATCATGGAATATACTTCTTTCATTGTGCGATCGTAAGCATCGTTCTCACGGTCATGATGGTATTCAACAAAAGGAATGTGGGCTCGGAAAAAGTTTTGCCACTCAGTTGAATAATTTTGGTCAAAATACTCTCGAAGTTTAATAATTTCATCGTCGTTCGCTTCAATTTTATAGTTCCACGAGGAGCTTGTTGCACTTTGGGAAATCTCACCTGTTCCAACTGCAACATAGTATGTCTTTTTTTTACCCATTATCGGCATCTTCCTTTTTATTTATTTTTATAAGTGGTACAGTCATTTTTCGACATTTTAAGTCGAGACTTTTCTGCTACAAATTTTAATTAAATACTATTATTCGTTTCCCACATTAGTATATAATTTATGCAAGTTTAAATTATGCAAAGGAATTTCTCTCAAAGTACAAAAGGAATAATTTTCATTTTTAAGGGTATTCCATATATAAGAGGATTTTAATTAAGGAGGGTGAAAAATGAAACTAGTTGATGAACTATTTGAGCTTTATCGAGATAAACTTACAGGTGACGAAGAAGATATTGATATGTTGGCTTTCGCCTTTTTAGAAGAAATGGAGTATGAAGATTTATTGCATATTATTAAAGAAATGGATAAACAAGAGTTATATAATTTAATGGGCGTTTATCTGATTGAAAGTTTAAAGGGGAAATTTGCCCAACAGGAATATGGGCAGAGACGAGCACCAATTTACCCTCAAAGAAACATTCATTAAGACTTCATTACATATACAAAATAGCCTTCCCTACTCTAATTAGGGGAGGCTTTTTTTGAACCAAAATTGTTACTATTTATGTTAAAATGAAATAAGAGGGGGGAAAATGATGTTCACAACTATTATGATTATTTCCGTCATTATCGTGTTAGTCGTTTTATTACTTGCGGTTGTCACTACTTCAAGGGCCTATACGTATAATCATACGATTGATCCAGAAGCACCTGAAGAAACTACTTCAGTTAAAGAAACTGATAGAAACAAAAAGGACTCACAAGACTAGATGTCTTAAAAGTGAGTCCTTTTCTTTTATGCAAGGCTGTTTTCGCAAAGATTGTTGCTTTTCGAACTAAGTTTAAACCCGTATTTATTAAGGCTTCGGGGCATCTTTTCGTCATTGTTTTAAATATTTATGTGCTATTCCATTATTTTTATTGTTATTTTAGAAATAATACAATCAAAGTTTACGAAAAGAGCCTTATGCAAAAACTTGCTTTAAATCTTCTTTACTTTGATCTAACCAAAAACGCATTAAACGCTTAGCGCCATCAAGGTCATGTAATTTTGCTTGACCACATTGCGTTTCGTTTGCAGCTGGAATTTCAACCGTTTCGATAGCATCTGTCATCGTATCATGTAATAAATCAATGATTTCTTCGACAGATGGATTGCCACTCACTACTAAATAATAGCCTGTTTGACAACCCATAGGTGAAATATCAATAATATCAAAATGGTCATACTTCTCAGAATGAGTTCGAAGTGTAAAAGCTAATAAATGCTCTAACGTATGAATGACATCTGGCTTCATTGCTTGTTTATTTGGTTGACAAAAACGTATATCAAATTTATTTACCACACCATCGCTACCTACATTATGAACTCCACAATGTCTAACATAAGGCGCTTTAACAGCATTATGATCTAATTCAAAGCTTTCTACTGAAGGCATCAATTTCACTCCTCTATGAACTAAAAATACTACAAATCTATTATACATTAAATCCCGAGTAAATTCATCAACTTACAAAGATTTTCTTTTTTCTATTCTTTTTTAGACGAGGAATCATAATTATGGTATTGTGTTTTAAATAGGATGGTGAATTCAATGCTGCAAAAAGTCTTTATTGCTATCATTCGTTTTTATCAAACCGTCGTTTCACCGTTAAAACCACCTACTTGCCGCTTTTATCCGACCTGCTCTCATTACGGATTAGAGGCAATTAAGCGGTTTGGTCCCATTAAGGGTGGTTGGTTAACAATAAAAAGAATCGGTAAATGTCATCCATTACATCCAGGTGGGATAGACCCTGTACCTGAAGAATTACCAGGAAAACTTAAGAAAGCGCCTTAGTATAGATTTACTAGGCGCTTTCTTATTTTATGCGCTATTTTTCATACCCATTTACAACTAAATCTAACTTCCCTGTTTTTGGATCAATGACTAAGCCATGAACAGGGATATCTTTTGGCATTAAAGGATGTTTCTTAACAACATCAACACTATGCTCAACACTTTCATTTACAGATGTAAATCCATGTAACCAATCAGAAACATTTATACCTGAATAAGAAAGTGTCTGCAATGTTTCTTCTGAAATCCCTTTATGTTTCATTTTTTCGATGATTGAATCAGCCTTCATCCCACTCATCCCACAATCATAGTGACCAATAATTAACACCTCTTGTGCTTGTAATTCGTATACGGCCACTAATATACTGCGCATAATACTCCCAAATGGGTGCATGATTAGAGCTCCTGCATTTTTAATTGTTTTTACATCACCGTTCGAAACATTTATCGCTTTTGGTAAAAGTTCTAGTAAACGAGTATCCATACAAGTAAGAATGACCATTCTTTTATTTGGAAACTTTGTTGTCTCGAATTCCTCATACTTTTTCTCTTTAACGAACGATTCATTGTAAGCTAATATTTCACTCAATAAAGTTTGTGTTTGCATACTTTTTCTCCTTTATACAAAATGGAATATTTTCCTCTTGCCAAGTTAAATAAATTTATGTATGATACTAGAGGAAATCGGAATGATTCCGTATTACTCTTATTTTATTAAAAAATACAGTAATGTACAAATTTAAATAATATTTTTTTGTTACATAAATCGGAATAAATACGATTTAACATAAAGGAGGTTTTCACCTTTGAAAAAAGCATTTATACTCCCTATTTTATTCTTATTATTAGGCTCTATTCTTGTAGGATGTTCAGAAAAAAAGGAATCTACTAAGGAATCTACTAACGAAGATGGTACGATTACTGTTTATACTACCGTTTATCCCCTTCAATATTTCACGGAAAGAATTGCTGGTAATTTAGTGTCAGTAGAATCCATTTATCCGCCTGGGGCAGATGAACATACATTTGAACCTTCACAAAGGGATATGATGAATATAGCAGATGCGGAAATGTTTTTCTATATCGGATTAGGATTAGAAGGATTTGTTGAAAAAACAAAAACAACACTTAAAAATGAAGATGTAGACTTTATTTCAGTTGGTGATAAACTAATCCTTCCAGAAAGCTCTCATGAATCTGAAGAAGAACATGATGAGGAGGGGCATCACCATGAACATGGCGACATCGATCCTCATGTTTGGCTAGATCCCATTTATGCAAAAGAACTTGCCATTGCTATTAAAGATGAATTAGTTACAAAATTACCGGCTGAAAAAGAATTGCTTGAGAATAACTTACAACAGCTTGTTAGTGAGCTTGAAACACTTCATACAGCTTTTCAATCAACAATAGAAGGTGCTAACCATAAAGAAGTAATCGTTTCTCATGCAGCCTTTGGTTATTGGGAAAAACGATACGGATTAAAGCAATTAAGTATATCTGGTATATCTTCCGCATCTGAACCTTCTCAAAAGGACTTAGAAAAAATTGTAAAGCTTGCGAAAGAAAAAGATCTTAAATACATCTTGTTTGAACAAAATGTGAGTTCAAAGCTTGGAGAAATTATTCAAGGTGAATTAGGAGCAAAGGCATTATCCTTACACAATTTAGCGACATTAACAGAAAAAAATGTTCAGGATAAAGAAACGTATTTTAGTTTGATGAACAAAAATATCGAATCCCTTAAGATTGCATTAAATGAGAAAAAATAAACACCCTCACGATTAGGGTGTTTATTTTTTATATAGTCATCCTAAAGTCTGTGTTTCTTTCCACCAACTCTTTAGCTTATGGCGGACTAACTTTTTGGCTGCATTTCTTGGAAGCTCATCTATAAATACAATCTTTTTTGGTACCTTATATTTTGCTAATTTACCTAGACTAAAGTCTATTAATTGTTCCCTAGTTAAAGAAGTTCCCGCTTTTTTCACTACTATAGCTACTGGAACTTGTCCCCATTCAAGATCTTCAATACCGATAACTCCCGCTTCTAACACCTGTTCATGAGACTGTAAGATTCCTTCTATTTCAGCAGGATAAATATTTTCACCACCTGAAATGATTAAATCACTCCTTCGGTCTTGAACAAATAAAAAACCATCCTTATCTAAATAACCGATATCCCCTGTTGAGAGCCAGCCGCTTTGAATTTTTTCATTTGTTACAGATGGGCGATTTAAATAACCGATTGTGACATTTGGACCTTTAATAAAGATTTCGCCAGACTCTAGAGGTTTAGCTTCTGTATCTTGGCCGTTTTTTATTTTAAGTTGCACTGGAAATAATGGTTTTCCAGCAGAACCTAGCTTTGCTAAACTATCTTCAGGCGATAAAGTGACTACTTGTGAAGCCGTTTCAGTCATTCCATAGGTTTGGTAAACAGGCACATTTTTTTTGACGCACTCCTCAAGTAAGTGTTTAGATAATGGCCCACCTCCAGCAAGCGCACAGCGGAATGTACTAGGTAAAGGTGCATTCATTTTATCTAATAATCTTATTAACATGGTGCTAACGACTGAAATGATGGAAGCACGATTATGAATAATTTCTTTTAGTACCTTTTCTTCATCAAAACCCTCGTGCAAAATGACTGTCATCCCGTATATGATTGACCTCATAAGAATAGAAAAACCGCTAATGTGAAATAGAGGCACTGCACATATCCATCTATCAGTATCATAAATCCCTAAATTAAGTGCTGCACCCGTTGCGCTCCACCAATGGTTACCATACGTTTGAAGAACGCCTTTTGGGGTTCCTGTTGTTCCAGAAGTATACATGATGGAACAGATGCTATTTAGACTAATCTCTTCCGGTACGATGATAGCAGTTCGTTTTTGTTTAAATAGCTCATGTTTAAGCATTATTGGACCTGTTAACCCTGAAAATATTGGCTCATATTTCTCCTCTGTCACTAGTAAGATTGTATTTGAATCTTTTATTTGCCATTCAATTTCAGAGGTTGTAAGCCGATTATTTAAGAAGACAGCGATACTTCCAAGTAATTGGATACCAAAAAGGATAAAAACCATATCAATATGATTTCTTAATAGTACTCCAACATGATCCTCTTTCTTTACCCCTAGTGTTGTTAACTGTTCGGCAACTATTTGCGCTTGTTCATAAAGTTCTAAAAAGGTCACTTCTTGATCTTCAAAAATAAAGGCAACTCGATTGGGAGTAAGATAAGCTCTTTGTGCAAGTAAATTTGGAATTGTCTCCATGGCCGTCATCTATTCTAATCCTCCTAAAAAACGATAAGAAAACAGCCTGATGGGTTACCATCAAGCTGTTTCAATACTGACCAAAAATGATTTAGCTAACGAGTGAAAATCAAGGGAAACGTGGGAATTGTCCAAAATCAGGCTTGCGTTTTTCCTTAAAGGCATCTCTACCTTCTTTAGCTTCATCAGTTGTGTAATATAAAAGTGTTGCATCTCCAGCTAATTGCTGTAAACCAGCTAAGCCGTCTGTATCAGCATTCATCGCTGCTTTTAAGAAACGAAGAGCAGTTGGACTCTTTTCAAGAATTTCTCCACACCATTTAAGCGTCTCATCCTCGACCTGGTCAAGTGGAACAACAGTGTTAACTAGTCCCATATCAAGTGCCTCTTGTGCATTATATTGACGACATAAGAACCAAATTTCTCTTGCCTTTTTATGTCCAATAATTCTAGCTAAATAGCCAGAACCATAACCAGCATCAAAGCTACCAACATTAGGGCCTGTTTGTCCAAATACAGCATTATCTGCAGCGATGGTTAAATCACAAACCACATGAAGAACATGGCCTCCACCAATTGCATAGCCTTTTACCATTGCTATTACTGGCTTAGGAATAACACGAATTAAGCGTTGAAGATCTAGAACATTTAAACGAGGGATTTTATCCTCACCTACATATCCTCCATGTCCTCTAACGGATTGATCTCCACCTGAGCAAAATGCTTTTTCTCCTGCCCCAGTAAGGACAATTACTCCAACACTTTCATCATCACGTGCATAAGCAAATGCATCAATTAATTCCATCACTGTTTTCGGACGGAAGGCATTGTGTACATGTGGTCGATTAATCGTAATTTTAGCGATACCATGATATGTTTCATATATGATATCTTCGTACTGGTGTCCGGCAATCCATTCTACTGCCATAACGGATTCCTCCTCAAATTATGTATTAAGCAAAAACTCACTTACTATTGTACCAAATTTTTCTGGTTGTTCCACATGAATTGCATGTCCACATTGTTCTACTTTATAAATTTGCCCATTTTTCATAAGTTTTTGCATTTCTTCTGCTATTTGGCAAAATTTATGGTCAAGCTCACCGACAAGCATAAGGACGTCTGCCGTTATTCTATCTAGAGCTTCCCAACATGAAGGTTGCATTCCTGTTGACATGCCCCATAAAGCATTTGCTAACGATGTAGGGTCATTCGATAAACGTTGTTTTCTTAGGCTTGCTCTTTTTTCTGGTGATAAAGTTTTTTGAGATTCAAATAAAGGAATATTCTCCCAAAAATCAACAAAATTTTCTAATCCTTGTTCAGTTATTAAAGCACAGATTTTAGCATCAGATACAAGTCTATCTTTTTGTTCCTGTTCTGTATTTAATCCTGGTGACGCACTTTCTAATATTAATTTACGTACTCGATTAGGGTACAGAATGGATAATGCTATGGCCAGTCTACCACCCATTGAATAACCTAGAATATCAACTTTATCAAATCCAAGCTTATCGATTATCTCAATAATTTGATCAACTACGGGTATAAAATAGTATTTAGCCCCATCAAGCGAATCCGTTTTGGTCGTTCCATGCCCTGGAAGATCAGTCATAATTAACTTTGACTTTTCTCCTAAAATAGAACAAAATGGCTTCCAGCTTGCTCCACTTCCAGTAAAACCATGCAACATAATAAGCGGAAAACCTTCTCCACAAACCTCTATATGGTAAGTAACTTCATCTACCTCTATCTTCATTACTCTTGACCTGCAATATAATTTTCGATTTCCCGGGAAACAGAATTCCACAAATTCCGATGTTCTATAACATTTTTTTCTCGATTTGTCGGAACCTCAATTACCTTTAACCCTTTTTCCCTTTTGATGTGTGACCAATAAGAATGAAACTCGTCCCAATTTTCGGTTTTTGCATATGTACCACCATACATTTTCACAACATGCTGAAAATCGATATCTAACGGAGTTCCAAACAGCAATTCAAAATTCTTAGGATGGTTTACTTGAGGTAAGAAGGAAAAAATTCCTCCACCATTATTGTTAATAATGATAATGGTAATATCGATATTTAATATTTTTGAGGCTAGTAGTCCATTTAAATCATGATAAAAAGTTAAATCACCGAGAATTAAATACAAGGGTTTCGAATAAACTGCAGCTCCTAAAGCGGAGGAAACGATTCCGTCAATCCCATTTGCCCCTCGATTGGCCATTACTTTTATTGATTTGTTATTAAAATAGAAAAATGAGTCTAGGTCCCGGATAGGCATGCTATTTCCAACAAAAAGTGTGGAATTTGAAGGGATAATATCAGCTAATAGGGAAAAAAGTTTTCCTTCATCCATATCTTTAAGATCTTTCACTGCTAACATACGCTCTTTTGCTATTTCGTTAATAGCGGTCCATTTTGAGCAGTTACTATTTACAAGTTCATCAGGAACAAGATTTGACACAGATTCGCAAAATAATCGTTCATCACAGAAAACCATTTCAGTTGCTAAAGCGGATGGATCACGCCAGCCGCTACCACCATCCACAACGATATGGATAGCATTATGGTTCTCTTTTAGGAAGTTAGATAGAGCTTTTGAAACTGGCATAGCACCAAAACGTAGGACAATCTCAGGTTTCAAGTAATTCCTTGCATATTCATTTCGTAGAAAATTATCATAACAATCGACAATTAACTGACCATCGTGCTCCCCACTTCTTAATTGGGAAAGTGGGTCTGCGAGAATCGGAAAATTCAACTTAGCTGCTAAATCTATTATCCCTTCTTCAAAACCTTCTTCATCCATAAGGCCACAAATGATAATTCCGTTACGATTTTCAACTAATTTAGTTGCCAAGGCTTCGAATTGTGAATGGTTTAATGTCCAGTTACCTGTTTCAATTTGAACATATTTTTCGTTTCGTTCTTCATTCTTGAATAAGTCCTCATTGTCTAGTTGAGGAATGAGCGGCTCACGGAATGGAAAATTCAAATGCACTGGTCCTAAAGGATGAGTACATGCAGTACTTACTGCACGTGCACATGTCATTCGGGCATGTCTAATGACTGATTTTTCTTTTTCCGGTATAGGCATTTCATAAAAAGCCTTCACATGATGACCATATAAATGCAGCTGGTCTATCGCTTGTGGTGCACCTACCTCCCTCAGTTCATGAGGTCGATCTGCAGTTAAGACGATTAGTGGTATTCGTGAGTAACTTGCCTCGATGACAGCAGGATAATAATTGGCTCCTGCTGTACCTGAGGTGCAAAGAAGCGCAACCGGTCTTTTTATCGACTTAGCCATTCCTAATGCAAAGAATCCGGCAGAGCGCTCATCAACTAGGATATGAACTTTCATATTTGGATGTTCTGCCATCATCATTGCCATCGGAGTGGAACGTGAACCTGGGCTAACGACTACATCACAAACACCTGTCAACACAAGTTCATTAACAAAAGCGGCAGTATAAGCTGTTAATGCTTCTTGATTATTCATTTATGTTTCCTCCAAGAGCGTTTAACATCGGTCGGAATTTTATTCTTGTTTCTAAAAACTCACTTTCAGCATCTGAGTTTTCGACAATGCCACATCCCGCAAATAATGAGGCTTCATTTCCTTGTATTAGACCTGAGCGAATCGCAACAGCGAATTCACCACTTCCAAATTTATCTAACCAGCCTATAGGAGCAGCGTAAAACCCGCGATCTAGCTCTTCAACTTCTCTTATTTTTTCAATAGCTTCGTTTTTAGGCATTCCACCTAAAGCAGGAGTGGGATGTAAATGTTCCACCACTTTTAACAATGATGTATCCGCTTTACTTATTCCCGAAACAGGGGTATATAGATGCTGAATATACCGCATTTTCATAAGCTTTGGTTCTTTAGGAATATTGATTTCACTACAAAATGCATCCATTTCAGATTTTATCATGTCGACAACAAACTGATGTTCATTTAAATTCTTTTGATCTGTAAGGAGTTGTGCTCCAAGATGTTGATCCTCTTCCTTAGATGCTCCTCTGGCAATTGACCCTGCAAGACAGGTCGAAAACAACTTTTCACCGTCTTTTTTTACTAATCTTTCAGGTGAAGCACCAATAAAGCAATCCCCGTTTGATTCAAAAGCGAAAACAAAGCTTTCCTTCTGCTCATTAAGCAAATGATGAAGCACTTGTTCTACTTTAATTGATTGATTGAAAATAAGTCGTAGCTCGCGTGCTAATACGACTTTCTTTAAAGAACCTTCTTGAAGGTCTTTTACTAATTTTTCAACCGAATGTTTCCAAGGTTCTGGATTTATTTCTTCTATTTTAAATGGTAAATTCCATTTTTCAAACGTTGGCTTCACGACTTGAGTTAATAGCTCAGTTCGTTCATTCATAATTTTATCAGCCAAGGATTCATCATCATTTTTCGTACAGACAATATTTGTTGTTAAATAAGCTTGCCCCTCCATTATGGATAACATATATTTTGGAAGGTGGAATAAGGAATGGGAGAATTTAGACCACAGCTTCGTTCTTGGCTTTAATGGGTCAAATGAGAAGCCGCCAAAAATAGTTGGACCTACTCCATGAATGTTATGATTATCTGGAATAATCGCATCTTCAAGGAATTGCTCCCACTCTCTCTCAACATGAAAAAAGCGGTCAGTTGACTGATCCGACTGAATTTGCATCATTTTTCCAAGTCCAATAATTATCGTCTTATCGGATGGGTCTTTCCAATAAAACCGTTCCCCCCGAAATAACTTTCTTCCTGCATAAAAAAAAGAAAGAGGATTAATAATATCAATTTTGTGGACTTCGCTTACTAAAATCGGTCTATTGAAATTTTTGGATCGATCAATAGCTGATCGAATTCCATCTTTTAGCTCTGTTTCTTGGATGGTAACCAATTGAATCCCTCCAACACAGTCGAAAAGACTGCAATCCATACCTGTTAAGTTTACTTTAAGATACTACTCATTCTTATAAGATGTCAATATTAGTGATTACATCATACCTTGTTTTTTCCTTATATATATGTTTATGTATGGCTTGGAATGCCCTTCCAGTATTACATATAATAAAGCATTGACACTTTAATGAACTTTTTCTAAACTAGTGATTGTATTGTTTATCAAAATGATTTTTTTTATATATAGATTTTTAAAAAAGGGAGAGAAGATTATGCAACCACAATTAAACTCAAATAACTCTTCTACCATTGTTCATTCGAATCAAGGATTTCGCAAATGGTGGCAGCTTACTCGTCCCCATACTTTGACAGCTGCCTTTGCTCCAGTCTTATTAGGAACTGTATTAGCCAATCAAAATCATACCATTCATATTGGACTGTTTGTAGCAATGCTAGTCGCAAGCTTACTTATTCAAGCAGCAACGAATATGTTTAATGAATATTATGATTTCAAACGTGGACTTGATAATGAGAATTCGGTTGGAATTGGAGGCACTATTGTAAGAGATGGTGTTAAACCGAAAACTGTAATGCAGTTAGCGCTCAGTTTTTATGGTATTGCTTTATTATTAGGAATTTATATTTGTATGCTCACTAGCTGGTGGCTAGCTGCTGTTGGATTGGTTTGTATGGCAGTTGGTTATTTATATACTGGCGGACCGGTTCCAATCGCATATACACCATTTGGTGAACTTGTATCAGGATTTTTCATGGGCATGCTGATCATTCTTATTTCTTATTATATCCAAACAGGGGCAGTGGATGGCTATAGTATTTTAGTTTCTATTCCTAGCTTCATCCTAGTTGGTGCCATCATGCTTTCCAATAATATTCGTGATTTAGATGGTGATAAAGAAAACGGCAGAAAAACATTAGCAATCTTAATTGGTAGAAAAAATGCTGTTACTTTATTAGCAGGCATGTTTATTGTTTCCTACATTTGGGTATTTATTTTAATGGCTCTGCAACTGGTTTCACCTTGGTTAGCAATCATTTTAATCAGCTTACCTAAGCCTATTAACGCAACCAAAGGATTTATTGGTAAAAAGATGCCAATTGAAATGATGCCAGCCATGAAAGCAACAGCCCAAACCAACACCATATTTGGATTATTACTATCTATCGGGTTATTCTTAGGCTACATTCTTTAACACTGTAAAGGATTCGGGGACAGTCCCGCTCCACTTTAAAGCATAAAAGCACCGGAGTTTGTTCTCCGGTGCTTTTAGTTTGTTTATGCTCTAATTGTTATAAGACGTTTGAGTTGGAACGTATACGCCAAATTTCGTTTGCATATTGCTGGATAGTTCGATCGCTTGAGAAGTGTCCAGATTTGGCGATATTTACTAGGCTTTTTTTCCACCATTCATTTTGATTCCTGTAGGCTTCGTTTACTTTACTTTGAACATCTACATACGATGAAAAATCTCTTAAAACGAAATATTGATCATTATGAGCGACCAAAGAGTCAAAAATGGCTTCAAATTCATTCTGCTCTTCCGAAAAGAACCCATTCACAAGCTGATCTAGCACTTTACGAATTCGTCTGTCATGCTGGTAATATTCCATCGCTCTGTAACCGCCTTGTTTTTGTAGGCGTAATACATCATCGGCACTCAATCCGAAGGTAAAGATATTTTCATTACCGACCCTTTCAAAAATCTCCACATTCGCTCCATCCATCGTTCCAAGCGTAATTGCACCATTCATCATAAATTTCATGTTTCCAGTGCCTGATGCTTCCTTACTGGCAGTGGAGATCTGTTCACTCACATCTGCTGCTGGGAAAATCTCTTCTGCCAAGGATACTCGATAGTTCTCTAGGAAAATAACTCTAATATACTTAGATACCTCACTATCCTCATTTACCTTTTTAGCGACGGTATTAATTAATTTAATTACTTTTTTCGCAAAGTAATAGCCTGGAGAAGCCTTTGCACCAAAAATAAATGTACGTGGAGTAATACTAAAGCTCGAATCTTCCTTTATTCGATTATATAAGTGCATGATGTGTAACACATTTAGTAGCTGCCTTTTATAAGCGTGCAGTCTTTTTACTTGAATATCAAATATAGAAGTTGGGTCTAAAGCTATACCTGTTTTTGCAGTGATCGTTTCCACTAGTTTATGTTTATTTCTCTCTTTCACCTTGGACAACTGCTCTAAAAACAAGGAATCATCCTGGTATTCCATAAGCAGCTCCAGCTTTTCTGGCTTAGCAATCCATTCATCACTAATAGCCTCAGAAATTAGACTTGCAAGCTGTGGATTCGATTTCAACAACCAACGCCGATGAGTAATTCCATTTGTTTTATTATTAAACTTATTTGGAAAAACTTCATAAAATAATGGCATCTCCCTCTGCTTCAAAATTTCTGTATGAATTTGGGCAACACCGTTAACACTGTGTGATCCCACTAAAGCGAGATGAGCCATTTTTACTTCCTCATTTGCAATGATGGCCATATTTTCAATTCGTTTCCAATCACCAGGATAACGTTCCCAGAGTTCATTGCAAAAACGTCTGTTAATTTCCTCAACGATTAAGTATATTCTTGGTAACAATGGCTGAAAGATTCGAATTGGCCATCGTTCTAGAGCTTCTGATAACGTTGTATGATTTGTATAGGAAATCGTTTTTGTTGTTATCTCCCAAGCTTCGTCCCATCCATACCCCTCTTCGTCGATGAGGAACCGCAGTAATTCAGGAATAGCTAATACAGGGTGGGTATCATTGATATGAATACTAACGTGCTCGTGAAAATGTTGAAGACTTATGTGCTGCTTACGATAGGAGCGGACAATGGAGCGAATGCTTGCAGATACTAAAAAATATTGTTGTTTTAATCGTAAAATTTTGCCTTCATCATGAGTATCGTCTGGATACAAAAATTCTGAAACAGACTCAGTTTCACGCTTATATTTCAAAATATCTTTATGGATAGGATAAGCGGAAGGCTCGGCATTCCATAATCTAAGAGTGTTTACTGTTTTATTTTTATACCCTACCACTGGCATATCATAAGGAACCGCAGTAATTCGTTCTGCATTTACATGATGAAACACCAATCTGCCATTTTCCATCGTGCTTTCAATATGTCCCCAAAATGGAATTTCAACTGCATGGTCTAATTTACGAACCTCCCAAACATGGCCATTTCGTAACCAATGCTCCGGTAGTTCCACTTGATATCCGTTAACAATTTTTTGTTCGAATAGACCATGTTTATACCTGATCCCACATCCATGGCCGGGTAATCCAAGAGAAGCTAATGAATCAAGAAAACAAGCGGCCAATCGACCTAGTCCGCCATTCCCTAAGGCTGCATCCGCCTCAAGCTCCTCAATAGCATCTAAAGAAATTCCAAGCTCTGTGAAGCTTTCCTCGACAATTTTCTCAATACCTAAATTAAGTAAATTATGTTTTAACAATCGTCCTAATAGGAATTCAATCGATAAATAGTACACCTGTTTTGTCCCACTATAACGATATTGTTCATTCGTTGATATCCAATTCTGACTAGCAAACTCTCGAACCATATTGCCCAGAGCTTGATACTGGTCCCTCTCTGAGCTATCTGCAAAAGATTTTCCTGACATTCTCTCTACGCGGTCAATAAATTCTTGCTTAAATTGCTCATTGCTAGAAAACATGACTCTCACTCCTCGTAATGAGCTCCGCATAAAGTTGATTATATTTAAATGCCGATTGTGCCCAGCTATAATCTTTAGACATTGCAGCATGAACAATATGCTCCCATACTTTCCTATGCTGGTAGAAGTGCATAGCTCTCCTTATCGTAAAGAGCATGTCATGCGCATTAAAATTTTGAAATGAAAATCCATTCCCTATACCGTTTTGTTCGTTATAGGCATGAACAGTATCATTTAAGCCTCCCGTTTCCCGAACGATAGGAATTGCCCCATATTTCATTGCGATGAGCTGGCCTAATCCACATGGTTCAAACAAGGAAGGCATTAAAAATAAATCCGCCCCTGCATAAAGTCTATGGGCTAATCCTTCGTCAAATCCTATATGAACCTTGAGTTTATCAGGAAATTCGGAACCCATTCGTTGGAAAAATTGCTCGAATTCCCAATCTCCTGTTCCTAGCACAATCATTTGAATATCTTCTTGTAATACTTCATGTAATACACATTTTACCAAATCAAGACCTTTTTGGGCCGTTAACCTAGTTATCATGACCATTAGAGGAGTATCCTCTTTTATAGATAAACCGAAATAGCCTTGAATTTCCTGTTTGCTTTTCACTTTATTTTTTAAGTTATTCATTCCAAACGGATACTTTAAATGAGGATCCTTTACAGGGTTGTAAAACTCTTCATCAATCCCATTTAAAATGCCTATCAGGTCCTCATCTCTCATTTTTAAAAGGCCATCCAGCTTTTCACCGAAGTATGCTGTTTGGATTTCAGAGCGATAAGTAGGACTAACGGTTGTAATTTTATCAGCGGCCAAAATACCTGCTTTCATAAAATTGATATTACCAAAAAACTCTAACTGATCAGGATGATAAAAACGCTCATTTAGCCCTAATAGGTCTGTCATTATTTCCTTAGGGAATATTCCTTGAAATTGTAAATTATGAATGGTAAATACAGTTCTTATGAATTCATACCCTTCCTTCTGATCATAATTAACTCTTAAAAGGAAAGGTATCATCGCTGTATGCCAATCATGACAATGAATTACATCTGGAAAGAAATCTAAATGAACCAAGCTTTCCAAAACGGCTTTATTAAAAAAGGAGAATCGCTCTCCATCATCATAATAACCATAAAGACCATCACGATTAAAATAATACTCGTTATCAATAAAATAGAAGGTGATTCCATTTAGAACCAATTCTTCTATACCACAATATTGATTCCTCCAGCCAATCTTTACTGAAAACTCTTTTATTTTCTTCATCTTATTTCGGTAAGTGGCCGAAATTTTTCCGTATTTAGGCAGCATGACTCTTACATCTGTACCTAGGCTAAATAGTTCCTTTGGTAAAGAACCCGCCACATCGGCTAACCCTCCAGATTTAATAAATGGGACACATTCCGAAACAGTAAATAACACCTTCACGATTTAATCAACGCTCCTTGTACCGTGCCTTTACGAATGACATTTGGTTTAGTTATAGACCCCGTAATAACCGTATCATCTTCTATCTTTACATCTTTATCTAAAATAACAGAATCTAACACACAATTTTCGCCAATTTGTGATTTTTGAAGAATTATACAGTTCTTCACCGTAGTACCCTTACCTATTTTCACACCTCGAGCAATGATGCTATTTTCAACTACACCTTCGATTTGGCAACCATTTGCAATCATTGCGTTTTGAACTGAGGAGCCCTTTAAATATCGGGTTGGAGGTTCATCTTTTACTTTTGTATAAATAGGATTATCTTTTAAAAATACTTGCTTCCAAACATTCGGTTCCAACATATTTAAATTAGTAGAATAATATTTTTCAATCGAATTTATCATAACTGCATAGCCGTTATACTCATATCGACAAATTTTCAAATTATGATTGATATCCAATACAACATCTTTCATAGTTGTGTATCCAGTTTCCTCACGATTTTTGATTAACTCAACTAAAAGTGATGTTTTTAAAATAAACATTCCTAATGATTGACCATGTTTTGAAATCTCAGTAATATCACAGCCAGATTCGATATGTGTTTTCAAAACCATTTTGTAATCCATATTAAATACAGTGTAACAATTGGTAATAAGCGAATATTTCTGTAAGCTTCTATCGAAAAAATCCATATTTTCAGCAAAATGCTGAAAACACCCAAAGCCATCGTTATTTCCATTAATATCGGAGGAAGGGAAAAAGAACAAACCATCCCTTTTTCGATTCAAATCCCAATTCTTCCCAGAACCTAAATGATCCATCAAGGAACGATATTGGAATTTAGGAAAAATAGCGACACTTCGAATTCCCGAATTCACCATACTAGACAAAATAAAATCGATTAATCGATATCTCCCTGCAAAAGGAACGGCAGCTAGGGAGCGGTGAATTGTTAGATCCTCTAATCCCTCATGAAATGTTGTTGCATCTATAACTCCCAGCAATTGTTTATTCATATTTGTATTCCCCACCCTTTTTTCTATCATTCTATTTATTGAATCGTTTATTAGCTAAATCAAAGCTTATTTGTTAATAGCTCATTGATTAATTCTTCCGTCACTAATAAAATTTCATTGCTGGAAGGGTCTCCGCAAATAACAGCACCCTCCGGTATATGAACCTCTTCTGGTACGATAGCCTTTTCTATATAAGCATTTTTACCAATGACCGCATCAGGCATAATGACAGACTCACGAACAACTGCTCCTTTTTCTACTTTTACCCCTTGAAACAATACCGATCTCTCAATCTCTCCTTCAATTGTACATCCCTCATTTATGAGGGAATCAAATACTTCTGCACTTGGTGCTAGATATTGTGGAGGTTGATTAGGATTAACGGAATAGATTCTCCAAGTATTATCAAATAAGTTCAATTCACAATTTTCATCTAATAAGTCCATATTGGCTTCCCAAAGACTTTTAACAGTTCCAACATCCTTCCAGTAGCCTTTAAATGGATAGGCAAACAAATTCTTCTTTTCTTTTAATAAAAGGGGAATAACATCTTTTCCAAAATCATGGCTGGAATTTGGATTTTTGTCGTCTCTTATCAAATACTCTTTTAAAACATTCCAACTGAATATATAAATTCCCATTGAAGCAAGATTATTTTTAGGATCCTCTGGCTTTTCTTCAAATTCAGTAATTCTATATTCACTATCCGTATTCATTATGCCAAATCGACTAGCCTCATCCCAAGGAACCTCAATAACGGATATCGAAACATCTGCGCCTTTTTCAATGTGGTATTCCAACATTAGTTCATAATTCATTTTATAAATGTGATCCCCTGATAAAATTAACACATGCTCAGGTTCATATTGCTGAAGATAATTCATATTTTGATAGATAGCACTAGCAGTACCTGTGTACCATTTCACATCCGATGACTCACTGTATGGCGGAAGAACGGTTACCCCTCCATCCATACGATCTAAATCCCATGCACTACCGATTCCTATATAGGAGTTTAAAAGTAATGGCTGATACTGCGTTAAGACCCCAACTGTGTCAATACCAGAATTGGTACAATTACTTAAGGTAAAATCAATAATTCGGTACTTACCACCGAATGGAACTGCTGGTTTTGCAACTGTTTTCGTGAGGGAATTCAGTCTACTACCTTTCCCCCCTGCTAGAAGCATGGCTACGCACTTTTTCTTTACCACTACCTTTTCTCTCCTTTCGTGATTTAACAGGTCGTAAAATGGATATCCCAAAAGGCGGAATATTTATTTCAATGGTGTATGGTTTACCATGAAACACCCTTTTTTCAACCTTTAATATCTTCTTATTGGTATGGCCACTACCACCAAACTGCTCTTGATCGCTATTAAAAACCTCTCGATATTTACATTCATTTGGTACTCCTACTTTATAATTTGAATACTTTTTTTCAGTGAAATTACAAACAATCAACAAAAAATCATCCGCATCGCACCCTATTCTTAAAAAGGAAAAAATAGATTGATCACTATTATTTACGTCAATCCATTCAAATCCCGTTTGCAAATGGTCTAGCTCATAAAGCGGCTTAGATCGTTTATATACCTTAATTAACTCTTTGACGTATACATTTACCTTTTCATGCATTTCAAAATCAAATAATGGCCAATCCAGTTGCTCCTTATCCTTCCACTCAACAAATTGACCAAATTCAAAGCCCATAAACAGAAGTTTTTTCCCAGGATGAGCCATCATAAATCCTAAAAGCAATCGTAACTGAGCAAATTTTTGCCAATAATCACCTGGCATTTTATTGAGAAGCGACTTTTTACCATGTACGACTTCATCATGAGAAAAAGGCAAGACAAAATTTTCTGAGAAAGCATATAGCAATGAAAATGTAATCTTCTGATGAACTTCATTCCTATTTTGAGACGGTGTTTCCATATATTCCAAAATGTCATTCATCCAACCCATATTCCACTTATATTGAAATCCTAAGCCGTCATAGTCTACTGGAGTAGTCACCTGTGGCCAATCTGTTGAATCCTCAGCAATGATGATGACTGTAGGGTCATTATCGATTAACACCTTATTTAGCTTTTTTAAAAAATCTAGGCCAAATAAATTAGGTTTTTCTTCGTTAGAATTAGGCCAAAAAATAATATTGGCAACGGCATCTAGCCGAAAGCCATCAATATGAAAGTTTTCCATCCAATACAATGCATTTGAAATTAAAAAGCTTTGAACCTCTGGTTTACCTAAATCAAAATTAGCAGTTCCCCATATATCATTTTCACGATCATTGGGATGTTCATAGCTATAAAGATGACTGCCATCAAACTGATATAATCCGTGAGCATCCTTGCAAAAATGGCCAGGTACCCAGTCTAAAATCACGCCAATACCATTTTGATGGCATTGATCAATAAAGTACTTCAATTCATGGGGTGCACCATATCGACTTGTAGGAGAAAAATAACCTGTTCCTTGATACCCCCACGAATCGTCGAGCGGATGCTCGACAAGTGGTAATAATTCAACATGAGTGAAACCGTGGTCTAAAATGTACGGAATTAACTCATCCGCCATTTCTAAATAGGTAAGAAATTCACCATTAGCATGTTTCTTCCAGGAACCAAAATGAAGTTCATAGATAATGACAGGTTCAGAAAAGCTTAACTTCTTTTCTTTTTTCACCTGCCATTTAAAATCGCTCCATTGATAGCTATCAAGGCGATAAACCCTTGAAGCAGTATTAGGTCTTAATTCCGAATAAAAGGCATAAGGGTCTGATTTTAGAAGGCTCATGCCATCATTGGTTACTATTTCGTACTTATATAGGCTCCCCTCTAAATTTTCAGGAAGTATTAACATCCAAATTCCTTCTTTATTAACTCTATGAAAGGTATAATCTGTTCCATTCCAATTATTAAAATCACCGACAAGTCTGACAATTCGGGCAGACGGTGCCCATACGCAAAATCTTGTTACACCACGACCATTCTCACTAAAAACGTGTGCACCAAATAATTGGTAGCTATGATAAAAGGTCCCTTCATGAAACAAGTGCATTTGAAAGTCCGTGGGATACAAAGTGCTCACGACCATTCTACTTCCCCATCCTTAGTGAAAAAATATATTCATCTTCCATGTATTATTCTTGTTTTTGTCAGAAATTCCTAGTAATACTTTCAGACAAAAGATGCGTTCATTATTGAAATTATGAGTAAAAAAGAGTGGATTCTCTCTTCTTCGACATAAATACAAAGGTTTATAGACAAAATAAAACAATATAAGTCAGAAAGAAATGAAGGGTGGAATTGGAAATGGCTAATAAAGAAGAAGAATTTCTATTGAGACAAGCTGGTGAAGATACTAAAGTTCCTTTATTTGAAGCAGCAGATGGGAAAATACTAGCTACTGGAGATATGTTTCGCGGGCCTTCAACTGGGGTTTCCTCTGAGTTTGATCTCAATAATCCAGGGAATAAACTTGCACCGAGGGAAGAGAAGTATGATTGATTAGTTTGATGTAAGCCCGGAGATTTGGACTTGATAGTAAGAAAGCGGTAACAATTAGAGGCTAATAGCTTCTAATTGTTACCGCTTTCGCTTTTATCTACGGTTTCAGTCACGATTAGCTTCTATTCGTTACCGTTTTCGCTCTTTTCTACTGGTTTCGGTCACGATTAGCTTCTATTCGTTACCGTTTTCGCTCTTTTCTACTGGTTTCAGTCACGATTAGCTTCTATTCGCTACCGTTTTCGCTCTTATCTACTGGTTTCAGTCACGATTAGCTTCTATTCGTTACCGTTTTCGCTCTTTTTTTCAGACAATTTTAGTAACGATTAGCTTCTATTCGTTACCTTCAACAGCAAAAAATCAAGATAGCGGTAACAATTAGGAACTTCGATGACCCTATCCGAAGCATTATTAGAAACCACATGAAGACATCATCCAGCTTTTAATTTGTATAATATCTACAATGGAATTTAACAGAGCCAAAACAAAAATAAAAAGAGCTGCGACACTATGTCTGCAGCTCTTTTTATATATGACCCCTACGGGATTCGAACCCGTGTTACCTCCGTGAAAGGGAGGTGTCTTAACCACTTGACCAAGGGGCCTAAAATTTATGGCGGAGAAGGAGGGATTTGAACCCTCGCGCCGGTTAC
>NZ_CAKJTG010000015.1 GCF_917563885.1 Pseudoneobacillus rhizosphaerae
TCATCAACTGTTTCACATTGACTAGCTAATTCCCTAATTGTCATATCCCAAAATTTTTGCATAATTGATCATCTCCTTAATTGGCAAGTATAACCATTTACACAAAATTTTAGACGTTCTCGCGATATGCGCGGAAAAGGCAGGGATATGTGCGGGATAATCAGCGATATGCGCGGAAAAGGCAGGGATATGTGCGGGATAATCAGCGATATGCGCGGAAAAGGCAGAGATATGTGCGGGATAGGCGGCGATCATCAATTGTTCACTATAATTACCCGCCACATTTCCAATATTAATCCCATCACCGTAAAGGTAACCACATGATATCCCGCATTAGTAAAAATCCTCTATTTATCTCATCTTACCCAGAAATCAATGCCAATAGGAGTTCTCAAATGGTACGTATATCACATAGCCAAATAACGAGTTCATATATTTTCATCACGCCTTGTATTAATATTGAAATTCAATTCATACAATTGTAACAACCTGTCCATTTAAGAAAGGGAAGCGATTGGATGCCTTCAATACTAAGTAGAAATGAAAAGTTTTATGTTTTTACCAATTTTATATTTTTATATATCAATGTCCTAATCACATTCAGTTTGATCTACCTGTTATTAGATATCTTTCAGTTAGGTCCGTTAATCAATCGCTTTTCAATAAATGACCCTACCATATTACTTTCTGATAAATTACTAAATTCCTTACATTTAAGTGCAAAAACCTTATTTTCAGATAGCTATAGTTACATTATTCCATTTGGCTGGTCTCGCGTGGTTGCCTTTATTGAAGGAACAGTAGGGTTTATTCTGCCCGCTTTTATGATGCTTAAGTTCCTCCCGTTAGGAAATGTAAAACTAGAGCGAAACAAGCCATCGAGCTTGATCTTCAAGCTTCTTTTACGTTCCCTTTTTGTAACTATAGGTGCTCTATTTGTTTCTCTAGCGTTAGAGATTTTCTTAGTGCCAAATAAGATTATTGATGGGGGAATTGTTGGGATCTCGATAATGATGTCATTTTTAACAGGCATAAAATTAGAATTATTTCTATTGATCTTAAATCTGCCATTCCTTTATCTTGGATATAAGCAAATCGGTAAGAACTTCGTGGTGACAACGTTATTTGGGATCAGCATGTTATCGGTAGGGACACTAATTCTTTATAATGTACCTGTACCCACAGATAATCCGCTTCTTGCCTCACTGTTTGGAGGAATCTTTTTAGGAGTTGGGGTAGGAATGGTCATTCGACATGGTGGGTCGTTAGATGGGACAGAAATTTTAGGGATTTTAATTAATAAAAGATCCCCTTTTTCAGTCGGAACGATTGTCATGTTTTTAAATGTATTTATCTTTAGTACAGCAGGGTTTGTGTTCGGTTGGGATAAAGCTCTTTATTCCTTATTTGCCTACTACATTGCTTCTGTGATGATGGATATCACGATAAAAAGGTTTCATTAAAATTCAACTTCCCATTGGAGGATGCAAATGCTATGAAGGACAGTTTCGTTTAATTCCCACACGAGTCCGTCCTTCATCAAGCTTATGAAGGACAGTTTACTTCTTTCTCACACGACTTTTGTCCTTCATCGAGCTTGTGAAGGACATTTTACTCTTTCCCACATGAGTTTTGTCCTTCATCAAGCTTGTGAAGGACAGTTTGTTTGCTGGTACACCCTTTTTTGACCCTTATAATAGGAATCTTCCACCTTACCTAAATAAAAATGCACACGAGAACTTCTCTCGTGTGCATTACATTACCCATGTGTAATCTCGTTTACAAATTATGGAAGAACAAACGAATCACGTCAGCGCCACCTATCAACGTACCAAGTGATCCCCCTATGTTTGTCAGTACGACCATTAACAGAACCCGCGTCACTTTATTACGCCAAAAGCCTTTAATGGAAAAAACATCTTCAGATAACGTTTCAAAGTCACGCACGCTCGGACGATCAAAATAAGCTTGAACAATCCCCGATACCCAACCGGCTGCAAGCAGTGGATGTAAGGCCGTAATCGGTGCCGCTAATAGGGCAGACAAAATTGCAAGTGGATGACCAAAGGCTAGTGCAGCTCCAATTGCTGCCGATATTCCAGTCCAGAGTATCCAGCTAATCGCTTGATCCATCCCTGCAGATGGATTAAGGAAAAAGGTAGCCACTATAATGGCAACGATAAGCCCTGGAATCACCCAACCAAGGACTTTCGGTGCCTTAGACTTTGGCTTCGTTTTATTTAAAGCTTGTAAATCATGTTCCTTGTGTATTTCTTTTGTGATCCCTGGTACATGCGCTGCACCAAGTACTGCTACAATCTTCTCACCAGGAGCTTCTTTAATTTTTTGAGCTAAGTATTGGTCTCGTTCATCAATTAATGGTTTCTTAAGTTTTGGAAATGCCTCAGAAATTTCAGCAAGCATTGCATTTAGCGTATCCTTTGATTTCATTTTCTCAAGCTCTTCTTCTGAAATCGATTCTTTATTGAAAATACTATAAATAATCGATGTCAGAAGCTGACCTTTCCCCCATAAACCAACATTACTCCATATCCGGGAAAAAGTTATTTGGATATTTCGGTCAGCTAACACAAGCTCAGCACCCGTTTCTTTCGCCGACTCAATACCTTGAATCATTTCTTGACCCGGCTTTGTATCAAGCTGCTTCGCTAAACGGTTTTGAAACGAAGAAATCGCCAAATTCATTAATAGCAAGCTTGCCTTTTTATCTTTTATGACCTTAAAAATATCCTGTTCCTTCCACTTGTTGCCTTCCATAATCGACTTATAGCGTTGTTCATCCAATTCGATGCAAACCGAATCAGGACGCTCCCGTTCAATAACTTCTTTTACCTGCTCAGCACTTTGTTTCGAAACGTGAGCGGTACCAATTAAGATGAATTCCTTACCATCCAAATGAATTCTTGTTATATTCTCTTCTGTCATAATCTACTTCCTTTAGAAAACATATTTTCAATTACATTCTTTATAAAAAAAGGCAATACTGAAAAATCAGCTTGCCTCTTTTTTTGTCTATTTAAAATTATACACTTTTAGTCGTTCATTTTCAGTCTTTTTCTTTTCGAATAATTCATGTATTTCCACTTAATTACAATAAATGATTATTTTCAAACAAAAAAAGACACATTCAGTGTCACATACAAAAAAAGTCATCGTTCAAACAAGGGGTAGCATTTCCCGCCCCTCATATTATTAGTATAAAACAAAGAATATTATAAGTCTATTTATTTTTTGAATTATCTTATAATATTACATTACTTGGCCGAGAAACTAATAAAAGGAGGATTTTCAAGCTTGAAAATTCTATCATGGGATCTTAATCTTAAAGTCAGACTAGTTGGTGAGGCGCTCTACAATACATTATTTTGGATGTACTTTCCGTTTTTGACCTTGTACTTTAGCAAAACATTTGGAATAACCATTGCAGGTTTACTGATGTCCATTCCACCACTGATTGGAATCGTCGGAAGTCTTCTTGGAGGCTACCTTTCCGATCACTTAGGCCGCCGTGCAACTATGTTATATGGCGCACTTATGCAAACAGGAATGTTCGCCTTATTTGCCTTATCGATATCAGATTGGGTCGATTATGTTGCCTATATCGGGATTAGCCTAGGAGGAGCTATTTATCATCCTGCCAGCAATGCTATGGTAGCAGACCTTACACCGGAGAAGGATCGAAGAAAGGTTTTCGCCACCTTTGTTACTGCGATGAATATTGGATGTGTATTTGGGCCCTTGCTTGGCTCTGTTTTTTTCTTTCAATATCGGAGTGAACTGCTTTGGACTTGTACATTTGTTACCCTGATCTATTTCATTGCTATCCTACTTTTGATTCGGGAGACTGTACCCGAATCAGCTAGAAAACCAGACCACTCTACTAGATTAAGCTCCATCTTTAAGGAACAATGGAAAAACTATCGGGTTATCTTTTTCGATAAAGTCTTTGCTCTATATATCCTAGCTGGTATTTTTGTCACGATAGCGTTCCGTCAATTGAATATGTATTTGGCCATTTATGTGGAAGATTATGTCCCTGCCCAAACACTATTCTCTTGGAAGGATTGGTCCTTTGAGCTTAGCAGTATGGAGGTGTTCGGCTGGATTATGGGCTTGAATGGGCTTATGTTCGTTCTTTGTGTTATCCCTGTAACCAAATGGTTTGAACATTGGAGTGACCGTAATAGTCTCATTCTTTCTTCCTTCCTCTTTGGACTTGGCATGTTTTTAGTCGGACTAACGACGAATGTGTGGTTATTATTTGGATTCGTGATCATTTTCACGATTGGAGAGATTTTGAATGGGCCGGTTTCAAGTAGCTTTGTAAGCAAGTATGCACCTGAGGATGCTAGAGGCCAGTATATGGGAGCGTCAAATCTGCAGTTCTCAATCGGACGTTTCTTTTCACCATTGACCCTTATTCTTTCTACTTGGTTACCAGCAGTAGGAGTATTCGGATTCATCTTTCTATGTACTTTAATCAGTATCCTTATTTATCTGAAATTATTCCAAAACATCCCTAATATGAAACAGCTTGAGAAAAAAGCCATTCAGTGAACATTCCCCCATTATTAAAATGGAAAAATATGTGTATAATATAAAAAGTAGAAGTTATAGTATTACTTCTACTCTTTCCAAGGTTTAGTAACTACGAACATTTATAGAAGGAGCTCTAGTTATATGAAAGGTTTATTAGAAAATATTAATCAGATAATCCATCAATCTATGAAAATAAATAACATTCCTGGAGCAGCAGTTGCTGTTATTAAAAACAATGAGGTTATTTTATCTAAAGGGTATGGTCGTACTACTGTTGAGGAATGGGGAGTTCCAATTCGTTCTAATACACTTTTCCGTATTGCATCTGTAAGTAAACTTCTTACTGGGACTGTTTTGATGATGTTAGTGGAAAAAGATCTTATCGATTTGGATAAACCCGTTCAATATTATGTTCCTTGGTTTACAGCAGAGGACCAAAGGCTTTCTAAGTTTATTACGATTCGTATGCTATTGTCTCATTCATCTGGTCTACCAACCGGCGGTGACATAAGCATCCATTACATGGAATCTGGATTGGATCATTACATGAAGGAAGTTGTACCAACATTACCTATACTTTTTCACCCAGGTACTGCTTATTCCTATGGCAACCATGCGCTAAATATCGCGGGGTACATTGCAGAGCATGTAACCAATAAGTCATTTTCTTCACTTATGCAGGAAATGCTTTTCGACCCTTTAGGAATGTCTCAAACAACTTATAATCCGTTAAGAGCTATGACCTATCCATTGGCTTTACCTCATGATAAAGACATTAATGGCAATCTAACCGTATCACATCAATTCTATGATCACTCGGCAAGTTATCCGTCTTATTATGCCTTTTCTTCGATACAGGATCTTATCCATTTCGCAAAGATCCATCTCCAAGAAGGCTTTTATTCAAACAAACAAATTCTTAGTTCATCTTTGGTTAAAGAGATGAGAAATCAGCAGAGTAGATGGTACACCTTAAATGACGCTGGTTGCGGGATCACTTTTTTTCAAGAAAAAAAAGATGGTGTCGAACGTTTCTGGCATTATGGGCAATATAGCCATCAGTATTCAAGTCAGTTTATTCTTGTTCCAGAAAAGGGAATTGCCGTTATTGCATTGGCGAATGGGGAAAATATCTTCCAAGCTGGATATGAGATTATTGACGAGTTACTAAAGGAAGAAAGTAATGATGAGATGGGTTTAATAGACGTAACCCATTCAGACAAACTTTATTATCCTATATTTGAAGGCTCATATTTACATAGCTATTACGGACTGTTTGAACTCTATGAATGTTCAGGAAAAGCATATATGAAGCACAATGAACAGTCATTTGAATTAATACAGCATAGCAAAGATACTTATATTGCTAAGGACGATAGCGATAAAGCCCAATTCACTGTTGGTTTTCCAACCTATGAGGCAGATCAAACCATTAAATCTATCGTTGTAAACAGCAAGGCATGCCCGGAATTCAAACAGGGATACATACAGAACCCCACTGATTGGCAAAATTGGGTTGGCATTTTCAGTGATGGAAGAGAAACATATGAAACTTTTATACAAGGTGAGTCTTTCATCATCAGGGACCATCAAATGAGTACCAATTTGATTGCTCGGGCAATTGAAAAGAATTTATTTCTAACCAAGGAGTTCGGTCTAATCCGTTTTATAGAGATAAAAGGAATTGTTAACTTAGAATTTGACTATGCATGGCGTTACCCTAAAAAAATTCAGTAAGAAGTCTAAAGTACACAGGTTTCTCTTGATTAATTGTGCACTTTAGCTATTACTTATGTTAAAGGGATTGAAGCCCTCTTTACAATTGCTGTATGGTTGCAACGTGAGCACGAATTTTTATTATCATTCATTTAGTGACAGTGGTTGAAAATGATAGTGTTAAAGCAGCTTTTTTTAGTAGGAAAGGAAGTGTTGTTCGTGGGAACTTTTATTGTCGTTGTACTTCTGTTATTCCTAATCCCAGGTCCTGCTGTTTTTTTAACCATTTCTCAAACTATTAAAGGTGGCAAGAAGAATGGAATTGTAACAGGATTGGGAATAGCAGTTGGGGACTTGCTACATACTTGTGCTTCCGTTCTTGGACTATCGGCTATTTTAATGACATCGGCCCTTGCTTTTGAAATCGTTAAATATCTAGGGGCAGCCTACTTAATTTATTTAGGCATTAGTACTTTAATTGATAAATCTAAAAAGGTTGAGAAGCCAATTGGGAAGAATGTAAAGACCAATGGTTCATTTCATCAGGCTTTGTTGATTGAATTACTAAACCCTAAAACTTCATTATTTTTCTTAGCTTTTCTACCCCAATTTGTACAGAATAACAGCACTCCCGTGACCATTCAGCTTTTATTACTTGGGTTAACATTTGTATTAATGAGTATAATCTATACTACCATCCTAGTATTTCTAACCAGCACACTAGGTAACAAGTTAATCATTAAATCTACCCAAAGTACAAAATGGCTTGAGAAAGTAGTCGGTATCGTGTACATTGGTTTGGGATTAAAGTTAGCTTTACAAACACAAGAATAACCTTAATTGGGATGTCAATTATTAGGACATTTCTTAGTAACCAGGGGTATTTAAAATAAGCGGAGGTTTTTCGGTTAAACTGCCAAATAGGGCTTGGTTCGGGGATATAAGCGGAGTTTTTCCGGTTAAGCAAAGCGAAATGATCCATTATGACGTTTTTTGAGTAAATAGCCGGAATCCTTCCGTCTATATAAGCTATTTTTCAGTGTTATTTCGTAATTAAGGGAAATTTCTCCGCTTATTTATCACCACGTGCTGACTCCCTTCTCTTGTTCCTTGAGGATTCGCTCTTTAGTGTCAAAAGAACCCATCATAACTAAAAAAGGCGTGTCAAATCTGTTGTCAGATTGCACGCCTTTTTCATTGCCATTTATAAGATATGCGCCTCAAAACGGAACGGTTTACGCCATTAGATGGGAGGGTTCTTCGTATTAAAAGTCCTTACTGTTCCGCTTCCCACCGTGCAATTTCCTCGCGAACCCGTGGAGCTACTTCTTTACCCAACAGTTCAATGGCTTTCATAACATCTTCATGAGGCATGGAACCCACTGGTACATGCAGCATAAAGCGTGTAATTCCAACATTCTTACGAAGATGGATGATCTTCTCAGCAACATATTCTGAATCACCTACATACAGCGCTCCTTCAAAACTACGTGCTTGATCGAAGCTAGCACGGTCATACGGACCCCATCCACGTTCTTTACCAAGTACATTCATGACTTGTTGGGTAGGGGGGAAAAATTTATCTGCTGCTGTTTGGCTGTCTTCTGCAATAAAACCGTGAGAATGTGAGGCAATCGGCAGTTTGGAAATATCATGGCCTGCTTGAGCTGCGGCTCTCTTATAAAGCTGAACTAACGGTGCAAACTGGACCGGACGTCCACCGATAATCGCCAACACAAGCGGTAGTCCCAGCATACCTGCCCGAATGACAGATTGTGTGTTACCTCCGCTTCCAATCCATACAGGTAAAGGGTCCTGAACGGGACGCGGATAGACGCCTAGATTGTGAATCGCTGGACGATGCTTACCACTCCAAGTCACTTTTTCGGATTTTTGTAATGTTAATAATAAGTCGAGCTTCTCATCGAAAAGTTCATCATAATCTCTCAAATCATACCCAAATAACGGAAACGATTCGATAAAAGAACCTCGACCAGCCATGATTTCTGCCCTTCCATTTGAAATTCCATCAAGTGTAGCAAAATCTTGAAATACTCGTACTGGATCAGCAGAAGACAGCACTGTTACAGCACTTGTTAGCCGAATTCGTTTCGTTTGGGATGCAGCAGCAGCCAATACTAGTGCTGGAGAAGAGGCTGCAAAATCCTCACGATGGTGTTCTCCGACACCAAAAACATCTAACCCAACTTGATCAGCTAGAACAATTTCTTCCACTACCTCACGAAGTCGCTGTGCATGACTAATTACTTCACCTGTTTGAACATCTGGTGTAGTTTCTACAAACGTACTTATACCTATTTCCACTAAGTATTCCTCCTATCTCACATCCATTTTTAACACGACAGACGTAATCTTTTGAAAGTTAATATCTCTATATTGAAGCTTCCTACAATCTTTTTCAAGTTTCCAGTACTTTAGTCACCAGTTAAATATATGGCCTTGTTTTTCACATAATTAGTTAATAAATAGAAGATTATAAAAGAATACTATCATTTTCATAGGGAGGTACTTCATGAAGAGGAAAGCACTTTCAATGATTATCCTCATTACTATTACCCTTTCTGTTTTGTTTGTAGCCAACGGCGGACAAAATACAGAAGTACAAGCATTTTCAAATCAAGTGCTTCGCCAAGGCTCTGTAGGGGAAGATGTCATTGAGCTGCAATCACGTCTAACTTATAATGGCTACTTTAAAAGTAAGATTGACGGTGTATTTGGCTGGAATACATATTGGGCTGTACGAAATTTCCAATATCAATTTGGACTTCCTGTCGATGGAATTGTAGGTGCTAAAACAAAGGCCATGCTTGTGAGAGCAACAAAATATGTAAAGCCAGGTACATCAGGTAGTACCGGTACCACTGTACCAAGCGGATACTCTCAAAATGATATCCAACTAATGGCAAGAGCTGTATACGGTGAAGCGCGTGGTGAATCCTATACAGGTCAAGTGGCGATTGCCGCAGTTATTTTAAACCGTATTCAAAGTGCTTCATTTCCAAATACGATTGCAGGCGTTATTTATGAACCAGGTGCATTTACAGCAGTTGCAGATGGTCAGATTAATTTGACACCAAACGAAACGGCAAAGAAAGCCGTGATAGATGCCATAAATGGATGGGATCCTACCGGTAATGCTATTTATTATTTCAACCCTGCTACCGCCACTAATAAGTGGATATGGAGTCGACCACAGATTAAACAAATCGGAAAACATATATTTTGCAAATAAAAGGAAAGGACTAAGGCGATTTGCTCTTTCCAAATCACCTCAGTCCTTCCTAGTAAGAAAATATTCCTAGAGTTATATTTCATTAAGGATAATCATGATAATACTAGAATAAGCTAGAAATCTCCTCTATAATCAGGTAATTTGACCTTCTAACCAATTTCCTTCTTATATTATAATTAGGTAAAATACCAATGTTTCCGAAGGTGAGGGGTCAAAAATCATCAATGAAGAAGTAATTTATGAAGGTAAACTCTATACTGTCTATTATAAATACGATTCTGGATACTTGGAAATAAAGGAAAACGAAGGACTATTTTCAATAAAATTAGTGCATCAAAGAGAGGTCACATTCAAATAAAAGCCCTTCTAATTGAGAAGGGCTTTTATTATTTTCTTATTTAAGCCATTACCTTACACAATTGCTTGGAAAATCGTTAAGACTATTCCAATAAAGAAACCACAAATCGCTCCATTTACTCGTATCCACTGTAAATCCTTACCGATATTGTTTTCCATTAAATCGATAAGCGTTTCGTTATCTAATTTTTCCAGGTTTTCTTTAACTAGAATACCAATTTTGGCATGGTTATGATCGATAAAATGGAAAATTTGTTTTTGAATCCAATTTTCAATGCTGTCGATTTTTTCAGGCGTCTCTTCCATTTTATCTAAAAGATTTCTAATAAATGAAAGCACATACCTATCAATAAATTCTGCATCTTCGGTAAGAAGAAGTAGTTTACTTTGAAGCTGCTCTAAAATCCTTGTAATTTGTTCGGCAGGGCTCCAATTATTAATTAGCGACTCTTTCCAATCATTGATTGCCGCTAACAGCTCTTCTCTATCTTGCACACTTACTAACTCTTTGCGAATTCGCGTAAGAATCAGATGGCGATAGGGATTATCACTTTCTTGTAAGAGGACGATTCTTTTCAGGATAAAGGGTTGAAGGAGATTACCAAGCTTTTCAGCGTTTATTAAATTGCTGAAGGAATTAATCGCCATCTTTAAAAAGCCATCTGCTTCTGTATTATCTAGCAATTGTTTCGCCATAATACCGATTTTCACCTTTGTTTCTTCTTTTTCCATCCACTTTTCAGTCTCTACTAGAACATAATCCAAAGCTTTTTCATCTAATTTTTTATTGATAACTTGATGAACCATCGACTCCAGAAAACCTGTCACGTTTATAGAACGTATATTTCTCTTTAACTCTTTTTCTATAAATGGGGTTAACTTTTCTAGATTAGCCTGGCTTACTGCCTCAAATAACAGCGAACCTATTGCCTTATTTAGACTATTTGTCGATAATTCCTTCTTAGCGATTTGCAATAATTTGTCCGTAAATTTTATCTGTTTAATTTTTCCCTGAATGCTCTCTTTCGTCAGCCAATCATTTTCAAGCATCGAAATTAAAGCCCGAATCATACGATTTCGATTTTTTGGAAGTAATGCCGTATGAGGAATTGGAATACCAAGAGGGTGGCGAAATAGGGCTGTAACAGCAAACCAGTCTGCCAGTCCACCTACAAGTCCAGCCTCAAAACCTCCTTGTAATAGTCGGCCAATGAAATGGTCCTGAAAAAAAGTAGTGATGAGAAATCCTGCACCCATAACCACTAATGAAATCTTTGCAAAATACTTTGATTTTCTTTCTCGTTTTTTCATCATAACTTCCCTCAAATAGTAATTTTGGATAACTTTACCTTAACATAACAGAATACAAGGCTACCTGCAATTAAGCGCTATATGACCTTCTTAATTATCGGTATGATGGAAATGATATATGACAGAATAAGGCAAATTACAAAAACCGTCATCCCTATAAGTGGTATTGTAATAAGTAAATGATCATTGTATAAAAAGTTAAAATGAGTGTTTCTCATAGAGATACCTAAAAAATACGGATGGATTAAATAAACGCCAAAGGTTAATGAACTGATTTTTGTTAGTACCTTTGTATTTTTCATTTTGAAATTACAATTGTATTTAAAAAATATAAAAATCGCGATGGACATCAATAATACATTAGGAGAATTATACGTATAAAAGATGGGAAAGAAAGTACCACCTTGCTCTTGGGTATAATAATAAGTCCCATAGAAGGTAATAAAATAGCTTAACAAGCCTAAAACATAAATCAGCAGCCTTTCCATCCTTGAAAAATCTTTAGTGAATAGCACATAGCCTAGTAAAAAATATCCTAAATAAATTCCAAATGGGCCAAAAAAGTTAATTTTTAATAACGGAATTATACCATTCAAAAAGGGAAATAAAGAACAAAAGAAAAACCATACGAGAAGAACAAATAGATTAATCTTTTGGGAAGAATGTTTCACAAATAAAATTAATACGGGCGAAAATAGATAAACCGCAATCATGGCATAAAAAAACCACAAATGCCCAGCAATCGCATTGTTGGCAAATTTAAGGATAAATTGCGTAATATCAAAGCCTTTATTATTAATATAAAAATAAATGACACTAAACACCAAAAAGGGAATTAGTATTTTATCAAATCTCTTTTTCAGAAAAAAGGTTAAATCAAATTCCCTTTTCGAATTCAAGAGAAGTGCACCACTGATCATAAAGAAAATAGGCACACACCATCTTGTAGCGCTATCAATTAAGTTTCCATGCATAAATAGAGTCATTTCACCCTCAGCCATTTTTTTGAGTAGTGGTGCAGCAGCATGCAGGACGATGACAGCAAAGGCAGCAAAAACCCTTAAAAAATCCATATAAATGATTTGTTCCTTTACATTCTCTTTCATAAAAAACCCCTCAAATTGGGATTCAATCTGTATATTCTACATTGTCTTCCTTTTAGAAATACTATACCGACTGAATCCATTTATAAATAATAATCTACTTATATTCTACCATAAATTTCTATTTTAACTCCATGTTGATAATGTACGTATTTTTATTATATTTCAAGTTCGTAAAGAGAGAAATATGCGTCAAGGACCGAAAAGTTCTTAGACATATTTGTTATTGAAAAAAAGGCAAACATTTAATTCTTAAAAAATACTGGTAACAATGTTAGAAATTACAATTTTAAAAGCATAAGATTCTTATTTAGTAACATTCATGTAATGTATAGGTGTTACACTTCAAAGGTCATACTACTGGACTTCAGGCGTTTTAAGTAGGATTACTAGGACGATATTCTTCAATAGATTAGAAATATTATCGCAATATAATTGCCATTAATGTAACCGAACTAACATCTCCCTGTTCTTTGTTTCACAAAATTCCATGTTACGATTATGAAAATTAGCAACCAAAGAACATGGAGGGTAAAAGAATGCTTAAGAAAATACAAACATTACTAGCAGTTGCTGTACTCTCAGGAACTGTAAGTGCTAATGCACAGGCTGCAACTGTCACAGTAAAAGAAGGGGATACCTTATCTGAACTATCTAGCCTACATAATACTTCTGTAACAGAGATTAAGAAATTAAATCAGCTTACTTCTGATGTGATTAAGCCTGGTGAAGTTTTAGAGCTTGAACAGAAAAAGGTTTATACGGTTAAACAAGGTGACACTATCTGGAACATCGCCAAAGATCACCAAGTTAGCGTAAAACAAATGAAGAAGTGGAATAAATTAAACTCCAACATTATTCGTCCAGGAAAAAAACTATTAATCTTTGATGATATTTCGAAAGAAACTTTAACAATAAAGCCATCCTCTACAACGGTTAAAAAAGTATCAACGCCAAAAGTGCAAACACCTAAGAAAAGCACAAAGGTGATAACTGTAAAAGCCACAGCGTATACAGCATCGTGTAAGGGCTGTACAGGTATAACGAAAACGGGATTTAACCTAAAAGCGAATCCGAATAAAAAGATTATCGCGGTTGATCCGTCTGTCATACCGCTTGGTACTATAGTGCATGTAGAAGGCTATGGAAAAGCTATCGCGGCAGATATAGGTGGAGCAATTAAAGGCAAACGAATTGATGTCTTTATTCCCACAAAAAAAGCTGCCATTAATTTTGGTGTAAAACGTTTGAAAGTAACTATATTAAACTAGATTATCAATCTGAGAAACACTGTAATCCTTATGAATCATGGGTTGCGGTGTTTTTTTATTTTTTTACGCAATCACCAATTACACAAACTTTTCATTACTTTCCTTGATTTGGGTCAAGGAAAGTAATGATGGATATCTTTAAGATAAAGGAGCAGAAGAAATTTTCAAATAAAATATTCAATATAAAGGAGATTAATACAATGAAAAAATTTGGCTTTCTTTTATTAACAGGTGCTTTAACATTAGGCTTAGCAGCTTGTGGAGGAGCAGAGGAAGAAGCAACTACAAAAGAAGTTAGTGAAGAAACATCTGCCGGGCAAAATGAAGCAGTTGAAGCAACAGGGGATGTACAAGAATTCACAATCAATGCATCTAACTGGGAATTCTCTTCAGATAAAGAATTGGTTGTAAAAAAGGGAACAGCGGTCAAAATTAATTTAGTGAATAAAGAAGGCATGCATACAATTAGTAATGAAGATTTAGGAATTAACTTAACTGCAGACGCTCCAGCTGAATTCACAGCTGATACAACAGGTGAATACGAATTAATTTGTTCAACCATTTGTGGCGCTATGGAAGACCATGAAGCAATGAAAGTGACACTAAAAATAGTAGACTAGTAAACTAGGGGTTAAACCAATCAACTTCAGCTAGCCATTTCCTTCCTAAAATTGATCCATTTCTCTAGGAAGGAAATTGCTAGTTTTTTTTGTCTTGATAGAGTTTGTGCAAAACCGTTGACAAAACAATTGGTTTTATATAATAATAAACATTGTATTAGAATTATTATAATTTAATTATTAATATTTGTTGTGATTCATTCTCACAACCTACTTTTAAGGAGGAAATTACTAATGTCATTAATAGGAAAAGAAATTAAACCATTCACTGCAAAAGCGTATCAAAACGGAGATTTCATCACTGTTTCAGACGAAAACCTCAAAGGTAAATGGAGTGTAGTTTGCTTCTACCCAGCAGACTTTACATTTGTTTGCCCTACTGAATTAGAAGATTTACAAAACGAGTATGCAACGCTAAAGGATCTTGGTGTTGAAGTATATTCGGTTTCTACCGATACTCATTTCACACACAAAGCATGGCATGACACTTCAGAAACAATCGGTAAAATTGAATATATTATGATTGGCGATCCTTCACAAAAGATTTCTCGTAACTTTGATGTACTTGATGAAGAAGAAGGTCTTGCACAACGCGGTACTTTCATCATTGACCCAGACGGTGTCGTTCAAGCGATGGAAATCAATGCAGACGGTATCGGCCGTGATGCAAGCATAATTGTAAATAAAATTAAAGCAGCACAATATGTTCGCAACAATCCAGGTGAAGTTTGCCCAGCTAAATGGCAAGAAGGTTCTGCAACACTTAAGCCAAGTCTTGACCTTGTAGGAAAAATTTAAGGAGTAGGATAAAAATGTTACTAGATGCAGATATAAAAGCACAATTATCCCAGTATCTTCAATTGATGGAGGGCGATGTCCTTCTCAAAGTTAGTGCAGGAACCGATAGCGTATCTCGTGAAATGTTGCTTTTAGTAGACGAACTAGCGAGTATGTCATCTAACATTAAGGTTGAGAAAACAGAGCTAGAAAGAACACCAAGCTTTAGTGTGAATCGTATCGGCGAAGACACTGGAGTAACGTTTGCTGGTATTCCTCTAGGACACGAATTCACTTCATTAGTATTAGCTCTCTTGCAGGTTAGCGGAAGAGCGCCAAAGGTAGAGCAAAAGGTAATCGATCAAATTAAAGCGATTAAAGGTGAATATCACTTTGAATCTTATATCAGCTTAAGCTGCCATAACTGCCCTGATGTTGTACAAGCTCTGAACTTAATGAGCATTCTTAATCCTGGTATTTCTCATACAATGATTGATGGGGCTGCTTTTAAAGACGAGGTTGAAAGCAAGAACATCTTGGCAGTCCCAACTGTTTTTCTAAATGGAGAAAGCTTTGGCAGTGGTCGGATGACAATTGAGGAAATCCTTACAAAAATGGGTTCTGGTACAGATGCATCCGAGCTTTCTGATAAAGAACCATTCGATGTGCTTGTTGTAGGTGGCGGACCAGCTGGTGCAAGTGCAGCCATTTATGCTGCACGTAAAGGCATTCGTACAGGTATTGTTGCTGAACGCTTTGGCGGCCAAGTGATGGATACTATGGGTATCGAGAACTTTATTAGTATGAAATATACAGAAGGTCCGAAGCTTGTAGCAAGTCTTGAAGAACATGTAAAAGAATATGGCGTTGATGTAATGAATTTACAGCGTGCCAATCGTTTAGAAAAAAAGGAATTCATCGAGCTTGAACTTGAAAACGGTGCTGTTTTAAAGAGTAAAACTGTTATTCTTTCAACAGGTGCCCGCTGGCGTAATGTTGGCGTCCCAGGCGAAGCGGAGTTCAAGAACAAAGGTGTGGCATACTGCCCACATTGTGATGGTCCACTGTTTTCTGGAAAACACGTAGCCGTTATTGGCGGCGGTAATTCTGGTGTTGAAGCAGCCATTGATCTTGCTGGTATTGTGAAACATGTAACGGTTCTTGAATTTATGCCTGAACTGAAGGCTGATGCTGTACTTCAAGATCGTCTAAACAGTCTTCCTAATGTAACAGTCCTAAAGAACGTTCAAACAAAAGAAATCACTGGCACTGACAAAGTAAATGGTATTTCTTACATTGACCGTCAAACTGAGGAGGTTCACCACATTGAACTGCAGGGTGTATTTGTTCAAATCGGCCTTGTACCAAACACAGATTGGTTAGGCGACACACTTGAACGTACTCGATTTGGTGAAATCATAGTAGACAAGCATGGTGCTACGAACATTCCTGGAGTGTTTGCTGCAGGAGACTGTACAGATAGTGCTTATAAGCAAATCATTATTTCTATGGGATCAGGTGCTACTGCTGCCTTAGGTGCCTTTGATTATCTAATTAGAAATTAATGGACAATGGACATACAGTTATAAAAATGAAAGCTGAAACGATTTCTCATCGTTTCAGCTTTTTACATTCCTTTTAGCTATCTTTTTTTAGATGTGATCTTTCGTGCTGAAGCAGCCATTCTTTTCTCCAAAGTCCTCCTGCATAGCCTGTTAATTTTCCATTTGAACCAATAATTCGGTGACAAGGAATAACGATACTTAACTTGTTTTTACCGTTTGCACTTCCTACTGCTCTAATCGCTTTTTCATTCCCAATAGAAACAGCAATATCTTTATAGGATCCCGTTTTCGCATACGGTACTTTTGTTAAAGCGTTCCATACCTCTTTTTGAAAAGCTGTTCCTTCAAAGAAAAAAGGAAATGAAAATTCATGTCGAACCCCTTTAAAATATTCATCCAACTGATTATAGCAATCCACTAATACCTGATCCGTTTTATCATTCCTACTATTTACTGGTTTATCATGTTCAGCGAACATAATGGAATAAATGGCTTTATTTGTACCCACAATTTCCAAAACTCCAATTGGTGAATCGTAATCTAATTTTTGCATATCAGTAGCTCCCTATTTAGGTTTTTATTCACTTCTGTTTAAAGTTTTCTAAACCATCTCTATTTTCATTATAAGGTTCTAAGCTGTGAATGGAAATATGTTTTAAAAGTAGCCATTTCGTTACTTGCGATAACAAAAAATGTACATACGTAAAAATAATTACTCTATAGAGTAACAAATTATTGCTTTCTAGCGTAACATATATTACCATATAGAGTAAGGAGGCGGAAATATTGGAAAATTTGAGATTAAATGTTTCGCTTTTACGAAGAAGAGTACCCAATCTTACAAGTGCAGCTAAATCCATTGGCTTACGTCCTGCAACTGTTTCCAATCTTTGTACAGGAAAAATTCCAATCGGTCGTTCTGAAGTCCGAACTTTAGTTGCTCTTGCATCATTAGCCCAATGTAGTTTAGATGAGTTGATTTTGAAAGGAGAGACGGTGGAGATGATTGAAACAAAAGTAAAAACATTAGACTTATTTGCACCCATTGCAAAAGGGGGAACAGTTGGTTTAGTAGCTCGTCCTGGAATGGGCCAGCTCGTCGTGCTAGGTGAGATGTTCTACAGACTTAAGCAAGAAGGCTATTCCATCCTTTTACTAAAGCCAGAGGCTAATCATCCTGAATTGAATGACATCATTGATCATGTAGATGTAGTGGTAGATTCTATCGAAAAGGCATTAGAACAAACGGTTGTTTTAGGAAAGAAGACTGACGTTATTTTCACAGCTGATCGTTCTCATGTTTTAACAGGTGAAATTTATAAACTTCAAGAGCAATTACAAGATGAAGCTATTAAACCAGTCACTACCTTCCTTCTTGATTTAAAAGGGGAAGTGGTCGATGAAGACCTTCCATATGGGCCATTAGAAACATTATGGCATTTTGACATGGATCTCGCAGCAAGACACCGTTACCCTGCCGTAAACCCAATCTATTCGACTTCCTCCGTATTGGAAGGCGCTCATCTAGATCAAAACCATTTATTTATTCAACAGAGAGCCCAAAAACTGTTACGCCGCTATCGAGAACTTCGCTCTTTAGTCAATGTGAGAGGGTTAGATGCGATTCCTTCAACTGAATTAGAAACTTATAACAGAGGAGAACGGTTAGAAGCCTATCTCACTCAGCCGTTTTATGTCGCAGAGCCTTACACCGGAAAAAAGGGTGAATCAGTAGAACTAAAAGATACCTTACATGATGTTCGAAAAATATTAGACGGAGTCATGGATTCTGAGGATATAAAAGTACTAGATTTTATCGGTAAGCTTTGATAAAGATTTAGAGGCATACTATGGGACAAATTTTAGGTGACTATCTCTCGAGATAGTCACCTAAATGTTATTAATGATGATTATGAGTTCCAGAACTATCTTTAGGCAGTTCCATTGGTACTTGTGATTCTGTACCAGGTTCAACAAGTAAAAATTGCCCCATCATACCATCATCTTCATGCCTTAAAAGATGACAGTGATACATGAGCGGGTGATTAGGGTCCGAATAGTCCCCAAATTCGACTGCAATTCTAACTCTTCCTCCATTAGGAATAAATACTGTATCCTTTCTTCCTCTTTCATACTCTGAAGGCTCCTTACCGTTTATGTCCAATATGCGAAATGCCGCATTATGAATATGGAAGTTATGAGACCAGCCAAAATTATTAATTTCCCATATCTCTCGGGTACCCGCTGGCACAACTTCATCAATTCGATACATATCCATCTTTTTTCCATTAATATCGGACTCCATCGATAGCTTAAACTGACGTACCATAGCATCCTTTGGTGCATCTATTGGTGGTACAGTAGAAAGTTGCCCGTCTATTGCAGTTGAAGCTGTCAATTTAGAGGCTGCAACTATTTTCAACAGATCGAATTCACCATTCTCAATACCAGCTCCACCATTGAAACTGTGAAGGATCGTTTCCTCTCCTGGCTTAAATTCAACAACAATCTCTGCACGTTCTCCAGGACTCAACATAACACGATCTAATGTGACTGGCTCTTGCAGGATTCCAGCATCATTTGCTACAAGCTGAAACGAACGATCATCCGTAAATCCAAAATGGTAAGCCCTTGCATTTGAACCATTAAGCAAACGAAAGCGAATTTGGCTAGCTGTTACTTTTAGAAAAGGGTCATACGTTCCGTTAACAAGGATCTCATCGCCAAGCGTACCAAAGGTCGTCTGATTGTCCTCTGATAACTGACCATCTCTAGTAAACAACTTATCTTGTACTATAAGAGGGATATCATTTACACCATAATCAGAAGGTAATTTTTTCGAATCTTCATCATCAATAATAAACATCCCTGCAAGACCACGATAAACATGTCGTACTGTGCTACCGTGTAGGTGAGGGTGATACCAGGTAGTTGCAGAAGGTTGGTTTATGGTCCAATTGGGTTTCCACGTTTCTCCTGCTTCAATCATTTGATGCGGTCCTCCATCCATCACTGCTGGTAATAACATTCCATGCCAGTGTAGGGTTGAGACTTCAGATAAATGATTTACGACATTAAAGGCTACTTGGTCGCCTTTTGAAACCCTGACTGTTGGACCGAGGTAGGAGCCATTAATTCCCCAAGTATCCGTCTTTTTCCCAGGTAAAAATTCAGTTTCTCCTGATTGCATCGTTAATGTAAACTGTTTCGCTCCATCACTTCCAATAGTAGGTTCTAGAAGTTCTGGGATGTTTAATGGATTTTCAAAATCTAACTTCCCTACATTTGTTACGGTTTTATCCCCACAACCTGTCAATCCTAAAATGAGTAATAAAAATAGCATCAGAATAAATTTATTATATGATTTCAATTCCTGACCATCTCTCTTTTATATGAAATATACGCCTTAACCAGTTTAAATCCTACAAATCAATGATAAACACAATATACTAAAATATCAATAAAGCAAACTTTGGTAACTTGGTTTGAGGCATTTACTCTTAAACATGCACTTTAATCAAAAAATAAAAAAACCCCGCTAGAGATTGATTACTCTAACGGGATTTTTACTAATGCCCTCCAAGGTAGGCCTTTTTGATTTGTTCACTTGATTGAAGCTCTGAAGCTGACCCAGAAACTACTACTTTTCCTGTTTCAATCACGTATGCCCGGTCAGCAATGGATAAGGCCATATTAGCATTTTGTTCAACAAGCAAAATGGTCGTTCCTTCACGATTGATTTTTTCAATAATTTGAAAAATATTTTTAACCATAAGAGGGGCTAAGCCCATTGATGGTTCATCCAACAAAAGAAGCTTTGGTTTTGCCATAATCGCTCTTCCCATCGCTAGCATTTGTTGTTCTCCACCAGAAAGCGTACCAGATATTTGCTTCCTACGTTCTTGAAGTCTAGGAAAAAGCTCATATACATGTTCCATATCTTTTCGAATTTCTTTTGTGTTTTTTCTTAAATAGGCACCTAACTCTAAATTTTCTTCTACTGACATGTTCGCGAACACTCTGCGTCCCTCAGGAACATGAGAAATTCCGGTTTTAACAATGGATTGAGGAGCCTTACCTGAAATAGAACCATCCAAATAGTGTATCGTTCCTGACTTTGGCTTTAGTAAACCGGAGAGGGTTTTAAGAAGCGTGCTTTTCCCAGCCCCATTTGCTCCAATCAAGGTGACGATTTCCCCTTCCTTAACTTCGAGAGAAACCCCTTTTAAAGCTTGTATATTACCGTAATAAACATTAATATCATCTACTTTAAGCATGGTCACTATGAACCTCCTCTCCTAAGTATGCTTCGATTACTTTAGGATTATTTCGGATTTCTTCCGGTGTACCGTTCGCAATCTGTTGTCCATGGTCTAAAACATAAATTCTTTCACAAATTCCCATAACCAATTGCATATCATGTTCAATTAATAATATCGTTAAATTGAATTGATTCCGGATAAAGGCGATTAACTCCATCAATTCGTGTGTTTCTTGAGGATTCATCCCCGCTGCCGGTTCATCAAGTAATAATAACTTCGGCCCAGCTGCCAAGGCACGAGCAATTTCTAACCTTCTCTGTTGACCATACGGTAAGTTTTTTGCCTTTTCATCTTTAAACCGATCTAATTGGAAAATTTTCAAAAACTCAAGCGATTTTTCTTCCATCTCCTTTTCCCCAGCGAAATGGGAAGGAAGCCGTAAAATCGAACTGATAATCGAATGTTTAGCTAAGGAATGATAGGCCACTTTTACATTATCCAACACAGATAATTCGTTAAAAAGTCGTATGTTTTGAAAGGTACGGCTAATACCTTTCCGGGTAACTTGGTAGGGTGCAAGTCCATTTAACCGCTCACCATTAAAGGAAATATCTCCCTCTGTAGGAACATAAACTCCTGTTAATAGATTAAAACTAGTCGTTTTTCCAGCCCCGTTTGGCCCAATCAGACCAATGAGCTCTCCCTGATTGATTTCCATATTAAAGCCAGAAACAGCTTTTAGTCCCCCAAATTGGATTCCGGCATTTTTAATTTGAAGTAAAGATTGACCTGCCACCTTAATTACCTCCTTTCGAGGATTTCCACTTACCTAGACCAAAAAACTCTGTAATTTCACGAGTTCCCATTAATCCTTTAGGTCTAAAAATCATGACGAACACTAAAACAAGGCTATAAATGATCATCCTAGTTTCTGGATAATCCTGCAAGAATGTTGAAATGACCGTTAAAAGAATCGCAGCAATAACTGAACCTGATAGACTTCCAAGTCCACCTAAAACAACAATAATTAAAATATCAAAGCTTTTTAAGAACCCAAAGTTTGTCGGTTGAATGATGTAAAAGTTATGAGAATATAAACCGCCAGCAATGCCTGCTAGCAATGAACCGATGGCAAAAGCAATTACCTTATAATAGGTAGTATTAATTCCCATCGCATCTGCCGCTATTTCATTTTCTCGAATCGCAATACAAGCACGCCCATGTCTAGAATTCGTGAAATTAACAACAATCAAAATCGTTAAGACTAACATTATAAACGTACTTGTCCAAGTTGTAAGATGGGAAACCTGTAATCCGGCAGCTCCACCTACATATTCAATATTCAAAAATACAATACGAATAATTTCAGCAAAACCTAATGTAGCAATGGCTAAGTAATCACCTTTTAATCGTAAACTAGGTATCCCTACAATTAGACCTGCTAGTGCTGCCACTACCCCACCAGCTAGTAAGGCTATTGGAAAAGGTAATCCTAGTTTCATGGTAAAAATAGCTGATACGTAAGCTCCCACAGCTAAAAATCCGGCATGACCAATCGAGAATTGACCAGTAATCCCAATGACTAAGTGTAAACTAACTGCCAACATAATATTAATGGCCATAACAATAAACATATTTTGATAGTATGGATTTAATACTTCAGAGGTTAATAGAAATTGGATAAGTCCATAAACAAAAACGGCTAGAATAATAAAAAGCCAAAAACTTTTTGCCTTCTTCATAGTCTGTTTCACCTACACTTTCTCTCTTGTATTTTTACCAAAAATACCAGAAGGTCTGAAGATTAGAATTAAGATTAAGATGACGAAAGCTGCTGCGTCTCTCCAAAGTGAAAATCCTGCCGCACTAACAATGGATTCAATCACGCCAAGTAAGAGCCCTCCAACCATAGCCCCAGGAATGATACCAATTCCCCCCAATACAGCGGCAACAAATGCCTTTAACCCAGGAATAACACCCATTAACGGTTCAATTTTTGTATAGTACACCCCAAAAATCACTCCTGCAGCCCCTGCTAATCCAGATCCAATAGCAAATGTAGCTGAAATCGTATTATCAACATTGATTCCCATTAACCTTGCCGCATCCATGTCATGAGAAACGGCGCGCATGGCCTTCCCAATTTTCGTTTTATGAACAATAAATTGTAAAATAATCATAAGTGCAACTGAAATCCCAAGGATAAATAGTGACTGACTACTAATTTGAGCGCCAAAAACATTAATAGTAGTGTTTGGTAAAACATTCGGATAAGCTTCTGGTTGTGCTCCACGAACATAAATAACTCCGTATTCAATAAGAAGGGACATACCGATTGCCGTAATTAATGCAGCTATTCTCGTTGCATTTCTTAGTGGCTTATAAGCAATTCGTTCAATTAGCACTCCAAATATAGCGCAAATGACCATTGATAATATAAGTGCTGGGAAGAAACCTAATCCAAAGCCTGTAATAGCATAAAATCCCACAAAGGCACCAACCATAAAAACATCACCATGAGCAAAATTAATTAATTTAATGATTCCATAAACCATGGTGTAACCAAGTGCTATAAGGGCATAAATGCTACCAAGTGAAATACCGTTTATGATTTGCTGTAGCCATTCCATCCATTCTCACTCCTCTATATACAAAGTAAACTGATTAAAAAAGTGAAATGGAAATAATCCCATCTCACCTTTAAATTTTTTAAGGATTAACTTTTGTGAAAAACACTTGCTTTCCATCTTTATATTCTAAAACGATTGCTGATTTTATTGGATGATGGTTTTTATCTATACTAACAACACCCGTTACAAGGGACAAATCAGTAGTTTTAGCTAATTCGTCCTTGATCTTAGTTGAATCTGTACTTCCAGCGCGTTTAATCGCATCTGCTAATAGATAAACTGTGTCATAGCCAAGGGCATTGAAGGCATTTGGTGCTGCGCCCTTATTTTTATCTTTAAATTTCGTTACAAATTCTTGGATTTTCTTATCTGGATCTTCAGAAGAGTAATGGTTTGTAATATAAGTGTTATTTAAAGCATCCGCACCAGCTAACTCTACTAATGTTGGTGAATCCCAGCCATCAGCACCCATGAATGGAACGTTAAGTCCTAATTCACGTGCTTGTTTAATGATTAATCCAACTTCTTCATAGTAACCAGGGATAAATACGAATTCTGGATTCTTTGATTTAATTCGAGTTAACGTAGCACGGAAATCGGTATCCTTCCCTACATACGCTTCTTCTGATACGACGCTTCCTCCTGCCGCTTCAAATGTTTCTTTAAATGATGCAGCAAGTCCTTTTGAATAATCACTACCGCTGTCTGCATAAATAGCAGCATTTTTTACTTTTAAATCATTAGCAGCAAAATTGGCTGCAACTGTTCCTTGAAATGGGTCAATGTAAGAAGTACGGAAAACAAATTCATTAACCTTCCCGTCCTTTCCAACTGTTACACTTGGGCTTGTTCCTGACGGAGTTAATACGACCGTTTTTGTATTATCGGCAATTTGAGCTTGAGCAACGGTATTTCCACTAGTAGCTGCCCCAATAATGGCTGTTACCTGATCTTTGCTCGTTAATTTTATAGCAGCATTTGCAGCCTCAGCTGAATCGGATTTATTATCTACCTTAATTAGCTTAATTTCCTTGCCATCAATTCCACCATTTGCATTAATCTCATCAGTAGCAAGATCAATTCCCTTTTCTAGTGATTCACCATAGGAAGCAACATTACCAGAAAGCTCTAAGTTGACTCCAATTTTTATCTTATCACTAGCTCCTCCACCTGAACTTTCCTTTGCTCCACAACCAGCAAGTATACCAGCTACTAAAGTAGAAGCCATCGCAATTTTAGCAAACTTATTCTTCATCCTATTCTTCTCCCTTGTTTTCAAATTTTTCTGATTAATTAAAACATACAATCTCGTAAAATAACTTTGTATATTTATTAAACTATTAATAAATAGTATTTTAAAACAATAATTTCTTTTCGTCTAGTATAATATTTAATATTTCTGAACTATTAAAAAATTAAAGCGTTTTCATTGCTTTAACCATCACTTAAATAGGAATAAAGTACCAAACTATTGTTTCTTGGGTTTCTTAATCCAATTAAACCTATCTAAACAATTTTATATTTTTATTAATAATAGTTAGTAAATAATTTTAATAGTAATCCACTTCGTAAAAATGTTTTTTTGAAATAATGTTATGTAACTAGAGTTTGAAAAACTAGAGAAGAGGGGGAAGAAAAATACGAGCATGAATTAGAGGCATTATACTTTAATTAAAACCTAAATAAGCGAGCCATACCCCATGTAAGAAGGACAGGCTCGCTTATTTAGATATCTCCTACTGCAATTTACCCCTACCTAGGATCGGGATGTCCTCAACCACTTCATCACCGGAAACTAAGTATGCGTAGTCATATAGATTGCAGACTGGGCAGATGTGGTTGGGGATGATTTCAACTTTGTCCCCAATGGAGACTTCATTTCTGAATTTTTCATTATAGATAATGGCATGCTCATCAAATACTTGGTTTATGTAGACACCATCAGAATTTTTAATATAACCTAAGCCGGTTGTGGCACAAATGCCTTGGCTTCGCGATTGCATCGTAAGTCCCTTGGCCCCGACATCGGTAATTACGCGTTCATGTGTTGGTTTACTGATGACAGTTGTTAACACAGTTGCCGCACAGCGGTCATACGTTCCGATCGCATTTCCTTGTGATACATCCATCAGAATATAGGTGCCAATGCGCAGTTCCGTCACACCCTCCATCACTCCAAAATCATGCATCAATGGTGGTGTCGATCCGATACTTACCGTATCTAACTGGGCTCCTAAGTCCTTGGCCAATTTTGCAAAATGGAGGGTACGAGTTTGAGCAATATTGTAAAGCTCTCGACATTCCTCAAGGTCTTTCGCTTTATACGTATGACCGTCATGTGAGAAGATTCCCTTTAAATTCACATGCGAGCAATCCATAATATAGTTTACTAGACGAATATAATCAGCTTCTTCAATAACCCCAGACCGATTTTCACCCACTTCAATTTCAATAAGGACCTGGGCTGCCTTTTCACTATCACTAAAAACCTTTTCAATCATTTCACATTGTTCAATACTATCTACCCCAAAGGAAATATCAATTGTTTCAGCCAGCTTTTTAATGCGATTTAATTTATCTTCGCCAACGATTTCATTGGCGATAAAAATATCAGTTAGACCGTTCTCCGCCATGACTTCGGCCTCGCCAACCTTAGCAACGGTAATTCCCTTTGCGCCAGCTTCTTCCTGCAATTTGGCAAGTCTAGGCGACTTGTGCGTTTTCGTATGTGGTCGGAGGGCAACTTGATACCTGTTAGCGTATGCTTGCATCCGCTTAATATTTTCCATCATAATTTCTCGATTAATAAGTAAGCTTGGGGTCGCTAAATCTTGGACCTTCATCTACGTTCTCCCCCTAAAATTTAAAGTTCATTTAATTGCTTTTAATGCCAGCCCCACATAAAGGGAAGACGACTTTTTGTTCGCTTAGTTCCGGGTATTTCTCGATATATTGTAAATAGGCGGCATAATTTGCCCCAGTAGTAATTTCCACATAAACTCCTTTTGAAGCAAGCTCATTTCTTGCTTGAAGGATGCTTTCTTCAGAAACGGCAATGATATCGCCGCCGGTAGCCCGAATCGCCTCTAGTATTTCCGAACCTCGTGCTGGAGCAGCAATGGCAATTCCTTCAGCAATCGTCCCTTTATTTTCAACAGGCTCCACCGTGGTTTTTCCTTCTTCAAACGCTTTTGAAATCGGGGCACACGCACCCGCTTGAACCGCAAGAATTTTCGGCATTTCTTGTATCTGCCCACTGCTCATTAGTTCTTGGAAGGCAATATAGGCACCTATTAACAACGTTCCATTTCCGACAGGAATAATAAAAGCTTCCGGCAGTATCCCCTTTAATTGCTCGTATATTTCATATACATACGTCTTGGTTCCTTCCCAAAACAGCGGATTATAAATATGACTCGCATAAAACGAATTGGTTTCCTCGACCATCGCCATGGCAGCGCGCGCGGTATCCTCCCGATTTCCCGGTATTTTATGTACGGTTGCCCCATGTGCTGCAATCTGTTTTAGTTTCTTTTCAGAGGTAGACTCCGGAACGAAAATATCACATTGGATGCCAGCTCTCGCTCCGAAAGCGGCAATCGAAGTTCCTGCATTTCCACTACTATCAGCAACAACTCGGTCGATCCCAAGCTTTTTAGCCATCGCAACAAGGATCACGGAACCTCTATCTTTAAACGATAGAGTTGGCATATAATATTCAGCTTTGGCAAGAAGATTTTCAGAGATTTTAATGAGTGGCGTATTTCCCTCCCCTAAGGTAATCTCCCGCCAAACATCGTCTTCTTCAAAAGGTAAGGAATCGATATACTTCCAAAGAGACCATTCCTGCGATTGAGCTGTTTTCGAAAAATCGACTTGCTTCTTCTCGTACTCCAAATGCAACAAGCCGCCACACTCACATTTCCATTTATTACTTTCCAGCGTATAGCTAGACGTACAATTAGAACAAATATATTTCATCTCAATCTTCCTTTACATCATCGATGAATGCGATTGCTTCAAGCTCAATCTTAAATCCATAGTGCAGTTCATTCGTAGGCACCACAGACCTTGCTGGCTTATGCTCACCAAAGTATTGGCTATAGATGGAATTAACCGTTCCCCACAATTCAATATCGGAAATGAACACCGTAACCTTCATCACATCGTCTTTTTTGGCACCCGCTGCTTCTAAAATCGTGCTTAAATTTTCAAGGACTTGGTTCGTTTGCTCGGTAATATCCCCCTGAACACCTTCACCAGTAAATGGGTTTACCGGAAGCTGGCCAGAGATAAACAGTAGATTCCCCTTTTGAACAGCCGGAGAATAATGTCCAGGATTAGGCTTTGCACCTTCAATAGAAATAAATTTCATTTGTTTTTCCTCCTTTTTGAAACTTGCGGACGGTTCTAAATCCTTTTATCAAGATCTATTAGTATTTCTGCTGCCGCTTCTGCCGCTGATGAATCGATTCCTTTATAAAATACAAGCCGAACCGAATCCTTTGAGATTGGACCAATCAATAGCCCTGCCTCTCGCGCCATTTGACAGAACTCCACTGACGAAACCTCGGTGTTAGTCAGTTGTAAATTTAGAATATTTGTTTGAACTTCCTTCTGCGGTACGATTTTTAAAAGCCTGCCCTTCAACTTTTCAAACACAATCTTGGTATTCTCAATATCTTCGTCTAATCGCTCAACTTGGTGTTGTAAAGCATAGATGCCTGGCGCCGCAATGATACCGGCCTGCCTCATGCCTCCACCTAATAACTTCCGCAATTCTCTTGCCTTGCTGATCAATTCATGAGTTCCGCAAATCAACGAACCGACCGGAGCTCCCAATCCCTTGGAAAGACAGAACATCACAGCGTCCACGTATTGCGTAATCTCAGAAACAGCAACCTTCAATCCTGCAGCTGCATGAAAAACTCTTGCCCCATCGAGAAAAATTTGGGCCCCATGGCGATCAGCGACCATCCTAATCTTCTTCATTTCCTCCACCGGAATCCAATAACCACCTGCAAAATTATGAGTGTTTTCAAGACAAATTAATTTTGCCCCACTTTCACTCAATAGCCGATCAATCATGTCAACATCCGGAGTCATGTTCTCATTCATACGATATTTGATAGGCTGACAACGGCCATATTTTTCATCAAATAAAATCTTTTCCGTGATTAAAATGTGTTGATTTTCTTCAACAAGGATGGAATCTCCTGGGTCAATCAGACTGAGAATCGCTAGATTGTTACCAAATGTCCCCGTTGGTGCCAGCAGTGCCGCTTCCTTCCCAGTCAGGTGTGCGGCAAGGTCCTCCAACTCATTAACAGTCTCATCCTCGCCTCTTCCACTTGTCCCGATTCTACCGTCATCACCTAATTTGGCCGAAAGAATCGTATCCAACATTTTTTTATCGGGTAAAGTTAGAGTATCACTTCTTAAATCAATCATTCTATCTCCCCCTTAAAGCATGGGGACGGTTCCGATGTTTCCGAATGAAGCACAAGAACCGTCTCCATGTTTCAATTTAGCTACTTCTTCCTCGGCTTGTTATATCAACACGGTCGATGATTTTGTCCCCTCTGACAAGGTAGAGATAATCATGAAGGTTCATTGTTGTACAACAATGACCAGGAATCATTGGTATCTTGTCTCCGACTTCTGCCTTTAACACATCGATTGGTAATTTTGTATGCTCTTCACTGACACTAATTTGCTCGCAATTGCATCCCGGTATCTCCGTCATAGCCTGATCGACAGCAACGGATTTTCGTCCAGTATCCATAATCACAAATTTCTCATTTACTTCCATTACTGTTGAAAGAACGAATAAGGAATGTTCATATTCGAGCTCGAGTTTCCCATAGGCTGCGTCCATAAAGGCGTAACTACCGACTTGTACATCGGTAAATACCGTATTAGCATCTCTAAATTGTACGGAACCCGTGCTCACTCCAGTAACTCGATGAACTGCAATCTCGTTTTCTTTTAAAAAGGCTATGACACTCTTTAAATAGTTTTCCTTTTCCATCGAAACGGTTTCGCGAATTTTATAATTTATCTCATGAGAAATCTGTCCCGCATAAGCTTGAATTCCTTCGAACGTTAACCCTGGGCTTTCGATAATCTTTTTCGCTAAAGTAAGAACTTCCTCCCTACTATTGACACCACAGCGATCTGCGCCAACATTACACTCAACAAGGCAATGAATGACCGTTCCATGAAGAGAGGCTGCAGCCGATAGATCCTTAATGTTTTTTGCATCATCAACGCAAACAGTAAGATGACAGCATCCCGCCAAACTAGCGACGCGAGATATTTTTTCCAAGCTAATGACTTGATTCGCTATTAAAATATTTTCTACACCGGAATGTGCGAGATCCCAAGCTTCATCGGTTTTGGCACAGCTAATCCCCTTTGCCCCAGCCGCTATTTGCATATGAGCAATCGTTGTGCATTTAGCTGATTTATAATGCGGAAACATATCAAGATTATATTTTTTTAATCGATCCATCATCTTTTCTTGATTTCGGTCGAAGGCATCTAAATCAAGATATAAAGCTGGTGTTTCAAGTTGTGATAGCTTCATAGTTTTTGTAACTCCTATCTAAATGATGCTAACTAGCAAGATTGCTTGCTTTTGCTTTATTATTGGCAATCGTACGTTCTTCCCACTTGGAAACGCAAATTGTACCAACTAGGTCACCAAGAACATTGGAAGTCGTGGTTCCCATATCTATGAAACGATAGAAACCTGCAATAATCCCAACAACTTCAACTGGCATTCCAAATGTCTCAACGATAACAAGCATCATTACTATTCCTCCGCCTGGAACCCCACCACTTGTTGTACAAAGTAAGGTTGCCACAATGGCCATTGAAATAAATGTACTGAATTCAAGCTCGATACCGTAAAGCTGACTGATAAAAATCAACACAGCCGGATAGAGTATTGCACTACCACCAGAGTTAATCTGACTTCCAAGCGTAAGACCAAACTTTGCAATCCCATCGGGAACATTAAAGTCTTCCTTTGCCGATTTAATGACGACAGGAACACTAGCCGAACTTGAGCAGGATGCCAAGGTAAACATCCAAACAGGCATCGACTTTTTAAGAAATGTAAAAACATTCATTCTTGCGAACATCCAAAGCGAACTTCCGTAAACTAATAACATAAGTAAAATAATACCGACCCAGAATGTTCCAATAAAGCCTGCTACCGAAGTGAAAATTGAAAATCCGTATAAGCCAAATGTATCTGCCAAAAGGAAGAAAACTCCCACAGGGGCAAGCTTGATAACCATATTAATATAAAGAAAGATGACATCATTAATCGAACGGAACCCTTTTAGGACAAATTCCTTATGCTCTTTATTTTTCATTTTCAGAACAGCCACACCTAATAAAATGGCAATAACCAATGTTTGAATAACGTTTCCACTAGAGAACGTACCAAAAATATTATTGGAGAAAAGGCTGGTAATAAAGGTTTGAGCGGTTAGTTCAGCGGGCTTTGAAACATCAACTGCTGTAAGACCTTCTAAACTTATCCCTAACCCTGGTTTTAATATCATGGCAGCAGAGATACCAATAATCGTTGCAAACAGAGTTGTAATCACATAAAAAACTAAGGTACGAATCGAAATACGGCCAAGACTTACGGCATCTTCTTGATCAGCAATAGCCGTAATCATTAAACAAAAAACAAGTGGTATGATGATCATCTTGATGAGGTCGAGCCAAATGTTTCCAATAAATTTGAATTCGCCCATTGTTTCCCCAAAGATAATTCCAAAAATAGCCCCTAATACCATCGCAACAAGCGTCATTACCGTCGTGTTGACCAATATTTTTTTTACTTTCTCCATCCATCATGCCCCCATTTTTATTAATTCGTACCCTCTGTAACGATAAGTGCTTACTTCCAACTTCGCCTTTTGCACCTCCATTTTTAATATTAATTAGTAATAATGCAAGTATTGTGCCAATTCTAATTTTTTCCTAAAATATTTATTAAGAACACTACCTAAAGTGCCATTGATAAGAATCAAACTAGCATATTAAATGAATCCGCTTACATTTTTAGCAACCAACCTTTTATAATAATAGTAACATAAAATTATTAGAAAATTATAAAAACGTTAAATACCAGTGAAACATAATGTTTCAAAATAGTACACTACGATATATAATTTACTTATTAATGTAATGGAGGCCGTTCTATGCAAGAAAAATTTATGGTGATTTCACCCTATAAAGAATTTGAAGAAAAAGTGAACGAAATTGCAGCCGAATTCACCTATGAACCTTTCATTATCGATGGAGAGAAACTAGATGAAGATTTTAAAAACAACCTAGATCATTTACTACATAATCATTTCAATCCCGATGTCATTATTGGCAGAGGAGTCGCGACAACCTACGCTAGCAAAATCTTTACAAGTGCTGCAGTTGTTAGGATGGAACCTAATTTTACTGATATTCTATATGCATTGAAGAAGGCTCGGAATCATGGAAATAAAGTTGGCATCATTGCCTATTCATCCCATGGAATTAAAGAAAATATTAGCATTCTCAAAGAAATTTTCGACTTTAAGGAAATTAGCATTTACTTATTTGAGAATAGTATAGATATGGAAAGTCAAGTCATAAAAGCCAAAAAGGACGGAATGAATTCAATCATTGGCGGAGGAACGATTGCTTATGAACTCGCATTGTCTCATCATATTCCTGCGACATTTATTGAAATAAGTCGTTCTGGTATAGAAAGTGCGATTGAACAATCCATCTCGATTATTGAATCTAGAAAGAAAGATCGAGAGCTGTTAGACAATATCCTTTCGTTAATCAATTGCATGAATGAGGGATTATTAGCAACCAAGGATAATAAGGTGTTGGTATCCAATTTAAAGCTCGATGACATCATCAACATTCCGGTCAGGGAATACTTTAATCAATCCATTACCTTATTAAATGAGAACATTGGAAATTTCATTGCTCAAGAGGGATTAACAAAAGACATTATCAAGATAAATGGTAAAAATTATTTAGTAGAGAAGTTAAATAACACAGTTAGTTTTGCAGATAACATCATTATTTTTCATAATGTCAGTGAATTACAGGATAAAGAGGTCAATGTTCGAAGAAAGCTACATGCCAATAAGTTCATAGCGAAGAAGATCTTTAAAGATATTATTGGAAGTGATCCTAAAATAGTAAATATCATCAACAACGCATCGATTTATGCCAAAACAGATGCAGAAGTTTTAATAGAAGGTGAAACAGGTACCGGAAAAGAATTCTTTGCTCAAAGCATTCATAATGATAGTTCGAGAAGGGATAATCCCTTTATTGCAGTGAATTGCGGCGCGATTCCAGAGCAGCTTCTAGAAAGTGAATTATTTGGGTATGTAGATGGTGCCTTTTCAGGAGCAAAAAAAGGCGGAAAAACTGGCCTGTTCGAGTTAGCTCACAAAGGAACATTATTTCTAGATGAGATTAATTCATTACCAATCATGTTACAAGGTAAACTATTGAGAGTTATTCAGGAAAAAACATTGAGACGAATAGGATCGGAGACTGAAACCTTTATCGACGTTAGAATTTTATCGGCTTCAAATAAGGGCATTGATTTACTCATTCAAAAAAATGAGTTTAGATCGGATTTATTTCATAGAATTAATACTCTAACTCTTCAAATACCTAGTTTAAAGGAAAGAATAGAAGATATAGAGATCCTTGCCAATTATTTTATCAATATTTACTCTAAAAAGTATGATAAAAGAATTCCAAGATTAAAACCAAATGAGATAAATTTACTAAAAAGTTATCATTGGCCTGGTAATGTAAGAGAATTAGAGAATGTTATTCACAGATATGTTATTCTCTACCATCAAGCTAATAGTAATAGTCTTACAAGTGATTTTATTACTAATTACAACGGGAATGTTACTAGAAGTGCAGAAGATCATTCTAGTATCATAATTAAGAAGGACAATTTAGAAAACATGGAACGTGAAATTATCGTTTCCTTTTTAAATGAACATAAGTGGAATCGAAAAGAAGTGGCGGAAAAATTAGGAATTTCAAGAAGTACATTATGGAGAAAGTTTAATAATTAGTAAAATATTTTACAACCAACAAGCGAGAAGAACTTCCATCACAAAGATAGGGGCCCTTCTCGCTTGTTGGCGTTTACTATTTTACATAATTACGCAGTTTGCCGATATTCTCAACTTCAACAGATACAATATCCCCTGACTGCATTGGGCAACTGCCAGAAGGTGAACCAGTAGCTAAAACATCCCCTGGCTCCAATGTCATAACCTGTGAAATCCAACTAATTAGGTAAGGAATGGAAAGGGACATCTGATTCGTATTACCATCTTGCACGACTTTACCGTTTAGAGTTGTAACAATTCTTAAATTAGTAGGATCTATACCTTTCACAATCCAAGGACCTAACGGACCAAATGTATCAAATCCTTTGCCGCGTGTAAATTGAGGATCCGTTTTTGTCAGATCTCTTGCCGTTACATCATTAAATATGGTACAGCCAAAGACATAATCCAATGCGTCTTCTTCCTTGATATTCTTCCCGCGTTTCCCAATAATGAGGGCCACTTCCCCCTCCATTTCCACCTGACCTGTTAAACTAGGTGAAGGAAGAATGATTTCCCCCTCGTTAGGAATTAAGGATGATGTTGGTTTTAAAAACAAAAAAGGTTCTTTAAGATTTGCCTGCCCACCAGTCTCTTTAGCGTGTTCAGCATAAGTCCAGCCAAAATTAATCACTTTTTGGGGTTTTACAGGCTCCAATATCTTTACGTCTTCAACTTTAACTCTTACACCATCAAATTTTAGCTCATTGTTTAAAATTTCATTAAAGTTACTGGATAGTTGTAAAATTTCCCCATCTTCAACAATTCCGTAGTAATCCTTACTAGTTTGATTCTGATAACGAACAATCATTTGTGTCCTTTGCAATACCTTCATTCTAATACTTTCTCCCTTTTTAAAAATAATATTGTAGATAACTATACAACAATAGTTACTCTAATTCATAATAAATTCTTACAAAAAACAAATTCCAAAAGCTCCAATAAAGGAGCTTCTGGAATTTTACTTTACTATTAAAATGGAATAATCGCAAAAATAACTGCAACCACTATCATCACTAACGTTGAACCACAGGCCCATTTCAAGACAAGTCGCTGCAGGTCACCAAAATCTTCCCCTACCATTCCCACTAATAAATAAGTGGAAGGCACAAGCGGACTTAATAGATGGACAGGTTGTCCCAAAAGTGATGCCCTTCCAATAAAGGCAGGATCAATTCCATATACACTTGCAGCTTTAGCAAGCAATGGTAACACTCCGTAATAGAATGCATCATTGGACATAAAGAATGTGAAAGGTGCACTGATAACCGCTGTAAAAATGGCAAAATGGGAACCTAAGAAATCAGGTATATGAGTAATCATGACATTTGACATGGCATCAACCATTTCCGTGCCGGTTAGAATACCTGTAAAAATTCCCGCTGCAAACACCATGGATACAACTGATAAGGCATTATCAGCATAGTGCATAACCCGTTCTTTCTGTTCCTTTAAATTCGGATAATTGATGGTAATCGCAATGGCAAAGCCAACCATAAACAATACAGTAGTAGGCAATAGCTCTTTAATTAATGCAACGAGTAGCATAATGGTTAAAAAATAGTTTACAAGAATTAATTTGGGACGTTTAAGACCATCATCCTCTGATGCTGCAGCTGTCATCGCCATCGTACTGTAATCAATTTCTAACACACCAATTCGTTTACGTTCCTTTCTTCCAAGGCAGTAGGCCATGAACAGCACAAACAATATTCCTCCCGCCATAGCAGGGATAACTGGTGTAAATATATCACCCATCTCGAGATTTAGTGCCGTCATTGCTCTAGCGGTAGGTCCTCCCCAAGGAAGAAGATTCATTACACCAGAAGCAGATACCGCTAATCCCGCTAGGACCAAGGGTCTCATTCCTATTCGTTTGTACAAAGGAAGCATTGCAGAAATCGTAATCATATAAGTAGTCGTTCCATCCCCGTCAAGAGAGATGAATAATGCAAGCGCGGCTGTTCCAATTGCAATTTTTACTGGGTCCCCTTTAACAACCTTGAGGATTGTACGGATGACCGGGTCAAATACGCCCGCATCAATCATAATCCCGAAGAAGAGAATTGCAAATAAAATCATAATGCCTGTTGGTGCCACACTTTTTATCCCATCTAATGCCATTGGGCCCATTTCCTTGCCAAATCCACCAATTAAGGCAAAAATAACTGGAACCACCATTAAAGCTATCATAGCAGATAATCGTTTTGTCATAATTAATATCATGAAACTAAGAATCATTAAAAATCCTAAAATTGCCAACATTGCCATCACCCCTTTTAGTAAATTAATAATAATCAAAATATTCTAGAATGAAAACGTTTCCAAAATAAAGTTATTATCGTACATTAATTAGTATTTTGTACATATTGTTCACGAGAGGGGGAGGTTTACAAAAAAAGGAGAGTTGCATTTTTTGCACCCCCCTTAAATGTAAAAATATTTCCTTTCAGGTCTTCCCACAATTCCATACACCACTTCGGTTTTTGCTTCATTTATCGATGATAGGTATTCCAAATATCTGCGTGCTGTAATCCTTGATGCGCCAATTTCCTTACCCACCTCTTCTGCGGAAAGTCCTTCTCTTTTTTCGAAAAGAACGGCTTTTACCTTTCCTAATGTGATTTCATCTATTCCCTTTGGCAATCCCAAACCATGCCCTTTTCTTTCTTGTTTTCCTTTTCCAAAAAGAAAATCAATATACGTTTGATTTACTTCTTGATTGGACATTAATAGCGAATGTTTTTTTACAAATTCCAAGATGACTTCTTCAAATCGCTCCCTATTAACCGGTTTAATTAAATAACTTTCAACTCCATAGCTTAGTGCCTTTTCAATGAATTCTTTATCGGTTGCCGCTGTAATCATGATAATTCCCATTTTCGGAAAACCTTCGCGAATGATGGGTAGAAGATCAGCCCCCATCATATCCGGCATGTAAATATCCAAAAGCAGTAAATCAGGCAGTTTTGCTTTAAGTAGCTGAAGAGTTTCTTCCCCATTTAATGCTTTTCCAACTACTTCAAATTCCTTAAATTCCATTAAAAACTTTTCATGTATATCCGCGATTCGAAAATCATCTTCTGCTATAACTACCTTAATTTTACTCACTATTTCCCCTCCTCTTAAGCTCCTTGGGAAGATAAACAGTAAATACCGTCCCGCTATCTGGTGCACTTTGAACTTCAATCATACCATTCATTTCCAAAGTAGCTTCTTCTGCATTCCAAAGGCCAAATCCTCTTGAAGCTGTCCCATTTTTTGTCGTATATCCCTTTTGGAAAAGAAGCGGTATTTCTTTATCACTAATCCCCTTCCCGTTGTCTGCAATTTCAAAGATGATGTCACTTCCAATATCTGTCGTAAAAAATTTTACCGTTCCGGATTCTACCCCATAAACAGCTTCAAATGCGTTATCAATTATATTGCCAAGGATGACAATTAAATTAGATAGTTTAATATGCGGGGGTAACGGTCCTAAATAACTGTCAGATGCAATTTCAAATTTAATCTTCTTTTCTGATGATTTCCCTAATTTCCCTAGAAGGATGGCCTGAATTTTCGTATCTTTAATCTGGTTAAAAACTACAGAATTCTGAAATTGAACGGTCTGCGTTTCTGTTTGAATCATTTCGATTGCTTGCTGATATTCACCAAGCTGGAGCAACCCTAATAGCACATATAATTTATTGGTAAATTCATGTGTTTGTGCTCGAAGATCTTCAGAATAACTTTTTACCTCGGATATCGTATTGACCATTTGTTCAATTTCAGTTTTATCACGAAATGAGACAACCACCCCGCTATTTTTATTTCCATCAAATAAAGGGGTACAGTTTACAATAACTGTTTTGTCATTCCAGACCATTTCTTTATCGATTTGAGGAGCTCCGGTCCTTAATACTTCATATAAATACTCAGAAGGAAACAGACCATCTACCTTCATATGGCGGACCGAACCTTGAAGGTTTAAAAGTTTCTTTGCAGGAATATTCATTGTGGTGATGTACCCATCTTGGTCAATCGCCAAAATTCCTTCTTTAACAGCATGCAAGATTGCATTTTTTTCTTTATATAGCCTAGCTATTTCATACGGCTCAAGCCCCATGGTATCCTTACGAATATTTCGTCCAAGGATGATACTTCCTGTCACTGATATGAATAGGGCAAAAAGGGCGACATATAGAACCTTAACGATATTTTTATTAATTTGTTCATGAATATCCTCTAGTAAAAATCCAACGGAAACAATTCCAATAATTTCTCCTTTTTGATTAAAAATGGGAGATTTTCCTCTTATGGATGGCCCAAGTGTTCCTATTGACTTGGAAATATAATACTCTCCATTTTGAAGAGCTCTATCGTTATCCCCGCCCTCCATTTCCCCCCCTATCTTTGATAGTAGTGGGTGGGAGTATCTAATTCCATTCTTATTTCCTATAACTATAAATTCAGCACCTGTTTCCTTACGTATCTTTTCGGCAAGGGGCTGAATCGTTTTAGCTGGATCATTTGTTTGAAACGCAGTAATAACGGTAGGTATGAATGATACCGTTTTAGATAACTCTAGTGCCATCCTTCCCTTATTTTCCTCTATTTGCTTACTTTCCTTATAGCTAAAAGAAACAGTTAGCAGCAAAATTAACAAAAGTCCAAGAAGCATAGCTAACACAAATATTTTTATCTGCAGTGATATTCTTTTCGTTTTCATTCCAGCATCCCCTCTTTACGGCGAAAAAGATGTCCCAAATTGGTAGACATCTCTTTTATATTACTTTTTGGGAATTAGTGAACCGTACTTGTCATCTTAGGAACCAAGAAAAAAACACTTATAAAAACTCCCATTCTATTTTTCAATGTGCTTACCTAATTCTAATGTTTCAATAAAATTCACAAAGGTCTTCACGACATTTCCTTCCATGGACTCCTTATGATAATACATCCATGTTCTGCGTTTTAAAGGTTTTTCATTTTGGTCAGTCAAATCATATTTTTCTAATTCCTCAATATCTTTAAGCATTCTGTTGGACATGATTCCATAGCCCAATCCATTTATAACCATTTCCTTACAAGTATCAACTTGGTCCACTTCAATGCTGATAAGCGGAGGCTGGGTATAGTTTTCAGCCCACCAATTATCAATTAAAGTATTTAATAAGTAATCTCCACTATAGTCAATTCTCGGGAGATTAGGCAAATCTGCTATATCTATTGCCCCCTTGGACATAATAGAAATACTTTCTTCAAATAATAAATGTTTCTTAAGTCCTCTACCGCTATAGTCGCCTCGAATGAAGCCAATATGAACATCTTTATTGTGTATATATTGAGTTACGTCTTTACTCCAACCAGTAATCACTTTAAATTCCACATGAGGATATTGGTCTTTAAATACTTTTAATATATGGGGCAGTTCATAGTTTGCGAAAAATTTGGATACACCCAATTTTAATGTTCCTGTAATTTCATTTCCTGCATCGTTATTCATATTCCGAATATGCTCTTTTATATTATTAAATTGAGCAATGATACCATCGGCACAATGAACTAAATATTCTCCCTGCGGGGTAAAGTGGACCCCTCTGCTTTCTCTTGTTATGATTTTGACACCCAGTTCTTCCTGCAGGTTTTTTATACGATTAGTTAGTGCCGGCTGAGTAATAAACAAAAGCCTTGCTGCTTTTGATATGTTCTTCTGACTATAGAGGACCTTCAGTATTTCCCAATCACGGTATTCCACCACTTACCCCCAAAATATGCCATATAAAAATTTCTTATATCATCCTATATTTTTTTTGGATTATATTTATTTCCATTATTGCATTATGATTGGTCTGTAGCAATTGATAATTACTTCCTTAAACTTGGATTTGGATCTTATGAAAGCAAGATTTAAAGGAGATTATTTATAAATTCTCTGCAAGAAAGAATTAGCTTAAAAATAAGGAGAGGAATTTTATGTGGATTATAACTTGTTATTTAGACTCAAATATTTCTATGTTTGAATTTAGTACAGAGCAAGAGGCAAGGGAGCAATTCAAAAAAATGAAGGGATCTAAAATCCTTTCTGAAGTTGTATATTTCAATGATGCTTGTTTTCAGCAGGAATCTGCTTAAAATACCGTAACGAAAAAGCCAATGTTTTTGGACCATTGGCTCTTTCGTTATAAAGGTACCAGTCACCACTGGGATTTTATAAAAGGGCAACCGCGATACAACTAAAAGAGGTTATTTTATATTCCCCCCCTTTACAGGCACCGATATTAAACAAGCTTTTGTCCACAGTTTGAGCAGAAGTTGGCCCCTTCTGTTTTGTTGCCGCAATTTGGGCAAAAGTTCGGTCCCTTTTGACCATCTGTCCTTGGCAAAGACGGTTCGGCTTTTTCCACGGAGACAGGCTGATTAGGAGCTTGTTGATTCATCTGATTCATCATTTTACCTGCGATATTCATTCCCATCACCATTCCCGCCATATCGGAGGCTGCTCCTCCGCCGCTCATCCTGCCGGTGGCCATGCCCTCTGTGAGTGAAATTTGCTGATAGCGATTAACGTCACTAACCATCCCATGTGATGCATTTTTAGTAATCATGTCTTGAATCTCTTTTGGATAACTAAAGCTCATAACATTAAACCCAGTAATCGATATCCCACTCTTCATCATCTGCATATCTAAATCCTCTTTAATGCCTTTAGAAATGTCGAAGGAGTTGGCTTGCAGATTGAACATATCCTTTCCTTCTCTAGGTATCCATTTCATCAAAAGCTGATCAAGAACCGCTGTAATCCGAATTTTGACATCCTCAACTAAATATTGCTCGCGAACACCGGCAATTTCATCAATTAAGGCAATATAATCATTCACTTTAAAATGAAAAGTTCCATTCGCACGTATCGGGAGACCGCCTGGAAGTCCTAGTGAAGGGATATTAATCGCATTTTGCGTTCCCCATTTCACTATAAACTCTTTCGTGTTCACAAACAGCACTTCTACCCGCATGCCGCTATTAAACCCGAACTTGAATCCCTTTAAGGTCGATAAGAAGGGGATAATTTGCGATTCGATATCATACTCACCTTCATCACGGAATATCCCCTCTATTTTCCCATTCTTAAAAAAAACCGCATCCTGACCAGGACGGATAATCAGTTTACTACCCTTTTTAATTTCGCGGTTGCTCCACTTATAAAAAATCATGTCATCTCTGAATTCCAGCCATTCTACTACATTTGCAAATTGGTTTTTAAAAAAAGACATTTACTATCTGCTCCTTCCAATTAAAACTTTCCTCTGCTGCCGCTATGCGAATGGCCGCCCCTTGTAACGCCGCCCCCACCGCCGCTATTTGTATTATTAGACGGTTTCTTCTGCTTTGTTACAGTTTGTCTGACAAAGTTATCGTACTGGTCAACCACCTTTGATCGCTGACTATCCATATAGGTCCGTGCATTTACCGTGACCCTTCCGCCAGCACGATAGGCCATTATCATTACAACAACCCCTGCCATGATCAGCGAAACAATTAATTGAAACCACGATTGAAAAAATATATTTTTAGACGGATGGCCCTTGATGTCATAACTAATATTCTCTTGCGGGCTCCCAATCGATCCATTGCCCGTGTAGCCAAGCTCTCCATTATCTGGCTCATTACCCATATATTCATAGGCCCTATTTATAAATACTGAGAATGCATCATAGTATTGACCGTCTGATAAATCTGGAGTCAGTTCCTCGCGAATGAGATCCAGCCGGCTATTATCCAAATACTGCTCAGCTTTTTTAAAGCCCGCCAAATATACATCACGTTCATTCATATCAATGGCTAGAATCACTGTATTTCCATGTGGCTGGTTGAATCCTGGGCCATGCTCATCATAGAAATCCTCTACATACTGGACAATATCCTTCCCATTTGTGTCATCTAAGGTGATGATGATAAAAGCAGTCTCTCTCTCTTTTCCCCGTTCACTAGCTACATGTTGGAGTTCCACCGACTCTCCATCTGTTAATAAATGGGCATAGTCATATATATAATGATTTCGATCAAAGGTTTCCGCCTTCGCTGTTGGCATTCCCCATGGCAAAACCAACAGCGTCATCATCAATAAGACTAGAAGACTTCGTTTTTGTATATGACTTTCCCTCACCAAAGCTCGCCTCCCATCACAAAAGAGACTATTTTTAAAGCAAAGAAGGTTCCCACAGCGATGCCGCTAAACCACGCAGTTACTTTACCTGTGCTGATTGGAGGTTTGCCGACAACTTTACCTGTCTGCCCATTCATCGCAAAAGTATAGTCTAAATTTTTATAATCATAGCTGACCATCCAGACTGGTAATAAAACATAATTACTTTTTACATTTCTCGTATCAATGTGCTTATTTTTAATACGAGTTGAATGATAGCCTGAAAAAGTAGATGAAATATAGGAATCTATATAGCCACTGATTTTTTCCTTCGCCCTTGGGAACAGCTCTTCATCTGTAAAATTGTATTTTTCCGCCATATACCCTGCCAAATAAGGTGTCTTAAAATCCTTTAATAGATCATACGGATAGGGCTCCAGTTTATCCATTAATTCATCATTCATTTTGACAGATGCATCAACTGGAATCTTGAGGTAATCTAAATTGATATCACGGAAGGCATCATAGTATTTTGTTTCTGTATAAATATAATCTCCTTGTGTATAGGTTCTAACCCTTGTACATTCTGCGTTTACCTGCACTTTACTATTTAAATCGAACAACCAAAACGGCACATATATGCCCGTAATACTTTTTATCCTGTCTGCTGTCATAAAGTCTTTTGGAGTAAGCAGTCCTTTTCGGCACCATTTTTGAAATGCCGCCATCGCTTCTTCCTTGCTAATCGTAAAAGGAATGACTTTTGCAGGGGCAAGCTGGCCTGATAGGCGATCGGCAATGACGACAGCTGCTCCGCAATAACTGCAACTTGTTGCTGCTGTCTCGGCGGTGGTAATAAGAATAGCTCCACAATTTTCACAATGGTATTCACTTGCTTCATCCGCTGAAAATCTCGTTGTCACCAGCTCTTCCGGATAATTTTCAATATTTTCATGTCTGCCGCAGCTTTGACAGCTCAGGTCTCCTGATTCAGCATCAAAACTCATATCACTCCCACAGCTAGGGCATTTATAATGAAGAATCACGTTCATATCACCTCTTTAATATCAATAAAAAGCATAGGAATCTATTAAAACTTGTTCCTTTTAATAGATTCCAATTCACGGATATCAGCAACAAGGTTATCAAGTATTGGGTTCATCTCCTGGGATTTCGATGAAGCAAACTGATAGGCTGCTTGCAAATCAGATAAATTTGCCGTCATAACTGACTTTTTCTCTTGGAACCTTCTTACATCTTCTTCATTACCCTCATCCAGAGCCTTACTGGAATATCGATCCATTTTCTCAATACCCTCTTGGCATTCATATAATTCCCGCTTCAAGCGTTGCTCCTCAGCCAACAAGGATGCCTTTTCCGCCTTTACCTTCCCTAAATCCCTATTAAGGTTTCGCAAATTCTGTTCAACCATTTTTTCCAGATCATCGGTCTTATCCCACAAATCATCCATTTTGTTTTCCATCATTTCCTTAATCCTCGAAAACATGCTCATTGTCTTCAGTCCTTCCTATAAAAGAAACAACACTACATTATACTGTCTATTTTTAGTAAAAGTTTCATTTCCTTTAAACAATTTCCATAAACAATATAAAAGCAGTGGATTTCACAATTGAAATCGCACTGCTGTTAGGGAATAACAAACGGCTTTATTTATACAAATAATAACTACATCTTGGCGTTTTATCCTTTACATAATACCTATAATTATCATTTTCCCACGTTTTAGAAGAATTCTAGCTACAGTTTAATAGTATTTATTAAGTAATATCTATTTATTAAAAACATAAAATTGATAAGGCTAAGAGAAATTTCTTTCAAGACATTGTAGAACTCCTTAGTTCCAGTTTCTAAAGAATTCAATTTTGTTAATTATTCACCAAAATGGAGGGATTATATGAAAAAGTTCAGTTCTATATATGGTACGGTTACCATGATTCAAGATTACTCAGTAAGTTCAGATGAGGAATTAAATGGGTGTTTTAAATTAATGTCCTTATTAAGAGAAGATGGTTCGATAGTAAATTTCGTTATTAGTCCAACAACTTATTTTCTTGACCATGTGATGGTTTCAATCGGGGACCGTGTAACTGGTTTTTATGATCTAAATCTACCTGTTATTCTTATTTACCCACCACAATATCAAGCTCTCATTATCGCAAAGGATAATCCCTATCAAAATGTAAAGGTAGACTATTTTAACGGTCAACTGGTGAGTAGCGATGGTCAGTTACAATTAAATATTACCAAGTATACCCCGCTATTATTACCGAACGATCAACCCTTCACCATAAATCCTGCAAACCGAAATTTACTTGTTGTATATGGCCCTACCACAATGAGCATACCAGCCCAAACCACTCCCTATAAAATTATTGTTATGTGTTGAAAATTTCTTAGTATCAAGGCATATGCCCAACCCAATAGGTTACTTAAGCATATCCTTTAGTGTATAAATAAAAAGGAGGGATTTGCTTTGACTAATGATTATCATTTTGCTTTACCAGGAGCATATAATCAGGAAATAATTGATGTCAATGATCAACGAATACGCCCTGGATTTGGTTTTGGATTTGGTAGACCAGGCTTTGGCTTTGGTTTTGGTAGACCAGGCTTTGGTTTTGGTTTTGGTAGACCTGGCTTTGGTTTAGGCTTTTTAGGAGGTCTTGCTACTGGTGCACTATTGTCCCCAGGACCTGGATTTGGTTATTATTACCCACCATACCCTTATTATCCACCATACTACCCATACTACCCGTACTATCCTTATTACCCTTATTATTAAATATCCAAATTATGATATTCCATTCACTCCATATAAAAACAGGAAAAACGGAGCGCCAATTCTTTGGCATTCCGTTTTTCCTTGCTTCACTGAATTGATATCATTTGCCTATTTCTATGGCAAACTCTTTATAAACACAACCTTTAGATAGATGCCCTCTGGAAATTCTTTTATTGTTTTAAAGTCATTCGGAAGGGAAAATTCCTCAATTAGCTGGAATTTCCTATTTGTTTCTTTAAATGCCTGATCAATAAAACTTTTAAACTTTTTCATATTAAAAGAGCTAGAATTGGTGGACGCCACGATAATCCCCCCATCTTCTGTTATGGAAATAGCTTCCTTTAAAAGATTTTTATAGTCCTTTTCAGCGCTGAACACTATCTTTTTTGACCTTGCGAAGCTTGGAGGATCGAGTATGACCATATCAAACGTTAGCTGTTTTTTCACCGCATATTTAAAGTAATTGAATACATCCTCAACAATAATATCATGTGATTCAATATCTAACCCGTTCACACGAAACTGCTCTATGGTCTTGTTTAAGCTTCTATTTGCTAAATCCACACTTGTCGTTTTAACTGCATCTCCGACAGCAGCAAATACTGAAAATGCACCTGTGTAGGAAAAGGTGTTCAGTACGTTCTTTCCTTCCGCATAAGCATCCCGGATTGTTTTTCTTACATCTCTTTGATCTAAAAATACACCAACCATCGCACTTTCATTTAAGTAAACAGCGAGGTTCACTCCATTTTCTTTTACGATAATCGGGAAAGTTCCTCTTTCTCCCGCTACAAAATCATCTTCTTCAATATATTTACCGTCAACATCAAATCTTTTCTTTTGATAAATGGCCTTAAACTCAGCCAATTCTTTCAAAGCATTAATAATATACTCTCGAAAGCGATAAATTCCTTTGCTATACCAGTTGATTAAATAGTAGCCATCAAAATACTCTATGGTTAGTCCGCCTAAGCCATCGCCTTCTCCATTTACTATTCTAAAAGCATTGGTATCCAGGCTATTAAAAAACGGCTCTCGATAGTTGATCGCATCTCTCAATTTATTCATAAAAAACCTTTGGTCAATCTGTTCATTCTCGTTTCTACTAAGAACCCAGCCAAAACCTTTGTTTTGTTTGCCAAAATAGCCTTTTGCTATGAACTTATTCTTTTCATCAACTAGACGGATAATAGTTCCTTCTTTAGTATCTTCATTCAAATTAATTATGGCTTCCTTTGATATGAGCGGATAACCGCTTTTATATAGATTTACATACTTAGCCTTTACCGTTAAAGTGACATCTTTTTTCATCTTGTCATCCTATCAAAAATTAATTTATCGCTCTCAATATTGTATACAATCATTTCGTGAATCAAACATACTAGATTATTATATCATTTACAGTATACTGATACTCCATACGCATAAATACGGTGGGTTCTACTAACTATAAGCTTCTCGTGTTCGTACACACACTTTTCCCAAAGGGAAAACGGTTTGGAAACAGAAACTGACTTATAGAAAAAATAACATTCACAGCCAAGGCTACCTCTGTCGTCATTACCAGCTGTTTCTTTTGGACCTATGGCCCCGGTCGTATTATACCTCAATTATTTTCAATTAAGCTACCGCTTTGGAAGCCTTTTTACTTTTACCTCTGAATTATTCAGGTATAAGAAGTTACAACCCAAAAAAGGACCACTCTCAAACAACGGGTGGTCCTCCGCACACTACCTAAGAAGTCTTCTGGTAAGCAATCTCCTCGATAAACATTTTTGAAATGATAGATTGCGTTTTCATCTTATTAAAAACTAAATAAAAATATCGCTCCTCATTAAAATCTTCAATCTCGTGAATCTTAATCAACTTACTTTTACTATATTCTTTTGCAGCGATCTCCGAAATAATAGAGATACCGATGTCCTCTTTTACAAATTGGATTAGACTCTGCAAGCAATCAGTATAACTAGTGATGTTCACCTGATCCTTAGTGATGTTGTTTCTCTTTAGAAAACGCTCGATTATTGAATTTGTTCCAGAGTCAGAGCTTCTCATCACAAAAGGATAATCTAACATGGTTCTAATATTAACTGGCCCCTTTAATCTATGATTACTTGCTGTGATTAGCATTAATTTCTCTTTTAAAAGAGGAATATATTGAAGTTTTTCATTTTCGTATTTCTCCCCTAATACACCTAAATCCACTGAACCATTTAATACTTTCTCTGCGACAATCTTGGAGGGGGATTGATTAATATGGAACATTGCCTGTGGGTATGCATTCCTAAACTTCTTAACCATCTTAGGTACTAAGAATTGCCCCGGGACTGAACTTGCAGACATTCTAATTATGCCACGAAACTCGGTCATTCCATTGTTAATATCTAGCAAGGCTTGGTCTTTTAAAAGTAAGATTTTTAACGCCCATTGATATAGACGTTCCCCACTTGGAGTCAGGATATTTTCCCTTCCAACACGATCAAATAAATGAACATTTAATTGCTTCTCTAGGGTTTGAATATGTGAACTTACCGTGGATTGACTTAAGAATATTACCTCAGCTGCCTTTGAAAAGCTTCTATGCTCTACTACCTTTGTAAAAACATATAGTTGGTGAAGGTCCATCATTACAACTCCAATCCATTCAAAAAGTCGATTATTCACGATTCATACAATCGATAAGTTAGATTTATCTAAGCTTATCATTCTTTTATAATGAAATTGACACTAAGATTTGTATAGTTCATGACAAGTATGCTTCAAGGGAGAGGAAAGAAATGCTACAAAATAGGCCAGATCTAACGTATGATGCAGGGCCAACTGGATGTGGTGAGTTAATCATGAACCTGTTTCTAACGATGAAAAAATTAGAAAAGGGAAACATAGTTGAGGTTATTTCCTATGATCCAGGGGCTCGTGAAGATCTCCCTGCATGGTGTCGAATGCAAAAGCACATACTTCTTCATCAACATAGTAATGGCAAAGTGAGGCACTATTTTATTGAAAAAGGCTAGTCCTGTTTCATAATACGATAACGGAGGATTGAACATGTCAAATAAATTTTTGGTTAGCTTAACGAATGCAATGAATAATCCCGATAAGGCTACGGTAGGCTTTGTTGTCGCAAATGCAGCCGTTGCATCAGGGCAAGAAACAGTTGTGTTTCTAAATGTTGAAGGTGCCTACTTAGGTGCTAAGGGCTTTGCAGAGGAAATTCACGAGGAAGGATTTGCACCATTAAAACAGTTAATGGATCAGTTTGTTGAAGCTGGTGGAACACTTTGGGTATGCAGTCCTTGTTATAAGAAACGTAATTTAGACGAAGAAAACTTAGTAGAAGGCGCAACCATTGTAGGTGGGGCAAAGCTTGTTGAGTTCCTAAGTATGGGTGCAGCGTCTATCACTTATTAATAAGGGTGATAACTATGTATATACCACATGCAGTATGTGATGGTGGAGACTTAGATTGTGGCTCAGGCTTACTTCTAATTATAAAAAAGGCAATGGACCCTTTAAACAAAAATGAAATCCTAGAGGTCCGAAGTCGTGAAAAAACAGTGGCTGAGGACCTCCCTGCATGGTGTCGAATGGTTAAACATAAGTTCCTTGGGTTTCAACCTGGAGATAACACGACAAGATATTTTATTCAAAAAGGCTCCAATCAAACAGAGCTAAATCATGATTTAGAGGCTGCCAGAGGCTATAAGTGGAGTATTCGAGTACAAGCGGAAAAGGATTTATCTGCAAAAGTCCATAGCCGTAACCATACCTTTTTCGTTGGACAACCGGCAGATTTCAGTCCAAAGGTGAATGCACCAAGTTCAATAGATTATTTACTAACAGCGCTTGCTTCCTGTTTGGTCGTCGGCTACAAGGCACAAGCTTCTAAAAGAAATGTTGTGATAGACCATATGGAATTCTCCTTAAAGGGAGGGTTAGATAATGTGCTCTATCATTTAGAACTCGAGGATGAAGGTAGTCCGAAAGTTAATCAAATTATAGGCACTTTCTATATTTCATCCCCAGATGCTGAAGAAACATTGGAGGAAATTTGGAGGAGTACTTTAGTAAGATCACCTATCTATCAAACTTTAACTCAATCAATAGATATTAATATTAATCTAGCCATTGTAATTTAATTTGGAGGCCTGACAATATGACATTACCGACATTTCCAACTACAGTAATTGGAAGCTGGCCGCGTTCAAAAGAAGTGCAAAGAGCAATGCGTGATAAACGCTCAGGACGTATTACTGAAGAAGAGTTTCAAGCTGTAGCCGATAACGCTATATTAAAGTGTTTACAATGGCAAGAGGAAGCGGGAATTGATATCGTCTCGGATGGAGAACAGCGGAGAGATAATTTTATCAGCTTTGTTGCAGAGCACTTAAATAATGTTCGAATGCTGATGGTGTCTGAGTTACTAGATTATGTAGAGGATAAAGCAAGCTTTGAAGAAATACTTGGTACACTTGATGTACCAGCCTTCTCGATGTCAAACCCAGCAGCAACCGGGAAAATAAGTAGAAAAAAGCCATTAGCCTTAAATGATTTTCTATTTCTAAAAAAACATACTAGTAAAGCCATTAAAGTGGCACTCCCCGGACCGTATCTGTTAACTCGGGCCATGTGGGTAGAGGGACTCTCAAAGGATGCATACCCAACAAAAGAAGATTTGTCCATCGATATTATAAAAGTGTTACGTGAAGAACTAGAAGAACTAATCCAAGCGGGTGTAGATTTTGTTCAGTTTGATGAACCTGTATTAACGGAACTCGTTTTTACACAAAAGAATGCTAACCGTACCTTTATGTGTGGTGCTCTAACCGCAAAAGCAGATGCGGAGGAAGAAATTGCATTTGCCCTGGAATTAATGAACCAAGTGACAAATGGATTGCTTGGCAATGGAACAAGAATAGGGGTACATATTTGCCGCGGTAACTGGAGTAAACAGGAACAAGTTCTCTTGCGTGGACCTTATTATCCCTTAATTCCATACTTATCAAATGTAAATGTCGATCAGCTAATCCTGGAATATGCCACACCTCGCGCAGGAGAGTTAGATGCCATTGGAGACTTTGGAGGAAAAGAAATCGGTTTTGGCATTGTCAATCCCCGGACGGAGAAGGTTGAAACGTTGGAGGAGATTGTCTCCCGTTTAGAAGAAGTACGAACCTACTTGCCAGATACTAAAATATTCTTAAATCCCGACTGTGGCTTCGGCACCTTTGCGCAAAGACCAATGAATAGCGATGAAATTGCATTTGAAAAGTTAAAGGTTATGTCGGAAGCGGCAAAGAGGCTCAGAGAAATGGCATTAACAAAGTAACCTAAATTCGGAGGTACTAGCATATGAGCCAACTTATTCAGTTTAAAGTAGAAGGTAAAGGAAACGGAATGCGTACGGACGCAATGGCCGGAAAACATCAAATAGCCATTGATGAGCCCGAATCCTTTGGTGGAAAGGACTCGGCCATCGATCCACTATCAGCATTTTTATCATCACTGATGGCCTGTGAAAATGTAATGGCACAGATCATTGCACAAGAAATGAAGTTTGATCTTAAAGGAATCTCATTTGAAGTGGAAGGTAATCTAGATATCAGGGGTCTAATGGGGGATTTAGAGGTAAAACCTTATTTTAAAAATGTAAGAGTACTAGCATATGTTGAAACCTCTGAATCTCAAGAAAGAATTGATGAATTGCAAAAAAACGTTGACATAAGATGCCCTATCTTTAGAACCTTAAAAGATGCAGGGATTCCAATTGAAAATTGTTGGGTTAAGGCCACTGTAACAGTTTAATAAGGCAAAGTAATTCGGAGAACAGTGATGTTCTCCTTTTATTTATATATTAATAGAGGATCTGCTAAACAGGTCTGTTGATTTCCACCCTAGGCACTCGCTTTTAGTTGGCGTCAGGTGAGACACCGAATATCGTCTAAGAGCGGTTTTCAATCCTAGAAATAGTGCCACGTTGTTTTCGACTATCAAATAGTAAGTGAATCAAACTTTCATAATAAGGTATAAATTCTTCCTTTTTAATTAGAGTTAAAATTTCCTCTTTGCTTGCCCATTTCACATTTTGTACTTCCTCATACTGTAAGCTTAGCGTATGTAACTGTACGTCTTCTTCAATTAAATAAAAGTCATCAAAGCCTCTCTGAAAATGAATCGTTAAATGAGGTCGTTTATTTTGAAAATCAAATTTCAACCCGATTTCTTCATACAATTCTCTTTGTGCAGCAGTTTGACTTGTATCCCCAACTGTTGCGCTTCCACCAACAGTAAGATCCCACAGATTGGGCCAACCCGCTTTGAAGGGCTGTCTTTGTTGAATAAGCATGTCTCCATTTGAATTAAAAATGCATACATGAACCACTAAATGAAAATCACCAGGTTGAAGCTCTTCTCCACGTACCCAGGTACGATTTGTTTTATTTCGATCTAAATCATACACATCCCATAACTCCATGTTGTACCTCCATTAATTAGTGGTAAGCATAAAAATTCGGCACTATCCTAAACCATTTTCGTGAGATAAATCACAATTAGCTATCCTTATAAGTGCTATCATTACTAATGAGCTTAGAAAAAATCACCTAGAAGTGGCCAACTTTTTTCTCACTAATTTTGTACTATTTTATTCTTATTATAAACAGAAAATATATATAGGAGGGTTATTAAATGTCTAACGAAAAATTGTCTGAATTAATTAGTCCTGAAGCTGTCATTAATTTTGAAACTGGTGCCATTAAAGCAAGTACCTTGGATTCAATTATTAACCTTTTACCATTTGAAATGGGCTTTTGCGATGCCGACGATATTTTCCGCTGGTATTCAAATAATCCTAACCGCGTACATGGTCGTCGTAATGAAGCAATTGGCCGCCATGTGCTTGAACTTCACCCAAAAGTGGCTCACCACGTTCAAAAGTTATTGAATGATTTCCGAACAGGAACACGCGATGAATGGGAATTTTGGTTTCCAAAACGATCTGGTGAAGAAACCGGTCAAATCTACCAAAAATTCATGGCAGTACGTGATAAAAACGGAAAATATCTTGGATGCATGGATGTGACAGTTAATATCGACCTTTTCCAAGGAAAAGAAGGTAAACAAACCCCTGAAACGATTGACGAATTTATAGCTATTAAACCTGAGTAAATAAACCTTTTCAATTGCAAAATTTGCTGAAAAAACACACTGATTCCCTTCATTCAGTGTGTTTTTCTTTATGATAGAAGTTTTGGTGGATCCTTATGCTTAGGCACTTTCGATGCAATTTACAAATTAAGAGAAATTTTCCCGCCTATTTTTATCATCAGATGCTTAACTACCATTTCATTAGGATCTATTATAATTTTAGATTCGTCATAAAATCTACACCTAGAATAACTGTAATTGAAACGAACTTTAGCAGTTTAGCAGTTGAAGAAGGCGTATAATATTTAGTGAAGAAAAACTAGAATTCTTATTAAAATTCAGCTTTGCTCCCAATAGGAAGTAAAGCTTTTATTATTTAATTATTAACTGTAAAAAAATAATTATTATTTTTGTATACATAATGACCTTTAATTCGTTTTAGTTGTGAAAGGAGATGAAAAATTGAGTAAGCCCTCAAATGAAGAAATAACTAAATTAACTAACAATATATATCAAAAGCTTTGCTCGATGGGGGCTAATCCAGAAGATGCAAAAGACATTGTTCAAGAATCTCTATATCGAGGATTTCTAAATATTGAAGGTATTAATGCTAAGGCTTTTAGATCATGGCTTTACAAGGTTTCTATAAATCAATATTACGATTTGTGTAGAAAAAATAACAAACGTCCAATTATTGAGTTCGAGGATGTTCTGCTGGAACTTGAAGAAAATCATGTGGAAGCTACCGTAATTAAACAAGAGGAAAAAGAAGAGTATGAACATGTTTTACAACAATTAAAACCGCTTGAACGACAGTTAATAAAAATGAAGTATGAAGATGAATATTCGTATAGAGAAATTTCGGAAAAACTAAATTTAAAAGAAAGTAATGTGAAAACCTACTTATATCGTGCTAGGAAAAAGCTTACAAGTCTATTTGGGAGGGACCATAATGAATAATGAACCATTTCAGTCTAATGATATTGAAGGAATTGTTAAAAAAGCAAAAAGGAAAAGTGTGCTGCGAAATATATTAATCTCTACTATTTCGCTACTTTTTGTAGGGACACTTTTTATATTTATTAACGGGTTGATTGTCGGTAATGCCTATAACAAAGCAGTTGAGGCTAATAGATTACTATTTCAAATTTCGGAACCCAATATTAATATTGGAGGAGGAACATTCGATTATAGAATTCTATCGGGAACGTATAGCTACAATAAATATAAAGTAATTGGAAATAGAGTAGTCCCATGGGGTAATGATACACGAGAGTTTAATGCATTAGGACATAATAATAAGGGCTCAGCTATATCTGTTTATGATGATGTTAGCGTCGGTAAGACAGAAGAAGATAAACAGTATTACAACACCACAAATGGACAAAGGACGATGCAATTTTATCATCCATGGTTTGAATATACAAAGATTCATAATGATTTAGACTTAATACAAAATGCCCCTGACAATGCGATAATGGAAGTGGCCATCTCTTTTGACCAATCTTATTCAGTAAGTGAAGTACAGGAATTTTTTAATCTAAAAGATAAAATAACATGGTATAGAATTAATGATTATAACCAGGATGCTAAAGAACAATTAAAAGGTCTTCATAGTTCTGGGGATTCTGCATCATTTGTTTACGGTTTTAATGTCACAATGTTAAAAGGCGAAGGAGATATTGTAGCACAGAATGAAGAGGATTTTATAGGTACATTGGAAGAACTAAAAGACACAGGAAATTATAATTATTTTATTGAACCACTTCTAGAAAGTGTGAACCAAAATATGAAAGATGGGATCATCCTTGGTGTTGTAGTAACAGGAACCAAGGAAGAACTACTAAAGATAAAGCAAAACAACAACATTAGAGCCATATCATTAGGGGCTGTTGCAACAGAATATTAGTATTTAATAAGAATCTACTTATTGAGACGAACCAATCAACGATTGCAAATAAGTAGGTGGAAACACTTTCCCCTTGCCTGAATATACTGGAATGATTAAAGATTGCGGGGGGGGAACCATGAAAAAGGCTTGGTCTAACGGTTCTTGTATTAGTGAACAGGAAGTTCATTTAAGTAATGCTATGCGTTTAGCCTGGGAACAACATGTGTATTGGACAAGAATGATAATCAATAGCATAGCCTTTAATTTACCTGATTTAGACGCTGTGACCGCACGTCTTCTCCGAAACGCTACAGATATGAGGAATATACTAGCGCCTTTCTATGGATATATAATTGCTGATACGTTCGGCAAATTAATCAGGGCACATCTGGTCATTGCTGCTGAACTTGTCACTGCTGCAAAAGCAGGCAATCAAAAGGCAGTAGCAGACACAGAGAAACGTTGGTACGCAAATGGAGCAGAAATTTCTAAATTCCTAAGTAGAATAAATCCTTTTATCTCAGAAAAAGAATTCAGAGACATGTTTTTTGAACATCTAGCACTTACTAAACATGAGGCAGTATTAATACTCCAAAAGGATTTTAAAGCTAGTATCGATGTATTTGATAAAATTGAGGCGGAAGCCTTAGAAATGGCAGACACAACAACGATTGCAATTGTGAGACAATTCCTTAGAAGGTTATAAATTTAAAGATAAGAAGACAGTGCCTGCTCCCAACAATGTAAATCTTTAACGCATTCGGGTCAGACACTGTTTTTTCAAAGACCATTAATAGCAGTTGTAACGGATTACTGCTTTCATAGAAACCTATTTTACCTTCAGGGAGAGTAATGTAAAAGGACTGACCCTATTTATGGTACGGTTCACCACGATTTATCCGAAACGCTCGATACACTTGTTCAAGTAAAATCAGCTTCATCATTTGATGGGGAAAGGTCATTTTTGAAAAAGACAGCTTCTCATCAGCCCGCTGCAGAACTTCTTTACTTAATCCAAGTGATCCACCTATGACAAAAGCGATTTTACTCTTTCCATATGTAGCGAGTTTATCTATTGAATCCGCCAGTTCTTCTGAGGATTTCATCTTTCCATCTATCGCTAAGGCAATAACATATGTATCTGGAGAAATTTTCGCAAGAATTTTTTCCCCTTCCTTTTGCTTCACCTGCTCCATTTCTAACTCACTTAATTGTTCAGGAGCTTTTTCATCAGGTACTTCTACTAATTCGATTTTGGCATATACCGTTAATCGTTTCGTGAATTCGTCTATCCCCAGCTTTAAATACTTTTCCTTTAACTTGCCAACAGAAACAATTAAAATATTCACAATCCACAACCCCATCTATGTTACAAACAGTTTACAAACAACTTATCCACAAAAGTTATACACATATCCACAATTGTTATCCACATCTTGTATGGGATCACCCGTTCCCTACAATATATACGGCTTCCTTTTGACAATATTCACAGGTTGTTGATAACTTATTTTCCACTTTATTTAACTCTGGGAATGATCCAGATTCATCTACTGCAACATCTAATGCCAGCTCAACATGATCTTCACAACTATAAATCATATGTTTTCCTCCCATTCCTTTTAGCTTATTATTCCCTAAAATTATAAAATATTTTATCCACAAATCATATTAACACTCAAGAAAAAAACAGGAAAGTAAATCTTTCCTGTTTTTAAGTTGGTTATGCTATTTATTTTTCAGATGTGGATAACTGCTGCGCGCTTCCGCCTTTTGCATTACATTGTTTCTCCACCTAATTTTAATGTAGCTTGTTTTAGTTTTCCATCTCGGTAGAATTTGATTTGCATTTGATCTCCAATTTGCTTTTTATTATAAAGATGTTTTCGCAGGTCGATTACATTTCTTATCTCAACACCGTCCATATCAACGATTACATCAAGTTCTTGTAAACCAGCCTGGGCAGCTGGTGAATTCGGTTCAACATTACGAATAGCTACTCCAAAGTTCACATTTCTTGGAAGCTTTAAAGCTTCTTGTTGGTAGTAAGAAGGTATTTCCTCCACTGATTTTAGCTCAACACCCATATATGGTCTACGTACTTCACCAAACTTCTCTAAATCCTCAATAATCGGTCGTGCATAGTCAACAGGAATAGCCAAACCAATCCCTTCAACCTCTTGTTGGGCAATCTTCATCGAGTTAATTCCAATTAGCTGACCATCAAGATTAACGAGGGCACCACCGCTATTACCCGGATTTATAGCAGCATCAGTTTGAATTACATCTGCTTGCCAGTCTTCAATTCCATCCTGGTTTATATCGACTGGAATTGTCCGCTCAACCCCTGAGATAATACCTTGCGTTACAGAGCCTGAAAAGGTAGGACCTAATGGATTTCCTATCGCAATGGCGGGTTCTCCACGTTTCAAAATTTCAGAGCTGCCAAATTCTATAATTTTTTTAACATCCTTAGCTGGAATTTCTAGAACAGCTAAATCCGTCCAAATGTCACTCCCAAGTAATCTAGCAGGTAACTTTGTTCCATCATCAAGGGAAACTTCAAGCTCATTTGCCCCCTCGATAACATGGTGGTTGGTCACTACATAAGCTTTACCGTCAGCTTTTTTATAAATAACCCCAGACCCTGTTCCTGCTGCAACAGATTCATCATCTGACCAAAAGCTAGATGTTTGAATATTAGTGATACCTACTACTGCATCTCCCGCTTTATCAACCGCTTTTATTATTTGAGTATTAATATCTACATTAATACTTTTAGCAGCTGTTACTTGCCCTTCATGTGCTTTTTCATCTGTTTCTTGTAGATAATTATTAGGCTCAACCTTATAAGGTAACACATCAAAGTTGGCTAATGTAGGTATCGCGATAATGACTAAGATGGCACCTAATATCGCCCCGACAAGGCTTGCGATGAAAAAGCCACTTCGATTACCCTTTTGCCGATAACGCCCTTCATAATCCTGATCGTAATAACCCAATTGACACCAATCCTTTCTAAACTTCGCACTTCGCTTGCGATTATTTTGCCTTCATACCCATAATTATACTCTAACTAATCGGAATTTCTAAAAAAATGCACTGTAAACAGCTGACTTTTTTGCGCCATAATTTGTTTTAAAGATGGTTAAAATTAGTTCGGAATGGTATTAAAGTATCTCTATTTTTCACTTGTTCTGTCCGATAAAATCCATAAAAAAGAAGAACAGATTATTTCTGCTCTTCTCAATCATTCTCTTATACAGCTACCAACTTAGTAGGTGTTTTCGGATCCGTATCGTAAAGCTGGAAGGAGTCACCTACTAAAATGCCTGTGCTTTCAAGCGTTTGCGAAACAGACATTCTTGCCAGTTCCTTCATGTTATTATCTAAGCTTAAATGCGCTAAGTAAATACTTTTTGTATTATCACCAATTACTTCACTCATAGCTAGAGCGGCATCTTCATTCGACACATGTCCGACATCGCTTAGAATTCTCCGTTTAATACTCCACGGATAACGACCCATTCTTAACATTTGAACATCATGATTACTTTCAAATACATAAGCATTTGCATTCTCAATGATTTTCTTCATCCGATCACTAACATAGCCTGTATCAGTAATTAAGACAATCTTCTGCCCACTATGATGAAAGACGTAGAACATTGGTTCAACGGCATCATGTGATACTCCAAAAGATTGTACGTCCACGGAACCAAAAGATTTTACTGTTTCCATTGGAAATGTGAATTTCTGATCTATGGCAACCTCACCAATTAATGGATCCATTGCCTTCCACGTTCTTTCATTCGCATAAACTGGTATTCGATACTTTCGGGCTAATACTCCAATCCCTTTAATATGGTCACTATGCTCATGGGTTACAAAAATAGCAGATAAGTCATCAATTTTCCGATCAATTTGACTAAAGAGACCTTCCATTTGCTTCCCACTTAAACCGGCATCTATTAAAAATGATTGTCCTTCTGCTTCCACATAAATGGCATTCCCCGTGCTTCCACTTGCAAGAACACTCAACTTTAAAGACATGTTTCTCACTCACTCCACGTTATTATTTTCTTCGTTGCTTAATTGAATAATTTGCCCTTCAAAAGCGTTGACATATAAGTGTTCTTTATCTTCTACAACTAAATGCCAAGTAGGGGTTAGTACTTGTGAGGCGGCCAACTGAACTAAAGTAGAATAACCTAACTCAACTTTAGTTATTTTACTTTTTGGCTTTAATACGCCTTTTTGATAAACCGTTTCAATTGCCTTAATAGCAGGGAGAACTTCTTCTTTCTCTGTTAAATTCTCAATTCCATCTAAAAGGGTTTGTTTATAGGAGATAATTTGAAAGTTTTCATTTAAATATAATGTGACCTTCCCATTCATATTTTCATAGAACATCTTATTATCAAACTTTTGATAGAAGGTTATTGTTTTTAATTGCTCATCCAATTCCCAAAAACCATATTGGTCCCCTAAATAAACATAGGAATTAAGGAAACTTTGTGCCTCAAGAGGATCAAAAGTAGTACTTAATGGAACTGGATTTGATAATACACTTTGTATTAATGTTCCATCTACAATAGAAACCATTTGTTCCTTTAATAATTTTAATTCATCTTTATTAAATTCTTTCGGCTTTGCACTTAAATACTTATCCTTGACCAATTCCCTTGGTAATTCATCAAAGTCTATTTCATCTGTCTTTAGCTTGTCCTCGATAGAGACCTCTGAGAGAAACTTATACTTATTGGCGTCGCGAATTAGCATGAATTGATACATTAAATAAATATCTAGGATGAGGAAGCAGATAATGAAGATTGTTTTAATCTTACTCCAATCCATTACGTCCCCCCCCTAAATAATCGAGTCGAACTTGTCCCCACAATCCATTATATCTATAAAACCATGCTGGCTCCAAGACAATGAGTCTGGGTTCTTTGGGGTCTTTTCCCATTTTATACCCCAAGGATAAATCCTCTAACAGTTCCAATTGAAAGTCTTTTTGTTTTTCTAAAAAATCAACAATCTGCCATCCAGAAGGAGTTGAAAGTTCTACCATTTCTGTTCGTAATGGCAAATCAAGGGCGAAGTTTGGTCGTAAATATTTTGTAATTTCACTACGGCCTAAAACTTCAATGATTTCAGACATCCCATTCTCATTAAAAACTGGATACCCATCCGTTGTATATAAACGGAAGGTTAGTTGTTGATTCCATTCATCAATCTGGGCAAACCGATATGGGTCAGTCCAACCTCCGTGTTCATTAATGAAGTCGATTCCCCTCTGGAGAATTTCAACGGAATTTCCGACGAATTCACTTTCTTCCATTGGATTCACATAAAATAGTAAATTTTTATTATAAAAAATATTCATCTTACTAGAACCGTCTGTATATTCTTCTCCTTCGTCAATAGGGGATTTTTGCACAAAGGTTGGATCACTAAATAAAGCATCTTTAAATTTTTCTGATTCGAGATAATCTGGGTAATATTTATACATTACCATCGATGTCTCTGCCTCAGGAAGGAAAAGAATTCTATCCTTTCTCGGTTCATAAGAGAAATAACGGGGGTATTTGTAAGATCCTTTATAAAAATTTCGATTAAAGGTATTTAAATCTGTACCACTTACATGACTACTATAAATCTCTTTTTTATCATATGAAACAAAATAAATCGATCCTGTCTCCTTTTGGAGATTTTCCATATTAATAACTATTCGGTCAAAATGAAACTTAGGTACGGATTTATCCTCAAAACTTAAAACATTTTTATACAATTCTAGTGGTACTTCCTCGGGAAATAATATTTCGACATTCCCATTACCATGTACGAGACTTTTGAAATTTTCAACCTTGTTTGTATAATTTTTGACATCATAAATATTCCACTGACTCATTTCATGGATGACTTTATCTAATTCACTAGTAGTTTCTGTTCCATAATGTGTATCTTGATAGTGAAAAATCATTTGGTCCGGCTTTATAATCGATTTAATTTCTCTTTTTTCACCAATTGAAACCTCTTGAACATATTTAGCATTTTCCATTGTTTCGTAATTAGGCTGATAGGTCCAAAGATTCCACGTTAAAAATGCACTACCAAATACAAGAAGTGTTAAGATTACTGACTTAATGTTTTCGTATGTCATGACCAATCATCCTCTTCCGAACGCTCGTAAGGAAGACTGAAGGAGATAACTGTTCCTTTACCTTCTTCACTAGTAGCCCAAATACCACCGCCATGAGCATTCACCATTTCCTTCGCGATGGCAAGCCCTAAACCAGTTCCACCAAGCTTCCTCGTTCTTGCTTTATCCACACGGAAAAAACGTTCAAAAATATTATCTATATTTTCGCTTGGAATTCCCACACCTTCATCTGCAATACTAACAATAATAAAATTAAATTCCTCTTCCACACTAAAGGTTACTTGCCCACCTTCTGGAGAGTACTTCAATGCATTTGAAATAATATTATCTAATACTTGAGTCATTTTATCTACATCAATATCAACAAATATAGGATATTCAGGTAGTTTCCTGTTAAAGCTAACATTTTGATTTTTTGTTAATTCGAAACGATCAATAATTCTGTGGAAATACGGTATGAAATTGATCCATTCCTTAGATAACAGATAATCCCTACTATCGAGTTTGGATAGTTGTAGTAAATCTGTCACAAGACGAATCATTCGTTCTGTTTCCGTTTGAGTTACCTCTAGGAATTTTGGAGCAATTTCCTCGTCCTTCCAAGCTCCTTCAGCCAATGCTTCTAAATAACTTCTCATTGTTGTTAAAGGCGTCCTTAATTCATGAGAAACATTTGCTACGAATTCACGTCTTTCCATATCAATCTTTTCTTGCTCGGTAATATCATGTAAAACGGTAATTAATCCATTTACAAATCCCGTCTCCTTTTGAATGACAGAAAAATTTGCTCGGAGAATATAATGTTTACTTTTTGTACTGTAATCTAATATCACTGAATCCTGTTCTTCTAACAAATCCTCAAACGTATAATTTTCTTCAAGACCAAGTAATGTAACAATCGATTGAGACAGCACTGTTTCACGTGAAACATTTAAGAGTTTTGCAGCTGGTTCGTTGATTAAGATGACTCGTCCTTTTCGATCTGTTGCAATAACACCATCTGTCATATACGAGAGAACAGAGGATAGCTTTCTTCTTTCGCCCTCCGTGGTAGCTTGTGCTTCCTGAAGTTTTTTCGTTAAGTTATTAAAGGTTATTGCCAATTGGCCAATTTCATCATATCCATAAACCTTTACTTTCCTTGAAAAATTACCTTTTGTCATCGCAAGTGCCTGTTTCTTCATATCAGCAATAGGTCTAGTAATCGTTTGAGCTAACAAAACGCCAAGTATGGCAGTAATTGCTAAGGCAATTGCTGTACCAGAAGCCAAAATATTATTAATGGTTTTCATTTGACCAAAGATATGTTCAATCTTTGCTACTAAATAAATCGAACCAATGACTTCTCGATTGGATTCAATTGGCCTTGCCAATACCCAAGTGCGATGCCCCCATTGCTTGTCAATTAGAATTTCACTTTCTTCTTCCTCAAGAACAATAGACCTTTTCACTTTTAGTTCGGTAGTTCTTTGTCCCACAATTCCTTGATTATCCGCTTCAGAGGTACCAATAATCTTTAAGGTTCTCGCATCAATCACACGAATTTCTGTAATATCAACTGCATCATAATCTCTTAAAATATTTCTAATCGCTTCTTCCATCGTTACATCATCTTTGTCCCGTTCCTTTACCATTTCTTCCTCTATATCATAAGCAAGAAGGTTCACTCTTTCTTTAAAAGATTGAATGGTATTGGTCAACAATGTTTCCTCTAATTGCCTCACAAAATAAACACCAATAATCTGCATAGCAATGAGGATAAGTAAAACATAAATTAACACAAATTTTAAATGGATAGACCGAAAAAAACCAACCTTTTTCATGTTTCTTGTTACTCCTGTTCAGGATTTCTAAGGTAGTAACCGACTCCTCTTCTGGTTACAATCCAAGTCGGATGACTAGGGCTATCTTCAATCTTTTCACGTAATCTTCGAACGGTTACATCTACCGTTCGAACATCTCCATAGTAGTCATAACCCCAGACTGTCTGAAGTAAATGTTCTCTTGTCATAACTTGACCAATATGCTTAGCCAAATAATGGAGGAGCTCAAATTCACGATGTGTTAGTTCAATGGTTTCTCCTCTTTTTGACACAGCATACGCATCTGGATGAATGACTAATGAGCCAACAGCAATTTCATTTGATTCTTGTTCCATGTCCATTATGTTAATTACATGTTGATGTCGGCGTAAATTGGCTTTAACACGAGCAATTAATTCCCGTGTACTAAAAGGTTTTGTGACGTAATCATCTGCCCCTAATTCTAAACCTAACACCTTATCGATTTCTGAATCCTTGGCCGTTAACATAATAATGGGAATTTCGTATTTCTTACGAACTTCGCGGCAAACCTCCATACCATCTCGTTGCGGTAGCATAATATCAAGAAGAATTAGGTCAGGTTGGAATTCTTCCACCTTTCTTAACGCTTCATTTCCGTCATGTGCACAAACAACCTCATAGCCTTCCTTTTTTAAATTAAATTGTAATATATCAGCAATCGGCTTTTCATCATCTACAACTAGAATTTTTTTCATCGTATACATTCACCCTTTTCAATAGGTTTCTTATCATTACTTTATCATTTCTCTACTTTGAATTCATCTTTTACCATAAAATAAAGAACAATGTGCGTAAACAAAGATTTAATAGCATAAAGGATATACTTTACTTTTAAATAAAAAAAGTCTCTAGATAAACTTCTAGAGACTGTAGTTTCTATTACCTTAATAGTGTCAGTGGATTCACTAATGCACCATTCTTATATACTTCAAAATGTAAATGTACACCTGTTGAATCTCCAGTAGATCCCATTAAAGCAATTTGTGATCCTTTTGGAACGGTTTGGCCAACACTTACTTCAATAGAAGAGAGGTGGGCATACACAGTACGGTATCCATTTTGATGATCGACAACAATTTTATTTCCATATCCGCCATCCCAACCTGCAGATACGACAACTCCATTATCTACGGTTTTGATTGAACGGTCACTCGGCCTTGCGATATCAATTCCTTTATGCATACGGCTCCAACGGTAACCCATTTGGCTTGATACATATCCGCCTGAAGTTGGCCAACTGAAATTACCTTCTCCACGTGAAGGAATTACCTTTGTTCCTCTTAAAACGACTTTCTTAACAGGATTAACTAAAATATCCGCTTTAACTGTTTCCTTGTTAATAGTATGGCCATTTTGCTGGGAAATCACATACGTAACAGCACGCAAGCCTTCTTTACCTTCTTGCTTTACCTTTATGTCACCTTTAAACATAGAATCTGTCTCAGTAACCTCTTTTTGATAGGCAATTTTTTCTCGCTTATTTACTTCTTTATCTACAAACACACTAACCAACGGTTTTGGTACCGTAACATTCACTTCTTGTTCAATCTGTAGTAAGGAATCTTCTGTTAAACCTGGATTTAATTTTATAATTTGTTCAAGAGTTAAATTATGATCATTAGCAATAGAACCTAAAACATCGCCTTCTTGAACCAAGTATTTCTTTTCCTCTAAAGTGCCTTTTCGAATTAACTTAACTGCTTCTACAACAGTAAGAATTTTAGTTGGCTCAATTTTTTCCGTTTTAGTTGTAACGTTTTCAGAAAAATAAACGTCTAATATACGAGATTCATTTTTCTCCAATGGTGGTAAAGCAATATTAGGTGACTTTTGTCTAAACTCAAGTTCAGCCAATTGTTCTTTCGTTACATATCTTAATTTAAGGCTCTGAATTACATGCTTTGCCTGCTCTTCATTCTCAAGATAAACAGCTGGGCTTTCCCCAATAACAATTGCCGTTGATTCAACCTGAGGCTTCAATTCACTTTCTAATGTCTGAATGACTGATTGATCATTAGCAGTAGAGCGGAAAACCTGTTCGGGAATATATGATAATTGTGTTCCTAATGATAGGTCATGGTTTTTATATTCTTTTTGTAACTTTTCTAACTTTTCTTCGACCACTTCATTAACAACATTTATATTAGAAACTGTACCTATGTATTCGTTATGTAAATATACATAATAGACTGTTGTTAAACTTTCACTTGCGATTGGGCTTGAAGCTACCCCAAAAACTAAGGTTGTAGCAAATAGAGATGTTAATGCTACCTTTTTCAATTTAGGTGCTATTACATCTTTAATACGCCTGGGAAGTTTATTTATAAATTTATTATTTGTCATCGTTACTTTCCTCCTAAACTACGAAACCATAAATTTCGCTCGTAATCTAGTGCTATATAACTACATGTTAATAAATACTGCGATTTTAGCACTTCTTAACTTTATCATAAAAATAGTAAAAAAGTTTAATAGTCTCTATAATGTAACAAAAATGTATAAAAACTGACATTTTGTTACGGATTCTGGTAATTATTTGGAACTATATTTATTTGAAAATTTACAATATAAAGATAGTAATAATATCCTAGAACCGCATAAAACCTGAATGTATGTGTTTATCTACCTTTTCATTATGAAATAGGACAAGTTTCATAGTCAAACCTATTAGGCTTGGCCATATATTACATTTATGTTACAAAAGTAACAGAAATAGAAGGTTTACGATGCAATGAAGTTAGTTTTTCCGAAGAGTCTTAAAAGGAACTAGAAAGAAATGGTTGTAGCTTAATAGAAAAAAGAGGTGGATTCGCTAGGAATCCACCTCTTTTTTGATGGCTCAGGACGGAATCGAACCGCCGACACAAGGATTTTCAGTCCTTTGCTCTACCGACTGAGCTACTGAGCCATAATTAAATTGTACCGGCTTTTTAGTTCCTGCTTGAACCTTCGTCCCGATTTCAGAAGGTTTATTCAAGATGTGGTTCAATCGGTACGCTGATGCTTTTTCATGGAAGCTTATTCGAGCGTGCTCTACCGACTGAGCTACTGAGCCATAATTAAATTGTACCGGCTTTTTAGTTCCTGCTTAAACCTTCGTCCCGATTTCAGAAAGCTTATTCAAGATGTGATTCAATCGGTACGCTGATGCTTTTTCATAGAAGCTTATTCGGACGTGCTCTACCGACTGAGCTACTGAGCCATATGTACATTGTGTAGAAAAAAATGGCGGTCCGGACGGGACTCGAACCCGCGACCTCCTGCGTGACAGGCAGGCATTCTAACCAACTGAACTACCGGACCATTTGAAAAGTAATATGTAAATGGTGACCCCTACGGGATTCGAACCCGTGTTACCTCCGTGAAAGGGAGGTGTCTTAACCACTTGACCAAGGGGCCATCAATTTAGAGAGTGAGCCATGAAGGACTCGAACCTTCGACCCTCTGATTAAAAGTCAGATGCTCTACCAACTGAGCTAATGGCTCGTAATTAAAAGTTAATCTTTCGATGCGACGCTTTTTATAATAGCATAATAGTTTTATAAATAGCAATGTTTTTTTAAAATAAAAATACTATCAAAATTCAACTGCCCTTATTCGAACAACTATAAAAAGAAGTTGAGGTTCTTACACCTCAACATCCTATAATTTTTTTAGCTTTGTCTCCATGGACTTCTTACCACATTTGTTTGAGCACGATCAGGTCCGACAGAGAAAATAGAAAGTGGAATACCTGTTAACTGGCTTATTCTTTCTAAATAATGGCGAGCATTCTCTGGTAATTCATCTAATGATTTACAAGAAGTAATGTCTTCCGTCCAACCAGGGAATGCCTCATAAACTGGCTCACATTCAGACAATACCTTTAAGCTTGCTGGGAATTCCTCAATGATTTCCCCTTTATAGCGGTAAGCAACACAAATCTTTAACTCCTCAATTCCTGTTAACACATCAATTGAATTTAAAGATAAATCGGTAATACCACTAACTCGACGAGCATGACGAACAACAACGCTGTCAAACCAACCAACACGACGTGGACGGCCAGTTGTTGTACCGTACTCTCGTCCAACCTCACGAATTTGATGTCCAATTTCATTATCTAATTCAGTAGGGAAGGGACCATCACCAACACGAGTTGTATAAGCCTTAGAAACTCCCACAACATGTTTGATTTTCGTTGGACCTACACCAGAACCAATTGTTACACCACCCGCTACAGGGTTAGATGAGGTAACAAATGGGTAAGTACCTTGATCGATATCTAACATAACCCCTTGTGCACCTTCAAATAGAACTCTACGTCCTTCATCAAGAGCATCATTAAGTACTACAGATGTATCCACAACATAATGTTTAATTTGTTGCCCATATTCATAATATTCATCAAGGATATCTTCTAATTTGAAGCCTGTTGTTTCATAAATACGTTCAAACAAACGATTTTTTTCTACAAGATTTCGAATAAGCTTTTCTTCAAAAGCTTCTCGATCTAATAAGTCTGCAATTCGAATACCGATACGAGCTGCTTTATCCATATAAGCTGGGCCAATACCTTTTTTGGTTGTCCCAATCTTATTTGCACCTTTACTCTCTTCTTCGACCTCATCTAATTTTAGATGATAAGGTAAAATAACATGAGCACGATTACTAATTCGTAGGTTATCGGTTGAAACATTTCGTTCATGTAAATAAGCCAATTCTTTTACAAGTGCTTTTGGATCAACTACCATTCCATTTCCAATTACACAAGTTTTATCTTTATAAAAAATACCAGATGGAATTAAGTGAAGCTTGTACGTCACACCGTCAAAGCGAATCGTATGCCCTGCGTTATTTCCACCTTGATAACGTGCGATAACCTCTGCATTTTCCGAAAGAAAATCGGTAATTTTTCCTTTTCCTTCGTCTCCCCACTGTGTACCTACCACTACTACTGATGACAACGTCATACACCTCCAAAAAAATTGGCAAAGTTATATAATTCGTTTAAAACCATTGCTAGTTTAACAATAAGTATCCATATAAGTCAACCAAAACACGAACGTTTAATATGTTTTTTTTATATATGTTCGTGAAATCTATGTATTTTTCTTTCACTCTAGAATTTTGAAAATAAATTATCCAGTCTTTACATTAGTTTTCCGTTCCCTATTAAATTTATCCACCGAAATCATTCCTTTTTACGCTTGAATTGTTCTTGATTGCTCCATTTCTGCCGTTTATGAGCAATATAAATACACTTTATGCGCCTTTTTACCCTTTTCGACACATTCGTCAAAAATCCAACCACACTGCGATGTCTCAAAACTACAAAAAAGAGACTAGCACTCTGCTAATCTCTCAATCTTAACCCGCATCATCAAACCGCCGTTCTAAGTTTACGAATTTATTATACTCTTTAACGAAGGCAAGTGAAACGGTGCCTGTTGGACCATTACGCTGCTTTGCAATAATAATTTCAATGATATTTTTATTCTCAGATTCCTTATCGTAGTAATCATCACGGTACAAGAAGGCAACAATATCGGCATCCTGCTCAATTGAACCTGATTCACGAATATCAGACATCATTGGACGTTTATCTTGACGTTGCTCCACTCCACGAGAAAGCTGGGAAAGAGCAATGACAGGGACTTGAAGTTCACGCGCTAGTTGCTTTAAAGAACGGGAAATTTCCGAGACTTCTTGTTGACGGTTTTCTCCACCTCGGCCGCTTCCTAAAATAAGCTGTAAGTAATCAATTAGAATCATCCCTAGGCCATGCTCTTGCTTTAGACGTCTGCACTTAGCTAGTAGATCACTTATTCTTACCCCCGGAGTATCATCAATAAATATTCCAGCATCGGACAAGCTACCCATTGCCATCGTTAATTTACCCCAGTCTTCGTCTGTTAAAGAGCCTGTACGTAGACGTTGAGCATCAATATTTCCTTCAGCGCAAAGCATACGCATAACTAGCTGCTCCGCACCCATCTCTAAACTGAAGATTGCAACATTTTCGCGTGACTTAACAGCTACGTTTTGCGCAATATTCAAGGCAAAGGCTGTTTTACCTACGGAAGGACGAGCACCAACGATAATTAAGTCATTTCGTTGGAAGCCAGCAGTCATTCGGTCTAATTCAGCAAATCCAGTTGGAATACCTGTAACATCACCTGTTCGTTGGTGAAGGGTTTCAATATTGTCATAGGTCCGAACAAGAACATCTTTAATATTATGGAAGGCACCTGCATTTCTCCTCTGTGCGACTTCCATAATGCTTTTTTCTGCTTCGCTTAAGAGGGATTCAACTTCATCCTCACGTGTATATCCATCCTGGGCAATTCCAGTAGCCGTACGTATTAATTTCCTTAAGAGGGCTTTCTCTCCAACGATATTAGCGTAATATTCAATATTGGCTGCAGTAGGTACAGATCCAGCTACTTCACTTAAATAGCTTACACCGCCAATATCCTCTAAAATTCGCGTTGCTGCCAATTCCTCAGTAACTGTTATCAGATCGACCGCTTTACCCGTATCATTTAGCTTTAACATTGCATTAAAGATTTTTTGATGGGCTGCTCGGTAAAAATCCTCAGGTATCAAAATTTCAGATGCTAAAGTTAATGCAGTAGGTTCAAGGAAAATAGCCCCAATCACCGCTTGCTCCGCTTCAATATTTTGTGGTGGAAGACGATCTGCCATCAATAATTCGCTCATATATTAAAACCTCCTTAAATAGAGGAACTTTTATTTTAAAAAATGCCTGTCCTACGTTAAATGGGAAATATCAACGCAAGATATATTACAATCTACGAAAAAAATGTGACCAGTCAGGACCGATCACATTTGTGTTAACGTTTATTATTCTATCATGATTTTGCTTGTTGTGGATAATAAATTAATTTCCTTCTTTTACATGAACGTTTAATGTTGCTGTTACTTCTGTGTGTAATTTCACTGGAATCTTAGTAAAACCAAGAGTTCGGATAGCATCATTTAGTTCCATTTTACGCTTATCAATTTTAATGTTAAATTTCTTTAATAATTCATCGGAAATTTGCTTTGTCGTGATAGAGCCGAATAAACGACCACCTTCACCTGACTTAGCGGTTAATTCTACCGTAACTTTTTCAAGCTCTTCTTTTAATTTTTTCGCTTCAATAAGTTCTTGCTCAGCCATTTTTTCTTCCTTTTTCTTTTGAGCATTTAAGGATGAAACAGCTGCTTGATTGGCTTCTACCGCTAAACCTTGTTTAATTAAGAAGTTTTGAGCATAGCCATCAGCTACGTTTTTCACTTCGCCTTTTTTACCTTTACCCTTTACATCCTTTAAAAATATTACCTTCATTCTTTTGTTCCCCCTTCAATATAATCTAAAATTGCTGTTTTCAATAATTGTTCTGCTTCTTCCACTGAAATGTCAGTTAATTGAACGGCTGCATTGGTCAAATGACCACCACCTCCGAGATTCTCCATGATCACCTGAACATTGACACCACCAAGAGATCTGGCACTTATACCTACAGTCATGTCACTTCGTTTAGAAATGACGAAGGAGGCCTGAACACCATCCATTGTTAACAGAGTATCAGCTGCTTGTGCGATAACAATTTGTTCAAAAATATCAGTGCTTTTTCCTACAGCAATGGCTATACCATCATGTAAAAATTCAACAGATTCAATCAATTTTGCTTTTCTTACGTATGTTTGTACATCTTCCTTAAGGAATTTTTGTACTAAAACAGTATCCGCACCTTGTGCTCGTAAATAAGAGGCAGCATCAAAGGTTCTAGAACCTGTTCGAAGTGTAAAGCTTTTTGTATCGACGATGATACCAGCCAACAAGGCCGTTGCCTCCAGCATGTCAATCTTTAAACGCTTCGGCTGGTATTCTAATAGCTCCGTTACTAATTCCGCTGTCGACGATGCATACGGCTCCATATAGACGAGAAGAGGGTTATCGATAAATTCTTCACCACGACGATGATGGTCGATAACAACTTTCCTTTCAATTTTATTTAAAATTCGTTCGTCAATAACGAGTGTAGGTTTATGAGTATCAACAATAACTAATAACGTATCCTCTGTTGCTGATTCTAACGCTTGTTCAGGAGTAATAAATCTTGAAAATAATTTTTCATGATTTTTTATTTCCTCCATTAAGCGTTTAACCCCAGTATCGATTTCCTGAAAGTTCATGACGATATATCCATCTTTTTGATTCATTTGTGCTACTTTTTGGATGCCAATTGCTGCCCCGATAGCGTCCATATCTGGGTTTTTATGTCCCATGACGATGACTTTATCGCTTTCTAAAATCAATTCCTTTAAGGCATGTGAGATAACCCTAGCACGGACTCTTGTCCGTTTTTCCATCGGATTCGTTTTCCCACCAAAAAACTTTACCTTACCATTTTGTAGCTTAATCGCTACTTGATCTCCGCCACGTCCCAGTGCTAAGTCTAGGCTTGATTGTGCTAGAGTACCTAATTCTGGCAATGATGTTACCCCAGCCCCAACGCCAATACTCAGCGTTAATGCGACATTTTGTTTTGCTGTCGTTTCTCTAACCTCATCTAAAATCGAAAATTTATTTTTTTCGAGCTGAAGCAAAATATGCTCGTTAAAGACACCAATAAATCGTTCAGATGACACTCTTTTTAAAAATACACCATTATCATTTGCCCACTTGTTCAAAATAGAGGTAACCATACTATTTAGGCTACTTCTCATTTGATCATCCATACCTTGCGTTAATTCATCATAATTATCTAGGAAAATAATAGCAATAACCGTCCGCTCATCATGATACATTTTTTCAATTTCTGATTGCTCAGTTACATCGAAAAAGTATAATAAACGCTCATCACGTTTAAGAATTACACGAAACTTTCGATCATGTAGCGTAATATTCTCTGCTTCTACTTCTTGTTTAATAAGAGGAATAAGAGCATCAGCAACATCGTATAACGATCTTCCAACTAACGTTTCTTCATCAAAGCTAGAGGCTAAGAAGGGATTCGCCCACTCAATAAAAAACTCATCATTAATTAACATGATCCCAATGGGCATTTCCAATAAAGCTTCTTCGCCAACCTTTTTGACTCGGTAGGATAAAGTGGCAATATATTCTTCAACTTCCTTACGCTGTTTACGATCTAAATCAAATATATAATAGTAAGGAATAAACATCAAAATAAAACCAATCAGCCCAATAATCCAATTATAAAAGGTTAGAAAACTTAGCATAACAAATGTTAATCCCATTAACCCATACAATAGGTAGCGGAATAAACGCTTTTCTAAGTATTGAGGCATTTTTTCAGCTCCTATTTTTTGACCAATCTTTTTCTCAAATCAAAACCTAAATCAATTATACCTAATATCCTAATAATATAAAGTATCAATGGGATAAGAACTAGTAACACCGTTGCCATAATAGGAATTACCTTTGGCCAACCCTTTAAATGACTAGCAAAATAAATAAAAGATAGTCCTTGAACAACTAAAAGAATTTGTAAAATATAAGAAAGATTCCATAAGGCTGTATGTATATAGCTTCCATCTTCTGGCCTTAAAACCATTGATAATAATGCAGTAATTAGATAATACCAAAGGATACTTTTAGGCAGTGATAGTTCACGAAATGGCTTCCATTGTGAAATTTTAAATCCAAATCTTTTTAAAATAGGAAAGTTAATTAATTGTAGGAAAAATACCATTCCAAATGAACCCATTACAAGCATACTTGGTAATAAGGTTTGGATACTTTTTAACATCGTATCCATTTGTTCTTTTAATTTTTCAACTTCAGTAGTGCTTTGACCAGCAGCACCTAACATTTTAAAGGAGGTTTCGAAGGACTGTTGCATCATCTGTGTTGTTTCTTTAACAAAATTGAAATCAAATAATACAACTGCTGCACCATATTGTATTAATACATTTATAATAAACACGAGCGTTGCTACCATTAAAATGGTCGTTCGACTTTTATTTTTCTGAGATAAATACCCTAAAGTAATTCCAGTTGTACCAAATAGAAGGGTAAAAGGGACAGCAAGAACAGTTCCAACAATTAATGAAATAATTGTCGCCGCAACTAAAAAGACAATAATCCCTTTCCATTCATTTTTCCAAGCGAAATAAATAAATGGTAGGACTAAGAATAAATTTGTTACAAAACCTAATAATGGTACATTTAAGGTAATGAGAAGTAGGACAGCGAAGATGGCTAATAAAACTGACCCCTCTGTAAGTCTATGTACGTTTTTCACTTTTTCACCCCAAGTTTTTTTCAGTCCTTATCTCCTCATTTTACTGACTAATGAGCTCGTATTCAACTTTATTAGCATACAAAAATAAAAGCAGTAAGGATTTCTCCCTACTGCTAAAAAATGGATTATTCACCAGTTACGTATGGTAGTAATGCCATTTGACGAGCGCGTTTAATAGCAATCGTTAATTTACGTTGGTATTTAGCGCTTGTACCTGTTACACGACGTGGTAAAATTTTCCCACGTTCAGAAATGAATTTCTTAAGAAGATCTACTTCTTTGTAATCGATGCGTGTGATTCCATGAGAAGTGAAATAGCACACTTTACGACGTTTTGCACGTCCGCCTCTGCGTCCTCCGCCTGCCATAATAATTCCCTCCTTTACTTAGTTATTAACCGTTTCATTTAATACAGCTTAGAATGGTAAATCATCGTCTGAAATGTCAATTTGTCCACTATTTGCAAACGGATCTTTATCTAAATCTGTAGAATACCCTTGGTTATTGGATCTAGGTGGTTGATTCTGATAGTTGTTGCCGCCACTATAAGAGGCCTTTTGTTCTCTAGGAGGATTATTATATCCACCTTCACCGCGATCACCTGATGCACTTCTTGGTTCTAAGAATTGAACACTTTCAGCCAAAACTTCTGTCACGTATACACGCTTTCCATCTTGTCCATCATAAGTGCGAGTTTGTACACGTCCATCTACACCAGCTAAGCTACCTTTTTTGAGGTAATTAGCTACATTTTCTGCAGGTTTACGCCAAACTACACAGTTAATAAAGTCCGCTTCACGTTCCCCTTGCTGATTCGAAAAAGGTCTACTAACAGCAAGTGTAAAAGAAGCAACAGGAACTCCACTAGGAGTAATTCTTAGTTCAGGGTCTTTTGTTAATCGTCCTACTAGAACAACGCGATTCATCATCAGAACCAACTCCTTCCCTCTATTTTGTTCCACGTGGAACATGTATAGAAGTATCTATTATCAATTTAATCTTATTCTTCTTCTTTAATTACAATGTGGCGAATGATATCTTCGCTGATCTTAGCAAGACGGGAGAATTCTTCTACCGCTGCAGGAACTGCGTTGACTTTCACTAATTGGTAGTAGCCGTCACGGAAATCATTGATTTCATATGCAAGACGACGCTTACCCCAATCCTTCGCTTCTGCGATTTCCGCACCATTGTCAGTTAAGATCCCACTGAAACGCTCTACAAGAGCCTTTTTAGCTTCATCTTCAATGTTTGGGCGGATGATGTACATTACTTCGTACTTTCTCATCACTGTCACCTCCTTTTGGTCTAAACGGCCCATATGGGCAAGGAATAATTTACATTACTCACAAGGAGAAAGTATATCATAAAGGTTATACATTTGCAAGAGTTGGAGAAACATGCGCTGATGTAGTGACACTTTTAAAAAATTCACCACTTTGGAAAAGTGCAATCTAAAAAGAAAAACCCCTAAAATAAGAGGCTCCTAAAGTTTATACATTAAAACGGAAATGAATTATATCTCCGTCCTTCACTTCGTATTCTTTACCTTCTAAACGAACTTTTCCAGCTTCTTTAGCAGCAGTCATACTCCCATTTGCTAATAAATCATCATACGCAACCGTTTCTGCACGGATAAAGCCTCTTTCAAAGTCAGAGTGAATAACACCTGCACATTGAGGTGCCTTCATTCCTTTACGGAACGTCCAAGCACGAACCTCCTGAACACCAGCTGTAAAGTAAGTTGCTAGGCCTAATAGGTGATATGCAGCACGAATTAATTGATCAAGACCAGACTCTTCAATTCCCAATTCTTGTAGGAACATCGTCTTTTCTTCGCCTTCTAGCTCAGCAATTTCTTCTTCAATTTTTGCACAAATAACAATGACTTCAGCATTTTCTTTTGCTGCGAAATCACGAACCTTTTGAACGTATTCGTTGTCCGAAGGGTTAGCAATATCCTCTTCACTAACGTTTGCCACATAAAGAACTGGCTTAATCGTTAAAAGGTGAAGACCTTTAGCAATTTTTAATTGTTCATCTGTGAATTCCACTGAACGTGCTGGCTTTTCTGCTTCAAAAGCCTCTCTTAATAGGTTTAATACTTCTATTTCAACCACTGCATCTTTATCTTTTTGACGGGCTAATTTTTCGACACGACCGATTCTTTTTTCTACAGATTCCATATCAGCTAAAATTAACTCAAGATTGATTACTTCAATATCATCAATTGGATTTACTTTACCTGACACATGTGTAATATTTTCATCTTCAAAACAGCGAACTACTTGGCAAATAGCATCTACTTGGCGAATATTTGCTAGAAACTTATTCCCTAGACCTTCACCCTTACTAGCACCTTTAACAATCCCTGCAATATCAGTGAATTCAAATGCTGTTGGAACTGTTTTTTTCGGTTGAACTAGTTCTGTTAATTTATTTAAACGGTAATCTGGAACTTCTACAATCCCTACATTTGGATCAATTGTACAGAAAGGATAGTTTGCAGATTCAGCTCCCGCTTGTGTAATTGCATTAAATAATGTTGATTTACCAACGTTAGGCAAACCAACTATACCAGCTGTTAAAGCCATTGGGCCACTCCTCATTTCGTAAAATAATTATATGTCTAGCTGCAGCGCCTAGCCCCTCGAGGTCATAAGCCACTCCATGAATGAAGGCAAAGAACGCCTTCTTTCATGGAGCGTCTTATGCTTGTCGGGGCTGATCAAGGCGCTTCCGCTTTTTGTCTAAACCTCTCACAATTATAGTGATATGACCCCAAAAAGACAAGTCTTAATAGAAGGGAGAGGGAGTAGGACAAAAAAAGCTGCCCAAATGAGCAGCTTTTAATTATAATGATGTTTTTTCAATATTAACAAGGCAATCATATAAAGTACTACCTAATCCATTATCAGATACTCGATTGGATGTTAGTTGATTGACCGAACCACCGAACTGACTCCAAATCCCTTCATCAATATTAATGGTATGGGGGTGAGCTTGCTTCATTATTTGAATAGAACCTGTGACCTTACCTCTGTCATTCCAAACCTTTACTTCATCCCCATCTTTTAATCCTTTAAGTTCAGCAATATCAATTGATATCTCTACCTTTACTTTTGGTAAAGGATTAAATAGCTGATAATGCTGTGAGTGATTAGAACGTAGTGGGTGAATGGTCAAAAGTGTAAATGGATAATTTTCAGCTAACTCCTGGTTCTTCCATTTCGTTTCATTCGGTAGAGTTAAGCCTAATTCTCCTCTGGCTGAAGTGAATTCATATTTACCGCTTGGCGTTTTAAATTGGTGGTTTTCCCAGGGAATTTTCTCAACAGGTAGTTCCAAAAATCCCTCTTGTTTTAATTTTTCCAGAGTGAAGCCGTGCACCTTCAATGACTGTATTCCTAAATCAATCCATTGCTCTGATGTAAAATCAAATTCATGACCAAAGCCTAATCGCTTTGCTAGCTCAGTCCATATCCATAAATCAGACTTTGCTTCACCTGGGGCATCCACAAGCTTTGGTCCATAATTTACATATTGATGGTACATGGAAGAGTAATAGATATCTTCTTCTTCAAATACAGTTGTTACAGGTAATAAATAATCAGCCAACTGAGCCGTATCAGTCATAAACTGATCCATCACGACTAAAGTATCTAGAGCTTCAAATGCCTTTTTAACCAGAGATGTATCAGGGACTTGTGTTAATGGATTTCCACACGTTACAAAAGCCATTTTTACAGGTGGATCCGTTGCTTCAAGTATTCCTTCTGCTTGTTTCATCATGGTAAAGGATCGAGATTGCTGTTTTCGGTCACCAAGTGTAAAAGCATTAGAATGGAATTTTTGGCCCACCTGAAGGTTTCCATAATTAGCGCCACCTCCAGCAATTCCAACATTTCCACTTATTGCAACTAATGCATCGATCAAACGTATAGTATTTCCACCATTTTCATACCGTTGCATCCCTAAACCCAGGTAGGTTGAGGTTGGACGATCACAATAAATCTTAGCAAGCAATTGAATATTTTCTAGGGAAACTTCCGCTTTCTCAATTATCTCTTCGAAAGTAATACTTGCTAGAAGGTTTTCAAGATCTTTAAATCCAACGGAATGGTTTTCAATAAAGTCACGATCCTCCCCATTGACACGAAGGATTTCCTTCATGATTCCAGCTGCTAAAATCCCATCCATTCCAGGTTTAACAGAAAGATATTGATCAGCGAGTTTGGCTGTAGCGTTATAAATAGGATCAATTACAATAATTTCTGCACCATTTTTCTTTGCTTGCTGAAGCCTTTGGTAAAAATGCATATTGGTCCGTGCGACATTTCGTCCCCAAATAATAATATGCTTACTATTAAAAACATCCTCAGGGTCATGGCTATAGGCATCTCCAAAGTCCCACTTTTGAGCCTCAATGCCAGCACCCCAACAAAGAGAACCTGTTAACTCTGTTACACCGCCGAAAAGATTAAAAAAACGTTGATCAAGATTTTTTAGCAAGCCGCCATTAGCATAATCATGGCTATGAAGAATCGAAGTCGATCCATAATTTTCTTTATAGTGGCTCATTTTAGCGGCAATTTCATCTAGAGCCAATTCCCAAGTAGTTTGTTCAAATACGCCATTAATCTTTTTTAATGGATATAAGAGGCGTTGTGAAGAATTGGTCCTCGTCTCAAGCATACGTCCACGACCACAGATTTTCCCCTTTGTAACTGGATGATGAACAGACCCATCCACTTTAACAACCTTGCCATCTTCCACAGTGACTTCAAAACCGCAATTATCCCAACAGTTTAAAGAACAAGAAGATTGATAAACCTTTGCCAATTCCTTCACACCTCTCCTTCGTAACTCGTTTTCTATTAGATTAATACATTTACGATAAAAAAAGAAGCATGAAGTTAGCCTTCATGCTTCACCAATATTTTCTTGAGCTTTCGTGTAAATTCCCTTCGTGGGATTAATACACTATGACCACAGCCTTCACACTTAATCCGTATATCCATTCCCAACCTAATAATTTTCCAGCGGTTAGCCCCACATGGATGGGATTTTTTCATTTCAACGACATCATTTAAACCAAATTCTTTTTGTTCCATGCCTATTTCCCTCCTTTTCCTGAGATCATTATTAAAAAGATAAAAATGTATAAATTTTTTAGACTTTAAAAACTGTCCAGCGCAAGCGGCCCAGCGTCTAGTGGACTTCACTCTCCCTCCCTACGATAAGTCAACATCGAATCGCAAAAAACGCGATTCGTGTTTCCTTTATCTCAGTCAAGAGAGCTCCAGTCCATACGCCGCTAAACGGGCGCTTCCGCTTTTCTTATTGAAATTGTGCTTCCAATCCATGTTGGTCTAACCAGAGCTTTAGATCTCTTCTGATCATTCTACCAACCGTAGTTTGTCGTAAAGGTTTTGTTTCTACAGCTATTCTTAAGATAATCTCGGAAGGACCAAAGTTTTGAACACCTAAAACTTCAGGCACTTTTACAAGATCATCATACTTTTCAGGTAATGTAACTAATAATTCCTGAATGAGTTGTTCTGCTCTTATAATGTCTGTTCCATACGCTAAGCTAATATCAATGGATGCTTTGCTATTATGTATTGAAAAATTCGTGACTTGTATGATACTTCCATTTGGTAGGATATGAAGTTCGCCAGATCCACTTTTCAATTTTGTCGTTCGAAGGCCAATTTCTTGTACAACACCTTCAAGTGTACCAATCCGTACTTGGTCACCTACAGAAAATTGATCTTCAAAAATAATAAAAAATCCAGTAATAATATCCTTCACTAAATTTTGAGCCCCAAAACCAACTGCTAAGCCTACAATGCCAGCACCAGCCAACAACGCTTTAACATCAATAGTTAATGTGGAAAGAATCATCAAAAACGCCATAAACGAAATGACATACGTAAGGATATTTTCCAATAGCTTCATCAATGTGGTTTCTCGGCGTTCGGAGGTTCTAATGGGTGACTTTAGACGCACTTTGAAAATATTGTTAATTGCTACCTTGCCAATTCGAATAATGATATTTGATAAAATAAGTATAGCAATAATTTTCATTGCCATTTCACCAAGAGAAAGCCAATTTTCCTCATTTAATAATTCTAACTTCATTTTACTATAAAGCCTCGATATATAATCCACTTCATCACCTGCTATTTCTTATCTACTACCATCATAACCATATTTAAATATGCCACAACCAATCCATGTTATTTTAACAATATTTTTGCCAACTTTGTAGTTCCATCGATAATAAAAGTGAATCTGAATGTATAGATTTCCGGAATAGTCCGTATACTGTAACATTAAGCTTTTTCATGAAAATGCCGTGGGAGCTAATTTACAAGGAGTGGACCTATGAATCTCAAATCTGGATTTTTTGATAGACGAGGTGGAATAAAGGTTTTTCATGATGATGGGGAAGCTGTCACTTTATTATCTAATCAAATTTTAGAAATGATTCCACCCCATACCATTCGACCAATCGTTTTTGTTTGTATAGGTACAGACCGTTCGACTGGTGATTCACTTGGCCCATTAGTTGGATCCCTTTTAGAAGAAAAAGGTCCACATCCATTTTACATTTATGGAACGTTAGACGATCCTATTCATGCCGTTAATCTTGAAGATAGATTAAAAGAAATCAAGCAAAAGCATTTTTATCCCTTCATCATCGGCATTGATGCTTGCCTCGGAAAACTGAAAAGTGTTGGAGCCATTCAAGTTGCAAATGGCCCAGTTAAGCCAGGTGCAGGTGTTAATAAAGAGCTCCCCCCAGTAGGAGACATTCACCTTACAGGAATTGTAAATGTGAGTGGTTTTATGGAATTTTTTGTTTTACAAAATACACGTCTAAATCTCGTTTTAAAAATGGCTAAAACCATTTCAAATGGGATTTATCAAGCAAGTATAAAATATCGAATTAAAAAAGCAGAGTGGAGTCCACTTCAATTAAATAATGAAGAAACGGTATAGCTTAAAGATGGATGATACTAATCCATCTTTTTTATTTTTCACTTTTTTTTTTCTCTACCTGCAATAATTTATCCTCTATTTGCTCAGCATAAGTAATATGAAATCTGAGGGAGGAACGAATTTGAAGTTTATTCTATTTTTAGCTGCATTAATCATTATATTTCTACTTGCCTATATTGTTTCTAACAATAAAAGGGAGATTAAGCTTAAGCCGATTATTATCATGCTCGTTTTACAGCTACTCCTATCTTTTTTACTGCTAAATACCGAATTTGGCCTTGTCATTATTAGAGGAATCTCGACTCTTTTTGATCATCTCTTATCCTACGCTGCAGAAGGAATAAACTTTGTATTCGGTGGGATTGCAAACGAGGGAGCAGGTCCATTCTTCTTAAATGTCTTATTACCGATTGTATTTATTTCGGTATTAATTGGGATTGCTCAATACATAAAGGTACTTCCCATCATCATCCGATATTTAGGATTAGTATTAAGCAAAATCAATGGCCTTGGAAAATTAGAATCATACAATGCTGTCGCTTCTGCTGTTTTTGGACAATCTGAGGTTTTTATTTCAGTAAAAAAGCAGCTACCATATATTCCTGAACATCGCCTCTACACATTGTGTACCTCAGCGATGTCAACCGTATCAGCATCCATATTAGGTGCCTATATGACGATGATCGAACCCAAGTATGTCATTACGGCACTTGTCCTGAATTTATTCGGTGGATTTATCATTGCGAATATCATTAATCCGTATACGGTATCCCCAGAGGAAGATATCATTGAAGTTCAAGAAGGGGGTAAACAAACCTTTTTTGAAATGCTAGGAGAGTATATTCTAGATGGTTTTAAAGTAGCTATCATAGTTGCAGCGATGCTTATTGGGTTTGTTGCCCTAATTGGAATGATTAACCAAGTGTTTGCTTCTATTTTCGGCATCAGTTTTCAGGTTGCACTTGGTTATGTTTTCGCCCCACTTGCCTTTGTTATTGGCGTTCCCGCATCAGAGGTCGTTAAAGCGGGAACCATCATGGCAACCAAATTATTATCGAATGAATTTGTCGCTATGATCGATTTAGGTAAAATTTCTACATCGTTATCAAACCGAACCGTTGGTATCATTTCAGTCTTTCTTGTTTCCTTCGCCAATTTTTCATCCATTGGCATTATCGCAGGGGCAGTAAAGGGACTAAATGAAAAACAAGGGAATGTAGTAGCAAGATTTGGAATTAAATTACTTTATGGAGCTACACTTGTTAGCTTATTAACAGCTGCCGTAACTGGAATTATGTTATAGAAGGAATAAAAAAATCCGCTTATAAATCTAATCGATTTACCAGGCGGATTTTTTCATTCAATCGCGTTTATTTTGCAAAAAAATACATCAGAGTCACAATCACACCTGTTATGACAATCCCTGGCAAGAGGTTTGCCACTTTTACTTTCATTAATCCAGTTAAATTTAACCCAATAGCGAAAATCATCACTCCGCCTGTTGCAGTCATTTCCAAAATAAAGCTATCCATTAGTGCTTGTGGAACAAACCGGTCAATTTGTGTTGCAAATAGAGCAATCGCTCCTTGGTAGAGAACAACCGGAATAGCAGAAAAAAGGACACCGATACCTAATGTTGTCGTTAATATAATGGAGGTAAAGCCATCAATAATGGCCTTTGTATAAAGAACATCATGATCCCCGCGGATTCCACTATCTAAAGCTCCAATGATGGCCATCGCGCCAATCAAAAAGATAAGTGTCGCTGTAACAAATCCTTCTGAAATGCTACCTTTACCACTTTTGCCAATCTTCGACTCTAACCAATCACCGAGTTTATTCAATTTATCATCTAAGGCAAAATGCTCCCCAATAACAGCTCCAACAACTAAACTGATAATCACAATTAAAAAATTATTACTTTTGAATCCCATTTGAAGACCTAATACCATGACAGCTAGTCCAATGGCTTGCATAACCGTTGACTTCATACCCTCTGGAATTCGATGAAAAAGCTTTCCGAGCAAGGTTCCAATGACAATTAATAAGCCATTAATAAGTGTTCCTAATAAAACCATCTTACATCCACCTATCCATTTACTTCGAAAAGCGAAATAAATTCAACTTGAAATATACATATCAATAAAGAGAGTGAATAGAAATGAAACTTAGAATAAATGAAAAAAGAAAAGGCCGGCACCTTAAGAAATACTCATTCTTAGGGCAAGACCTTTATATTGATTGCTCCTGTTCGAGAAGTTCTAAAATTCGATTTAAATCTTCTTTTGAGAAAAACTCAATTTCTATTTTTCCTTTATTTTTCGTTTGTTTAATATGAACAGATGTTCCGAAGCGGTCACGCAGAACACTTTCTTGTTCCCTAATAAAGATATCTTTATCTATTTTCGGTTTCTTTGTTTCACGTGGAACATTTTCATTCAATTGTTGAATAAATTGCTCAAGTTGGCGGACATTTAAGCCTTCTTTTATCACTTTATCAACTAAAGCCGGTAGCTTATCCTTTTGCTTTAATCCTAATAAAGCTCGCCCATGCCCCATTGAAATTTCACTATTTGAAATTAATTCTTGAATTTTTGCTGGTAAAGATAATAAGCGGATATGGTTTGCAATGTGTGGGCGACTTTTTCCAAGACGCTTTGCTAAAACCTCTTGTGTGACATTTAGCTTATCCAGTAGAGTTTGATAGGCTATCGCTTCTTCAATAGGTGTTAAATCTTCACGCTGTAAATTTTCTAGAACGGCTAATTCCATCATTTGCTGTTCTGTAAATTCACGTACAACTACTGGAACCTTCTCGAGTTTTGCTTCTTTTGCAGCTCTAAATCTTCTCTCACCTGCAAGAATCTCAAATCCTTTAATACTCTTGCGAACAATGATTGGTTGTAAAATTCCATGTTCTAAAATGGAGTTTTTCAACTCTTCAATGGCTTCAGGTTGGAACACCTTCCTTGGCTGATAGGGATTGGGGCGAAGTTCTTTAACACTAATTTCTTGAATAGATTCATCTTTTGTCACTTCTACATTAGCAAAAAATGCATTAAGACCTTTACCTAAACCTTTAGCCATTTGAAACCACTTCCTTTGCCAAATCTAAATACACTTCCGCACCACGTGACTTTGGATCGTATATGATTATTGGTTCTCCATGACTTGGAGCTTCACTTAAACGTATATTACGAGGAATAATAGTCTTATACACTTTATCTTGGAAATACTTTTTCACTTCTTCGATTACTTGTAATCCAAGGTTTGTCCGAGCATCAAGCATCGTCAGTAAAACGCCCTCTATTTTCAAATCCTGATTAAGGTGCTTTTGAACTAATCTCACGGTATTAAGAAGCTGACTTAATCCTTCTAATGCATAATACTCACACTGAACAGGTATTAATACTGCATCTGAGGCTGTTAATGCATTAAGTGTTAATAGCCCTAATGATGGAGGGCAATCAATAATAATATAATCAAATTGATCTTTCACTTCTTCTAAAGCACGCTTTAATCGAACTTCCCTCGAAATAGTCGGAACAAGCTCAATTTCAGCACCCGCTAATTGAATCGTTGCAGGAATTACATAAAGATTTTCAACTGAAGTCGGTTTAATTACCTCACGAGCTTCTACGTCATCTACTAATACATCATAGATGCATTGATTCACTTCCGATTTTTCTACCCCAATACCACTTGAGGCATTTCCTTGAGGATCCACATCAACTAGCAATACCTTTTTTCCAATATAGGCTAAACAGGCTCCTAGGTTAACAGAGGTTGTAGTTTTACCTACCCCACCTTTTTGATTGGCAATCGCAATAATTTTCCCCACGATGTCACCTACCTTCATTGTAAGAACTTAAATCTTTTAAACATAAATACTATTTTATCATGAAACAATCTATTATTTTGTTTTTTTCTCTAAATAATCTCATATTCTTACAGATTCTTTTTCCAATTTAAATGTAACAAATTAATCTCATATTCTTATAGATTCTTTCCCCAGACAAGAAAAAAACAGTGAGAAACTTCCCTAGAAGATTAGCTTCTCACTGTAGTAATAATCATTATTTTTTCTTCGGAATACGTATTGTAAATTGATAGTACTCGTCAAATTCCTCTTCATCTGCATTTAAGTCAATACCACTATCAGATACCATTGATAATGATTGCCGAATGGTATTGACAGCAATACGCATATCTTTACTAAATGCTTTGCGCTTAGGCTTTGGTTTTGGATTACTTTGCTCAAGTAGTTTAACAACACGATCTTCCGTTTGCTTCACATTTAAATTTCTTGCGATAATTTCCGCTAATAACTTAACCTGAAGCTCAGGGTTTTTTAATGGAATAAGAGAACGGGCATGTCTTTCGGTAATTGACTTATTTAAAAGTGCATCCTGAACATCCTGAGGTAGCTTTAATAGACGAAGCTTATTGGCAACTGTAGATTGCCCTTTGCCAAGTCGCTGGGCTAATGCCTCTTGTGTCAAATTATGTAGCTCTAATAATTTACCATATGCGATGGCTTCTTCAATGGGAGAAAGTTCCTCACGTTGAAGATTTTCAATTAGGGCAACAGAGGCTGTTTCAGTATCACTTAAATTTTTAATAATTGCTGGAACTTCTCCCCAGCCAAGACGATTCATTGCTCGCCAACGACGTTCCCCCGCAATAATTTCAAATTGGTCATTCCCTAGCTCGCGTAAAACAATAGGTTGAATTATTCCATGTGTATGAATCGTTCGAGAAAGCTCTTCTATTCTCTCATCATCAAAAACCGTTCTTGGTTGAAAACGATTTGGAACAATATTTCCAATTGGGATTTTACGAATCTCTTCATGTTGCTCGTGTGGTTCTTGTTCCTGTTGATCCTGCACGTCTGTTATCAATTCTTGTTCATGAACCTCTTTTTTCTCTATAGTAGCTTGCTCTCCCTTTTCGCCGAGGCCAAAAAAGCGTGAAAAAGAATTTTTCATCACCCTACACCACCTTTACGAAACTCCCGTTTTACATATTCTTTATATAAATGACAATTTCCTGCCTTCATATACATTTTAAAACAAAGTTGGCATGTCTGCTTAAAAATTGTCATCCTTTTTTCATCGTTTTTCGACAAGAAGTCCTTACTAGTCTACTCTATTGGTGTTTTATTCGGAGTACCAGGTTTTCTTGGGTATTGTTTTGGAGTGTTTTTCTCCTTTTGAATTAGAATAATATTTCTTTCACTATTTTCAATCGGCAGTAAAAAACTTTCCTTTTTGATAATACTTCCACCTAGAGTATGAATTGCTTTTCCCGCAATTTTCACTTCATCCTCAGCACTTGCTGCTTTCATAGCGAGGAAAAACCCACCTTTTTTTACAAGTGGAAGGCATAACTCACTTAAAACGGAAAGCCTGGCGACAGCTCTTGCTGTTACGACATCAAATTGCTCACGATACTCCTTGTTTTGACCAAATGTTTCTGCACGGTCATGAACAAATCGAACGTTTTCTAACCTTAAAATAGTTGCTAAATGCTCTAGAAAGTTGATTCGCTTATTTAGAGAGTCCACAATGGTGACATGGATGTTAGGGAAGGCAATCTTGATAGGAATACTAGGGAAACCTGCGCCAGCTCCAACATCACAAATCGTCATCTCACCTTTAAAGTCAAAATAAAATGCTGCGCTAATGGAATCGAAAAAATGCTTTAAATAGACATCCCCTTTTTCGGTAATAGCAGTTAAATTCATTTTTTCATTCCATTCAACAAGTGTTTCATAATATTGTTCGTATTGCTGCAATTGGTTGGCGGAAAGAGTAACTCCTTTTTCCGCCAACGCAGACTGAAATTGATCTACCTTCATATTCTTTGTTCAACCCATTCCATTTTAGTTCGTTTTAGCAATCCGTCCTTGCTCCAAATAAATGAGCAAAATTGAAATATCAGCTGGATTTACCCCAGAAATACGAGATGCTTGAGCAAGTGAGAGTGGTCGTACTTGTTTTAAATTTTGTTTCGCCTCATTCGCTAGACTTGAAATTGCATCATAGTCAATATTCTCTGGAATCTTTTTATTTTCCATCTTTTGTAGTCGCTCTACCTGCTGTAGGGACTTTTCAATGTAACCTTCATATTTAAGTTGGATTTCCACTTGTTCTTTTACATCTTCATGAAGTTCAACTTCTGAAGGAGCTAACTTGTCTATATGGCTATAGTTCATTTCTGGCCGCTTTAATAAATCAGAAGCACGGATGCCGTCTTTTAATTCACTTCCACCCATTTGTTTGATTAACTCTTGAACCTCAGCAGTAGGTTTAATAAAGTGAGATTTTAATCGCATCATTTCCGCTTCAATTGCTTCTTTTTTAGCTATAAATCGCTGCATTCTTTCATCTGAAATCATTCCAACGCGATGACCAATTTCAGTTAATCTTAAATCAGCATTGTCATGACGAAGTAATAGTCTGTACTCGGCTCTAGAAGTTAATAGGCGATATGGCTCGTTTGTACCTTTTGTAACCAAATCATCAATTAATACCCCGATATATGCATCAGAACGTTTTAAAATGACCTCTTCTTTTCCTAATGCCTTTAATCCAGCGTTCATTCCAGCCATCAATCCTTGACCAGCCGCTTCTTCATAACCAGATGTTCCATTAATTTGTCCAGCTGTATAAAGGTTTGGAAGTTTTTTTGTTTCCAATGTTGGCCAAAGCTGTGTTGGAACAATAGCATCATATTCAATGGCATAACCTGCGCGCATCATTTGAACCTTTTCCAGTCCAGGAATGGTTTTTAAGAGTTGTTGCTGTACATCTTCGGGCAAGCTTGTGGAGAGACCTTGAACATACACTTCATGTGTATTTCTTCCTTCTGGTTCTAAGAAAATTTGATGACGAGGTTTATCATTAAATCGGACCACTTTATCCTCAATCGATGGACAATAACGAGGACCTGATCCCTTAATCATTCCAGAGTACATCGGTGAACGATGTAAATTTTGGTCAATCAATGTATGCGTATGTTCATTTGTGTAAGTTAACCAGCATGGGAGCTGATCGGTAATATACTTTGTTGTTTCATACGAAAAAGCTCTTGGTTTTTCATCACCAGGCTGAATTTCCGTTTTACTGTAATCAATCGAATGGCTATGAACGCGAGGAGGAGTTCCCGTCTTAAAACGGACAAGGTCAAACCCAAGCTCTTCTAAATGCTCCGATAATTTAATCGATGGCTGCTGATTATTTGGACCACTAGAATATTTTAATTCCCCTAAAATAATTTCACCACGTAAAAAAGTCCCTGTCGTAATGACAACCGTTTTGGAACGGTAAATGGCCCCAGTTTGCGTAATCACACCTTGGCACACTTCATCTTCCACAAGAAGTCGATCAACCATCCCCTGCAATAAGGTTAAATTAGGCTGGTTTTCAATTGTTTTTTTCATCTCATGTTGATAGGAAAATTTATCTGCCTGTGCCCGTAATGCCCGTACTGCTGGCCCTTTACCTGTATTTAACATTCTCATTTGGATATGAGTTTTATCAATATTTCGACCCATCTCTCCACCAAGAGCATCGATTTCCCTAACTACAATCCCTTTAGCTGGACCCCCAACTGATGGGTTACAGGGCATAAATGCTACCATGTCCAGATTGATTGTAATCATTAATGTTTTTGCACCAACTCGAGCTGCTGCAAGGCCTGCTTCACTCCCTGCATGACCAGCCCCAATGACGATGACGTCATAACTTCCTGCCTCGTATGGCATAATGTTTAAACCCCCTACCTATTTCCCTAAACAGAACTGCGAAAAAAGCTGGTCAATTAAACTTTCATGAACACTTTGTCCAATAATTTCCCCTAACAATTCCCACGTTCTTGTAAAATCTATTTGCACAATATCAATAGGTGTTCCTGATTCGACACCATCAATTGCATCTTCAATTGAATTTAAAGCTTGATTCAGTAAAGCAATATGACGACTATTTGAAACATACGTCATATCACCCGCTTCGATTGATCCAGCAAAAAAGAGAGCAGCTATCGCTTCCTCTAATTCATCAACCCCACGATCCTCCAGTAAGGACGTTCTAATAATTTTATGTCCCTTAGCTAATTGTTCCACGCGTTCCATATTGATTTTCTGTGGGAGGTCCATTTTATTAATAATGACAATAACATCCATACCTTCAACGGCTGCAAAGATATTTTCATCCTCAATCGTTAATTCATCTGAATGATTTAACACTAATAAAATTAAATCAGCGTCCTTTAAAACTTGACGCGATTTTTCTACACCAATTCTTTCCACAATATCTTCTGTTTCACGAATTCCCGCTGTATCTAATAATTTTAAAGGAACTCCGCGTACGTTCACATACTCCTCAATAACATCTCGGGTCGTCCCCGGGATATCTGTCACGATTGCCTTATTTTCATGGACAAGGCTATTTAGTAGTGAAGACTTCCCGACATTCGGTCGTCCAACAATAACAGTCGCCAAGCCTTCTCTTAATATTTTTCCTTGTTGTGAGGTTTGTAATACTTTTTCTATTTCAGCTTTGACATACCGAGCTTTATCTATTAATAAATGATGGGTCATTTCTTCAACATCATCGTATTCTGGGTAATCTATATTGACTTCAACATGTGCAAGTGTTTCTAAGATTTCTTGTCTTAGCTTTTGAATTAATCTTGATAAGCGCCCTTCCATTTGACCTAACGCAACATTCATCGCTCGATCCGTTTTTGCGCGGATTAAATCCATCACAGCCTCCGCTTGCGATAAATCAATTCGGCCATTTAAAAAAGCACGCTTTGTAAATTCCCCTGGATCTGCTAATCTTGCTCCATTATTCAAAACGAGCTGTAACACCCGATTAACGGAAACAAGCCCCCCATGGCAATTAATTTCAATAACGTCTTCTTTCGTAAACGTTTTTGGTCCCTTCATAACAGAAACCATGACTTCTTCCGCCACTATATCTGTTTTCGGATCGACTAGATGACCATAATGAATCGTATGGCTATGTACATCAACTAACCTCTTTCCTCCAACTCCTCGAAATAGCTTGTCTGATATATGAATGGCTTTTTCCCCACTTAGTCTGACAATAGCGATGGCTCCTTCTCCCATTGGAGTAGAAATCGCTGCAATAGTATCAAATTCCAAGTGTTACACCTACTTTCCAAAAAAAAACAAAAATTCCTCTATTTTTGATAACTGAAATCTATAATTCGATTTATCCACAACTATTCGATTTATATCATACTTTATTTTTTATCAACAAAAAAATAATTTATCTGCTCTATTTTAACTTATCCACATGTGAATAACAACAAACAACATGAAACTGCTTTTTTGCCTTTATTTACATGAAATTTCCAAATAAAAAAAGCTCCCGAGATACTCGGAAGCTTTCAGCAATTCTTATTTAACTGGAGTAATAACAATATGTCTATGCGGTTCAGACCCATCTGAGAAGGTTTTTACCTTTTTATTATCTACTAATGCAGTATGGATTACTTTACGCTCATATGAAGGCATAGGTTCCAAAGCTACATTTTGACCTGTCTTAACCGCTTTTATTGCTAAGCGACCTGCAAGTTGAATCAAGGTATCATTTCTGCGCTTCCGATAATCTTCAGCGTCAACCGTTACATTTAGATATTGCTCATGATAACGATTAATAACTAATTGGGTAAGATATTGCAGCGAATTCAATGTTTGCCCTCTTTTACCAATTAATAAAGCGATTTTTTCACCGGAAAGGTTAAAAAGTACATTTTTGCCTTCCTTCGTGATGTCAACTTTAACAGAAACACCCATTTGTTCACTTACATTAACAAGAAAAATCTTTGCCTCTTCAATTGGATCAGCCTTAACTGTCACTTGGACAATAGCTGGACGTGAACCAAAAATACCAAAAATACCTTTTTTACCTTCATCGATGATCAAAATTTCTGTGCGGTCTTTTGTTGTTTTAAGCTGAGCTAAAGCTGATTCCACTGCCTCGTTGACATTTTGTCCTGTAGCAGTTATTTGTTTCACTTTTTTGCTCCTCCCGCATCGCCGGTGGCCTTAGCTGCTCTTAAATCCGGCCCTTTAATAAAGTAAGTTTGTGCAATCATAAAACAGTTACCAACTACCCAATATAAGGATAATGCAGCCGGGAAATTGATTGCAAACACGATAATCATAATCGGCATCATCCAAAGCATCATAGCCATTTGTGGGTTTTGATTTGCTGTTCCAGCCATCATCATCTTCTGTTGAATAAAGGTAGTTGCACCTGCAACAAGTGGAAGAATGTAATATGGATCTGGAGCCCCAAGGTCAAACCATAAGAAGTTATGTTCTGCAATTTCCCTAGTTCTTGAAATAGCATGGTAAAAACCAATTAGAATTGGCATTTGGATTACCAACGGAAAACATCCAGCTAAAGGATTAACTCCATGCTTTTGAAATAAAGCCATTGTTTCCTGTTGAAGTTTTTGTTGTGTTTTTTGGTCTTTTGAGCTGTACTTTTCTTTTAGAGCTGCCATTTCTGGTTGTAATGCCTGCATAGCTTTAGAGCTTCTAGTCTGTTTAATCATTAATGGTAAAATAGCTAAACGAATAATTAAGGTAACCACAATTATGGATATTCCAAAGCTTCCCCAAGCAATCTCAGCCATTTTTATGATAAACAATGATAATGGGTACACAATGTACTCATTCCAAAAACCAGTACTTTCTTCTGTAATAGGCTTGTTTACTTCCGTACAGCCTGACAGAAATAAAACTAACGAGATGAGACCGATTATTAAAAATATTCTCTTCCTCAAATCTTTTTTCCTCCTTTTTTCTCGGGTATATCGTAAATAAAGAATAGCTAACCTTTATTACTTTTAATTTCATAATGGACACAAGAGTATTTTAACAGTTAGTACATGGAATAAAAAGAGAAATCTAGCTTTGTTTTAAATCGCTTTCACGATTTTTCTCCAAATTTCTTGGATTTTTTTCTAAAATCATTGCTAATCGTAGAACGTGAATCATACTGCTCTTTATTTCAGCAAAATTCATCGTCGCAGCAGGTTTTCGCGCAATAATAATAAATTCTACATCTTTATGTATTTGATCTGAAAGCTCTAATAGAGTTTGGCGTAAATATCTTTTGATTTGATTCCTTGTAACTGAATTTCCAACCTTCTTGCTAACAGAAAGGCCAAATTTAAAATTTTCAAGTTCAGTCCTTTTAAAGGAATATACGACAAATTGACGGTTTGCCACAGATTTTCCCTTTTTGAATACCTCTTGAAACTCTGCATTTTTTTTTATCCGAAATGTTTTTTTCATTTACTCACCCGCAAATTTAGCTTATTAAATCTACAATGACACGAGGGAAGCAATCCCCCATGCCACTAGTTTATTGCTTGTCCAGGTCAAAGACGCATCTTTATTTTTATCCAAAAACTAAATGATTAGAACAATTGTATTTATTTCTTGGAACAAAATCCACTAATGCTAGAAAAAAAGACCACTGAGACATTTCAGTGGCCTAGGCAGATAATACTTTTCTTCCCTTTAGACGACGACGTGCTAGAACTTTACGTCCGTTTGCACTGCTCATACGACTACGGAAACCGTGAACTTTACTATGTTTACGCTTATTTGGTTGATATGTTCTTTTCATTATATGACACCCCCTTCGAGGAATAACTGTTCAGACAGTCTTTAATATTATATAGACGAGATGGGAAAATTGTCAACCATCAGCTACGGTTTTATTTACAGATTCCAACAATTCCCGATTTGTTCTTTTAAGAATTGCCAAAGTTATGTTAAGGCATATTATCTTTTGAGAACTTCAAAAAACTAGGCAAGCCGCCTCCGCTTTTCGGTTTGTCTAGCTCCGGCGGCTAGACCCTCGAGGTCATAAGCCACTCCCAACATGAAGGCTAAGTTCGGCCTCCATGTTGGGAGCGTCTTATGCTTGTCGGGTCTGGGCAAGCCGCCTCCGCTTTTCTAGGCTGTGGATAGTTTTTCGACAATATTTTTATTATCCACAACCCCTATCGACAGGTTTTTCACAAGTAAGGATGTTGTGGACAATTTTTATCCTTATGAACGGAACTTGTGGATAAAGTATGAAAAACCATTGCAGAGCTTCGTTTTATTTGATATTATTATTTTGTTTTCACTCTGGATAAATAATTCTATAAATCTCGTTATCCACAGATTGTGGATAACATGTGGACAGGTTATTACGAGCCTTTGTAAAACGTTGTCCACATGTGGTGGATATTGTCGAAATACCTATTTACTTCCCTATTATATATTTTTCCACATTCATTGAGATGAATATTTATAAAAACAGCATTGTGCATGTTGTACAACTGATGAAAATAAGAAAAAATATAGTCAGCTTGCTCAAGGAAAAGGCATTAAATAATTTCCCTTGGGGTATTTTGATGAAAAAAAATTAAAATATTTAGGACTAGCTGTTACGACTGAACAAGACAAAAATGCGTTAAAAAGGGAGGGATACTGTTTGAAAAATATTGCTGATCTTTGGGATGCTGCATTAGGAAATATTGAAAAAAAAATCAGCAAACCAAGTTTTGATACATGGCTAAAATCTACAAAGGCTCATTCCCTTCAAGGCGATTTACTCGTGATAACTGCTCCAAATGAATTTGCACGCGATTGGCTTGAAGAGAGGTATTCCAATTTAATATCCTCCATATTAGCCGAAATTACTGGAGAAGAGCTCGAAGTGAAATTTATCATTCCTCAAAATCAAAACGAGGAAGAAGCTGACTTTCCAACACCTCAAAAGAAACCAAAAAGGGTGGAAGAGCATGTTGAACTTCAACAAAATGTATTAAATACGAAATACACATTTGATACGTTTGTTATTGGTTCCGGCAATCGCTTTGCACACGCAGCTTCTTTAGCAGTTGCCGAAGCACCAGCTAAAGCTTACAATCCATTATTCATTTATGGAGGCGTAGGACTAGGTAAAACCCATTTAATGCATGCAATAGGACATTATGTATTAGATCATAACCCTGCAGCCAAGGTTGTTTATTTATCTTCAGAGAAATTTACCAATGAATTCATTAATTCCATCCGGGATAATAAAGCCATTGAATTTCGAAATAAATATCGTAATGTGGATGTTTTACTTATTGATGATATTCAGTTTTTAGCTGGAAAAGAATCAACACAAGAGGAATTTTTCCATACCTTTAATACCCTTCATGAGGAAAGTAAACAAATTATTATCTCAAGTGATCGTCCACCAAGAGAAATCCCAACCCTAGAGGACAGACTGCGTTCTCGCTTTGAATGGGGCTTAATTACGGATATTACCCCACCTGATTTGGAAACAAGAATAGCCATTCTAAGGAAAAAGGCCAAAGCAGAAGGCTTAGATATTCCGAATGAAGTAATGCTGTACATTGCTAACCAAATCGATACAAATATTCGAGAATTAGAAGGAGCCTTAATTCGAGTAGTTGCTTATTCTTCTTTAATAAATAAAGATATCAATGCCGATCTAGCATCGGAAGCATTAAGGGATATTATCCCTAGTTCCAAACCTAAGATCGTTACAATCCTAGATATCCAAAAAATTGTTGGCCAAAACTATAGTATTAAACTTGAAGATTTTAAGGCTAAAAAACGGACAAAGTCAGTCGCTTTTCCAAGACAAATTGCTATGTATCTCTCAAGAGAACTAACCGACTATTCTTTACCGAAAATTGGGGAAGAATTTGGAGGAAGGGATCATACTACAGTCATACATGCTCACGAAAAAATTTCAAAGCTTTTGCAAACTGATTCTCAGCTTCAAAAACAAGTCAAAGAAATAAAAGAAATGTTAAAAGTATAGTTAAGGCCCTATTTTCACAAAAGGCATTCTTTTTTGCGAAAATATCTGTGCTAAATTGTGTATAACTGGTTACTACTTGCACACAGTCTGTCCACATGTGGATAGACTGTGTTTCCTTTCGTTTACTAGGGTTATCCACATACTAACAGGCCCTACTAGTACTTCTACTATTTTTTAAAACATATAATATATGTAATAGACCCTAAAAATATTCCATACGGAGGATTAAAAAAATGAGATTTATAATCCAACGCGATCGCCTTGTCCAAAGTGTTCAAGATGTGATGAAAGCTGTCTCAACTAGAACAACAATTCCGATTCTAACTGGCATTAAGATGGTTGCAACAAATGAAGGAGTTACCTTAACAGGGAGTGACTCTGATATTTCCATTGAATCTTTTATTCCAAATGAAGAAGCTGGAGATGAAATCGTAGAGATTAAACAACCAGGATCCATTGTCCTGCAAGCTAAATTCTTCAGCGAAATCGTTAAAAAGTTACCTAAAGACATTGTGGAAATTGAAGTGGAAAACCATTTACAAACGGTTATTCGTTCTGGCAAATCTGAATTTCACTTAAACGGTTTAGATGCAGAAGAATATCCATTACTTCCACAACTTTCGGAAGAAAATATTTTTAGAGTCCCAACCGACCTTTTAAAAGCGATGGTGCGTCAAACTGTATTTGCAGTGTCCACCTCAGAAACACGCCCTATCTTGACAGGTGTAAACTGGAAGGTAGAACAAGGTGAATTAACCTGTATTGCAACAGATAGTCATCGTTTAGCATTCCGCAAAGCGAAGGTAGAAACAGAAAATACGGATCATTACAATGTTGTTATTCCAGGAAAAAGTTTAAATGAATTAAGTAAAATTCTTGATGATCATGAAGAATTTGTCGAAATCGTAATAACTGCAAACCAAGTTCTATTTAAAGCTAAACATTTATTATTCTATTCAAGATTACTAGAAGGGAATTATCCTGATACTAGCCGTTTAATTCCAACAGATAGTAAAACGAATATCATTTTGAATACAAAGGAATTTTTACAAGCAATCGACCGCGCTTCCCTACTTGCAAGAGACGGACGAAATAATGTTGTTAAATTTTCAACATTAGAAAATGGAATTGTAGAAATTTCCTCCAATACTCCTGAAATCGGTAAAGTAGTAGATGAAGTTCAAAGTCAATCCATCGAGGGTGAGGATTTGAAAATCTCGTTTAGTGCAAAGTATATGATGGATGCACTAAAGGCCCTTGAAGGAACAGATGTTCAAATTAGCTTTACTGGAGCAATGAGACCGTTTTACATGAAACCACTTCATGACGAGTCGATTTTACAGCTTATTCTTCCTGTTAGAACATATTAATAAGCAACAAATAGGGGCTATCCAAATATGGTTAGCCCCTTTTACTTTTAATGAAAATGAGATTGGCTTTAAATTCTTTTAGCTTTTCTTTGTGTATTAACCATTTATTTAGTAAAATAAAGTATTGAGTATAATTAGAAACAATACTGATGAAATGAGTGAAGCCAACCGTGACACAGAAGGTAAAGATTGATACTGAATATATTGCTTTAGGTCAGTTTTTAAAATTAGCAGAGGTTATTCAATCTGGTGGTATGGCAAAGTTCTTTTTACAAGAATATGACGTGTTCATAAATGGTGAGCAGGACCAACGTAGAGGAAGAAAGCTCCGGAATGGAGATGAAATTAAAATTCCTGGATTTGGAGAATATGTCATTACTAACTAAAGGATGGCAATGTAATGTATATTGAGCATTTAGTTCTTCAAGATTACCGTAACTATGAAAATTTGAAAATAAGGTAAATGTCATTCTCGGTGAAAATGCCCAAGGGAAAACAAATGTGATGGAGTCTATTTATGTATTGGCAATGGCCAAATCTCATAGAACAACAAATGACAAAGATTTAATTCGTTGGGATCAAGAGTATGCTAAAATAGAAGGTAGACTGCAAAAAAACTATGGACCATTACCGATGCAACTTGTCATTTCTAAAAAAGGGAAAAAGGCTAAATGTAATCATATTGAACAACAAAGATTAAGCCAATATGTAGGAAACATGAATGTCGTTATGTTTGCACCAGAAGACCTTCATCTAGTAAAAGGGAGTCCACAAGTTCGGCGCCGTTTTATTGATATGGAAATTGGACAAGTGTCCCCTATTTATTTACATGATATGAGTCAAATGCAAAAAATACTACAACAACGCAATCATTATTTAAAAATGATGCAAATTCAAAAGAAAAGCGATGAGGCAATGCTTGAAATTTTGACAGACCAATTTATTCAGGTAGCTGCCAAAATTGTCCTTAAACGCTTTGAATTTATTCATTTACTTGAAAAATGGGCAAAACCAATTCATTCAGGGATCTCTAGAGGCCTTGAAACGTTGAAAATTGAGTATAAACCTTCAGTAGATGTATCAGAAGATCAGGAATTGTCGAAAATGGTAGAAAGATTTGAAAGTAAATTTGCTGAGGTGAGAAAAAGAGAAGTTGATCGTGGTGTTACCCTATTCGGTCCACATCGTGACGACTTGCTTTTCTATGTAAATGATCGGGATGTTCAAACCTTTGGTTCCCAGGGACAACAACGAACCACGGCTTTATCTATTAAGTTAGCCGAAATAGAATTAATCCATTCAGAGATTAAAGAATATCCCATTTTATTATTAGACGATGTTCTTTCCGAATTAGATGATTATCGACAATCCCATTTGTTAAATACGATACAAGGAAAGGTACAAACCTTTGTAACGACAACAAGTGTTGAAGGAATTGATCATCAAACACTAAAAGAGGCAGCAACATTTACTGTTGATGCAGGATCTATAGGCAGAGTTTAGCGAGGTGAAACAATGTATATCCATATTGGAGAAGAGATTTTAGTTAGAACAAAAGAGATTATAGCCATACTTGATAAAGACGTTCATTCTTCCCAGTATATTCAGGAATTTCTCCAACATAATGAAAAACATACAGAAAATCTCTCGAAAAATCCCTTTAAATCCATTGTTGTTACAAAAGAGAAAGTATACCTTTCACCTTTATCTTCAACAACATTAAAGAAAAGAACGCAACAGCTTATAGTAATGGATTTTTAAAATGCCTCAAGGTTTTTTAAAAAAATAATAGATGCAAAATTGAAGTAATAGAAAGTGTAGGTGACTGACTTTGACAACTGAACCAAAGGTAATCCAAGAGGAATCCTATGATGCTAGTCAAATACAGGTATTAGAAGGTCTTGAAGCTGTTAGAAAACGCCCAGGTATGTATATTGGTTCAACAAGCGCTAAAGGTCTTCACCACTTAGTGTGGGAAATTGTTGATAATAGTATCGACGAAGCTTTAGCAGGCTATTGTGATGAGATTAACGTTTTGATTGAACCTGATAACAGTATTACGGTAGTCGATAATGGTCGTGGAATTCCTGTAGGTATCCATGAAAAAACAGGTCGTCCGGCACTTGAAGTAATCATGACTGTTCTTCACGCTGGTGGAAAATTTGGTGGTGGAGGTTATAAGGTTTCCGGAGGTTTACATGGTGTAGGTGCCTCTGTAGTTAATGCTCTTTCATCTATCTTAGAAGTTCATGTCCACCGTGATGGCAAGATTCACTATCAAAAATTTGAACGTGGTATTCCAGCAGCTGACATCGCAATTGTTGGGGAAACGGATCATACAGGAACTACTACACATTTTAAGCCAGATGGTGAAATATTCACTGAAACATTAGAGTATGATTTCGAGACGCTTTCAACACGTTTGCGCGAACTAGCATTCTTAAATCGTGGACTAAAGATCACAATTGAGGATAAGCGGGAAGAAAATAAAAAGAACGAGTATTATTACGAGGGCGGAATTAAATCTTATGTAGAACATTTAAATCGGACAAAAGAAGTAATTCACGATGAACCGATTTATATGGAGGGACAAAGAGAGGGAATCTCTGTAGAGGTAGCTATACAGTATAATGATGGCTATACTAGTAATCTTTACTCCTTTGCAAATAATATCCACACTTATGAAGGTGGGACCCATGAATTTGGATTTAAAACAGCCTTAACCAGGGTAATTAATGACTATGCAAGAAAGCATGGGATTTTTAAAGAGGCTGATGCAAACCTTTCTGGTGAAGATGTACGAGAAGGGATTACTGCAATCGTCTCAATTAAGCATCCTGACCCACAATTTGAAGGTCAAACAAAAACGAAATTAGGTAACTCAGAAGTAAGAACGATTACAGATGCCGTTTTTGCAGATACATTTGAAAAGTTTTTACTCGAAAATCCTTCTGTTGCTAGAAAAATAGTGGATAAGGGCTTAATGGCTGCTCGAGCACGTTTAGCAGCTAAAAAAGCAAGAGAATTAACTCGCAGAAAAAGTGCATTAGAAGTTTCTAGCTTACCTGGTAAATTAGCGGATTGTTCCTCAAAGGACCCTTCAATTAGTGAAATATATATAGTTGAGGGTGACTCTGCAGGTGGATCAGCTAAACAGGGACGTGACCGTCATTTCCAAGCTATTCTCCCGTTGAGAGGGAAAATTCTTAATGTTGAGAAAGCACGTCTTGATAAAATCCTTTCTAACAACGAAGTTCGCGCAATGATTACTGCAATCGGAACCGGAATTGGTGAAGATTTTGACATTGCTAGAGCACGTTACCATAAAGTAGTTATTATGACAGATGCGGATGTCGATGGTGCCCATATTAGAACGCTTCTCTTAACGTTCTTCTATCGTTTTATGAGACAAATATTAGAAGCGGGATACGTATACATTGCTCAACCGCCATTATATAAAGTTCAACAAGGTAAACGAATTGAATATGCTTATAACGAAAAAGAGCTTGAGCGAATCTTTGCAGAGCTTCCAAGTGCACCTAAACCTAATATCCAACGTTATAAAGGATTAGGAGAGATGAATCCTGAACAGTTATGGGATACAACGATGAATCCTGACACTAGAACGATGCTTCAGGTTAGTCTCGAAGATGCAATTGAAGCAGATGAAACCTTTGAAATGCTCATGGGTGACAAAGTTGAACCACGACGTAACTTTATCGAGGCGAATGCTCAGTATGTGAAGAATCTCGATATTTAGTAAGAAAAGCGGAAGCGCCCGTTTAGCGGCGTATGGACTGGAGCTCCTCTGACTGAGATAAAGGAAACACGAATCGCGTTTGTTGCGATTCGATGTTGACTTATCGTAGGGAAGGGGAGTGAAGTCCACTAGACGCTGGGCCGCTTGCGCTGGACAACTTTCGAGGTCGAAATTGTTATATTATCTAAATTTATTTAAAAAAGGGGTAGAGGGCAACCACTATCCTCCTTTTTCTTTACAAAAGGCTTCTTTTACAAAATTTATTATTTTGAATACAGCCTTAAGTTTAAAATTTAGGCTAATCGTCACCTAAAATTGGAGGTGCCAAATATGGCTGAAACACCAAATTCCCAAATTAATGAGATTAATATAAGTCAAGAGATGAAGGCTTCCTTCCTTGACTACGCAATGAGTGTTATCGTTTCACGTGCATTGCCTGATGTTCGAGATGGTTTAAAGCCAGTTCATAGACGTATTTTGTATGCGATGCATGATCTTGGTATGCATTCGGACAAACCATATAAAAAGTCAGCTCGTATTGTCGGTGATGTTATTGGTAAATATCACCCACATGGCGATTCAGCTGTGTATGAAACTATGGTTCGTATGGCGCAGGACTTTAACTACCGTTATATGCTAGTAGATGGACATGGAAACTTTGGATCTGTAGACGGTGACTCAGCAGCTGCGATGCGTTATACAGAATCTAGGATGTCTAAAATCTCAATGGAATTATTGCGAGATATCAATAAAGACACAATTGATTATCAAGATAACTATGATGGCGAAGAAAGAGAGCCTGTTGTTTTACCAGCTAGATTCCCGAATCTTTTAGTCAACGGAACAACAGGTATTGCTGTTGGAATGGCTACTAATATTCCTCCACACCAGCTAGGTGAAGTCATTGATGGTGTACTTGCTGTCAGTCGTGACCCTGAAATAACGATTCCAGAGTTAATGGAAATTATCCCGGGTCCAGATTTCCCAACTGGAGGACTCATTCTTGGTAGAAGCGGTATTCGAAAGGCTTATGAAACAGGTAGAGGATCCATTACTTTACGAGCAAAGGTCGAAATTGAGCAAAAATCTAATGGAAAGGAAGCTATTATTGTTAATGAGCTTCCATACCAAGTCAATAAAGCAAAATTAGTAGAAAAAATTGCCGAATTAGTTCGTGATAAGAAAATTGATGGTATTACCGATCTTCGTGATGAATCAGACCGTAATGGTATGCGTATCTATATCGAAGTTAGAAAAGATGCTAACGCAAATGTTCTATTAAATAATTTATATAAACAAACATCTCTTCAAACTAGTTTCGGAATTAACACATTAGCCCTAGTTGGTGGACAACCAAAAGTATTAAATCTAAAGCAATGTCTTGTTCATTACTTAGACCATCAAGTCGTCGTTATACGTAGAAGAACAGAGTTTGAATTACGGAAAGCAGAAGCGCGTGCACATATTTTAGATGGCTTACGAATAGCTTTAGACCATTTAGATCAAGTAATTAGCTTAATTCGTGCATCAGCAACAACTGATATTGCGCGTGAAGGCTTAATGACAACCTTCCAATTATCTGAGAAACAAGCTCAAGCTATCCTAGACATGCGTTTACAACGATTAACAGGACTAGAGCGAGAGAAGATTGAAGAAGAATATCAAAGCTTGGTTAAACTTATCAGTGAATTGAAAGCAATTTTAGCAGATGAAGAGAAGGTACTTGAAATTATCCGTGAAGAGTTAATTGAAGTTAAAGAACGCTTTAACGATAAGCGTCGAACTGAACTTGTTTCTGGTGGCTTAGAGTTTATCGAAGATGAGGATTTAATACCTCAAGAAAACATCGTTATTACATTAAGTCATAATGGCTATATAAAACGCCTTCCAGTTTCTACTTATCGCTCACAAAGACGAGGTGGACGTGGAATTCAAGGTATGGGTACTAATGAAGATGATTTTGTTGAACATCTAATCACAACTTCAACTCATAACACCATCCTTTATTTCACAAACAAAGGGAAGGTTTATCGTAAAAAAGGCTATGAAATTCCAGAATTCAGTCGGACAGCTAAGGGAATCCCTATCATAAACTTATTAGAAGTAGAAAAAGGAGAAATGGTAACAGCCATTATTCCTATAGAAGAGTTTGTTGATGATTGGTATTTATTCTTTACAACTAAAGAAGGTATTTCCAAACGTTCACCATTATCATCGTTTGCTCATATCCGAAATAACGGTTTAATTGCCTTAAATTTAAGAGAAGAAGATGAATTAATTTCTGTTAAGCTTACTGATGGTACGAAGGAAATTATTATTGGTACTAAAGATGGAATGCTCATTCGTTTCCCAGAAACTGATGTCCGTTCTATGGGTAGGACGGCAACGGGTGTTAAAGGAATAACACTTAGACATAATGATGAAGTAGTAGGAATGGAAGTTCTAGAAGAAGATACTGAAATTCTAATCGTTACTAAAAACGGTTATGGTAAAAGAACTGCAGCAATGGAATATCGTGTTCAAAGCCGTGGTGGTAAAGGAATTAAAACATGTAATGTAACGGAGAAAAATGGAGATTTAGTTTCCATGAGAGTAGTTACAGGTGAAGAAGACTTAATGCTAATTACAACTGGTGGCGTTCTTATCCGTCTAGCAGTTGATGAGATTTCTAGCATGGGGCGTAACACACAAGGGGTAAGACTAATCCGTCTAGATGAAACTGAAGATGAATTTGTCGCTACAGTTGCAAAAGTTGAAAAAGAAGATGAAAAAGAAGATGAAGTCGTAACTGAATTAGAAGAATCTAGCGATTCAGAAATAGATGTAGTTACTGACTCAGATACTGAGACAGAATAATAAACTAGGGGGCCACAATATTTTGTGGTCCTTTTTTTATTTTTTTCTTGTCTAATAAAAATTATACTGATATAATAGATGAGGTCGACATGGACATGCGATAAAAACATGTACCAAATATTAAAAAAGTGTTGACGATTAAAACTAGAAATGCTATATTAATAAAGTCGCTTACGGGCGAATAAACAAATTTGCTCTTTGAAAACTAAACAACCAAACAATAATAAATGAAGTGAAAACTTTCTTTTAAAGGAAGTTGGAACTAAGCCAGAGTAAACTTTATGAGCTAATCAAACACTTTATTGGAGAGTTTGATCCTGGCTCAGGACGAACGCTGGCGGCGTGCCTAATACATGCAAGTCGAGCGA
>NZ_CAKJTG010000016.1 GCF_917563885.1 Pseudoneobacillus rhizosphaerae
CCCATAGCGTAAGCTAGTAAGAACCCTGAAAGATGATCAGGTTGATAGGTCAGAGGTGGAAGCGCGGTGACGTGTGGAGCTGACTGATACTAATCGTTCGAGGACTTAACCAAATTTGATTAGCGATATGATTTTACTTCTTCTTCTATTACATTATCTAGTTTTGAGGGAACAAGGTTTTTTACGAAAGTAAAATTACTTTCGTTGAAATTTTCTCTTGAAATTTTTCAAAAAAACACTATAATAAAATAGTGTCACGAAAAATAGTCTGGTGGCGATTGCGAGAAGGTCACACCCGTTCCCATACCGAACACGGAAGTTAAGCTTCTCAGCGCCGATGGTAGTTGGAGGATTCCTCCTGTGAGAGTAGGACGTCGCCAGGCGTAATATCGTTCCGCAGTAGCTCAGTGGTAGAGCATTCGGCTGTTAACCGAACGGTCGTAGGTTCGAGTCCTACCTGCGGAGCCATATTTTTGGAGAGCTGTCCGAGTGGCCGAAGGAGCACGATTGGAAATCGTGTAGGCGGGTAACCCTGTCTCAAGGGTTCAAATCCCTTGCTCTCCGCCATAATACCTTATTAAATGGCCCCTTGGTCAAGTGGTTAAGACACCTCCCTTTCACGGAGGTAACACGGGTTCGAATCCCGTAGGGGTCACCATTTAATCTATTTTGAATATTATATGGAGGATTAGCTCAGCTGGGAGAGCATCTGCCTTACAAGCAGAGGGTCGGCGGTTCGATCCCGTCATCCTCCACCAAGTATTTTTCGCTCTTGAAAAATACCAATGATTTTTCACGAGAGTGAAAATATCTTTCCTTAATTGCTCATTATTATCGTCGCGGGGTGGAGCAGCCCGGTAGCTCGTCGGGCTCATAACCCGAAGGTCGCAGGTTCAAATCCTGCCCCCGCAACCAATTTATATTAACTTTAAATAATATGGTCCGGTAGTTCAGTTGGTTAGAATGCCTGCCTGTCACGCAGGAGGTCGCGGGTTCGAGTCCCGTCCGGACCGCCATTTTTTTCTGTACAATTTAATTATGGCTCAGTAGCTCAGTCGGTAGAGCAAAGGACTGAAAATCCTTGTGTCGGCGGTTCGATTCCGTCCTGAGCCACCTTGATTATTTCGTATTAGCGAAAAAAAGTCATACTTAATGCCGGTGTAGCTCAGTTGGTAGAGCAACTGACTTGTAATCAGTAGGTCGTGGGTTCGACTCCTATCGCCGGCACTGTTTTTTATCTGGAGGGGTAGCGAAGTGGCTAAACGCGACGGACTGTAAATCCGTTCCCTTGGGTTCGGCGGTTCGAATCCGTCCCCCTCCACCAAGTATTTTTCGCACTTTGAAAAATACCAAATTTTTTCACGATAGTGAAAATAACATTCCTTATAGGGGTATAGTTTAAAGGTAGAACGAAGGTCTCCAAAACCTTTGGTGTGGGTTCAATTCCTACTACCCCTGCCAATTAAAATTAAATAATAATATGGCGGTCGTGGCGAAGTGGTTAACGCATCGGATTGTGGTTCCGACATTCGGGGGTTCGATACCCCTCGGTCGCCCCATTTTTATTGAAAATTATATAATATGAATACAACGAATGTTTACTTATTCATGCGTGAAGTTAATTTTTCTAAAACCTGCCGAATTGTAATTTTATAATGCTATGGCGGTCGTGGCGAAGTGGTTAACGCATCGGATTGTGGTTCCGACATTCGGGGGTTCGATACCCCTCGATCGCCCCATATCTTTATCCGTTTTTTTAATCTAAATCCTATAATTGGGCTATAGCCAAGCGGTAAGGCATCGCACTTTGACTGCGACATGCGTTGGTTCAAATCCAGCTAGCCCAGCCACTTTCGCGGAAGTAGTTCAGTGGTAGAACACCACCTTGCCAAGGTGGGGGTCGCGGGTTCGAATCCCGTCTTCCGCTCCATATAATAAGGCGGCATAGCCAAGTGGTAAGGCAGAGGTCTGCAAAACCTTTACCACCGGTTCAAATCCGGTTGTCGCCTCCAATTTTTTTATACAGTAGAATATTGGCAAAGTTTTATTTTGCCGGGGTGGCGGAACTGGCAGACGCACAGGACTTAAAATCCTGCGGTAGGTGACTACCGTACCGGTTCGATTCCGGTCCTCGGCATTACCTAGATTACTATATTATTGCGCGGGTGTGGCGGAATTGGCAGACGCGCACGACTCAAAATCGTGTTCCTCTGGAGTGTCGGTTCGACCCCGACCACCGGTATAACCAAACGAAAAAATCGCTTATTATAAGCGATTTTTTTTTTGTTTGTGGCTCTGTTTAAATAACATTGTTGGTATTGGATCAAATGAAAAAGACTGCAAACTAATGGTTACCGTTTTCTTACTGTTTTGCTGATAATGGTAACTATTAGCCGCTAATAGTTACCGTTTTTTTATTGTTTTGCTGTTAATGGTAACTATTAGCCGCTAATAGTTACCGTTTTTTTATTGTTGTGCTGTTAATGGTAACTATTAGCCCCTAATGGTTACCGTTTTCTTACTGTTTTGCTGATAATGGTAACTATTAGCCCCTAATGGTTACCGTTTTCTTATTGTTGAGCGATTAATGGTAACTATTAGTTTCTAATAGTTACCGTTTTCTTGTGGTTGTGCTGTTAATGGTAACGATTAGCCACTATTCGTTCCCGTTTTCCCGCTTGTTGATTGTTAACGGTAACGATTAGCCACTATTCGTTCCCGTTTTCCCACTTGTTGATTGTTAATGGTAACGATTAGCCACTATTCGTTCCCGTTTTCCCGCTTGTTGATTGTTGATGGTAACGATTAGCCACTATTCGTTCCCGTTTTCCCGCTTTTTGGTTGTTAACGGTAACGATTAACCTCTATTCGTTTATTACTCTCCTTCAGCTCTTTTAAACACTGTACGAGAGGGACAAAGGGCAGATACAGTATCATAACCCGAGTCATGCCACTCACCACTCTCATCCATCCAAAATACATCGGTTAGCGCATAGATAGTTCAAATAGTACTATTAAGGGTTTGTCGACCAAAGTCCAGCATGTTTTAATACAACACGTGGATGAAGTTTAAGCTGTGCTACCATTAAGTCTGCTAAATCTTCCGCTTGCATTACTCTTTCTGGATTGCCGTCAGTTAAGTTAAGTTTAACGGCCATATCCGTTGCGACCGTACTTGGTGTTAATGTTGTAACGCGAATATTTTTCTTACGCACTTCAAGCATTAATGACTCACTTAGTCCGATAACTGCAGCTTTTGAAGCCGTGTATGCACTTGTAATGGGTGCACCTTTTTGGCCAGCTGTTGATGAGATATTAATGATATCGCCTGTGTTTCGTTCTATCATTTCCGGTAATACCGCACGTGTTGTGTAGTACACTCCTTTTACGTTGACATCGATAATATTGGTCCATTCTTCAGGTGTTAAGTCCATGAAGTTACCGAATTTTGAGATGCCAGCATTGTTTACTAAAATATCGATTGCCCCAAGCTCGTCACGAATTGATTCAACTGCTGCGGTAATTGAGTCTAGATCCGCTACATTTGCCGCAGCGATTGCTACCTTCACACCATACTGTTTAAGTTGCTCTGCTACTTGTTGTAAATTTTCAAGAGTACGTCCAACAAGACCTACGTGAATTCCTTCTTGCGCAAAAGCTATTGCCGTTGCACGTCCTATTCCACGCCCTGCTCCTGTAATTAACGCGACTTTCCCTGCGATTGTTTGCATGTTTATTGCTCCTTTATATGAGATAGTTTTATTTTTGACGAAATAAAGTGTATTAAACTTAAATATCTTAATAAATTTGGTTAGGTGAGGTTGATAAATTTGTTCCGGTGATACAATCGTTGTGCAGCAATAGATCATTCAATTGAAATTAGAAATTTATAAATAAATATTTTAATATATTTCGGTTGACGAAAATCTTACTATGCGTTATCCTTAGCTAGACAAATAGTTAACTTCTAAAAATTTCATATTTACTTTCTTATCCAGAGAGGTGGAGGGACATGGCCCTACGAAACCTCGGCAACAGGTTCTGATGAATACTGTGCCAATTCCTTCAGACATAAATTTGTCTGGTAGATGAGAAGAGCTGATTTCGTGATATCAATCCTCTTCTTTCTATGAAGAGGATTTTTTATTTTAACAAAAATATGGTAAATCGAAATAGGTACATTTGACTATTTACTAGTTCGAAATTTTATTAGAATAACTTCATAATGTTTTCTTATCCAGAGAGGTGGAGGGATATGGCCCTATGAAACCTCGGCAGCAGGTTCTAATGAACACTGTGCCAATTCCACGGGAAGCTATTCCCGAGAGATAAGTTAGAGTTTTTATGTTAAACCTCTCAACTTATCTATGGTTGTGAGGTTTTTCTTATTTTATGACGGTCGAACTTTGAGTCCGCATAGTGTTGCTTTGAAATAAAACTTAGTAAATCTATATGTAAATAGTTATTTTAATTTGTTTTATATATTCATTTTTAGAAAAGGAGGAAGAACCCGTATTATGTCATACCTTATCAAGCGACTGTTCACGATGTTTGTCACTTTATGGATCATTGTCACCCTAACTTTTGTGATCATGCATATGATTCCGGGAGATCCATTTGCGACCGACGCAAAATCTTTGCCGGAGGAAATTGTCCAGAATATGCGAGAAAAATATAATCTGGATAAACCTTTACCGACTCAATATTTTCTCTATTTAAAGGATCTCGTACAATTAGATCTTGGTCCTTCGATTCAATCAAAATCTAGAGATGTCAACAGTCTCATTGCGGATGGTTTTGGTCTCTCTGCATTATTGGGAATTCAATCTCTTTTGATTGCGATTGTAGTGGGGATCGGGTTAGGGGTTATCGCAGCCTTAAATCATAACCGACTATTGGATTACGTTTCGATGTTTATTGCCATCATCGGAATATCTGTTCCAAGCTTTATACTGGCCCCCCTGTTAATCAAGTACTTTGCTGTTGAATGGGGATTGTTACCTGTAGCTGCATGGGGAACTTGGAGCCACTCGATATTGCCAACCATCGCTTTGGCTGTCAGTCCCATCGCCATTATTACGCGGTTTGTCCGTGCAAGCATGATTGAAATTCTCAATCAAAATTTTATTAAAACAGCTGAGGCAAAAGGACTCCATACATGGGAAATCGTTATCAAGCATGGCTTGAGAAATGCCTTAATTCCGGTGATTTCCTTCATTGGTCCTTTGTTTGCCGCCGTTATTACGGGAACGTTTGTGATTGAGAAAATTTTTGCGATACCTGGAATTGGAAAGTATTTTGTTGATAGTATTTTTAATCGAGATTATCCAGTTATTCTTGGTACCACGATTTTCTATAGTGCTATTTTGATTATTACTTTATTTTTTATTGATTTACTGTATCGAGTTATCGATCCACGAATAAAAATCGCTAGCGGAGGTGATTCCTAATGAGCCAACCACAAATTAACATTGATCATCTTTTTCGCCCAGCGGATAAGGAAAGCTTACATAGTGATAAAATCGCAAGGCCTTATGAGAGCTATGGAAAGGAAGTCATTAGGAAGGTAGTCAAAAACAAAATGGCTGTATTCGGTTTTGTTCTGTTAGTGGTTATTATTCTGTTATCGATTTTCGGACCGCATATGGTTTCACATACCCCAAGCAAACAGAATTTAACACAAGGAAATTTACCTCTTTCCAGTGAGCATTGGTTTGGAACAGATGATCTTGGAAGAGATGTTTGGGCTAGAACATGGGCTGGGGCTAGAATTTCTTTAGTTATTGGCTTTGCCGCTGCGATTATCGATTTAATCATCGGTGTTTTTGTAGGTGGCGTTTCCGGATACATGGCAGGTCGAGGGAAGACAGGAGACCGAATTGATAATTTATTAATGAGGATTGTTGAAGTCTTGTTTGGAATTCCTTATTTACTCGTTGTCATTTTATTAATGGTCATGATGAAACCTGGGATTACAACGATGATTATTGCCCTATCAATTACCGGGTGGGTTGGGATGGCCAGAATTGTCCGTGGTCAAATCCTTCAATTAAAACAACAGGAATTTGTCTTAGCCGCTGAAAAGCTCGGTACCTCTCATGCAAAAATAATTATCAGGCACTTACTGCCAAATATGATGGGAATTATCATAGTTAATTTAACGTTTACGATACCGTCAGCGATTTTCGCAGAATCGTTCCTGAGCTTTCTTGGATTAGGTGTTCAAGCGCCTACAGCCAGTTGGGGAACGATGGCCAATGATTCACTAGGAGTTATTCTTAGTGGTCAGTGGTGGAGATTATTTTTTCCTGGGCTGATGATCTCACTAACGATGTTTGCGTTTAATGCATTTGGAGATGGTTTGCAGGATGCACTTGACCCTAAATCCAAATAAGAAAGGAGGTTTGTTGAGTGAGTCATTTATTGGAAGTTGATGATTTAAAGGTATCTTTCCATGTATCAAGCGGTGAAATCCAGGCCTTAAGAGGTGTCTCGTTTCATGTTAATAGTGGGGAAACACTTGCTGTTGTTGGGGAAAGTGGATGTGGCAAGAGTGTCACGGCACAGGCAATCATGGGCATGATTCCTTCCCCACAAGGACGAGTGAAAGAGGGAAGGATTCTTTTTAAAGGTCAGGACTTAACAAAGTTCAACAAGAAGCAATTTAGAAGCGTCCGTGGTTCAGAGATTGGAATGGTGTTCCAGGATCCGATGACGTCGCTTAATCCAACGATGAAAGTAGGCAGTCAAATTGATGAAGTCCTTGTGAAAAATCAAAAACTGTCAAAGAAAGAAGCGAAACAAAAAACGATTGAGCTGCTAAAACTTGTTGGAATTTCGGATGCTTCTAGCCGATATTCCCAGTATCCGCATGAGTTTAGTGGTGGCATGAGGCAAAGAGTTGTGATTGCGATTGCGTTAGCCTGTAATCCTGAATTGATCATTGCCGATGAGCCTACGACGGCATTGGACGTGACAATCCAGGCACAGATTTTAGAGTTATTAAAAAAACTACAGAAAGAAAGAAACACTTCGATTATGCTCATCACCCATGATTTGGGCGTCGTTGCGGAGGTTGCGGACCGAGTAGCTATTATGTATGCAGGTGTGGTCGTTGAGAGTGGCAGGGTAGAAGAAATATTTGAAAACCCGAAGCATCCGTATACATGGGGATTATTAAATTCGGTGCCAAAGCTTGAGAGTAGCGAAAAGGAAAGATTGATTCCGATTGAAGGCTCTCCTCCGGACCTGTTTGCCCCTCCTAAAGGATGCCCTTTTGCGGAGCGTTGTCCTTTTACGATGGAAGTTTGTCTTGAACATATGCCTGGAAAAGAAGTGTTCTCAGAAAATCATCAGGCTCGCTGCTGGCTAAATGATCCCAGAGCACCGAAAAATGAAGAATTGATTGCAGCGGGGAGGGAGTAAGATTGTCAGAATATGTGTTAGAGGTTCAGGAAGTCAAAAAGCATTTTAAAATGGGCGCAAGAAAAACCGTTAAATCGGTCGATGGAATTTCGTTTGCGATTCGAAAAGGAGAAACGCTCGGGTTAGTCGGTGAGAGTGGCAGTGGGAAGTCAACACTTGGGCGAACGATTGTCGGTCTTTATGAAACGACCTCTGGGAATGTACTTTTTAACGGCGAAAATACTTCAAACCTTAACGGGAAAGAGAAAAAAGAGCTGAGCAGGCAAATGCAAATGATTTTTCAGGACCCCACAGCCTCTCTAAACCCCAGAATGAAGGTTGGCGACATTATTGCTGAAGGGATTGATGCTTATAAGCTTCTTAGAGGAAAAGAGAGAAAAGAGAGAGTCATTGAACTGCTTGAAAAAGTTGGTTTACATGCGGATCATGCGAAGCGATTTCCTCATGAATTCAGTGGTGGACAACGACAAAGAATCGGAATCGCAAGGGCATTGGCAGTTAATCCATCCTTTATCGTAGCCGATGAGCCCATTTCAGCACTAGATGTTTCGATTCAGGCACAGGTGATTAATCTTCTCGAGGACTTGCAAAAGGAACAAGAGCTCACCTATTTATTCATTGCCCACGATTTAGCCATGGTCAAACACATCAGTGATCGTATCGGTGTGATGTATATGGGGAAATTGGTAGAGCTCACAACTAGTGAAACCCTGTTCCAAGATCCACTTCACCCTTACACACATGCGTTATTATCGGCGATTCCTGTTACGGAACCGAAATTACGGGGAACACGGGAACGAATCATGCTTTCGGGTGATCCACCTAGTCCATTAAATCCACCAACTGGGTGTCCATTTCGAACGAGATGTCCTAATGCAATCGAGAAATGTGGAGAAGAGATGCCGAAGTGGAAGGAAATAAAGGAGGAACACTGGGTAGCTTGTCATTTATTTTAAGGTTTCATTTATGCATGTTACTTTCTAGCATGTCTTGAAACCAGAATTTGAGTTTACTAGATGGATGAAAGACATTCTGGGCAACAATCCGGTTCAAACTGTCCTTCATAAGGTCGATGAAAGACAATTTGGAGTGAAATCCGGTTCAAACTGTCCTTCATAAGGTCGATGAAAGACATTTTGGAGTAGTATCCGGTTCAAACTGTCCTTCATAAGGTCGATGAAAGACAGTTTGGGCAAACACCCGATTCAAAATGTCCTTCATATGTAAAAAATAAGCAACATTATTAAACTAGTCGATTTTAAAAAGAGAATAGGAGGAACAAAACATGAAAAAGGTTTCACTGATTATTTTTACACTATTAATTTTAATTATTGCAGGATGCAGCAGTAAGGAAGCGGGTAATACAAGTAGCGGAGATTCGAAAGAGAATGTAGCACAGGAGTTAACGCTCAATCTTGGTGGTGAGCCTTATACGATCGATCCAGCCTTCGCATCAGATACTACCTCTTTTTGGGTAATTGATAATCTGTATGAAGGGTTATACATATATGATCAAGAAGGAAATATTGTCGAAGGAGCGGCTAGTAAAGTAGACGTTTCTGAGGATGGAAAAACGTACACGTTCACAATTCGTGATGGTGCTAAATGGTCAAATGATGATCCTTTAACAGCTAACGATTTTGAATTCGCTTGGAAACGTGTGTTAAATCCGGAAACGGCTGCTTATGACCCATCAAGTTTTTACTATATTAAAGGTGCTGAAGAATATAACACTGGAAAAGGTAGTGTCGATGAAGTAGGTATCCAAGCAACGGACGATCAAACGCTAGTAGTAGAATTAAAAACACCAATTAAGTTTTTCCCTAAGGTACTACAAGGACAAGGATTCCTGCCGGTCAACCAAAAAGTAGTGGAAGCAAATAAGGACTGGGCTGCCGATGTAGAAACAGTTGTAACAAATGGAGCATACTCATTAGCAAGTTGGGATCACAATAATGAACTAGTTCTTGAAAAAAGTAAGTCTTATTGGAATAACGAAAGCATCACCATGGATAAAGTAACCTTCAAAATGGTCGCAGATGCTACAACCGAATACCAAATGTACAAATCTGGAGAGCTTGATTTAGTCAAAGCGATTCAAGCAGATGCGATCGAGCAGGAAAAAAGCAACGAGGAGTACCAAAATAACCCGTCGTTCAGTGTTTACACTTACTCTTTCAACGTACAAGAAGAACCATTTACTAATGCAAAAGTCAGAAGAGCCTTTGCATCAGCCATTGATCGAGATGCGATCACAGAGTTTATTTCAAAAGGTGGAGAAAAGCCTGCCTACGGTTATGTAGCATACGGAGTTCAAGCCCCAACTGGAAATGATTTCAGAGATGATGCAGATGAATATTATAAATTTGATAAAAATGAAGCACAGAGCCTACTTGAGGAAGGACTAAAGGAAGAAGGCTGGTCTGAGCTACCTGCCGTAACCTTAAAATATAATTCAGAAGGAAACCATAAGAAAATTGCAGAAGCGTTACAAGAAATGTTCAAAGAAAACCTTGGCGTAACGGTAGAATTAGAAAATCAAGAATGGAAAACGTATATTGACACCTTTAAACAAAAGAATTTCCAAATCGCAAGAATGGGCTGGGTCGGAGACTTCCTTGATCCATACCCAGTACTAAATCTGTATAGTAGCAAAAGCTCCAGTAACTTTACGAATTGGATCAACCCAGAATTTGATCAGCTATTAGAGCAATCCCTAATAGAACAAGATGAAGAAAAGCGATATGAGCTATTGCATCAAGCTGAAGCGGTGCTTATGCAAGACATGCCAATCATTCCGATTTACTTCTCTTCACAAAACTCATTAGTAAAGAGTAACGTAAACGGCATTCGATTCGATCCACTTAGTAACCCTGATTTCCGATTTGCAACAAAGGAATAGGGAATTTCTTTAAAAGGAGACATAAACGTTGAAAAAGTATCTTTGGTCCGTTTTGGTTGTCATTATTGTTTTTGGGATAGTGAGCGCCTTTGGTTTCTATAACTTCCAATCTACTATTCTAATTAATAGAATCTTTCTGACGGGTTTAATGACATTACTTTTAGGTGCGGTTCTTTATGTAACTAGAAGCGGATTTTTAGATCTGTTTTTATCAGGATTTACGAAAATGAAAGATTCCATGATGAAAAGGTCGACAGCTATGCTGGAGGTTGAAAAACAGATGGCTGCGAATGACGACCTGATTGAATGGAAGGAGCGTTTTTCTTTTCAAGTCATGGTCTATTCACTTGGCGGCGGAACAGGACTGCTGCTCATTTCAACTATTTTGTCTCTATAAATCTATTTTTTCTAAAAAAACTCATAAATGTTGTTAATTCAACGTTCATGAGGTGGGACAGAGGGACAGGTTCATTGTCACAAGGGATGGGACCTGTCCCCAAAAATTAATTAAACAAGCATTAAAGCCTTTCACCAACTTTAGGTTGTTAAACCTAAAGTTGGTGAAAGGCTTATTTTGTCGAGTTTAAGAATGAAACTTAAAATCAGCTCAAATTATTTTGAGTATATTCAAGTTGGAAATATTCGTCAAATATATTAATCGATTTTTTGGTAAGAGTTGTCGCTTTTTTATGTGTCAATTTATAAACAGTATAGGGTGGAGGATTATCAACAAGTTCATAGAACTTATAATTTCCTGTTTTTATTGCCATAGTGGCTATATGTTTTGGTACGATTGCCCACTGGCTTGGATTTTGCAATAGGGTAATGAGCAGAGGAGTACAATCTATTCTTACTCGTGAAGTCGCTAGTGGGTCCCACCAATATGCATGCCATGATTGATATTCAAGTCCAAAAGGCATAAACAGTTCATAATTTGGGTCTAATTCTCTTGGATGTATTTTTTCTGATTTAAAATTGTCATTTTTGTTAGAGATAAGCACTACCATTTGTGATTCAAAATAATTTTCAACTTGTACATTTTGATGGACTCTATTTTGTAGTGAAAAAGCAATATCAAGTTGTCGCTTTTCAACTTCTGAATAGAGATGAACAGAATGCAGTGTATGAATGGTTAATTGTAAATTTAGTTGGTTGTTGTTTAAATTCTGAATTACATTTGGTAATAGGAAATTGTTAATACTATCGACTGCACCAATGGTTATTGCTAGTTTTTCTCCTCTAGTTTGTATTAGCTTAGCTTCATGTGATAGACGATTCCATTCTTCTGCCAATTTATAAAATTCTTCTCCCATAGGGGTTAAATTTAATTCCTTTTTACCTTTAGATCGTTCTATTAGTTGATATCCAAATTCCATCTCCATATTTTTAATTCGTTGACTGACAGTTGTTTGTGCACAATGAAGTTCCTTTGCTGCAGCACTAAGTGATTTACATTGGGCGACAGTTAAAAATGTATCAATAAATTGAAATGACATACAATCCTCCCACTAAATAGCAATATTTATAATATTTAATATTAATATAAATCATTTTACATAGCAAAATATAATATTTAATATAGAAAATATATAAAATTTATAATATTCAAATTGATTGGGAGGTGTAGCATTTGTCTATTAAAATCATATATTTTGAAAACGCTTCAATTGAAATGCGGGAAATTCTAGATAAGTATAGTAGTGAGGATATGTATATAAACTACTGGACTGACTTAGACGAGATTGGAAAAAAACATGCATTGGAAGAAGCCGAATATTTAATTACAGCTTCCTATCCAATTACAAGAGAATTGTTACAGCAGGCAAAAAAGGTAAAGCTTATTCAGAAAACAGGTAGTGGAGTAGATAATATTGATTTACTAGCAGCCGATCAATTCGACATTAAAGTAGCAAATACGGTGGGGATTAACACAACAAGTGTTGTTGAAGCGACTTTTGGGATGATACTTAGTTTGTATAGAAAACTTCATTATCTTGATAGATTAACAAAAAATGGAGAATGGAAAATGTTTGAATACCGTTCTTCCATGTATGAAATTAGTGGAAAAATACATGGAATTATTGGTATGGGTCATATTGGAAAAAAGGTAGCAGAACTTTCCCAGAACTTTGGTGCAAATATTTTATATTATGATGCTCACAGGCTATCAACTACCGAAGAAACTGAGAGAGGTTTTTTATTCAAATCATTAGATGAGTTATTGGTACAAGCAGATATTATAAGTTTACATATTCCTCTATTACCATCTACTGAAAATTTAATCAGTAAAAGAGAATTGAGCTTAATGAAACCTACTTCTATTTTGGTGAACGTGGCCAGAGGGAAGATTGTAAATGAATTGGCTTTAGCAGAAGCCCTAAAAAGTAAGCGTTTACTTGGAGCTGCAATTGATACTTGGGCACACGAACCAGTCAATGCAGATAATCCTTTGTTAGAGCTTGATAATGTATTAGCTACTCCACATATTGCAGGTGGGACGAGAGATGCATTAGAAAAAGTACTAGCTATAGCATTTGAGAATATAAGAAAGGTAGAAAATGGAGTGGATCCCAATAACCTTGTCAATGTACCAGTTGCCTAGATAATAAATTCATGAAGGTGAGAGATTTAAAATGACAAATATAGGAATGCGAATTTATACAAAGATTAACAGACCATCTCCTGATTTAATTTCTCAATTCGAAGGTCTGCCAGTCCCAGTAATTGCTGATAATATGAACCGAATGTTTTGTATGGATGCTAGAATAAGACCATTTAACGATAAAAAATTATTAGGTTCGGCTTTCACGATTAGAACCCGTCCTGGGGATAACTTGTTAGTTCATAAAGCACTAGATTTAGCAGAACCAGGTGATATTTTAGTAGTAGATGCTCAAGGGGATTTAACCAATGCTATAATTGGGGAATTGATGGCATTATATGCTCAAAAACGTAACTTAGGTGGATTAATTATTGATGGTGCTGTACGAGATGTAGATGCCTTAAGACATTTGGATATTCCAATATATGCAGCAGGAGTTAATCCTAGAGGACCTTATAAAGATGGACCTGGGGAAATAAATGTTCCTATTAATTGTGGTGGAGCTGTCGTGAATCCCGGGGATATTCTAGTAGGTGATCAAGATGGCATCGTTGTCATAAATCCTGCAGATGCTGAACAACTCCTTATTCATTCTCGAAATAAACTGGCATCAGAAGAGGAGACTAAAAAGGAAATTGCGAATCTAGACTGGGACCGAACATGGGTTGATAAAGCATTAATTTCCAAAAACACAGTAATTCAATAAAATTTTAGTGTTTGTTGGAAATCTTATAAAACTTTTTCAAATTAATATTAAAAAGGGGATGAAAGTATGTTTAAAAAGTTTCATGGGGTAAAATTGCTTTTTGTTGTAGTTTTAGGTTTGTTATTACTTGTTGCTGGGTGCTCAAATAATACTAAAAGTTCAGGAGAAGAATCATCCGCAAAATTCCCAGATAAGCCGATTAAAGTTATTGTTTCCTATTCAGCTGGAGGTAGCTCAGATATTGGGGCACGCTTACTTATGCAGTATGTTGAGAAGGAATTAGGTGTAGCTGTAGTCGTTGAAAATAAACCTGGTGCAGGAGGCTGGGTCGGCTGGGAGGAATTACTAAATTCCAAAACCGATGGATACACCATTGCTCTTATTAATACACCAAATTTAATGACTGGGTATATGGATCCTGAAACAGGACGCGATCAGAATTTAGAAAACTTCGAACTAATTGCGAACCATATTACTGATCCTGGTGTAATTGCGGTTAGAAAAGATGATGACCGGTTTAATAGTATGGAAGATTTAATTAAATATGCAAAAGAAAATACAGCAACAACTACATCAACTGGTGCACTAGGCGATGACCATATTGCATCATTAAAATTAAATAAGAAACTAGGCACTAAATTTAATGCCGTTCACAATGGTGGTGCTGGTGAAAGTGTCACAGCAGTGTTAGGTGGCCATGTAGATGTTTTATTTGCAAACGTTGGAGATGTTACGACCCTTTATAAGGATAATGAAATAAAGATACTTGGCGTAATGTCAAATGAAAGATCACCACTATTACCTGATGTCCCAACTTTAGCTGAACAAGGTTTTGATGGAGTTGTTTCATGGTCTGCTAGAGGATATGCAGCTCCTAAAGGTGTAGGCGAAAAGGAAATGAAAGTCCTAAGAGATGCTTTCGAAAAAGCAATTAACAATCAAGAACAAATTGATAAAGTACAAGAAACAGGTTTACAAGTTAACTATCTAAACTCAGAAGACTATATGAACTCTTTAAAAGAAGAAGAAAATGGAATTAAAGAGATTAGCGATTTATTAGGGTGGTAATTTGAATAAGCCACAAGGATGGGTTTCCTATCCTTGTGGCTTCTAATTAAAGATTAGGATGGGGAATTTGCTTTGAAAAAACTTGGGGTATATGTGGCATTGTTTTTTCTTGTATTTAGTGGTGTAGTTTTTTGGCTCTCATTACAACTTCGATATAAAAGTCAATTTGGACCTGGTCCTGGTTTCCTACCCCTTTGGACGAGTGGATTATTACTTTTATTTTCAGTCTTTTATTTAGTAATGGCTTTCAAAAAAGATATCATTTTAATTAAAGATGTTTTTCCAAAAGGGGAAGGATTCGTAAATGTACTTGTAACTTTTCTTTCTCTAATTCTTTTTATGGCTTTAGTAAAGTTTGCAGGATTTGTAATTACCGGTATCATTACCTTATTTTTATTATTTAGCCGTGGTTATAAATGGTATTGGAGCTTAGGACTGGCAACAACTGTAACCCTAGTTGTTTTTGGTTTATTTGGTCAATTATTAGGAATCCCATTACCTGTAAATGATTATGGTTGGTAGGAGGCAGCTATGGAATCTCTTCAATTTTTACTTTCAGGTCTCGGTGAAGCTTTAACTTGGACTAATCTACTATTTTGCTTAATAGGAGTTAGCTTCGGGATGTTTATCGGTGTCTTGCCAGGGCTTGGTCCAACCGCGGGGACAGCCCTACTTTTACCATTGACATTTACCTTAGATCCAATTCCAGCCATTATTATGTTAGCAGGTATTTATTATGGAGCAATGTACGGTGGAACCATAACGTCTGTACTTATCAATACACCTGGTGAGGCAGCCTCCTTGATTACAACTTTTGATGGATACCCTCTAGCCAAACAAGGGCGGGCTGGTGTTGCATTAGGCATATCAGCAATTGGATCATTTATTGGAGGCATTGTTTCAGTTATAGGGTTGGTACTTATAGGACCTGCCTTAGCCAGAGTGGCCTTGAAATTTGGCCCCCCAGAATATTTTGCACTTGTCTTTATGGGACTGGCTTTGTTAATTGGATTAATGGGCAAGTCACTAATAACGGGTATAGTAGCAGCCCTTTTCGGATTATCTCTATCATTTGTTGGTATTGATTTAAATACAGGTGTCACTCGTTTTGCGTTTGGCCAAACAAGTTTAATGAGTGGAATAGACTTTGTATCTGTAGCAATGGGGTTATTTGGATTATCGGAACTTTTTATAAATGCAGAGAAAAGTTTAGGAGCAAATGCAGAAAGACCGCCAAAGGTTAGCGGACTATTTCCAAAAAGGTCAGAATGGAAACCAACCATGAAATCAATTGGTAGAGGTAGTATGTTAGGATTTTTTATCGGTTTAATTCCAGGTACAAACTCCGTTATCCCTACTATTTTAAGTTATACAATGGAGAAAAAACTCGCAAAGGATCCGTCTCGATTTGGTAAAGGGGCATTAGAAGGAGTGGCAGGCCCAGAAACAGCTAATAACTCTTACAGTGGTGGAGCATTAATTCCTTTATTTACTTTGGGAATCCCTAGTTCACCTACAGTAGCTGTATTACTTGGGGCATTTATTATGCATGGACTTACTCCAGGACCTACTTTATTTGAGAAAGAGCCTCAATTTGTATGGACAGTAATTGCTAGTATGTTAGTTGGTAATGCCATTTTATTATTATTAAACTTACCATTAGCCAATCTTTGGGCTAGAATCACAATGATTCCTTATCGATTATTATTCCCTATTATTATCATGATCATCATTGTAGGTACCTATAGTTTAAATAATAGTTTATTTGATGTCGGTGCCATGTTGGTTTTCGGTATTCTTGGCTACATCTTTAAAAAGGCTGAAATTCCACTTGCACCTATAATATTGGCATTCGTATTAGGTGAATTGTTAGAGAAAACCCTAATACAATCATTAACCATTTTTGAAGGCAATCTTTTAAGTTTCTTCTTGCGACCAATTTCTGGAACCATTTTGGCTATTTCTATAATAGCAATCATATTAAGTATTATTTCTTCAATAAAGAATAAGCGTTTAGTTAATGAAGATGTGGAAATGTAATAAATTTGTTGAATTGTATCTCGTATTAAGGATATAAGAATTTGATCTTAAGCAAAGTGGTGAAGATATGGAAAAAGGTGTAGAATCTTCCATCAAAGTAAATGTTGGGATAATTGGTTTTGGAGAAGTAGGGCAAATTTTTGCAATGGGGTTGTTGAAAAATAATCCTAATGTAAAAGTATATGTATATGATATTTTACTTGAAAAAAAACAAACCGAAATTGAAGATAAGATTTTTAATATTGGTGCAGAACCTGTTTATCATATAGACAAACTTTCTCAAAAATGCGAGATTGTTTTGTCATTAGTGAATAGTTCGGCATCAATCAATGTTGCGAAGGAATTTTCCAAAGAGTTAGATAGTCAAGCAATCTTTATAGATTTTACAACAAGTACTCCTCAGGATAAAAAAATAAGCGAAAAATTGGTACAAGACAAAAATGGCTTGTATGTTGATGCTGCTATTATGGGAACTGTTGCAACTGAAAAATATAAAGTTCCACTATTATTATCAGGAAGTCACGCTAGCGAGACAGAACAACATTTAACAAAACTTGGCTTTAACTGTCAGATAGTTGAACTTCCAAACGGAGCATCATCAAGTATTAAGTTATTAAGAAGTATATTCATGAAAGGTTTAGAAGCATTAATTTTAGAAACGATGATGACAGCCAAAACTTATGGCGTTAATAAAGAAGTATTGGATAGTATTTCTAATACATTGAACAATAATGATTTCACTACTTTTAGTAATGCTCTAATAACAACGCATATGATTCACAAAAATAGAAGAATGAAAGAAGTTAGTGATAGTTTAAAATTAATAACAGATGCAAATTTACAACCTCTAGTTACAGAAGGAGTATTATCTTTCTTCAGTAATTCTGTAAATAAACAGATTGATAGTGAAATAGTGCAAACAAATGATATTGAAAAAATTCTTGAAGTTTATTCAAATAAAAATGAGGTAAAAAGCGGAAATTTAATTTGAATAAAATGACCCCTAAGGATAAAAAGTGGATAAACAATTTAAACACTCATAAATGTTGATAATTCAACATTCATGAGTGTTTTTTTGTTTCTATCTGTTTATCCTCTACATAACAATACATACAACATAATCAATTGGAAATAATTAAACAGTATGATTTCGAGTAATGGAGGAATGAAATTGAAAGATCATCAATCAGATACTACTAGTCAGGGTACTGGTGAAAGTTCAGATTCGTTAACAAACCGTCAAGGTCATCCTGTAACAGATAATCAAAATATTAGAACTGTAGGTAATCGTGGGCCATCAACACTTGAGAATTATGATTTTATCGAAAAAATTTCTCATTTTGACAGAGAAAGAATTCCTGAACGGGTTGTTCATGCACGTGGTGCCGGAGCGCACGGATATTTTGAAGCCTATGGCAAAGTAGGGGATGAGCCGATAGCAAAATACACAAGAGCAAAGCTTTTTCAGGAAGCTGGAAAACGCACACCGCTATTCGTTCGTTTTTCAACGGTGGCTGGCGGGATGGAATCACCGGAAACAGCACGTGATCCTAGAGGTTTTGCGGTAAAGTTTTATACGGAGGATGGAAATTGGGATCTTGTCGGGAATAATTTGAAAATATTCTTTATCCGAGATGCGATGAAATTTTCAGACATGATTCATGCGTTTAAGCCTGACCCAGTTTCAAATCTAAGTAACCCGGAAAGAATGTTTGATTTTCTCTCTCGTACACCGGAAGCTACACATATGGTTACCTTTCTATTTTCTCCTTGGGGAATTCCAGCGAATTACCGACAAATGCAGGGGTCAGGTGTTAATACATACAAATGGGTTAACAAAGATGGAGAGGCTGTTTTAATCAAATATCACTGGGAACCGTTGAAACAAGGTATCAAGAATCTTACTCAAAAGGAAGCACATGAGATACAAGGAAAAAATGTGAGCCATGCGACCCAAGACTTGTATGAAGCAATTAAGAACGGTGACTATCCTGAGTGGGAGCTTTGCGTTCAAATTATGAGTGACGATTACCATCCTGAGTTGGATTTTGATCCATTAGATGATACAAAACTATGGCCAACAGACCAATTTCCATTCCTAAAAGTAGGCAAAATGGTGTTAAACAAAAATCCAGAAAATTACTTTAATGAAGTGGAGCAGGCAGCTTTTGGAACAGGGGTATTAGTAGATGGCTTAGATTTTTCAGATGATAAAATGTTACAAGGCAGGACTTTTTCTTATTCCGATACTCAGCGATATCGCGTAGGCACTAACTATTTACAGCTACCTATTAATGCACCTAAAAAACGTGTTGCCACGAATCAGCGAGGAGGGCAAATGTCCTTTTATGTGGATACAGCCCCAGGTCAAAATCCACATGTGAATTATGAGCCTTCCGTTACAGGCGGCTTAAAGGAAGCCGAACAAATAGGTAAAGTCCATGAGCCACACTATAATGATAAATTAGTTCGTGAAACAATTGACCGTCCCAATAATTTTGGACAAGCTGGTGATACCTACAGAAGCTTTGAGGACTGGGAAAGAGAGGAGCTTATTAGCAATCTTGTAGATGCGCTCAGTGTTTGCCGAGCTGAAATTCAGAATAAAATGATTGAGTATTTTACTAACGCTGATAAGGATTATGGGAAACAGGTCAAGGATGGATTAGCGAAAGCAATGGAATCTAGAACGGATACTTCACATACAAGCACAGTAGATGCAGATGAAGCAACCAATAAATCAAGACAAATGGGACACGAAGCAGATCCATATTAAAGCAAGTTAATAAAAAAGGCTCTTTATACAAACTTGTATAAAGAGCCTTTTTTTAGCTATGTTGATCTAAATGAATCTGTTTGCCGTCTGGATTTTCAGGGGGGAATGCATATGTAAAAGCCAGCCAGAAGAATCGTCTTTGTGGCTTTTGTTTTATTGTCGGTGACATCATTCCCCTAGTGTTTACTTTTCATGACTTTATTGAGTGTACAGATAGCAACATTAAAAATGATATTCCAATCATACAGACTACCCATAGCCAGGCCATTTCCATATTACCTGAATCGATAGCTATATAGATTGCAGTGGGAATGGTTTGAGTTTTCCCAGGTATATTTCCAGCAAACATTAGTGTGGCTCCAAATTCACCTAATGCTCTTGCAAAACTCAGGATCCCACCGGAAATAATGGATTTAAGTGCTAAGGGAATAGAAACAAACATAAATAATGTAATTCCATTTGCGCCATCCACACGAGCAGCATTCTCAATCTCAATGTCAACGGATTCAAATCCTGTTTTAGCAGATTGATACATGAGTGGAAAAGCTACGATTGTAGAAGCAATAACAGCAGCCCACCATGTAAATATAATAGGCTGATTAAATATCCACTCGATCAATTCTCCTATTGGACTGTTTCTACCGAATACAACAATCAATAAAAACCCCACAACAGTAGGAGGCAGTACTAATGGTAAAAGGAGAATCGTTTCAATAACGGCTTTCCCTTTGAATGTCTTATTTGCCATAACTTTTCCCATTAGTAATCCCAAAACGATTACAATTACAATGGATACAGATGCTATCTCAAGTGAGAGTTTAACTGGTGACCAAAAATCTAATGTCATTGTTAATTAATTCAATCCTTTAAATCCATACTTTTCAAAAGTCTTCTTGGATTCTTTATTTTGAAGATATTCGTAGAAAAGTTTGGCTTCTTTAATATGGGAACTACTTTTAATGATTCCAACAGGATAAATGATAGCTGCATGAGTATTTTCTTCGGCAGTTGCTACAATGTTCACTTTTGATGAAACCAATGCATCGGTTTTATACACAATTCCAGCATCTACATTGCCTGTTTCCACATATGTAAGAACTTGGCGAACATCCTTTGCAAATACCATTTTTCCTTCAATGGATTTCCAGATATTTAAATTTTCTAGCGTTTCCTTTGCATACTTTCCTGCTGGTACGGACTCAGGTGTGCCAATAGATATTTTCACTGCTTTGCCAATATCTTCAAATGAGGTTATACCTTTATCGGAATCCTTCGGAACTACCAACACAATTTCATTTCCAAGAAGGTCAATTTCATTTTCCTTTTCGATTAATCCTTCTTCCACTAATTGATCAAATTTGTCCTCAGCAGCAGAGAAGAAAAGATCAACTGGTGCCCCCTGAAAAATTTGCTGTTGAAGGGATCCTGAAGCGCCAAAATTATAGTTGATTTTTACATTAGGATTTTCATCTTCAAAAGCCGTTGTTATTTCATTTAGGGAATCTTGCAAACTCGCAGCTGCTGAAACAGTCAATTCCACTTTTTCATTCAGAGAGTCTTGTTTCGTATCTTCCGGCTTTGTACTTGGGTCATTTTTTGAGCAGCCAGACATGATAAGAACGAACATGATCATTGATAAAAATAGAAAATATGGTTTTTTCACCATTTCACATCCTTCTTAAATTATAATTAGATATAGCTAATTATATTTAATTATAACAAGTATAGATGTTAAAGAAATCACTTTTTAAAATGAAAGTGAGATAAAATGAAAGATGGAGGGATGAAAATATGACAATGGAGATTTCTTATACAATTGAAGAAGTATCTCAACTATTAAAAGTATCGAAACTGACCGTTTATGATCTCGTTAAAAAAGGTGAACTGCCTGTATTCCGGGTCGGAAGGCAAATGAGAATGCAAGCATCGGACTTGGACAATTATATGAAAAGTAATAAAACAGTTGTTTCGCAAGTCCCAATTGTAGAAACTTACTTGTCCGAAGTCAAGGATCCCTCCCATCTAGTTATCAGTGGTCAAGATATGGTACTTGATATACTTGGAAAGTATATGGAGAAAGACAATGCTTATCCTATTTTACGCTCCAATGCGGGAAGTTTGAACGGGCTTATCTCCATGTACAATGGTCAGTGTAATATTGTAAGTGTGCATATGTATGACGGGGATACAGGAGAGTACAATCTTCCATATGTTAAAAAAATTCTAGTGGGTTATCCTTACGTTTTATTGAACCTACTTTCAAGAAAAGCGGGTCTTTATGTTCAAAAAGGAAACCCATTAAATATCCAGTCATGGAGTGATTTAAATCAGGAACATGTTACCATAATCAACCGTGAAAAAGGGTCAGGCGCACGTATCCTGCTGGATGAACAGCTAAGAATTAACCATATACCTTCTAAGAATATTCATGGGTATCTTAATGAAGAGAAGAGCCATTTAAGTGTGGCATCTGCTGTTTCCGCCGGGAAAGCTGATGTAGGAGTAGGACATGAAAAGGCTGCTAAAATAGTGGGAATTGATTTTATTCCATTAATAACGGAGCGTTACGACCTTGTCATACTAAAAAACACTAATAATGAAAAACTTATAGGCACCGTAAAAGCCATTTTATCTTCACAACAGTTTCAGTCAGAAATAAATGCTATTGGAGATTACGATATATCACAGACGGGTTCTGTCATTTACGAAACATTTTAAAAAGGAAGGCTGCTGAATTTCAGTATCCTTCCTTTTTATCGTCCCGGTACGGAGGTGGGACGCAGGGACAGGTTCCTTGTCCGATGAAACAATAAAAGTGGGAGGAAAAACCTGTAAACTGTACCATCCCCATGTCCCACGAAATTAGTAGGGAAGATGGAATAGGTACAAGAAATCATAAGCGGAGAATTTCCGACTAATGTGTATAGAGGAGGCTTAAGAAGCAGATATAAGCGGAGAAATTCCGTTTAAGCTTAGCGAAATGACCCATTTTGACGTTTTTTAAATTAATAGTCGGAATCCCTCCGTCTATATAAGCCAATTTCAGTGCTTTTTCGTCATTAAGAGATATTTCTCCGCTTATATATAAAACCATGCTGATTTCCTCGGAGGGACAGGTTTGAACTACACCCCAATTGATAGACACAACTAACAATTGGGGTGCAGTTCAGACCTGTCCCTATGCCCCTAATAAATAAAATGGATGGGCATCTACTACTTGTAGATGCTTTTTATTTTACGCTCTGTTAAAGCTTAATGTTGATTATTGAAGGCTATTCGTTACCGTCAATAGCTAAAAAGTGAGAAAATGGTAACAATTAGCGTCTATTCGTTACCGTCAATAGCAAAAAGAGGATTTTTTAATTTCAACAACAGTGTTTAACAGAGCCTTATTTTAAATTATTTAGGAGGATTCACAATGAAGATTAGAGAATTGAATGTTAATGAAGAACCCCCAATCAATTTAATGCTACTGGCTGACCCTTCTCAAAAACTAATAGAGGAATATTTGAACCGAGGAGTATGTTATGTAGGTGAAAAAAATAATGAAATAACTGGTGTGTATGTATTGCTGCCTACAAGACCAGGGACAGTTGAAATCGTTAATATCGCTGTTTCTGAGAATGAACAAGGAAAAGGGATTGGAAAGCAGTTGCTTATGGATGCGATTCAAAGATCAAAAGCAGGCGGTTTTATAACGATAGAAATTGGAACGGGAAATTCAAGTATTGGACAATTAGCTTTGTATCAAAAATGTGGATTTAGGATTACCAATGTTGATCGTGATTTTTTCATACGGCACTATGAGGAAAAGATTTTTGAAAACGGTATCTGGTGTAGAGATATGATCCGGTTGTCGCAGGATTTGAATAATTAAGATTATGTTGAAAACAAGTTAAGTAAATTATGCTTTTGGGAGGTATATCATGTTTATCGTAAATGTAGAAGGTGCTATTTTTAGAGATGATAAATGGTTGATTATTGAACGAAGTAAAAAAGAGGAACATGCAGGTGGGTTGCTTGCACTTGTGGGCGGTAAGGTGGAAGAAGAGGGGAATTCATCAGATATATTAGAAAGAACGGTAAAACGTGAAATCTATGAGGAAGTAAATGTAAAAGTGAAAGAACAGTTGAAATACATACATAGTACATCATTTGTTACGGATTCAGGTGAAAATGTGGTTGATATTGTCTTTCTATGTGAATATGAATCCGGCGAAGCTGTTCCAAAAAGTCCAGATGAAGTTGAGGCCGTGACTTGGATGACAGCTCAACAAGTATTTGAACACCCTAATGCTCCTGATTATTTAAAAGAGAGTATTAAACGGACTGAGTGCATGAAGAGTGCAAATATACTTTTGTAAGGTTTGTGCAGGAAGAAGTAAGAATAAAACCTTTACGGCATGGACAGCCTCTCTACCTAAACTTAGGTCTGTGTTAAGGGGAAATGGGTTATCTTTTATAATCGAATGCCAGGAATTATTATTCACAATAATTCATTATTTGAAGGTTTTGTAAAAACGCACAAGAAAGAGGTGATTACCTTGAAAAGGGTATTAACAATGGGTTTAATTTTCATTTCTATTATTCTTTCAGGGTGTAATACAAACAATTTAAGCGATGCTGAATTTACTAACCTTACACCAGCCGAAATTAAAATGGATAACTCTACTTATCTAATGACTGATGAAGTTTTAACTACTAACGAAGTTGAAGAACAAATAGGAAAGGTTACTAAAATTCTGGAGATTGTTTCTTACTCAGAAGACCAAAACCCATATAAAAATCCGAATAAAATTTTTAAAGTAAGCGATGAAAGTGTCGAAAAGGTTATTGCAATTCAAGTTAATGAACAAACTGTATATCGCAAATATTGAAGAATAGTTTTAATAACTGTTATACGTAGGGGTAGAATTGGTAACAAAATCTAAACTCACTCTATACCTCTAATGAATTTATAGTTATGTTATTTGGCTTTTGACACGCTGGAATTTGATCTTGGTTCGTATGGAAATAAGTCCTTGTTTTATTGCGTAAACATGTTTCTTGTTCTGATTATAAATAGCCTGCCACAAAAACAAATGTCCTTAGATAGTACCGTACACCCTACATTGAAAAAGATGAGTTGATCTCTAATCAATTAAGTTTCTAAAAATTATATAGGTATCTGCCTATTCCTGGGACAATTTGGTTACATAGAATGCCATTGTGGTCAATTTGAACTAAAACCTAGGAGTGTGAATGTGTTATGGAAAATGTAAATCAAAATGAATATCGTGAAGATTTGTTAAATTGGTGTAATAACATATATCAAAATTGGGAAAACATGAAACCTAAATTTACAAAACTTTTCGATACAAGAAGCTTAAATGAATGGGAAGAGACATGCCGAAAACTAAAAGATAAATTAGAAACAAAAGTTGAAGCGAGTATGGAAGATTATCATGAAGCTACTAGCTTGTATGAACAATGGGAAACATTAATTACCGAGTCTAAATGTAATCTTGATAATGTTCAATCTGAAGAGAGAAATATAGAATCTGAAGAGAGAAATGTTGAATCTGTTTCTTTAATTACTGATGATGAAATTGCAGAGCCAAGAGGCGAAAACGATAGGGTAGATCCATCTAATGAGGAAAAGATTGAAATGATTAAGATGGTTCTTAATCTGGAAATACCGATTGACCAATTCAAAATGTCTTTATTAAAGTGATTATTAAACGGGTGGGACAAGGGGACAGGTTCCTTGTCCCGCCATTTTTTTGAATTGAAACAATGCCCACCTATTCCTCGTTCCCATCTCCCAACATCTAAAAACTACTATCACTTTTCCAGCCCCAAACCCTTCGTATTGGATAAAATGCCTATTTTGTCTATTCATGGTGCCTGACGCCATATCCTTTACATGGAAAATAGTACATTTTTCCTATGTTTTTTCAGAAAATTCTTTTTAAAGCATTATGGGTAATATATACTTTATTGGTAGGAATCGTTTATTTTACCATATAAAGGGGGGATTTGATTGGAAACTGTTACATCCACTGAAACAAGACGACCACTAAGAGATGACACAAAGAAGTCTGCACTTTTATTTAATATGATTGTTGCTATTATCATAGGTGCAATTGTCATTAGTCTTTTACAATTGCAATCACCTAAGGTGGTTTCAAGTGATAGTGCAACAACTGAATTTTCTGCTGAAAGAGCATTTTCGCATTTAAAGGAATTTGCCATTTCACCACATCCTCTAGGTTCTAAGGAACATGATAGAGTAAGAGATTATCTTGTTCAGGAGCTTGAAACCTTAGGATTAACCCCTGAAATCCAAAAAGTCAATTCTTTAAATCTACCTAGAACCTGGGTAGCGGGTGGAACGGTTGAGAATATTGTTGCGAAAATTGATGGCACAAACTCAAGTAAAGCGATTATGTTGGTCGCCCATTATGATTCGGTTGCGGGGGGACCAGGTGTAGCAGATGATGGGGCTGGAGTAGCTGCAATCTTAGAAACAGTTCGAGCATTAAAGGAAAACAAACCATTGAAAAATGACATCATCATCCTGCTAACGGATGGAGAAGAAAATGGCTTGCTAGGGGCAAAAGCCTTTGTGGAGGAGCATCCATGGGTTCAGAATGTTGGTTTAGTGTTGAATTTTGAAGCGCGTGGAAACGAAGGTCCTGCCTTTATGTTTGAAACAAGTGATAACAATGGTTGGCTTGTAAAAGAATTTGTTAAAGCCGCACCAACGCCTGTATCACATTCCTTCATCTATAATTTATATAAACTAATGCCTAATGATACGGATTTGTCTGTATTTAAAGAAGCTGGGTTAAACGGGCTGAACTTTGCGTTTGGTGAGGGTGTTGGTCATTATCATACAACAAGCGATAATTTGGAAGAATTGAGCAAAGAAAGTCTTCAGCATCATGGCGAATATATGATAAGTCTTACAAAGCATTTTGGAAACTTAGATTTAACGGAAGCAAAAAAAGGGAATCAACTTTTTTTTAATATTTTCGGTTCTTTCATGATTACCTATTCGGATCAACTTGTGATTCCGTTTATGTTTATAGTTGTTATTTTATTTGCTATTACGATGGTACATGGATATAAACGTAAAAAACTTACCATACGTGGTACTTTAGGAGGTTTACTAGTCAATCTGGGAGGATTAGTAGGTTCTTTCTTGATTGGATTAGGATTATGGAGTCTACTTACATTCCTATATTCTGAGAAACAATGGATTTTAGGAACGAATAACACAATCGGGACTACCTACTTAATAAGTTTTTCATTAGTCGTTTTTGCTTTTATAAATATTCTATATAGATTGACAAATAAGAAGGCAAAAGTGGGTAGCATGATGATGGGTGCCCTACTTACATGGCTAATCCTGGTCGTAGTCACAAGCATACTTCTCTCGGATGGAAGCTACGTATTTACATGGCCGTTGCTGTTTGCACTCATCGGGGTCAATATTTGGATGAAATTAGAAATGGACTCCTGGAAAAGTCACCTGGTGATTGTTGGGTTTTCCATTCCTGCTTTCTTGATCTTGATACCTGTTATTTACCTTATCTATATGTTAGCTTCCATGGAACTTGCCAGTGTACTAATGGTTTTCGTCGCTCTACTCGGGTCGTTGCTCATTCCTATCTTTAGTACTTTAAAAATTAAAACGAATTGGGTGATGCCTACTGAATTTTTAACAGTGGGAATCCTTTTCATCTTAGTTAATAGCATTACCATCCATAATATGCCAACATCAGAACATCAAAAAGCTAGTGATATCAGCTATTTCATGAATGAAGATACCAATAAAGCATATTGGGTAGCTCGACATCCTTTAGATGACTATACGTCAAATTATATTAATGAAGATATAAAGAAGGGTAATACTTCTGAATTCTTTCCCATAATCAAATGGGATGTACAGTATGCCGAGGCAGATCATTATAATATGAAAGCACCTAGTGTAACCGTCATAAAAGATGAAGTAGAAGCCGGGAAGCGGACAATTGAATATCTGTTAAAAACCAATCGTCAGGCAGAAGAAATGATTTTGCAGTCAGTATCAAAGTTAAAGGTTTCACAACTGCTTATTAATCATAAGAAAATAGAATTAACCAAAAAACAATATTCAAAAGACGAACCATTTCTACTCACGTACATTGTCGGTCAACTGGGGGAAGTGAATGTACAGGTAACCGTTGATGCAAATGATTCGGTTGAATGGATAGTCGCGGACCGTTCCTACTCGATTCCAGAAATAAAAGGGGAGCGCCCAGTAGAATATAGTACCTATGGAGATAATTCATTTGCGATGAGGACAATACGGGAGTAAATAGATGATTGTTATGATTAAAGTTAGGAAAGCCACTAGGAACATTCCAAAACTTTGATGATATCTGTTTTTTATGGTATTGATGGATTTAATACCTCAAAATTGGAACATGTCAAACTAAACCGTTTGGGATTTTATATCTTCCCAAGCGGTTTTTATTTTTGGTAGCAAATAGATTTCGAATCTAATTAAACGATACGTTGTGAGTTGTTTAACGATACGCAGACAATGGAACAAGGGGACAGGTTCCTTGTCCCGCCATTTTTTTGAATTGAAACAATGCCCCACCTATTCCTCGTTCCCATCTCCCAACATCTAAAAAACTACTATCACTTTTTCAGCCCAAAACCCTTCAATATTACTACCCCCAGACAAATAAAAAATGGTAAAATAGACCAATAAGTGAAGTTGCTTAAATAACACTCAGACTAAACTAATTAGGAGACTAATAGATGAGCAATAAACATACAAACTGGACATGGGTAGATACGGTTTTTAGTGGAATCCGAGTATTGTGGTTATTATTGTGGGTGATGATTTTTGTAAGCAATGCTGACTTTCATGATGGGATGATACCTTTTTGGGGACTGTTACTCTGGGTGTTCCTTGCCTTTCTCGTTCCACAGTTTTTCTTATTCCCTACGAATCTATCGCTCCCAAGCTACTATGTTGCTGAGTTCCTATTTTCGGGTAGTCTTTACGGGTTTTTGTTACTGTTTGTGGGTTCGGACTCCTCTTTGATGTTAATTCCAATGATTAGTATGGGCTTATATTTTTCACATCGGAAAATTTGGTACGGGGTTACAAGTATTGGTTTAATCATCCCCATTATTGGTCTTTTTTTTAACAGTGAATCTGTAGTCGTTTTGCTCACACATCTATTAAACAATGTGATTGCGCTCGGTGTAGGCTTCAGTTTTAATCGAATGGTTGTGTTATTAAATGAAAATCAGGAACAGAAACGGGTGCTAGAGCAGTATGCCAAAAAGGTTGAGAGTTTAACCTTGTTAGAAGAGCGGAACCGTATGGCGGGTGAATTACATGATACGATTGGTCATACGTTTACCTCAGTTATAGTTGGTATCGACGGTGTGATCGCGAATTTAAAGCGCTCCGATAAGGAAAGAGCAGAAAGCAAGCTTTTGATTTTAAGGGATTTGACGCGAAAGAGTCTTGAGGATCTACGAAAAAATATTCATGGAATGGCAGATGCAACGGAGGAGTTAGGATCGTTCATTGACAGGTTGGCAGTCTTATCAAATGAATTTTCTATGAATACAGGAACAAAGGTAAGCTTCCAATACTTCGGATTGGAGCACGACCTTAGCCATCATGCAGAGCACACATTGATGCGCTGTCTTCAAGAAGCATTGACCAATGCAAAAAGGCATGGAAATGCTCAAACGATAGATGTGAAGTTAGATTATAAGAAAGAACAGGTGTCATTGACGATCCTTGATAATGGAAAAGGCACTGATACCATTCAATTAGGATTCGGTTTAAATAGTATGAAACAGAGACTACAAGCTCTTAATGGCAACCTAGAGATTAAAGCTGAATCCGGAGAGGGCATGGAGCTTATTTGCACTATACCAATTCAAGGGGAATTAATAGATGAAAACCATAAAATTGCTCATCGTGGATGATCAGGAAATGATTCGTGAAGGATTACATGACAGTTTTTTATTAGATGATGCGATAGAGGTAGTTGGATTAGCGGAAAATGGTGAAAAAGCGGTCGAACTTTGTGAAAAAGAGCTGCCTGATATTTTGTTAATGGACGTTCGAATGCCTGTCTTGAATGGAGTTGAGGCCACAAAAATCATCAAGATGAGATGGCCGGAAATTCGGATTATCATTCTTACGACTTTCCAAGAGATTGAATTTGTCACTGAAGCATTAAAAGCCGGAGCGGAAGGTTATCTTTTAAAGGCTATTGATCCGATTGACTTATTATCTGCGGTAAAGCTTGTTTCCAGTGGAGGGACTTTCATCTCAAAAGAAATTGCTACTTTATTAATAAATCAGATGAATGAACCGAAGCATAAGAGAAGTCCAGCTAAGGATTATGGGTTAACCGAGAGAGAAACGGAAGTATTGCGCTGTCTTGCCGAAGGAATGAACAATGCCGAAATCTCGGCGCATTTATTTTTATCAGAAGGAACGGTAAAAAATTATATTTCTAACATCTATGCAAAGTTTGAGTTACATGATCGCTTAAAGGTCGCCCGAAAAGCAAAGGATGAGGGTGTCATATAGCTTGAGCATATATGACTGCAGTCATATCTTTCCGAGTGTCTTCCATAATATGACTGCAGTCACTATTAATACCCCTTTGTCTATTTGATAATGTGATAGACGATACAAAAAGGGGATGAAAGTTTTGAAAAAAATAATGTTCATTTTATTATGCGCGATTTTAGTTTTTATGAATGGTAACTTAGGCATGCAACTTGTAGAAGCCAAGAAAGAAAGTAACGAATTTGAACACATAGATACGTATTTACAAAAGCAGATGAAGGAGCAGGCCATTGCCGGATTAGCTTATGTGATTGTTCAAGGGGAGGAAATCGTTCATTCAGAGGCGTTTGGAAAGGCGGATATTGGGAGGGAATTGACAACAAACACGCCGATGAAGCTTGCCTCTTTAAGTAAATCCTTTACAGCTTTAGCGATTATGCAGCTGGTCGATCAAGGAAAAGTTGATTTAGATGCACCTATCAAACGATATATTCCATGGTTTCGACTGAAAGACAAAGAGGCAGCGGCGAGTATTACGATCCGACATTTATTAAATCAAACAAGTGGACTTCCATCTGAAGTGGTCATTGGGAAGGATTTAATGAACAAGTCATTAGAGGAAACGGTAAGACTCATGAAAAAAGTGGACCCAATTCAACCAGCAGGAACAAAATTTGAGTACTCCAATTTAAACTATGTCAGTTTAGGCCTAGTGGTTGAATATGTAACAGGGATACAGCTAGCGGATTATATTGAAACACAGATTTTAACCCCATTAAACATGAATGACTCCTACACTTCTGTAGAGGAAGCGAAGAAACATAGCTTATCTAAAGATTTTACTTCATGGTTCGGTATGTTATTACCAACAAAGTCCCTTCTAAGTGATTTACCGAATTTTTTAGCTAGCGGTTATATGGTTTCGAGTGCAGAAGACATGGGTAACTATTTATTGATGTATATGAATCAAGGGGAAACGAAAGGGAAAACGGTCGTCTCAAAAGAAGCAGTTCAGACCATGCAGACACCATCTAAGGTTGCAGAGATGACTTTAAATGATGAATATTTTGGTCAATATGCAATGGGGTGGTGGGAAAGAGAAGTTCAGGGCACAAGGGTGGTCGGACATTCTGGAGATTTACCTTCGGTAGCAAGAACAGATATGTATATCCTCCCTGAAAAACAAATGGGTATCGTCATCTTAACGAATACGAATACGGGTAGATTCGCACCTGGCGATTCTCATATCAGTACAGATGGTGTGATTAGCATGCTCTCAGGCAAAGAGTACCTTGAAGAGCACAGTCAGAGCTTTACCAAATACTATCTAATTTTTGATAGTATTGTTGCTTTCCTATTCATAGGTTTGCTTTGGTATGGTACAAGGATCGTAAAGAATAGAAAGCAAACAAAACCCATAACAAAATATTCAATCATCACCATGATCCTACAAATAACCGTCCCACCCGTATTATTCATAGCTGCACCAACCTTACTAAAAATACCATCCTGGAGCTTCTTTTACTGCGTCCAAGCAGATATCGTAAGCGTAATCCTATTCACCATGCTAGTGTTCTTTGTTATTGGTGTGGTTAGAATGCTCCAAGTGGTGACAAGCACCGCAGTTATCAAATTAAGTAAATAATGGGAAGGTGGCTTTAGTGTAAACTCTGACACGAATCAGATCCAAATTAAGCACATACAAGAATCGGTTTCAGGCACTCGATGTGGACATTTGTCTACGGCGAGTGCCTGAAACCTTTTTCTCTAGTGTGGACTTACAAGAGCCAGGAAAAGCTGACATTTGAACAAAAAACAATATATACCCTTCCTTCACGGACCATTAAATTAATTAGAAGGAATTTCCATAAAAAAACAGAATAGTTTCATTAATGATAATGTATGGGGTGATTCTTTGAAAACTTGGTATGGTTCAGCTGGAGTCTGTATAAATGATAAATCAGAGATTCTTATGGTTCTACAAGGTACACCAGAAGAAATCAAAACTTGGTCGATTCCTTCAGGAGGTCTGGAAAAGGGCGAGACGTTTGAAGTTTGTTGTAAAAGAGAAATAGAAGAGGAAACAGGTTATTTAGTTAACATTGTTCAGGAGTTACAAATTAAAAAAGGATTTTACGAAGAGCATGACTTAAATTATGAGGCCCATTACTTTTTAGTTAAGGTTATTGGTGGCAGCAGAAAAATCCAAGACCCCGATCAGCTTATTTATGATATTCGTTGGGTATCATTAGAATCGCTTAAAACATTAGAATTAACATTTCCAGAAGACAGGGAATATTTATTAAGCTTTATCCAAAAAGATGAAGCTGTAAAATAAACTATTTTAGATCAGCGAGGGGTTGGCGAATACAAAGGATCATTAGAAAAGCAGAATTATCAGATGCGCAAGGAAATTGCAAAGGTTCACTTAGATTGTTGGAGAACAATCAATCCTAAATATGCCCAGTACTAACTCCCGCACAAAGAATTGCAATATATCGTCCTTTAAAGGGCGATTATTTTTTTTGAAATAAATTAATTAAAGCCAAACGGACAATTTGCACGTCTAATAAGTGAAATGGGAGGTGGCTATTGATTGCTAGAATTAGTTAAGAAAGCTCAAAAAGGTAATGATAAAGCATTTTTGGCATTATTCCAGGAATATGAACAAGAAATTTATAGAATGGCTTTTGTATATGTGAAAAATCAAAGCGATGCACTGGATGTGGTTCAAGAAACAGCATATCGTTCATTCAAAACAATCAAAAATTTAAAAGAACCTAAATATTTTAAAACTTGGTTAATTAGAATTGCGGTTAACTGTTCACTAGATTTACTTCGAAAACAGAAAAAAGTAGTTCAATTAAAGCCAGAATTTGAGGGGGATTTTTCGGACGATATAAACGAAGATATTGATTTAGAAATAACGGTTCGCGACTTAATCAAACGGTTAAATGAAGACGAAAAAAGCATTATTCTTTTAAGATTTTACCAAGGGTTAACCTTCAAAGAGGTATCGGAAACATTAGATATTCCCTTGGGTACGGCAAAGACAGTTTTATATAGAGCATTAGACAAATTACGAAAAAATTTGAAGGGAGATGATTTTTATGAGTAATAAGATTAAACAAGAAATTAATAAAATTGATATACCCAAGGAACTTAGTGAAAGAAGTAAAATGGGGGTTTCTCAAGCAAAGGAAGAAATGAAAAGTGCTAGAAAAAGATTTAATCTAAAAGGCTTCGGTATTGCTGCTGCTTTACTTGTGTCTCTTGGAACATTCACCTTATTTAATAACGGTACTCCAGATAATACAACTGGTAATCAAACTGAACTCGTTGTTAATAAAGATGGAAGTGTGGAAATCCCTGCTATTCAATTACCCGAGGACAATTCAAGTGCGGATATGATTGGCTTAATTGTATATAACGGTAAAATTTATACCCAAACAAGGACAGTGATAGATACAGAAGATGCAAAAGCTATTATAGGTGATAAACTCGGAACTACTAAAGGAACAATAGATGAATGGAGTGAACAAAAAGCCTATGATGAAGAGTTCGCTTCGACGATTGGAAAAACAGATGTTTATTCTGTAAAAGGATACGATAAGGACTTTAGGGTTATGACTTACCAAGAACAAGATGGTAAGGGGTATGCAGAGTTTTATGAAAACCTTAACGGAATGACAATAAATAGTGGCGAAGATGTATTTGGTGAATTAAAAATGGTAGGTAGCGTATCCTCTGCAAAATATAGAACATTCAGCGATTGGAATAACAGTATTGAAAATTATCAACCAATTACAGATTTCGAAACATTAAATACCTTTGTTGCAGAGCTAATTAAGGCAAAACCATTCCTTCGTGGTCAAAATTCAGACCCAATAGGAAATTCACGAACAGACGAGCAATTTAGGGAATTAAGTATTAAATTGAATGACGGTTCTACAGTTAATCTTACTCTTCTTAAAGATGGGTATATTTATTATGGATATATGAGTGCTTATTTTCAGATGAATGAGGATGTATTCTCAAAAATGTGGGAACAAATTCAGTAATTTATCCAAGTTTGTGAAGAGGTGTCCTTAAACTATTGGATGGCTTTTGTTTAATAAGACATGCTCGGATTTACGATGTCAAAAGCTCTTTAAAGAATAAAAGAATGGCGTGTATAACTGTTGTCAGTTCACACGCCATTTTTATTGTTATTTATAGGATATGCACCTCAAAATGGAACGGTTTAATAAAAATTAGGGAGTGGTCTTTTGTTGTTAAAATTTGCTCACTTTTGGATGTTAGACGGTTTAAGAATATAACGAAAACGAACATCACCAAGTAGTGGTAGGAATATGTAAAAAGATAATTTCAGGATGAAATTAAAGACGCAAGCCGAAATGCATTTTTAAATATTCAAATTATATATTGACTATAATTTGTAATAACAATAAAATTATTTGTAATAACAACTTTTTATTCGAATAACAAAAAAGGGGACAGTATGAAATACTTACTAACTAAATATAGAAATCCACGAACAATGTTGATCACTATTATGTTCTTTTATTACCTTTCAATGGGAATATTAATCCCTTATCTTCCACTTTTGGTAAGTAGAACTGTCGATGCGAAGCAGGTGGGCTTTTTAATGGCAGTGGGGGCCATAACTTTGATGGTAATGCAACCCATATGGGGGTGGTTTTCAGATAAGTATAGTATTAAGCTTGTGTTGATTATATCTATAATCGGGACAATGACAGCAACTGTATTCTTTCCATTTGCCAGTGGTTCTGCAACTTGGTTACTAATATTGTCTATTTATTTTATTTTCCAGAGTCCGATAGCAACATTAATTGACACACTTGTAGTTACTAATTTTACTGAAACCTTTGGAAGAATTAGATTGTGGGGGTCAATAGGATTTGGTATTGCTGTTTTTCTAGGAAGCAATTTTCTAGGGAATTTAATATACATTCTCCACCTGGGCCTTTTAATTGTTACATTAGCGTTTGTCCTTTTCATTAAATTACCTAAAAAACAAAATTCATCAGTAGTAAGTAACTTTGCAATTAGTAAGTTTCTACACGTGTTTCGAATAGGTCCAATGTTTATCGTATTAGTATCGCTATTATTTACAGCTATTTCAATAAAAGGTAATGCAACATTTTATTCTATTGGGCTAAATGAATTACATGTATATGGTTTATTGTTAGGAACAGCATGGCTATTACAGGTGTTCCCAGAGATTGGTGTTTTTATATTTGTTGATAAACTATCTAAGAAAGTTACTCCTTGGACATTAGTGATAATCGGAGTATCTGTTTTTGCGGTTCATTTTTCATTGTTAGGCTACTTTCATACAATTTGGGCATGGATCCTACTTCAACCATTAGTTAGTATTGCTTTTTGTTTTTGGTATAGTGGTGCAATAAGATTAGTAAAGAGTCTAGTTCCTACAGAGTTCCAAGCTACAGGACAATCTGTTTTTTCAGCAGTTTGTAACGGGTTAGGTGGTATGTCAGGAAGTATCATAAGTGGTGTTATTGTAAGCACTTGGAATGTTTTTGTATTCTATCGCATTGCGGGGTTGCTATGCTTAGGAACAGCAATATTAATTTATTTGATGAAAGGGTATGTTGAAAAAAACAAAGCAGAAAATTTATCCATAGAAACGTTTAGTAGATTACCATAAAAGGAGAATCGTATATGAAGTATAGAAATCTTGGAAGGTCTGGTTTAAAAGTTAGTGAGATAAGTTTAGGAAGTTGGTTAACATATGGGAAATCAGTCGAAGAAAATGTTGCATCAAAAATTATACATAGAGCATTCGAACTAGGTATTAATTTCTTCGACTCTGCTAATGTATACGAAAATGGTAGAGGCGAAGTAGTAATGGCTAACGCTTTAAAATCATTTCCGCGTGAACAATATATAATCACAACGAAAGCTTTTTGGCCAATGGGGGATGGACCAAACGACAAAGGGTTATCACGTAAACACATCTTTGAACAAGTACACGCAAGTCTCCGTAGAATGAATTTAGATTATATTGATATTTTTTATTGTCATCGCTACGATGCTGAAACACCAGTTGAGGAAACGTTACGTACAATTGACGATTTACTACGTCAAGGAAAAATCTTATATGTAGGTGTTAGTGAATGGACAGCTAGGCAGATAGAAGAAGCTATTTCGGTTGCAGATAAATACTTACTAGATAAAATTGTAGTAAACCAGCCACAATATAATCTTTTTCATAGAGTGATTGAGGAAGAAATTATTCCAGTATCTAATAAACACGGAATATCACAAGTAGTCTTTTCTCCATTGGCACAAGGTGTTTTAACAGGAAAGTATAATAAGGGTGAAATGCCAAAGGACAGTAGAGCATCAAAAGAAAGTATTAATATGTATATAAAGAATTATTTAACACAAGAAAAGCTAAACAAGGTGGGAGCTTTAAGTGAGATTGCAGCGCAAAATAACCTATCCTTGTCTCAATTAGCACTTGCGTGGGTTTTGAGTCAACCGAATGTAGCAAGTGCAATTATTGGTTCCAGTAAATTGGAGCAATTAGAAGAGAATGTGAAGGCTAGTTCAATTGTTTTAAGTGAGGACACTCTAGTTAAGGTGGAGAATATTATTTCAAATTAATAAAGAGGAACCTCTTGGGGTTCCTCTTTATAGTGTTTTTAAGTGATATTAGTAATCTTGCTAAATGACTTTGCACATGTCCTGTAAACATTATAAGCGCAAGTACTAAAGATAAATAAAAGAGTCATAGGATACGTATAAAAAATAATGAAGCTAGCTCCTATGAAACATAATGCAATAAATGTGGAAATAAAAAATTTAAATGAATAGATGATTGAGAACATAAACACCTTTAACACTGTTAGGTTGTAATGAACGGTAACCGGAATCAAATAAACAGTGTGAAAAATAAAGATAACTGCTAATACAACAACAAGTACCCACAAAATTTCTATTTCTATTGCACGTAAGAAAAAAAGATAAAATAATATGGAGAACCCGGTGATGCTCCAAATAAAACCTATAATCATACTTTGTTTAAAATTCTCTTTAAACAATAATGTGAAATCTTTCAACGCATTAAGATTTATTTCTTCTTCTTGTAATGATTTTCGTATAACCCCGAACATTGCAGAAGTAGACGCAAATAAAGTGATGACGGGCAAACTAAAAAGAATCCAGAGCATGTTTAGGAAGAAGAAGTAAGCGACTACCTCTAATATTTTATAAAAAGTGTTTTTCACCATGTTTCACACCTTATTATCATAATTCTGTGTACATGCGCTCAATTGTAAATTTAGAGAGATCTCCTCTAAATAATGCATTGGAGTATTCTATTGGAATTAACTTATCATTATAAGTAACCGTTTCGAGTGAAAAAATAGGTGATCCTACGGGAATCCCTATATAACTACTTGCTTCTTCTGTTGCTAAAACAGGTTCAAGCGCTTCAACTGTTTTATGAATGATGACATTATATTTATTTTTTAACAACTGAAAGAGAGAACTTTTACAATCTTCTTCATCATTAATAAGTCCAGGAGCAATTTTCCAAGGAATGTATGAAATCTCATATTGTAAAGGTTCATCGTTAGCATATCTAACTCGAACTAATTGGTTAATAGGGTCATTTTCTTCTATTTTTAGGTGTTGAGCGAGCGTGAAATCTGCTGGTACAACTTTTAAATCAATAATTTCAGTTTTCGGTTCATAACCTTGTTCCATCAACTGGCTAGCAAAACCTTTCCATGCTGTGGTTAAGGATTGTTTGATTTTGGGTTTTGTGACAAATGTGCCTTTGCCTTGTACTTTGTTGATACGGCCTTCCATCACTAACTGTTGGAGAGCAATTCTTACGGTTGTCCTACTTACATTATATTCCTCACATAATTCCATCTCTGTTGGAAGTTTATCGCCTACCTGAAATTTGCCACTTTGAATGGCTTCAATGATTTGATTTTTAACTAATATGTATAGGGAAGCCTCTTGTTTATCGTTCATTTTATCCTCCTTGAATATGTTGTAACAAATTGAGGTTGTATTAAAAGTTTCATGAGTAAATTATATAGTTAAATCTTGATTTGGTAAACAAAAATAACTTTGCAGAAAATTCATTAATTTTAGTTATTGACTATTTGTTATACCAAATTTTATAATGGTTATAACAAATGAAAGCGTTTTATTATTTTTTATAGACTTATACAATTACAAAAATATGAGAGCCTATAGGTTTTCTTAAGGACGTGTATGAATGGTTTACATAATGGGTGTTGATGGTGGTGGCAGTAAAACATATTGTGTCATCTGTGACGAACGAGGAGAAAGGATTGGATTTGGATTAGCTGGTTGTGGAAATTACCAAATGGTGGGGATTAATGATGCCTACCATAATATTCAATCCTCCATCCAAAGTGCTTTATCAGACGCTAGTTTAAAAATAGATGATATTAGTTTTGTACAATTTGGTTTAGCGGGAGCTGATAGACCTAAAGATTTTGCAATCCTAAACAATGCTCTTGAAAAACTTGGATTTAATCGTTGGGACTTAGTGTGTGACACAATGGAAGGATTGCGAACAGGCTCGCCCACAAATATAGGTGTTGTTTTAATTTGCGGATCTGGCACAAATAGCGCAGGGAGGAATAGTGATGGGGCTACTGCCCAAACTGGCGGGTTTGGATATTTGTATGGTGATTGGGCTGGGGGATATTCAATGGCTCAAGAAACGTTTAGAACTGCAGTGAGATCCCATGAGATGAGGGAGTCACCATCGTTACTTACTCAAGAGGTTCCTAAATTTTTTGGTTTTAACAGTATGGGGGAATTATTGCAAGATTTTCTTGATAGAGATGTAACTTCCGTACCAGCGGATTTAACACAATTGTTACATCAAGTAGCGGATAAACATGATCCATTAGCTATAAGTATTTTAGAAAAGACTGGGAAGGAATTAGGTTTGGCAGCTATTTCCGTCATTAAGAAACTAGGAAAGTTTGAAACTACCATTCCAATTGTATTAACTGGAAGTGTTTTGCAAAAAGGAAAAAATAAAAGTTTATTAGACTCAATTTTGACCACTGTGAAAATGGAAATATCAGATGTTGAGCTAATAATACCTAATATGGAGCCAGTCTACGGTTCGGTTATGTTAGCGATGGATCATTTAGGACTTCCTGTTACGGATGACATCATGAAAAAATTCGAAGAATATGGAGGGTATGAAAAGTGAAAAAAAGTTTAAAAATTGCTGTTATTGGTGGAGGTTCGTCGTACACTCCTGAATTAATCGAAGGGTTCATTAAACGTCAAGACATTTTACCAATAAGAGAACTATATCTAGTAGATATAGAAAAGGGGCGTAAAAAACTAGAAATTGTTGGTGCGTTAGCAAAGAGAATGCTTGAAAAAGCGAATAGCACCATAGATTTGAAACTTACTTATGATCGACGAGAGGCCATTAAGGATGCGGATTTCGTTATTACTCAAATTAGAGTAGGTTTATTAGAAGCACGAGCAAGAGATGAACATATTCCACTTCGATACAATTGCATCGGACAAGAAACAACAGGTGCAGGTGGTTTTGCAAAAGCCTTAAGAACGATACCAGTAATATTAGATATATGTAAAGATATTGAAGACTTAGCTCCAAATGCAATGCTTTTAAACTTCGCCAATCCGGCAGGTATCTTAACTGAAGCTGTTTTAAAACATACAAATGTGAAAACAATTGGTCTATGTAATATTCCAATCGGGACGAAAATGCAAATTGCTAAGTTATGTGAGACAGACGTGTCTAATGTTTATTTAGAAATGATTGGAATCAATCATTTGAACTGGACAACAAGGATTCTGGTGGAAGGTAACGATATAACAAAGGAAGTATTAACGAAAGCATCTAGTTCAAGTGGGTTAACAATGAAGAATGTCCCTGATTTTGGTTGGGATGCTAATTTTCTAACATCACTTGGTGCACTACCTTGTGCGTATCATAGGTACTTTTACATGAAAGAACAAATGCTAAAAGAGCAACTAGATTCTTTTAAGACTACTGGAACTCGAGCTCAAGTTGTAAAAAGAGTAGAAGATGAGTTGTTCGAGTTATATAAAGACCCTGAACTAGATATTAAGCCACCTCAATTACAAGAAAGAGGAGGAGCCTATTATTCTGAAGCAGCATTAGATTTAATTTTATCTATTTATACAAATAAAGGAGATATTCAAACGGTAAACGTCAAGAATAACGGAATAATTCCTTGTTTGCCAAATGATGCAGCGGTTGAAGTGAACTGTGTCATTAATTCTGATGGTGCACATCCAATACAGCCAAGAGTGGAGATTGCTCCACAAATTAGAGGGTTATTACAACTTGTGAAAGCTTATGAGGAATTAACGGTGATTGCTGGTGTAACTGGAGACTATAAAACGGCTTTGCAAGCTTTAACCATTCATCCACTTGTCGGATCAGTAGAACTAGCTGAAAAGATACTGAAAGATATTTTAGTAGAAAATAAAGATTATTTACCTCAATTCAACAAGAGAGAAGTATTGCAAAATTAATAATTTCTATATTTGTACTTATCGATTAAGTACTTATATATGTAAAATTCAGAAAGGAGTTTAGGGGAGAGAAAATACTTACACTTAAAAAATAGTATTCCAAGGGGGAAAACTTATGTTTGCGAAGAAATCACTTTACTCAATTTTGTTAATATTTATTTTGTTAGTTGCAGGGTGTAGTTCAAAAGAAAAAACAAATTCCGAATCCGATTCGGACTCCGATTCCGATGGAAATATTGAACTAGTCGTTTGGACGTTTGGAAGTACTGGATATGAGAAATTTTTAGACGAATATAAGAAAATTAAGCCAAATGTTACAATTCGTTTTCAAAATGCCGATTTAGCAGACCATCATAACAACTTATTTACGGCAATTTCGGCTGGCAGTGGTGCTCCTGATATCGCAATGATTGAAGCCGGCTACATTGATCAGTACCGTGAAGCAGAAGATAAGTTTGAAAACTTATATGACTTAGGGGCAAAGGATATTCAATCCAATTACTTAGATTGGACTTGGGCAAATGCTGAGAGTGCAGATAAAAGTTTCTTATTTGGTATTCCTACTGATATTGGACCTACTGTAATGTATTATCGCACAGATGTATTCGAAGAAGCTGGTTTACCAACAGATCCAGAGGAAGTACACGCATTGACAAGCACTTGGGATGACTTTAGAAAAGTTGCAAATCAAGTTAAAGAGAAAACTGGTAAGCCTATGACGGATAACGTAAACTTAATTTATTACTCAATCCGTGACCAGTCTCCTGAAACATATTTTAATAGAGAAGATGAGTTAATTATAGATAATTCTCCGTACATTAAAAATGCTTATGACTACTCTATCCAATTAATTAACGATGGTGTAGTCGGGAAAATAAGTATGTGGACTCCTGAGTGGGGAACAGCTATGAATGATGGTAGTTTTGGAGTTATGTTAGCACCTTCTTGGATGCAAAATGTCATTAAAGGAAATGCTCCTGATGCTGCAGGAAAATGGTCCATCACACACTTACCCGAAGGAGCAGGAAACTGGGGAGGTTCTTATTTAGGAATTCCGTCTCAAACAAAACATGCTGATGAAGCATATGCATTTGTTTCGTGGTTACTCTCACCAGAAAACCAGCTTAAATCATTTACAGAAGAAGGTTTATTCCCATCTACTCCATCCGTCTACAGCAATCCTGCGTTTACTAACTTCTCTGACGAGTATTTTAGTGGAGTAAATACGGCTAAACTATTCTCTGAAGCAGCTGAGCAAGTAAAAAGTGCATACACAGGACCTGGATATGCGATTGCTAACACGGAAATTGGTACGGCTCTAGAGAATGTGAATACAGAAGGCAAAGATCCTGAAAAAGAATGGAAAGATGCACTAGATCGGATTACACGTCAATTAGAAAGAAGATAAAATGGGATCTTCAAAATAAGGTTGGTTATGGCAACCAACCTTATTTTGATTTTGTATAGGAAGTGAGGGGGAAGGCTTGCCTGAAATACAAACGAAAAATAATACTACTAAAGTGTTGAAAATGCCTTATTTTACAGAAAGAAAAAAAGAGTCTTTAACAGGGTATTTGTATATATCGCCATTCTTTATTTTATTTACTATTTTTAGTATTTTTCCTATATTTTTCAGTTTTTATTTAGCATTTCATCGTTGGAATGGACTAGGAGAAATGCAGTATGTAGGTTGGCGGAATTTCAAGCTTATATTAGATGACCCGATGTTTTGGAAGTCAATATCCAATACTTTCATTATGGCTCTAATGGGTACACTCCCACAGTTAATCGTTGCATTTTTATTGGCCTATGCCTTAAATTCTTCCATTGTACGTTTTAAAAACTTTTTCCGTATTTCTATTTTTATGCCTAATGTAACTTCCATTGTTGCAGTGGCAATTGTTTTTGGAACTATTTATACTAACTCAGAAACTGGCATAATGAACGTAGTCTTATCGTACTTCAACATTTCTCCGATAAATTGGGGGTCTAATGAATGGGGATTGAAGGTTGCTATTTCTACAATGGTATTCTGGCGATGGGTAGGTTATAACACCATCATATATTTAGCTGGAATGCAAAGTATTCCAAATGAATTGTATGAAGCCGCTAAAATTGATGGTGCTAGTTTGTGGCAACAAATTAGATATATTACTTTACCTTTGATGAAACCCGTTATTATTTTTACTGTATTTGTCTCTACTATTGGTTCCCTCCAATTATTCACGGAGCCTCTTGTTTTCTTAGGGCGAACAATGAGAGAAGAAGGTATTACAATGGTACTTTACCTATACCGTGAAGCGTTTATGAATAATGCATTTGGAACGGCCTCAGCTTCGGCAGTAATATTATTTTTTATTATTATCATCATATCGGTTATTAATCTATTAGTCGCTAATAGATTAGGAAAATAATATAGAAGGAGGGAGAGTGTTGATAATTAAAAAGAAATTATCTAAGAATAAACCAAACATATTCACAAAGCTATTTCTTTATTTAATGTTGTTTTCCGGTGCTCTTCTATCATTATTCCCTTTTTATTGGATGTTCGTTATTGCAACAAATCCGAATCATGTAGTAAACAGAGTTCCACCAGCAATGCTGCCTGGTGAACATCTCGTCATTAATTTTAAAAATGTACTAGAGACCATTCCTTTTTTTGGTGCCTTATACAATTCTTTCTTAGTTTCAACAACTGTAACTGTTTCTGTGTTGTTTTTAAGCTCACTAGCAGGGTACGCTTTTGCAAAATTACGTTTTAAAGGGAAGAATGTACTGTTTGTTTTTATATTAGTAACCATGATGATACCTTCTCAATTAGGACTAATTCCTTCCTATGTAATAATTACAAAGTTAGGTTGGATAAGTGATTTGCGGGCATTGATTGTACCTGGGATGGTAAGTGCCTTTGGGATATTTTGGATGAGGCAATATATAAAAGAAGCCATTCCGGATGAACTAGTGGAAGCAGCCAAAATAGATGGATGTTCACAGTTGAGAATTTATTGGACGATTGTAGTACCATTAATCTTGCCTGCATTCGCTACACTGGGGATCATAACGTATATGGGTGTTTGGAATGATTTTATGTGGCCGTTAGTGGTCTTAAAAGATGAATCTGTTCACACGATTCAGGTAGCGGTAAGGCTATTGAACGATGCATATGTGAGAGATTATGGAATGATTATGTCGGGGACTTTCTGGGCTACCGTACCTTTAGTAGTTATTTTCTTAGTGTTTAACAAATTCTTTATAGAAAGCCTTACAAAGGGGGCTGTAAAGTAGTTTGGATATGGAGGTAAAGGATGAATATAGTTATTACGGATGATTACAGTTCTTTAAGTACCTATGTAGCAAAACAAATAGTTACTACGATTAAAAATAACAAACATACTGTCTTGGGTTTACCAACAGGAGGTACACCTGAAGGCATGTATAAAGAGCTTGTGAAGATGTATAACCATGGTGAGGTAGATTTTTCAAGTGTTAAAACATTTAACCTAGATGAATATATTGGATTATCAAAAGAGCATTCTCAAAGCTATTACTATTATATGAAAAGGAATTTATTCAATCATGTAAACCTGAAGCGAGAAAATGTACATGTACCATATAGCAATACGAAAAACATGCAGGTAACGTGTGAGGAGTATGAGCGTGAAATAGATTATGCTGGTGGAATCGATTTAATGATTTTAGGAATCGGTCTTAATGGTCATATTGGATTCAATGAACCTGGTTCTTCTGCTACAGATACAACTCGAATAGTTGACTTAGACGAAAGCACAATAGTTGCTAATTCTAGGTATTTTAGCAGTTTAAAGGATGTACCTAAAAAAGGAATCACGATAGGAATTAAGACGATATTAAAAAGTAAAAAAATCATATTAATTGCCTCAGGTTTAAATAAATCACAAATTATTAGTGAAGTTCTAGAAAATGAACCTACGTCGAAAATACCTGCAACATATTTAAAACTTCATCCAAATGTACAATTAGTTTTAGATAAAGATGCATCTAGTAATTTAGATCCGAGTTTATTTTGTACAACTAATACATGAATTCCGAGCGGGTGGAGAAAAGAAGACGGAGACAAGTAGAAGCCAGTTTAAACATGGCTTATTTGTACTAACTTGGGATAAATCCCAGATGTTCTACTACTAGGTAAAAGTCTTCTATCATTTTAGAAAACGACATCTTGAAATTTTTAGAGAGGCCTTTCATTAAGTCAGTGAACTTAATGGAGGCCTCTTTTTTTATGGCTATCTTACCCCTTAACTTAAATCCTAATAAATAACCTACTACTGTACGAGTTAATTGCTAAACGATATAATGATGAGAGTTTGTGCCTGAGTAAGTATTTTTATTAGCAGTGAGGTAGAGTATGAAAAAAACAACCAGAGACATCATTTTTATCATTATTGGTGCATTTCTTTTTGCGTTAGGTGTTAATTTATTTGTTATTCCGAACGAGTTTGGGGAAGGCGGGGTAACGGGTATCACAATTATTACCTACTATTTATTTGAGTGGTCACCAGGTTTAGTCAATTTAATTTTGAATGCATTTTTATTAATGATTGGTTATAAATTTTTGAATAAGATAACAACGATTTATACGATTATTGCAGTGGTTTTTAATTCGCTTTTTCTTCATCTGACAGAAGGTTGGAATATTGCTTCTGATGAATTGATGGTGAATGCTATTTTTGGAGGAGTCATTATAGGGGCTGGGATTGGCTTAGTTATTCGGGTTGGTGGAACAACAGCAGGTACTACCATCTTAGCAAGGATTACACATAAGTTTTTAGGATGGAATATTAGCTATGGTCTATTGTTTTTTGATTTAATCGTCGCTTTTTCATCTTATTTTATCATTGGTGCAGAAAAGTTGATGCTGACAATTATTATGCTATATGTGGGAACGAAAGTGATGGAATTTGTAATCGAAGGCTTGAATCCGAAGAAGGCCATTACGATTATTTCTGATAAACCGGATGACATTGCCAAACAGGTAACTACATTAATGGACAGAGGGGTAACCGTATACTCGGGTCATGGTTATTACACAAAAACCCCAAAGGAAATTCTTTATATTGTTATTAGTAAGCAAGAAGTAATAAAGTTGAAACGAATTGTTCAATCAACTGATCCGAATGCTTTCATCGCTATACACGATGTTCGTGATGTGTTCGGAGAAGGATTTATTGATATTTCTAAAGCATAATAAGAGGCTGTTTTAAAAGAGTTTGAATATGAAGATTTGGTATTTGAGAGGTATCTACCTGTTTTAATTACTAATCTACATGTACTTAAGTGCTAGGCACAACTTATGGACAACTGTCCATATAGTGTGCCTGGTACTTTTTTTTTCGTTGCCTGACACATCTTCCCAAGCGGTTTTTATTTTTGGTAGCAAATAGATTTCGAATCTACAGGAAGAATTAAACGATACGATAAAAGTTGTTTAACGATACGTGGACAAAAAGAAGAAGAAAAATAAAAAGAAAATAAAACAACAACAACAAAAAGAAAAAGTCTTATAACCAATGATAGAGAAAAATCTAAGCATAGAAAAATGATCGTGACATAGATGCTGAAAAAAAAATTTTGATCTGGTTTTTCAAATATCACTTTTTGAAAATATGCACAAGTTTAATAAAATGCATATGTCCATTTGCGTCTTTAATCACTATATATTCTATGAAGAGTAATTTTTATAGAAAGGGTGGTTGAAGATGGCAAAGTTTAGAATGGTGAGAGTTGATTTTTGGAGGAACCCAGTGGTTTTAGAGGAGATGTCTCCAGAGGATAAGTACTTTTATCTATATCTTCTAACGAATCCGAATACAACTCAAATTGGAATCTATCAAATCACAAAGAAACAAATGGCGTTTGATTTGGGTTATTCGATTGAGAGTGTTCATGCGTTAATGGAGCGATTCATCCATCATCACAAGGTCATTCGTTACAATCCTGAAACACGTGAACTCGCGATTAAAAACTGGGGGAAATACAACCTCCAAAAAGGCGGAAAACCGATCATGGATTGTATTTATTCCGAATTAAATGAGGTTGTTGATAAATCACTGATTCAATATGTATCGGAATCAATTCCAAAAGGAGAAATTTGTAGTGTCTATCAATCCTTTTGTAAACAAGTAGAGGATTCGACAAGTAAGGCAGAAGTAAGTGACCAAGATGACCATGATACATACTTACATACCGAAAGTGAAGAGTATTACGACTTGTTAATGCCTTCTTTAACCCTATCTGGACAAGAAAAACAACCAATAGTGTTAATGCCAATACTAGAAAACTTAAACCTGGATAAACCATGCATTCATAATCCGGAAAAGGAAGCTGTCAAAGAAATTATCGAGTTTTGGGACGACAACGGATTCGGTTATTCGAATCTGAATGCCAAACAGCAGCTGTTAGCGTGGTTAGATGACTCTACCTTTATACAGCCGAAACTGGTTATATTGAAAGCGATGAATATTGCTTGTGCCAACAACAAGAGAAAACTAAGCTATATCATTGGCATTCTTAAAAACTGGGAAAATGAATCGTTATTGTCGGTTGAAGAAATTGATGCCTATCAGGAAAACTCAAATACGTTACAAAAGCATAAACAATCGACCGAATCGAAACCTTCTGGCAGAGATATTCCAGGTAAATTTGTACTTAATCTTACAGCAGGTGAAGATTGTTAAGTATGGTGGAAAAAGGCATTCCTAGGAAGTTTGATGAAGGCGGATTATTTGCTTAAGGATACGGGTATTCAACCAATCGCCTGGCAAATACAAGGCATCAAGAATTATTCGTAGAATGTTGGCGTTTACTCAAGCGGGTAAGAATGTGGATCTCTTTTACATTTACCACCTTGCCTGACCCTGGACATAGGATCCATTATTTGCGTTAGAAGTCATTTTTTATAGTATTTGCCGGTTAATCATGGGTTTTATGAATGATTGTAGTATTATATGATTAAATAAGTAAGAGACTGGAAAGAAAGTGGTTAAAGGCTATACGATTGCTTTTTTAAAGTTTCTTAATCTTTTTAAAAAATAAAGAGGGATTTCAACATGAGAAAAAAAGTGCATAGAGTTAAAGTGGAATTAGACGCAGGCGGAATTAAACAGTTATCTGACCTTGAAATAAAAACAATCCTCCGTGGAGCTGATGATTTAATCATGAGTGGTGGACGAGTGCTATTAGCCAAGATTCTAGCCGGTTCAAAGGATAAGAAACTACTTGAGCTTGAGCTTGATACGAGTCCTGTATACGGAGCTTTAAAGGGACAATCGCAGAAGGAGATACTTGCCAAAATTGATTGGATGATTCTTAAGCGATACTTAGCTATTGATTATGATAATCGATTCCCTCTATTAGTCTATACAGATAAAGGTTGGGAGATTGAAAGGGAAACGTACTCCGATGAATTATTGGGTAAGCTTGAGCAGGCAGCGGCAAATAAAGAATATGAATTTGTAAAAACACTTCAGGAGCGAGACCGCGGTTTGATTTTCCTCTTTTTAGATAAGATAGAAGCTTCAGGGAAAAAGGAGCTAGTAACGATTCTCAGAGCCTGGAAGGAAGTTGCCTATAAAAAAGTTAAAGTTAAGATTCATGAAGTGATAGATACTTTAGAAAAGGTAGAAAAAGAGGAAACACCTCCGTACGAAAATGAAAGTCAAATCGTTTCATTTAACGCACTTAAAAAGTGGCGCTCTATTCCGGAAATTCATCGAAAACAAATAGAACGGAACGTATTTTGTGTGTCATGTCTTGATGCCGTACATATTCAAAACTATACCGTAAAAGAAGACCAAGGAGTCATTAGTCTACACGGTCAATGTGGAAATTGTGGGCATGCGGTAGCGAGAGTTGTTGATTAGAAATTCAAGTGTCAGGCACTCTCCGTGACTTTCCCATTTTAGATTGATAAAGGGTAAATAATAGAAATTATTACGAGAGAGTCTCAAAAGCATATGTTTTTGGGACTCCCTCTCTATTAAGTACATTGTACTTTCCACACGGATTAAATGCCCATTTTGTCTTTTTTATGGTGCCAGACGCTATAGCCCTAAGGCTGTTCCCACAAAAGGTTCCTACAGCAAATTAATCAGAATACGATCGCAGAGTGCCATTGTATTCACATTATCACGTCCATTTGAAGTAGGCTTCTCACCACTTATACAACAGTCTATAAAATGAGCCATTTCCCCAACGAAACCTCGTAAATAAAGGTCTCTATAAGTTCCAGACATAGGTGATGCAGAGGGTGTATATACAGTGTCTGTCTCTTTAAGAGATTTCCATGGTAGATCATCAAATGTTTGCGATTCGTGAACTGTAAGCGTATTAACTTCATCAGCAAAAGCAAATCCGTTATCAAACGTAACAAGCATATTTTCACTTTCACGCGACCAAGCCGTCATCCCTGCTAAATAAAGGCTACCAACGACGCCATTTTCAAACTTTAACGAAATACTATGAGTGATAAACTCATTGTCACTATTTTTAAACCCCGTTACTTGTACAACTTCTCCAAATAAATAGCGAACCAGATCAACAACGTGTATAGCAGCAAACTTCATAAATTGTTCTTCATTTTTGCAGAAGGAGGTGCTGTCCACTGCAAATCTTCCTTGAAACGATCGCACAGTACCTAGTTTACCACCCATAATTAACTCTTTTAACTTTGTATAACAAGGGGCATAGCGTTTCATAAAGCCAACCATTAATGTAACACCAGCTTCTTCAGCAGCGTCTGCAATTTCAGCAGCTTCATCAGCACTCATCCCAAGAGGCTTTTCAACATAAACATTTTTGCCGGCTTTGATACAATCTAGCACGAGAGAAGGATGATCCTCAGGTTGAGCAACCACAACAACTCCGTCACATTCTTCATTTTCTAACATCTTTTTATAGTCATCGTAAGGGGAACCAGTGCTTCCAAAACGTTGAAGAGCAGCTTTGGAACGATCGATATTACGAGTAGAAATGGCTTGGATTTCTGCTCCCGCTTCAATGGCAGAAGGGTAAATGTTTGTTGATGCATGAAATCCTGCACCTATAAAACAGAGACTGGCTTTTTTCACTAGTATCGCTCCTATGTGTCTATCCTTATAATGGATACATTTTTTGTATCAAATCAAAAATAGCATGAATTCCCATTGATTGTCCATTGCCATTAAATACATAGATATTCTATGTATTGGTATGATCCAATTAAACTGAATTACCTGGTTAATTATTACTATTTTGGATGAAAACCTCAATCAGAAAGTAGGTGAAAAATGAAATCAAAAAAATTGCAACGATTATCAATATTAAGTAGTTTTATTTTCATTTTTTATTATATTTTCCAATTGTACAATTGCAGATGATCTATTTAAAGTGTTCGTTATGCTGCCTTTTTGGTTGGTGGTGTTGGGCTTCTTTTTATATGTAACTGTCAGGAACAATTGTTGTTAATTTTAAGAATAGGATTGGGGGACCAATGCTTAATCAATTCATCACTGTCATTCTTTTTCTTATGTCCATTTAATCAAATGGTAAATTATATAGATTTTTGTCGGTACCTGGTACCATAGCCTGATTTTCTTTTTGTCGTTTTTTGTCGGTACCGGACACCATAGCCCATCTTCTTCGTACTCATCTGGATACAAGATATGCATCATGTCTTCTAATACAGCCATATAAGAAATCATATGAAAGAGCTTATCAGCAATTGGGAAACGGGGACAGGTACGTCTTCCTCCATTTTTGGAAAGTTGGACAATGTCCCTCTGCCCCATGAATTTGATAGTTCCCCTTTCAATTTTATACCTTCATAAAATTGTATTTTTTACGCGGACAAATAAGCATATATGTCTTTTGTCAGTGCCTGACACCATTGCCTTAATCGTGATATTTATGTGAGGACCAAATGTGCGAAAAAAGAAGGTAATTAGAGGGAATTAGCAATCTTTGTCGAAAAATAAATAAGGAAAGGAGGAATAATTTTGGATAGATTAAAAAACATATTACCCAATCTTGATTATTTATTGGTTCTCTCAATTTTATGTAGCGCTTTAGTGTTATGTTTCAGAGCAGGATATTATTATTTTTATGGTATTCCAACAATGTTTATTGAACTTGATTTTAAGAGCTTTGGCTTTGTAAGTGTGATATTAATACTCTCTATTATAATAACTGGAAATTTACCTTTATTAATTGCACTATTTGGCAAAAATCAATTTATTTCAACAAAAATTATTGCAACAGTTATTTTTTTAGTAATAGGTGTTATTTCATATTTTTTTAAGGAATATTTATTGGTGTATTTAATCGGTTGCTTAATTATTTTAAGTTTGGTTTCCTTTATAAAATTCAACTTAAAACAGCATTCTAGAAAAATATCAATATTATTCTTTTTGTTTATTTATCTAATTGCTGTTTCTACTGGATTGGGATGGGTTACAGCTAAAACAGAGGAATATCAATATGTAATAGATGAAAAGGGGATTTTTACGTTTGTCATTTTGGGTAATTATAAAGACAATTATATTGTGGCACCAATTAAATTAGATAAGAATAATAGTTATGAATATGAAGAAAAATATAGTCTTATTAAGATGTCTAATGATAAAAAAGAAGATAATCTTATTATTAGAAAAGAGAAAATAAAAATTAGAATTAAATAAATCGAAGACACGGAGTTCCGTGTCTATTTTATTTGGAGTGATTATGTATACATGTTGAAAAGTTGCAGCTATTGTGGAAGTATACACGATAGGAAATACCAATGTCCGATGCAACCTAGGTGGACCAACTACAAATTTATTCATATAGATGACTAATTTAATGTTTCTATTTAGTAATTCCAATGTAATCCGACGATAGCCATAGCGACCTGTATGTTCATCAAAAATCTGTTGTATAACTTCCTTAACTTCCTTATATTTATCTGGCCGATTCATCTGTTTTACCCAATAATAATACGTACTACGAGGTATTCCAGCCACTTTCACTAGGTCAATGACTTTAAATTCTTCTGGTCATTACCAGGTACTTATATTTCAGATATAATGAATATGGAGGGGAATTAATGATACATATATCTACTACATTAGACTTGGATTTAGTTAATAATCCAAGAAAAAGCATAATAAATAGCAAAGAAATAGTAAGACAGTTTCAAAATAATAGCTGGCTAAAAGGGGAAGGCGCTATTTATGTTCTGGTTGATCAAGTACAAAATCCTGGAGAATTTATCTATGTGGGTTCATCTACAAGAGTTAAAGATTATCCACATGTAACAATTAAAGGTGGGATGAATAGAAAATATAGTTATAAATGGATACATCACCTACCAATCTATGCTCAACTGGAAGCTCACTTCATTACTTTTGGAAATGTGCTAGACTTCCCTGCTGTGCAATCCTATTTACCAAAAGCCACATTAAAAGAGCAGGTAATGACATTTATTGAAACAATTGAGGCTGAAATTGTTTATGCAATACGAGAAAAGACAGGGAAATGGCCAAAATACCAAAATGAAATCCACTTTCATACTCAACTTGCACAGGATGAATTAATTAAAAAGGAAATAAATCAAACTATGAAAATTCTCAGATTATAGTTGGGGAGTGCCAAAGGTCCCGAACTCTAATCATGTTGTGAAACATATCATTAAACAAGAAAATTCGGTTCGGAATTAAGTGCCAGACACCACTGATGTGTCCCTTTTGTATTTGTCGTTTTTTGTCGGTACCGGACACCGAAGTCCGTTGTAGCTGATGTGTTTAAACGATCAAAAGGTGGAACAACATGGGTTTCTCCAGCTTCTTGAGATTTTGGCGTCGATTTTGAACATGATACTAGAAGAGGAAAGTTTTTAGGACAAGTAAAGTGTTACAAAGGGGATTTACCATTCGAACCTATAGCGCTTATACATTCAAATATGGTAAAACAAGAGGCTTAAGGTGGGTATGTAATTACCACTGGTTATTTTACTCCAGCAGCAAAATCATGCGCAGAAGGATTAAAAATTGAATTAATAGATGGTGTAAACCTTGTTGAACTTTGGTTAGAAGGATTAGAAAACGCAGAACACGAGATTAAACAAATTCTTCCTAGCTACATTTAATTTAGAATGTACCTACTACAAAGGGATGGTTTTTATCAAAACCATCCTCCAGATTGTAGACAAAAGGCATTCGAATAAGTCCATTCGGATGCCTTTTGTCTACAATTTAGCGAATAATAATAAAATTATTATCCCTAAATTTCTTTTGAAAATTTTAGTTTAGACCGTAACTACTTCATTTCTTTCTATACTTATTTCTTCACCGTTATCATTTAGTAAAATATACTCTTCGCCATTTTTTGCTTTCTTAAGTATTTCGACGGCTTCCACTGAATACAACCTTAAAATGGATTTTCCATGCCTTAATCCAAAATAATATCTGTTGTTTCCAGATTTGATATTGAAGCCAGTATCAATGCTGATTCTTTCAATTAATCTATTAGCATAGTTGAAATGCTCATATCCTAGTTCGCGTGCAACATCTGTTAATCTATATGGATACCTTAACATCACAGTTTCCGGATCAGTAATAGTTCCAATACCTAAAACTGTAACACTTTGATTACCTTCTAATAATTCAGGATTAATCTTCCTGAAACCAATTTTTTCTGCTAATGAGTTTTCATTTTCTGTACTTCTCATAGTTACATAATCAACGGATAATTCTGAAATCGATTTACTCTTTATGATGTTATAAACCATATCCTGAAAGTCTATTAATGCATTTACCGATGAAACATCTTCTTGATATAAGTTATCAAAAAGTGGTTCAAAGGAATTTAACTTTATATAATTTACTCTTATATTTTTACCTTCTTCTAGTGGAATATTTTTATCCTGTGGTGGTCGTTCATCAGGACTGATGGAATCCTTTGACCAGTCAATGAACCAAATGTTATCCACAATTTCATCGGGACTTTCAGTGACTATTCCGACAATATCAGATAAAATACTTTTAATATTATCATCGGAAACGGAATAACCTAAAAAAATAATTGGATGTTCCATAAAATAAGTAAGAATTTTAGCAGTTAAATATTTTTGCTTTTTTTCAAAACTCTTATAATCCTCATTTGAAATTATTATTTCATTCGGCTTTTCCATACAACCGTGTATTTTTAAAATCCTTCCTATTTTTGTAGCATCCTTAGATTTTACCACCTGTTGTCCAACAATAACTTGATGCTCAGGAAAAATCCCCTCTAATAGTTTATCGTAATTAGTAGTAATTATGGCATGAGGTTGAAGTTTTTTTAGTAGCTCGATTTCAGATTGATACCTATGTCCCTCTAGATTAAAATCACTCATCAATCGTTCAAATACCTTTCTGATTTGATATTTCAGAAACAAGCTCTTATCAGAACCTTCATAAAGGTCTTTAGGGTATATTTCTTCTTCAAATTGTTCCCAAGCAAAATCTTTATAGTAATCAACAAGTAGAGAGGCTAATTCAGGAAGACTAGAACTATTTTGTTTAAAATAACCTATTGGATGTTTAATGTTTGGATTATGTTCAATTAGAGTTTTTAATAATTCCTCCCAATTGGGAGCATCAAGGTATCTGCGTGAAATTCCAGTACCTACAAAAAGAATGGGTCGAGTACCACTATCATTTAGGGTCCACTGTAAATTTCGAAATGATTCTTCTAAATATTCCATATAATTACTCAATCAAATCCCCCTTATATTAATTTCCATTATAGTTAAATTATAGCAGTAAGTAGTGTTATATTATGCATCTATTCATTTAATCAAAAAATAATATAGTAGATTTATAAAATAAAATTCACAAAATATACTTTTTTATCTTCTTCTTCTTGAAGTTTGACTATTATATATTGTTTTGAAAAAATTAATCTCTTTATGTCAATACATTAAGTGTCAGGTACCAGGTACTGAAAAATAGGCATAACATTGGTTTGGTTTGTGTGGAAAATACATAATCAGTTCTAGTATATATTAAGAATCCATCCCTTATCACTATTCGAATAATCTCGTTTCAGATTATGTTTCACAAGTGGTTATTTGGGAGCATTTATGTGCTATATTATTTGAAAGAGAAGCAGAGTGGTTGTTCCCTATAGCGAACAGCGCCTTTAACAAAGGTAGGAAAATTAAGGTTGCCTTCGTTTTTTTGTTGGAAAGATACGAAAGAAACCTCTTACCAGGTTTTTTTTAGCTTTATGCGTTAAAGTCTAGGCAGGGAGCGATATATGGTAGTTAGTAAACTAAGATGGGCTGAAAAGAAAAAAGCTGACATAAAGAAGAAAATTACACAATTAAAAAAAGATTATGGAAAAGCTGAAGATAAATCAAAGAGGAAAAAAATTAGAAGGGAAATAAAGAAGTTACAAGATTCGATACCAGGTCTTAATAGGATAATTCACCAAAATTCTAAAGACACGGTTCGTGATCAGAAAGAAGAAAGTCGAAGAGAAGAAGTACAAAAACATCAACAAGAAGCCGAACTTGCAAAACTAATAAAACAAGACTTAGAAAAACGTAAAACTAAAACCATTGTATCAGTACAAATGAAGGACAATAGTGAAAAGTCTAATAAAGTATGTCCTTCTTGTGGAGTTCCATATAATTATAGTTCCGGCTTTAGTAGATGTAGATGTACTTAAATCTAGCTAGATACCAACATAAATAAAAAGAATAGCCCTTCTATCATTGAGGGCTAATTTTACTTGCTTGCAGGGACAAGGGACAGGTCCCCATGTCCCATCCCCTTGTCCTTTCTAAAACTAATCAATATTGTTCTAGGATTTTATATTTGTATAATAACTACAAATTTTTACAAAATTTCCAAAAAAGTTTATACTAGAATATATTTTGGTAGACTTTGGAGTGATTAAATGGCTGGACTAAAAGTTTTTATATCATCAACATGTTATGACTTAGGAATTGTAAGATCACAACTAAGAGCATTTCTCAATGTAACTGGTTATGAACCAGTTATGAGTGATTATAACGATATACTGTATGATCCAAGAGAACATACTCATACAAGTTGTATAAATGAAGTTGCAAATTGTGATATGCTAATATTGCTTATAGGTTCTAGGTTTGGAGGAAAAGGTGTTCCTGAAGCAATAAACAAAATAGATATAGACAGTTTGATGAACGAAAGTAAAAGTATAGAGAGTTTGATTAAATTAGAAAATTTATCCATCACACAATTAGAAGTTTTAAAAGCAATTGAACAGTCTATTCCGATTTATACATTTATTGATCAAAAAGTATACCATGACCATGAATTTTATGAAAAGAATAAGAGTAATAAAGATATAATTAGTCGTATTCATTTTCCATCAATTGAAAAACAAGAGACTGCTGAATATATATTTAATTTTATTAACTTTGTAAGGTTAAGAACTAAGGGGAATAATATATTTCAATTTAATAAGATACAAGATGTTGAAGAAATATTAAAGAAACAATGGTCAAGTTATTTTCAAAGGTTATTAAACGAACAAAGATATTTAGAAAAAGAGGCTAGACAATATGAATCACTTAGTCAACAATTTGAAGATTTAAAGGCGGCAATTTTGACAACTATTGGCACTAGTAATGAAAAAGAGGTAGCAAGAGGTGTTGTTAGATTTAGAAAGTTAGTTGACTTCCTAGTTGGTATACAAGTATCTGACTTTAGTTATATAAAACAAACAAAAGATAATTGGGATATGATATTAATAGTTGCTGGAATTAATAAAGTTTTAGATCTTTCAAAACTCAATAATGACACCCATCGTATTTTAAGAGCCCGTACTATTCTACTAAAAGAAGACGAAACTTTTTATGAAGTTAGATTTCACAGTGATTTTATTTATGATTTATCACTCGATTGGGATTCATTTATTAAATTATCGACTGAAAATAGAAATACCATTATTGATACTTTATTGGAAATGTACAATGGGTCCACTTTTGTAAAATATCATAATATCCAAATTGAACAATGGCTCAACACAGATCACGATAAGCTTATCATTAAAGACTTTAGAGCTGGATAAACACTCACTAATATTTATTAAAAATTAGGATTGAAGAATAGTAATTAGTAACCTATATGTTTTTATAAACCCGCTCATAACATCAATTATAAGCGGGTTTGTTTTTTTTGTAATAAAGTGTAATTTTTTTGTCGGTACCGTACGCCTTTGATTAATAGCGAAGAAAATGTATAACAGCTTAGTTTAGAGGATTTGCTTTAAACTCTACTTGATTATCCTTTAATATATTTTACTTAATCGAGAGGGCTAGTACTAACCATCTTCTCTTTTTATATGGAGCATTTTTTGTGATAGTCGAGGTACTGGTCTTTTGTTAACTGTCCCTATAAATACTGCGATTTTTGGGACAACGGACTGTACCCTAGTCCCTAAAGGTTCCCTCCTACTTGACAATAAATTTATCGATATCAGTTCGCTGACGTGCACTTTGTTCAATTCACTAAATAATCTTGTTTGTAACATGAATGAATTAAGTCTTAATTATTATTCACTTTAATGTTCAAAAAAAGGACTATCATAATTATCATCATCATCAGAATTATTAATAAGTTCATCACATCTTGAATTGAAATAATCAATAAGGACAGTCCAACCATCCGTTAATATTTCGTTAAATATGAGTGGTTGTTGTTCAACATTAAGGTTACTATAATTCCATCTTATACCTTCGAGAATTGTTCTTACGATATCCCACTTGTATTTTGAAATCCTAACTAAATCATCTTTTCCAAATAATACGAAATTTAATATATAAGTACTGGTATTCTCCTTAATATATCTCCCCCTGTATCTAATTCGTATGTTTTGGGGAGAATGTCCTATGAAAATATTAAATTAGCGGCATTAAGTGTCAGGCACACCATGTGGACATTTGTCCTTTTGTGGTGCATGACACTTTTTTCACATCTTATTCAATAAGACATCTAAATGCTGGTAATTCATTTCGAAACTCCCAGCTCTTTCTTTATAATATTTTGTTCCAAGAAACATAGTAAAAAAAGTTAAAGATAAAGATAAAATTAATAGCATTTTCGTTACTTGTAAACTAAGGTCTTGATTTGGTATATTGATAAACCAAACAGAGAGGATAAGGACTACTAAAGAATATAAGTTAGTGACCTTTTAGAAATACACATGTTTCTTTCTTAATCTTTTTGAAGCCCTAATCCTACCTTTCTTGTAATTGATACTCTTCTTCTCAGTTCACTGAACACTTCTTCATTTGTAAAGCTACCCACATTCACTATTTGTCTCCCCTTCCAACAAAAAAGTATTCGACAAAATTTATCAAAATACCATTAAAGAATATTAATCCGATGAAACAATAACCATATAACATTCACGGAATAAAGTGCCTAGCACTTTTTTTAGTATATGGACAGCAATTGGAAGTAAAATTCAGAAACCTGGTTTAAAAGAGTAATGTAATAAAACCTCATAAGTTTGTTGAAAGGCTAACAAAAGTGAATCAAGCTAATGGTGGTAAAGTTGTTCCTTTCATTAAGTTATTCAAGAACATTAATGCAACGCTCCCGTAGTCACGTAAACTATCAGGATATCATATTGAATCACTAGCCATTAATGCTTTTATAAGTCCTGGAGATTATCCTCGTACTTATAAATGTATGCATAACCACTTCTGTAAGTATGCTGAAAAGGCTGTTTTAAATCCAATTAAGGACAGCACAGGTAAGTCTGTTCATATTGACGTCTATCCAATAGGTAGTAACAGCTTAGAGCGTAAACAGGTAAGTCAAACCTTAAAAATGCTAAAAAAAAAGATTAGTCATGCAGACTCTGCACGCTCTGTATCACATCGGAACGGTATTGTATTTGATTTATTAGAATAGCAGTTTTAACTTTTTATCAAAGACTTCTATAGTAAGCCAGAATAAGTAAATATCAAGTACTGACAAAAATAAAATAGAGGGTGTATAAAATACACACTCTACTAATAATTTTTACAAATCTTTGCAATCTTAAATGAGTAAGAATAAAATAAGAATAGAATAATAATTGATAAAGAAACTATTTGAGGTGGTCTTTTTTGCAAGTAAAACTTTTTTACAAGACACAAAGGGAGCTCGCGGTATCTCTAAATGGAATTGTAGATGCCTACTGGAATAATGAAATAAATGAAGATACACTTATCCAAAATGTTCAAGATGTGTACATAAATAATCCAAGTAAAATGCTCAAAGAGGAGGATTTTACCAAAGTGTTACAGCAACAGTGTGGAAAAAGAAGGCTTGAAGTAATCGACAGGATTATAAAAGGTGGCGTTGAAATTAGGTCATAATTATTATTTAGGAAGGATTTGGAAGTATGACTAAAGAATTAGATTATAGTGCAACACTTACAGGGGCTTCTTTTTTAATGTATGAGTTAAAACAAGTGTTGAAGCTGAAAAAACAAGGGTTATTAAATGAAGAAATCAAGAAAAAGGTTATAGAGGAAAATGTGTTTGATTATAAGTTCACTTCAAGTTTAAAGCGAAGTGTACCATCTGTAATTAGAAGGGTAAACGTTTTAGACGAACAACTACAGGAGTGGGTACTTAATAATACATTAGAAGAGAGTAAAATCATAAACCTCTATGCTATTATGAAGACGGATAGACTTTTCTTTGAATTTATGAATGAGGTTATCCGAGAGAAGCTAGAAACAAATAACTATCTGCTTGAAAAGAAGGATTTAAACGTATTCTTTATATCTAAGTCTGAGCAAGACGAGAAAATGGCAAAATGGACTGAACTGACAGTAAATAAACTGAAGCAGGTTTACCTGAAATTACTGTTTGAGGCTGGTTTGCTAAAGGATAAAAAGACAGGTGTGTTAAATAGACTGTTACTTGATGAAAGTTTAAAGCGTCATCTATCGTATATCGGTGATACAGCTTATTTAAGAGCAATGGGTGAGTGAAAGGAATAGAAAAATGGCAAATATTAACCGTAGATTGGACAAGATTATCCCGAAAATTAAAGAGGACAAGTTCATCCAAGGTCGAGGACTTGGTAATGAGATTAGTTTTTACATCTTTGATTATGAGCCGACAGAGGAATTAGTGGTTCGGGATTACGTGAAGCATATACATAAAGAATTTGGATTTGAAGGCTCTGGGAGAAAAATCATCGAATTCGATTTATACAAAATGTTGATTGACATTGCCAAAGAGAAGCGGATCTTTGATCGAGTTTTTCAGGTTGAGGAAAAGCAGGGAAAGGGTGCCCTTTTTAAAGCCATGTCAACCTTTGCCAAGCCTGATATCTTTTTGAGCAAAATAAAAGAGCAATTGGGTGATCACAATGTCGTTTTTATCACAGGGGTAGGCAAGGTGTATCCATTTGTTCGATCGCACACGATTTTAAATAATCTTCAAGAAGTTATTGATAAGATACCTGTCATTATGTTTTTCCCTGGCAGGTATGATGGTCAATCACTTCACTTGTTTAACAAGTTCAAGGATGACAACTATTACCGAGCCTTTCCGTTAGTCGATTAGAGAAGAGGGGGATACAAAATGATCATTAAAGATATGTTTCAGAAAGACATTGAGAGAGATATAAGAGGAGTTATAAAAGTCGCACAAACCGATGATGACAATATCTATCAAGAGCTTGATGAATATGTGGTGACAAGAGAGTTACATAAGCACTTATCCAAATTCTATGAGAATTATCAAAAGGGCATAGATGGAACTACAGATAAAATGGGAGTATGGATTAGCGGATTCTTCGGATCTGGTAAATCTCATTTCTTGAAAATCCTTGCGTACTTGATTGAAAACAAGAAAGTAAAAAATAAAAAAGCTATTGAGTTCTTCCAAGATAAAATACAAGATCCTTTAGTTCTGGCAAACATGAATAGAACTTCTGACGTTGAGACAGAAGTAATTCTTTTCAATATTGATTCGAAGGCATCCATGGATAGTAAGTCGAAAGATGATGCGATTTTACGTGTATTTATGAAGGTGTTCTATGAACATAAAGGGTATTTTGGAGATATTCCTGGCGTTGCGGAAATGGAGAAATACTTAGATCAAAAAGGTGTCTACGAACAGTTTAAAGTTGAGTTTAAGGCACATTCAGGTGAAGAATGGGTTGACCGCCGTAACACTTTCTATTTCGATGCTGACTACGTAATTGGAGCCTTAACAAAGGTAACGGATATGTCCGAAGAATCAGCTCGAAATTGGTTTGAGAATGGAGTAAATAATTTTGAGATTAGCATTGAAAAATTCGCCAAGGATGTAAAGGAATACATAGATCAAAAGGGCAAGAACTTTCATCTTGTGTTTTTAGTGGATGAAATCGGTCAGTTTATTGGGGACAGCCGTAGTCTCATGCTTAATCTGCAAACAGTTGCGGAGGACTTGGGTACTTTTGCCAAAGGGAAAGTTTGGATCATGGTTACTTCCCAAGAAAGCATTGATAGCATCGTTAAGGTAAAAGGAGATGACTTCTCTCGTATTCAGGGCCGCTTTGATACGAGATTATCGCTTTCATCGATTTCAGTGGATGAAGTAATTAAGAAGCGTATTCTCTTAAAGAAAGACTTTGCTAACGATAAGCTCAAAGTCATTTATCCAGAGAAAAGTGCCATCTTGAAGAATTTAATTAGTTTCAAAGAAAGCACTGCGGATTTAAGGGGCTACGACAACGAGCAAGAATTTGCAGATGTTTACCCTTTTATTCCATATCAATTCAAACTACTTCAAAATGTATTTGAGCAAGTAAGACGACATGGTTCTTCTGGTAAGCATTTATCAGAAGGGGAACGTTCCATGCTATCTGCTTTTAAAGAAGCAGGACTGCAATATAAAGATGCAGAGGAAGGTCTTTTAATTCCTTTCTATGCGTTTTACGATACGATAAAAGAATTCCTCAATCCAACCATTTCGAGGGTAATTGAGGGAGCATATGAAAACCCTGCTCTTAAAGATGACGAATTTAACATAAACCTCTTGAAAGTGTTGTTTATGATCAAATACATCAAAGAGCTTCCTGCGAATATTGAAAATATTGCTACCCTTATGGTGACAAGCATTGATGAAGATAAATTAGAGTTAAAAGAAAAAATAAAAGTATCTTTAAGAAAGCTGATTTCTCAAACGCTTGTTCAGAAAAACGGAGATTTCTTTATCTTCTTAACCGATGATGAACAAGATATTAACCGAGAAATTAAGACAATCAATGTAGATGAAGATGTGATTAAAAGAGAACTTGCCAATTATATCTTCCAAGACCTTTATGACGAGAAAAAGTACCGTTATTCATCCGAATATTCATTTTCTTACAATCAGAAAATGGATGAAAAGAATTATGGAAATCAAACATCCAATATTGGTGTAAATATTCTATCTCCATTATCAGATCACTATGGAAAATCAGAACAAGAATTAATGATGATATCGTCTGGAAACGGTGAATTACTACTAAAATTGGGTGGCAATGAATCGTATATCGAAGAGATGGAAGAAGTGCTAAGAATTGAAGAGTATCGTAAGAAAAAGAACATCACTCAACTTCCTGAGAGTATTCAGAACATCTTGAACAACAAACAGGCTGAAGTGCGAGAAAGAAGACGTAGGGTACGTGAATTATTAGAAGATGCGGTTAAAAGCGGTCAATTCTTTATCAATGGGGACAACGTGGCTATCAAAGGCTCAACAGTAAAAGAGAAAATGAATACAGCCCTACACTCATTGGTAGACAATGTTTATACAAAATTAACCTATGTAAAACAATTTATAGGTACTGAAAATGAACTTCGCTCAATTTTAAAATCTAATGAAGAGCAATTGACATTAAGTACAGCCATGAAACAAGTACCAAATGAGCTGGCTATCAAAGAAATTTCTGATTTTATTAGCCTACAAGATTCGATTCAAAAGCAGATTCGAGTCAAAATGATTGTTGATCGTTTCAACGACAAACCTTATGGATGGAGAGAGCTTGATATCCAAGGGATTATTGCTGAGCTACTAAGGGATCAGAAAATTAGAATTCGCTATAACTCGGAGTACCTGGAGCCAGCAGTAGTTGCAAGCAAGATTGTCACTGTTTTAACCAAAACATCTGAAGCCGACAAAGGCATCATCTTAAAAAGAAAAAAAGTAGATGAAGCACTCATAAAGGTAGCGAAGAAGGTCTGCAAGGATTTATTTAACAAAACCGATCTGCCAGATGATGAAGATGGTTTAGTGAAAGAGATACGATCATTGATCGAAAAACAAATGAATGAGATTTATGCATACAAGGCTCGCTACGAAGGCAGAAAATACCCAGGTATGAGCTTGCTTGACAAAGGATTAAGTTATTTTGATGAGTTCCACAAAGGGTTAGATAATGCATCATTCTTTGGAAAGATGAAAGAACTACAAAAAGACCTTAGTTATTGGGAAGAGGACATGACTTACATCAAGAGCTTCTTTGGTACTGATCAAAAGGACATATTTGATAAAGGGCTATCAGCTATCAATAAGTATCAAGAAAACAAAGCCTATCTTGTTGGAAATGAAGCGGAAAATTACATTGAAAAATTGACAGACATCTTAAATGATCCGATTCCTTACAGGAAAATAAAGCTAATCCCTGAAATCGTAAAAGGTATTGAGGATCAAATTAATCTTGTCTTATCGGAGAAAAAAGAAAATGCAAAAGAGAAAATCAAGTTGGATTATGATTACCTTTCTCTGAAAGCGAAGCAGTATGGCGTATCGAACGAAACAAAAGAACGAGTCGAACAATATTCTCCTGCCTTAATAGCACAAGTGGAAGAGTTTGTTGATATTTATAAAGTGGATGCGACAATTTCTCAAAGCACAAGTTTTAAAGAACAATACGAACGGAAGATAAATCTTGAAATAGAGGAATGGCATAGAAGAACTGTTGTCACACCTCCTGTAGTAATTGATGGAGGCGGTAACGAACCTGGCGGTGGACAAGTTGCAACCGTTCAAAAGCAAAAGGTTAAAGCCTCAGAACTAATTGTAGTGAAGGAATTACGTTCGGAAGAGGATGTAGACCAGTACATCAGCACGTTATCAAATAAGTTAAAACAAATCATTAAGTCGAATAAAGAAATCGAGTTCATTGATTAGTCGGGAGATGTAAGAATGAATAAGTCAGCTCTGAAAACCTTTGCGACAAGTGCCAGAAAAGAACTCCTAAAAAAAGTAGAAGCAAAGGCAATGAAAATTGGAATTACCGAAGACACAATAAAAAAAGCAGACGTTGAAAGCTCAGATGCCATCTTTATAGATGGAAGACAGCTTTCAAGAGAAGAAAAGATTCAACGTGATAAACTTGTTGCTCGTATTAATCAAATCGGATTTAAACAGGTAATGGAAGAAGTCGCTTATACTTGGTTTAACCGTTTTACAGCACTACGTTTTATGGAAGTAAATGATTATCTACCGACAGGTGTAAGGGTGTTATCCTCTTCAAATCCAAATAGTGCAGATCCAGATATGATAAATGAGGCATTTGAATTAGACTTAGAGATTGAGCTTGATAAAGAGTACATATATGAGTTGAAATTGAATAATAAAACTGAAGAGCTTTTTAAGTACCTAATAATAAAACACTGTAACGACTTGTATCGGTATCTTCCTTTTATGTTTGAGACAATTGATGATTATACTGAGATTCTCTTCCCAGAAGGATTATTAGCAAAGGACTCCTTTCTTCGCCGAATGACTGACATAGATTTTATCCCAGAAGATAATTGGCAGAAGGTTGAAGTTATTGGATGGTTGTACCAGTTCTATATTGCGGAAGAGAAAGATAGGGTGTTTAGAGAAAAGAAAAAATATAAACCAGAAGAAATACCATATGCTACACAGCTTTTTACCCCTGATTGGATAGTACGCTATATGGTACAAAATTCATTAGGTCGTTATTGGATAGAATCCCATCCAGAACATCGAGATTTATTAGCAAACTGGGAGTTCTATCTTGAAAATCCGAATCCTGAACCGGATTTTGAGGGAAAACTTGCTCCTTATATAAATAAAGAGCTTAAAGTTGAGGATATAAAGTGTTTTGATCCAGCTATGGGTAGTGGACACATCCTTGTTTATATGTTTGATGTGCTATATGAGATTTATAAAAAATGCGGGTACATGGAACGAGAAATCCCAAGGCTAATTGTTGAGAATAATCTTTTTGGTTTAGATATTGATGATCGTGCTTATCAACTCGCTTGTTTTTCTGTCGTAATGAAAGCTATAGAGTATAACAGCCGTTTCTTTAGAAGTATTGAAAGAGATGGCTTAAAATTAAACTTTACATCTATCCAAGAAACAAATTCTTTTAATGATGGAGATATAGCCTATATTGTAGGTGACAGTGATGGAACACAGTTTAACAAAGTTAAGGAATTTTCCGAACAGTTCCAACATGGAAAAACATTAGGTTCTTTAATCAAAGTTTGTGAATATGATCGAGACTTATTAGAACAAAGATTAGAATATATTCAATCTAATCCCGCTACAAATTTATTTGAAGAAGAAATTAGAACGAAAATATTAGGGTTGCTACCACAATTATTAAAACAGGCTGAAATCATGTACCAACGTTATGATATTTTAGTAACAAATCCGCCTTATATGGGTTCAGGAAGTATGAACGATACTTTATCGAACTTCCTCAAAAAGAATTATACTGATTCAAAATCTGACTTATTTGCTTGTTTTATGGAAATTGAACATTATTTAAAGCAAGAAGGTTTATATGCGAGTATTAACCAACATTCTTGGATGTTCTTGGCAAGTTTTGAAATGTTGAGAGAAAAAGTTATAAAAAATAAGACAATTTCTACGATGTTACATTTAGGACCAAGAGCATTTGAAGAAATAGGTGGAGAAGTAGTACAATCTACAGCATTTGTAATGAGAAATACTAAAATTCCAAATATAAATGGGATATATCTACGCTTGGTCGAAGAAAGAACTGCCCAGTCGAAGAAAGATAAAACAGTTGAAGTTGTAAGAGATAATACACAATCAAATTATTTTAAATTCAATCAAGATGACTATAGGAAAATCCCAGGTAGTCCAATTGCTTATTGGCTTAGTGATAAATTTATTGAAAATTTTGAACGAGGTAAGAACTTTGGTGAATTTGGAATCACAAAGAAAGGTATATTAACTGGTAATGATTTGAGATTTGTAAGAAAATGGTTTGAAATTGAAAATGATAAGGTAGGATATCATACTTTAAATTATGAAGATATGCAGGAAAGTAAGAAAAAGTGGTTTCCCATAACGGGAGGCGGATTCTTTAGAAGATGGTATGGTAACTTTGAAAATGTAGTGAATCTTGAAAATGATGCTTACGAGATAAAGTTTGACAACAAAAATAACTTTAGATTAAGAGAAAGCACTTATTATTTTCTCGAAGGTTTAACATGGACAGAAGTTTCAAGCAAATTATTTTCATTAAGATATGTTCCACAAGGGATTTTGTTTGGAAATGGGGGCCCTACTGGCTTTGTTCAAGAGGGTATATATTATTTTATAGGATTATTAAATTCTAAAATAGCTCAGGAGGCATTAAACATTCTTGCTCCAACCATAAATTTTGGCCCAGAGCAAATTAAAAGGATTCCATGTATTGTTGAAAAAACTAATGAAGTTGAAATATTAAGTAAAGAGTGTATAAATCTTTCAAAACAGGATTGGGATAATTTTGAGGATTCATGGGATTTTAAAGAACACCCTTTTATTAAATGGAAAGATAGGTCTGGTAAGTTTAAAAACACCTTTAACCTATGGGAAAAAATTTCAGAAGGCAATTTTCAAAAACTGAAAACAAATGAAGAGAAACTAAATCGCATTTTTATTGAAATCTATGATTTGAAGAATGAAATATCCCCAGAAGTAGATGAGCAATATGTTACAATCCGAAAAGCGGATTTAGAGCGTGATATTAAGAGTTTCATCTCGTATGCAGTTGGTTGCTCTTTTGGTAGATATTCTTTAGATGAAGAAGGTCTTATCTATGCAGGAGGAGAGTTTTCCTTAGATAGATACAAAACTTTCAAGGTTGATAAGGACAACATACTTCCAATCCTACCAGGTACATATTATGAAGATGATATTGTATCGAAATTTGTTGAATTTGTTGAAATAATCTATGGAAAAGAGACATTAGCAGAAAATCTTAACTTTTTAGCCGATACTCTTGGCAAGAAAAAAGATGAAACTGCGAAAGAAACGATTAGACGCTATTTCCTAAATGACTTCTTCAAGGATCATGTACAAACGTATAAGAAACGACCGATTTATTGGTTATTTACATCAGGTAAGCAAAAGGCATTTAACTGTTTAGTTTATATGCACCGTTACGACAGGACTACCTTATCTCGTATTCGAACTGATTATCTACACGAATACCAAATTCGCCTTGATGCTGAGAAGAAGGATTTATTGAGCATTATTGAGGGTGATTATACTGCGAAAGAAATTAGTAATGCAAAGAAGGAATTAAAGGTATTAGACAAGAAGATTGAAGAGTTGAAAGAATATGATGAATTGTTGCACCACAAGGCAGATATGCAAATCGAAATTGATTTGGATGAAGGAGTAGTGCAAAATTATGAAATGTTTAAAGGACTTGTAGCAAAAATATAGTCAATCATGAGGATATACCAGTGATGACTGGTGTATCCTTGTTTTATGGAGTTTGTTGTAGAGGGGTGAGTGGACTTGAATTTAGAACAGGTGATTACCACATTAACTGCCACGTTTAATGAAATACTTAATGATGGTGAACAGAGAAAGATTGTTTTTTGGGTGGATAAGGATAGGGAGTTTGTTGAGGAAATCCAACAAGTAGCTCTTGATAAAGTAAAATTTCATCAGCTAACTGAAAAGAACAACTTCTACACAAAATATTTGCTTGAAGAGGAGGATACGACCTCCCATTACCTTATCTATACCAACGATGATTTGAGTGGAGAAGAAAATTGGCTTATGGATACGGTTTACTATTCAAAGACGTTTTATGCAGATAAGATATCTTTGTTGTTAAGCGACTTGGGAATTGATCCATCTTTGCGAGCGATTGTGAAGAAGTATGAGAAATTTTTCATCAAAAAGAATACACAAAAATTTAAGTCCTACGGGATTCAGGTCTATTCTGAAGAGAGTATTGATATCGCCATCATGAGTGTTTTATGTAATTTAAAAACACCTGATTTTGAAGAAGTGCTAAAAACGGTATTAAAGGAAAGCATTTCAGAAGAAGAAAATAAGTACATAACTTCAATGGTGAAGTATTTTGATATTAATGTGTTCTGGAAGTACGTCTCTCATTTATATGACTACGATAGGGAGAACAAGACCCTAAAGACTATTTTTATGCATCTTACGGTTACTGCACTTAGTCATTCGGTTGAGGAGTCAATGCTTACAAACGTAAAGAGTTTTATTGCCGAAAGAAACAAGTCAAATTCCTTAGTATTTATTGATCATTGGATGCACCACAAGGTAGACTATGTGATTTACAATGAATTAGCAGAAATGATAGAACAAGAGTTACAATTAGCGGATCTTGTTCGCCAACTTCCGATTGAATCGTTTAAGAAGGCAGATACGTTCCCTTATTTCGATAAAGCTATCATCATTTATATTGCAAATAGTCTTGAAGCATTGCACGAAGACTATGAGGAATACACCAAACTCATTAATCTCAGAAGAGTGAGACATTTTTACGAGAGATACCAATACATCTTTGATGCGTTATTCTACACAGTGAAGATGTACGAGTTCCATAAGAAATACAGCTCAGGCATTCCAAAAGCATCAGCGATTGATATTTGGAAGAACTATGTTAACGAGTATCACTCCATGGATACATATTATCGTAAGTTTTATGTGGCATTCGATAATGAGCCAAATAGTGAGATTTTGAAAAAGTTAAAAACGATGGTAGAAAACCTCTATACTAATTGGTATATGGGAGATTTAAGCTCACATTGGTCTATGGCTGTAGAAACGGATATGAAAAATCAGTGGGTTCTTCCAGGGATTACAAATCAGCAGGAATTTTATAAGCAATATGTTGCTTCAAAAGTGTATAAGGGTGAACGGACTTTTGTCATTGTTTCAGATGCTCTAAGATACGAAGTCGGAGTAGAGATAATGGAGAAGCTGAATGCAGAAACGTTAGGTGCGTGCGAGATCGAACCAATCCTTAGTGTTCTTCCTTCTGTTACAAAACTCGGAATGGCTTCTTTGTTACCGCACAAGGTTTTAGATATCGATGAAAACGTAAGAGTTCTGGTTGATGGAAAGTCATCAAGTGGTTTGGATAATCGGAAGGTAATCATTGAATCTACAGTTGCAGATAGTGTTGCCATTCATGCACAAGAAGTGTTTGCCATGAACAAAGCAGGCAGAAGAGAGCATTTTAAAGGGAAAAAGTTGATTTACATTTACCATGATACAATCGATGCCATGGGGGACAAAGCCTCTACTGAAATCTATACGTTTAATGCGGTTGAAAAGGCGATCGATGAAATCTCCACACTAATAAAAATCATTCGAGATGATTTGTCTGGAACAAACATCTTAATAACCTCTGATCATGGATTTGTCTATCAAAGAGAGCCATTAGTAGAAAGTGATAAAATTGAAAAAGAGGATATCCAGGCTATTGAATTGAAAAGAAGATACATGCTTTCAAAGGAAAATAGACAGATGGATGGAATTCTTAACATAAATATGGATTCTATCATTAATAATTATCATCAACTTAGGGTTCACGTTCCGAAATCAACCATCCGTTTTAAGATGCAGGGTTCTGGTGTGAATTTTGTTCATGGGGGAGCAAGTCTTCAAGAAGTGGTGGTTCCATTAATTAAATACAAAAATATTCGCAAGGGACAAGCTAACAGCAGAGAAATTGTTAAAGTTGATATCAAGTTGACAAGTTCCATACGTAAAATTACGAATAGTTTATTCCATCTTTCTTTCTTCCAAACGGAAAAAGTAGAAGATAAGGTTGTGCCAAGAACGGTATTAATCTTTATGGCTAATGAACATGATATGGTTATTTCTAATGAGGAGACAATCATCGGTGATCGTACATCTGAAAACCCTGAAGAACGGACATTTAAGCTACGTTTTGCCCTAAAAACGACAACATATGATAAAAACAAGCATTATTATCTAACCATAAAAGACATAGAGACTGGTGTAGTCCTGGAAAAGATACCGTTTATCATTAATTTGGGTATTGTCAGCGAGTTCGATTTCTAAAGTAAGGGAGGGAGTCCTATGGAAAACATGAATGAAGTGAATGTTATTGAATTAGATAAAAAACTAAATTCTGTATTTGCGGGTCGTGTGGTTAGAAAAGATCTAACAAAGCTCATAAAAGAAGGAGCTAACGTACCTATTTATGTACTTGAATACCTATTAGGTATGTATGCGGCCACTGATGATGATGAGAGCATTAAAGAAGGTGTGGCAAGGGTTAAGAAAATCCTTTCTGAAAACTTTGTTCGACCTGATGAAGCGGAAAAAATTAAAAGTAAGATTAGAGAGATAGGCCAGTATTCTATAATTGATAAGGTGTCAGTCCGATTAAATCCAAAGAAGGATACATATGAGGCGGAGTTCTCTAATTTAGGTTTAAAGGATGTGCCGATTTCTGCAAACTACGTAAAGGAATATGACAAGCTCTTAGCTGGTGGAATTTGGTGTATGTTAAAAATGGATTACTTTTTTGACGAAGAGTTGAAAAACGTCAGTCCATTTAGCATTAGCAATCTAAAACCTATTCAAATGCCGAATATGGATCTTAACGAAATCATTGAGGGGAGAAAGAATTTTACCAAGGATGAATGGATTGATATACTTGTTCGTTCTACTGGTATGGAACCTACTCAATTAAATGACCGAGTAAAATGGCATTTACTTCTTCGCCTTGTACCTCTTGTAGAAAATAACTACAATATGTGCGAACTTGGCCCAAGGGGAACAGGGAAGAGTCATGTTTACAAGGAAATTTCACCGAACTCTATCCTAGTTTCTGGGGGACAGACAACCGTAGCCAACCTTTTTTACAATATGTCTTCAAGAACAGTTGGTTTGGTGGGAATGTGGGATGTAGTAGCATTCGATGAAGTAGCAGGTATTAGGTTTAAAGATAAAGACGGGATCCAGATTATGAAGGATTTCATGGCAAGTGGTTCCTTTGCTAGAGGGAAAGAAGAGAAAGCGGCATCTGCTTCCATGGTTTTCGTTGGGAATATTAATCAAAGTGTCGATTCCTTAATTAAAACTTCACATTTATTTGCCCCATTTCCAGAAGAGATGGCAAATGATTCAGCGTTTTTTGATCGAATGCATTACTATCTTCCTGGGTGGGAAATTCCAAAAATGAGGCCGGATTTCTTTACGGATCGTTATGGTTTCATTGTAGATTATTTAGCTGAGTATTTTAGGGAAATGAGAAAACGATCATTCAGCGATGCAATTGATCGTTACTTTAAGCTCGGTAATAATCTTAATCAACGTGATGTGAATGGAGTAAGAAGAACAGTTTCAGGTTTAATGAAATTACTCTATCCTCATGAGGATTATACTAAGGAGGATGTTGAAGAAGTTCTTCAATATGCCTTAGAGGGTCGCAGACGAGTAAAGGAGCAATTAAAGAAAATTGGTGGTATGGAATTCTACGATGTTATGTTCTCTTATATAGATAAGGAATCCTTGCAAGAGGAATATGTATCTGTTCCTGAACAGGGTGGAGGTAAATTGATTCCAGAAGGAATGGGTAAACCAGGACATGTTTATACAGTCGGTGCTGGGGAATCAGGAATGATTGGTGTCTTTAAACTGGAGAATCAGGTTGTTTCTGGCTCTGGAAAGTTCGAAAAGTCAGGTGTTGGATCTAATCGTGGAGTTAAAGAAAGTCTGGATACTGCCTACAGATACTTTACTGCTAATAGCAAAAGCATCAGTGGTTCAATCGCGATAAAAACAAAAGATTACCTCATGCATATTGCGGATCTCCAGGGAATCGGTCTCACTCCTCAATTAGCCATTGCTGAATTAATTGGCTTGTGTTCGGGGGCATTAGAAAAGCCTGTCCAAGAGAGTACAGTTGTTTTAGGGAACATGACCGTTGGTGGAACCATTGAGAAAGTTGAAGAGTTTGCTAACGTCTTGCAGGTTTGTGTAGATGCAGGTGCTAAGAAGGTATTAATACCAGCTTCATCTGTAGTGGACTTTCAAACTGTACCGTCTGATTTATTAATAAAGGTTCAACCAATATTCTATTCAGACCCGATAGATGCTGTGTTTAAAGCATTAGGGGTAGGATAAAAATTAACAATGTATTTATTTGTAAAAAAGAAAAAATGCTCATTTTAGAGCATTTTTTCTTTATTCTAATAGAGAGATAATTACATCAAAACTACTAGAAGGTTAATTTCATTTGCTCTGGATCTTTCTCAGGAATTACATAGTGTTCATCGAACGGTTTTGGCCAAGGTACATGTGGAAAGTGTATTCGTAAGTTTTTTTGAAATTCATTGTCTGTTAACATTTCATAAGTAACATCTTTAAAGTCACAATATAATTTAATATCGTTAACGAGTTCGTCTACTTGTGGAATAACTTTATCTAATTCAAAGTTTAAGTAAGCAGTTGCTGTATTTTTATCAGGTTTTTTTGTTAATATTCCCCCTTTTAAATCATCTGGTGGGTTTTGCATTACTCCAGGAAGTAGAATTTTACATAATTCTTTTTTTGATTTTTCTAATTCTTTCTCTAGGTTTTTTCTTATGTTAGCTGAAAATTTATCGATAGATACTTTTATTTTTTCTAATTCACTTAAAAATTCTTCTTTTTTTTGTCTTAAGATAATATTACCTACACGTTTACCTAGTGATTTAAGATATGTTCGTCTTATTTTTAATAGCTGTTGTTCTATATCCTTACTCGAAATTTTACTATTTTCATTTATTAAGCTATAAGTTGCCTTTAATCGTTCTTGAGCTTCCTTATTGTTACTCACATTTAATAGTTTGGATGGTATTTTTAAAGTTCGTCTATTTAACTGAAGACCAGGCAAGCTCAACTCAACAAATTGAATATGGCTACTATATGTTCGTACTCGCCTTTCAAAGTCAAATTTTTTAGGAGGTCTTTCATTTAAGTCCTTTTTTGCAATGTCTAAGTCGCCTTTGTTAAACTTTTCTTTACCTATTTCTGGAGTACTTTTATTATTGTTTATAGAGTTTTTATAACTTTCCTTTAATATTGCGTTATCATCTTTATTAAATAAATCAGGCGATATTGATCTAATTAGTTCAAGACCTTGCTCTAGATTGACATTAATAGCATTAATAATAGCTCTATTAAATTGATTTTCTATTAATAGAGGTGTAGGAGAAAATATCCATGCATTGTTATCAACAATTAAAACCCCTATTCTTAGCCCATACGCTTTTCGAACAATCGTTCCAATTTGTAATAGTCTTTCAATAGCCTCAATTTCACCATAACCTAATCTACATATCTCTGGATCTTTGTCGATGATCGTGACTATATTTTCTTTTCCTAATAATTCAATACAGTTGATCATTGAATCTGTTACTTCTTTATGAATACCAGGAGCTGCATATATTACTTTTTGAGTAGCAAATGATATTTGTTCACTGAGTTCAATAGACGATAATCTGTTAAAGATACTCATTAGTAACCTCCAATTAAAATCCTTTAATAAATTTTCACCTACTTTATAAGACTTTCGATGCAGAAAGTAATAATCCTTTATTCTTCTTATAAGTAAATAATATTTTATAAATATATTTTTACTATAGAATTAAATATTTCTGTTTAAGGTGAAGGGTAACCCGATTCCAAAAAATCAATACTACTAATGCGGCGATTTATCATATAGTTAATATCAATTTGACTAACTTTTCACAGCATAAGGGACATCGGGTCAATTTTCCTCTGTCCTATTTCAGTTCCATATCTTTTGGATTCTGAAAGCGTTCAATCATTTAAAACAGAATAATACTAAACTTCTATAATTATCAGTTGGTGTATAATTGAAAAGGTTTTACTTTTATTTTAATAAGAAGGATGAAAAAAATGAGAAGGATTTCGCCTGTTTGTCCTAAATGTTATAGTCAAAATACGTATGATATCATTCCAGGTATTCAAGATCTACCACAAATTCAATTATTAAATGAGCCGTTCTCAGTCGATATTCATCAAATGACTATTGGAAATGCTAAATATCATTGTATCGAATGTAGTTATACATGGAAGAAGTATCGAGGGAGAAAACCGTATGATTGCATCAAAAAAATAGATGCATACGCTGGTGGTTATCCTGGTCCTTATTTCCGATTGAAAATAGATTTAGAAACAAGGGAAGTAGTTAGTGAGTCCACTACTGTCGAATATATTTATGAGCCTGTTTCAGCACTTCTTACATTTAAAGATATTGAATTGTTTCGGTCAGAGCTATATAAATGTGATTTCGTCAACTGGGCAGAGGAATATGTAGCACCGGGTGTATTAGATGGCACCCATTGGAGCACTCGTATAGAATACGATACTCATTGTGAAATAAAAATGGGAGATAACCACTTTCCACTAAAATGGGCAAAGTTTTGTAAAGCAATATCAAAACTAGCCGGTAGTGAATTTTTTTAATCCTGCAATGGCTGCCATTCATTTAACTGGTACCATTTTGTAAAAGGTTTCAACTGGAATGCCCTTTTATGATGATAAGTGTGAAACGTAAAAAATTTGGACTACCTTACAGAATGGGGATTCTATAGAATAGGGGGGAAATGCTTGAAAGTTATTACTTTATGCGGCTCTACTAGATTCAAGAAGCTGTTTAGAGAAGCAGAAGCATTCATCACATTAAACGGAAATATTGTCATAAGTCTTGGTTTTTTCGAACAGAGCGAAGGTATAAAGATTACAGAGGAACAAGAAAGATTGTTTGAGAAACTGCATTATCGAAAAATAGATATGGCAGATGAAATTTTGGTTATCGATGTTAATCAATATATCGGTAACAGCACAAGTAAAGAGATAGAATATGCCAAAAGTAAAGGGAAAAAAGTGCACTATTATTCGGAAGGTTATATAAATCCAGGAATTTAGGAAGAGTCATTTGCTTATGTTTGTATATGTGGAAGCACGGGGACGGCTCTTTGCTAATGAAGCAAAAGAACCGTCCCCATGTTTTATCTATGCTGATCAATCAAAATTGAATTCCCATCCGGATCCTCAAGAGTAATATGAGCCGGCCCATCAGTTGTCTCATCAGCCTCACTCTGCAACGGAATCCCTCTCTCCTTAAGATGCCTCTGAATTTCCCGAACATCAGTAAACGAATCAAGATTCTTAGCATTCTCATCCCAACCAGGATTAAAAGTAAGAATATTCTTCTCAAACATCCCCTGAAACAATCCAATAATACAATTTTCATTCTTCATAATAAGCCAATTTTGTGAGATATCTCCTCCTAGGTCTGAAAAACCTAGGTTTTCGTAAAACGCCTTTGATGCATGGATATCTTTTACACTTAAACTTACTGAAAAAGCGCCTAATTTCATATTTCTACCACCTTTTGATTAATAGTTAAAAATCCAGACAAAACCATCCGTGTACAGTATGTATCTTTACACAAATAAGTATAAGGGGGTAATTTCAATTACACAATATTTTCCATGTTCTATGTCCCAGAGTCTGCTTCACATCCAAAATCCCTCATACATTCAGTGTACAATCCCATCATACAAATAGTCAAAATTTTACACCAATTAGGTCAATTCAGTCTCCCTAATTCATCTCCCCCTCATCTATAATGAAAAGAAAGCGATTACATTCTAAAGAGGTGGTGAAGTAGGGTGAATACTCAGCTTGAAACGAAAAGCCAAACAAACAAAGCTATTAAATCTGTTTCCAAAAGAAACAAAACGATAAAAAACATTCTCACCTATGCTGCATTTGTGGGGCCAGCTCTTTTATTTTTTATTGTCATTCAAATTATTCCATTCTTTATGGGCGTCTATTATTCTTTTACCTCTTGGAATGGTGTTAGTTCGACTGCTGAATGGGTGGGATTAGCGAATTATATTAAGATTTTTAAGAATGATCCCGGTTTCGTTAACTCTTTCTTGTTTACAACGAAATTTATGTTTGCAGCTGTTATCATTAGTAACTTTATCGGTTTCGGTTTAGCCCTATTATTAAACGCAGCATTAAAATCTAGAAATCTATTACGAACTGTGTTTTTCATTCCCAATGTAATTGGTGGGTTATTACTAGGTTTCATCTGGCAGTTTATTTTTGTAAAAGGATTTGCTTCGATTGGAAAAATGACGGACTTAGCCTTTTTTAAGCTCCCTTGGTTAGGTGATGAAAACACGGCATTTTGGGGTATTGTGATTGTGTTCGCCTGGCAAATTAGTGGTTATATGATGGTTATTTATATAGCTGCCTTACAGGGTGTTGATCAAAATCTTTTAGAAGCAGCAAAGATTGATGGTGCATCAAACTGGACTTTATTAACTAAGATTATCATTCCGTTAATATTACCGGCGTTTACGATTTGTATTTTCTTAACGATTTCGATGGCATTCAAAATATTCGATATTAATATTTCATTAACAAATGGTGGACCATTTAATTCCACCCAATCTGTAGCGATTAATATTTATCAAGAAGCGTTCCAATACAATCGTTATGGTTTAGGTACAGCGAAGTCCATTTTATTCTTCATAGTGGTTGCCATATTTACAACCGTCCAAGTATTAGCAACGAAGAAGAGGGAGGTTGAGGCATAATGAACCGATATACAAAGAAAACCTTCGTATTAGAGATATTTGGGATACTTTTAGCCATTGTTTTTCTAATCCCGTTTTATTTTGTCATCATCAATTCACTCAAAAGCTTTGCAGAGATTTTAATTGATGGAGCAGCTTGGCCAAAAGAGTTTTTATTCTCCAACTATTTAAAGGTATGGGAGATTATTAATTTTCCTAGAGCCTTTTGGAATTCATTGATTATAACCGTCCTTAGTAATATTGGCCTTGTAGTCATTAGTTCTATGGCTGCATGGAAGCTAGTAAGAACTCCAAGTAAACTGAGTAAAATAATATTTATCTTTTTTATAGCCGCAATGGTCATCCCGTTTCAAACAGTGATGATTCCATTGATGAAAATTGGCGGAATATTAAACCTTACGAATAGTATTCCTGGTCTTGTCATCATGTATTTTGGATTTGGTGTACCGCTATCCTTATTTCTTTATCATGGTTTTGTAAAAACCGTTCCAATCGAAATTGAGGAGTCGGCACGAATTGATGGATGTAGTCAATTTGGAGTGTTTTGGAGAATTGTTTTTCCACTATTAAAACCGATTACCGTAACGGTTGTTATTCTGAATACGCTTTGGATTTGGAATGACTACTTATTACCATTACTTGTTTTACAAGAGAAGGAGCTAAGGACGATTCCATTAGCTACAAGTTCGTTCTTTGCCCAATACACGAAGCAGTGGGACATGGGGCTAGCGGCATTAATGCTAGGGATTACTCCAGTTATCATTTTCTTCTTATTTTTGCAAAAACATATCATCAAAGGAATTGCATCTGGGTCTATTAAATAGATATTATATTTTTGTAGTTATCTAAATAGATAGATACAAAAATTAATATAAAAAAACATAGATAATAGGGAGGTTAATACTTATGAAACGCTTTTTTCTAATGGCTATCACGTTATTGTTAGTTGTAGGTATTATTGTCGGTTGTTCTTCTAAGAGTTCGACTGATGACAAAAAGGACGATCCAAAGAAAGACGACAAAGAAGAAACGGTCACTCTTAACTTTTTCCAATTTAAAGTGGAGATTGCTGAGCAATTACAAAAAATGATTGACGAGTTTGAAACTGAGCATCCAAATATCAAGGTAAAGCTTGAAACGGTTGGTGGGGGTGCTGATTACGGTGCTGCCTTAAAGGCGAAATTTGCTTCAGGTGAAAAACCAGATATTTTCAACAATGGTGGATTTAAAGAGCTAGAGCTTTGGAAAGAGCATTTAGCAGATCTTTCTGGTGAGCCATGGGCAGAGCATGTTCTTCCTATCGGGAAAGTACCAATGACAGATACAGATGGTAAGTTATACGGTATGCCTGTAAACCTTGAAGGCTATGGATTTATCTATAATAAAGATTTATTTGAAAAAGCGGGCATTACAGAGCCACCTGGAACGATTTCTGAGTTAAAGGCAGCTGCTGCTAAGCTTAAAGACGCTGGCATTACTCCATTCTCAGCTGGTTATGGCGAGTGGTGGGTAATTGGACAACATTTATTAAATATCGGATTTGCTCAACAGGATGATCCTGTTGCTTATATTGCTGGATTATATGACGGATCTCAAAAAATTGTTGGGAATGAAAAATTCGCTCAATTTAAAGAAGTATTAGACACTGAAATTGGATTTGCGAACGATAACCCAATTACAACGGACTACAATACACAAGTTACACTATTTGCTTCTGGTCAAACCGCAATGGTGCAACAAGGTAACTGGACTGAGAATATGATTACTGAAATCAATCCAGACATCAATATGGGCTTCCTACCTATCGCACTTAATGATGATAAAGCTGCTTCTGACCGCTTACCAGTAGGGGTTCCGAATAACTGGGTAATCAACAAAAACTCTAAAAATATTGAAGAAGCGAAACTTTTCTTAGATTGGATGGTTTCATCTGAAACAGGAAAACGCTATATCACAGAAGAATTTGCTTTCATTCCAGCATTTGATAATATCGAGCCAACTGGTTTAGGTGATTTAGGTCAATCGATTCTTGAATACTCTAAAGCAGATAAAACGATTCCTTGGACTTGGTTCAGATGGCCAGATGGAGCAAACAAAGAGTTTGCTGCCGTTATCCAGGAGTATGCTGCAGGTAAAATTGACTATGATACGGTGTTACAACGTTTCCAAGAATCATGGGATAATTTGAAGTAATAATATAACTAGATTGAAAGAAAGCATGTCTTACTATAGACGTGCTTTCTCTACTATTTGGATATTTTTTGAAAATTATGTTTAATTCTACTTGTGAAATAATTGATTGTAAGAAACTTCAAAAAACCTTTCAACTATAGGAATCTTCGCTTTATACTTAGGTGTAAGGGAAGTATGGGAGGTTGCATCATGTTTAAGTCAAGCATCCGAAATAAGTTAATTGCCTTTTTACTCATTGCCACGATTGTTCCGTTTGGGACATCGATTATCGTAACCTATTTTCATACAAAGGAATCATTGAAGAATCAAGTAGTTCAAGAGAATAGTAACCTCCTCTATCAAGGTAGGGTCAATCTTGAAGGCTACATCAATGAACTAAATGGATTAACATTGTCCTTATACAATAATCCTGGGTTTATAAACTTCCTCAAAAACTCTACTAAGGAAAATAATTATTTGACGATTGGCATCATCAGAAATGTGATACAAACGATTCTATATGCAGAGGATAATATTGAAAGAGTGAATATTACAATTGCTGAGGATGATCGAATTGTTTCGGCGTCGAAGCGGTCTGCCGTTGTTTTTACGAAAGACTTAATGGCGAAAAATCAGGACTATTATATTAAAGCAATCGAAAGTCCTAATAATATGTATATTGAACCTCTTCGTACGCTATATGAAAATACCGCTAAACCAAGAAAAATATTCTCTATACATCGAACCTTGACGGATATTCCTACAGACAAAGTACTAGCCTTTGTTTCCTTAGAGATTTCATCTGATAAAATCTATAAACTTAGTCAAAATCTATATAATCAAGATTCAGAGGAATTCTATATTATTTCTGCAGAAGGAAAGTTAATATACAGTTCGAATCATGATGTTCCTGATAAGCAAGAAGACCAGCAATGGATCAATACATTAATAGCTGCAAAAAACGAATCGGGGACAATGGAATGGAAAGAAGACTCTTTTAACGGAGTGATGATTTATGATCAGCTGCCAGAAACTTCGGGTGGTTGGTTTTTAGTCAAAAGAATCCCCTATTCATCTTTGTATGAAAGTGCGTTTAATGTAACGAAAATAAATATTATGTTTGGGGTTATTGGACTAGTTCTTGTCATTTTAGCTACGTTATTTGTATCCTTCAGAATTACATCACCCATTAGAGTACTTTTACAATACATACAACAAGTAGAAAAAGGAAATATGAAGGTCGAGCTAGAGCCATTAGGAAATGATGAAATAGGTGTTCTTGGTTTTCGATTTAAAAATATGATTGAAAAAATTGATGACTTAATTAATCGAGAATATAAATTAGAATTGGAAAACAAAACGAATCAACTAAAGGTATTACAATCACAAATCAACCCCCATTTTTTATATAACGCCTTACAATCGATTGGTACGATCGCTTTAAAAAATAAAGTCCCGCAAATTTATACGCTAGTCACTCATTTATCAAAAATAATGAGATATGGGATGAATATGGAAGAAGATATGGTTCCTTTATTAAAAGAAATCAATTATATAAACGCCTACCTATTGTTGCAAAAAGAACGGTTTGGCGACCAATTAGAGTATTCCATTCAGGCAGATGAAGAGGTACTAAATGTTCCTGTTCCTAAAATGATATTACAGCCGATTATTGAAAACTACTTTAAACATGGTTTTGAATCAAGAGATCGAGTAGGGAAAATCGAGATTGAATGTAAAAAGGATGGGACGTTTCTAGCGATAAGGATTTTAGACAATGGCAGTGGCGTATCTGAAGTTCGCTTAAAGGAAATCAATCTATTTTTAAATGAAGAAAATAGTAGTCCGTATAGTTCAGATTCAAATATTGGTTTAAAAAATGTTCATTCCCGTTTAAGACTGAATTACGACCAACAGGCTACTTTTGAACTGAGTAATCAAGAAAATGGAGGCTTTTTAGTATTCATTAAACTTCCAATTACAGTGGAGGAGGAGAAGAATGAAAGCGATCATTATTGATGATGAGAAGCATGTTCGTGAAGGACTGATCCTTTTAGGAGAATGGGAAAAGCATGGAATCGAAACCATCTTAGAAGCGGAAGACGGTAATGATGCTATTAAACTCATCTCTGAGCATCGTCCATCTATCATATTTACGGACATGAGGATGCCGAAACGAGATGGAATCAGTCTTTTAAAATGGATACACCAATCAGACCTGTTAAGTAAAACGATCGTTGTAAGTGGCTATGATGATTTTGACTATATGAGAAATGCGATTGCCTATAAAAGCTTTGATTATATACTAAAACCAATTGATCCGGAAATATTGAATGAAACATTAGAACGTGCTGTAAAGGAATGGAATGATGAACAGCTTTCGAGGGAAACCATACAAAATGTTGATTCTCTTAAAATAGATGACTTTACTCCTAATGAAGAAAAGAATAACATGCAAAAAATTGAAGAATATTTAAGGATTCATTTTCAAGAGGATATTAATTTACAGGATATTGCCGATCGTTTCTTTTTAAATCGAGACTATATTTCTAGGAAATTCAAACAAGAATTTAATGAAACGATTACCGATTATTTAACGAAAATTCGAATCGAAAATGCAAAAGAATTATTAGGGAATCCTACTAAAAAAATATATGAAATTGCCTATCAAGTTGGCTACCAAAATGAAAAATACTTTAGTAAAGTGTTTAAAAAGCAAACTAGGGTAACCCCGAACGAGTATCGAAATGCTATTTTATCTAATAAATAAAGGTGGTTAAACGATGTTAAAGGTAGTAGTTTGGAATGAAAATAGACATGAACAAATAGACCCGGAAGTAAGAGAAGTGTACCCGGAAGGTATTCATGGAACCATTGCATCCTTTCTAGGTGAAGCACAGTTTGACGTGAGTACTGCAACACTTGATGAGCCAGAGCATGGTTTAACAGATGAAGTATTAAATCAAACCGATGTACTAATTTGGTGGGGACACATTGCCCATCATGAAGTGAAGGATGAAGTGGTTGAAAGGGTCAAGCAACGCGTACTAGATGGGATGGGATTAATCGTTCTTCATTCTGGCCATTTTTCTAAACTCTTTAAAACCTTAATGGGTACTTCCTGTGATTTAAAATGGAGAGAAGCAAGTGAGAAGGAACGTATTTGGATTATTGATCCAAGTCATCCGATTGTGGAAGGTTTAGGAGAATATATTGAACTTGAAAACGAAGAAATGTATGGGGAGCACTTTGATATTCCCACCCCTGATGAACTAGTCATGGTTAGCTGGTTTGAAGGAGGAGAAGTTTTCAGAAGCGGCTGTACCTTCAAACGAGGAAAAGGGAAGATATTCTATTTCCGTCCTGGTCATGAAACATACCCAACGTATTACAATAAAGAGGTGCAACGAGTCATTACGAATGCTGTTAAGTGGGCGGAGCCAACAAAACTACCAAAGCCCGTTTATGGTAATGCTAAAGCACTTGAGCTTATAAAAGAAAAATAAAACAACTGGGAGGTTTAATAAAATGGAAAAAATCAAAGTTGGTATTATTGGTTGTGGAAGTATTGCCAAGCATCGCCATCTACCAGAGTATGCAAGAAATGAGCATGTAGAAATCATTGCTGTTTGTGATATCGTGGAGAATCGTGTAAATGAACTTGCTGATACTTATAATGCAAAGGCTTATACAAACTATGAAGATTTACTAGCCAATCCAGAAATTGATGCCGTAAGTGTTTGTACTCCTAATTACTTGCATGCACCAATTTCGATTGCAGCCCTAAACGCTGGGAAGCATGTCCTTTGCGAAAAGCCGATGGCAACCTCCCGAGCTGAAGGAGAAGCGATGATTGAAGCGGCAGAAAAGAATGGTAAAAAGCTAATGATCGCCCACAATCAACGTTTCGTCCCTTCTCACCAAAAAGCCAGACAATTAATCGAAAACGGTGAAGTAGGCAAAATATATAGCTTCCGTACGGCATTTGGTCATGGAGGACCAGAAGGCTGGAGTGTAGATGGAAAAGAGAGCTGGTTTTTCAAAAAGCAAGAAGCCTTTATTGGTGCGATGGGAGACCTTGGTGTCCATAAAACAGACTTACTTCGCTTTATCCTTGGAGAAGAATTTGTCGAGGTTGGAGCCTTTATTGAAACAAGTGCCAAAGAAAATGCTGATGTAGATGATACGGCCGTGTGCGTTTTAAAAACAGATAGTGGTATCATCGGTACGTTAGCGGCAAGCTGGTCTTATGTATCGAAAGAAGATAATTCAACCATTATTTATGGCGAGAAAGCGATTTTAAGATTAGAAGATGATCCTACCCATTCACTAGTTGTTCAATATAAAAACGGAGAAGTGGTTAAATACGAGCTTGGTGCGATTCAGACGAATGAATCGGGCGGCCAAAAAAGCTCGCAAATTATTAATCAATTTGTCCATTCGATTGTCCAAGATTCAGTTCCTCCGATTACTGGAGAAGAAGGATTAAAATCGCTACAAGTCGTGTTATCCGCGCTTGAATCGAATGAGACAAAACAAATTGTAAAGATCGTTTAGAGGAGGTAGCTAAATTGAAATTAGGTGTATTTACCGTTTTATTTTCACAAAAGACCTTTGAAGAGATGCTTGATTATGTTCAAGCTGCTGGTGTAACCGCTGTAGAAATTGGAACAGGTGCCTATCCAGGAAGTGCCCATTGTCCTCTTGATGAACTGTTAGAAGATGAGAACTTGCGCAACGGCTATTTAGAAAAGGTGACATCAAGAGGATTACAAATTAGTGCCTTTAGTTGTCATGGTAATCCAATCTCACCAGATCAAGCATTTGCAGATGAATCCCATCAAGTATTAAAGAAGACGATTAAACTTGCTAGTTTGATGGGTGTGCCGGTTGTAAACTGCTTCTCAGGGACAGCAGGGGATCACGAAGGTGCTAAATATCCAAATTGGCCAGTGGCTCCATGGCCAAACGAATATGGAGATATTTTGAAGTGGCAATGGGAGGAGAAATTAATCCCGTATTGGAAAGAAGTAGGGCAGTATGCAAAGGATCATCAGGTGAAAATTGGACTGGAGCTTCACGGCGGTTTTCTTGTCCACACTCCTTATACTCTGCTTAAATTAAGAGAAGAAACATGTGATGCAATCGGTGCAAATCTTGATCCTAGCCATTTATGGTGGCAAGGTATCGACCCTGTAGCGGCAATCAAAATATTAGGTCGTGCGAATGCGATTCATCATTTCCATGCAAAGGATACGTATATTGATCAAGATAATGTTAACATGTATGGATTAACGGATATGCAGCCATATGGCAATGTACAAACAAGAGCATGGTCTTTCCGCTCCGTTGGCTGTGGACATAGTCTTCAGGAATGGTCAGACATGATGAGTGCGTTACGAACATTTGGCTATGATTATGTAGTAAGTATTGAACATGAGGATCCACTTATGTCCATTGAAGAGGGCTTTACTCGTGCGGTTAAGAACTTAAAGAGTATTTTAATTGAGGAGCAGCCTGCTGAGTTGTGGTGGGTGTAATAGGTTGGGGAGGAAGAATGTGTTCTTCCTCTTTTTTTGTTGACGGTAAATGATAATAGTTACCATATTCTTGATTACCAAAAGAAGAATCCAATTATTTTACTAACTTATTGGAATTATGTGGTAATATAAGTAGTAAGGAAAATGATTTTTATAAGGGAAATTCAATCATTGGTGGTGTGATTCTTTTTGAAAACTATCCTAAAGATGTATGAGCATTTAGATTGGGCGAACCAACGTATTCTTGAAACATTGCAAAGTATGGAAGGTGAAAATCAAGAGGCTAATCGTTTGTTTTCCCATATCCTATTTGCAGAAAAGGTATGGATAACTAGATTACAAGGGTTGGACAGTTCACGATTGCCCATTTGGTCATCAAAGGTCGATATAGAAGTCTGTGCAAACCTTGTTATCCAAAATAAAAAGAGCTTAACAACGTTTCTTACTAATATATCAAATACTGACCTCGATAAATTAATATCCTACTCAAATAGTAAAGGACAAGAGTTTAAGAATTCTGTAAGGGACATTTTAACTCATGTAGCCCTGCATGGTCAGTATCATCGAGGACAGATTAATTCACGACTTCGAGCAGATGGTTCTGAACCAGTTAATATTGACTATATTACATTTGTGAGATAAATGTATTCCGGGTTGCCTTGTTCAATACTTGTAGAAAGTTTGTGGATTTTTGTACTTTAAAAAATAAGTGCAAGTGTTGAAAATCATGGCTGTCAATGTGGCAGCTTTTTTTAATTGAGCTAACGAGTTAGTTAAAGAAGAGTACATAAACAAACAGGGGGGATGGATAGTAAATGAATAAATCAAATATCGTTGCTGGTATATTATCTATTCTTTTCTATTTTGTATTTTTATTATTATACCTTCAAGATGCTATCAATGAATGGGTGTTTCTAAGTGTATTGTTTTTCGGCTTACTAGCTCTGTTGCTTTCATTAATAGTATTTCGAAAAAAACGTGCAAGCCAACGGGAAATTTCAACCGCCTTAATCCTTTTAATGCTTCTATTTAGCTATGAGTTTCTACTTTTGGGATACACAACACCATCACACTTGATCAACCTGTATGTAGAACCAACAGAAGCGATAGAGGATTCAGGAATATTTTTGTTACCCGTTCAGGTGATAACCATCAGGAACAAACATGATCTGGAGGAAATTTTAACATCAAGGAATGATGATGTATTAACGATGACTAAACTTAATAATCGTAAGATCTATGGATATAAAAATAGACAAATATTATCCTGGTTTCAAAAAGCATTAATAGAAGAAAGTGAAAATAATGTAAAAAAATATTTAGGACAAGAAGATGAGTGGCTCAATCAATTTTTTAAACGAGAACAAATCAGTGGTGATAGTGCAGGGCTTAACTTAGTGCTGAATGGATTATACAAACAAGGTCAATTTAAAAATGAAATCCCAATTGCTGTTACTGGAGCAATTAATGAAAAGGGAGATGTCTTTCCTGTCGATTATATGAAAGAAAAGGTACAAATAACTGAAAGGGCTAGCATTCCATTTATGATTATTCCCAGCGGAAATGCTGAAGAAGTAGCGGAAATTCAAAACAAACTAAAGGCAAACGTGGAGATTTTTGCTGTATCAAATGTAGATGAAGCTATTCAAATAATTAACGACCTGAATAAATGAGCAATTTAGATGCGAGGACCAGGGGCCTCAAGAATTATTTTTTCAAGAAAAAATGAACTTTATATTCTAGTCATGACTCATATAAGGGAGAGGGGTGACAGCATGGATGTTATTCGGTTAGTGAAAAAGGCGAAAAAGGGAGATAAAGAGGCGTTGCTTCAATTAATTTTCGCTGAAAAAGATGATTATTATAGACTTGCTCTCACTTATATGGGGAATGAACATGATGCCATGGATGCGATGGAGGAAATGATTGTAAAGTTATATGAAAAATTGGACCAACTAAAAAAGGAAGAAGCCTTTTACAGTTGGAGTAAGACGATTTTAGTGAATGGTTGTAAATCAATGCTTCGTAGGCAAAAAAAGCTGGTGTTATTTGAAGATTGGAATACTTCTAATGAGGAACCATCTAGTCTGACTAGTGATCCGTATATTTGCAGTGATCAACAAATGGATATCAAGGATATGCTCACTCATATAAATCCCCATCAAAAAGAAGCGATTCAATTAAAGTATTTTCATGATCTCGATTACCAAACAATTGCTACTATAACATCTGTTTCGATTGGAACGGTAAAATCAAGGATCTTCGAAGGCTTGAAAAAGCTAAGAACTCATTATAGGGGTGATTTTGGTGAATGACATTCAGAAACGATTAGCTGAAGAGAAGAAGCACATAAACTCCATACAGGCTCCAGAAGAATTAGAAATGAGATTAAGGAATGCTCTAAATCATGCTCCGGAAAAAACAAAACGGAATGTATTTAACTGGCTGGCCGCAGCTATTTCATTATTTTTAATCATCATGATGGGATCTCAATATAATGCTTTTGCTTATTATGGAAAAAAACTACTAGGTTTTGATGAAGTGATTTTTGGTACCTTAAAAGAACTCAATGAAAAGGGTATGGGACAAATCGTCGACAAAAAGACGAATCTAAGAGATGGAACGGAACTTATCATTAACGGAATTATTTCGGATTCTAATCAATTGGTATTGTATTACACATTATCCAATCCAAATGGGATAAAGGAGAGTACGAGTGACCATTTTAGACTATCAAGAATTACTGGTTTTTTAACAAAATCAAATGTAGGTGGCGGCACGTACTTAATTAATGATGATAATACGGAGATTAAAGGAACGATGTCATTTGACCCTGTTAGTCCATTTGCGAAAAAATTAGATGTATCCTTTTGGCAGCCTATTCAGAACGACCAGATGATTGAAGGCACTATTTCATTTCCTTATAATCCAAACAAAGCAATGGCTACTGAGCTGAAAAAGCCGTTAAAAAAGACATTTAAAGTTGATAAAGGTACCATTAAATTCCACTCCATAACAGCCTCACCATCAATGACAGTCATTAAAGGATCGTTAAATGTTGAAAATTTTGATCGAGTCAATTTCGCATTAGAGGGAATTGAGTTAATTGCGAATGGAAAGCCGATTGAAATAATGGGTGGCGGCAGTAATTCTTCCTTAACAGGAAAAAAGTTTGATATTCGCTATGATGCATTACCCAAAAAGCTAAATTCACTAGAACTGGTCATGAAAGAATTTGTTGGTTATCAAAAGCTGGACAAAAAGATTTCCCTTGCATCCATTAGCGATAGTCCGATTAATCTTGGTGGGAAAGACCTTTGGATCAAAAAAATGGCAACTACTTCACAAGGAGTAGAAATAACGATTGCGACAGCTGATGATGTGATGCTTGATGGTGTATCCATCCAAACGCAAAAGGATATCACCCCTTTAAGAACAACCGTAAACCAACTTCATACAAAACTAGATGAGAATAAGGAAGTAAAAGAACGTACCTTGCTATTCGATTCCACCGCAAAGCCAGAGTACCTTTTAATAGAAGGTATGCATTTTATGAAATCATACAATCAGAAAATGGAGATTCCAGTGGATTAGAAATGCGCTTATCAATGAATGTAATTTTTACATTTAGATCAAATACGGTGAAACGAACCATAAGAAAATGAGTTTTTCAATCACAAATTTAGTCGTTGACAATATATGTAAAACCACCAGCTTTAGCAGGTGGTTTTTTCCAAATATTTCTTTTGACAAAAATCGACTAATATAGTAAATTAACTTATGTAAGCGGTTTATATTTTCATAAAAATGAAACGTTTCATTTTTATAAGGGGTTTTGAATTGGAAGCTACAATTAAGGATATTTCAGAAAAGACGGGTTTATCTCTAGGGACTATTTCAAACTATTTAAATGGAAGAAATGTCAAGGAAATAAATAGAATTCTAATCGAAACAGCCATTGAAGAATTGGGATATAATGTTAACATGTCTGCCCGATCGCTTAAAACAAAACAGTCAAAGTTAATTGGTTTAGTCGTCCCATCATCTGAGTTAACATTTTCAGCCAAACTCGTTTCAGTCGTTGAAAAGATTCTATCAAAAAAAGGGTTTATGGTTATGATCACAGTCATCGGTCATTCTCCGTTAATAGATTATCAAAAGTTAATTAATTTACAATCTAGAAATGCGGATGCCATGATTATTATCCCTTCAACAAATAATGAAACATTAGAGAAATGGCTAAAAAGTCTAAAAAGTCCGATTCCGATTATCATACTTGATCGTATCATTGAGGATTATAATAAAGCGAAATATGTTTTAGTCAATAATGAAAGCGCATCAAAAATGGCTGTTGATTATCTAATCCATAAAAACCATAAATTGATTTCAATTATTGGGGGAGATATGGACGGGTATACGACGATTGAACGTATGAAAGGCTATAAAAAATCTTTAGAAGAAAACGATATGGAAATTAATCCTGATTATATTATTTATAGTGATTTTACTATACGCGGCGGGTATCTAGCTTGCGAAAAAATATTTCAATTAAAAAATCTCCCATCAGCTATTTTTGTAACAAACTATGATATGACATTAGGCGTAATCGAATACTTGAATGAGCATAACATAAAAATTGGTGAAGGTATTTCATTGATTGGTTTTGACCTCGATGATTTAACTAAAATTGTTAATCCTAGTATAACAATGATTATCCAGCCAATAAAGGAAATGGCAGAATATACTGCCTATCGATTACTAGATTTTTTAAAGCGTGAGTATTATGAAAAAACGCCTATATTTTTTACTTGTACACTTAAAGAAGGTGGATCTGTATCTGAACTTATCTAACTATTCTTTTTTTATATAAAAAATGAAACGTTTCATTTCCTTCAATAGTACTGTAAAACTATCTAAATATGACTTCAGAAAAGAGGAAAAAGTATGGACATCGTTAGAGGGATAATTGGTTTAGCCTTCATTTTTGTTTTAGGTTATTTGATAAGCTTTGATAGAAAAAATGTTCGGTATAAACCAATGGCGATCATGATTGGTTTGCAACTTGTGATTACATTTGTTGCTTTAAACACTGCGGTTGGTGTTACCATTTTAGGTGGAATTTCTGACTTTTTTAGCTGGTTGTTGAAACAAGCTGATGGTGGCGTCAACTTTGTATTCGGCGGTATAGAAATGAAGTTTGTATTCTTTTTCCACGTTTTAATGCCTATTGTTTTTATATCGGCTTTAGTTGGAATTTTAAATTATTTCAAGGTCTTGCCATTTATTATTAAATGGACAGGAAAACTAATCAATAAGATCACAGGAATGGGAGATCTAGAAAGTTACTTTGCACCTTCAACAGCTATTTTAGGACAGCCTGAAGTGTTTATCACAATTAAAGAACAACTTCCAAAAATGAAACCGCAACAACTATATACCATTTGTGCGTCGGCAATGTCAGCTGTTAGTGCAGCCACATTGGGAGCTTATATGACAATGGTTCCAGGCCAATATGTAGTAGTTGCTGTATTTCTAAATATTTTTTCAGCTTTAATTATTTCCTGCGTTGTAAACCCTTACAACCCAAAAACAATTAATGAAGATGCTTCGGATAATAATAGTAAGGAAAGTACAGAATGGTTAGTAAGTGCAGAAGGTGAAGAAAGGGAACCATTTTTCCAAATGTTAGGTACTTACATTTTAGATGGTTTTAAATTAGTAATCATTGTCTCAGCCATGTTGATCGGTTTTATGGCTTTAGTAACGATTTTAAATAATTCTTTTGAAATTATGTTTAATATTACTTTTACAGAAATTATGGGCTGGGTCTTTGCACCAATTGCATTCGTATTAGGTGTCCCTTGGGATGAAGTGGTTAGAGTTGGTAGTATCATGGCTACTAAACTAATTACGAATGAATTTGTTGCAATGGGTGAGTTAGCGCAAGTTGCTGAAACATTGTCTCCAAAAGCACATGCGATGATTTCTACTTATTTAATTAGTTTCGCAAACTTCGGAACATTAGGTATTGTATCCGGTTCAATTAAATCAATCGATGAAAAACAAGGAAGAATGGTTGCTAAATATTCATTGAAACTCTTATTAGGTGCCACAATGGCCTCCATGCTAACAGCAACAATCGTTGGTATGTTTTATTAATCGGTACAAGTATGCATAAGTGTTCCATGAGGACAGATCTTTCGGTAAGCAGGTAGAAAAATAAATGCTACATTTGGACAAGAAAACTGGAATTAATTATTACCACGCTTGAAAAATACAAGGAACCTGTCCCTGCGTCCCACTAAGAAGGTGCTTGAATGATAACTGTAGTAGGTAGTATAAATATTGATTTAGTTGTACAAACAGATCACATGCCCGAACAAGGAGAAACGACGTTAGGGAATTCCCTATCCATTTTTACTGGTGGAAAGGGTGCGAATCAGGCAGTTTCGATTTCAAGATTAGGAAAGGAAACACAAATTATTGGTGCTTGTGGTACTGATGAGTACGGAAAGATTGCCTTATCATCATTAAAAAAGGAAAACATTAAAACGGATCATGTCTTTTTAGTTCCAGATGTTTCAACAGGTGTTGCCTCGATTATAGTTTCTAATTCTGATAATCGAATTATTGTCGTTCCAGGAGCAAACTACTTATTAACACCAGAAAAAATTAGTTCTGTGAAAGATGAAATAGTAAAAAGTGAAATGGTTGTTCTTCAGTTGGAAATACCGCCTGAAACAGTTCAGGCAGTATTGGAAATTTGTAATGAATATCATATTCCTACGATCCTAAATCCTGCACCAATGGATAAATTCAGGAAAGAATTTATTGATTTAGCAACCTATATTACACCGAATGAAATGGAATGTATAAGCCTATTTGGTGAAAATATGGAGGAAACTTTAGAACAATATCCAAATAAATTAGTTGTTACTTTAGGGGATCAAGGTGCTCGTTATTATGACGGCGAAAAACATGTTTATATTAATAGTTATCCAGTAAAAGCAGTTGATACAACAGGTGCTGGGGATACTTTTAATGGAAGCTTTGCCGTTGCCTTAACCGAGGGAAAAACGATTGAAGAAGCTGCAAGATTTGCAAATGCAAGTGCTTCTTTATCAGTTGAGAAAAAAGGGGCACAAACCGGCATGCCTTCATATGAGATGGTCCTAAACCGGTTGGGTTAGGAATGAGGCGACACCGCGATGCGAGTGTTTGGCGCATACATTGTATTAGTTTTATAGATTTGTAAATCAAAATTCTTATAGGGGTGACAAACATGGAAAAACGAAAGATTATCATTGATACAGATCCAGGCATTGATGATACTTATGCTCTGGTAGCCGCTTTTAGTTATGAAGGATTTGATGTATTAGGAATAACCGTTGTAGCTGGTAATGTAGGCTTGGAGAACTGTGTTAATAACGCTTTAGGGATTGTTAACTTAATGAATGCCGACTGTCGGGTTTATCCTGGAGCGACGGCTTCATTGGTAGGTCTGGAAAATGCTAAAACATATAATATAGAATCTTCGGTCCATGGAGCAGGTGGATTGGGTACGGTTACACTTACTCCTGATCCAACGAAACGCTCAGATACGCACGCAGTAGATTTTATTTTAGAAACTGTAAAAGAAAACCCAGGTGAGGTTGAAATAATTACCTTAGGTCCATTAACGAATATTGCCTTAGCCATTCGAAAAGATAGAGAAACGATGAAAAAGGTTAAAAAGATTTGGTCTATGGGTGGTGGCGTTCGCTTAGGAAATAGAACACCTGTAGCCGAATTTAATTATTGGGCAGACCCTGAAGCGGCAAAAGAAGTCTACGAGTTGATCGGTGAAGATGTTGAAATTAATATGATCGGATTAGATGTTACACAAAGTACTCGAATGACTTTAGATGACTTATTCTTCCTAGAAACAGAGTGTGGAAATTTAGGGTCACTATTAAGTGAAATGTCAAATCATTATAAAAAAATGTATTGGGAAGTTCTTCGGTTCACCGGGGTTATTGTTCATGATTTAGTTGCGGTCATGCTTGCGATTGACCCTAGTTTAAGTGATGAGGATGACGTCTATAAACAAGTTAATTTACAGATGGAATGCGAAGGAATATGCAAAGGACAGACGGTGGTTCAATTCTCTCCTAGTGATGATGAACCTAGAAATGCAAATGTTTATATGGGAATCGACAACGACAACTATCGAAAAGCCTTCTTCAAACTTTGCTTCCCAGAATCCTATTCAATGTATACCAAATATATTCTATAATTGGGACAAGGGTAGTCTGGCCCCAATTTCAAATGAAATCTTAAGAGAATAGATGCCCTTATGTATATCTTCTTTAGTGCTTCTTTCTTGGAAGGAAGCACTAAATTTAATCATTATTAGATTTGTCACTTTAGTTGGACATTAAATAGTTACCGTTTATGGTACAAAATTCGACATTTTTTTCACTTTTGACTTGACCTTCATTAGAAAAAAGTATATTATAAAGAAGTCGATTTTATGGAATGGCAATTATTAACATGCGGGTGTAGTTTAGTGGTAAAACCTCAGCCTTCCAAGCTGATGTTGTGAGTTCGATTCTCATCACCCGCTCCATACATATGTGATTCAACGCAGTGTTTTATTTTTAATAAATAAAGCATTGCGTTTTTTATTTTTTCAAAAAAAAAGACACTAACTACTAGTGCCCCAAAATCGAATAGCTTCCTTCACCACCATGAATTTGTACAAACATATTCATTAATGATTCGGTGAGTTTCTGAGATTCTTCTAAGTCCAATGAAGGTCTTAAATAAACAATTTGTAAAGCAGACTTCGTTTCCAATTTAACTGGAGTTCGGTCAGAGTCTACAAATGGACTTCCGAATGCTCCATCCTCATCGGCCGAAACGATCAGTTTTTCAACAGAGTTTAGACGACCGTTCAAGCCAACATACTCCTCACCAGGATGACCAATTCTAACCGTCACATTTCCATTAATTTTACTAGTGTCGTATACACCGATTGGAATTTGATATTGAAGCGAGAAGAAATTGTTAACATCAATCGCGCTCTGCACTGAATCTATGTAGTTTTGTTTCCCAATCCTTCTATAAAGTGCTTCAACAGAGGGGCGATAGCGATTCGGATCTTTACCTGTTGTTTTAAAGATTTGTCGCCACTCTTTAATCCCGTCTAAATCAGTTACGTTTTTATTTTCTAAGTCAAAATAAAGTGATTCTTGGAATAATCGCAAACGTCCTTTTAGCATCTGTGGAGATTCTGAAACCGTTATATTTTTATAATGAATAACTCCTATCTTAAAATGAGGAATAAGCGTATTAAGTTTGTCAGATACCTTAATTTCCAATGTTTCCACCTCCAAAAGTATATAAAAATAGTTTATCATAAGGAATAGAATCGTCAAAAGAAAGGGGTGACCTGATGAGCATCCAATCTCTGAAAAAAGACATCATTCAATATAGTAAAGAAATTGGCATTGATAAAATTGGTTTTACAACAGCATCAACGTTTGGCGAATTAAAAAATCGGTTAGTTCGGCAGCAAGAATTAGGCTACCAATCCGGATTTGAAGAATCCGACATCGAAAAACGGGTAAATCCAAAATTGTTATTAGATGAAGCACAGTCTATCATATCTATCGCTCTCGCATACCCCTCTAAAATGAAAGTGCGTGTCACAAGTAAAAAGGGTGAAAGAAGAGGCATATTTTGCCGGGCTTCTTGGGGCGAAGATTATCACCATATATTAAGAGACCGATTACGTAAGTTAGAAGAATTTATTTTATCAAAAGTTCCTGAAGCAAGAGTAAAGTCGATGGTGGATACAGGTGAGCTTTCCGATCGTGCTGTAGCGGAGCGAGCTGGAATCGGTTGGAGCGGAAAAAATTGTTCCATCATTACACCTGAATTCGGCTCGTATGTTTACCTAGGTGAAATGATTACTAATATCCCCTTTGAACCAGATGCACCAATAGAAGATCAATGTGGGGATTGTACATTATGTTTAGATGCATGCCCGACCGGAGCACTTGTACAAGGCGGACAATTAAATGCCCAGCGCTGTGTAGCGTTTTTAACCCAAACAAAGGGCTTTTTACCTGATGAATTTCGTGAAAAGCTAGGTAATCGAGTTTATGGCTGCGATTCATGCCAAACAGCTTGTCCGAAAAACAAGGGGAAGGATTTTCATTTTCACGATGAAATGGAGCCTGATTCTGAGTTAGTAAAGCCGTTATTGAAGCCTATTCTAAAAATTAGCAATCGCGAGTTTAAAGAAAAATTTGGTCCTCTATCTGGTTCGTGGCGGGGGAAGAAACCAATTCAACGAAATGCAATTGTGGCTTTAGCCCATTTTAAGGATGAAACAGCTGTTGAGGACTTAATCGATGTGATGAACAAAGATAGTCGCCCAGTTCTCCGCGGGACTGCCGCCTGGGCAATTGGAAAAATCGGTGGGGAAGCAGCAAAAGTAGCGCTTGAAAAGGCGAATGATATCGAAACAGACCCGGAAGTAATAGTTGAAATTAACAAGGGCTTAGCTTATTTTAATGGAGGACAATCCTAAAAGGGATTGTTCTTTTATTTTGTGCTTAATCGTTAGTGAAAGAAGTAGAAAATTGAGAAGAAACCGAGTTGTGTCAGAAATGTGAAAATCGCGCATAAAACAAGGAAACCTGCGCATAAAACAAAGAAACCCGCGCATAAAACAAAGAAACCTGCACATAAAACAAAGAAACCCGCACATAACCGTCTCGTTTTGGCGCATAAAATTGTTCTAGTGGGTTTTCACTAAAAAAAACACTCTTAAAAGGTTTATTTCAGCAATCCCACTGATAATAAGCGCCAAAATGACGAATCAGCAGACACAGAAGTAAAACCTCAAGAGAAAATGACCTCTTTTTGGGGTAGAGTTTGCAAATAACAGGGGTTTCGCTTTTTAAGGTAAGGATGTGCCTAATCGTTATCGCTAGCAGAAAAAAAGTCACCTAATTTTTAGCAACACAAAAAGAGCTTAAAAGGAAATTCTCTTCATATGTATTTTATGAAGGGAGTGAAGGCAATTGAGAAAACAACTTCAACGTTTACTTGATGAACGAGTTAAGCAATGTGTAACTAATTCCAAAGACACTGAGGCGACATGTAGTAAAATAGAAGCCAAAAAAGAAAGTGCCTCCAAAAGATCCGCAGAAATCGTAAAAGCAAAAGCAGCTGGGAATATTCTAAATAAGACTACGAATAAGGATACATCAAGTGTTATGTATCAAGTTCACTTTCAATACTTAATCAAACAAAATAAACAGCTATACATGGAGGAGGAGATGGAGCTTAGAAAGGCTGATTTTTATCAAGGAACTTTAATAAATGATATGGAGGTAAATCAAATCGCATCTAATCAGGCAGAACTGCCAACAATGATTGAAACTTCCCATGAAGACACGCGCCAAAGCTTTCAATATGATCGACTAAAGGCAGTTCAATATGCTGAAACTTGGTGGAATTCTTATAATCCAGCCTTCAAAAAATTTGAAGAAAATGATTGTACAAATTATATTTCACAATGCTTAAATGCAGGTGGAGCTCCTATGCGTGGTTATCCAACCCGGGGGCACGGCTGGTGGATTAGAGGAAATAATTGGAGTTGGAGTTGGCCAATTGCCCATGCGCTTCAATTATATTTAAGTAGCTCAAAGACGGGTTTAAGAGCAAGAGAGGTCAGTCGGCCAGACGAGTTAATGCTAGGGGATGTCATCTGTTATGACTTTGAAGGAGATGGTCGTTTCAATCACAATACGATTGTGACGGGATATGATTATTACGGAATGCCATTGGTGAATGCCCATACAACAAATAGCAGGCTACGTTATTGGTCTTATACCGATTCAACCGCCTACACGCCTAACATCAAATACAAATTCTTTACAATCGTTGATGATGAATAATCATTTATCGAAACAAATGGTATAATAGCAGGTAGATTAGATTTTATGAGGTGAAAAATTGTGGCAGTTCATGTAGTGTTATATCAACCAGAAATCCCAGCCAACACCGGTAATATTGCTCGAACCTGTGCAGGAACAGATACTACCCTGCATCTCATTCGACCATTAGGTTTTTCCACGGATGACAAAATGTTAAAACGTGCAGGATTAGACTATTGGGAGCATGTTACGATTTTATATTATGATTCCTTAGACGAATTCTTTGAGAAAAATAAAGGCGGCGAATTTTTCTTTATTACGAAATTTGGTCAAAAGAATCATTCCGATTTCGATTACTCTGATAAAAATAAGGATTATTATTTTATCTTTGGAAAAGAAACAACAGGCCTTCCAAAGGATGTTATTGAAAAAAATCTCGATCATGCCTTGAGAATTCCAATGAACGAAAATATTCGCTCTTTGAATTTGTCTAATACCGCAGCGATATTAATTTATGAAGCGTTAAGACAACTTGATTACTTACATTTAAGAAAATAAAAAAAGGACCCTTGAGGTCCTTTTTTTATTTGTTTGAGCCTGGGCGGTCATTGTATCCTGATGTGAAAATAGCCGCTAAAAATGCGATTGTAACTCCAATAAGTAAAATTGTACCCATGGTATGTAAGCCTCCTTTTTTCAAAGCTTCATTAATACACATATGTCCTATTATATCCTAACAATTACATCTAGTGAATGCTAAACTAAAGATTTTTTAAAAAAATTAAAAGGACAAACTGACAACTCATATCAATAAGAATGTTCAATTGCCCAAGCGCATAGATTTATAGTAGTCGTCTCTCGATTATGGATTATGGCTACCACAAGGGAGGTCTTTATGGATATTCTAAAGAAGATTGAGATGTTTCGCGAAGAGGAAGAAAAGCTACGTTGGGAAGGGACATTTGGAGACTATCTACAATTATTAAAGGAAAAGCCATGGGTCGCACAGTCAGCACATTCAAGAGTCTATAACATGATCAGAGACGCAGGTATTGAAGAAGTAAAAGGGAAGAAGAAATATAACTTTTTCTCGAATCAACTGTTTGGTCTAGAAGAAGCTTTAGAACGATTGGTAGAGGAATATTTCCATCCAGCTGCCAAAAGATTAGATGTTCGTAAGAGGATCTTGTTATTAATGGGTCCAGTAAGTGGTGGTAAATCCACATTAGTTACGATGCTGAAAAGAGGATTAGAGGCCTATTCTCATTCCGACCGCGGTTCCGTATTCGCAATTAAGGGCTGTCCAATGCATGAGGATGCGTTACATTTAATCCCGCATAGTTTGCGTCAAGATTTCCATGATGAGTATGGGATACGAATCGAAGGTAACCTTTCTCCATTAAATATGATGAGATTAGAGCAGGAATATGGTGGCAGAATTGAAGATGTATTAGTGGAAAGAATTTTCTTCTCGGAAGACAAACGGGTAGGGATTGGTACATTCAGTCCATCTGATCCAAAATCTCAGGATATTGCTGATTTAACGGGAAGTATTGATTTCTCTACCATTGCGGAGTATGGCTCAGAGTCAGACCCACGTGCCTATCGTTTTGATGGAGAGTTAAATAAAGCAAACCGTGGGATGATGGAATTCCAAGAGATGTTAAAATGTGATGAGAAATTCTTATGGCATTTATTATCACTAACACAGGAAGGTAACTTTAAAGCTGGGCGGTTTGCGTTAATTTCAGCAGATGAGCTAATTGTGGCTCATACGAATGAAACAGAATACCGTTCGTTTATTTCGAATAAAAAGAATGAAGCCCTTCATTCCCGGATTATCGTCATGCCAATTCCTTATAACTTAAAGGTTTCGCAGGAAGAACGTATTTATGAAAAGATGATTCGTGAGAGTGATGTAGCTGATGTGCATATTGCTCCGCATACGTTAAGAGTTGCAGCAATGTTTACGATATTAACCCGACTGAAAGAGCCTAAAAAAGGTGATATCGATTTAGTGAAAAAGATGAGACTATATGATGGTGAACAAGTAGAAGGCTATAACTCTGCTGATATAGAGGAAATGAAGAAAGAATATACAGATGAAGGTATGAGTGGGATTGATCCGCGTTACGTTATCAATCGAATTTCTTCAACGATTATTCGGAAAGAGACACCGTCCATTAATGCCTTGGATGTATTACGCTCTCTTAAAGAAGGACTGGATCAACATCCATCGATTACAAACGAGCTGAAAGAGCGTTATATGAACTTTATTTCGTTGGCCCGTAAAGAGTACGATAATATCGCTAAAAAAGAAGTACAAAAAGCATTTGTCTATTCGTATGAAGAGTCGGCTAAGACGCTAATGGATAATTATTTAGATAATGTCGAAGCATACTGTAATAAAAATAAAATGCGAGATCAATTAACAGGTGAAGAAATTAATCCAGATGAAAAGCTCATGCGTTCGATTGAAGAGCAAATCGGCATATCTGAAAATGCAAAGAAGGCGTTCCGTGAAGAAATTCTCATTCGGATTTCTGCCTACGCTCGCAAAGGTAAACGATTTGATTATAATTCTCATGATCGCTTACGTGAAGCCATCCAGAAGAAATTATTTGCTGACTTAAAGGATGTCGTCAAAATTACAACCTCAACAAAAACACCTGATGAAATGCAGTTAAAGAAAGTAAACGAAGTCGTAGCCCGCCTAATCGACGAACACGGCTACAACTCCACATCCGCAAACGAACTATTAAGGTACGTTGGAAGCCTGCTAAACAGATAATGTGTAAAAAGGACTGACGATAACTCGTCAGTCCTTTTACGCACTAACGTAATGGGGGACAGTCCCTCATCGCTTTAATGCGTTGAGGGACTGTCC
>NZ_CAKJTG010000017.1 GCF_917563885.1 Pseudoneobacillus rhizosphaerae
AATATTAAGAATACTTATATAATAAGGATTTTTTCGACATATTCCGACTTTTCCGTGTTTCAAAAAAAATTTTTTCTATGCTAAAAAGTGATATAAAACTTGATTTTTTTCACAAAATAAGGTAATTTTAAGTATAATATTTAGTAAAAAGCTATGAAAAAGAGTAGTACATTCAATTGTAGGTTTTTAGAGAGTTTGTGGCTGGTGTAAACAAACATCCCATTGAATGGAATGGACTTTAGAGCTTCAAGCAGGAATGATCAATAGTATCATGTATGGCTTGGCGTCTTACCTTACGTTACCAAGGTACCTCATCTTTTTTTATATTGATGTAGGCTAAAGTGACTCATTTGGAGTAATTAGGGTGGCAACACGGACCATTCGTCCCTATTTATGGACGAATGGTCTTTTTTGTTTTTATTGGGTAAATTAAAGAAATAGATTTTTTCAGGAGGAAATCAAATGCAAACAATATTTTCAGGAATTCAGCCAAGTGGCACAATTACACTTGGTAATTACATTGGTGCTTTAACACAATTTGTAGAACTACAAAATGAATATAATTGTTATTTCTGTATCGTCGATCAGCATGCTATTACGGTTCCCCAAGATAGAATGGTTTTAAGACAAAATATAAGAAGTCTTGCCGCACTCTATCTCGCAGTTGGAATTAACCCAGATAAAGTTACTTTGTTTATACAATCAGAAGTACCCTCCCACGCTCAAGCAGGCTGGATGTTACAATGTGTAGCCTATATTGGTGAATTAGAAAGAATGACCCAATTTAAAGATAAGTCATCTGGAAAAGATGCTGTTGTTGCCGGTCTATTAACATATCCACCTTTAATGGCAGGTGATATTTTACTTTATGGAACAAACCTTGTACCAGTTGGTGAGGATCAAAAACAACATCTTGAATTAACAAGAGACATCGCTGAACGATTTAATAAAAAATACAATGATATCTTTACAGTTCCAGAGGTTAGAATTCCTACAGTCGGTGCAAGAATCATGTCATTGCAAGATCCAACAAAAAAAATGAGCAAGTCAGATCCAAATCCAAAAGCATTTATTAGTGTTTTGGACGATCCAAAACAAATTGAAAAAAAGATAAAGAGTGCTGTAACTGATTCTGAAGGGATTGTAAAGTTCGATAAAGATAATCGGCCAGGAATTTCTAATTTGATTTCTATCTATTCAATCCTTGCTAAGAAAACTATTTCAGAAATCGAAGCGTTATATGAAGGAAAAGGTTATGGAGATTTTAAAGCTGACCTTGCAAAGGTTGTTGTTAATGAATTTGAACCAATCCAGAACAGATATCGCGAACTAATGGAATCAACGTATCTTGATGAAGTATTAGATAAAGGTGCGGAAAAAGCTAATGCAGTAGCCTCTAAGATGGTAAAAAAAATGGAGAATGCTATGGGGTTAGGTAGAAAAAGAAGATAATTAGAAAAGTGCAAGCGCCCGTTTAGTGGCAAAAAAACTAGTCGGAGTTCAACAGAACACCGACTAGTTAACTTTTGGACCATGTTCCATTTCCCATAACTTCTCAAAAAATGGTTGTCCCTTAATTAGATTTTCACAAAAAATTGAATGTTTTTGTGACCAGCCCAATTTTACTTCCTCATATAACTCATGCCAAATATGATCAAACTCTAGATTTTGCAAATATGAATACTTCACTGGATTCCACTCGGTATACCAATACCTAATTTCCGACGTATTCTTAGATGAATACAACTGATCCATCGCCATAAATAATAATTGTTTAAGTTGACGTTCTTTTCTTGTTAACCCAGACATCAATTCTGGCTCAGGAGATAGAATATGGAAATCCTTTTTATGAAATTGCCCATTAAAAAGATATTTTCTTGGCGTATGATTCTCGACCATTTCATAAACAAGCTGTTCCTGTCTTGGAATTAATCTGCTTTTTCTAATCGGAATATTGTAACCAATAGTATCAACAGCTAGGATTCCAACACCATCGGTAACGATAAAGCAATAATCTAATTGAACTCTTTCGTGGTTTTTTCGTAAAAATGCCTTTTGATAAATTTCATCAAGTAATTGTTGAGGTAGCTCTGATAAATCATTCTCAATATAATGAAAAAGAACAGTCTCAACCTTGATTAATGGTACCTGGTCTAGTAATTCTACACCGTCATCTTTTCTCCACTCATGAAAATGGCAAACATTATAGCCGTTTTCCTCACCTTCAAACCAATTTACCCAAACATCATGAAGATATAGCATGGCATTAACCCCTCACTTCAAGGAACTGTTTGTCCATCAGTATGGGCAGACCTTAGTAAATTTATTCCTTTTTTGGAGAAAAGCTACCGATTCAATTAGAAAAAAATTGTTTATTTATTTATATAATAATCTGGAAAATAGATAATTAACCAAATTTATATTAAAGTACTTTATCATCAGAAGAAAAGAACAAAAAAAAGTCTACCATTTTGAGATGGTAGATTTTTATCTTCGTGAACGTGGATTAAAGGCATCCTTTAAACCTTCACCTACAAAGTTAATAGAAAGAATTGTTAAAGTAATGATTAATGCTGGTGGAACCCAAATCCATGGTTTTCCTTGTAATACATCTGGTTCCCGTGCAAACGATAGCATATTGCCCCAGCTAGGTATTTCGGATGGGACACCGAACCCTAAATAACTTAAACCTGATTCAGCCACAATCATACTAGCAAATAATAAAGTTGATTGTACAATGATAGTTGATAGTACATTCGGAATTAAGTGTTTACCAATTACTTTTATTGGAGAACAGCCTATCGATACGGCAGCCAAAATATATTCATTTTCTTTTTCAGCTAATATTTTACTTCGAACAATCCTAGCTACTCCGCCCCAGCTTAAAGCACTAATAACAATAATTAATACCGCTAATCCATTTAATTTACCAAAAAAGATGGTTCCTAAAACGATAACAAAAACTAGGAATGGAAAGTTTAAGATAAAGTCTGTAAATCTCATCATCATATTGTCAATTTTTCCGCCGAAATAACCTGCGATTGAGCCAACAATTGTACCTAATACGACAACAAAGAATGTACATGAAATACCAACTAGTAAAGAAACTCTTCCACCATATAAAAGTCTAGTAAATACGTCTCTTCCGCTCTTATCCGTCCCTAACCAATGTTCGCTTGACGGTTTTAAGGACATTTCACCAATATTTATTCGTGTAATGTCAATGGTCGTAACATAAGGTGCTAAAAATGATACAACAGCAACAATAATTAAATAGAATAAGCTTATCATCGCAAGCTTGTTTTTCACAAATTTTCTTCGTGCAATTGCCCATGGTGACATACTTTTCATCGGCTTAACTTGCACGGAGGTTTGGGGTGAAGTTGAAATTTGCATGGCCTTACCTCCTAATCCAATCTTATACGCGGATCAACAAATCCGTATAGAATGTCCGCTACAAGATTCCCAAACAAAGTTAGAAATGAAAACATCATCGTTAGAGCCATTAATACTGGATAGTCTTGTTGTGAAAGAGAGTTTAAGAATAATTGACCGATACCAGGATAAGTAAAAATTGTTTCTGTAATAATTGCACCACCTACTATATTTACAATATCAAAGCCAAGAAATGTAATTAATGGAATGATGGAATTACGAAGAATATGTTTGTTGTAAATAGTAGATTCCGGTGTTCCTTTTGCTCTAGCTGTTCTTACAAAGTCTTTTCGACTATTTTCTATAATATCATTACGCAAAAATTGCGTATAACTTGCAGTGCTAAGTAATCCTAATACTACTGCTGGTAAAAACACATGGTGGAGTCTACTTAAATAGTATGCAAAAGTACCATCTTCGACTTGAATATCAACAGATCCATTTGATGGAAACCAACCTAAATTAAAAGAGAAGAAATAAATTGCAAAGACACCAGCTATAAATGAAGGTAATGCTAAACCGAGATAATTGGCCCCAGCAATAAGGTTATCGCCTATTGTATAAGGCTTTCTACCTGAATAGATACCCATAATCAAAGCTAATATATACGTTATCAGTAAAGATGTAGCTCCTAAGTAGATTGTATTTGGTAACTTTTCCAGAATAATATCACTTGCTGGAATTTTGTACCTTGTTGATTTACCAAAATCCCCTTGAACAAACTTTGTTATCCAGTTGAAATATTGCTCATGAATCGGATCATTGTAACCCAGCTTTTCCCGCATTTCTTCAATATAAGCAGGGTCTGTGTTATTTGGATCGATCTCTCCACTAAGGGAATCCCCTGGCATTAACTTAGCCAGGGAAAACACTACAATGGAGATAAGGAAAAGCATAGGGATCATGCCAAGCAAACGGCGTAATGTGTATTTAAGCATCATGCAATCTCCTTATCAAAAAGAATCTTTACTACTCTTGAATCCACCATTCGTGTGGATCATTTGGGCCTGATACGTCAAAAGTAACACCTTTAACGCGTTTGCTAACAGCCATAACTTCTTCAAGTTCTAAAATTGGTAATGCTGGTACTTCTTCGTTAAAGATAGCTTGCCATTGCGCATATAAATCTTTACGCTTATCTGTATCTGTACCAACAACACTTAAATCAACTGCATCTTCAAGTAGTTGTTGACCTTCTTCACTTACCCAACGAGGGTAGTTCCAAACTGTGTCAATACCCCAAGTTGGTAGTGGATCTGGATCTGCACCAGTTCCCCATCCGCCGTAGAATACTTCTAGAGCTGGGTCATCTTTTTCAATTTGATCATAATATAAGTTTACATCTGTCATTTGAAGTGTTGATTTTAAACCAACTTCTTCCCAATATTGTGTGAACGCTTTTGCACGAGCTTCAAAAGTTGGGTTCCCAGTATCATAGTGAGAGAATTTAACAACAAATTCTTTTCCTGCTGGATCTTCACGGAATCCGTCTCCATCAACGTCAACGTATCCTGCTTCATCAAGTAAAGATTTTGCTTTTTCTGGGTCATAAGTATATTGATTAGGCATATCTTCGTTTGGTGCTGCAATCCAGTGAGATGTTGGAACTGGACGGTTAAGTGGTTTAGCTAAACCGCTGAAGAATGCTTCTCCCCAAGCTTGACGATCGATTGCATAAAGCATAGCCTGACGAAGTTTTTTGTCAGAGTATTTAGGCTTATCCATTACATTTTTAGAACCATCATATTTACCAAGCTTAAATCCAACATAGTAGTATGATAATCCTGGATATCTTTCTACAACTACATTATCAAGAGCTTCTACTTCTGGTAAAATTGTTGGGTGGAAAGGAGTCATATCAAGAGATCCATTTTTAAGTTCCCCTGTAGTTAACTCACTCGCAATTACTTTTACGATAATTTTCTCAATGTGTGGTTTACCTTTCCAGTAATCTTCGTTACGTACTAACTCAACAGATTCACCTGGAATGATTTTGTTTACTTTATATGGTCCAGTACCAACTGGATTTGTACGAACTTGTGGAGATTCAGCCATTACTTTTGGATCAATTCCAGCAAATTCTTTTTGAGATAATGGGTATGACCATAGGTTTTCTAAGTTATTTACACGAGCTTTGTCAAATTTAACTTTAAGAGTATAGTCATCTACTACTTCTAAACCTGAGATTTTGTCAGCTTTGCCTTCGTTGAAAGCTACAGCACCCTCAATTGTGTTAACATTAGACCAACGTTGGTGTTCTCCACCAATTGTAGCGATTGTTTCAAGAGCGAATACCCAGTCATTAACTGTAAGCTCTTCACCATTGTGCCATTTTACACCTTTTTCAAATGTAAAAGTAAAGTTTTGGTTGTCATCAGTTGTCCAGCTTGCAATATTTGGTTCTGCTTTAAGATTTTCATCATAAGAGATTAAACCATCATCAAAGAATGCAATAATATCATCATCACCATCTGCATCATAGAAGTTCCAGTTTAATAGCCCTTTAAATTCAGAGCTTAGTGCATATGTTAAAGTTCCACCATCTACAGGACCTGTTTCCTCTACTGGTGTTTCGTCATCTTTTTCGTCATCTTTTGAATTAGCTTTTTCGTTTCCACTACATGCAGCTAAAAATGCGGAAAGAACTAGCATTAAGGCCAAAAGCCATGCATATGATTTCTTCATTTTTTTTCCCCCTATAATTTTAAATTTTCTATTGCACCTAATAAAGGTGGCATGCAACCTGATGTCCTGGCTTCACCTCCTTTAAAATAGGCTTTGTTTTAGAACACTCATCCATTGCTACAGCGCAACGTGGATGAAATGGACAACCTGTTGGTGGATTAAGTGGACTTGGAACGTCCCCTTTCAGAACAATTCGATTTGCCTTTCTTCTTGGATCTGGCATCGGTATAGCAGACACTAGAGCTTTAGTATATGGATGTAATGGTTCATCATAAAGGCTTTTACGTCCGCTAATTTCAACCATACTACCTAAGTACATTACTCCAATGCGATCACTCATATGCTTAACAACACTTAGGTCGTGAGCGATAAATAGAAAAGTTAAATCAAATTCCTTTTGTAATTCTTTTAATAGATTAAGCACTTGAGATTGAACGGAAACATCTAGTGCAGACACAGGCTCATCAGCAATAATTAACTTTGGTCGAAGGGCTAATGCTCTAGCAATCCCGATCCTTTGTCTTTGACCACCTGAAAATTCATGAGCGTATTTATAATAAGCATCCTCTGGAAGTCCTACTTTTTGTAGTAAATCCATTACTTCAGTCTTCAACTCTTTCTTGCCAATACTTTTAAAATTCTTAATCGGCTCTGCAACGATATCTCCAACCATTTGGATTGGATTAAGTGAAGCGTAGGGATCCTGAAAAACCATTTGAATATCTTGTCTAATTGCCTGTAGGCTTTTTCCACTTAACTTCGAGATATCTTTACCCTCAAATAAAATTTCACCTGCTGTAGCCTTTAATAATCGGATAATCGTTCTACCTGTAGTTGATTTACCACAGCCTGATTCCCCTACTAATCCGAGTGTTTCACCCTTCTTAATCGAAAATGAAATGTCATCTACTGCTTTAACATTACCAATTGTCCTTTGAAAGAAACCGCCTTTAACAGGATAATAGGTTTTAAGATTTTTAATTTCTAAAAGAGTCTCTTTTTCATTTTTTTCCAGATTAAATGACTCGTTCTTTAAATCCATCGTACTCATTTTTACTTCACCCCTTCTAGTGCTCTACTTGTCTCATACAAGAAGCAGGCGACTTCATGACCTTGTTCATTTTCAGCTAACTTTGGTGTGGATACCATACATTCAGGCATCACCGATGGGCAACGTTCAGCAAATCTACATCCTGCTGTCGGCATATTCTTTAATGAAGGAACTATACCTTTAATAGAACTTAGTTCTTCAACATCTTCATCCATTTTAGGTATAGCGCCCATTAACAATTTTGTATATGGATGCTTAGGATTATGAAATAAAGTATCTACATCTGTTTTTTCTGCAATGCGACCAGCATACATAACAATGACCTCATCACACATTTCAGCTACAACACCTAAATCATGTGTAATTAAAATAATTGACATATCATTTACTTGCTGTATTTCTTTTAAAAGTTCTAAAATTTGAGCTTGCACGGTAACATCAAGTGCTGTTGTTGGCTCATCCGCAATAAGTAACTTAGGTTGGCAAGCGATTGCAATGGCAATCATAACCCTTTGCCTCATCCCACCTGATAACTGATGAGGATATTCATCGATGATTTTTTCCGGTCTAGAAATTCCCACACTCTTCAAAAGAGCAATACTCTTTAACTTAGCATCTTGTTTTGATATTTTTTGATGATTAAAAAGAACCTCTTGAAGCTGAAAACCAATTGTAAATAATGGATTCAACGATGTCATTGGTTCTTGGAAAATCATTGAAATATCTTTTCCTCGAACTCTATTAATCTCTTTATCTGATAATTTCTCTAAATGAATCCCGTCAAATAGGATTTCACCAGAACGAATTTCTCCAATTCCTTTTGGTAAAAGCTTCATGATGGAGAGTGACATAACGGACTTTCCACAACCTGACTCACCTACAATCCCGACAATTTGTCGAGGTTTGACCGTGAAGGAAACATTATCGACCGCGTTGTAGTAAGTACCATCAATGTCAAAGGCGGTTTCTAAATTCTTCACTTCAAGTAAAGGTGCGTCTTTATGTAATTTTCCACTCATAAGGACACCTCGTGTTTTTTGAATTATTCTGATATTTTGTTTTATCTGAATTAAATATTATTACAGATTTGTTACATTTGCAATACTTTTTTTAACATTTCGACAGTAAAAGTTTAGACATGCACGAAAAAAGCCTGATAAATCAGGCTTCTTAGTTATCGAAATTCGTAAAGTTTTCTGAATCTAATGTAAATGACTCTTTTGTAGTATAAGAATTTTTCAGTCTGAAACTTCTTACGATATGATATCCACATGTATAACCAAGCATATTTGGTAATAAACCTCTCCCAAATAATAGCTGATCATGCTTACGAGTACCTTTTTTTAGAGTTAAGTTATTTTGTAGAAACTTTTCCATATAAAAATTAAAATTTTCCTCCGATAACATTTTGCTCCATTCTGCGAGGTACTTACTCCCTAATATTTCATGAACTGCATCTTCAGCTAAGCCCTCCATGATAAGTGAATCCAATAGAGTATACTCATTTATTGATTTTTTTAGACCATTTAATCTACAAATATGGTGATATTCATGAATAAATAGGGCTTCAATTTCTAACTCATCCCCTATATCAGATAAAAAGAGAAATAGTTTATCTGGAAAAGATAAGCCTGATTTTGTCTGTGGTGATTGAAATATCCCACCACTGCTTCCGATAGGAAAGATATAAATAGGAATATCTGGACCATTCCATTTTTTCTTGTATTTTTGAAATAGCCTTTTTACCTTATCCCATATTTGACTTTTCTCAAGATCTACAAATAATTTCTCTATTTTTGCATTTGGACGGTACATTCCAAATTGAGTTAAATACTCGTAAAGCTTTTCTGGACTCTCTTTTCTTTCAATATTACTTATCTTTTCACATATTTTTATAGGTTCATTTATTAATTCTTTAAGCCAACTTGCTGTGTCCTCTACCCCATCATGGTCACTCCCTTTTTATCAGGTGCATATTTATAGTATGTAGATATATATAAAGGTTCCTTTGAAAATAGTCTTGTAAAATCGAAAAAACGAGGGGAAAATCCCCTCGTTTTTGTCACCCATTAAATTTCTTAAAAGCAATTGTAGCGTTGTGTCCGCCAAAGCCAAGTGAGTTACTAATCGCCGCTTTGATTTCTCTTTGACGAGCTTCATTTGGAACATAGTCTAGATCACATTCAGGATCTGGTGTTTCTAGATTAATCGTTGGGGGTAATATATTTTCATTCATTGCCAATACTGTAAAGATGGCTTCTACCCCACCAGCCGCTCCTAATAAATGACCAGTCATGGATTTCGTAGAGCTAACTGCTAACTTGTACGCATGTTCACCAAACACGGTTTTGATGGCATAAGTTTCATATTTATCATTATACTCCGTGCTCGTTCCATGTGCATTAATGTAATCAATATCTTCAGGCTTTAAATCCCCATCATCTAATGCCATTTTCATTGCTCTTGCTCCACCTTCACCTTCTGGGGCAGGAGCTGTAATATGATATGCGTCACCTGTTGCTCCATAGCCAACAATTTCAGCATATATTTTCGCGCCACGTGCTAAAGCATGTTCTAATTCTTCTAAAACCACAATTCCTGCACCTTCACCCATTACGAAACCATCACGATTCTTATCGAATGGACGACTTGCTTTACTAGGGTCTTGATTAGTTGATAATGCAGTGTTAGCACAGAATCCCGCAACTGACATTCTTGTGATTGGGGCTTCCGCACCTCCAGTAACCATCACATCTGCATCACCGCGTTGAATAACTTTAAATGCATCTCCGATGGAATTTGTTCCTGTCGCACACGCTGTAACCGTACAAGAATTAAAGCCTCTTGCACCAAGCGTAATCGATACCTGACCCGCAGCCATATCAGGGATCATCATTGGGACAAAAAATGGACTAACACGACGGTATCCTCGATTTAGGAATGTCTCAAACTGATTTTCAAATGTTTCCATTCCACCAATACCAGACCCAATCCAAACACCGACACGAGGTGCGTTTTCTTCATTAATGGTTAAATCTGCATCCTTCACTGCCATTAGTGAGGCTGCTACTGCATAATGGGTGAAACGATCCATTTTTCTAGCATCTTTTTTATCGATAAATTCTTCAACATTAAAATCCGTTATCTCTGCAGCAACCTTCGCTGGATATTCATCAGCATTAACTCTAGTCAAAGGCTTAACACCTGATACGCCATTCTTAATATTACTCCAAGTTGTTTCTACATTGCTACCAAGTGGTGTAACTGCACCGACACCCGTTACCACTACGCGACGTTTCATGTACGTTCACTCCTAATTAAAATGTTTATTTACCCCAACGTAAGGCAATGGCACCCCATGTTAGTCCGCCACCAAACCCTACTAATACAATTACATCATCGTCTTTAATTTTTCCTGCTTCTACTTCTTCCACTATTGAAATAGGGATAGAGGCTGAAGAGGTATTACCATATTTATGAATCGTTTTTGACATTTTTTCTACCGGTAATTCTAACCGCTGTCTTGCCGATTCCATAATTCGTATATTTGCTTGATGAGGAATTAAGAAGTCGACGTCTTCTTTAGAAAGTCCAGCCTTTTCTAATACATTGACACTACTTTCTCCCATTTGTCTTACCGCAAATTTATAAACTTCTCTTCCATTCATCGTAATGAATTCTTTTTCTTGATATAGATGCTTTCCGCCAGATCCATCTGCGCCTAATTCAAAAGCAAGAATGCCTCGACCTTCTGACACAGGTCCCAGCACGACAGCTCCAGCCCCGTCTCCAAATAAGACAGCCGTGTTTCGATCATCCCAATTAGTAATCTTGGATAATTTTTCTACACCAACTACTAATACATATTTATAAGAGCCGCTCTCGATAAATTGCTTCCCTGTCACAATCCCATACATAAACCCGGAACATGCAGCACTGACATCCATTGCCGCTGCTTTCTTTGCCCCTAATTTATCTTGTATCATACATGCAATAGAAGGGAATGGCTGATCAGGGGTCACAGTTGCAACTACAATCATATCTATTTGTTCCGCTGAAACATTTGCATTTTCCAAAGCTTTCATGGCTGCTTCGTAAGCCATTTCAGAAGAATTAACATCATCAGAACAAATTCTTCTTTCCTCTATACCCGTTCTAGTTCTAATCCATTCATCGGAAGTATCCATTATTTTTTCTAAATCACTATTTGTAACAACCTTTTCTGGTAAATATCTGCCTACACCTATAATTCCTGCATTCATCTTTAGCCAACTCCTTTTTTACCCATTTACTTTTGGCTTTTATTATTTATATCAATTATTATGACTTGGTACTAATTTTATCAATGTTAGTAAATCCTTGCAACTTTTTTATTAGAAATGCTCCATCGTCCTTTAGCGGCGATGGAGCTAGACAATTCTCGAAGGACAAAATTTGTTCATCATATATTAAATCAAAAAAAATAAGCCGCAATTTTCATGCAACTTATTCTTCCTTTGCTAAAGCCTCAGACTTACCTAATTCATAAGCCTCATTCATTACTTTTGTAAATAAAGACATTAACGGTTGAATTGTGTCCATTGATAACTCTATTCCTGCTTGTTTTAGTTGTTGCTCAGCTTCTGGTAGATATTTCATCGCAATTTGAAAAAATTTCATTTGGTTTTCTTGCATGTCCATTTCCTCATTCCTATTATTTTTTACTATGTAATTTAGAATACATGCTTGTATCTTTTGTTTCAATAAGGAAATTTATTAATTTTATACCTGAAACAGCCTGGATAAATGCCTTTTTTGTTGCTCTAATCCATCTATAATTGAAATACTTTCCTTCAATTTAATTATATTAACTGTGCCACTAGCTGTTAAGTCATTAATTGCTAGTTTATTTGTAGCAAGTTTAAGCTTTAGATGTTCTGCACCTTTAAACCATTGTCCACTACTATTACTTTGAATAAGATAATCGTTCATTTCATTTGATTTCATTAATTTGATAATCAAATCAATTATATCTTTAATAAAGATAGCATCACTGGTAGTTTCTCTTTTGTCTAGTTTTGGTTCAGCGTTAAGAAATTCCTTTAACAAATATTGTTGAAAAAGAAAGACAGATGGTTGCCAAGGGCCAAATACGGTCGGTATATAAATTTTTTGAATCCTAAATTCATTTTCCTTTAAATGGTTAAATTGTCTGTTTACAGCTTCAGGAATATCTTCGATAAAATCAGTTGGAAATAGGATTATTACTTTAACATCGCTGTATTGCTTATTAATATTCATTAATATTTTTTCTAAGATTAAAAAAGGATATTCATCTATTGAATAATAAATATCGTAGAATGAGATAACGATAATCATGTCTGATTTTAATGAATCTTCCATAAATGTAACAGCTTCACTGCCTACCATCTTCTCCTCAAAATTTGCATTTCTACCAATTAAAAGCTTTTTTTCTTCTAAAAAATCCTCGCTAATCTCTTCAGATAATCGAAAACCACATACTTGTATACCTTCATCTAATAATTTTTCACAAAGACTAAAACCGAGAAAATGATAGGTCCCATAAATAATTACCCTGTCCATATCGATTACCTCCAAAACAATAGCGTTAAGCACCTTCGGTTAGTCTAAGTTTACTTAATCACCAAAGGTGCCAACATTATATTTTTATAAAAATATAAACTCTTAGTATCCTATGCCACTAAATTTGCTTTTATTTCGATTAAGAAGGAGGTATGATTATAATTCATGTTCAAATTGATGAAAAAAGTTTGAGATAATTTTTCCTATCTGTTGTTTCTTTTCAGGTAATAGGAATGTGGATTGGATGGTTTTATTATTCTGTTCCCACTTGGTTACAAGCTTTTTGGAAAATTCAAATTGATGATAAGATCGTTTTCCCGATAAAACGTGAATTATTTTCAACGGGATATGTGGAGAGTCATTTAAATCATCCCTAATACTTCCTAATACTTCTTCAATATTAGCTATTTCCACGTTATAGGCAACTGAAATCTCACGCAAAAGTTTTTTATAAAAGAATTTATGTTCCTTCTCGAGTTCTAACTGATTCTTTAATGAAAAAACAGGGTTAATAAAGGCAATAGATCGTATTGCTTCTTTTAGTAATTTCACTAAATCCAAGGCAATTAGTGCTCCCATACCTTCTGCAATAATATGGATTTTGGAGTTTAAAATTTCTGACCTCATTATATGATGATATAATCTTTCTGCCATCTTAGTTGACTTTTGCGTTCCCCAATGTCTGCCGTATAAATTCGAATAAAAACAAGTATAACCAGTCTGTATAAGATGATTTAGTAATAATTGTTTTCCCTCATTTTGCAACCAAAAGCTGTTTTGTTCATCTACGAAATGTCTTTCATCTCCGATTATGAGAATACCAAAACCATTTGGCTTTTCGGAGTAATGAATCATATTCCATTCCGTATCCAGTTTAAAGTTTCGGTTTTCCATAAAAAGTCTCCTCCGCCTAAAATTCCTTCTATTATTGTATGTTGTTTCACATAAAAGGAAAGGGATAATGCCTATTTTAAATGGAAGTTTTCATGCATTTTAAGGTTTTAGATTTATAACAATCATTTAAAATTCACCGTTTCACATTTAGAATGCATATGTTAATATGGATAGTGGAAAATAAAAAGCGGAAGCGCCTTGATCAGCCCCGACAAGCATAAGACGCTCCAAGTAAGAAGGCGTTTTTTTGCCTTCTTACTTGGAGTGACTTGTGACCTCGAGGGGCTAGGCGCTGGAGCTGGATTAAAAATATGTAAGAGGTGAATTTTGATGCGTTACTTTTGGACTTTACTTTGGACATTCTTATTAGTTCAAATGCTTAATTATGTTGTATCTTCTATGACAGGTGGTACATATGATTTCATGACTGGTACTATTCTTTCAGTTATTGTAACTGTTCTAATTATTGTAGTATCAACCATTATCCCGAATGAACCTGCTGATCATCATTCAACCCACTAAAAAACATTAAAAGGCCAACCGATTTATAAATCGGTTGGCCTTTTTTGATTGTTATTTTTTACGGTTTTCTTTTGTAAGTCCAATGACGTTTATCATTCGAGGTTTCCGGAAAAGGATCTCCAGCTTTCAGCTTAATTTGTTTTGGATTTACAACATTATCCCCAGTATCACCTATTTCAACATAGATACCATTATTCGGGGCTTTATGGCCTGATCTGAATACATGACTTTGACCCATTAGATCTATCCCTCCATAACTCATAATCAATAATAGTATTGCCTATTATATTAAGTTAACCAAGGAAATTTACACCATTTTATCATTGCGCCAAAATTTGACAACATTTTATTTCCTAAGGAATATTTTGTCGAATGCGACAAAGAAGTCCACTCAACCGTAATTATATTAACCGCATAAAAACAAATATAAAGAAGAATGCTGCATTCACTATTTCATATATCCCAACTTCCTTGGCTGAAAGCGGCTTACCATAAAAATAAAGCGCTCTGATTAAACTTGGAATGAAAGCCACAAATATAAGCCATTCCCCCATTAGCATCCAAGCAATCGGAATAATGAAATGATAAATCCAAGAAACCCATTTAAATTGTTGATTCTTTTTTTCTCTAATCATAGATTTCACATAAAAGGTGCTGCCTAGAAAAAACAAAACACTGCTAGCAAAAACCAATATAAGGCTTGTAGTAATCTGTTCACTTATGAAAAATCCACTACCTACACCAGCTATCGAAAACACGATAACTGCGCTTATATCATTACCCATGGCTCGATCTCGGTTCTTACTTGAATAATAAGCATTAATAATAAAAAAGGGAATCATTAGAAATCCAAAATAGATAATTTTGGGTTGATACCAAATCGGTATGGACAAAAGCACTAGTGCTGGAACCATATAGAAAATCATCCACTTACTATAGTACCCCATTTTCTTCCTTTTAAATAAAAGTAGGATTGGATACGTTGCTAAATATAGCAGAATCCATCCTAAGAAAAAGGGAACGTGTTGCCACACTAACTCAGTTGCAACCACGCCAAGCCAAAAGGGTATGATTAACATTGCCCAAGCTCCATGTTGTTTTGGTAGAAATAATTTCATCGGAATCACTCCTTTGTCTTATTTCCAATATATAAGAGTGAGAAATATTAAAAAGTGAACATTATCACATTTAAATAAAGAAAGGAGCCAATTTGGCCCCCTTTTCACAATTTATTAATTTTTTTCACTAACTGAAACTTAATATATCGATGTGGATTAAATAAAAATGAAATATACTTTGTAAAAGATAATAATAACACCAGTGTTAAAACCAAAAACAAATGAACCTGTGAAAGAATGGAAATGTTCATGATAACATTCATATCTGGATTGAATTGTAAAAGACTCATGAACCAGATAAACAAGTGCTCAGGATCATTAGGAATATTAGATGAAAATATTACTGCAAGCCCCGTAATAAAACTGAGAGACATTACACTGGTAATCGTTTTCCTTAAGAATAGACTTGTTTTAAGATTCACATCTGAATCCTCCAACACTTTAGCTATATCATATTGCCATACTAGGCCCATAACTACTATAACCATAATTGTATAAGGATAGATCAACCAGAGAATAACATGAATCATTTCCATTTTTACAACTCCCCTATGTTTCAAACATAACCCCAAAACAATTTTAACGTAGTGGGAAAGTTGTATCAGTGACTTAAGTAACTCATATGTCTAATTTATAAACTTTTTATTACTTTTTTGTGATATTCATTTATTTTTTTTTGAATTTCTTTAAATTTCCGATGAAATTAATTGACTTTTAATATATTGAATTATCCAAATATACGATTCACTATCATTAATATCAAAATGAGGTACATTAGTATTTGGTTTATAACTTTTTCTTAAAGATTCATCACGAAAAAGTACAACCACGATATCCTTTAACCTATCTAATAAACCAAGGTCATCTTCGTTTCTTATGATGACAGCCTTAGCAAAGCTCGCGTATTTATGCCCCTCAACTAGTATTAAATCTAAATTAAACGGGTCTAAAATCTCAATTTGCTCTTCTATTGGCCAATTTTCTTTCTCTGCCTGTACTAACAAACGCCCCTCTCCCTCTACTAGAGATGCGATTGCTCCTGTTTTACAATACTTGGCAGAATCCTTTTTCTCATTTATTTCCGGTTTTCCACCATGGCCATGATGTTTGATTGTGCCTGTTCTAATATTCTCTTCATTTAATTTTTCCAGTAAGTTATTTAGGAATGTGGTTTTCCCACTATTTTGAAAGCCAACTACTTGAAAAATAAAAGTGGCTACCATGGCCATTCGCTACCCGTGTGATCTTCTAATAAGAGTACTTCAACCTTTGTCCCTTTCATAAATCCTCTTGTACCACCAGGTAAGATCATTAAGGAATTAGCTCCCGCTAAGCTCATAACGATATTTGACTTATCCAAACCACTTGGGACTACTTTCATTTGACCATTCTCAATATAAGCATAGCTACGTACAAACCTCATAAATGGGTTAGCCTTCGGAAAATCCACTTCTAATATGGATTCTTCTTTGCTTAAATGCGGCTGTGATGAAAATAACATACCCCTAACAATAGGTCTTACAAATAATTCAAAACCAACATAACATGCAGAAGGGTTACCTGATAATCCGAATAAAAGTTTTCCATGCAATTGCGCCACTGTTGTAACACTTCCCGGTCGCATTCCTACTTTATTAAATAGAACTTCGGCTCCGAGCTTTTCATAAATAGCTGGTAAATAATCATAATCCCCTACTGAAACTCCACCTGTCGTCAACAGGATATCAACTTTTTCCAAAGAAGCTTTTATTGCTTCGTAGCATGCATTAAAGTCATCAAGTAGCTTTCCAAAATATACGACTTCCCCACCAATACGCATAATTTGTGCAGCAATCATATAGGAATTGCTATTTCTAATTTTGCCTGGTACTAGCGAATCACCAACGTCTAACAATTCCGTTCCTGTTGCAAATAAGCCTATTCTTGGCTTTTTAGCAACTGGTACCTCTGCATATCCAAAAGTAGCAAGCATAGCTTGTATACCTGGGTTGATAAATGCACCTTTTTTTACAAGTACCTCCCCTTCCTTAGCATCCTCACCAGTAAACGAGACATTATCACCTTTTCGAAAGGGACGCTTCACAGTCATAAATGATTTCTCATTTTCTTTAGAGTCTTTTGCTAATTCCAACATAACAACCGTATCTGCCCCTTCAGGCATCATTGCTCCAGTCATGATTCGCACTGCTTGAAATGCTGCAAGTTTCTTGGTGGTGACCATTCCTGCCCCAATTTCATCAATTACTTCAAAAGTAATAGGATTTATTTGGGAAGCCATTTGTGAATCGACTGAACGGATAGCAAAACCATCGTAAGGAGCACGATCAAAATGTGGTACATCGCTAGTTGCAATTAAATCCTCTGATAAGTATCTTCCATATGCTTGATTTATCGGTATGTATTCTGTTTGACCTATTATGTTATAGTTCATTACTCTTCGAACAGCTTCACCAACCGAAATTGGACTTCTTTTCTCTAACATTTAATCAACTCCCAATTTACCTAATATTAAGTATCATTTCTTCTATTATAAGATTTTCGACCGATAAAAAACATGGCAAACTTCACACTTGAGTTAGAATTACTAAATGACTGATAGATTCCCCTGTAAATATGTTTGAAAAGTTGTCAAAGAATACATGTTAGGTGTGACGCTTGTCACCTTATTAATTTCCTATATCAAGTATCCTTGAGTTGTAAAGATAACTAATAAAACATTTACGATTTCAAGGAGGATATATTAAATGACATTTCCATTTACGCAAGACTCACTAGTAAGAGATATTGTGAACGAATTTCCAAAATCTAGCGATATATTTAAACGTAACCGAATTGATTTTTGTTGTGGTGGTAATACTCCATTAGCAAATGCTGTTGCATCAAATGGTGTTAATATGGAAGTTCTTCTTACTGAACTAAAAGACTTATATGAAAAAAATGAAGGTAATGGTCCAACAGATATGGAAGTGTGGATGGATTCTGACTCTCAAACGATTATCAATCATGTGATTGAGCGCTACCACTGTCCTTTAGAAGAAGAACTTACTCTATTAAGTCCTTACGTTACAAAAGTAGCAAAGGTTCATGGTGATGGGCATCCAGAACTGTTAAAAGTTTATGAGCTTTTCTATGAGTTAAAGAAAGAATTATTAGAGCATACAAAAAAAGAAGAAGAAATCTCTTTCCCTTTAATCTTAAAGCTAGAAGCTGGTGAAATTGAAAATCGTGAGGAAGCTCTCAGTCAAATCGCGCAATTAGAAAAGGAACATGACCATGCTGGTGAAATATTAAGAGAGTTACGTGAAATCACTTCAGACTTTGTTCCACCAGTTGATGCTTGCGGTACGTACCGATTAGTATACAAACGCCTTGAAATGTTGGAGGGCGAAACATTTATGCATGTACATTTAGAAAATAATATCTTATTTCCAAGATATATTTAAATTATTTAGTTATTCTCCATGAAAAGACTGCGACACAGTTCGTGGTCTTTTTAAGGTCAGAAAAACAGGAAAGCTCCCTTCTCAAATTTTAAGAGAAGAGAGCTTTTTTATTATCCACCTATATAAGACATTTCGATTTTCTTTCGGTTACGATGGGTTTCCGCTGTACGCTCATCTGAATAACGATCATCACGGCCATTCCAAATTTCTGTTACGCGATTAATAATGTCTTCATCAGATACGCCATTACGCATAAAGTCTCGAATATCATGGCCATTCCCATTAAATAAACATGTAAACAATTGACCATTTGCTGATAGCCTTGAGCGTGTGCAGCTAGAGCAAAACGACTCCGATACGGATGTAATAAAGCCAACATCTACATTTGTATCTTTATAATGATATCTCTTGGCAACTTCACCATAATAGTCTGGATCGACTGGCTCTAAGTCATACTTTTCCTTTAACAGATTGTAAATTTCTTTCTTGGTTACGACATCATCCATCCGCCACCCGTTTGTTGAACCTACATCCATGTATTCAATATAACGTAGCTGAAGACCTTCATTTTTACAGAATTCTGCCATTGGTAGAATTTCCGTATCATTTAAGCCCTTTTTTACAACCATATTTATTTTTACACCAAGTCCTGCCTTCCTTGCCGCTTCAATCCCATCAAGAACAGGCTTTGTTCTTACATTACGTCCATTTATTTGGCCAAACAATTCATCATTTAAACTATCTAAGCTAACATTGACTCGTTTTAATCCTGCATCTTTTAAGGATTTAGCATGTTGTGGAAGCAAAACGCCATTCGAAGTCAAACCAATATCCGTTAACCCTTCAATTTCACTTAACTTTTTCACTAAAATAGGTAAATCTTTACGAAGTAGTGGTTCACCACCTGTTAGGCGAATCTTCTCCACACCAAGGCTAACAAATATTTTAGCTAATCGCTCAATTTCCTCGTATGATAGTAGTTCACTTTTAGGTAGAAATGCAAAGTCTGGTCCGAAAGTTTCTGCTGGCATACAGTATTGACAACGAAAATTACAACGATCAATGACCGAAATTCGTAAATCTCTTAATGGTCGATTTAATTTATCTTTAATAATGGATTTTTCCAATATTATCAACTCCAATTTGGTAAACGCTTGGGTACCATATATTTTCACTTCATCTCGTATACCAATAGTTAAATAGCTTGATATCATTCTAACACATCATATAGGAGTTGAGATTGTAAATTCATAGAAATCAAGTGAACATTATGAATATTTTTCGAAAAATAGATAAACAACATAAATAACGTGTAAAACTTAATTGTATTATGACGGTTTTGTGAAAAGCCTTTTTGTTTTTACTTGAATGTGTTTTAATTACGTTATTAAATACGTCTGTGCGTTTTATCACAGTTATTTTTAAAAAATAACGAAAAAGGTGATTATATGATAACTAAGTTAAAACCTACCCATTCTATTGAAATAAAAGAACTATTACGTTTTGCTGACCGTAAATTTTACAGCCAAAGAGATACTTTCCTTTTTCAAGAAGGAATGGAAGCTGAAGAACTATATATTGTTATGTCTGGAAAAATTCAAATAAGCAAGATTACCACTGATGGCCGTGAACTTTCCTTAAGAATTTGTGGTGAAAATGATATTTGCGGCGAATTAACCTTATTCACGGATAATCCTAAATATCTCTTAAGCGCAAAGGTACTAGAAGAAGGTGAAATTGTTGCGATAAAAAAGGAAGTAATTGAAAGCGAAATATTTCAAAATCCTACCCTCGCATTTGAATTTATGAAATGGATGAGTGACCATTTTCGTAAGACACAAACTAAATTTCGTGACCTCGTTCTAAATGGAAAAAAAGGCGCCCTATTTTCCACGCTTATTCGTATGACAAACAGTTATGGAATTGAACGAAAAGACGGTATCTTAATTGATTTACCATTAACAAACCAAGATTTAGCTAACTTCTGTGGTACATCACGTGAAAGTACCAATCGTATATTAAACGATTTGAAAAAGGATGAAATTATCTCTATAAAAAAAGGGAAAATTACGATTCATGACCTGCAATTTTTAAAGGATGAAATTGGTTGCGAGAATTGCTCAGCGGTATATTGTAGTATTGAATAAATAGAAAAGCTCCAGCGCCTTGGTTGCCGCCGGAGCTTTTTTCATTATACTTGTTGTTTTTCACGCATGGATTTCGGGATATAAACACAGAACGGTTCGCTTTCTAAATAATCCCCAGTCATCGCGTATGCACGGGAACGAGATCCCCCACAAACATATCTGAATTCACATTGACCGCATTTACCTTTATACATGTCAGGATTTCTTAGAGCTTGGAAAATTGGTGATTCGCGATATATTTCTCCTAAGGACTGTTCACGAACATTTCCAGCTTTAACAGGTAATAATCCACTAGGATATACATCCCCAACGTGTGAGATAAAGACGAAGCCATTTCCGTCGTTGACTCCTTTAGGAGCACGGCCTAATCCATCAATAGAACCAGTTAAGCCCTGTTGCGTTAATGCATCTAGATATTGAATTTCCTCAGTACGCTCTTTAGCTTCTCGTGTTTTTTGTTGGATAACTACTCGACGGTAATGTTGAGCAGCTGTTGTTTTAATATCAAACTTAACACGTTTACTTAAATCATATAACCAACGAAATACTTTTTCATGCTCAACTGGTGAAATCATATCTTTTTCTTGGCCACGACCTGTTGGAACTAAGAAAAAGACACTCCAAAGTACACAATCTAATTCCTCAATTAACTTCGCCATTTCATCTAAATATTCATAATTATAACGAGAGATAACTGTATTGATTTGGATTGGTAGACCCACTTCATGTAAATATTTTATTCTTTCCATTGTTAAATCGAATGAACCAGGCGTACCACGGAAATGATCATGAATTTCAGCAGTATGGCCATCTAAACTAAATGCCCAACGAGCAAGCCCTATTTCTTTCGCTTTTTCAATCGCTTCTTTTGTCACGTTTGGTGTCGCACTTGGTGTCATGGAAACACGCACGCCTTTATCAATTGCATACTTTGCAATATCAAAAACATCCTCACGCATTAATGGGTCCCCACCTGTAAATACAAGCATAGGATTATTTAATTCATGTATTTGATCAATTAATTTCTTTCCTTCGTCTAAGGAAAGCTCTCTAGGGTCACGTTTATATTGAGCTTCTGCCCGACAATGAAGACATTTTAATTGGCAGGCTCTAGTTAATTCCCAAATAACGATAAATGGATCTTTGTTAAAATCTCTACTAAACATTGATAAGCGCCTCCTATTTAAAGGCAAAGGCCTTTTATAGGTCCATTATAAATCAGCTGTTCAAGTTAAAAAGTGAACTATCTCACAGATTGGGGTTATTTCCAGAGTAAACAATGTCAATTGTGTGAAAACCTATGAGGCATCACTAAACAAAAAACTGCCCACATATAAAATGTAAGCAGTCCATTTACCTTATGAAATTGTTAAAACCTCGAATTGTGATGCTAATTCTATAAAGTGACCCATTGAGCTTATTGTGCCTACTGATAGCTTATCTTCAAGCTCATAGTGGTCGACACATGTTTTACAAGCAAAGATGTGAACTCCCTTGTCCGCTAATTCCTTAAGATGTACGGACACAAATGATTCATCAGTTAATGTAAATACACCACGGTTCATACAGAAAATGGCATGAGGAAGTTCCTCCCTTTGCTTTAAGAGGGTAAAAAAGGTCTCCAACACAGATTCACCTAACTGTGCATCTCCTACACCTAGTTTGTCTGAACTAACTAAAATCACTTTATTTTTCATGATTAGCCCCGGATTCCTAGTGCAATTTTTGCATATCTTGACATACGATCTTTTGTCCATGGTGGGTTAAAGACAATACTAACATCTACTTCATTAACTTCTGGGATATCCGCTAAAGCTCTTTTCACTTGATCAACAATCGTACCTGCTAATGGACAACCCATAGAAGTTAAGGTCATTGTTACTTTCGTCAATCCATTATCGTCCATTTCCACATCATACACTAAACCAAGATTTACAATATCAACCCCAAGCTCCGGATCAATAACTAATTCTAGAGCACCCATAATATTTTCTTTTAATTGCTCGTCCATTTATAAAACCTCCAATGATTTCATTTATTTAGAAGTGATTACCTGTAGTTTCAAGTGAGTTTCAAACCAATCAATTGTTCTTAATAGCCCTTCTCTGCTCACTTGATGACCAGCCTTCTCATCTGCTAAAAATTCTACCTTATATTCCTTATTTTTAATTGTATCGTAAAACTGACTTGAATATTCAAATGGTACAACTTGATCAAATTTACCATGCCATAGTAACAATGGTCTCTTACCTAATTTTTCGGGTTGAAGGGATAAATCGTAATGCTTAAGTTGCTCTATTAATTTATTTTGTTCTACATCTGAAATAGGTAAATGGATTCCACGTTTTTTCATTTCCTGGATTTGCATGCGAGCAAAAGATTGATAATAAGGAGATCCCATTAAACTGACCGCAGAATGGATCCAGTTGTACTTAGTCAGTGCACCAAAGGTAATTATTCCACCCATTGATGTGCCAGCAAGTCCAATCTTGTCTATATCAATCCATTTTTTTGCTTCAAAAAATTCCTTAACACCATTTAATTCCTCAATAGTGGTTAGGACAATTTCCCAAAAACGAAATGATAATTCCTTGTGATGAAGCCCCTCTTGCCTTTCTCCGTGGAAAAGAGCTTCTGGTAAAACGACTCTGATTCCTTTTTCCGCTAATAAATAGGCATAATGAAGGTTATGCTCCTTAGCACTTGTAAACCCATGGACAAAAATAACGAACGGTAGTTGCTTTGATGCTATTTCTTTGTCAACAATATGTAATGAAGGAATTCCATTAATATTTAATTTCTCCACCAAAATCACTACAGAAACCTCCTAAACATCCTCAGTATATCGTTAATTTATGCCTATTGAAGTGAATTTTTTTACACTTTTGATAAAAAACTGTTAACATAGTTAATATAATTTCATTTCCACTATATCATGGAGATAAAGCTTTTCCCAAAGTTTAAACTTATGGGTTATTTATTTCATACGATAAGAAGGAGTATTTATGACTGATAGACATTTAATCGCACTAGATCTTGATGGAACATTGTTAAAAGATGATAAAACGATTTCACCTTTAACGAAAAAAGTGATTGAAAAAGCAAAGGAACATGGACATGAGGTTATGATTGCGACTGGTCGCCCATTTCGTTCAAGCGAAATGTATTATCGCGAATTAGAATTAACCACACCAATCGTTAATTTTAATGGTGCCTTTGTTCATCATCCATTAAATCATAATTGGGGCACCTACCATTCTCCACTTGATATTAAAGTGGCTTTGGATATTGTTGAGGCTTGCCAAGAATTCCAGCTGCATAATATCATTGCAGAAGTGATCGACGAAGTTTACTTGCATTATCATGATGAAAAACTTTTAGACATTTTTGGATTCGGAAATCCCTCGATTACAACTGGAGATTTAAGAAATTTTTTAAAGCAAGCTCCTACTAGCATGCTTATTCATGCTGAAGAACATCATGTAGCTACCATCCGTAAACATCTATCCGATGTTCATGCTGAAGTCATTGACCATCGAAGTTGGGCAGCACCATGGCATGTTATTGAAATTGTGAGAATAGGACTTAATAAAGCGGTTGGAATTCAAAAGGTTTCTGACTATTTCCAAATTCCAGCTGAAAGAATCATCGCTTTTGGTGATGAAGATAATGATTTGGAAATGTTAGAGTATGCTGGCCATGGAATTGCCATGGGGAATGGAATTGATTCAATAAAAAATATTGCCAATGAAGTTACACTTACTAATGAAGAAGATGGAGTGGCAATTTATTTGAATGAATTGTTAAACTTGAAAGCCATTTAAGCATTGATATCTCTTTTTTCGAACAGCATTGAATCACTCCATTTGGAGCATACTAAAAACGAAGCGGCCCAGGTGCTGTTTCGTTTTATAGTATGCTCTTATCATTGGAGGGATTACGAATGGGTAAACGCAATAAGTCCAAGCGCTTTGTACAGCAAGGAGTAGACGCAGTATCTAAGCACGCTGAACGCATCCCATATCACACGACTTACGCTGAAGCTGAAGCACAGAAGATGGCTAACGTGAAAAATTCTTCGCTCGGAGGAATTTAACATGGGAAACAGATTGTTTCAAGAGGCCAGAACCGCTGTTGAATTAGCTCAATCAGCACAGTCAAGTGAAAAGCAAACTGCCATTTTAAGAGCAAAAAACGCGTTAAGCTCAGCATATGCCAACTCGACAGTTGCTGAACAAGCACAGCTTAGCCAAATGCAAAGTGAACTTGATCAGTTAGAGTAGAGAGGTTATGCTGAAAGAAGCTGGTCCGAAATTTTCGGACCAGCTTTTTCATTTCAAGTATTTCCGGTAACAAGAAGTCCCTTAATCGTTACCGTTTTCTCGCTTCTCGACTATTTTCGGTAACTATTAGCCCCTAGTCGTTACGGCTTTTTCGCTTATTGAATTTTTTCGGTAACTATTAGTTCAAAAGTTTCGGATAAGGATGAATAATATTTCCTTTGACATCCTTTTCGTAAATGTACAGGATAAATGGTAAAGAATCGATATTGTTATCCTCTGGTAAATTCAATTTAAAAGAGAAATCTCCCCAATCTGGATGAACTGAATCAAGCTTAATTTTTGTTTCAGTTACCCATTCTTGATGTCCATCCTCGACAACATAATACAGTTTTCCTGTAGTGGGTCTAGCCTTCCCACTTACTAACATACTCCCCTCCTCTATATTTACCTTAACGTTTCTAATAATAGGGTTCTCAGGTGGTACAACCATTACAGCCTCATCTGTTAAGGTATGGTAGCCCTTGATACTTTCACCATTAAGAGTTGTTGCCTTAAATTGTGCATTTACTTTGTATTCACCAGGTTTTAGACTTTGTCCAGATGGTAGAACTACATTTTCAATCCAGATTTTTGTTTCATCAGGTTTTAAAACGAGTCGTTGAATGGCTTGGAGAAAAAATCTCCCTTTGGAATATTCATAAACAATTTTATCTTTTTTATCCGTAAGCGTGAAATCATACCATTGGGAAGTAGGTGCTTCAAATTCAAGCGTTTTATCTCCTTCATTTGTTAAAAATAGTTCAATATGAGCTTCGTCAGGACTAGCAATGGGGTTAATGAAAAACTGGAAGCTCATCCCGTCAGATTTTGTCGGTTGTTTCTCGGCTAGTACTCCTAAGGGTAATACACAACAAATTAGAAAACTTATTAATACGATTAATTTCTTCATAGCACCTTCTCCTAACATTTCAGTCTTTGCGGAAGAAACCAAAAATCCCAGTTGTTTGGACAATATTTGTAAATGCATTGGGATCTACCTCTTTAATAATCCTCTCTAAATCATATAATTCATAACGAGTTATGACGATTAGTAAAAGATCCTTGTCTTCATTCGTGAAGCCTCCCTTGGCCGGAACAGTTGTAATTCCTCTAACAAGCTTCGAATGTATGGCTTTTTTGAGGTCTTCTGCTTTTTTCGTGATAATCATCGCAGTTAATTTAACATGCCTTGTGTGGATGGCATCGATAACCCTAGTAGAAGCATAAAGAGTGACAAGTGTATATAGAGCTTTTTCCCAACCAAATAAAAAACCGGCTGTTAAAATAATAATGGCATTCATTAGGAAGAAATATGTACCAACAGGCTTATCTTTCATTCTCGATAAAATCATCGCTATTATATCGAGACCTCCTGTTGAAGCTCCCCATTTTAAGGTGATTCCTACTCCTAATGCAGCAATGACACCACCAAAAACGGAATTTAATAACAAATCTTCGGATACTTGTTTTATTGGTAAAACTTCAAGAAATAAAGACATTAGTACTACACTTATAAAGCTATAAAGTGTAAATGACTTTCCAATCTTTCTCCATCCCAATATCGCTACAGGGATATTTAATAATAAAAGCAATGTACCCGTGGATATTGAAAATGGGGTGAATTCGATTGTAATTCTAGATACGAGTTGGGAAATACCAGCAAAGCCACTGGCATATACATCTGCAGGAATTAAAAAAAAGTTCATTGCAATGGCATTTAATAAAGCTCCGATTAAAACAATAATGAATTTCTGAGTTTGAGACCATAACATTGACTCTACCTCCTCTATTATAAGTTTGTGCCCAAATTCACCGTATATCCATATTGCTTTGTAATTGTTTTTATTTGTCGAAACCTATACACTATTCATATAAAGAAAATGGGGATAGAAGGTGACCTTATGGCAGTAAAAATATTAGCAGACAGCGCATGTGATTTACCACTTAGTTTTTTCGAGGAGTACAAAGTAGAATTACTCCCGCTTAAAGTTCTACTTGGAGAACAAGAATTTGAAGATATTGTAACAATTCAATCAGATACGGTTTATGAGGCAATACGTGGTGGGCAATTTCCTAAAACATCCCAAGTATCACCCACTAAGTTTGAAAGTGTTTTTACCGAATTAGCAAAACAAAAACAAGAAGCCATTTATATTGCCTTTTCATCAGAGTTATCTGGAACTTATCAAACCGCCGTCATGATTCTAGATCAAGTAAAAGAAAACTACCCTGATTTTCAGCTAACAATTATTGATTCAAAATGTGCTTCTTTAGGGTACGGCCTCGTTGTAAGAGAGGCGGCAATTCTTGCAGCTGATCATCATTCAAAAGACGAAATCCTATCCACTATAGAGTTTTACACCTCTCATATGGAGCATTTATTTTCGGTTGATGATTTAGATTATCTAGCAAAGGGTGGCAGAGTTTCAAAAGCCTCAGCGTTTTTGGGTGGCTTATTAAATATTAAACCATTGCTTCATGTCGAAAATGGAAAGCTTGTGCCTATTGAAAAATTGAGAGGCAAAAAGAAGCTTTTGCGAAGAATGGTTGAAGTTATGAAAGAACGAGGACAATCCATTTCCCTACAAACAATAGGAATTAGCCATGCCGTAACAGAAGAAACTGCCTTAGAATTAAAGGCTTTAATAGAGCAAGAATTGAATCCACAAGATGTTGTGATTACTTCCATCGGCTCTTGTGTTGGTGCCCACACTGGTCCTGGTGCCATTGCGTTATTTTTCTTAAACGAAATTCCAAAAAAATAATTCTTACATACTCCTTTCTCATTCTACAGACAATAGAAACGTACATTCACTTTTCTATTGAAAGGAGTTTTTTCTAATGCCTCATACAACTGATAATGATAAAAAAGCAAAAGATAACAATGCCCTTAGACATGAAAAAAACATGATGCGTGAAAAAAATCGACAAGCAGGTAAAAATCAATATTCTAAGAAAACTGATCATAAATAAAAGCAAGAAGAGCAAGCTCCTATGCTTGCTCTTCTTCTTGTTTCAAATAGGTCCAACCCTTATCTTGATACACTTTTCCATCCTTCATTAACTTTCCAAGAGCTCGTTTAAATGCCCCTTTGCTCATTTTGAACCGATCCTCAATATCTTCCGGCATACTCTTGTCCCAATAAGGCATCGCACCATTTCGTGAAATTAAGTACTCCATTATGACATCTGCATCAGATCCCTGTGCTTCATGTTTTCTTGGGAGAAGAGAAATATTAACGGTTCCATCGTCCTTCACATCGACGATACGGCCTTCTATCCTTTGCCCTAACCTTGGCTCTTCCTTGCGCTGACTCTCGTGTATAAACCCTCTATAGCCCTCTGCGGTGATCATCCATGTACCAACCTTTGCTGTTCGATACACAAAGCCTTGTATATTTTTATTTAATTCTTTTTCTGTAGCCTGTATAGAGATTTCAGATATAATTTGTTCAGAGGCTATTTTTGCATATAATCGACCATTACGATTCACTCTTAACGTAGAATAAACCATATCCCCTGCCTGTGGCCAAACATCTCTTACAACAGGTAAATCATCTTTTCCTAGCAAAAGATCTTTTGAAATGCCAATGTCTAAAAAGACACCTAGATCAGGATTCATATCTACAACCTTTACCCAGCCATATTCACCTTCAGTAATATGTGGCATCTTTGTGGTTGCTGCCATTCTTCCACTTGAATCATTATAAATAAAGACTTCAACCTCTTCATCTAACTCATATTCTTTATCCGCTTCGTTTTTGTGTAAAAGAACATCCTCTTCTCCATCCGATAAAAAATAGCCAAACTCTGTTGTTCTCGCTACTGTTAATGTGACAATCGCACCAAGCGACTCTAAAATATATGACAAATTAAATTCCTCCTTATTAATCATTATTTCATCTATATATTAACTCTATTACCTAAAGTTGTTTGAACTGCTTTATTTTACTATAATAAAGACATAATTAAAAATTGTTTTTTTCGGAGGTTACATTATGTCTAAAGAGAGTTCATTTGATATTGTGTCTAAAGTTGACTTTTCCGAAGTCACAAATGCGGTTACTTCAGCGATGAAAGAAATTAAAACACGTTATGATTTTAAAGGAAGTAAGAGTGAAGTTTCACTCGATAAGGAAGAGCTAGTATTACTATCAGACGATGAATACAAGCTTGATCAATTAAAGGATGTCCTCATGAGTAAATTGATTAAAAGAGGAGTTCCAGTAAGGAATTTAGATTATGGTAAATTAGAAGGTGCTTCTGGTGGAACTGTTCGCCAACGTGCGAAGCTAGTTCAAGGGATTGATAAAGATAACGCGAAAAAAATTAACACAATCATTAAGAATAGCGGATTAAAAGTAAAGAGCCAGATTCAAGAAGATCAAATTCGTGTTACAGCCAAAAGTCGTGATGATCTTCAACAAATTATTTCAGCGGTAAGAGCAGCTGATTTAACAGTTGAAGTACAGTTTGTAAACTATCGTTAATGTTTATGGGGCGAACTATTTCGCTCCTTTTTTGTTTTTTCACGGATTGATTTGCCCAAAAGTGGAATAGCTATATTAGATATTCTAAAGGAGGTAACTCATGAGTCAATCAACAAACAATAACCAAAAACAAACATTTCCACCTCAACATCAAAACCAGCAGCCAGGCATTGAAAGTGAAATGAATCCTATTCCCAAATCGGTTGACCCCGGGTATCAGGGTAGTGGCAAATTATTAAATAAAGTGGCACTTATTACAGGCGGAGACAGTGGTATTGGGAGATCAGTAGCTATTTATTACGCAAAAGAAGGTGCTGATGTTGCTATTTCCTACCTTAATGAACATCAAGATGCAGAAACGACAAAAAATCTGGTGGAAGCAGAGGGTAGAAAATGTTTGCTCTTACCTGGGGATATTGGAATGGAATCCGTTTGCATCGGTAATGTCCACAAGGTCATTTCTGAGTTTAAGAAGCTTGATATTTTAGTTAATAATGCAGCTGAGCAACACCCACAAAAGAGCCTATTGAATATAACATCTGAACAGCTTGAGCGGACTTTCAGGACGAATATTTTTTCAATTTTTTATATGACTAAAGCAGCTCTACCACACTTACAAAACGGAGCATCAATCATTAATACCTCGTCGATTACTGCTTATGCTGGACATGATCAACTATTGGATTATTCTGCTACGAAAGGCGCGGTTGTCACCTTTACTCGATCATTGTCAGCTTCACTCGTAAAGCAGGGAATTAGGGTTAATGGAGTGGCACCAGGACCGATTTGGACCCCTTTAATTCCTTCAACTTTTACGACCGATCAAGTAGCAACATTTGGAAGCACAACTCCAATGGGTCGAGCAGGTCAACCACATGAATTAGCACCAAGCTATGTTTTCCTTGCTAGTGATGATTCCACTTACATAACTGGGCAAATGTTACATGTCAACGGCGGCAAAATCGTTAATGGATAAGCCATTCTACCATTTTTCTTAAAATCGACAAAAAGAAGCAGTGAATCATTCACTGCTTCTTTAACTTTAATAGTTTTTATTTTGACATGGCACTTCACAGGACAATCGTTTTATTAATTGATGCTGAATAATGATTCTCTTTACTGGTTCTTTCGGATTTTCCACCTTTTGAATGAGACTTTTTGCAGCTTCAAATCCCAAATCAAATATCCCGATATCAACGGAAGTCAGTGGTGGTCTAGACATTTCGGATAACATTACATTATTAAAGCTCACAATTGAAATATCATCTGGAACGGAAACTCCCATTTCATCTAGCGTATTCAGAACACCTAAAGCCATTAAATCATCGGCAACAACAAGTGCAGTTGGTGGCTGCTCTAAAGACAATAATTCTTTAACAGCACCTTGACCACCTTCACGTAAAAATTCTTCATGAATAATATATTCCTGTTTTAATGGTAAATTAAAATCTCGGAGTGCTTTTTCATAACCGAGCAATCGTTCCACTGTCACAACTAAATTTAAATCTCCACCTATAAATGCTATTGCTTCATGACCCAGATTGATTAAATACTCGGTTACTTCCTTTGTTGCTCGGAAATTATCATTATCCACATGGGTGATTTCCTCAACGTGCTTGAATGGCTTGCCAATTACTACAAATGGAAATTCACGTTTTTGGAGATAGGTTAATACCTTGTCTTCTACTTTTGAATAAAGTAAGACTACACCATCGACCCTTCCACCTTGAACCATTTGAACAACACCATCAAAGATTTCATCCTCCGTCTTTCCGGTTGTCATATGCAAAGCGTATTGCTTCTCATTTGCACCTTCACTTATTCCTCGAAGGACGGTAGGGAAAAATGGATTTTGAAATACTTTATCAGTCGAACTCGGCATCACAAGACCGATGGCTTGAGTACTTTGACTAGCAAGGCTTCTGGCGATAAAATTCGGGTGGTATCCTAACTCCTCCATTGCCTCCCTGACTTTTTCTTTCGTTTTTTCACTAATTCTCGGACTATTAGCGATAACTCGAGAAACTGTTGAGGGCGCAACATTGGCGAGTCGTGCTACATCTTTAATTGTAATGGCCATTTTTTACACCTCCTCTATATACATCTAAAAAAATTAGGTGCGCTTCTTTCTTGATTTCTTCCAAACTAGGAATATGAAAAGGAAAAAGAGTCCGTAAACAATTCCCATCATAATAAAATAAGAGACATTTATCCCTGATTTTTCCGCTAGGACATAAATTTCCGCTTCTTCTCGGTCAATAACTATTTTATACTTACCGTCTTTACTAGGAACTAAATCATTTGCTAGAAGTCCCCTTAGCTCTTTTCCCGCTTCGAGCTCCTTTGAGGTTAAAGTAACATGCTGAGTCCCTGAAGTATTATTTACTGCAATTACTGCGACCTCATCCTCGTAAACACGTTTATAGACGGCCATACCTTTTTCTTCATATAGTAATTCCATTGTACCTCTAGTTAAAGATGGAAGTGTCCTTCGTAATTCACCAATTTTTGTTATGTAATCAATCAATTCCTTATCTGTTTGGAAGCTCATTTGCCTACGATTATCAGGATCTTTTCCTCCATTTAAGGCAATTTCACTACCATAGTAAACAATAGGAATACCTGGTGTCGTATAAAGATAGGTTAATGCAAGCTTCCATCGTGTACCTGGATTTTGTCTATTTTGAACAATATCCTGTGTAAAACGAACGGTGTCATGATTATCTAAAAAAGTCCCCATTAAATAGGGTTCCTCATAGATTTTTTTGTTTCGTTCCCAATTGGAGAACAACCAATTCAATGTTTGATCAGGCTTTGCAAAAGCGGTTCTTAAGTGTTCCTGTAGTGGATAATCCACAAATCCATCAAGTCCAGCTTGATCATACTGGGCAATATAGTTAGGATCATTTGACCAAACTTCACCGAGTAAATAGAAATCATCTTTTGTTTCTTTCACTTTTTCGGAAAATTTTTCCCAGAAGGAAACCGGCACATGCTTTACAGTATCAAGCCTATAACCGTCTATATCCGTTTCTGTAATCCACCATGCGGCAGCATCCAGTAAGTATTTTTCTACTTCTTGATTTTCTTGGGCTAAATCTGGCAATCCGTAAATCCAGCCATTTTCAAGCTCTTGTTGATTTTCCCAATTAACAATTCCTTTATTTTCATGGAACCAAGCTTCCCTCGATTGCTCTGTAACCCAAGGATGTGAAGGGGCTACATGGTTTGCAACGAAATCTAATATAATTTTTATATCGCGCTTATGAGCTTCCTTCACTAGTTTCTTAAAGGTTTCGATACTTCCAAAATGTTCGTCAGTCTGATAAAAGTCTTCAATCCAATATCCATGATAGCCTTTTTCTGCATTGTCGAATATAGGTGTCATCCAAATAGCTGTAAAGCCCATATCCTTTAGATAATCAAGCTGGTCAATAATACCTTGGAAATCCCCACCATGATAGCTTAAAGGGTCTTGTACATTAATGTCTAAGTCATTGGAAGAATCACCATTATTAAATCGATCAACCATTAAAAAATAAATTGTTTCATCCTGCCATTTTCGTTCTTCTTTTTCAACTGCCCCAACTGGAAAGGCGTAAAAAAGAAGAAACGGAATTAAGATGAGGGCAAATAACCCTTTTTTCATTTCCGCTCCTCCTTCTATGTTGCATCGGTTTTTAGACCTGCAAATATATAATTTTTTAGGATTCCTTTTATAGATTATCCTTTTGTTCCCCCAGCCGTCAAACCTGATACAAAATATCTTTGGAAAGATAAGAAGAGAATGGCAATTGGAACGGCAATCAATACAGCTCCTGCTGCGAATGTAGTAAATTCAGCTCCAAACTGTTTGGCTACCATGTCATAAAGTCCTACAGCAAGTGTATATTTTTTCTCTGTACGAAGTAATATACTTGCAATAATAAAGTCTGCGAATGGTGCAATGAATGAAAACAGCGCAACGACTGAAATTATTGGTGTCGCAAGCGGCATAACAATTTGGAAGAAGATTCTTAAATGTCCCGCTCCATCCATTTTGGCAGATTCATCTAATTCTTTCGGAATAGTATCCAAGTAGCCCTTCATTAGCCACGTATTCATCGGTATTTGTCCACCTGCATATACCAGAATTAATCCTAAATGAGTATCAATTAATTTCGTCATCATTGCTAGGATAAAAATAGCAATTAAGGCCGCGAAATTAGGTATCATTTGTAAAACTAAAAAGGTTAATAGACCATTTTTTCGACCTACGAAACGATAACGAGAAAAGGAATAGGCCGTAAAGCTTACTAAAATGACCGTTAATAACATTGTCGCCACACTTACTTTTAAAGAATTCCAATACCAATGTAAGTAAGCGCTTTGATTTAAATCAAATAGCTCTTTGTAGTGGGCCAGCGTAGCATTTTTAGGAATAATACTCGACCCAGACAAGCTTTGACCTGGATTGAAGGAAGAGCCGACAATCCATGCTAACGGATACAAAATGATAGCAAACATCACTAAAATAACTAAATAGGTTAATGTAAGTCTGATGAATTTCTCTCTTTTAATACTCATATTACATCATATCCTCTTCTTGGAATGATTTTGTTCGTTTGAACTGCCATAAAGCAACTGAAATAACAATTAACGATAGCAACATCGTGATGGCTGCAGCCTTAGAATATTGAGCTGAAGTCATCGTTAAGCGGTAAATCCAGGATATTAAAATGTCTGTACCACCGGCATTCGACCCTGGTAGAGCAGGTCCGCCACCATTAAATAAATAAATTAAATTAAAGTTATTAAAGTTAAATGTGTATTGTGTGATTAAGATTGGTGCAGTTGCAAATAAGACAAGTGGTAATGTAATATTTTTAAACTTTTGAAAACTACTCGCTCCATCTACTGTGGCTGCTTCATATAATTCCTCTGGAATCGACTGAAGCACCCCAGTTGTCATAGCAAAAATAAATGGAAATCCAAGCCAGGATTGAATCATAATTAAAGCAATTCGTGTATATAAAGGTTCTGTCATCCATTTAATTGGCTCAATTCCAAAGAAAGCAATAATATCTTTATTAATCGTTCCGAAAGTTTCATTAAACATACCTGCAAAAACTAGAATCGAAACAAAGGCAGGTACGGCCCAAGGTAAGATAAATACTGTACGGATAATCGCTTTTCCCTTAACATCTTTTTGATTAACTATAATCGCTAGGAAAACTCCTAAAGCTACTTGAAATGTAGTAGCTACAAATGTCCAAACCAAAGTCCATCCTAAAACGCTAAAAAACGTTTGGCGCCAAATATCAATTTTAAAAATATCAAGGAAGTTTTTAAACCCTACCCAATCAACTAATTTAGCAGGTGGTGAATGGTAAAGGTCATAGTTCGTAAAGGCAAGCAATACGACAAATAGAATCGGAAAAATAACAACAAAGACGAGCAATAAAAATCCTGGAGACATAATTAGGTACGGGAACCCATTATCAATAAGATTTCGATATTGTTCCTTTATGTTACTTAACCGCTCACCTTCATCCCTTTTTTGGCCATTTTTATAAGCATCTCGTAGATTAAAGAGATAAAATCCGAGACCAAAAACAACAACTATTAGAGCTAATATACCTTCTACAAGTAGGAATACAGAATGATCACGAAATGGTTTTTCACCTAGTGTAATTAGTCCCCATAATCCCATATTAAGTAAATCACGAAACACTATGAAAAAAGAAGCAGCTAATACTAGAAAGGAAATTCCCTTTAAATATTGCTTGTGATACAGTTGCCCCAATCCTGGAATGATTGAAAGGATAAGCGCATTTCTTTGATGTTTGGTTGGATAGGATCCTTTTGACATCCTATAAATCCCCTTTCCACAGACAATTAGTTTTAATAAAGTATCTCTTCAGATGCTTGATGAGAAAAAAATGAAGTTTTTTTGCTCATGAAGCACCTGACACAATAATCAATTTCAAAAATAACCTCATACTTTATTAAAATAGAGCGGGTACCTCCCTAGAGAGGTACCACATTAACTATTTATTATAATTACTTAGAATGATTTGCTTCAATATTTTGCTTAATTTGGTCAACAGCTGAATCCATTGCTGCTTTTGGTGCTGCTTTCCCTGTTACAACTGTTTGAAGTGCATCAGCCATTGGCTTCCATACTTCTCCCATTTCAGGAATGTTTGGCATTGGAACTGCATATTGAGATTGTTCAGCAACTGCTTTAGCGCCTTCATTTTCTGTAATAGCTGGATCTTCTATTAATGCAACGTTAGTCGGAACTTCTGCGTGTTGCTCATAACGATATTTAGAATTTTCATCATTTGTCATAAATTCAACAAATTTTGTTGCCCATTCTTGGTTTTTAGAGAAGGCTGAAACATGGTATCCTTTAACACCCATGAATGTTTTTACATGCTCGCCGTTAGGAAGTGTAGGCATTGCTACCATACCAATGTTAATACCTGCATCCTTATATGGTTGGAATGCCCAAGGACCGCTCATTACAGCAGCTACTTTACCTTCTTGGAATAATCCGTCCATTGCAGATCCGCCACTTTCACCAACGATACCCGCTGGGAATAAGCCTTCTGAATACCACTTTTGAATATATTCAGTACCTGCTATAGCACCTTCATTATTTAAGCCTAGGTTTTGTGGATCAAGAGTTCCGTTATCATTATTGAATACGTATCCTCCCATACCACCGATGATTCCATGAGCAAAATAGAAATTATCCCAAAGAGCAAGGAATCCATAATTTTCACCTTTAGTGAAATCTTTTGAGAATGTAAATAGTTCATCCATTGTTGCTGGAGGCTCGCTCATTAAATCTTTATTGTAAATAAATACAGGTGTTTCTGAAGATTTTGGTAAACCATATAGTTGACCATCAAACGTTTGAGCTGAAATGGAAGAATCTGAGAAAAGTGCAATTGTCTCATCACTTACAGTAAGTGGAGCAATTAAGCCTTCTGTTGCAACTTGACCGATTTGGTCATGTGGTAAAGTTACTACGTCTGGACCAGTTCCAGCTGGACCATCTAAACGTAATTGATCACGCATTTTTGTCGCCATTTCTACTTCTTGGAATTCGATTTTAATTCCGTGTTCTGCTTCAAAATCAGCAGCTACTTTTTCTAACCAACCAGATTTGTCTTTATCTTCCCATACTACTAACTTTTCTGGCTTGTTTGCTGTTTCTTCTTCCTTTGTACCTGTATCAGTTGCTGTGTCTTCGTCCTCTTTAGGACCACAAGCAGCTAACACACCCAATAATAAAACGAACATCATAAAAATGGATAACGCTTTCTTCAAGGTAACCCCTCCTATAAATATGTAATCTCTTTTATATATTGTACAGCCATTCTTTTTTAATGTAAGCAAGTAGTTAGATTTTTATTAGCGCTTACATTTTGCGAAAACGATTGCACAACTTATTTACTATTATAAGGTTTATTAGGATTTTGACAACTAGTTTTGATAAAATATTTTTTATTCATTCCATATTCGGTTATATTCCTAGGCAATAGCATTTTATTTTTACAAGAACGTTGACAATCTAAAAACAGTGCAATAACCTTGTAATAACTTAACTTTATTAATAGGGAGTGTCTACCTTTGCTAAAAGAAGCTATTTATCATCGACCAAAAGATAATTATGCATACGCTTGCACTAATGGTGACTTACATATTCGTCTTAGATCAAAGCGGGATGATCTTCAAAGTGTATCGTTAATCTTTGGGGATCCCTATCATTGGGAAGAAGGAAAATGGATAAATGAAGAACAAAAATTAATTAAGACTGGCTCTGACCAGCTCTTTGACTATTGGTTTACTTCGGTTACTCCACCATTTCGCAGATTAAAGTATGGATTTTCGCTATCAGATGAAGTAGAAACCATTTATTATACGGAAAAAGGCTTTATGAGTGAGCGACCTTCTGACACAAGAGATTGCTTTGCTTTTCCTTTTATCAATTCAATTGATATTTTTAATGCTCCTAGCTGGGTAAAGGATACTGTTTGGTATCAAATTTTCCCAGAGCGTTTTGGCAATGGAAACCAAGCCAATGATCCTGAAGGTACATTAGAATGGGGAAGCGCAGAGCCTAATCCGACAAACTTTTTTGGCGGAGACATAGAAGGAGTTATTAATCATATTGATTATTTAAAAGAACTTGGCATTACTGGAATCTATTTCACTCCTATCTTTAAAGCTCATTCAAATCATAAGTATGACACGATAGATTATTTAGAAGTAGACCCACAATTTGGTGACAATGAAACTTTTAAAAGGCTCGTAAAAGTTTGTCATGAAAATGGAATAAAAATTATGCTAGATGCTGTTTTTAATCATAGTGGATTCTACTTTCCACAGTTTCAGGATGTTTTAGAGAATGGGGATCAATCTCGCTTCAAGGACTGGTTCCATACGAGAGAGTTCCCTTTAAAAACAGAGCCAATGCCAAATTATGATACGTTTGCCTTTACACCGTTTATGCCGAAATTAAATACTGAAAACCATGAAGTAAAAGAATATCTACTAGAAGTAGGAAGATATTGGGTACGTGAGTTTGATATTGACGGTTGGCGGTTAGATGTGGCTAATGAAGTAGATCATGCTTTCTGGCGTGAATTCCGACAAGAAGTGAAGAAAATAAAACCTGATTTATATATTTTAGGTGAGATTTGGCACGATTCAATGCCTTGGTTACGCGGTGATCAATTTGATGCTGTAATGAATTATCCGTTTACAACTAATATTCTTAATCTATTTGCCAAAAAATCCATTTCAAATAAAGAATTTATTGAAAATATGGTGACCGTTCTTCATATGTATCCAAAAAATGTGAATGAGGTTGCCTTTAACCTTGTTGGAAGTCATGACACTCCAAGAATATTAACCGAATGTGACGAGGATTTCCGTAAGGTTAAGCTGATTTATGCAATCATGTTAACGTTTATCGGGACACCTTGTATTTATTACGGAGACGAGATCGGAATTTCTGGAGACCAGGATCCTGGCTGCCGAAAGTGTATGGAATGGGATGAATCGAAGCAAAATCGCGATTTATTTGATCATATAAAGAAATTAATTCAGCTTCGTTACGATCATCCATTATTGGCGAATGAAGGCGAATTAACATTTATCCCATCTGATTATCATGAAACTTGTATTGCTTACACAAAATCAAATGGAACAAATTCATTTTTTGTTATTGTCAACACAGAGGACAAAGAGGTAAATTACCCTCTACCCTTTAATTTAAAGGGTAAGAAAATCCGTAACGTTTGGACCAATGAGGAATTTGCAGCTGAATCCAATGAACTTACCGTTAATTTGAGTGGGTTTGGGTTTAGTATCCTTGAGTTTTAAGATGATTCATAAAAAAAAGAAAGAGGGCAGCCTCTTTCTTTTTTTAACAGTCAACAATTTGAATGTTATAATCTTTAAACCAAATATGAATTTGTGCTAGATAGGCTAGGAGTTGTGGGCCAGACATAAGTTGACCAAACCATGGTTCTTTAAAGGAGCTTCCTTTTGATTCCACTAATTTTTGCAATTCTTCTTTTTTCAGAAATTCGTAAAGAACAGTGTTTTTGTCCTGCATTATTTCTTGCAGCCATTTTGTTACTGCTTCGGTATAGCGGGGATTATGTGTTTTAGGATACGGACTTTTTTTCCGATATAAAACCTCGTCTGGTAAAATTCCTTCTAACGCTTTCCGGAGAAGTCCTTTTTCTCTGTTTCCATAATTTTTAAATTCCCATGGAATGTTCCACGTATATTCAACTAAGCGATGGTCGGCAAACGGAACTCGAACCTCAAGGCTTGCTCCCATACTCATTCGATCTTTACGTTCTAATAATGTTGCCATAAACCAATTCTGATTTAAATAAAACAGCTCTCTTCTCTTTTTCTCTATTAAACTTTCACCTTCTAATAACGGTGTCTCAGCAACTGATTCAGAATATTTCCGCATTACATAATCATTAATTTTCAACTTATCCTGCCATTCATTTCTTAATAAATTCTGTCTTGCTGTTGTTGAACGCATCCATGGGAAACCTAGGCGGTTTAAATCCTCTTCACGATAAAACCATGGATAACCACCAAATATCTCATCAGCACATTCCCCGGATAAACTAACGACAAATTCCTTTTTTATTTCTCGACAAAACCATAATAGGGATGAATCGATATCCGCCATTCCAGGTAAATCTCGTACATGGACAACCTCAATTAAATCCTCTACTAGTTTTTCTTGGGTAATGACGCGATGATGATGCTGGGTTGAAAATGTATTGGCCATCATCAGAATATATTTATGATCTGAATCTGGCTGAAATTCATTAGCTTGGAAGAATTGATCATTGCCTTCGTAATCTATAGAAAAAGTATGAAGGTGACCTTTTCCCTCCTCTCTAATCGCATTTGCAGCAATCGCTGTAATGGCACTCGAATCGACACCACCAGATAGGAATGTACATAATGGAACATCTGAAACTAGCTGTCTTGTTATCGCATCTTTTACTAAAAAACGAACCTTCTCAACGGTTTCTTCAAAGCTTTCTAGATGTTTTTCACTTTTTACATTCCAGTAACGCCAAATTTTCAACCCATCTCTATTAAATGTTAGCGCATGACCTGGACGTAATTCTTTAACTCCCTTAAACACCCCATGACCAGGTGATCTAGATGGACCTAGGCCAAATACTTCTGATAAGCCTTCACGGTCAATCTCAACTCTCACTTCAGGATTTGCTAAAATAGCTTTTAATTCAGAGCCAAATAAGATACCATTATTTAATTCTTTTAGAAAAAGAGGCTTTACCCCAAGACGGTCACGACCGATAAATAACTGTTCCTTCTTTCCATCCCAAACAGCAAACGCAAATATACCATTTAGATGATTTAAACATTCCTCCGCCCATTCTATATAGGCATATAACAGAACTTCTGTGTCAGAATGACCTCTAAAGGAATATCCTTTTAATAATAGCTCTTTTCGTATGTCTTCGGTATTATACAATTCACCATTATAACAAATTGTATAGTGGAATCCGTCCTTCTCTCTATTCATAGGCTGCTTACCGCCTTCAAGATCGACTACGGCTAATCGCTTATGTCCCAATCCAACATGTGTGGCAGTCCAAATATTGGTATCATCCGGTCCTCTTTTTGCCAATGTTTCTGTCATTTTATTTAGTGATGCCGTTTCTACTGAGATATTTCTTTTAAAGTCCACCCAACCGGTAATACCACACATTATCATCATTCCTTCCTTCTAACTATAGACTCCATTTGTGAATGTTTTATCTTATGCAGCCTAATCAAAATCGTTAATTGTCCACAAAATTGACGGATTTCGTTTAAAAAGGGGGTATTCTGTCTACAAAGGAAGGTGAAAGCACTTTCATGGAGGTTAACAGATGAGTCATCAACACCGCAGTAAATTAATGGATTATCAAATTAGAGCCTTTACTGAAGGCTCTGTAGAATTTATTAACAATCAGTGGGTATTCTTCGATAATGAGACAGAAGAAGCCTCCTTAATTGAAGAATATTTGCATCAAGAAATCGAAATATTTAGCTTAAATAAATGGAGAAAAGGGATTTTATTTGATGATGGGAAAATATGCCTCCCGAATGAAAATCTATTTTTACAGGACCAAGATCTCATTCGAATTAGGAAGCATTTAATTTATTCTCTCGAAACGATATTGACAGACATGAATGATGATGCCTTTTTCCAATTTGTTACAACGTTAAACTCCCTCCAATTCTCCATCTATGATTGTATATACTGCTATAACCATTTAAGCTTTTTAGAAAAAGAAAGAGGGAAAAATGGAGTAAACTTCATGATATTCGATAATGAAGAATATATTTGCAACGTACAACATCATTTTACTTATTTAGAAAAAACGAGTGATCGTTTTGAATTTACATTAAATAGTGGAAAAAGGGTTGTAATTGAGAAAATAACCTCCTAAAAAATTGCATAAAAAAAATGCTGTCAGAAAATCTGACAGCTTTTTTTAATATAATGTAAGACTAAATCCTAAATATAAAGTTAAACCAAACACAATGACCAATGCAATCCACATAACTCCTGTAGATTTTTTCTTTTTTACTCTAGCAAGAATCATTTCAATTAACCCAATGACTCCAACTCCTAATAAAACCTTTAAGATGTATTGTAAACCAGCATCAGAGCCTAGTATTCCAGAACTATTTGCCTTCGATAACATCATAAAGCCTGTCCCTAAAATTAATAAGAACATCACTCTAATAATCATTTGGACGATTTTAGCACCTTTTGCTTTCCCACCCTTAATAAGGAAGATAGCCACAAAAAATAATACCAAGGCTAAAAACCAAGCGGTCATATGTGCGTGTTGCATGAAAATTACCTCCTATGTATCTAAAGTTCATTAGTATCTTATCACAACTTATCCATGATATGAAATGAATAAAGTTTATTAATAATTTTTTAATAATTGATTAATTATTATTTAATCTTATTTTGAAGCGACCCAATTTTCTCAATATCAATTTTAATTATATCGCCACTTTTCAAATATTTAGGAGGTTTAAATCCTTTCCCAACTCCTGCAGGTGTTCCAGTAGCAATAATGTCTCCTGGTTCTAGCGTCATGCCCTTTGATAATACCGAAATGATTTCTTGAATATCAAAAATGAAATTAGATGTATTCGAATTTTGTCTTAATTCACCATTTACATACGTTTGGATATTAAGATTATTCGGATTATCAATCGCTGAATGATGGACAATCCAAGGACCAATTGGACAAGATGTATCCAAGCTTTTTCCGAGAAAAAATTGCTTGTGTTTCGACTGGATATCCCGAGCAGTGATGTCATTTAGAATGGTATAGCCAAAGACATAATCAAGTGCTTCTTCACGGCTTATCGCTCTACCTTGTTTACCAATTACGACAGCAAGCTCTCCTTCGTAGTCTAATTGATCAGTAATCTCAGAGTGGGATAGAACTTCAGCATTATGGCCAACTACCGTTGTTGGAGCTTTTGTAAAAACCATTACATGCTCTGGAATGTCTGCTGCACTTCCCATTTCGATTGCATGTTCTGCGTAATTTTTACCTATACAGAAGATGTTTTTTTCTGGTTTAGTGATTGGGGCTAGTAGTTCAACTGATTCTAAAGGAATGTGTAGTTCTTTATGGCTCATAAATATGACTGCCAATTTACTTACATGCTCAACAAATGCTTTACCTTGTTTGATACAATCAATCATTGAATTGGGAATAATGGAACTTCCATTAAGCATTTCTTCACTACGCTTCAAAGGAATCACGCAGGAGTCATCATTAGTAATCAAACCAACAAAGGAACCTTTTGTATCTACTGCTGTTACTAGTTTCAAATTTATCACCTCATATTAATAGTATTATTATAAATATAATATAAATGGGAGATAGTAAAAAGAAAAAGCGATCATCCTGGGATGAATCGCCTTTATTTTTGAAATGTTTGGATAAACGTAATAATTGCAGGACCTAATAAAACAATAAATAGACTTGGAAAAATAAATAATACTAGAGGGAACAGCATTTTAATTGGTGCTTTCATTGCCTGTTCCTCAGCACGTTGTTTACGTTGATCTCGAACTTCCTCCGATTGAACTCGTAATACTTGAACCATACCAATTCCTAGTTTTTCAGCTTGTAATATACCACTGATAAAACCCCGAACATCATCAACCTCAATTCGATCTCGAATGCCTGCTAATGCTTCTCTCCTCGTTTTGCCTAGTCTAATTTCCTCTAAGCATCTATGAAATTCATAAGCAATAACACCTTGCTTTTTAGAAACAACCTTATTCATAGCCGAGTCAAATCCTAAGCCCGCCTCTAAACTGACAGTTAATAAGTCTAATATATCTGGCAGTTCTCGAAGGGCCTTTTTATTCCGGGCTTGTGTCTTCTGTTTTAAATAATAATTTGGTAGAACAAAAGCTATTAACATTCCAATTAAGATGAATATGAAAATTGCAAAATTCCCTACCCTAAGTAATAACCCATACCCCCCAGAAATTACCGGCATAATAACCATCATGGCAATTTGAATTAACCGAAAATCTACTGGAGTCATATTGAATGGATTTCCAGCTTGCTGAAGCTTTTTTTCAAGTTTGGCCTCTTTTTCACCAGGCATTTTTTTCTTAAAGCTTCTTTTAAAATCCGACCAATAAGGGCGAAAGATACGTTGAAATAATGATTGTTGAATATCTTGTTGTGCAAGATTTTCTTTTATTTCCTTTTCACCCGTAATAAAAGTTGCCATACGTCTTTTTAATTTTTCTTCTTTTTCAATACGAATAAGGAAAACGCCATATATAAATAAAAGAATAAATAGAAAAAAAGTTAAATACAACATGGTGATTTACACCTCAATCGTCGTAATTTTTTTAATCATTATAAAGCCAATTATCCCAGAAATTAATGCTGCAATGACTAAGGCTATTCCTATAGGATGTATAAATAAAGTCCCAATATAAGTGGGTTCAATTAAATAAAGGACAAGGGATAATACAAATGGCATAATGGCGATTACTATTCCCGATAATCTCCCTTGAGCTGTTAATGTTTTAATTTGTCTTTGTATTTTTGTTCGGTCTCTTATCGTTTCAACAATTTTATCTAGTACAGTCGCTAAATTTCCTCCAACTTGCCTCTGTATTAATATAGCTTGAATCATTAAATCTAAATCTTCACTAGGCATACGGTCTTTTAAGGAATTTAGTGAATCTTCTAAACTATTTCCATACTGCATTTCCTTTAGAACAAATTCCATTTCTTCTTTAATAGGAGAATCAGCTTCTTCCGCTACTGTTTTTAATGCTTGAGGAAAACTAAATCCTGCTCTTAATGAACCGACAACTGTAGAAATCATATCAGGTAAGCTATCATTAAATTTAGTCATTCTCTCTCTTTGTTTCTTTTTTAAATACCATCTTGGAAAAAGAAAACCAAGAAAGCCACCAACTATCATTAAGATAATCTTACCTGAAAAAAGAAGTAAAATACCTCCAATTAGGGCGGTACTTATCCATTGAAAAAGGACAAATTCCTCTGGTTTTAGTGGAAGACCAGATCTAGCAATCATAATCTCAAGCCTATTATTTTTCTCTTTCGTTAAAACATTTTTTCGAATCCTATTCTTAGTTAGTTGAAAGTGTAAGAACAAATTTATTTTTTTACGGTTTATGGGTTGATTAGGAATGGCCAAATATCTTTTCATTCGCTTTTCGAATCTTCTATCAGAAAGAAAAACTATTTTCAAAAAATACAAAAACACTAAAAAAATAGTAATAAGAAAGAAAAATACTACTAAATAAATCATGTTCGCCACACCTCTTCGCCAATAAAGACGCTAGCTGGAATATGAATTCCTGATGCTTCGAGTTTTTCGTAAAACTTTGGTCGTACTCCGGTAGGAACTAACCTTCCGATAATTTTTCCTTTTTCATTTACCCCTTCTTGCACGAAATTGAAGATATCTTGAAGAACAATGACATCACCTTCCATCCCTTGTACTTCAGTGATATTAGTAATTTTGCGAGAACCATCTTTTAAACGGGATTGTTGGATGATTAAATCAAGGGCACCTGAGATTTGTTCACGAATCGCTTTAATCGGAAGATCCACCCCTCCTAATAAAACCATCGTTTCCAATCGAGAAATCATATCACGAGGACTATTTGAGTGGCCTGTTGCTAATGAACCGTCATGACCAGTATTCATTGCTTGTAACATGTCCAATGCTTCAGAACCACGGACCTCCCCGATAACAACCCGATCTGGTCTCATTCTTAATGAATTTTTAACTAAATCCCGAATCGTAATTGCTCCTTTTCCTTCAATATTAGAAGGTCGTGATTCTAAAGAAACAACATGATCCTGACCTAATTGAAGCTCTGCGGCATCTTCAATGGTTACAATTCGTTCATCTTCTGGAATAAAGTTTGATAATACATTAAGTGTTGTTGTTTTACCTGACCCCGTCCCACCACTAACAAAAATATTGAGTCTTGCTTTTACACAAGCATCTAAAAATGTCGCCATATCTGCAGTTAGAGTCCCGAAATTAACTAGATCTTCAATTTGAAAAGGATCCTTAGAAAATTTACGAATTGTGATCGTTGGACCATTCAATGCAAGTGGGGGAATAATCGCATTCACGCGTGACCCATCTGGTAATCTAGCATCCACCATTGGGGAGCTTTCATCAATTCTTCTTCCAATTGGAGCAACTATTTTCTCAATCACACTCATAACATGCTCATCATCACGAAATTGAATCGGCGTAAGAACTAGCTTCCCTTTCCGTTCACAATAAACTTGCTTTGGTCCATTTACCATAACCTCTGATACTTCTTCATCAAGAAGTAATGGATTGATTGGCCCAAAACCCGTTAAATCATTAATTAATTCATCGACAACTTTTTTACGGTCTATCTTACCACGAAAGCTTTCATCATCTTTAATCATTTCAATTGCAAAACCATCAAGCTTAGGAATAATTTCTTCGACCTCATCGTCTTTTAGCTCTGAAAGGATTTTTTTATGAAGCAGGTTTTTTAATTCCTGGTTTTTATCTATTTTAAGAGTTTTATTGTTCTGTTTTGATTGGTCAGGTAGGGACTGATCACGAAGCACACTACGCAAATCCACTTTTGTATCAATTGTTGTTGAATTTTCTATTATTGGCACATCATTTGCAGGTGCTTTAGAACTTTTCTCTTGAATTCGATTTAATAAGCTCATAGCGATTTCCCTCCCTTTTTCCGTTTCATAGGGAATAATTTATCTAATAAGGAATTATTTTTAACTGATTTAGGCTGTATAGCTTGTCTTTTTGAAGTAATTAACTCTGCCATCTTAAAGATAGACTTAGCCACTTCTGTTTTTCCTTGTTTCATCACAAATGGAATCCCAATATTTAATGATTGGGAACAAACTTGAAAATCATTTGGAATATAATAAGGTGTTTCTTCTCTTAATATTTGAGCTGCGTCTGTTGCTGAAATTACGCTTTCCATTGTTGCACGATTAATAATAACCTTAACCTTTTCACTAAGTCCTAGCTTATCGAATGTTTCTAGCATTAATTTAGTGTTTTTCAATGTGGCCATTTCAAGATTGGTTACAACCAGTATTTGATCTGCTTTTTCAACAAAATTTAACGTATGGTCATTAAAACCTACACCTGTATCAACAAATACATAATCAAATAATTTCAGCATCTTGTCCAAGATGCTATTAGTATTCTCTTTCGTTATCATATCAGCAAATTCTGGACGTTCAGGTGCTGGAAGAACCTTGATACCACTTTCATGATTACTTAGAAATCCTAATAAACTATGTTCATCAAGTGAACCTATCGTTTCTATTACTTCTTTAATCGTGAAGGTGGAGTGAAGATCGAGGGCAAGTCCAACATCTCCGAATTGAAAATCACCATCCAATACACCTACAGAGATATTTTTTTTATAAATGGCTGCTGCAAGATTAACTGTTAAGATAGTGCGTCCAACACCGCCTTTTGCACTGCAAACAGCAATCATCTCCCCACGATTTGGGTCTTTATTATTAACAGTTTGCATTTCCTCTTGGCTTGTCATGTTTCGTCACCTTCCAATAATTAACCTTGCTCTGATTCATTCTGTTCTTGTTCTTCTGTTTTTTGTCCGTGATCTTTCATTATAGGACGTTGTTGAAGAATAAAGTGAATGTTACCTTCCTGAGATGAATTGACGAGTTTTAATGCATCCTCTGGATTTAATTCTAGTGTCACAGAGCTATACTCTACATATGGTTCCTCTGTGTCCTCCGGATTAACCATCTTTCGGCCAACAGCTAAAACTCTAGCTTTCTTCAAAATAAACTCTGAAACCACCTTTGACTCTACTCCAACTCCCTTAATGGTCTTCGTAAGAATGACATCGACCTCATCCTCTGGTTCAATTAAATTCGTAACAGATTGATTAATATTTACTCCTACAGAAACAGCTCGGTAGCCTTCCTTTAGCTTTCTTGAAACATAAGTTATCTCTTCTTTTTCTGATATAAGGCGATGAGAAAGAATTTGTTCATCCTTTACAATCATAGCTGTTGCAATTTTTCCAATTACATCTTCTATATTTTTTATTGACTGTGGTTGGACATTTGATTCTTCCACTTGAACAATCTGCAATTTTTCTTCAGTGATTCGCTCATTTTTCCCAATTTGTTCACTGGCCACTACAATCCCAACCTTATTCGGGGTTGCCACCGTTGTAGCTGTTTTAAATTGCTTCATATATACAAAAAACAAGGATGTTGTCACTAAAGCCATAACTAATGCTAAAAGTAATACTACCTTTGATCTCATTTTAGTCCACCTACTCAGTAATTCTAATTTTGTACGCACCACGTGTTATGCTGCCATCTTCTTCGAAACCTGTTCCTGTTCGTTTAATAAACATTCCCGTTATAGATGTATCAGTAGAACTCATGGGGTCAGTTATATAAAAATAAGCAAATCCGGTGATTTCTACACTTTTCAATTGATTTGAATCATATTGATATGGTTTATACACTGGTACTAGGATTACTCTTGAACAATCTCTGTCGAATACATCACGAGGTGATTCAGGGCATCCGTTCACTAGTTCTTGTACAACCGATCTTGTTTTCCCAGCAATATTACCTGTTTGAGTATCAATAACCATGCCAATCTTCAGTTCATCTTGATATCCATATTGCAAGTTTTCTTCGTAGGTTCTTGCACCTGGACCTCCTAATGCTAAGATTCCAAAATAGCCACTCACACTATCTGATGAATCTACTTTTAATTTGTAAGGTTTTAAATATTCTAGTGGAGTTCGTTCATCAATTCCTAGAGGTGCGGCACCTGCTGCACGCCCTATTGGACGTAGTTCTGCTGCAGAGTGGACCTTCACATCTACTTGATCAAAGCCAAAAATACGAGAAAAGGATAACTTAACTGGTTTTACCAGATTAACATCGACCCTTTTTTCTAATTGAACATGCATGTTTTCTAACGTAGTTTCCTCTTTATGAGCTTTTAAGATATCATTGACAATTACTCTTACTTTTTCTTCTTTATTAGTAAGTTCTTGTGCTCCAGAGAGTACCGCTGCATTTGCTGTTTTTTGAAGATGGGTTTTGGTCATATACATTAAGCCGCCATCAATGGCTAATCCAGCAATAGCTAGTAACCCCATGAACGAAAGTGCTACTAATACTGCTACATTGCCCTGTTCGTTGTTAATAAATTTCAAAACTCTTAGTTTCTTCATTACTCCACCCTCACTGTTGAATCCGTCTCAATATACTCAGGAATAGGTAATATATCAGATAATAAAGGTGTGTATATTTGAAGTGGATATTTCAACGTAACCGTAATATAATCCCCTGAATGACGATTGGAGTCTGTTGGGGATACTTTGACTTGCAGTTTACTAGAGTCACCTAAGTGAATGTAGTTTTTAGCAAATTCGGTGATTTCGAGATCTTTAGAACCTAGTCCACCTTTGCGAACAGTTTCTTGCGCCGCCATATGAAGATGGGCATAAGAGTATAAAATTCTCCCAAAGTCAAGCATACCGACTAATAGCAAAAGTAAAACAGGAAGAACCAATGCCATTTCGACCATTGATTGTCCACTTTCATCTTTTCTCATTAGAAAAGACCTCCAGTTAATTCGTAAATAGCGCCAATTGATCCTAACGCAATAGCTACTCCATACGGGTATGTGGTAGACATCGCTTCTTTATCTAATCCAATTGAGATATTTACTCCCTGTCTTTTTAGGACAAAAAAATAGAAAATTTGTTTAAAACGATAAACGATGCCTTTTCGGAAAAGGAGTATAAGTAGACCGATAATTCCACCTACTATTGCCATATATAATGATGTCATTAACACGAAACCTATACCTTTTATCGCACCGATTACTGCAAGAAGTTTTACATCACCTGCGCCCATACCACCCATTAAATATGGAATTAAGAGAATTGCTAAACCTCCTAATACTCCTAATAGAGATGATGTGAATCCACTAAGTCCCCCAGTTAACAAATGATAGATTATGGCAAGGACGAAGAAGGGGAAAAGAACTTTATTATAAATTTTTCTTTCTTTTAGATCCGTTACAACACAAATAATAAGTAATATGATTAATAGAATATTAGTCCACATTTTGTTCCCTCTCTTCTAGAAGGGTAATATTTGATTAAAAATAGCCTCACGTTTTTCTATAAACGCAAGGCTATCTTTGGCCGATTCTTAGATTAAATGAACTCTAGATTGTTTCGTTAAACCGCTCTACTATGGAGTTTGATCTGCGCCAGTGATGGCAGTTAAAGCATCTTGGAATAAACCAGCAATTTGAGTTTTTAATAATAGAAGTGTTGCTACAACACCTACTGCAATAACCCCTAATACTAACCCATACTCAGTCATACCTTGTCCTTGCTCTTCTACGAATAATGCTTTCATTTTCTTCATCATTTACATGCATCCCCTTATCAGTTAAGTTTTATTTTATGTCCGATTTTTGTACCGGATTTCTGTATGGTTCCTGTTGGCAGTTCTAAAACAGAGTGACCGTTTTTAAAAATTTTTCCCAATTTTGATGGCTGGAATGATTCTTGTAAGCCAACAATCTCGAAGTCTTTATTGAGATAGAGAACATCGATGGGATAGTTCATAAAAAAGGTATGAATGGATTGGCAGGGTTGTATATGCAAGCCTTGACCGTCTGGCAAACTTTTAGAAAACATTAGCCCTTTTAATCTAGTAAAAAATGAATGAGCTTTTGTGATCTTGTTTGCTATTTCCGCACCGTTTGACAGGTTTACGGCTTTCATTTTTGCACCTCCGTTTTGCATATAATAGAAATAACCCCTACCTTTACCGAAAGGGGGGTTCATTAAAAACAATGACTCGCCCTGATCTTTCGGTAACTGGCTGGCATAGTGCTTTTAGCACCTTAGCCCCTGTAGCTTTGCGTCGCTGATTTTCATCAGTTTTGCCTTTATCGAGATTCAGTGTCGTGATTGTCTCTATTAATTCGACTGATCTCTTGCTTTTATGATAGTAGTTTTCATTTTTTTTGCAAATCATTCAAAAGTACTATTTTGAAAATTTAGATTTCTAGGACCTTTTATCTATATTTTTTCATAAATTTACACATTTCATACATTAAATTTACGCTAATAAAAAATTCACCTTAAAATAGTTAAATTCACCCTTAATAAATGGTAGAATTTTGTCGGAACGTAGGTCTTTAAACCTGCATTTCTTTATTTAGTGAATTTCTTCCAATTAGGTATTTTCCAATAAGAAACAGCCCTCCAAATCCACTCGACTGGACCATATTGGTAGTTTTGTACCCATTTTGTACTTATATATGCCTGAACAAGAAAAATTGTAATCGCTAGCAATGTACCAGTTCCCACTGAAATTTTGCTATAAAGACCCAATCCATAGTTGTAAAAAATAAGTGTAGCTACAATGGATTGAAATAAATAATTGCTTATAGCTAACTTTCCTACTGCTTGAAACATCTGTAGACTTGCTGAATGCTTTTCCATTAATAGCATAATGACAAGTGCATATGATACAGCTAGTAAAGGACCTCCGAATATGTCTTGAATATATTCGGAAAACAGATTTCTCACGACAAAAGGTAGTAATTTCAATAAACTACCTACTATTACAAAAATTAGCAAAAGAACCTTAATCGCCTTTTTATTTTGCATATTATTTCTAACTACATTCAACTTCGAAATGCCTGCACCAATCAATAAGAATGGAAAAATGGTAAAGAATAGAAAAAGGGAGGTTTCAATGCTATTTAAATTCACCTGACTCCAATCATAAAACCTCTGGACAGTAATTTCCCAGAATGTACCATTTTGATAAAACTCTACGGATTTAATCGCCTCGTCATGATGATAATAATCGTTTGTAGGTGTAACAAGTGTTGCTAAAAAATATAATAATCCATACAATATATTGGGAATCATATACGTAAGTATCCCGGTTAGGAGCAAAGCTTTGCCGCTCATCCCCAAAAACAGTAATGCGATAAGACCAAGTATTGCATAGTTAATTAATATATCCCCATGCCAAATGAAAAACGCATGAATACATCCAATCACTAGAAGCATACTCAATCTCCGAATAGCAATAGGAGTGAAATTGAAGCCCTTTGCCACCGATCTCTCCCTCATAATCATTAAGCCAAACCCAAATAATAAGGCAAATAACGGATAAAAGCTGGCTTGGACAAAAAAATCGATGAAGCTATAAATCGTTTGATCAGATTTGGTACTCCACCAAACATATGGATTTAAGTACAACATTGGTGAATGAAAAGCCAGCATATTCGTTAGAAAAATACCAAGAATGGCAAACCCTCTCATTGTATCAATTGAATTAATTCTTTCATTATCCGGAATAGGATTAGATAAAATGGACATTAGATACCCTCATTTGGTTTACATATTTTTCTTTTACATTACCATATTTAAAAACCCAGTAAAATACTTGATTAGGATTAAGCTACTCTAAATAGTTTAGGCTATTTATGGATTTCCATCCTAGATGATTCTAAGTTTTATAGGCATTTCAATCACAAACCTCAAATAAAATACATAGGATAAAAAAGAAAAATCTATATTAGGCAGGTACATTTCTATTTTAATTTATTGGAAATATGCAAAAAAAGGGTGTGAAAAATGCCAGCTATTGTCGGTGTAGTGCAGGTTATTTCAATAGGATCAAGTTCTGTTTTTAATATTGGAGATGTCTATAAGATTATGCCGATTGCTAATGCTAAGACATTTGCCGGCGCAGGCTCGTTCAATACTGGAGAAGGTCTCTATATTCATAATTATCAAAGTCAGACTAATACTTATGATCAGGATGGTGTCGATCAAGGTATTTTATTTAATGCATAGCTACGCCTTGGATTATGAGTAGAAAATAGGTGATATCGTGGTAAATTTTTATATACAACAAACGATAAATATTCATTTAATTAAAATAGGTAGTATCTCCAATTCAAGTGTCCTACAAATTGGTAGTGCTGGAGTTATTAAACCAGCCTCTCATCTTTTTAACACTGGTGGCTTTACAAAGGCTGCACCAGCAGCAACTAAACCAGGTGGTGGCACTAGAGGTTAATCAGGTAAAGAGCAACTAGTACCAACCATACAAAGGCTCCAGCTGTTCCGTTCTCAGGCAAATTAATTAGATATAGATTTACCTTGGGAGGGGTTAAAGCATGACTAATTACGAATTTTATGAGTATATACGACAGCTTCATATGTTTGTAGAATCTCAAGCTTCCAAAATCAAAAACTTGGAAACATTGGTTCAATCCCTAGCAACAGATTTAAACGAATTAAAGAGTAAGCCTACCATTCAAGTAGAAAAAATTGAATATAAATTTGATCAGCTAAAAGTGGAAACGTTAGAAGGAACTTTGAATATTGGACTAAATCCTACAGACCTCCAAGCCATTGAAGATTTTGCAGTTGATGGGAATCAAGCTGTTGCTCATCCCTTTAGTCAAGCAGATCAGTTCCAATCGACAATGCGAATGGAGGAATCGATTTTACAAAACATAGATTCAGAGGTTTTAAGTATTATCCAGCAATATAATCAAGAAAATCAAGTAACTATCGAGGAATCGTATGTAAATTTTATTAAGGACGATATTAGAAAGCAAATACCTAATCGAATTCAATACCATCTACATCAAATTCCTATTAACCAAAGAAGCAACGAACAAGGACTTGGACACGAAAAGAGAATTATCGAGTTGATTAAAAACGACATTCAGACAGGGATATATACGTTTTTGAATAATCTCCCAAATGAAGTGAAAGGAAGTAAACAATCGTGATTTTCCAAATATATAATCGTGATATATGTGTAACAAATATTGATGTTGACGGTGTATCTAGCTCCTCCCTTCTCATGGTTGGAGATGTTCAAACGATACAGCTAGCTTCCACCTTCGATACACCTGCAGAATCATTAATTATTGGGCCATTTGTTCCATTGGCTCCGCAAGCATAAAGATGTTAAGTAGAGTATCGCAAGTTCAAAAAGTTTATATTACATCCCTCTCTAATTCCTCAATTGCGCAAATTGGAGACTCAAAGTGTATCAATGCCATTTCAAGAGCATTGGCCGTCCAAAGGGAAGCTGAAATATTTTTTGGTAATGAAGGGGAATTTTCTCAGTATCCGATTTTTAGTGAACCAATCCCATTACCTCCTTTAGAGGCACAATTACATTTTCAAAAGATTGATTTACCGCCATGTATAAAAGTATCTCATATTAAAATAAACGGGCTTGCTTCCGCTTCTATTTTCCATATTGGCAATAGTGATAGCGTTTATATGGAGTCAAGAGTTAAGCATATTCGACAGCTACTAAATGAAAATAATAAAGGAGGGGAATAATTATGCCTGCAATAATTGGACCCGTACAGATTACTACCGTATCTGGTGGGGTTGTACAATTTGGGGATACTTTGTTTATCTCTCCAAAATCTGCTTCCAAGTCAAGTTCAGGAGCAGGTGCAGCTAATACTGGTATTGGCATTTTTACGGCAAACGGCTTCAGTGTCAATAACGTTTTGGATACGAACTTACTAGACCAACCGATATCTGGGAATAACTAAAAAAACAAGGGCAGTGATAAGCTGTCTTTGTTTTTTTAGTTTATTTTATTTGTAAACTATACTTACAGGTAATTTCTTGGAAAAAAATATTGACTTGTTAAGTGCGGATACATAATAATGCAATAAGATAATAAATTCTTTTTTCTGGATATAGGAGATTCATATTATGTATTGGTTTATACTCTTTTTCCCGTTTCTCATTTTCCCATGGGGAGCTGATCCATATTACACTGCCCCTAAAGTGTTCTATTTGGTTTTTTTTGTATTTGTTATGTGGACAATCTTATTGATTATTAGGCAAAAATGGTTTATGTATCAACATCAATATTTTTCAAAAGTTGAAATAATTTTAACCGCTTTTATTATTTTAATAATACTTTCTACAATATTTTCAGTAAACCCTGAAACTTCAATATTTGGTTCAGTACATCGTTTCGAAGGCGTTATTTCATTAATTTCCTATTGCAGTCTTTTTATTTTCGCATATCGATTAATTAACCCAAGTTTAATTAAAAAAACAATTAAGGGAGTAGTCGGCATCTCAATAATTGTTTCTACCTATGGAATTTTACAGCATTACCTTATCGACTTTCTCCCAAGAAACTCCAGTAAAATTGGGGATACTAGAAGTTTTGCCTTTTTTGATAATCCAAATTTCTTTGGATCTTATCTTGTTATAACCATCCTCTTATCTATAACATTATTTTTAACAGCACAAAAAAATAAAGAAAGATATTACTATCTTTTTAGCACAAGTATATCGTTTAGCGCAATGATATTTTCAGGAACTCGTAGCGCTTGGATTGGTGTTATGTTTGGCGTCATATTCTTAACTATGTTTGTTGTTTTAATGAGAAAGTTCCTTTGGAAAAGCTGGGCTTATTTACTTATTACATTAATTGCATTATTTTGCGTAATTGATATAACCGAAGACGGTGGAAATTTCAAACGTGTTTTTTCTAGTTTTAGTGAGTCTTACAAAATTGCAACAGACCAAGGTACAGGTCATGAAGGTTCAAGCAGATTTTTCATTTGGAAAAAATCTATGCCATTAATTCCTAAGTTTTTTTGGCTAGGCTCTGGTCCAGATACATTTAAATTTGTTTTCCCTATCGACGAAGAAGAAAGTCTTAAGTATTTTTATACTTCAAACATAACTGTTGATAAAGCACATAATGAATATTTACAGATGGCTGTGACGCTAGGAGTTCCTGCACTTATTATGTATCTATTTTTAGTTTGCTATATTCTATATAAAGCTATTATTTCTATAAAAATTTCTAATTCTAATAATTGTTTAATTCTTTATGGGTTAATTTCAGTAATACTAGGATATCTAATTCAAGCGTTTTTTAATATCAGTGTCGTTCCAGTAGCCCCATTTTTTTGGATTTTACTAGGATTAACGTATTCTCTATCCATGAATTCACAAAATCAAAATTAAGTTTTTCGCTCTTGAAATTTAAAAAGACGTTGGCATATAAATGCCAACGTCTTTTTTCATCATGTTTAGTAGGTTTTCATTTTTATATTTTAACTACATGAGCCCCATCAAAGAAGTACAAGTATCTTTCATTAATTGGCTTCTTCAATATTTGTTCTAATGCTCGGGAATATAGCTCCATTTGTAGCTGATATCTTCCTCTAAGGATTGGTTCTGCTTCAGATAACCCACCTTTAAATCGTTCTGTAATACCATCGGTTTTATAATCAAGTAGAACAAATCCATCTGCGTCTTCAAATACACAGTCAATGACACCTTGAATAAAGATTGGTTCGTTTTCACCTTTCCAATCAGGATATACTTCATTTGCAGGGAGTGCAAAACTAAATGGAACCTCTCTTTGGAAATCGGCTGCATGAAGCAAACGACGACCGATGTCTGTTTCAAAAAAGCTTAGAATCTGCCTTGAATCAACCACTTCTTTTTGTTCTGCTGTTAATAGCTCCCTACTGATTAAATCATTTAGTAAGGTAGATATTGACTCAGTTGTAATTGCTTTTTTAAGGTCGATATGCTGCATAACAAGGTGCAAAATAGTTCCCTTTTCTGCTGGTGAAAAGGACTTTGCTTGTAAAAATTTAGGTCTTTTTAATATCGGCTTTTGGAATTTACTTAACAACTCATGACCGCTGTCTTCATTTCCTGTCTCGCGTTGACGCTTCATTTCAGATACTGATTGCTTTGAACGAAATTTAGAGGCTTCAATATATGGATAATTCCAGTTTAGTTGATCGTTTATTAGCCCTTTCCATTCCGATTGGACGGGTACAGGCTCTGTATTCTCAACTAAATCCATGTAGTTTTCCTCTTCTTTGCTCTCTACATCCCCAATATTCATGATATCCTTCGCTTTAAGAAGGTTCAATTTCCAACATGATGGATGTTCCACGATATCAATAGGTACTAATGGATTTATTACCTGTCCTTCATTAAGCAATTCATTACAATGTTGATGACGGATGAGGGCAGGACCTATCCAATCAAGGTAGCTTCCTGCAGAAACACGATCATATTCCTTCAATAACCAATCCGGATGGGAAGTGGTGCTCAGCCATTTATCACGTCTTTTTTCGAAGTCCTTTACGGAAGCTACTAAAAACAATTTCTCTTTGGCTCTTGTTAACCCAACATATAATACCCGCATTTCTTCTGCTAGCATTTCAAGCTTCTTCTTACGTTTAAATGCTAATTGTGGTAAAGAAGGATATGAAATTCGTTTTTCTGGATTAATGTATTTTGCGGCAAATCCATATTCCTTATCAAGCATAAATGCCTTTTTCAAATCCATTGTGTTAAAGTTTCTTGCCAGTCCTGCCATAAATACAAAAGGAAATTCTAGCCCTTTACTACTGTGGATGGTCATGATTCTGACAACGTCCTCTTGCTCACCTAAAGCTCTGGCTGCACCAAGGTCATCTCCGCGCTCCGTCATTCGTTCTACAAATCTTAAGAAACGGAATAAGCCACGGAAAGAGGTTTGTTCATACTGATGAGCACGGTCATATAGTGCTCTTAAATTGGCTTGACGTTGTTTTCCTCCAGGTAAACCTCCAACAAAATCATAAAAATGGGTGTCTCGATAGAGCTGCCAAATTAGTTCGGTTAAGGATCCTTTTCTTGCTTTAAGTCGCCATTCTGTTAAAAGATCTAAGAAATCTGAAATCTGTTCATATAACTCCCCATATTCCTTAGTAGAGCTTTTTTTACAAAAGGCTGTAAGGGACTCAAAAAACGATCCTTTTCTGTTATATGTTCGAATTCTTCCTAGCTCTTCTTCATTTAAACCAACAATTGGAGACCGTAATACGGAAACTAACGGGATATCCTGGTACGGATTATCAATGATTTTTAATAGCGACATCATTATGGCAACCTCAGTTGCTTCAAAATATCCTGTTGATAGATTTGCGTATATTGGAATGCCTTGATGTTTAAATTCCTCCATAATTTGAGGAGCCCAAGTCATTGAACGTAAGAGGATGACAAAATCCCGGTACGTGACAGGACGATACGATTTTGTTTTTGGATTAAATACTTGTTGTCTATTTTCAATTAATTGTTTGATTTTTTGTGCCATTAATCTGGCTTCTAATTGAGATTGCTCTAGGTCTGTTTGATCAAATTCTACTTCCTCTTCACTTTCTGCTTCTTCCTTTGAATCCTCTTGTTTTTCAAGATCTACTAGCATTAATTCGATGGCGTATTCATCCGATTCCGGATAGGGAGCACCTTGTTTTAGCTCTGCAGCCTCATCGTATTCAATCTCTCCAACCTTAACACCCATAAGTTGTTTGAATAAGAAGTTTGTTCCATTCAGTACTTCTTTACGACTACGGAAATTTTTTGCTAAGTCAATTTTCAAACCAGTTTGCTCTTGATTGGCTTGAAATCGCGTATATTTCCCTAAAAATAAATTAGGTTCAGCTAAGCGGAAACGATAGATTGACTGCTTAACATCTCCAACCATGAATAGATTTCCTTCTTCTTCTCGTTCTTTTGAAACCTGTTTGATGATAGTCTCTTGTACCATGTTGGTATCTTGATATTCATCCACTAATACTTCTTTAAAATGATTCCGATAAGCTTTTGCAACTGAAGAAGGTTGAAATTGACCATCTGAAGATTTTTCGGTTAAAATTTGCAAACTTAAATGTTCCAAATCAGCAAAATCCACAAGACCCTTTTCTCGTTTTATAGCTGTAAAACTAGTTGAAAACTTCCTAACCAATTCAACTAAGGTTTCAATATGAATTTTCATTTCTTGCATATCTTTTAGAAAGCTATCAGGCTTTCTTGAAAATAATTCATCCTTCAAATCGGTAATTATTTTTTTAGCTTTATCACGAATTTTTTTAGACTTCTCAATTAAGTCATTATCATACGCGTCTTTTTTACATGATTTTAATGTTGGAAATGCTACAGTCTGCATTTCTTCGTACAACGTTTTCCAAGAAGATTGGTTGGCATTAATTAGTGTTTCGTATATTTGAATATCAGCCAAAAACGTTTCCGCCCTTGGTGCTGGACCTGCTGGTAATTTCGTTAAATCTAGTCCTTGAAGAGCCAAACTCTTCGCCCCTTCAAGTTGTAAACCCATTTCAAATTTTAAGGATTGAAGAAATGGCAATTCATCAATGGGCATCTCAAGGTTAACGTCATACATAGAGATAACCTTTTGTAAGTACTCTTCTGGTGCAGCATTCGCATTCGCAAAATCATATAATTCGCCGATAATTTCTTGGAGCGCTATATCACTGCGATCACTGCTAAAAATATCTACCAATTGATAAAAATCTTCATTATTATCTTGACCATATTCCTCTTCAAATAGGTCATCCAACACTTCATCTCGCAGAAGTTGTATCTCCGTTTCATTTGCAATTCGGAAGCTTGGGTCGATATCAATTAAATAATAATATTTCTTGATCACTTCTAAACAGAAAGAATGGAGGGTCGAAATCGATGCACGGTTTAATAGGCTTAATTGCTTCCTAAGATGTGTTGATTTCGGATTATCGTTTATCGCTTTTTCTAAGGCTTCGCCAATTCGATGTCGCATTTCAGCCGCTGAAGCGTTTGTAAAAGTAACCACTAATAATTCATCCACGTTAATAGGGTCATCTACGGAAATAATTTTTTGGATGATTCTCTCTACCAAAACCGCCGTTTTTCCAGACCCAGCAGCTGCTGCTACTAAAATGTCTTGATTTTTTGCAAAAATCGCTTTCCATTGGTCATCGGTCCAAGTAGCATTTTCAGGTTTTAAAGGAATGAATCGATTAGACATGAATTACTCTCTCCTTTTTGATTCCTTCCATCACTTGGTCTCTCGATTGTGGTGCTAAAACACGATAATCATTCGATTCAATCGATTGGTCAAAATGACATACTGGTTTATAAGAGCAGAAGGTACAAGGTGTTTTATCTTTTAATTTATAAGGGGCAATTTTCACATTCCCTTCGATAAGTTCATTCCCCGTTGTCATGTACTTATCTCTGACATATCCTCTTAATAATTCAAATTCTTCTTTTGATGCGACTTTTGATTTTTTCGATAACGAGCCATCCTTATTAATGCCAGCTGCAATGATCGGTGAGGCATTCGTATCAATGTCATGATCCATTAGACGTATTACATCCGCATCTGCTAAAAGGAGGCCATTCATTTTGAACTTTTTATATAGGTCTGCTTCAATTTGTTCTAGTGTTAACAGTTTCTTTGATTGGACCATCGGATTATGAATATGGAAGTATAGCACTCCTGCCGGAGAAGCTTGTGCCTCTACTAACTTTTCGGAGTGAGTGATGACAATATCTAGATAGGTCAGCATTTGCAGAGAAATCCCATAATAAACCTCCTGCAAGTTAACATCCTTAGCACTTGATTTATAGTCCACTACTCTTAAATAGATTTCATCTTGTTTTTTTGCTTGATCAATACGGTCTATTCTTCCTACTAAGGACATTGTTCGACCCTTTTTCAAGTCGAATTGCAATGGTGGCAAGTCTCCTTTTGGTCCAAAACCAAGCTCTAATCCTAGCGGTGCAAAGCCACTCGCCTTTGCATGCTCACTTAGCACATAGGAAGCACGACTGATAATTTGTTCAAGCTTTCTTTTAATATAGTGATGTCGGTTGGAACTTAATAGGATTTCATTTTGTAGTCGTGGTGCTAATGCCTCAATCGCTTCTCGTGCTAAAAGATCACAGTCTTTCCGCTTGATTTCGGCCCACGATTTATTTTCTTTCATGATTATATCAGATATATATTTTAAGGCCGCATGAAATAACTCTCCAATATCTGGAGCTTCTAAGCGAAAAATTTGTCTTTCCTTTAACCCTAGCCCATATTGGGTAAAGTGAGAAAATGGACAGCTGTGAAAAAGCTCCATTCTTGATACACTTGCTTGAATTTGTTCACCGTAAAGCTCACTTGTTAATTCATCCGAAATTTGAACGGTTGAATTCGTATAAAAAAGGCTTGATAACACCTTCTGTGCTGCATTTTTCCATTCATCATTTTCAATATAATAATGATATACATCCCACCAAAAATCATAAATCGGATAATTTCTCTTCTTCAGCTGAAGTTGGGAAGTTAAATAGCTTAACGTTGTCTTCTTATTAGCCGCATATTCTAGCTGTTGCTTCTCTGGGAGCTCATTTGCATCTGAAACGAAAAAATGCTCCTCATGTTTTGGAAACATTTCTTTCATACGATTTATAAAAGGAGAAGGCATTAACCCTTTCCCTTCCTCATTTGCTAAAGGATAGGTTAAGTAAAGAACATCAGATGGGAGTGTAAAAGCCTTATAAGCAAGAAACTGTTCATCCAGTAGCTTTATACGACTGCTTGGACCTATTCTTAATCCATTCGTTAGTAAGTTTTCACGATCATCATCTGCTAAAATACCATCGTCTGAGAACTTCGCCGGAAACACCCCATCGTTTAAGCCAATCACAAAAACAGCTTTCATTTCAGAGAGCCTTGACTTTTCCAGGTCTGCTACTAACACTTGATCTAAAGACGGTGGGACAATCGAAAAGCGCAAGCTCTCTAACCCTGCATCTAAGATGGTAGCAAATTGTTTAACAGTCATTTGTTCTTCAGCTAGCATTTCCACATATTCATCAAGTAGATCAATAATCGCATTCCAGGCCTGATCATGTTCTCTAGCCTGAATCAGATTCCCCTTAGACTCCTCAAAGTTCTTCCATTCTTCAAGCTTGACAGGAATATCTAATTCCTCAAGGAATAGAAATAATGCTTCGCAATAGTCCCTTGTTTTTTCAGATTTATTTAATCTTCTTGATAATCTTAAAATCGGTGCCGTAATTTTCAATCTGATTTCATTAAGGCCTTGTTCGATACGTTTTTCTTCATCTGATTTAAACGTAGATTCAAACTCTATCCCCTTATATTTCCGATAAATCCAGCGCTCTTTTTTTGTCCAATGTCTACCTTGAATTCCGTATGCCAATACATAGTTCTCTAACTTGTCAGCTTGCTGTCTTAAGTAGGATTCGTTTTCCTTCAACGGATACAAAAGCTCCGTTTTAACGGCTCTAAAAACAGGCTCATAACGCCAATTCGAATGAAGGATTTCCAATGTAGATCGAATCAACTCAATAAGTGGGTGATGCAGCATCGTTCTTTTTTGATCAATAAAAAATGGAATATCAAAATCTTCAAAAACAGTTTGTAGCACTTCACCATATTCATGTCCATTTCGGATTAGCAAGGCAATGTCTCGATATCGGTACTGGTCATTTGCTCTTACAATTTCTTTAATTTTTTGCGCTACACCCTCGACTTCAGCTCTTCTGTTGACAGCTTGTCCTATATGGATGTTTGCTTTTGATTCATATTTTAGGGCAGGTCTTGTATCAAAATGGGTTTCAAGATGCCTTAAGGAATCGTTTGACCACCTTTTTTGCTCTACTCGGTGATAGACTGGTTCAAGCTCAATTCCTTCTGCATATGCCATTTCATAAATGGTTTGGCATGTACTTCCAGACATACGGAACAGATGAAGCTCATCTGGTGGTGTTTGATGAAATGGTTCATCTAGTGTTAATGTAATCGTTACACGTTTACAGGTTTTCATTAAGGCAGAAATGATCATATATTCCTGCGGTGTAAAGCTGTCAAATCCGTCAATATAGATTTCTGCATTTTTTAAATACGAGGATTCTACTGCTTTTTCTGTTAGTAAACGAAAATAATCCTCTGAATCTATATATTTATCCTGCAAGGTGTTTTCAAAGCTCTCATAAATTAACTCTAAATCATGTAATTTATCTTCTAGCACCTTTGTACTATTTTGGTCATTTTGTAATAGATCTTCTCTTTTCATTCTTAACTCTTGCGGCTGAATGCAGTAACGCTTGAATTCTGTTAGCATCCGCTCCATTTGTTCAACAAAGCCATTTTTATCGGCTGCTTTATCAAAAATTTTAAGAGAATCTTTTTTATCATCGACAATTTTGCGTATTAACATATTTAATCCAACGCTTGTTAGATGGTGTCTGCTTATGCCACCCGTTTCTTGTAAAACACGCCATGCAAGACGTGTGAAGCTAAAAACCTGGGCTCTAATCATTCCGTTTATTTCTTCACCTGAAATGAGGCGATACTCAGATAAAAAAGTCATTTGGTCTGGTACTAAATAGATGATTGGATCCCCAGCAGGTGAATCTTGTAAATTACTTTTAATTTCATTTAAGCAATAAGTAGTTTTCCCACTGCCTGAACGACCAATTAATAAACGAACTGACATCCTTTCTCCCCCTTACTGTTTTCTCTATTAGATATTTTAACATAAAAATTAGGCGAATACACGTTCGGAACCACTAGCAATTTTTATCAAAATAAAAAAGCGCATATTTTGCGCTTTCGATTTAACCTATTAAAATTTCACACCTAAATCTTCAAGCGGCCAGTATCGCAGATTAACTTTTCCTACTACCTGATTGACAGAGATAAAACCAAAGTGTCGACTATCCCAGCTTCCTAGTCGGTTATCTCCAAGGACAAATAAATGGTTCTTCGGGACGATTTTTTCTCCAGTAATTTCGTCTAATGTAAAATCACCAGTTAATCTTCCGCCCAAAACCTCATTTCGATATTGATCTAAAAATGGCTCATTATACTTTTTCCCGTTGATAATTAATTGCTCATCTCGATATTCGATTCTGTCGCCTGGTAGTCCAATAATTCGTTTTACATAATCTTCCGTTTCATTCGCATGAAAAACGATTACATCAAAACGATTAAAATCCCCAATTTGATAACCGATTTTGTTGACGACAAGCTTGTTCCCGTCCTCTAAAGTTGGCATCATCGACTCGCCTTCTACCACATAATTTGAAAAGAAAAATATCCGTATAAATGCAAAAACAATGAGTCCTATGCCGAAAGCCTTAAGCCATTCCTTCCCTTCTCTTCTCCATGCTTCGTCCAAAATCTCACCTCCCCAAGGGTATTATGTTCAGCTTGTTTGACGGTCTTTTTTACTACTTATATTTAATCTTACTTCAATTCTTTTCCCAACATACCAAAGAATAAAAATAACAACTAAAACGATTGCGGTTCGAAGAGGTTGAGTAATTAATGATCGAATATCATATCCAATAAAGCTGATCATAAAGATCATGACGATTTTGCCAGTCAGTACAGCTAACATATATTGATAAATATTGATTTTAGATAATCCTGCTACAATGTTTACCACTGCTGAAGGAGTAAATGGAAAGCATAAAAGTAAGAAAATGGGTCCGAATCCATGAGTTTCTACCCATATCATTAATTTCCTTATCTTGGCATGACGCTGTATAAAGGCCAATATTCGCTTTTGCCCAAACTTGCGGAATAGAAGAAAAACTAGTAACGCTCCGGTACAAGCTCCAATCCACGAGAATAAAAAACCGAGCCATAGCCCAAAGGCACTAGCATTCGCCATCACAAACAAAAATAAAGGTAAAAAAGGGAGAAATGCCTCAAGCATAGGTAAAAATATTCCTGGTAATGGTCCTAAAGCTCGGTATTCTTGAATTAACCCCATAATATTTTCAATTGTAAACCATTCTTTTAACGTAGCAAGATCCATTGAATTTCTTCACCCTTAATTAGAAAAGCTTATTGTGCATCCTTTGCTATTATTTCCCTATGGCTGTTGAATAAACTCATGGAATGCTTTTTTGTTTGCTTCCTCATCAATCCATAGAACAAGTCCCTTTCCGTCTATCCGTCGATCTTCATATGTCCCTTGTACTGGTATTCGGAATGTTTTTACATCAGCACGATTTCCTGAAATAAAATCCTTCCCCATTACGAGTAGATTAGATGTTTTAATATTGGTATTTATATATGGCTTTACTACCCCAGCGAGCTTAGGGAGCTTATGAATTTTTTGGATACTAGTTAATTGATGAGCTACTTCTTTTACAATTTTTTGTTGTCTGTCAACACGACCAAAATCTCCTACTGCATCATTTCGAAAACGAACATAGCCTAATAAGTGCTTGCCATCTAAATATTGCTCTCCTGGGTCAATTGATACTCCAATATGATCGGCTTCCGTCATTTGCTTTTCAACGTCCACCTTAACTCCCTTTGGAAAGGCTTCATCAATTACCCGAACAAAGCCTTGAAAATCAACAATCGCATAGTACTGCAAATCAATGTCAAAATTCTTTTTAATCGTTTGTCTAAGTAAATCTGGCCCACCAAAAGCGAATGCAGTATTAATTTTATTATATCCATGCCCTGGGATGTCCACATAAGTATCACGCATAATGGAAGTCACTTTAAACGTTCCGTTATCTTCATGATAATGAGCAATCATTATCGTATCTGCTCTTGACGATGTTTCATTTTCCCTGGCATCGCTTCCAAGGACTAACACATTTGTCCCACCAAACTGATCCTTTGCCCCATCAAATTCAAAACCAATTTGTTCCGGAGCATTTTCAAGGGACTGCGATATTCCTTGCTTGTACTGAAAATAAGCAAATCCAACGATTACAACAAGCAGTAATAGACAAATGGATAAAACTCTTTTAAAGTTAAACTTTCTCCGCTTCTTCTTCAGGTGTTTATTTGATCTCATCTAAGTATCCGTCCAATCTTTCTCGTACTGTATTTTTAATTCTATCCTATTATTTTTAATTTTCTACCTTTTAAAGAAACTCTTATTAATAAAAGTACAGGAAAAACCTATATAAATACAAATAAAAACCCCTTCTTTGGAAGAGGTTTTTAAATTTTATTTCATTTTACTCTTTTGCTTTATTTGTTTATTGATATTTTTCCAATGCTTTTTTTCATCGGACTGAGCTTTTTTATCTACTTTACGATCTAAATACGCCAATTCACGTAATAGTTTCTTATAACTATATAGTCGTTCCTCGGATAATTCTCCGTTTTCTATCGCTATATGGACCGCACAGCCTGGTTCTTTTTCATGCCTACAGTCCCTGAATCGACAAATATCAGTCAAGCTTTCAATATCAGAGAAACTCTCAGCTAACGCGTCAGAGCTTTCCCATAGTTGTAGTTCTCTCATTCCTGGGGTATCGATTAGAATCGCCCCATTAGGTAAAAGAATCATTTCACGATGGGTGGTCGTATGTTTTCCTTTATCATCACCCGTTCGAATTTCTTGAACCGTCTGTTTTTCCATACCTAGAAGAATATTTGTGATGGTTGACTTCCCTACTCCCGAAGATCCTAATAAGGCCACCGTTTTCCCAGGCTGTAGGTATTCTTCAAGGCTTTCGATACCGTTATTCTCTATTGCACTAATCACAATGATTGGTACACCTAATGCTACGGTCTCCACCTCTGCAATTTTAGACGCAATATTTTCACATAGGTCTGCTTTACTTAGGATAATGACAGGATTAGCGCCACTTTCCCATGTAAGGAGCAAATATCGCTCGATTCTTCGTAAATTTAAATCTTCATTTAAGCTATTTACTAGAAAAATCGTATCGACGTTCGCTGCCACAATTTGTTCTTCTGTTACTTGGCCAGCAGACTTTCTTGAAAACTTACTGCTTCGCGGCAAAACCGCGTGAATCGTCCCACGATTTTCACTTGTTCTTTCTTGCAAAACCACCCAATCTCCTACCGCTGGGTAATCTTCTCTTTCTGAAGCGATAAACGAAAACTTCCCTGAAACCTCACAAAGTGGTTCGCCGTTCTCTGTCCAAATTCGATACATTCGTTTATGCTCAAGCGCTACCCGTCCAAGTGTATATCCTTGTTCCTTATAAGGTGCAAAATCCATTTCTATACGTTCATTTTTACCGATTAAGTTTAAATTCAAGTTTGTTTCCTCCAAATGTTTGTTTGTTTTTAGGCATAATAAAAAACCATAGGCAAGCATAGCCCATGGTTTTTTACAAGCATTAGAGGACATAATTGTACACGTAATGACTTTATTAACCGACCAGATGGGCCATGCAACGATATTCAACAATGAGATTTACATTTGATTTTTTCATTACACTTCACCCACCTTTCTCTTAATTAAAATTAGTATATGCGAAATTTTTAAAAATGTAAACCCATGTTTACCCAAAAATTAAATATATTGGTTAAACCAATCCTTTATGGCAGTTAAACGCTCTAAACGAAGCTTCGGATTACCACTTCTAGATAATTCGTGATTCGCTTCTGGGAAACGTAAAAATTTCGTTACCTTCTTTTGCCTCTTTAATGCAATAAATAATTGCTCGGCTTGTTCAATTGGGCAACGATAGTCTTTTTCACCATGTAAAATTAATAAAGGTGTTTTAATTTGATTGACATAAGCAAGTGGTGAATGCTTCCAAAGTTTTTCGATATCGCTTAAGTCTGATTGAATCTGCCATTCCGTAAAATAGTACCCAATATCACTTACTCCATAAAAGCTAATCCAGTTGGAAATAGAGCGTTGTGTGACAGCCGCTTTAAAGCAATCCGTATGACCGACAATCCAGTTTGTCATAAATCCACCATAGCTACCACCCGTTACCCCTAAACGCTCTGGATCAATGAATGAGAACTTTTCTAGTGCAAAATCAACCGCATTCATTAAATCGTTATAGTCATTACCGCCATAATCGCCCCTTACCGCATTGACGAATTCTTGACCATAGCCATGACTTCCACGCGGGTTAGTGAACAATACCACATTCCCTTGACCAGCTAACATTTGGAATTCATGCATATATGAATTTCCGTACATCGCATGGGGACCACCATGAACTTCTAAAATTAAAGGATATTTTTCCTCTGGATTGAAATTAGCTGGGTACATTAGCCAGCCTTGGACGCTTAACCCACCTTCACTTTCAAAATAAAAGCTTTCTACAGGTGATAGCGAAATGTCTTCTAAAGCTTTATCATTTACACTTGTAAGCTTTACCGTTTCACCTGTTGTGATTTTTAAGGAATACATGTCACTTGGCTCTGTCGGTTTACTGATAGCTACAACTGCTTGGTCTTTCCCATCAAATGCTACTCCATATACATGTTGATCCTCAAGTAAGGCTGGATAAATTTCACCATCAAGGTTTCCATAATATAAACTAGTATTTCCATGGTCAGTTGCCAGGAAGTAGAAATGATGATTGTCTTTTGCCCATAACACTCCAGGATCTACAGTGCCTTGTTGGAAATCTCCTATTGTATTATCGCCAATCATCACATCCCATTCAGCTGTTAAACAGCTATGCGTTTCCGTTTCTAAATCATAAATCCATATTCTAGATAGCGTAGCATTTTCAAACTCTCGATTACTTCCTGCCATCGCTAAATAGCGACCATTGGGGGACCAAGTGACATTTCCAAAATAACCATCACTATTAGTTATTTTATTTAATTCCTCTGTTTCAACATCGAGTAGGAAAACATCCGTTAAGAAGGAATTATCACGTTCCTCATTTAAATCCCCCGTTACGGCAATGTATTTTCCATCTGGAGACCAGCTTTGTAAATAGTAATCGCTTTTACCTGAGGTCAATTGTCCCAATTCACCAGTTTTAATGTCTACAGTAGCTATTTGTTTATAGGTACCGTTCCAAAAACCTTCTCCGTCTGATTTATATTTCATTTCTTCAACAACTAAAGCGGTTAATTCCTTGTCTTTTTCTTCTTTTTTCTTTTCTTGTTTTGGGGCAGTCTGAATCGTTTGGTCTGGCTTTAATGAGATAGAAAAGGCAATTTCCTCTCCATTTGGTGACCATATAAAATTTCCAACCCCATTTTCAAAGAAGGTTAGCTGCATAGCCTCCCCACCTTTTTCTGACATGACAAAAATTTGATTACTGCCTGTACGATTAGAGATAAAGGCAATACGGTCTCCTGCTGGTGACCATTTAGGTGAATGATTCCGATGCTTTCCAAAGGTCCATTGTGTTGCTGATGTATTTTCTGCCAGAGCTTTCATAAAGAGATTAGAAATATAGCTGTTTTTTTCTTGATCAATAGAAGTCTCTACAAATAAAATTTTTTTACCATCTGGAGATAGTTGCGGATTAGCAACTGATTTTAATTCAAATAGATCTTTAGCTTCCATTCCTCTTTTGGTCATGCTTTAACCATCCCTCCACACAAAATGCTTATCCAAAAGGACTTCGACAGTAGAAATAATTTTCCTTCAAATCCATAAAAGAATTTTCCATCAAGAGAAAAAAACCCCAAATATTGGGGTCCTCATAGCCTTGCTTTATTGAATTATTTTTTGTATTATTTAGTTACGAACAAACGTTCTTTATCAAAATGGAAGGAGCTTATAATATCATGACTCGTATCCCAGAAGTGGAAAGAGATATTATCGAAAAAGCGATTTATTTACCTATGGTGTTAATTGTTCTTAATCGGGACTTAACCGTTTTTAAACAAAGCCCCTTTAAACTACGCAAACCTTATTTGGAACTAGTGGAAGATGCGATGAAGATTATTCAAAAAGAACTTTACGAAGTGAAGCGATTTTTACGAAAAAACCAAATCCAGGTGAAAGAAATTGATCGTGATGACTCTTTTACGATGTTCTCATTTCTGTACAAAGGCTATGAAGAACAGCATAGCTACTTTAATCCACGAATACGAAACAAAGTTCAAGAATTAATGGAGCATTATTTATTTAAAAGGTTTGTCTAGCTCTCGTTTTGTAGATGGGTTGTTTTTCTATTGCCTAACTTTCCATACTCGTCCTTATTTTCTGACGCTGACATTTTAGTAGGACTGTAATAATATAGCTGGCTCTTTCTTCTTTCCATATCGTTAATTCGTTGCATGAATTTATTTCTTAAATGAGCAGTCCTCAACAATTGATTAGCGAAAGATCTAGCAGATACAGGGATTTCATACGTTTCCTTATTGCTAAATGTTGCAAATGTACTCTCAGATGTAGCTTTTCGATAATTTAATACATGCTGGTCATTCACCCAGGTACAATCTTGTCGATTCGGTGATGTTGTTGGGAAGAAAAAAAGTGTGGGGTAAATTGAAATTGGGGCTTTATGGATTTTTCCGATTACATTGTGACTCCCTTCTATTCGCCCTTTGTAACTTGAACAATAAAATTGGCAGCTTGCTTTCACAATATCCAATGGTTTAAATGGTACTATAAAATCATCCTCTAATTCATATATCCTTGAATAAATCTTACTACCATAATACTCTGGCATAATTAACAACGTACATTGATTAATGATGTATTCCTCAATCATTCTATCGTTCAAAACAAACCAGCTCCCTTCATATTAAAATAATCATAACATTCACAATACATTAAATTACAAATTCTAATAAAAGTTGCGAAATATGTCACATAAATTATTTTCAGAAAATTGTAAATTCTTGTTGATATTATGCCAGAGATTCCATATAATATAAAAAAGCATCAGGGGTGATGAGCATGAAAGACAAATCTTACTCAAATTTAATGAAGTCCGGTGCGATGAACCGAATGAACGAGAAAGAAGCTTTTGTACAAAATTTGTACATTGAAATGATTCTAGGTGAAATTCAACTCCGGGCAGAAAAAGAAAAGCTCCAAAAAAGAATTGATACAGCTATCGACCAACGGAACAAAGAAAGCTTTATGCAGTTATCTAAACAGCTAAACGAGCTAAATAAGCGTTTTGGGTCATAGGTAAAAGGAGGAATAATACGTATCATGAGTACCATTGATTTCATTAGCTTTTATAAAAAGAGGGCTTACTTTTTTCAGATAAACTGAAGAAGTAAGCCCTCTTTTTGTTTTATTCTTTCGGTCTATGCTCAAATTGATATTGTTCGATTCTTGCTATTCGTTCAAGCATGGTAGGATGACCATATCGGAATATTTTTACCAGCAGGGGCGGATTCACTTGGCTTAATCCAGAGCGAGTGAGCTCTTGAAATGCAGTAATCGCCGCTTCAGGGTTTTTCATCATTTCAATTGCATATTGATCCGCTCGATTTTCTTGATAGCGCGAAACCATATTTGAAAACGGACTTGCAGCGAACATAAACATCGAAAGAATCATTAAAAGTAATGGGAATGATCGTATGTCCGCAATTCCCTGAACCTTTAATTCTCTTCCCCACCTTGCCATCGCCCATTCCATTATACGGTGAGTTAAATAGAGACCTAATAGGGAAAGCAGAATGTATCCAGCAATACCGATGTATAAATGCTTTTCCACGTAATGGGCCATTTCATGTGCCATGATAAAAAGAATTTGATCATTATTTAAGCGATTTAAAGTGGTGTCCCACAGAACAATTCGCGAGTTTGACCCAATTCCTGTTACATAGGCGTTTAAGGCATTCGTTTTTTCGGCCATGTTTACTTCATAAACATGGTCAGCAGGAATATTTGCCTTTTTAGCTAAAGAAAGGATTTCGGTTTCAAGCTCTTTATTTTTTAATGGATAAAAATCATTATACAATGGGTCGATAATGACTGGTTGTAGAAACATTAGAAATAAAGTGAAAGGTATTGTTAGTAACCATGCATAGAACCACCATCGCTTTTGACTTTTCTTAATTAACCAATATAGCACGCTAACAATAACCAGCATCATTCCATAGTTAATCCAGAAATCAATCAACTCATCCTTCATCCAAGATGCAAAGGTCTGCGTTGAAATATTATAGGTTTTTGATAAAGAAAAACTAATATAACTTAAAGGAAAGGTTGCTGCAAAAGCAAACAGGGATAACCAAATTAAATAGATAGCCCGTTGTAAAAATTGATTTTTCGAGGCCTCGTCCGCCCATTTTTTAAAAGCTTTAGATAGGCCAAATATTAAGATTAAAAAATAAAAAAGCCATTCGAGTGGAGTGGATAGAAAAAACAATAAATTTCTAGTTTTGGAATATTCTTCACTTAACATGAGCTCTCGACCATTTAAAAATGTTGTTGGATCCGCTTGCGACCCTTGAAATTCAAATGGCAAACTCGTATTTGCAAAATAAAAAAGATACCAGTAATAAAATAAGCCGTATAAGGTGTAGGCAATAACGGCGTATACACCCATTTTCCTTACCATCTTTTATCCCCCTCTTTGTCCAACTTCTACTTTAAGTTTAGTTAAGAGTATTTGTTTTTAGAACAAGCCCTAATAAAAAAGTCGGTCTAGTTTAGACCGACAGACAGTTCTATTATACAAAATATGAATATAAAGTTAAAACAGCTATCGAGCTTAACACTACCACAATTACATTAGCCCCTAAATAAGCAGTCAAAAAAGCTGCTCCCGCCCCTAATATTCCATACCAGATATCCTCTTGAATAAGCAGAATTCCTGGGAAAATGAGCGCACCTAATGTCGCAAATGGAACATTTTTCAAAACCCCTTGCAGAAAGATTGGAAGTTCCTTCCCTCTAAATAGTACAAACGGTAGCATTCGTGGAATATAGGTTACAGCCCCCATACCGATAATCATCCAAATAATCTCAGTCTTCAAGAGGCTTTCCCCCCTTCGCTTTTCTAGTTTTAAACGACTCGACAGCTTCGATGATCAGAGCAGATAAAATCGTAGCCAAAACAATTGCCCAACCGGTAGATAATAGCTCTGCAAACGTAAATATCGTATTAAAAACAGCCGCTACCCCTGCAAGATAAATAGCTTTTGTACTTTTTTTCATAGAAGGAACGAGAAGCCCAACGAACATAGCATAAAGCGCAACTGTCATGCTTTCTTGAAGTGTTTCAGGTAAGCTTGCCCCCACTAGATGACCGATACCAGAATTCACTACCCAGCTTGCGTAGGAAACGGAACAAACACCAAATATGTATCCTGTTGAAACAGTCCCTTCCTTCGTCGCAGCGACTGAGAATGTCTCGTCTGTAATTCCAAATGCGTATAGGGCTTTAAAAAGTGGACGATCCTCCTCTACTTTTTCATTTAAGGATGCTGACATTAAGAAATGACGAATATTTACGATAAATGTAGTAAGAATAATTTCAAATGTTCCGGTACCTAATGTTAATAAAGTTAACGAGATGTACTGTGAAGCCCCTGCAAACACGATCATACTCATCATAACTGTTTCGATTATTGAAAGACCTGTTGTTTTGGCAAGCAAACCAAAGGTCAGTGCAATAGGAAAATAACCGATTGCGATACTTATCCCTGCTTGAACGCCTCTTTTAAAATCAGAAGATTGCCTCTCCATTATCATCTCTGTCATTCTTTCACCCCATAATCAAGCTTAGTAGATTAATAATTTATTATACAAACCATTTTCTGTATTCACAACCAAATTGAATGGAAATTCCATACAAAAAGGAGTTAATCATTTAAATGACCACTCCCTTTGCATTATTATGCCAATACCGCTCGATCAGTCATCGTGCCACCACGAATTTGTTGGAACTCTTTTAGTAATTCTTCAACTGTAAGCCCTTTTTTCCGGTCCTGGTCCGCTTCAAAAATAATTTCACCGCGGTCCATCATGATTAAACGATTTCCTAAATCAATCGCTTGCTGCATATTGTGGGTAACCATAAGCGCCGTTAGGTTATTTTCTTCAACTATTTTCTTTGTTAAAGCTGTAATAAGCTCCGCTCTTGATGGATCAAGTGCGGCTGTATGTTCATCTAATAAAAGAATGCTTGGCTCTGTAAATGTGGCCATTAAAAGCGATAAAGCCTGCCTTTCACCACCAGATAATAGCCCAACCTTTGCTGATAAGCGATTTTCTAAATTAAGCTGTAGTGATTCAAGCTTCTCTTTAAAAAAGGATTTTCTTTTTTTCGTAACACCTAGAGAGAAACCTCTGCGATGCGTCCTTCCGTATGCAATGGCTAAGTTTTCTTCAATCGTTAAAGTTGGCGCTGTTCCAGCCATTGGGTCTTGAAAAACTCTACCAATTAATCGTGAGCGTTTATGTTCACTAGCTTGAGTTAAATTTTTATCGGCAACAATTACTTCACCTAAATCCGGGATAAGCTTACCCGCAATTAAATTTAATAATGTTGACTTACCCGCACCGTTACTACCAATGATGGTTACAAAATCACCTTGATTCATCGATAAGTTCAGATGATTTAAGGCAATTTTTTCATCCATTGTTCCTTCATTAAAAACCTTATAAATTTGATTTAACTTAAGCAAGCGTCTCACCTCGATCCTTTATAGAAGTTTTTTTTTGTTGAGATGCTAGTAATCGCTTTTTCTTACTACGTTTTTCTTTAAACTGTCCCCACATTTTTGGGATAACAAGGGCACAAATGACGATAAAAGCGGTAATCATTTTCATATCGCCTGTTTCTAAAAAGTCGACTCTTAAGGCAAGAGTAACAATAATACGGTAGAGAATGGCCCCTCCGATCACTGCTAATGTTGCTCTTACAATCGTCTTTGCACCAAATACCGCTTCCCCGATAATAACCGACGCAAGACCAATGACAATCATTCCGATTCCCATTCCAACATCACTAAATCCGTTATACTGGGCAATTAGAGCACCTGAACATGCCACAAGCGCGTTTGACATTCCTAGCCCTATAATTTTCAAGGAGTCCGTATTAGCGGCAAAGCTTCTAATCATTGTTTCATTATCACCTGTTGCTCTTATGCTAAGACCAATTTCAGTCTTTAAAAACCAATCTAAGGCTAACTTTAATAATAGTACCAAGACACTCATAATGATGGCGATTGCCCAGGTTTTCGGAATGAAGCTTGATAGTCCAATAGTAGCAAGAATAGCTTGAATAGATTCATCTAGACCAAGACTTTTCCATCCGTTTGAAATGGATGTCATTAACGTTTCCTCTTGTAGGAGAGGCACATTGGATTTACCCATAATTCTCAGATTAATGGAATATAGTGCAATCATCATGAGGATACCCGATAATAATGGATTGATTTTTCCTTTCGTGTGAAGCAATCCTGTCAAACACCCTGCGATAAAACCGGCTAGAAGGGCGGCCAAAGTCGCCAAGATTGGATTAACCCCTTCAACAATCAAAATCGCAGCTACCGCTGCACCCGTAACAAAACTACCATCCACCGTTAAATCAGGAAAATCTAATATTCTAAAAGACAAATAAACTCCCAAAGCCATAATCGCATAAATAACCCCAGCCTCAAAAGCCCCAAAAATCGCAATCTGCATGATGTCAACAACCCTTCCTTTACCACTGCAAAGCACTGGGGGACAGTCCCCCAGTGAAGCAACGCGGTGAAGCGTGTGGGGACTGTCCCCCAGTCCTTCACTGCGTTAATGTGGGTTTATTCTATGATTTCTGCTATGTTATTCCATTCTTCTTTCCATTTGATGTTCATTTCTTGCGCTGCTGTTTTGTTCAGTTGGAGTTTTAGTTTTTTTGGATATTGGACAGGTAGCTCGGATGGTTGTTTACCATCTTTCAAAATTTTAGCTGCCATTTCGCCTGCTTCATATCCGATATCAAAGTAATCAAATCCATATGCGGCAAAGCCACCACGTTTAACTGAATCCAGTTCCCCTACGAACAATGGAATATCGTTATCATTACTTACTTGAACAACCGACTCTAAAGCAGAAACTACAGTATTATCCGTAATGATATACAAGACATCGGCTTTGCCAATGAGCGATTCAGCTGCTTGCTTTACTTCAGATGATGTTGAAACCGTTGCTTCCTTTAACTTTAATCCAGTATTGTTCAAGGCATTTTTAACTAAGTCTATTTGAGCAATTGAGTTTTGTTCTCCCGAATTATAAATCATTCCAACTGTACTATTTGGATAGTAATCTTTCAGAAATTGAACAACATTTGGAATCGCATCAGGATGTGTATCCGTTGTACCAGTAACGTTTCCAGTTGGATTATCCATTGATTCTACTAATCCAGTCCCAACAGCATCCGTAACGGAAGTGAAAACAATAGGTATATCCTTCGTAGCGTTTAAAGCACTTAAGGCACTCGGTGTCGAATTCGCAAATATTAGATCCACTGCATCTCCAACAAAATTATTTGCGATGGTTTGATTATTATTTTGATCGCCTTGAGCGATTTGAATATCATATTCTGCTGCTACCCCTTGATCCTCTAACGCCTTTTTAAAACCGTCAAAGGCAGCATCTAAGGAAGGGTGCTCAACAATTTGAGTTACGCCGATTGTAAAATCTTTGGCTTCTTTCGAATCACCTGTTGCTCCACTTTTTTCTGTTCCACAGCCACTCAAAAGAACGGTACCAACTAAACCTAATACAGCTAAACTCTTAAGACTCTTTTTCACTATAATATCCCCCTAGTAATTCTCTTTTGCGCTTAAACGCTTTTAAGCTTTTATGCACTAAAGTATATCAACAAAACATTATTTTAGGCAATATATTTTTAGAAAATTTTCAATAATTATTTTTATAAAACTACAATCACCCAAAAGATTAACTCTATTACTTGAAACTTTTGAATAATCAACCTATTATTTAATTAATATATTTAAATTACTATTTTGAAAGAGGTATACAGGATGAAAATTTTTATTTCCGCAGATATAGAAGGTATTTCAGGAGTAGCCACCAACCAACAATTAAAAACGCCAAGTGAGTATCAACGCTTTCGTAAATTAATGACACAGGACGTAAACGCGGCAATCGTAGGTGCATTTAATGGGGGTGCTACAGAGGTAGTTGTGGCTGATGGTCATGGAAATATGTCTAATATATTGATAGAAGACTTAGATCCACGGGCACTTCTAATTCAAGGAAGCAATCGAGTAATGTGCCAACTTGAAGGTTTAGATGATAGTTTTGATGCTATCATGTTTGTCGGTCATCATGGACGAGAGAATGGATCTGAAAGAACAGTCATTAGTCATACACTCGCTGGAATTTGTGTCAATGAAATGAAAATTAATGGAAAAGTCGTTGGAGAAACAGAAATGAATGCGATGGTTGCTGGTGATTTCGACGTTCCAGCCATCTTTATATCTGGGGATGATGCTTATGTAGCAGAAGTCCGTGAAACTTTACCAGAGGTAGAAGCTGCTATCGTAAAAAGAGGAATTGATCGATTTGCTGCCGAATTAATCCATCCTGAAAAGGCGCGTGGGTTGATTCAAGAAAAAGCTGAACTAGCTGTTAAAAGAATTCCACAATTTTCACCTTTAAAAGTTGATGGTCCCGTTACCTTTGAATTAGAATTTAAAGCTACAAATCAAGCATTAATGACGACGACTATTCCTTCGGTAACATTAATAGCTCCACGGAAAATTAGCTTTACGTGTGATGATATGATAACTGCTTACAAGCATATGTGGGGCTGTGTCATTATAGCCATGACCGCAACAAATGGTGTGCTTGGGAATGTGAATGCGTAAATTTCGAAGTGGTCCTTGCCAGCATAAGTGGCAAGGACTATTTTTTATAAGGAATTGAAAGGTACATCTGTGTATGGTATTTCATTTTCAATACGAAATTGGAGGTCCTTCAAGGTATAGGATTGCCATTCTAGAAGATTTTGAGTGTCCCATTTTTTATAAAAGAGGTTTAGTAAAAAAAACTCACGCAACTTTAAAAACAAAGGGACTTGTTCTAGTATTTCCTTTTTTAACTCATTTTCTTGACAATAGCCTTCCAAAAAGCTTTGAATGAATTCCATTGGAAAGTTTTTAAAGTTAGGATTAAATGAACTATTTTGCCAAACAGCATGGTAATATGATGCGGCGATATCCTGCGCAAACCAACTAAACGAGCAATCATCAAAATCAAAAATCGTCATATCACCTTCATGGACAAAGAAATTTCCTTGGTGAAAATCATTATGAATCAAACCGTAGGAGTGCTGACTACGTGGTAGTGCGTCGATACTTTTTATTATCTTTTCAAACGCTCCACTTGCTTGCTCACTAATCGTAGATAAGAACAGCGATGTTTCAGCGTCCTGACCGCTCCAACTAGGTCTATTATAGGCTTTAAACCTTTCATTCCCCAATTTGGTTAAGAAATGCATTTTCCCCATTGTCCTTCCCCAATACTGGAAAAACCCTTGATTCCAATCCTTTGGATCACTAACATCGACTAACTGACCCACTGCTTTTGAAAAAGAAGTTAAGTAAAAAGTACCTCCTTGAATGTAGATTTCCTCAATAAAGTTACCTTGACTGGATTGGATTGGAATCAAAACTCCTATCCCATTTGAGGATAGGTTTTCAATAAAATCTAGTTCACTTTGAATCGCTTCCTTACTTCGACTTGTACTTGATGTAACTCTAAGGATTCGTGTGTCCTGACCGTCATGAAATTCAAATACGTCATTTTGAAACCCACCTGATAGTTTTAGTAACGTTTCGGTTTTACCGTTATAATGTGATACTATTGCATTCTTTAGTTGACCATATGTGTTTTTGTCCATATATTCTTACCTCGTAGACTATTATATAGATAAAATGTTTGATTAATAAATTCTGCATTACCTATTAAATACCTTTTATTGAACCCAGCTTTTCTTAAAAACTTGTTTCAGGTATAAAAGTGAATTCTAATTGATTAAACTGGATACCTTAAAAAGGAGCAATTTTATTGCTCAAAAACGATCGTCGGGAGTGATGTATCATGGCCAGAAACAAACTTTTGGTACCTGGAGCTGAAAATGTTTTAAATCAGATGAAGGAAGAAATCGCCAATGAGTTTGGAGTTCAACTAGGTGCAGATACGACCGCACGAGCAAACGGTTCTGTCGGAGGCGAAATGACAAAGCGTCTAGTTGCATTGGCGGAACAGCACCTTAGAAACCAGCAAAATCTTTAATCGTTGGTTTTTGAGGTAAGAGACCCTTTATTTGGGTCTCTTGTTTGTTTTTTTTTACCTTAGATGAATTGAAGGACATTTTGACTACTACTTGAATACGTTTTGTCCTTCATCAACCTATGAAGGACATTTTGACTGCTGTTTGAACACATTTTGTCCTTCATCGACCTTATGAAGGACATTTTGCCTGCTGTTTGCAACCGTTTTGTCCTTCATCGACCTCATGAAGGACATTTTGACTGCTACTTGAATACGTTTTGTCCTTCATCGACCATTGAATGGCATATTCCCATAAAAAAACAACTAAAAAGCACACGTGACTCCACCATCGGAATTTTCGTGTGCTCCCGCTTTGTTTTCACTTCAAATTAACTCTATTTTCCTCTAAACACAGGCTTCCGCTTCTCACTGAAAGCTTGCAACGCTTCAATGCGATCCTCAGTTGGAATCGTCACTTCGTAAGCTTTCCGCTCAATTTGCAGCCCCGTAGCTAAATCTGCATTCATTCCTTGCTTAATTGCAAATTTAGCTTGTTGAACGCCAATTGGACCATTTTGAAGGATCATATTCGCCCATTCTACAGCTGTATCGATTAATTTTTCGCGTGGCACTACTTGAGTAACTAATCCGAATTGGTATGCATCTTCAGAAGGAATTCGTCTTGCCGTTAAAATTAACTCCAACGCTTTAGCTTGTCCGATTAACCGTGGAAGTCTTTGTGTTCCACCTGCACCAGGTATGATCGCTAAACTTGTTTCGGTAAGCCCTAAAACAGTCTTTTCAGCTACAATTCTGAAATCACATGCTAATGCAAGCTCCATTCCTCCACCGAATGCGTATCCGTTCATCAGGGCAATGGTTGGTTGCGGCAATTGGTCAATTGTATTAAAAACCTCATTAATTTTATAAATATTACGTTTTACTTCCTCATTGCTTAATGACTTTCTTTCCTTTAAATCAGCCCCAACACTAAATGCTTTATCTCCGGCACCTGTAAAAATTACGATTCGAACTGCTGGGTTAACTCGTATTTTTTCAACGGTATCTTGTAATTCCTTTAAGGTATCATAATTAAAGGCATTAAGTGCATCCTCCCGATTAATCGTGACAAAAGCTATATGGTCTCTGTACTCAAATAATATATTATCCAACTAACTCTTCCCCTTTTCATAAAGCTATAGTATGTAATTCTCTACTTTTTCAAATTTTCCTTTAAGTGAAATTCTCAATTTTAACGCAGAAAAGCACTGCGGGACAGTCAGTCACCCCAGTGCTTTTACGCGTTAAACCAGTTGGGGACTGTCCCCCACTGCGTTAATAGATTAAATTGATGAAGTCTTCTTTTGTTATGTTGCCGAAGTAGTGTGGGATGTTTGCTTCTTGTAATGCTTGTTCTATGGTGGCTTTTTCGTATTTTTGTCCTGTTAATAGTGTTTCGATTTCGCTAACATCACCCACGCCAAAGAAGTCACCGTAGATTTTGCAGCTTTCAATAATACCCTTATTAACTTCAAGACGGACGTCTATTGATCCTACAGGAAAACGGTGTGAATGCTGGGAATTGAATTTTGGTGATTTTCCATAGTTCCAGTCCCAATTTTGATAGCGTTCCTTTGAAAGCTCGTGAATCTTACTCCAGTCTTCCTCTGTTAACACATACTCTGGAATGTCATTGGACTCGGAGAAGATATTTTTCAGCAAATGACTACGGAACTGTTGTATATCCATTGAATCAGAAAGGAATTCAGAAATGTTCGCCACACGGCTTCGAATGGATTTAATTCCCTTCGATTCGATTTTATCTTGTTTAACCCTTAATGCAGACACAACATGCTCTATTTCTGAATCAAATAATAAAGTGCCATGACTAAACATTCTACCTTTTGTTGAAAATTGTGCATTTCCTGAAATTTTTCTTCCTTCTGCTAAAATATCGTTTCTTCCACTTAACTCAGCATTAACACCGAGCTTTTGCAGGGCTGCAATCACAGGTTCTGTAAACTTCCTAAAATTATGAAAGCTCTCTCCATCATCCTTCGTAATGAAACTAAAATTCAAGTTCCCCAAGTCGTGATAAACCGCTCCACCACCAGAAAGCCTTCGAACAACTTTGATTCCATTGCTTTCTACATAATCAGTATTAATCTCTTCCACAGTATTTTGATTTTTCCCGATAATGATAGAAGGTTCATTTATGTAAAAAAGAAGATACGTTTCATTTATATCTAAGTTTTTTAAGGCGTACTCTTCAATCGCTAAATTAATTCGTGGATCTGTAATTCCTTTGTTGTCGATAAATAACATCTTTACCTCTCCCTTATAATTCGATAGTTAACCCTTCACTTGCAAGTGAAATGGGACCTTCATACTTTGTACGAGCTTCTTCTTCTAACTTGGTCAATTCACCATAGTGAGGCAGATGAGTGAGAATAAGCTGTTTTACATTGGCTTGATGTGCTAACCTACCTGCATCAATACTTGTCATATGTCCAGCCCCCTCCCCATTTTGCCCTTCATAAAAATTACATTCACAAAGCAATGCATTGGCTCCGCGACTAAAATCTATCAACTCTTGTTTAAAAGATGTATCGGCAGTATACACAACTACCTTCCCATCCACTTCAAACCGCATCGCATAACATTCTACTGGATGATTCGTTCGTAAGAAACTGACCTCAAACGGACCAATCGATTGTGATTGAGCTGTATTGAAAGCAACACCAGTTGTAATATTTTTATAGGTTAGCTTGTCAAACTCAGGTTGATTAAAATGGTGTCCAAAAATGGGGAGTGTTCCAAAACTCTTTCCTAAAAAACCTTGAATAAGTCTCGCATGCTGAAGCACACCAATATCTGCAATATGGTCAGGGTGATAATGTGATAAAATCACCGCATCCAGCTCCTCTGGTTCCACAAAATTAGACATCTTAGATAGAACTCCACTTCCACAATCAACTAATAAGCGATAGCCATTATGCTCAAGGAGATATCCTGAACTTGCTTCATTCTTCTTCGGATAGCCACCCCAAAAACCAATAATTGTTAGCTTCATTAGACGCCTCCAAATAACCGAATTATGTACTATTTTACTATATCCGATTTATCGACATTTTTCACGCTCCATCGTTCACAAAATGTTCCTATCACTAGTGTCTAAACAGATTCATTCTGTAATAAAATATAAGTGTAGAGATTCTACATCCCAAATAACGGAGGTCATCCAAATGCTAGAGAACGTAACAGAATTCTTTAAAAATCTTCCGCCAAAATTATGTAGTAAATGTGGAGAAATTGTTGAAGAACAACATGAATGCTATGGTGACAAATGCGACAAATGCCTTGGGGTTACAGAAATCAAAAATTAATATGCTGATAAATGGATAACCAGCCGCCCAAGGACGACTGGTTTTTTTGTGGTTAACTTTCACTAACTAAAATTTCAAATTGACGCTTATGTTTAAAGTGGAAATAGCCAAATGTTAAAAGCATAAAGGTACTTAAATAGCCTGCTAAAATCGCCATATTATGCCACATAAAGCTAAAATCACCACTTGATATAACTGCTTTTAGGCCGCTAACAGAATAAGTCATTGGAAGAATTGCACTTATTGGTTGTAAGGCATTTGGAATTAACTCAAGTGGGAAGGTACCAGCACTTGTCGTTAATTGTAAAATTAGAATGATAATAGCGATAAAACGACCTGGATCACCTAAAGTTGTAACAAGTAATTGAATGAGCGCAATAAACGTCAAGCTTGTAATAGTTGAAAAAAGTAGAAATAACGGTACACTTTCCACCTGTAAATCTAGTCCAAAAAGAAGTAAACTTGTAGCCACTAGAGCTTGAATGATACCAACAATTGCAAGGATACCAAATTTGCTCATAAACCAACTCCAGCTATTTTTTGGAACATCAACTGGTTCTTTTAACGGGAAGACGATAGACAATAATAACGCTCCTACAAATAAACCTAAAGATAAGAAATAGGGAGCAAACCCAGTACCATAGTTAGGTACTTCATTGATTTTTTTATTATTAATCACTACAGGATTGCCTATCATTTCACTTGTTTTTTCTGTCGGTTTAAATTTTGAAATTTTTTCAGAACCATCGGAAAGACCGTTAGCTAATGTTTTAGCACCAGATGATAGATCCGCATTACCCTCATTTAGTTGATCTGACCCATCCTTAATTTTTGCTACCCCAGCAGTTAATGCCTCTGAACCATCCGTTAGCTTGTCTAACCCATTTGAAAGATCCTTTGAACCTGAGGCTAGTTCATTTGAACCATTTTTTGCTTCTGTTAATTTTGTTCCAAAAAAGGTTACTCCATCATGGAATTGATGTTGACCGGTTACAAACTCGCTTAAACCCTCGTTTAACTGGGTAGAACCATTTGCTAGTTTATTTACTCCTTGTACTAACTGTAATTCACCTTGCTTTAGTTTAGTTAAATTGCTTGCCAGTACCTCAGCACCTTGATCAAGCTTCATTGCACCTACAGATAATTCAGTAGTACCACCAGCCACTTGCTCACTACCTGCCAAGATTTGTTTAATCGTCATTTGTAAAGCTGCTTTTTGTTCTACTGGGATTGCTGGATTGTTCGCTACTATACTCTCAATTTGCTCATTCAAAGTGTTTAATCCAACGTTTACCTTCTTAGCACCTGATGCAGTTGCTTCCACACCAGTTTGCCATTGATTCATAGCTGCGCTTAATTGGTTTGCACCTGCTTCTAATTGTTCTGTTCCTGCAACTAAATCAGGGGTTTTACTTTTTAATTGATTGATGCCTAAAACGGCACTATTAAGACCGTCTTCCAATCTACTACTCCCTTGAACAAGCTTGGAAGAAGCAGCTTCAAGCTTCTGATAATTAGCATCCAACAGACTCATTCCTTCTGTTAATTTACTAATACCAGAGTTCAATTCTTTTGACCCAGAATCAATTTTTGATACTCCCTCATTAAACTCAATCGATTTTCCCGCTAACAAAGCAAGACCTTTTTGTAAATCAGCTGAACCTGATTGAAGACGTTGAGAGCCTTCGTATAGTTTAGTTGCTCCTTCACTTGCATCTGTTAAACCAGAAGAAAGATCTGTTAGTTTTTCAAAAATGGTCTCTGAATACGTTGTCGTAATTTTTTCTGATAACGAAGCTTTGATTTTTTCAATAGCCGTTGAACCTATTTGGGCTGACAAAAAGTTATAGCTTTCATTAGGTTTGTAAATGAGTTCTAATTTCTGCGGATTTTCATCCATTAATGTTGTCGCATTTTCTGAAAAATTATCAGGTATTTCAACTAGCATATAATATTTCTGATTCTTTAACCCTTGCATTCCTTTGTCATTATCTACAAAAATATACTGAAAGTCATTGCTTTCTCTTAATTTATCGACAAGTTCATTTCCGAGTAACAGTTTTTCATTCTCAAAATCAGCGCCATTGTCATTATTAACGATTGCAACAGGTAAATCACTTAAATGTTCATAAGGGTCCCAAAATGCCCATAAAAACATTCCACTATATAATACTGGAATAAATAGAACAGCTACAATTGAAATTAAAAGCTTTTTGCTTTTAATAATTGCCATTAATTCTTTTTTGAATAAATTTTTCATAACATATTTCCTCCATTATGTTCTGAATGACTAATTTGTCCATTTGGTCACTTTTGAGTAAAAAAGAATGGATTTTCCTACCTGGATAATCCATCAAATATATATTTCTGAAATAAGCTTAATATTTGTTCTTTCTCCAATGGTTTATGATTCTTTTCCCAATCAAAAATAAGTGCGATATACAGCTTCAGCATCACAAATGCTGTTAATTCTGGGTCACAGTCCGTTATATCCCCACGCTCAATAGCTTGAACAACCCTATCCTTAATAAAGGTTATGACTACCTTTTCAAGTGTCCCGATTACTTCTGTTACAGCTGGTGTTCCCATTTCTTTTTCTTCTTGAAAAAGCTTGATTGTTAATTGATGTTCTTTGCGAAATTCTAATACACGCATTAACGAACGATGGACATTCTCGTAGAAGGATTTTGATTCATCATAGGACTCCTCCGCTGCAACTTTCATCTCTCGCACTAAACCTTTAATAATTTCATCAAACAGTTCTTCTTTATTTTTAAAGAAAGTGTAAATGGTTCCCTTCCCTACATTCGCTAGCTTTGCCACTTGATCCATCGTTGTTGCTTTGTATCCAAACATCGTAAAGGATTTAGAGGCTGCTTCTAGTATCAATTGTTTTCGGTCGATTGACATGTTTCACCTCATTTATTGACCATATGAACATTTCAGTCATTTAGTTTACGTTTTAAAATATATCATTTCTACTTAATAAAATCAAGTCAAAAAAGGGCAACAATTTAGTTACCCCCACTACCGATTATCGATTTAGAACTGACTCTTTAATATTTAAATAATCTAATACACTCTTCACCGCTGCTTCACCTTGGTCTACACAGTCTGGAAGCCCTATTCCTTCAAAAGAAGATCCGGCTAAGAAGACACCTGGTAATTCCTTTTGAACAGATTGTTTAACCGTTTCAATCCGTTTTTTATGACCAACCGTATATTGTGGCATGGAGTTCTTCCAACGAGAGACGATGGTGAAGTCAGGTTCCATTGTAATATTCATTGTTTTATTTAAATCATCTAAAACAATCTTCGTAATTTGATCATCAGATAGATCAACGATTGCCTCATCACCTGAACGGCCAACATAACATCTTAACAATACTTTATCCTGCGGAGTGGAATGTGGCCATTTTTTATGTGTCCAAGTACAAGCAGTAATCGTATAATCACTATTTCTAGAAACAACAAAGCCTGTTCCCTCAATATCTTTTTCAATCGCTTCTTTCGGAAATGCCATTGCGACATTCGCAACCGATGTTGAAGGCATTTCTTTAAAAACGTTAAAAAATTCAAAATTCGAAAACATAGATTGAGTTATTTGATGTCCCACGCACACGACAATACTATCCGCATGAATAATATGTCCACTATTTAATTCAACCACATACTTATCTTTACCATTCTGGTGTACTTGCTCAACTTTAGACCCTTTATAGACAGATTGAGGCTCGAGCAATTCCTCAATTCGATCAGCTAATGACTGAAGTCCTGTTGATAAGGTAAGGAAAATACCGCTTTCTTTCTTCTCAGAAGACTTAGGCGGAGCAGGAGTTGATTTACGCATTCCTAAAATTAAACTACGATATTTTTGTTCCACTTGATAAAATTGTGGGAAGGTAGACATGAGACTTAATTGATCGATATCACCTGCATAAATTCCAGAAAGAAGTGGCTCAATCAGATTTTCTACAACCTCATCCCCAAACCTTCTCCGAAAAAATTCACCTAGAGCTTGGTCTTCTTTTTTACTTGATCGAGGCAACACAAAATCAGCGGCAGCACGAAGCTTTCCTGGCACTGAAAACAACCCTGTCGCCACAAAAGGAGCAATTTGAGTCGGTATTCCCATGATTGAACCACCAGGCATTGGAAAAAGTCGTTGATTCACTAAAACAAAAGATTTCCCTGCTGTATTTCTAACAAGCTTATCCTCCATGCCAACTGCTTTTACAAGTCTGGACATGCTTTGTTTTCTCGCTAAAAAAGAATCGGGACCTCTTTCAATCGTAAAACCATCCTGGACGACCGTTTGCATCTTCCCACCAAGACGATGGGAGGCTTCAATTAGATTAACTTCTATGGGCAAATTGTTTTCACGCGCTTCCTGTTGCAAGTAAAATGCAGTGGTAAGCCCTGTAATACCTCCACCTATCACCACTACTTTTTTTATATCCTCCATTGTCATCGCCTTCTTTATAATTTCTCATTTTAAAACAATCAGTGGGCGATAGCTCCCACTGATTGAAGGTTTTATTTAAGTAATTTATTTATTGCAGAAGCCATTGCTTCGATAAATTTAGGATGTGAATTTGGCATTTCTGGGCGATAATAACTTGCACCTACCTCATCTGTCACAACCTTACACTCTGTATCATTGTCATATAAAACTTCAAGATGGTCAGAAACAAACCCAACTGGAGTATAAACAAATGCTTTATATCCATATTGATTGTACAGGTCTCTTGTTAAATCTTGAACATCAGGTCCAAGCCAAGGCTCTGGAGTATTCCCAGCACTTTGCCAGCCAACATAATAATTTTGAACCCCAGCACCTTTAGCAACTAAATCTGCTGTTTCCTGAAGCTGATCTGGATAAGGGTCACCTGATAAAAGGATTTTTTCAGGCAAACTATGGGCAGACACAATTAACGCGGCGTCTACTTTCTCCTCAGCAGTCATTTCCTCAAAGGCTTCCTTTACCTTTTCAACCCAATACTCAATAAATTTAGGTTCAAGGTACCAAGTCTCTACTGAATGAATAGTCGGTCCACCTAATTTTTCAGCCTCTTCTTTTGCTCTTCCGTTATAAGCTTTGACACTAAAGGTAGAGAAATGTGGAGCTAAAACTATACTTACTGCCTCATTTATTCCATCCTGATGCATTTCCTTAACAGCATCTTCAATAAATGGTTCAATATGCTTTAAGCCAAGATACATTTTAAATTCGATTTCATCTTGGTTTCTGTTTAAAAACTCTTCTAAACTCTTAGCCTGATCTAATGTAATTGTAGCTAACGGAGAAATTCCACCAATTGCTTCATAACGTCCTCTTAGATCTTCTACCATTTCTTCAGAAGGCTTACGACCATGACGAATATGTGTATAATATCTTTCTATATCTTCCTCTTTATATGGTGTTCCGTACGCCATAACGAGCAAGCCCATTTTCTTTTTTGCCATTGTTACACCTCATTTTTCTTGTCTACAAACATTAATTTTGCCAAAAAAACTTCAAAATTACCAATGTAAATACTATTTCAACTAGAAAAAGTGGTGTATTTATTTATTAAGCTTAGAAGCAGAATACTCATGAACAAAAGTGGTAAGCCTTTTTAACACGGCTGGATCCACTGATGGGAATACACCATGACCTAGGTTAAAGATATATCCTGGTGTAGCCATACCTTGATCTAAAATGGCTTTAGCTCTTTCTTCAATTACTTCCCACGGAGCAAGTAAAATAGCAGGGTCTAAGTTACCTTGAACCGTTTTCGTAATTCCCATTTCCCTAGCTTGGCTAATTGGTAAACGCCAATCTAACCCCACTACATCTATCGGAAGATCATTCCACTCTAAAGCTAAATGACTCGCACCTACACCAAACATAATTAAAGGAACATTTTCTTCTCTTAAGCCCGTGAAAATACGTTCCATCGTCGGCTTAATAAAATAACGATAATCTTCCACATTCAATGCACCAACCCAAGAGTCAAAAATTTGTACAGCTCTTGCGCCTGCCTTTACCTGTGACTTTACATATGTAATCGTCATTTCAGCTAATTTATCCATAAGAGCAAACCATGCTTTTGGTTCTGCATACATGAATGCTTTTGTTTTATTATAATTTTTAGACGGTCCGCCTTCGATCATATAACTCGCAAGCGTGAACGGTGCTCCTGCAAAACCGATTAATGGTACTGATAATTGCTCCTGTGTTAAAATCTTAATGGTATCAAGTACGTAAGCAACATCCTGTTCGGGATTGATTTCCCCTAATTTTTCCACATCGGCTAATGAGCGAATAGGGTTATCAATAACAGGTCCAATACCTGATTTAATTTCCACATCTACACCTAGAGCTGGAAGTGGTGTCATAATATCTTTGTAAAGAATGGCAGCATCCACGTTATATTGATCAACAGGTAGCTTTGTTACATAAGCACATAGCTCAGGCTGATGAGTAATTTCAAATAAAGAATACTTTTCTTTAATGGCACGATATTCTGGTTGTGACCGTCCCGCTTGACGCATATACCATACAGGTACATAGTCTGTTGCTTCTCCTCTAGCTGCTTTCAAAAATGTTTCATTTATTTGTCTACTCATTAAAAATAATCCCCTTTCAAAACATGTCTGTTTTTCATTGTAATATATATCTGAATAAAATAGAAACTAAACACATGGTTTGTATCAAATATAGCTGTTTTTCACTACATATGTATAGATTACACTATCAATTGTCACTAAATAGTCGTAATTAAGTTCTTAAATCCGCAAAATTTGGATATTCGTCAATAGAGACACTTTTTAGGAGGATGATAAAATGTATATTTATATCACTACAGGGACGTATGAATTTCTAAGAATAATCAAAGAAAAACACCCAAATGACTCCTTTTTACTTATGGAAAACATGGAGCATGCACTTCTACTCCATGAAACAAATGGAGTAACTGTTTTTAAAACCTCGAGAAATTATGAAGTCTTTGAATCGAATGGGCCTATTCCGGAAAAAGGATTTGTAGCCTTAAACCATGTACCTATTACGGAGGAAGGAAAACCACTATTTGAACATCATATTAAGAAACTGCTTGGATTAGGTATGAACAGCATTCGTATGTTGAGACCACTAAAATCTAATGTCTATATCATCTTAACGATATGGGAGAATGAGCTTGCATTCAAGACTTGGCAAATGACAAAAACATATAACGAAGCTTTTTCAATGGATAAGAGTAACCTCGGTGTCACTACAACTGCTAATTTATTTTCTTCAAACCCGTATATTTCTACTTACTTTATTAAGGAATAAAATCAACACTTCTATGGGATCGAGATACAGTTGACTTTGCCGAAGAAGTAATAAATGCTATGGATTTAGGATATAAATAAAATTCAAGCACCCTATACTCCAAACTTTATAAAAAACGGCATTAGCATCGCTAATGTCGTTTTATTAGTGGCAATAGGTAAAACAACTATTCGTTTAGGACAATGGTTCGGTTATGTTAGTATATAAGTCTTGATTTAGACATGTACGGAATATGGTTCCGTTAATGTGTTAAAATGTGTGTTAGTTTTATATATTTGGGCAAATAACGGATTCTGGACCTTAAACCACCAGTAATTGAAGTGTGTTTTGGGGACATAACGGATTCTCTGTTCGTTCAAATCGAAAATTTGATATTTTCAATTATAGAATTATCCGAATCGTAGAAAAAATTCAGTTTGCGGACTATAGTTCCGTTATCTAAGTAATTAGGCATTGTTTTTAGAGTTTACGGACTAAGGTTCCGTTATTGTGGTAAATAGGAATTGTTTTACATGATTTTGGAGAAATAACGGATTCTGGGTCCTAATACAACATTATTTGAAGTTCTTTTACGGAAATAACGGATTCTGGGTCCGTTCATAGTCGAGGATTGAGTTCTTTTTGGAGTTTAAATGTCCGTGCTCGCTCTGTTCCGCTAGCAATGGATAGAACGTTTAAACTAACAAGTTTATGTAATATCCGTCTAGCATGACGATCACATATCCTAAGATGACTAGCCAGCTCAAGAGGAGTAATTGGACGAAGTGTCCGACTCGCAAATCGTACAACTTCAGCTTCAAGCCAAGTCAATTGCGAAGGTACATCAGTGGAAAGGAATTTACCAATAAAAGCTAACACTAGCTGTTGGCATTGTTTAGGTTCATCCTTAATAGACAAATAGGCTATCGTGAGGAACGTCCAGTCATCGAGTGCCAACAAAGATTGTCTCCAACATAAATCCTTGAATCGCCGGACATCAAGATCTCTAGCATGGGGTCCATATCCTTGAATTTCGATTCCACCTTTTGCAGCCCCTGGCATGTATGCAAGATCGAGGTAACGATAGCCATTATTGAAGTCTCTTACCTCCCATTCTGGATACAAATGTTCAAAATTCCCTACAATTGGAAACCAGATCACTCGAAGGAATTCCACCGTCCCATACCCCAAGCCTTTTTCGAGGATTTCACGCCTCCTGTGATTTTTCTCTTCAGAAATGTTTTTCTGGAGCCATTCATCAAATTTTTGTTTAAATTGCGACATAGCATATCTTTCCTTTCCTTCTAAAATTCATAGAATATTTTTTAGACAGAGAAATAATAAGATAATAATTATCAAGATGACCTACTACTATTTCACTAAGATAAGTATAGCAACGAATAGGTTCAACTTACAATTTTCTATCAAGAGTAGGATAATAGTTTGAATGTAAACATGCTTAATAAAAAATTGCCTTTAACTGTTATTAAACACAAAATAAGAAAGCGCAAGCACCCCTATAGCACTGTAAAGCTTTTGCGCTTTCCTAGCCGAGTAAAGGAAACACAAATCGAGTTTTATCGATTCAATGTTGACTAATTAACCTTTGCCTTTAAGAATCCCGTTGCGATTAGCATAAACTGCTGCTTGGGTTCGATCTGACACACTTAATTTACTTAGGATATTACTAACATGTGTTTTGACTGTTTTAACCCCAATAAATAATTCCTCACTGATTTCTTGATTCGTCATCCCTTCGCCTAAGCACTTTAAAACATCTAATTCTCTTTCCGTAAGATCATCATGTGGCTTCCGCTCACTAGTTCGAAAACGATTTAACATTTTATTGGCCACTTTCGGTTCAATAATTGTTTCTCCTTGTATAGCTTTATAAATAGCTTGAACAATTTCGTTGGCAGAGGCTGTTTTTAACAAGTAACTGAAGGCACCGGCTTCTAATGCAGGAAAAACTTGTTGATCATCATAATAGCTTGTTATGATGATCACTTTACAATTGGGCTGAAAACTTAATATTTCTTTTGTAGCCATGATGCCATTTCCATTTTCCATGAGTAAATCCATCAGTACGATATCAGGCTTCACCTTTTTGACAAGTTGAACACCCTCATTGCCACTTCTTGCTTCACCGATTACTTCTATATTAGACTCTGTTAATAGGTACGAGATGATTCCCTTTCGTACCATGTCATGGTCGTCAACGACCACTACTTTAATTTTCCCCATTATTTTCTCCCCTTTTTAAAGATCCTTATATCTATATATGTACCTTCCTTTTCTTTTGAACGAATATTAAAGCTACCACCAATTTCTTCACACCGCTCACGCATTGTTTTCAGTCCATATGATGTAATTTTTTCTTTTGAAGGGTCGAATCCTTTACCATTATCACTAATATACAAATAGATATCATTTTCTCGTTCCGTCAAGGTTATTTTTACTCGACTTGCTTCAGCGTGGCGTAAAATATTCGAGAGCGCCTCTTGGACGATTCTGAATAGATGTTCTTCTGCTGCCTTTGAAATATGTTCAATTTCATCAATACTTGCCTGAAATTCAAGATTCGTTTTATCTTTTAATTCAACAATTAATTTAATGATACCTTCACATAAAGAGTCCTCTGAAAGTTCAATTGGCCTTAAATGAAGTAATAAGGATCTCATTTCCCCCTGGGCTTTAATAGCAATCTCAGCAATTTGTTCAATTTGTTCCTTTACCTTTTCTGGCTGCTTATCTACTAATCTCAAAGTTGCAGATGACAACATACTCAGAGCAAACAATTGTTGGCTGACGACATCATGTAAATCACGAGCAAGTCTTTGCCTCTCTTCCATGACGGCAGCAGTATGAGCGGTTTGAGCTAAAGTAACCTTCTCATCTGCCATTCGTTGCAAATTAAAAGCTTGTTCTTCTAAAAATAAAGCAAGTTGATTTAATTCATCAACAATTGGCCCAATCTCTTGCTGATTAGATTTATTCATCCTCTCGGAAAGCTTTCCACTTTTTAACCCTGAAATAAATAAATGAATATCTCCAAAAAGCCCCTTTAAATAGGTGCTATTCTTTACTCCAAAATAGCCACCTACTATTAACTGTATAATTAAAATATAGAAAAACAACCAAAAGGTTATTTCAATTGAAATAACCGGTTTTCTAGATACTAATAAATAAACTTGTAAGCCAACAAAGAAAATTAATGCACTTAAGAATCCAGACATAATGAAACTGTGAAAAAACCAAAAACGTTTATATAATTCTTTCATATTCTTGTCTCCTATGCTTGGTCAATTCGAACTGAACCAATCTTTAGCTCAATCGTAATGTTTAATTTTTTTATTGCCTCATTATATCCAGGTGTCTCAAAAATCAACTGTCGATTTAACTCACTCGACCTAAGGTCAAAAATACGAATATCACCTATTTTCACCTTTGCTTCAACCTTCACCGGAACATCGTCTGGAACAATCATTTTCACATCACCAATCCACCCTTGAACAACAATGGGCGTTTCTTTTTCGGGAATGTAAGCTTTACTAAAATCAATAAAATAATCACCAATTGAATTGCGTAAATTCATTGGCTCTAGCGACCAATTTGATTTTTTAAATTCGACATCACCTATCGAAAAGCTTTTCATTTTTTTCCCCGAAATAGTTGAAGTGACATTCGACTCATGCTCTTCATCTTCGTCGTCATTTATTATCAAAACATCAGGCGGAACATCCGATTTAAAATATATTTTTACTTTATCCTTTTTTATTAAAAGGATTAATCCGAAATAAATGAATACTACCGGCCAAAGTCTCCAAAAATCACCAGCATGAAACGTGATTAATTTTAATCGATCTAAACAAAGCATTATTGAAAAAGAAAAGTAGAAGAACCACCAAAACAAGCTTCCCTTTTTATGTCCTTTAAAAGCTTTTATCATTAGCAGAAAGCTTACCAAAAGGAAGAAAAAAGGATAAAATTCGACAATTACTTCTTTTATTTCCAAGGAAATGACTCCAATATTCATCAATAATAGAAAAATACCGAGAAACAGTAGTATCGCAGCAAAAATGAATTGATTAACAGATTGACGCAAAGCTTAATCCCCTCTTTCCTATCCTTACAATTCTCTATCAAAATAAAAATCCCTTTGTTAAATAATCCTTGCCTTAATTTTATCTTATTTTCATCCAAAAGGGACATTCCAGAGCATGCTTTTATATCCGTCTTAAGGAGGATTTTTGAACAAAATTCCTCTCACCAAACTCTTTGAATTTCATATTCTGTAATACATCCGAAAGGGCGAATGCCCAAATCGAACTCGGAAAAGAGGAGGGCTTTAAATGGGGGTTGAATTAATTGCTCTACATTGGATATACGTAGTCTTTATCTTTTTAATCATTGGTTTCATGGTGATGAGGAGAGATACTTCCCTTATTTGTATTATTGGTATCTTTTTACTAGCTATAACTGCCACTGGATCGCTTAGCCAATCGGTCAGCAGCATTTTTAATAGTTTTATATTTGCCATTACAGAGCTGTTATCTACCATATTGGTTATATCAATCATTGTTGCAATGAGTAGAATCTTAACTTCAACAGGTATCAACGATGTTATGATTTCTCCTTTCTCCAAGCTAATCCGGAATGCTTCAATGGCTTATTGGGTAATCGGCATTTTAATGATGGTTATTTCTTGGTTTTTCTGGCCTTCTCCGGCAGTTGCTCTATTAGGTGCCGTATTATTACCGGTCGCAATACGAGTAGGCTTACCAGCTTTAGGCGTTGCCGTTGCTATGAACTTGTTCGGACACGGGATTGCTTTATCAGGAGATTTTATTATTCAAGCAGCTCCTAAACTCACAGCTGATGCTGCTGGTTTACCAGTAAGCGAGGTAATTCAAGCTAGTATTCCACTTGTATTTACAATGGGTATTGTTACAACAATCGTTGCATTTTACTTTTTGAAACGGGATATGAAAAGAGGTATTTTAAAAGTAGAGAGCTTAGAAGGTAACGCTATGTTAGGCGTAACAGGGGAAGATTCTTCTCTTTTAACATTAAATCAAAAACGGTTCTTTGCTTTATTAATTCCAGTTTTATTCGGACTGGATGTAGCAGCTATGTCCATCTTAAAGCTCCAAGGCGGAGATGCCACTGCACTTATCGGAGGTACGTCCATATTTATACTAATCTTAATTACTCTTATAACTCATAAAAATAAAGGTCTTGAAAAAACGACAACCTATTTAATTGACGGATTTCAGTTTGGATTTAAAGTGTTTGGACCAGTTATTCCAATCGCGGCCTTCTTCTATTTAGGTGATTCAGGTTTTGCAAAAATTATTGGAGAATATTTACCTCAAGCTTCACAAGGAATTGTTAATGACTTAGGTGTTGCGTTAGCACATGTTGTACCATTAAGTGAACAAGTAGCTGCTATCACTTTAACTTCAGTAGGAGCTATTACGGGACTAGATGGATCAGGCTTTTCAGGAATTTCACTTGCAGGTTCGGTAGCAACTCTATTCGCAACTGCACTTGGATCTGGTGCAGCAACATTAACCGCTTTAGGTCAAATATCTGCGATTTGGGTCGGTGGAGGCACATTAGTACCATGGGCAATCATCCCAGTTGCCGCCATTTGTAACGTAGATGTATTTGAATTAGCAAGAAGAAATCTATTGCCAGTAACGATTGGACTAATCGTCACTACCATTGTAGCCATGTTTTTAATGTGATAAGAAAACTGGATGGAGTTTTTAGCTCCATCTAGTTTTTTGGTGATTTAATTATGCCTTCTTTTTCAACCATTCTTTTACCATTTCATAAATCAAAATCCATAAAAAGCCCCAGATAAATCCAAAGGCATATCCACCAATGACATCAGTTGGGTAGTGCACATGTAAGATGATTCTACTCAAACCAAGTAATAAAATAATAAGCGTACAAGCAATTGCCGCAATCCACTTCCCTTTTTTTGAGGAAATGTATTTAACTAAAAAATAGGCAATAAGCATATAAAGGATTATTCCAACCATGGCATGTCCACTCGGAAAACTTAATGATGCAACTTCATCTAAATGCTCTAAATCGGGCCTTTCCCTACCAATCCAATTTTTTAAAAGCTTATTTACTTCATTTCCTAACGCTACAGCAAGGGCAATTGTTGCCATTGCTATATAGTCCTTTTTTGTTAACCAAAGAACTAATAGCGATAATAGCGCCACCGCACCGATGCCAATTTTAGACCCTAACTCTGTAAAATAACCGAAAAGTGTAAGGATGCTATCATTGGAAGTGACAAACACAGAGGCAATTGCTTTATCAATCCATAAAGCCTCCGATGATGTTACTAAATATAGTAGATATACTCCTATGACCCCTGCCAATAAGCTAAAAATAAATAATTGCTTTTCTACACGTTTGTTCATTTTCCCCTCCAAAAGTACGATATTTATTTTTAATAACACTAGTATATACAATAAATGATATAATTTTAAGTATATTCAATTTTTAAAAGGGAGAGTGTATAAGATGTATAATAGAATATTGGAAAGCTTAGAAAACCATTATGAAGAAATGGTTGAGATTCGTCGATACCTACACCAGCATCCTGAACTTTCATTTAAAGAGGTACAAACGGCTAATTACATAAAATCATTTTACGAAAAACTAGGTGTAGAAGTAAGAGGAAATGTTGGCGGTAATGGTGTTGTAGCTAAAATTTATGGTGGAAAGCCTGGTAAGACAGTTGCCCTACGTGCAGACTTTGATGCTCTGCCTATTCATGACCAAAAAGATGTTCCTTATAAATCATTAGTACCAGGTGTGATGCATGCTTGTGGTCATGATGGTCATACAGCAACTCTTCTCGTTTTAGCGAAGGTGCTTCACGAAAATCGTGAGGAATTAGAAGGAAATTATGTTATGATCCACCAGCATGCCGAGGAATATGCGCCAGGTGGTGCAGTATCCATGATTCAAGATGGGTGTTTAAATGGCGTAGATGTGATTTTCGGTACGCATTTATGGGCAACTGAACCGACTGGGAAAATTCAATACCGTGTTGGACCAATTATGGCTGCTTCAGATAGATTTGTAATTAAAATCCAAGGTAGAGGTGGTCATGGAGCTGCCCCTCACACAACAAAGGATTCTATCGTCATCGCTTCTCAGCTTGTTATGAACCTACAACAAATCGTCAGTCGAAGAGTAAATCCGATTGACTCTGCCGTTGTAACGGTTGGTTCTTTTGTAGCTGATAATGCTTTTAACGTAATCGCCGACAGTGCTAAATTGATTGGTACGGTTCGTACTTTCAATGAAAAAGTTCGTTCCGATATTGAAGCTGAAATAGAAAAAGTCACTAAAGGAACCTGCTATAGTTCTGACAGTTCCTATGAATATACTTTTGAACGTGGCTATCCTGCTGTGGTAAACCATAAAGAGGAAACTGATTTTCTCGCTCAAATTGCTGAAAGTGTACCTGAAGTCACTACAGTTGAAGAAACAGAACCACATATGGGGGGAGAAGATTTTGCTTATTACCTCCAAAAGGTTCCAGGTACCTTCTTCTTTACAGGAGCAAAACCTCAAGGTGTAGAAACGGCATATCCGCATCACCATCCGAAATTTGATATTAATGAAAAAGCGATGCTCATTGCTGCGAAAACTCTTGGGTTAGCTGCACTTAATTATCAAAAAGTAAATACGAATTCTAATGTATTAGTATAAGTACAAAAGAAACCCAGTCCAGAGAAATCTAAACCATCCGTTTTGAGGTGCATAATGGTAAATTGACATCAGAAATGGCGTACGAATTGACGAATGCCATTTCCCTTTCACATAAGGATTGTTTATACCTTTTACAGAGATGTAAGACCAGAAATGACAAGATATTTAAAGGACAAATTATATTGTAAACACAAAATTAAGTGTCAATAGGGATGTAAATTCTTATGACGCTTCTTATCCTTAATTTAGTAACCAGTGATTAAAAACATACTAACATTAGTAGTACAGACCAAGGCCATGGTTTGTGCTACTATTTTTTTTATAGTAGAAGTGAAGGAAGGTCAATCCGCTTATTGGACCATGTTAGAG
>NZ_CAKJTG010000018.1 GCF_917563885.1 Pseudoneobacillus rhizosphaerae
GGGTAAATAAGCGGAGGTTTTCCGGTTAAGTAAAGGAAAATGACCTATTTTGACGTTTTTTGAGTAAATAGTCGGAATCCTTCCGTCTATTTACGCTATTTTTAGGTCTATTTAATAATTAAGGGAAATTTCTCCGCTTATTGAGGGTTCGCTCTTTATTTAAATTTATCGATATCAAAGACACCAAAATAAATGAAAAAGGCGTGTCAAATCTGTTGTCAGATTGCACGCCTTTTTCATTGTCATTTACAGGATTTGCACCTCAAAACGGAACGGTTTAATATAATGGACGGTGCTCTTTTTTATAAAGGAATATTCCCATGCTTTTTAGCAGGTCTAGTTTCCTTTTTATTACGTAGCATTTCGAGTGCTTGAATGATTTTGATTCTAGTATCTCTTGGATCGATGACGTCATCGACCATTCCCCTGCTTGCTGCTACATAAGGATTAGCAAATTTCTCACGGTATTCTTCAATTTTCTGTTGTCGCACTGCTTCGGGGTTATCACTGTTCTCAATCTCACGAGCAAATATAATATTTGCTGCACCTTGTGGTCCCATTACAGCGATTTCCGCATTTGGCCATGCAAAGACAAGGTCTGCGCCAATAGATTTACTATTTAATGCTACATAAGCACCACCATAAGCTTTACGTAGTATCACTGTTAATTTTGGAACAGTTGCCTCTGAATAAGCATACAGGATTTTGGCTCCGTGACGTATGATTCCACCGTGTTCTTGCTTAACTCCAGGGAAAAAGCCAGTTACATCCTCGAACGTAATAATCGGGATATTGAAAGAGTCGCAGAAACGGATGAATCTTGATGCTTTATCAGAGGAATCAATATCCAGACCCCCAGCCATGAATCTTGGTTGATTACACACGAGTCCTACCGATTCACCTTTGATTCTAGCTAATCCTACTACGATGTTCTTTGCAAAATCTTTATGAACCTCCATGAAGGAATCGGTGTCAACTACCTGTTCAATCACTCTTTGCACATCATATGGACGCACAGAATCAAATGGGACAACATCTGTTAAATCAGGACGGTAATCATCTTCACCGTCAACTTCTAACCGAGGAGGCTTTTCCTCATTATTTTGTGGTAAATAGCTTAATAGATTCCGAACTTGCTTAAGAATGTCTTCTTCAGTTTGACTATGAAAGTGAACATTTCCACTAATTGAACTATGAACTAATGCTCCACCTAAATCTTCTGCTGAAATTTTTTCACCTGTTACCGTTTCAATAACCTTAGGACCAGTAATGAACATTTGACTAGTTTTTTCCACCATAAAAACGAAATCTGTTATTGCTGGAGAATATACAGCCCCTCCTGCACATGGTCCCATAATCACCGAAATTTGTGGAATTACCCCTGAATAAATCGCATTTCGATAAAAAATATGGCCATATCCATCTAAGGAAACGACACCCTCTTGAATTCTTGCGCCACCTGAATCATTAAGGCCAACAAATGGAGCCCCATTTTTCGCAGCGAGGTCCATAACATTGGCTATTTTCTTTGCGTGCATTTCTCCTAAAGCTCCACCAAAAACAGTGAAATCTTGTGAAAATAAATAAATCGGACGGCCATTCACTTTTCCGTAACCAGTAACAACACCATCACCAGGTGATTTTTGAGAATCTAAACCAAAATCCACACATCGGTGTTCTAGAAATGGATTCAATTCCACAAAGGAACCTTTATCAACTAATAACTCAATTCTTTCTCGAGCCGTCAGTTTCCCTTTCTCATGTTGCTTTTGGATACGCTCGTCCCCGCCACCCAATTCTATCTCACGTTTTCGATCATATAAGTCATTTATTTTTTCATAGATGTCAGTCATGTTTGTCCATTCCTTTCTTTTCACAGTATTCGAACAAAACTCCTCCAGTTGATTTAGGATGCATAAATGCCACCATTGCGCCACCTGCACCTGTTTTAGGAGTATCATTAATCATCCGAATACCTTTTTCTTTTATTTCATTAATTCGGTCCTGAATGGAATCAACCGCTAGAGCGAGGTGATGTATGCCTTCACCCCGTTTTTCTAGGAAATTTGCGATTGGACTTTCCTTTGTCAGAGGCTCTAGTAGCTCTATCTTTGACTCTCCAATTTTCAAAAAGGCAATTTTCACTTTTTCACTTTCCACCTCTTCGATCCCTAATAGAGTTAGATTTAAATTTTCCGTATAAAAGGGAAGCGCCTTCTCAATCGAATGAACCGCAATCCCAATATGGTCTATCTTTTTAACCAATAGTACCCTCTCCATTTTTGCATTTTTTACATTAATTCGACAATATATTATTCGACAAAAGTGTCATAAATCCTTCCTAATTTAAGTAGTTGTTGTAAAGAGCATTTCTATGTAAAATAGAAATAGAGATAAATTTGCTGTTGCTTAAAAGGAGGGCTCTCTTATGTCAAATAGAAAAGTGCAAAAGATAGTTGTTTACTCAATGCTGATTGCCATGCTTGCTTCTACCATTCTAATTGGAATTTCATCTTTTTTATAAATAATAGCAAAAGGGACTGCTCCACATAAATGGTGCAGTCCCTTTTTTAATTTAGTGCATGATGTTCTCTGGCAATTTCTTCAAAGCTTTTGTTCGACTTGACCACAACTATTTTTGTCCCTAATGGAATAAGGTCATACAAGGATTCAATCGCTTCATTTTGCAGGCGGATACAACCATTTGAAACATTCTTTCCAATCGATTCTGGCTGATTGGTTCCATGAAGTCCGTAAATCCTGCCATCGGTTTCCTCTGCATCAAATCCAATCCACCTAGTCCCCAGTGGATTTTCAGGTGAACCACCTGGAATATCTTTTTTTCGATAATATGGATTTGGAGCTTTAACCGTTATAGTAAAAATACCTTCTGGTGTAAGTTCCTCCGTTTTACCAGTTGCAACATTTACAACCGTTTGAATCCGATTCTCGTTTACAAATGCCATTTCATTCGTTGTTTTATTAACAATCACAAACGGGTCTCCTGGAAGCGGATTAGGACCTAATGGCCAGATGGGAGAAATAAAAAAGGTAAAGACTAAGGCTGAAAATGCTTTTAACATAACATCACCCTAAAATCATTTTCATTAGTTTGTCTCAATTTCCATTTTTTGATTCGTTTCTTTTTCCTTTTTCATCCCTTTAAAGGAGCTCTTGATAATTAAATATTGTTCAATCTCTTTAACAATTTGAAATAAAGCGGCTCGTATTTCAAATTCCTCACGTGTTTTAGGTAATGGCATCTCTTCAAATTCCACTCGTAAACCTCTTAATTTTTCTAAAAAAAATCGTGCGGTATTGCCTGGATGAATTCGTTCAGATAGTTCGTCAAAAAAATCAGCTGTCATGCGTCCTTGCTTTAAAGTTACAGGGATAGATGTAATCATTGGTAGAATACGTTCAATAATCTCTAATTGTTTTTCTCTCATTTTGAAATAATGGAAGTAGAGGTTTTCATTTCGTAATAGTAAATTATTTTCAACCTCTCGATAAGATATTAACTTGGCTTCCTCTAATAACTTAGCTGTTTCCGTTATTTCTTTTCCATCCCAATCACTATCCGCCGTTTTTAAATAATGGACCATTTCTTTAAAAATTATTCTTAAATTATCTTCGATTCCTTGTTGGTATTGCTCTAACTTTTTATCTACACTAGGCATGTATAAATTCATTAACAAAGCAATACCAACCCCTACAACAATGATTCCAAATTCTTGCAGTAACATTGCCCAAGTAATTTCTCCAGCAGAATAGATATGTAAAATTATGACCGTACTTGTGACAACACCATCCTTTAAATGAAGCATCACTAGTAAAGGGATAAAAAATAATAGCATTAGGCCAATAATAGTCGGATGGTATGTAATTCCTTCAAAAAAGAGATACGAAAATGGCATCGCTAATATACATGCCATAAATCGATCCCATGAGGTACGTACCGTTTTAAGCTTCGTAACTTTAATACATAAAATTGTTATTATCCCAGCAGATACATAATTCTCTAATCCAAGCTGATGCGCGATGATGATTGCCAATGTAGTGCCTAGCGCGGTTTTTAACGTTCGATAGCCGATTCGATATTTCATTCCACGCATCTCCTCAAAAATACATTTCTCCATTATATTATTCTCTTACATCATAACAAAAAAACCCTAGAGTGATGTCCAGGGTCATGTTCATTAAACTTCTTCGCAATATTGTTCAAAAGCATTTTGTAATTTTGTCACAACAGACATTGGGTCATGTCCTTCAATTTCATGTCTTTCAATCATAGTCACTAGCTTTCCATCTTTAAGAAGAGCAAAAGAAGGTGAGGATGGTGGATATCCAGTGAAAAAGCTTCGTGCTTTTTCTGTAGCTTCTTTATCTTGACCAGCAAACACCGTTACTATTTGTTCTGGGCGCTTATCATAATGAAGGGAATGAGCTGCCGCAGGTCTAGCAATTCCACCAGCACAACCACAAACAGAGTTCACCATCACTAGAATAGTGCCAGTCTTAGTTAAAACTTCTTCAACCTCTTCAGGTGTTTTTAATTCTTCATAACCAGCAGCTGTTATTTCTTGACGTGCTTGACGCACGACATCATTCATAAATAAATTAAAATCCATATTCATGTAAAAAACTCCTTTCTGTTACTAACATATACATCATACCAATTTACTAATAAAAATTTCAATGAAATTACCTACTCAACAATTAAAAGTGGATTCCAAGTAAAAAAATGGACATACATTTAAAACCTACTATCCTATAACGGGATAAGCTTAACTCTCATTAAATAATTCAAATACCGCTGCAGAAACTGATTTTTCTCCATCCATGACAGCTCTTTCAAGTCTAGGTAAAACAGATTTCACCTCTGACTGTTGAAAAAATCTATAATGTAGCTGATCACTAATCATTGAATAAAGCCATTTTTTATTTTGTATTTTTCTGCGTTCATTAAACATTCGAGAAGCTTTCGTATTCTTCTCAAATTCTAGTATCACATTCCATATTTCGGAAATCCCTTCAAGATACAGTGAAGAGCATGTATATGCCTTCGTTCTCCATCCACTTGTTGCTGGATGTAAGAAATGAAGTATTTGATTATATTCTTTTTTTGTTTTTAAAGCGAGCGGCTTATTGTCACCATCGGCCTTGTTGACAACAATAGCATCAACCAATTCCATGATTCCCTTTTTCATTCCTTGGAGCTCGTCACCTGCGCCGGTAAGAACCAAAAGTAAAAAGAAATCAACCATATCACGTATGATAGCTTCACTTTGGCCAACTCCGACCGTTTCTACTAAAATCACATCAAAGCCAGATGCTTCACATAGTAACATCGTTTCGCGTGTTTTACGATGTACACCACCGAGTTTTCCTTCAGAAGGGGAAGGTCTTATAAAGGCATTAGGATGTCGAGAAAGCTGCTCCATTCTAGTTTTATCACCTAAAATGCTGCCACCACTAATGCTTGAGCTAGGGTCTACCGCTAATACTGCAACCCTAAATCCCAAATTGCATAAATGCATGCCAAAAGCCTCAATAAACGTACTTTTCCCTGCACCAGGTACACCTGTGATCCCAATTCGTAGTGATTTACCACTTTTAGGAAGAACTTTTTGTAAAAGCTCCTGTGCAAGAGAAAAGTGTTGCTCCGCATTACTCTCGATTAGAGTAATAGCTCGAGCAAGGCTACTTCTGTCTCTCTGCACTATCCCATTATATAAATCAGGTATAGAGAATGCCGCGCCACCTCGTTTTTGAAAACGACTTTTCCCACTAATATGTTCACTCATTTATAGTGACACTTCCTCATACCCTAATTGTTGATAAATGGCACGAATTACTTTCTGAGCGGCCACAGGAATAACGGTCCCTGGACCAAAAATGGCAGCTGCTCCATTTTCGTATAGGAATTGATAATCTTGAAATGGAATAACTCCACCTGCAACGACTAAAATATCTTCTCTACCTAACTTCTTTAGCTCTTCCATTAGCTGAGGGAGTAATGTTCGATGGCCAGCTGCAAGTGAGCTCATCCCAACGACATGAACATCATTTTCAACTGCTTGACGAGCAGTCTCCTCAGGTGTTTGGAATAACGGTCCGATATCGACGTCAAAGCCTAAATCGGCGAAAGCCGTTGAAATCACCTTCGCTCCACGATCATGACCGTCCTGACCCATTTTGGCGATTAAGATTCTTGGTCTTCTTCCCTCATTCTCCAAAAATTCCTCCGTCATATCCTTAACAGCTTTAATTTCTTCATCATTGGAGAAGGCACTACTATACACACCGCTTATTGAACGAATGATAGCCTTATGTCTACCTGCTACCTTTTCAATCGCATCGGATATTTCACCTAATGTGGCTCTCACGCGAGCTGCTTGAACAGAAAGGTCTAACAAATTTCCTTCGCCAGTCTGTGCTGCTTCAGTCAAGGCTGCTAAAGCTTCACTAACTTGTTTTTCATCACGGGAATCCTTTAGCTTTTTTAATTTTTCAAGCTGCATCGTACGAACAGCGGTGTTATCAATATTTAATATCTCAAGCTGCTCTTCTTCTTCTAGTCGATGACGGTTAACCCCAATAATTACTTCCTTACCGGAATCAATTTGCGCTTGTCTTCTAGCAGCTGCTTCTTCAATTCGCATTTTGGGAAGGCCAGTTTCAATCGCTTTTGCCATTCCACCTAAGTTCTCGATTTCCTCAATATGCTCCCAAGCACGGTCAATCAACTGCTTTGTCAAGGCTTCTACATAATAAGAGCCACCCCAAGGATCGATTACATTGGTAATTCCTGTTTCTTCCTGTAAAAACAATTGGGTATTACGAGCTATTCTAGCTGAGAAATCCGTTGGCAAAGCAATCGCCTCATCCAGTGCGTTTGTATGCAGTGATTGCGTATGCCCCATTGCCGCCGCGTGTGCTTCTATTAAAGTTCGTATGACATTATTATATGGATCCTGTTCGGTTAAGCTCCATCCTGATGTTTGCGAATGCGTTCTTAACGCAAGTGACTTAGGATTTTGAGGATTAAAGGTTTCTATCATTTTCGCCCAAATAAACCGTGCAGCACGCATTTTTGCAACTTCCATAAAATAGTTCATGCCAATCGCCCAGAAAAATGACAATCTCGGAGCGAAGGAATCAATATCAATTCCAGCTTTTAGTCCCGTTCTGACATATTCTAGCCCATCCGCTAAGGTATAAGCGAGCTCAATATCTGCTGGTGCCCCCGCTTCTTGCATATGATAACCGGAGATACTAATACTATTAAACTTCGGCATATTTTTGGCTGTATATTCAAAAATATCAGCAATGATTTTCATCGACATTTCAGGTGGATAGATATAGGTATTACGCACCATGTATTCTTTTAAAATATCATTTTGAATCGTACCAGATAATTTCTCCTTACTTACACCTTGTTCTTCGGCTGTCACGATAAAAAATGCTAGAATCGGAAGGACTGCCCCATTCATCGTCATCGAAACAGACATTTGGTCCAATGGGATACCATCAAATAAAATCTTCATATCCTCGATGGAATCAATAGCCACACCGGCTTTTCCCACATCCCCTACCACCCGTGGATGGTCGGAGTCATAACCACGATGTGTTGCTAAGTCAAACGCAACGGATAACCCTTTCTGTCCCATCGCTAGATTCCGACGATAAAATGCGTTACTTTCTTCAGCAGTTGAGAATCCCGCATATTGTCTAACGGTCCAAGGTCGGTTTACATACATAGTTGGATAAGGACCACGTGTGAAGGGAGCAATCCCTGGCCTTCCACCCAATTGCTCACAATCCTTTAAATCTTCCTCTGTATAGAGTGATTTCAATTTGATTTGCTCGTTTGTCTCAAACAACAGGTTATCTATCTCTTGATTTAGTTCCGCTTCGGCTTTTTTCTTCCAATCCTCTTGAGAGAATTTAGAGGGTTGATTAAGATTTATTTTTCGAAAATCTGGTTTATTATTCACGGTGTTCCACCCCCTTTAATTTCATCTATAATGGAAGAATTAATTGCATAACAGTTTGTTTTCAAATGGACAAAATCACGGATACCGGCTTCAAGCCATTGGACTTGCGTTTCTTTTTCAGGTAAACCAGCAAGATAGAAATGAACTTTTGGAAGTTCTTTCTTTAGCTGTTTAAGTAATTCTAAACCAAAATTATTGTAATTTTCGTTAGAGCTACATAGAACGTAGTGCTTTAGATTAGATTCAACTATAAAGGCATGTGCATCTAATAAAGCTTTTAGACCCTGACTTTTAACTCCTAATAAACCACCTGCTGAAAGAAAACCAATCATGAAATCCGCACGAGCTTTATATTCTTTTAACTCCCCTAAACATACTAAACCTACTTGATTGTTATCTAATTGACGGGCAGATTGTCTTAAGTTTTCGAATGGCTCTGACAATCTTTGCATAACAATCGGTTGAATTGAGTGAAATGATTGTTGCTCTTCACCGTAAAGGAATTTATCTTCATTTTTAAAAAGGCTTTGAAGTGACTCATTCAGGTTAGCATATACATTTGTCCCAACAATACTTTGTTTACGCGTAAAGGTGTCCTGGTGACGCTTATTAAGTAAAGTAGCAATCTCGGATTGTAGCCAGTTTGCCTCTAGGACTTGCATAAGTCCACCTTTTTCATCTATAGTCAAGAAATACTCCCAAGAATTATTGACTAACTCATTGGTTAAGGATTCGATATACCACGAACCACCTGCTGGGTCAACAATATCTTGTAAAAATGTTTCTTGTTTTAAAATAAGCTGTGTATTACGAGCTAGACGTTCAGCTAAAGGAGTAATACCCTCTAATTCATTAAAAGCATGTACCTGTAAATACTGTACTCCCCCAAGAATAGCAGCAAATGCCTCGTTACCAGAACGCAGTATGTTTACATGCGGATCAGTCAAGGTTTTAGTAAAGTTAGAGGTTTCAGCAATTATTTCCATTCCTCTTTTTTCAGCAGGAACGCCATATGCTTCACCGATTTTATCCCAAAGAACTCTAGCCGCTCTTAGTTTAGCTAACTCCATAAAGAAATTAGATCCAATTTGAAATTTAAAAATTATTTTCTTAAATAATTCTTCTGGAGCAAGGCCACGAACCTTTAATTCTTCTAAATAGAAGACACCAGTCGCCAAAGCAACTGCAAGCTCTTGGACTGCATTCGCACCACCGTTATGGTAAGGTGTAGTATCTATTAGGACTGTTTTCAAATTGGGAAGAAATTGATGGGAATCCTTAATTGTCTTTACCCATGAATTAAAATAGTTATCAATGGCAAAGGGCAGTGTTCCACTTTTCACTAAGGCAGCCATTGGATCCTCTGCTACATAACCTGTTACGACACTGCTTTCATTTCCATTTTGGAGTAGAGACAAAAATGACTTTTGTAAACCATCTGCTTCAATTGCAAATGATGCTTTCCCCATAATTTCAAACAACAATTTCTCAAACTGATCAGCTTCCTCGAAAAGCTCTTTTTTTAATTTAAAGGAAAGGGCTGTTTGACCTCTTTTTAAAGCATTTAATAAATTTCCTTTTAAGTCTCCCATTGTTTGATAAGAAACTTTTTGAGCTACTTTCCAAGGATTTGAATGATAACCAAGTGAATGAATTCCTCTCCGGTAATCTGCAACTCCTGGATACCCGATTTCAGCAGTTATATCAGTCTCAGAATAAAGCGGTTTCAAAACAATATTTTCATATGTATTTTTCATTAATGTTTCAAACTTTTTACCCTTTAAGGAATCTTCCACTTTCTCTATCCAGTTTTGATTAGTTGATAGTGGAAAACTAGCATTCTTCATAGTTTCTATTGACATAATGTGCTGTGATAAACAGCTTCCCCCCTAACATCAGAAATTATAATAAAATTCTAAATTATCTTTAATACTATTTTAGTATAAACAGGTTAAGAAGGAAATAAAGAAACATAATTAATACCTTTTGTGTTCCTATATGAAAGGCTGCCACAATGGCTATTAATAGACAATTTTTTTGAGCAGCCTCTTTATGATTTACAGATATATTTAATTTAGCGGGCTTGGTTAATTAAATTTCCTTGCAATTTTGTCATAGGTGACATCAATTTTTCCAGGCAGAACAAATAAATACTCGATTAAGTTTTCTAGTAAGTCCATTAATAACGAGGTTGTTTCGTAATCCATTTCCATATCTAATTCAAGCATTCTGGATAAGGGACTTTCTGGCCCTAATAAATGGCTAAGGGATTGAATCGGCTTTGCTAAATCGAGATGATTTGGGAGAACTTCAAGCTGCTTTGATAAAGGTTGACCTTTACTTTTTTCTCCTAGAAAATGTTTTAGGATGCTTTCGATCACTCGTTTTGACATGACGGCAGTAGCTGAATTTTCTCTAGACTGATGTACATTAATCGCCGATCTATAGGCTCTGATGAGATCTTTAGGTATATTAGGTAAATTCTCTATTTGATTTATAGGATGCTTTGAAGCCTGAAGGTCATAAATATAGGTATCAGCATGCTCATCTTGATCTTCAGCAATATCTTTAGTCATAATAATAAAAACTGCAGAATTTTTACATGTAGGACAGCTACACTCCGTTACTAAGTTATTTTTACGGTTTTGATAATTTGCATTAAGTAAAAATTCATTTAGTTTTCTACATCCTGGGCACTCACATTGAATACTCTTTGGTATTTTTATGTTTCCATATCTAATATAAGAAATGACGGAGCCTGGATTTATCCTTCTCATTCTAAAGCCTCCCGATTATTCCTTGGTGTATTATTATCCAGTGGTTCTTTGGAAAAGTTTTTTAAGAAATTTTATTAGCAATTTATATACCAAGTTATTATATCCAATTTAATAATAAATAAATATTTCCTGTTATAGTGTTAAGGAAATGGTAACTATTAGAGGCTATTCAATCAATTACCGTTTTCGGTCAAAAATAAAAAGAGCAACCACCATATAAGTGGTCACTCCCTTTAATTAATAAATCGATGTTGTATCTTTGGAAGTATTCTCCAAAATCTCTTTCACACGTTGTAAGAAACGACCACATACTAAACCATCTAAAACACGATGATCAAGTGACATACACAGGTTAACAATATCACGAACTGCAATCATTCCATTGTTCATGACAACAGGTCGCTTAACAATGGATTCTACCTGTAAAATAGCAGCTTGAGGGTAGTTAATGATACCCATAGACTGTACAGAACCAAATGAGCCAGTGTTGTTAACAGTGAACGTTCCACCTTGCATCTCATCTGACTTTAATTGTCCATTACGGACCTTCCCAGCTAATTCTGTAATTTCACGTGCAATTCCTTTAATTGTTTTTTCGTCAGCATGTTTAATAACTGGTACAAACAAAGCATCATCTGTTGCTACAGCAATGTTAATATTAATGTCTTTCTTCTGGATGATTTTGTCGCCAGCCCACATAGAATTGATTTGTGGATACTCTTTTAATGCTTGAGCAACTGCTTTAACGAAGAAAGCGAAGAATGTTAAATTGTATCCTTCTGTTTTCTTGAAATGATCCTTGATGGAATTACGGTATTCAACAAGATTCGTAACGTCTACTTCCATCATCGTCCAAGCATGTGGCGCTTCGTGCTTACTGCGTAGCATATTGGTTGCAATCGCTTTACGCACTCCTGTTACCGGAATTTCGATATCTCCAGGTAAAGTAGGAATGTTTGGAGCCGTTGCAGCCGTTTTTTGTGTAGGTGGTGTAACAGGAGCAATGGCTTCCTGTCTTGCTACAGGGGCTTCCACAACAGGTTGCGTAGTAGGAGTAACAGCTCCTGCCTTTGGTATATTGCCAGATTCAATAATGCTTAATAAATCTTTACGAGTAATACGTCCACCAGCACCTGAACCTTTTACTTGAGATAAATCGATCCCATGCTCTTGAGATAGTTTAAGAACTGCTGGAGAGTATCTAGCCTTATTCGGTGCATCTTCTTCAACTACTTGTGCACTTGACGTTACAGGAGCATTGTTAACGACGCCAGAAGATGCTGCAGGTGTTTCGTCTGCCCCACCTTCAACCTCAATCGTACAGATGATTTCTCCAACCGCTAACGTATCACCATCGTTCGCGACTAGTTCCTTAATAACTCCAGAAAAGGAAGAGGGGATTTCTGCATTTACTTTATCTGTCATGACCTCTGCAAGAGGGTCGTATTTATTTACTTTATCACCGACGGCAACGAGCCATTTGCTAATTGTTCCTTCGGTAACACTCTCCCCTAATTGGGGCATCTTGATTTGTTCAACAGCCAAAGGGTAAACCTCCATTCTTAAGACAAATTAGAATTCTGCTAATTCACGCATCGCTTTTTCAACTTTATCCGGATTAATCATAAAGTATTTTTCCATAGTTGGAGCATATGGCATCGCAGGAACATCAGGACCAGCAAGACGTTTAATTGGTGCATCTAACTCAAATAAGCAATTTTCAGCAATGATGGCTGAAACCTCACTCATGATGCTTCCTTCTTTATTGTCCTCTGTTACTAATAGGACTTTACCAGTTTTTGATGCTGCCTCAATAATGGCTTCTTTATCTAACGGATACACGGTACGTAAATCAAGAATATGAACAGAAATACCGTCTTTAGCAAGTCTTTCAGCTGCCTGTAAAGCAAAATGAACACATAAACCGTATGTAATAACCGTGATGTCTTCACCTTCACGTTTTACGTCTGCTTTACCAATTGGTAATACATAATCTGTTTCAGGAACTTCACCTTTTATTAAGCGATAAGCTCTTTTATGTTCGAAAAATAATACAGGGTCTTCATCACGAATGGCCGCTTTTAATAAACCTTTTACGTCATAAGGAGTTGAAGGCATTACTATTTTTAGTCCTGGTGTACTCGCAAACATAGATTCAACAGATTGAGAGTGGTAAAGGGCACCATGCACTCCTCCGCCATAAGGAGCACGGATAACCATTGGACAGCTCCAATCATTATTGGAACGATAGCGAATTTTCGCTGCTTCTGACACAATTTGATTGACAGCTGGCATAATGAAGTCAGCAAATTGCATTTCTGCAATTGGACGCATTCCGTACATTGCCGCACCAATTCCAACACCAGCAATAGCTGACTCTGCTAATGGAGTATCTAAAACACGATATTCTCCGAATTGATCATATAAACCATTGGTAGCTTTGAAAACGCCACCTTTTCTACCAACATCTTCCCCGAGAACAAATACTCTCGGATCTCTTTCCATTTCTTCGCGAATTGCCATAGTTACCGCATCGATATATGAAATTACCGCCATCTTCTTTGTTCCCCCCTACTATTCCGCATACACATATTTCATGGCATGTTCTGGAGCTGCATATGCTGCATTTTCAGCGTAATCTGTTGCCTCATTAACCAATTTCATGATACGATCATTCATTTCTTTTTCAAGCTCTTCAGAAAGAACTCCAACACCCTTTAGATAGGCTGCAAAAGTAATAATCGGATCCTTAGCTTTAGCTTCTGCCACTTCTCCCTGTTCACGATATGCTCTGTCATCGTCGTCAGAGGAATGTGGTGTTAATCGGTATGAGATGGTTTCAACAAGAGTTGGCCCTTCGCCACGACGTCCACGTTCCGCTGCATCTTTTACTACCTTATACACTTCTAGCGGATCGTTTCCATCTACTGTAAATCCAGGCATACCATAACCAATTGCACGATCAGAAACATTTTCACAACCAAGTTGTTTTTCAATTGGAACAGAAATAGCATATTTATTGTTCTCACACATGAAAATAACTGGAAGTTTATGGACACCTGCAAAGTTTGCCCCTTCATGGAAATCTCCTTGGTTAGAAGATCCCTCACCAAACGTTACAAATGTAACTAGATCCTTTTCTTCCAATTTCCCAGCAAGTGCAATTCCAACTGCATGTGGAACTTGAGTTGTTACAGGAGATGAGCCCGTAACAATACGGTTTTTCTTTTGACCAAAGTGACCTGGCATTTGACGTCCACCAGAGTTTGGATCTTCAGCTTTCGCAAAGCCGGAAAGCATTATATCTCTTGCAGTCATTCCAAATGTCAAAACTACTCCCATATCACGATAGTATGGAAGGACATAGTCCTTTTCACGATCAAGAGCAAAAGCTGCTCCAACTTGTGCAGCCTCTTGCCCTTGACATGAAATTACAAAAGGAATTTTTCCTGCTCGGTTTAATAACCACATACGCTCGTCAATACGACGTGCTAATAGCATTGTTTCAAACATTTCTAATACTTTTTCATCAGATAAGCCTAATGCTTGATGACGATTTTCCGTCATTTTCTCTACCTCCTATGTTTAACTTGATAGCAAAACTATTTCTCCATATCCCCATATGGTTATTTAAGTTTTAATTTCTAGAATTATCCAACCTCTGCAGCATCCCAACCGCAATTCGTTATCCGTGGATTGCTTTTCCATCAACCGCCAAAGCCGCTTCCCCAATTGCCTCTGACAATGTTGGATGTGGATGGATCGTATGTGCGATTTCCCACGGTGTTGCATTAAGTACCATTGCCAGCCCTGCTTCAGAAATCATATCTGTAACATGTGGTCCAATCATATGAACACCTAGTAAATCATCCGTTTCCTCATCAGCAATGATTTTTACAAACCCATCACTTTCTCCAAACACAAGTGCCTTTCCTATAGCTCTGAAAGAAAATTTACCCACTTTTACTTTGTGTCCTTTTTCTTTTGCTTGTTCTTCAGTAATACCGACACTTGCCACTTCAGGTGTACTATAAATACATCTTGAAATCAAATTATAGTCAATTGGATTAGGTGTATGTCCAGCAATATGCTCGACTGCTACGATTCCCTCATGTGAGGCAACATGTGCTAGCTGAAGTCCACCAATTACATCACCAATTGCATAAATATGTGATTCCTTTGTTTGGAAGAACTCATTAGTAAGAATAAATCCTCTATCAATCTGTATTTCGGTGTTATCTAGTCCAATTCCTTCTACGTTAGCTTGTCGTCCAACAGAGACTAATAACTTCTCTGCTTTAAACTCTTTATTTTCACCTTTAATTTCAGCAGAAATAATGACACCATTGTCTTTAATTAAAGTTTCTGGCAAAACCTTAGCTCCTGTGACAACTTTGACACCTTTTTTCTTCATTAATCTTTGCATTTCTTTTGAAATTTCTACATCTTCAGTAGGAATGATACGATTTGCATATTCAATCACTGTGACTTCGACGCCAAAGTCAGATAACATAGAAGCCCACTCAATACCGATGACTCCTCCACCCACAATAATCATCGAATTTGGAAGTTCTTCCATTGCTAGTGCCTCATCTGAGGTTACTACGTATTGTCCATCAACTTCAAGGCCAGGAAGCGTACGAGGACGTGAACCAGTAGAAACAATTACATTTTTGGGAATTAGCATTTCATTTTCGCTACCATCATTCATTTCAACTGAAATAGTTCCAGGCATTGGTGAAAAGATGGAAGGACCTAATATTCTCCCAAGACCTTCGTACACATCTATTTTTCCTTTTTTCATTAACCCTTGTACACCTTTATGTAATTGATCAACGATTTTTTCTTTTCGTTTTTGAACTTTAGCAAAGTTTACCGATACATCGCTAGTCATTACACCAAAATCTTCACTATGTTTAGTTTGTGCATAAACCTCAGCACTTCTTAATAATGCTTTACTTGGGATACACCCGTTATGAAGGCATGTTCCACCTAGCTTGCCTTTTTCCACCACTGCTGTTTTTAAGCCAAGCTGTGCAGCTTTAATAGCAGCAACGTAGCCGCCAGTACCGCCGCCTAGGATAACTAAATCGTATTCTTGTGCCATCGAATAACCCCCACCTTAAACTGAAGTTGTTTTTTTCATTTTTCCAGGGTAAATCTTTTCATGTTCTTCCCCTCTTAACACACGAAGAGCACCTTCAGCTAGAGCTTGAAGTTCATTTTCACCTGGATGGACAATTACATCCGCTATCCAATTAATTCTCTCGCTAATATCTTTCACGAAATCCTTCCCATAGGCTAGACCCCCGGTTAGGATTATCGCATCCACTTTCCCTGTAAGCACTGCACTTGCAGCTCCTATTTCCTTTGCGACTTGATAGGCCATAGCGGAATAGACAAGCTTTGCTTTTTCGTCACCTTTACTAATCATCTGTTCAACCTTAACAGCATCGTTTGTACCAAGATAACCAACTAATCCGCCTTGACCAACTAATTTTTTCATAATTTCTTCGCGGTAGTAATCCCCAGAGAAACATAATGAAACTAAATCGCCAACAGGAACTGTTCCCGCACGTTCAGGACTAAAAGGGCCATCTCCATGCAGACCATTGTTAACGTCGATGACACGGCCTTTCTTATGTACCCCAACTGTAATTCCGCCACCCATATGTGTTACGATTAAATTTAAATCTTCATATTTTTTTCCAAGTTCTTTAGCAATACGTCTTGCAACGGCTTTTTGGTTTAATGCATGAAAGATACTTTTTCGCTCAATCAATGCAACACCAGAAATACGGGCAATATCATCTAATTCATCGACCACAACTGGGTCAACGATGAATGATGGTATATTCAAACCAGTTGCAATTTCATATGAAATAATCCCACCAAGATTAGAGGCATGCTGACCAGAATAGCCGGCTCTTAAATCTTGAAGCATTAAGTCATTTACCACATAAGTACCACCTTCAATTGGACGCAAAAGTCCACCACGACCACAAACAGCACTAAGCTTTGAAACATTAATACCTTCATTATCAAGAGTTTCTAGTATGGTATTTTTACGAAACTCATATTGATCAATGATATTATCAAATGAATTAATTATTTCTGAATCATGCCTGATTGTTTTTTCAAGTATAGACATTTCATTATCGAAAACGCCAATTTTCGTAGATGTTGAACCAGGGTTGATAACGAGTATTCGATATTCTTTATCTAACAACGTAGATTCCTCCATTTTTAAAGAAGATACTGCTCTTCTTTTGACGAGAAATTTTTTCTTTAGTAAATAGGTTTAGGGGCTAGTCAAGGAAGAATGTCTTGCCTGACTAGTCCCTTAATAATTTTATAATACTTTGTTATTTACGACGACTTAAAGTGTTGTGACCATTTCGTAAGAATTGACTACGAGAATTACGCATTCTTTCGATACGCTCTTCTGCCATACGATCAGCTGCTACATAAGTAGGAATTCCATCGCGCTTAGCGATTTCGATGATTTTCTCAATGCTGTTGTAAATTAGCTCTACTTTTTTCATTGCACGTTCATGATTGTATCCATATAATTCATCAGCTACATTGATAACTCCACCTGCATTGATGACGTAGTCCGGCGCATAAACGATTCCCATTTCATGGATAATATCTCCGTGACGAGTATCTTTTAGCTGATTGTTAGCTGAACCTGCAATAACTTTTGCTTTTAATTGTGGGATTGTGTCGTCATTTATCGTAGCTCCTAATGCACACGGCGCATAAATATCACATTCAACACTATATATATCATTAGGGTCAACAGCTTTTGCACCGAAGTCTTCAACAGCCCGCGCTACAGCTTCTTTATTAATATCAGTAACGATTAGTTGAGCTCCTTCTTCATGCAAATATTTACAAAGTGTATAGGCTACATTTCCAACACCTTGAATAGCAATCACTTTGCCTTCTAATGAATCGGACCCAAACGCTTCCTTCGCTGCTGCCTTCATTCCAACGTATACTCCATAAGCGGTTACAGGTGATGGATTACCTGAAGAACCAAATGCAGGCGAAATTCCAGTAACAAAGTCTGTTTCTTCGTGGATTAGGTCCATGTCAGCTACAGTTGTGCCAACATCTTCAGCTGTAATATAACGGCCATTTAGTCCTTGGATATAACGGCCAAATGCACGGAACATCTCTTCATTTTTATCTTTACGAGGGTCACCGATGATAACCGTTTTACCTCCGCCAAGATTTAAACCAGCTGCAGCATTTTTGTATGTCATTCCTTTTGCAAGTCGAAGTGCATCTTCAATTGCTGCTTCCTCAGACTCATAAGTCCACATACGTGTTCCACCTAACGCAGGTCCCAGTGTTGTATCATGAATAGCAATAATGGCTTTTAAACCTGATGTTTTATCCTGACAAAATACCACTTGCTCATAATCATATTTTTCTAAGTACTTAAAAATTTCCATTTTATATTCCTCCCCAATTTTAAAAATCTATTTTGAAGCAGAGCAAAGTGCTAATGCAAGTGAATATAATTTACTTTCGGCAGTATCTGCTCTTGACGTTAATACTATTGGTGCTTTTGCTCCTGCAATTACAGCACCAACCTTTGCTTTCGCAAAATAAACAAGCGATTTGTATATTGCATTTCCAACTTCAATTGTTGGAACTAAAAGAATATCAGCTTGTCCTGCGACCTCACTTACAATTCCTTTATGTTCAGCCGCAAAACTTGAAATTGCGTTATCCAAGGCAAGTGGACCGTCTATCACACAGTCATTAATTTGCCCCCTTTTATTCATTACAGTTAGCACTGAAGCGTCTATTGTTGCCTGCATGACTGGATTGACTACTTCAACAGCCGCGATTGGTGCTACTTTTGGGATTTCCACCCCAATTTTTCTTGCAATCATAACTGCATTATTCGTTATTTGAGCTTTTTGCTCCAAATCGGGAGCGATATTCATGGCCGCATCTGTTAAAATAATAAATTGATCAAATCCATCAACTTCAAAAACGGCAACATGTGATAATACATTTCCGGTTCTTAAACCGTATTCTTTGTTTAATACTGCTTTTAGAATGGATGCGGTTGAAATATTTCCCTTCATCAAAACATCCGCTTCATTCAACTTTACCGCTTTAACAGCATTTTCAGCTGCTAATTGAGACGAATTTGTATGAATGATTTGAACAGAGGAATTTTGTAATAAATGACTATTATTTTCATTTATCAGATTAAGGATTTTCCCCTTGTCGCCATAAAGAAGGAAATTAGCTAAATTTCGTTTTACTGCTTCTGAAACAGCCTCAATGACTTCTTCATCCTCTGCAGATGCAACAGCAACTGTTTTGTTTTTCAATTGGGTTGCCTTCTCAATAAGTAGGTCTAATTTCATGAACGTTTCCAACCCTTTCTAATCATAACAAACACACATAATAATATATGCAAGAAGCGTGCCAAGAAAATTTCATTATGAAAACGCTTTATTCCCCTAAATATATTACGCAATCTTTTTCATACTATGAAAATTATTGCATGCTATTATTTGCAAGTCCATACTTTTCAAGTTTATAATATAAATTTCTTAACGATAATCCTAGTGCTTTTGCGGTTAGTGTTTTATTACCATTAAAACGAGTTAGTGTTTGCAAGATTATTTTTGATTCATAATTCTCTAGCAGCGCTGAAAGTGATTGATTTAATTCAAACACTTGAATATCCTGTTTATCTGTTTTTTTTACTAATGGTTTACTATTTTTTAATTCTGGTAAGTGATGAATATCCACCATCGTTTCATGATAATGCATAAAAATAATGGCTCTACCTAATATATTTTCAAGTTCACGGACATTCCCTGGCCAATCATATGCCATTAGTTGTGAAAGCGCAATTTCTGTAACGCCCTCTACATTACGACCATAATCTCTATTAATTTTCTGTAATAAACGCACACATAGTAGCGGAATTTCTTGAATCCTTTTTCTTAATGGTGGAATCTGAATAGGCATTCGATTTAAGCGATAATATAAGTCTTCCCTAAAAGACTTATTGGCCATTCCTTTTTCTAAATTCACATTAGTAGCTGCAATGACCCTAACATTTATAGGAATCGGTTTGGTTCCACCAACACGGACGATTTCCTGTTCTTGCAGAACCCTAAGAAGCTTAGCTTGGGTTCCAGCTGGTAATTCACCTATTTCATCTAGAAAAATGCTACCATTATTGGCTTCCTCGAAAAACCCTCTTTTTCCACCTCTTTTTGCCCCTGAAAAAGCTCCATCTTCATATCCGAATAACTCACTTTCTAAAAGGGACTCAGATATAGCTGCACAATTTACGCGAATAAACTTATTAAACTTGCGATCACTTGCATTATGTATGGCATGAGCAAAAAGTTCTTTACCTGTACCAGATTCTCCTCTCAACAAAACCGTTGCAGGGGTTTTTGCACCTAACCTAGCCTGTTCAATAGCTAGTGTCATTTCTTCGGAAGTCCCGATAATATCTTCAAATGAATATTTTGCTTCAAGAGTCCTGATGATTTGTCTAGCCCTAGTTAATTCTCTATTTAAGGACTGTATTTCGGACATATCATGAATTACCCCTACACTCCCTTTAAGCTTTCCATCTACAATGATAGGTGCTACGTTTACCACAACTTCTTTTTTATTCGGACCAACTCGCATAGCGACCCCGCGGACGGCTCTTCTAGTTTGAAGAACCTTCATATGCATACTATCTCCCTCTGAAATATCGGCAGTTGCAGGTTTGCCTATGACCTCACTTTCCTTTAATCCAGTGATTCTAGAATAAGCTCTGTTAATTAAGATTCCTCGACCTATATCATCCACTACTGATATAGCATCATCACTTGATTGGATTATCGCCTGAAGCATCGTCTGAATTTCTTTTAAATTAGTTACTTCTTCGGCTAAATTCATTACTTCTGTAATATCTTTAAAAACAGCAAAAGCACCAAATAAACGGCCACTTTCATCCACCATCGGAATTCTAGTAGTGATAATTTTAAGCCCATTCATGAGGACTAGTTCTCGATTCACCTCAACTCGTCTAGACTCAATAACTCTTATTAATTCTGTATTTGGAATGATATCGGTTATATGTTTTCCAATCGCATTTTTACTTTTATAACCTACAATTTTTTCTGCACTTTTATTAAAGAAGATTATTTCTCCTTTTACATTCACTACAATCATACCATCATCAGTTGAATTAAGAATTAGATCATGCTTGTAGGTTTCATTTCTTAATTTTTCGATTAGCTCCTCTTTTTCTTCCATTAATTTCGAAATAAGAAAAGCAACACTTCCTGGGATTAAAACTGTATTTTTACTTCTTGCATCCCTTAGTTCTTCAAATACCTCGTGTTTACCTGTAACTTCAATAATTATATCGATTTCATCTGATAATAGAGTTCTCCAGTCACTCCCTGTTTGGATTCCCTCTTGTTTAGCAAATTTCAATCCTGGTGCATTAGGATTATGGTCGACTACCAGTTTAACATCTAAAACCGCTGTTTCCTTTAAAATCTTTAAAATGGATGTTCCACCTTTTCCCGCTCCAACAATCATTACTTTCTGCATAAAATCATTCCTTTTTAGAAATATCTTTCAATTTCCATTGGAGTTACTATGAAATATTTTTCATTCTCTATTTTATACGTTAATTGAAATCTTGACAAATATCATTCATGGTTTATCATTTTTAGTGTGCAGAAACTTAATTATTTGATTGGATGATTACTATGACAAGAATTTTCGCCTTAATAATATTACTTATTCCTGGTTTTTTTGCTGCTGCTGGAATTAAATTTATGAGGGATATGTTTTTTGGAATCCTCCAAGATCCCTTCCCTTATTTATGGCTACAATTTGTAGCTGGACTTATATTATTCTTAGCTGGTCTTGGTTTTGTTGCAGGTTTTATCCTTTTCCGAGACCGAAAACGCAATAAAGTTCAAGCTCGTTTTAAACAGGTAAAAAAGAGACCTTAGTTTTTTATTCTAGGTCTCTTTTCTTTTATCTCTAATGCTTTTACCGGATTATCTGTAATGAACGCGGTGCAACCGACTTCAAACAGCCTTTGCATGTCTTTTTCTTTATTGACTGTATACGGTCTAACGGCAATTCCATTTTCCATTGCTCTTAAGATAATTTCATTCGGAGCTGCAATTAGCTTTGGATGTATCCCCTTCGATTTAATTGACTGAGCATAGATCCATGGCATGTATATACCTTCTGAATACAAGGGTGCTGTTTCAATCTCTGGAGCAAGTCGATAACAATTAACAATACTATAATGATTAAAGGAGGAAAGGATAATTCTATCTTCCAACTTATAGTGTCTAATTAATGAGATTACCTTTTCTTCCATGCCTGTATAAGGAAAAATACCGTTCTTTAGCTCCACATTACAAGTTAGAGTATTGGTTGTTAACCATTCTAATAGCTTAGAAAATGCAGGTATAGGCTCTTTCGTTAGCCATTTTTTATTTTTATAACTAGCATCCAATCTTTGTAAATCTCTATATGTAAGATCTTTAACAAACCCAATTCCATTCGTCGTTCTGTCTACCTTTTCATCATGAATGACAACAACTTCTCCATCTTTCGTTAGCTGTACATCAATTTCCAATCCATCGGCTCCTGCTTTTTCCGCCTCAATAAACGACTTCATTGTATTTTCTGGAAAGGCTGCCGAAAAGCCACGATGGGCAAGTATTTGAGTCAATTTTCTTACACCCCTTTTTTAAAAATAAGAAAGACTAATTAATAGATGAATTAGCTATTAACCAGTCTTTTTCAACTTTAACTATTTATGAGGCTTTATGCTCTAAACGTAACTTATCAGCAACCATAGCTATGAATTCAGAATTAGTTGGCTTTGCTTTTGACATACTTACCGTATACCCAAACAAGGATGAAATCGAATCAATATTCCCACGACTCCAAGCAACTTCAATTGCATGACGAATGGCACGTTCAACCCGACTTGCCGTCGTATTATACTTTTTAGCAATGTCAGGATATAGAACTTTTGTAATGGAACCTAGTAGCTCGATATCATTATAAACCATCGAAATTGCTTCACGTAGATAAAGATAGCCTTTAATATGGGCTGGGACGCCAATTTCATGAATGATACTAGTAATACTTGCATCCAAATTCTTAGGTTTTTGTTCAATTTGATGACGAACACCTTGACCAAGCGGCTTTCTTAAAATTTGGCTAGTTTGACCACTAACCTGACGAATATGACTAGCTAAATGCTCCATATCAAAAGGTTTTAAAATGAAATAGGAAGCTCCAAGTTCAACCGCTTTCTTTGTTACATCCTCCTGACCAAAGGCTGTTAACATAATGACATTAGGCAGGGAAGTTTTCTTTACTTCACGAATACGTTCTAAAACAGCTAATCCATCTAAATGAGGCATGATTATATCTAAAACAAGAACATCTGGATTAACTTGCTCAAGCATAGTTAGACATTCTTGACCGTTATGCGCAACTCCAACAACTTCCAAGTCTTCTTGGGATGAAAAGTACTCTTCCAACAATCCAACAAGCTCTCTATTATCATCCACGATACATACTTTTATTTTCCTCACTAATTATTTCCTCCTCTTGATTCTCAACCTTTTCTAATACTCAATAATTCTATTCTAAATGACAAATTCGACAATGCAACTAAAATACCTCTTCTTTTTTAAAATTTTCTAAAAAAATACGGAAAATCTTTCATTTCCTCCGTTTTTCTGGTTATTTCGACTTATTTCGATAGTTGACAATTAAATCGGTGTAATTTTGTCGAAAAATCTTTATTTGCGGATATCTTACCACAAATTTGACTCTTACTCCATAAAAAAATAGGCGGGGATGAACCGCCTATTTTATTGCCTATTTACTTTAACTCGCTTTTTGTCTTGGCTTTTCATATATATCTATACCCGCTTCATTAAGCATCCACTCAATATGCACACCATATCCTGAAGTAGGATCGTTTACAAAAACATGTGTAACAGCTCCGATTAATTTTCCATCTTGGATAATTGGACTTCCACTCATTCCTTGAACAATCCCGCCCGTTTTTTCCAATAAATTTTTATCAGTAACTTTAAGAACCATTCCCTTTGTTGCAGGAAATTTTTGAGGAATGGTACTAACAATTTCTATATCAAATAACTCAACTTTATCATTATCAACTACTGTTAGGATTTGAGCCGGCCCTTCTTTTACTTGATGTGACAAAGAAATCGGTAATGGTTTATCCGAAATTCCATTTGAAATGTCTTTATTTAGTTCTCCAAAAATTCCAAACGGACTATTTCGTTTAATATTTCCTATCACTTCTCTGTCTGAGGAGAAACGAGCTAGCTTCTCTCCAGGATCACCATTACTACCTTTTTCAATAGAGGTTACGGTTGAACGCACAATCTGTCCATCTGCCACAACTATTGGCTTTTTCGTATCCATATCTGAAATAACGTGACCAAGTGCTCCATATTTCATTGATTTAGGTTCATAAAACGTCATTGTACCAATACCTGCAGCTGAATCACGTATATATAAACCTAATTTATAGGATTCCTCATTTTCATCCTTTAAAGGCTGAAGATTAGTTGTGAATTCACCACTTTCACGACTAATAACTACCTGTAATGGTTTTCCTTTTTCACCTGAATCCTTAACGAAAGGGGCTACATCTGACATTTTTTCTATACGTTGCCCATTTATTTTCGTAATAATATCTCCAACTTTAATCCCTGCAATTTCTCCAGGTGATTTTTTCCCATCATTTGTATTTACTTGATGGTGTCCTACAACTAAAACGCCAACAGAATTTAATTTTACTCCAATGGATTGGCCACCAGGAATTACCTTAAAATCCTTTAAGACATTGACATCCACTTTTTTAATTGGGAAACCAGCTAATTCGAGAAGCATTTCATTGTTTCCTTGTTCTGTTCCACTAATATTAATCGTATTCTTTTTGTCTCTTAGGGAAACACTTGAATTGTTATGGTTTAAAGAGACCGAAACAGGTACTGCCTTAGCTAATTGCAATTGCTGTCCCTCAAATACAGTTATACTTTTGGGAATATTTATATACTCCTGGAAGAACGAGGAAAAACCTATCGAAATTAATGAAACAAGGAGAATTCCACCCATTATTTTTCTTAAGCTTTCAATGAACAAATTTTTTCACTCTCCTCGCTTCTAGTCCACAAACGTCTAATTGGCTACAGTTATAATTTTGCCTTGAAATAGGTCATTTATAACTGGAAGATAAAGAAAAGGTTTAGAATGTATAACCAAAATACTCTTTTTTACTATTTAGGACCTAAAAAAAGAAAAAAACCGCCCTTATCGGACAGTTTCCTTCTTTGTCTTCATCTTATCGGCCAATTCTAAAAGTTCTTCTGCATGCTGCTTAGTAAGATCGGTAATTTCTTTTCCTGAAATCATTCTTCCAATTTCGCCAACCTTTTCTTCTTTCGTTAGAGACTTAACAGAAGTTTTCGTTCTGCCATTTAGCATCTTTTTAGAAATAAATAAGTGAATATCAGCCATAGCCGCAACTTGTGGTAGGTGAGAAATACAAAGGACTTGAGAGTTAACCGCAACTTGGTATATTTTTTCCGCAATTGCTTGTGCTACTCTTCCACTCACTCCAGTGTCTACCTCATCAAAGATAATCGATGTAACCCCTTGATGCTTTGAGAAAATGCTTTTTAAGGCAAGCATAATTCTTGATAGTTCTCCGCCCGATGCTATCTTCACTAGTGGCTTTAATGGTTCACCTGGATTAGTGGAAATATAAAACTCTATTTGATCTGACCCTGTATTCGTAAAGTGTTCACGCTTATAATCCACTCTGATTTCAAATACGGATTTCTCCATATAAAGCTCTTTTAATTCCTTATGGATTAAGACTGTTAATTGGTTTGCCCACTTCTTTCTAAGTTGGCTTAATATGTGCGCTTTCGCTTCTAAGGCAATTTTTAATTCAATTAATTCTTTTTCTAGCTGACCAATATGGGTCTCTTTATTTTGCAGAGTTTCTATTTCTGCCTCGATTGTAGCTGCGTATTCAACAATTTCCTCAATGGTTTTACCATATTTACGTTTAAGTTGGGTTATTTCGTTCCATCTTTCCTCAATTTCATTGAGTCGATTAGGATCAAATTCAAGTCCTTCCAATTCATTTCTTAATGTACGATTCATATCTTCAAGTGAATAGAAAATATTGGATATTGCTTCATATACATTCTGATAACGCGAATCTAAACTTGCAGCATCCTCAAGATGCCCCATAACTATGCCAACTGAATCTAGACCCCTTCGGTCCCCGTTAATGGCATCATATGAGGTTTGGAATAAACTATAAAGTCGTTCAAAATTACCAAGTTTTTTCTTTTCTTCAAAAAGTGTTTCATCCTCTTTTGGTTTAAGCTTTGCTTTTTGAATTTCATCTAATTGGAATTGGATGAGATCCAAACGATGGGCCATTTGTTGCTCATTTTCATTTAAGCTTTTTAGCTTTTTTGTTGTTTGTTCAAATTGGTTATAAACGCTTTGATATTCTTTTAATGCCAAGTATATTTCTTGTGTCCCAAATTGATCTAATAGCGGAAGATGAGAGGATTCATTCATCAACTCTTGGTGTTCATGCTGTCCATGAATATCTACAATAGTTGCCCCAATTTCTCTCAAAGTCGAAATAGTTACAAGTTTTCCATTGATACGGCAAACACTTTTTCCACTTTTAGAAATTTCTCTTCGCAGAACAACCATTCCATCTTCAATTTCAATTCCAAATTCAGATGTTTTTTTTACAATTGGGTGCTCGATTTCATCAATTTGAAAAAGTCCTTCAATCTCAGCCTTTTCTTCCCCATGTCGAACAAACTCAAATGATCCTCTTCCACCAACAAGTAAATGTATTGCATCAATAATAATTGATTTTCCAGCTCCAGTTTCTCCCGTTAATACCGTAAGGCCTTTATCGAACGAAACGGTTTGTTTTTCAATAATTGCAAAGTTTTTAATCGACAGTTCAATTAACAAATCGGTCCCTCCTTAAAGCATTTCAAGGAATCGATTTGAGATTTTTTCCGTATCATCTGGCGTCCGACAAATGATGAGGCATGTATCATCTCCACAAATTGTTCCTAAAATCTCTTCCCAATCTAAATGATCGATGAGTGCACCAATAGCCATTGCATTTCCAGGCAATGTCTTCATTACTATCAGATGTCCTGCCGATTCAACTTTTACAAAGGCATCCATAAGTGATCGCTTTAATTTTTGTAAAGGATTAAAGCGTTGATCCGCCGGGAGACTGTATTTATACCTACCATCCATTAAAGGAACTTTTACTAAATGAAGCTCCTTAATATCCCGCGAAACCGTAGCCTGTGTTACATTAAATCCAGCTTCCTTTAAAGTATCAACTAATTCATCCTGTGTTTCGATGTCATTATTTGTAATAATATCCCTAATTTTTATATGCCGTTGACCCTTATTCATTACCCTCACCTCAAAAATACATAACTGTATATGTAGTATTTTGTCGTATATACTCATATGTTAGCCGATTTCGTCCTTAATGTACATTTATTTTATAAGTACTATTTTGTTTAAAAAAAAGAAAGAAGAGACAGGTAAGTATACTTACGCCTCTTCTTTCTTAGTTTTTAACTCGTTATGTGCTATCTTAACAACTTCTTCAGGAGTAGTGTTAAGAAGATTCTCACTTGTTTGTGCAATACCTGTCCATTTTAAATGGATTAAAAATTCAATATTGCCATCTCCACCAGTTATCGGTGAAAAAGAAAGATTCATGACATTATACCCTTCTTGAAGGGAGTGTTTAATAATTTTTTCAATTACAAAGGTATGAACGTTTGGATCCCTTACAATTCCTTTTTTTCCTACCTGTTCTTTGCCAGCTTCAAATTGAGGCTTAATAAGTGCTACAACATCACTATCTTCTGTTAATAGTGTTTTAAGAACTGGCAAGATTAAGGTTAAGGATATAAATGAAACATCAATAGATGCAAACTCAGGCATTCCCATCTCTAAGTCACTTGGTGTCACGTAACGGAAATTTGTTCGTTCCATTACGACTACTCTCTCATCTTGTCTTAGTTTCCAAGCAAGCTGATTATAACCAACATCTAAGGCGTATGACATTAAAGCACCATTTTGCAGGGCACAATCAGTAAATCCCCCAGTGCTTGAACCAATATCAATCATTTTTTTTCCTTTTACTTCGATTTCAAATACCTTCAAGGCTTTTTCTAGCTTTAGGCCACCACGACTAACATAGGGTAGAACATTTCCCTTGATTGTTAATGGTATTTCGGAATCAACCTTTTCACCAGGTTTATCTAATCTTTCTTCTTTTGAATAAACTAACCCTGCCATGACAGCCCGTTTGGCTTTTTCACGTGTTTCTATTAGGCCTCTTTCTACAAGTAAAACATCGATTCGTTCCTTTTTACTTTTCATGTATTAGACCCTTTTTACTTTTAACTTGGCTAGTTTTTTTATTTTTTCTACAGCAGATTCTGTAGTAAGTCCAATTTCATCTAAAAGCTTATCTACATTTCCGTGCTCAATAAACTGATCAGGAATTCCCATACGTTCAATATTTGCAGACAGATAACGATGCTCATTAGCATACTCTAACACAGCGCTTCCGAATCCACCTTGTAAAACAGCTTCTTCAATCGTTAAAATTGGTATATTGGCATCTAAAATTCCCGCTAGTATTTTCTCATCTAAAGGTTTAATAAAACGAGCATTCACAATTTTAACATTTATACCTTCTTTTTCAAGAATAGCTGCTGCCTCAAAAGCCATCGGAATCGTAGTTCCAAAGGTTAAAATAGCTACATCGTCACCTTCTTTTAGTATCTCCCATGTCCCTATAGGGATGTTCTTATAGTTTTCATCCATCGGAACCCCAATCCCATTCCCTCTTGGAAAACGCATCGCAATTGGACCCTTTTCATAATGGATTGCTGTACTAACCATATGCTGACCTTCATTTTCGTCCTTCGGCATCATTAATACCATATTTGGAATGTGTCTCAAAAAGGCAATGTCAAAGACACCTTGATGGGTTTCACCATCTGCACCAACTAAACCTGCACGGTCAATTCCAATAAACACATTTAGATTTTGACGGCAAATATCATGAACTACTTGATCGTATGCTCGTTGTAGGAAGGTGGAGTAAATAGCTAGAAATGGTTTCATTCCTTGAGTCGCTAATCCAGCAGCAACCGTTGTTGCGTGCTGTTCCGCAATACCCACATCATACATTCTTTCAGGAAACTCACTAGCAAACCCTTCAAGTTTTGAACCAACAGGCATTGCTGGTGTAATGGCAACAATCCGCTCATCTTTACGAGCAAGTTTTCGGACAGTCTCACTAACTAGGCTACTCCAAGCAGGAGGTGCTGAAGTTGCCGGTTTCACAAAATCTCCTGTTTCAATTTTATATGGACCGGTTCCATGCCAAGTACCTGTTTTATCAGTTTCAGCTGGATTATAGCCCTTTCCTTTTTTTGTAATAACGTGCAGAAGCACAGGTCCTTCCGTTTTCTTAGCATATTTGAAGTTCTCAAAAAGATCTTCATAATTATGGCCATCGACCGGACCAAGATAGGTGAATCCTAATTCTTCAAAAAACATACCTGACACAAATAAATACTTGAGGCTATCTTTCACACGCTCAGCTGTAGAAGCTAATTTCCCACCTACAGCAGGAATCTTTTTTAGAATATATTCCATTTCATCTTTGACCCAATTGTATTTACCAGCTGTACGAAGTCTTCCTAACACCGAATGAAGAGCTCCTACATTTGGTGCAATAGACATTTCATTATCATTTAGGATGACAATCATATTTTTCTTTTCATGTCCTATATGATTTAATGCTTCAAGAGCCATACCGCCAGTTAGGGCACCGTCCCCAATAATTGGAACAATATAGGACTTTTCCTTTTTAATATCACGAGCAATCGCCATTCCCATTGCAGCTGATAATGAAGTTGAACTATGACCTGTTTCCCAAACATCATGTTCGCTTTCAACCATTTTTGGAAAACCACATAAACCTTTAAATTGTCTTAAAGTATCAAACTGACAAGCTCTACCAGTAAGAATCTTATGGACATAAGATTGATGTCCGACATCCCAAATTAGTTTATCTTTTGGGCTATCAAAACAAGTATGCAGAGCAATGGTTAATTCTACCACACCTAGATTAGGTCCGATATGTCCTCCTGTTACAGAAAGCTTTTCAATGAGGAATTGACGAACATCTGAACTTAATGATTCTAATTCTGGGATTGTTAGACCTTTTAAGAAAGAAGGGTCTTTTATATTTAAAAGATCCATGTATGGACCACTCACTTTCGTTTCTAATTATTCCTTGGTGTGAATACGTGTTTTCTCGTTAATAGTATATGGGATATTACTATATTTAAAAAATATATCATAGAAAAAATAGCCGCTAACACAAATGTGATAACGGCATTGTGAGAATACACTTTAAGGTAATTAATTCAATTATACCATAATAATTTTTCCCACTCAAATATTGATATTATTTAATCAATGATTTCTTGATGCTACTAGATCCGTTATTTCTTCTAATATCTTCGTATCTAATTGGCTTGCGATTAAATTACGTTTTGCTTCATCAATATGATTTTGCAAAGCTTTCCTAGCACCTTCAATGGATAATAGTGCAGGATACGTACTTTTATTTTTATTCTCATCACTACCGACTGGTTTACCAATAAGCTCCTGGTCCCCTTCTAAATCTAGAATATCATCTTGAATTTGGAAGGCGATACCAAGGTGGTGGGCAAAATGGGATAAATAATCTTTCGTCTTCTTATCAGCATCTGAGAGAATGGCCCCAGCTAGAACACTATATGCTAAAAGTTTTCCCGTTTTACGTATATGAACGTATTCTAAATCTTTTAATTCCAAGCTTCTTCCTTCAGCTTCTATATCTGCTACCTGACCGCCAACCATTCCTTCTGCTCCAGCAGCTTTTGAAAGTTCTAGGATCATTTCAAGCTTTTTAGCATCATTCACAATTGCTGGATTTATTTCAGAGATTATTTGAAAACTGTATGTTAGCAAAGAGTCTCCAGCTAAAATGGCCATTGCCTCCCCAAACACTTTATGATTCGTTGGTTTCCCTCTACGGAGATCATCATCATCCATACTAGGTAAGTCATCATGAATAAGTGAATAGGTATGTATCATCTCAATGGATACGGCAACATCAAGTCCAATCGACGCATCCTTTTTAAAGGCAGAGATGGTGGCAAAGGTTAATAATGGTCTAATTCTTTTTCCACCTGCTTCTAAGGAATATTGCATAGCATCCTTAATAACAGCAGGAGCCTGTAGAATCTGAATTCTATTTCGCATTTCCTCCTCTAAAAGCGACCGGTACTTTCGAGAAAATTCAGGTAAAATTTGTGTAGCCAAAAATTATTCCTCCTCACGGACAGTAAACGGAACAGTCCGTCCATCCTCCGTTAACATTTCTGCTAGTTGTTCTTCTACATATTTTAGTTTATCTTGGCAAAGCTTAGATAGATTCACACCTTCTTTATAAATCTCGATTGCTTCCTCTAAAGGAACATCGCCTTCTTCTAAACGTTCAACAATTACTTCTAGTTTTTGAATGGCTTCTTCAAAAGTAAATGCATTTTTTTCAGTCATATTTAACACTACCTTCTACATTTAGTACTTGGCATTCTATTTTTCCATTGTTCAATTGAATTTGAATTAAATCATTGGTTTCTACCTGGTCAATTCTTTTGATTAGTTCTTGTTCAGAAGTATAAACAAGACTATAACCCCGATCCATAATTTTCAAAGGACTAAGGGCATCTAGAGTTGTAATAACGTTTCGAAATTCTCGTTGTTTCTGTTGATAGACATTAAGCGTCGCTCGAATTAATCTTTTTTGTGTTTTCACAAAGCTCTCTTGCTCTTTAAGTAAAAGTTGGTTGGGGTGATTACGATTCAGTCGTTTTAACAAGAAAGAGACTTCTTCCTTTTTTTGACTATTCGAGACAAAAACCCCTTTGCTTAATCGATCCGTTAATCGATCAATGTGTTCGAGCTTTTGTTCATATAACCTTTTAGGATAACGAAATGCATAAGATTTCCCTATTCGCTCTATTCTCGCCTGTTGAAAACTTAACTTCTCACGCATTGATCTTATAAGGCGAGATTGTCTTTGGAGTATTCTTTCATGTAATTCGTCAATATGTGGGACCGCCAACTCTGCTGCTCCTGTAGGTGTCGGCGCTCTTAAATCCGCTACAAAATCGGCTATCGTAAAGTCCGTTTCATGCCCTACAGCTGAAATAATGGGGATCGATGATTTATCAATAGCTCTCGCGACAACTTCTTCATTAAATGGCCAAAGCTCTTCGATAGAACCTCCACCACGACCAACAATTAGTACATCCATGTCAGCCAATGCATTGGCTTTTTCAATAGCCTTTACAATCGAAGGTGCAGCCTGTCCTCCTTGAACTAATGCAGGAATAATGAGAACCTTTGCGATAGGAAATCTCCTTTTTAAAGTAGTCAAAATATCCCGAATGGCAGCCCCAGTTGGAGAAGTGATGATTCCTATTTTTTTAGGGTAAAGAGGTAGGCTCTTCTTGCGATTTTGTAAAAACAAACCCTCTTCCTCTAGTTTCTTTTTTAACTGTTCATATGCAAGAAACAGGTCTCCTACACCATCAGGTTGCATTTCTTTTATGTAGATTTGATATTGCCCACTAGCTTCATATAAGGAAATATCGCCTTTAACTAGAATCTTCATTCCATTTTCAGGAGAAAATTTCATCGATTTATTATAGCTGGAGAACATGACAGCAAGGATTCTAGCCTTATCATCCTTTAGTGTAAAATACATATGACCACTAGAATGCTGTTTGTAATTGGATATTTCCCCTCTCACAAGAACATCTTGCAAATGAGGGTCAGCATCAAATTTTCTTTTTATGTATTTTGTTAAAGCATTCACTGTTAAGTATCGCTGCTCTGACATAATAAAAACTCCTTAATTTCATCGTCCAAAAAAATGTCCAAATCCATCACATATAAATGCCATGGACATGGACATAGAAGGAATATTAAATTGTATTCTGAAGAGTTCGTTGGATATTTTGGGCAGACTTTAATGTATTGTACATTAACATCGTTATAGTCATTGGACCTACTCCACCGGGAACAGGTGTTATGTATCCTGCCTTTTCCTTTACTTCTTGAAATTGAACATCCCCACAAAGCTTACCTTCATGATTGCGATTGATTCCAACATCAATTACAACAGCACCCTCTTTCACATGTTCCGCTGTAATAAAATTTACCCTACCTACTGCTGCTACTAAAATATCTGCTTGAGTTGTTATAGCTTTCAAGTCCCTCGTTTTTGAATGGCAATAGGTGACAGTAGCGTTTTCATTTAAGAATAATTGACCTGAAGGCTTGCCAACAATATTACTTCGACCTACTACGACGACATGTTTACCTTCAATCGGAATATTCATTTCTTCTAGCATTACCATGATTCCATATGGAGTGCAAGGTAAAAAGGCGTCCTGCCCAGTCATCATTCTCCCGATGTTGATTGGATGAAAACCATCAACATCTTTTTCAGGAACAATCGTTTCAATCACCTTTTTTTCATTGATATGCTTAGGCAATGGCAATTGAATAAGAATTCCATGAATCGACGAATCTAGATTTAACTCCTCAATCTTGGCTAATAATTCGACTTCACTAACGGTTTCAGGTAATTCGATTAGAATAGAATTCATTCCTAAATTGGTACATGTTTTTTCCTTGCTTTTAACATAAGTTCTTGATGCAGGATTATTTCCAACTAAAATAACAACTAAGCCAGGAATGATATTTTCGATTTTTAGCTTTTCAACTTCCCTAGAAATTTCCTCGTGCTTTTTCTTGGCAATTTGTTTCCCATCGATAATTGTAGCAGCCATCCTTTATCCTCCTCATGTTTTGCGAAATATTCCTATTGTCTAAAAAACAAAAGACAATGCGAGGACCAACATCTAAGAGGGGCGTGATGATTAAGACATATGTTGTTTTATGTTCGCAAGTACCCCATTGATAAATCGACTAGATTGGTCATCTCCGTATAATTTCGCAATTTCTATCGCCTCATCGAGAATGACATTTACTGGTACCTCATCAGAACAGTATTTCATCTCGAAGATTGCAATCCGTAAGACACTTCTATCAACATTAGCTAATCGTTCCAACGACCATTTCTCTAATTGTGCAGTGATCAATTGGTCAATTTCCTCTTGATGTTCAAGTACACCAAAAACCAATTTTTCTAGATAAGGATCTGATGGAACGTCCTCCAAAGCATGCTCAATAGCTTCTTTGGGATTAATATCACTCATATCTATCTGGAATAAAGCTTGTAGTGCTTTTTCTCTTGCCATTCTACGTTTCATTAAGTATTAACTCCTTTACCTTACTTTCAATTATACATATTAGCTATAATTTATATCACATTCTTCTTAATATAAGAACAATCTTCTTTATTATGACAAACTTCCTTAGTAAAAACTAGTTCTAGTAAGAGGAGCAATTAATATTCATAATATTTACAAAAATAAAGAACCAAAGACAATGCCTTTGGTTCCACCTTTTATAACTCTTGATCAACCTCTACTTCATGTTTTTGATTTTCAAATTGAATACCTACTACATGAATGTTTACTTCATTTACCTCTAAAGCTGTCATATTTAATAAAGCTTGACGGATATTGTCTTGGACTTTTCCAGCCACGGTCGGGATTGATATTCCAAATTTCATGACACAATAAACATCAACTTTAATTCCATCTTCAGCTAGCTCTACCTTAACACCTTTGCCATGGTTTTTCTTTCCTAGTCTTTCAACTACCCCAGAAGCAAAATTACCACGCATCGATGCAACACCTTCTATTTCTGATGCTGCAATTCCTGCAATAACCTCAATTACTTCAGGTGCAATCTCAACCTTCCCAAGTCCTGCTTGCTCTTGGTTCATTTCTAGAATATGGTTCTCACTCATCTAAGTTCCCTCCCGTAATTTATTATGATTTCATGACATCATACAATTCAAGAAACTTCGTATTGAACTGACCTTCAACAAATTTTTCATGCTCTAGTAGCTTAAGGTGAAACGGAATGGTCGTATGAATTCCTTCAACTACAAATTCACTTAACGCACGCTTCATTCTAGAAATTGCTTCTTCCCTAGTGTTTCCGTAAGCAATAACTTTGGCAATCATTGAATCATAATAAGGAGGAATCGAATATCCTGGGTAAGCTGCTGAGTCTATTCTAACCCCAAATCCACCAGGTGGTAAATACATTTTGATTTTTCCTGGTGATGGCATGAAATTCTTTTCAGGATTTTCAGCATTAATCCGACATTCAATTGCCCAACCTGTAAAGGTGACTTCAGATTGTGTTAATGGAAGCTTCTCTCCAGATGCAACTTTGATTTGCTCCTTAATTAAATCGACTCCTGTTACCATTTCTGTTACTGGATGCTCTACTTGAATACGGGTGTTCATTTCCATGAAATAAAATTTACGATTACGATAATCATAAATAAATTCTACTGTTCCCGCTCCTGTATACTCAACGGCTTGTGCTGCCTTTACAGCCGCATTCCCCATCTCTTCACGGATTTCTCCATCTAATGCAGGAGAAGGAGTTTCTTCAAGTAGCTTTTGTAATCGACGCTGTATAGAGCAATCACGCTCACCTAGATGAATCGTATTTCCATAGGAGTCGGCCAATACCTGTATTTCAACATGACGGAAATCTTCAATGTATTTCTCAATATATACTCCTGGATTTCCAAAAGCAGTAGCCGCTTCTTGTTGAGTAATGGAAATTCCTTTAATGAGCTCTTGCTCATTTTTCGCAACACGAATTCCTTTACCGCCACCACCAGCCGTAGCTTTTATGATCACTGGATATCCCATATCATTGGAAAGCTCGATTGCTTCCTCAATATTCTTAATAATTCCTTTTGATCCTGGAACAATTGGAACACCTGCATCTGCCATTGTTTGGCGAGCAATATCCTTTGTCCCCATCTTCGTAATCGCTTCAGGACTTGGTCCAACAAAAGTAATATTAACTTCACGACATAATTCAGCAAAATCAGCATTTTCAGCGAGAAATCCATATCCAGGGTGTATGGCATCACAACCAGTTAATTTCGCTACACTTATGATGTTAGTAAAATTCAAATAGCTTTCCTTTGATGATGTAGGACCAATACAATAAGCCTCATCTGCTAATTGAACATGTAACGATTCTCTGTCTGCTTCTGAGAACACGGCGACAGACTCTACCCCTAACTCTCGGCAGGCTCTAATGACCCGTACTGCAATTTCTCCACGATTGGCAATTAATAATTTTTTTATCATCCGCAAGTATCTCCTTATTCAGGCTTAACTAAGAATAGCGGTTGGCCATACTCAACTAGCTGTCCATCTTTAACAAGAATTTCTACTATTTCACCATTTACTTCAGCTTCAATTTCGTTAAAGAGCTTCATCGCTTCAACGATACATACAACCGAATCCTTCGTTACCTTAGAACCTGGTTTTACATATACATCTGCATCTGGTGATGGTGATTGATAGAATGTACCCACCATAGGTGACGTAATTTTATGTAAGTTGGAAGTATCTTCCTTAACAACTTCTTGTACAGGCTGTGTAGGAGCTGATTGTACTACTTGAACTGCAACTGGTTCCGCCACCTGTTGTGGTTGTACGGCTGGAATTGCTACTTGCTGTGGTTGAGATACCGTAATTGTCTCAACCGCATTTTTTTTCATTTTAATTTTGGAACCTTCTGATTCATAAACAAATTCATCAATGTTGGATTGATCGACTAATTTAATGAGCTCGCGAATTTCTTGAACTTTTAGCACGAAAAAACACTCCTTGTCCACTATTTATATTCTGTTAAAAGTTTTTAAAAATAAATAACCATAAAGGAATTATGACTAGATACTAATACTATACGATAATTTCTTATGAAAGTTCAATAAAGTAATGTAATCAACTAAATATTTTTACTATTGACTACTGTCATCATATATTATTTTTTGTAAAATAAACAATGTAGATTGGAATTTCTCTACTTAAAATAATAAAAGGAAAGCCGATCAGGCTTTCCTCACAATCCATTATTCTTCAGTTTTAAAATCTACTGTTACGTATTGCATCATTCCGATTTCATCTTTTACAAGCTTAATAATATCGTTTGCAGCTTTTGCTGACTTCTTTTCTGCTTTTACTGTGATAACAATTTTCCCACCATCAGCACGAACTAGTGCATCCTCATACCCTAACGAAGCCCTAATCATTGTTTCAATTACTGCTTCATTCTTAGCAACATCATCTAATTCATTAAATTCATCATAAGCAGCATTTCTTTGATCAGAAGGTAGATCCGTAGAAGCCATAATCGCTTCTAGCTTTTCTTTTCTTTCACTACGGAAATTTTCTAATTCCATACGTAAAGTTTCGAATTCCTCATCAGATGCAATTCCAGAAATGATAGTATCATCTTTCTCAGACGACGTTACATCAGTAGTCATAGCCCCATCTTGTTTTTCTTCCACATTTGCCATGTCTGTCATCTTTTGTTGCTCTGGTGATGTAATGTAATATACTGATAATACCACCACTAAGCTAAGCATTGTTAATAACCATACTGTTTGTTTTTTCAATAACATTTAAGATTCCCCCTTAGTTTTTTTGGGCATCACTGCTACTCGGTGAACTGGTACATCTAGTACCCTTGTAACCGCTTCAATGATCCATTTTTTCACTTGAATATTTTCGGCACCTTGTGCAACAACTAAAACACCACGAATGGATGGCTTCTTTGTTTCGATGAGGATCGGTCCTTCTTTTTCGCCACTTCTAACGATGACCAATTGTTCATCAACAGAGACATCCTCAACCTTTCGTGTACCACCTTCACGATCAGTTTCATTTGTTGTTTGGGTTTGAGTTACAGTGTTTTTTTCTAATACTTTTTTATCTGTAGCGTCTACATTCACGATGACCGATACCTTATTGACACCAAGCATTTGTTCCAAGGCATCTTTAAGCTCAGCTTCATAGGCACTTTCATAATCAGAAATGGTGTCGTTTCCAGCACCACCAGTCTTATTTCCAAATGCCTCCACATCTTCCTCAGTCACCGTTTGATTTTGAAAGGTAGGAACTGTTTCTCCCTTTTTTGTATCAGAGAATAGAATGTTGTTTGCCAACATTATCGTTGTTCCAAAAATTCCAACAATTAATAAATACTGATATTTAGTATTTTTTTTCTCTGGTTTTTCACTTTTTGACAGCAATTGTTTTAACCATGAAATGGGTCCTTTACGGTCCATTATTGTCTGTCACCTCCCCTTCAATCAAAACTTCAATAGCACCTTCTGATACATTCCATCTTTCAGCTAGAAGCGATGTAATCTCTTCTGATTGAGCTGTCAATCGTTTTGTTTGTGAAGGTTGATTGGTGTTAATCTCCACTGGCTTGATCACTGCAACGACATTAGCTTCTTCTTCTGATTGCTTTAACTGAACAATGACTTTTTGGAGGTTGTCTGGGAAAGACTGTTTGGTTGTTTCATCAAGTGTAATATCAATGTTTGCGACTTCTAAGCCGTATTGATTCATCAACTCCTCCGCAGTGCCCTCTTTTAGTTGGACAGCCATTGTTTCTAAAATATATGCACGTTGTGAGGCTTGTATTTCTTTTTTCTTCAATTCTATTAAATTTTCCATATTTTTTTCTTCAGTACCTTCAAAAATAGGGATAGATTGCAGCGCAGTCTCAAAATCCTTTGAAATTAGTTTTAATACTGGGGTCAGTATAATTGCTATTAATAATAGTCCAGTAACAATTTTTGTGTATTTCTGTAGATTGGTATTTGGTAACAACATATCAATTACAGTAGCTAATAAAACGAAAATAATGATATTAGTAACCCATTCTGTTAAAAATTGCACTTTTTTCTCACCTACCTTACCATCATGGTTAAGTTTCCGGCTGCTATAATGACTGTAATACTCAGAAAGAACATAAGTGAAACGATGGCTAAGGCTGCAAAAACATAGATAACACTTTTACTAATAATATCCAAGCAAGAAATAACTGGTCCTCCACCAAGTGGCTGAAGAATTGCCGCAGCAAATTTATAAGTAAAGGCAATCATTAAAATTTTTATGGCTGGGAATGCGGCAATTAAAATTAAAATCGCTACCCCTGCTATCCCAACCGTATTTTTGAGTAAAACAGATGCGCTAATAACTGTATCTGTGGCATCTGTAAAGATTCGTCCTATTACCGGAATGAAATTTCCAGTAATGAATTTGGCTGTTCGAATTGTTACTCCATCTGTGATGGCTGTTGAGGCACCTTGAACAGAAATAACTCCAAGAAATACAGTTAAGAATAATCCTAGTAAACCAATACTCCAATTCCTTAAAAGATTGGCCAGCTGTGTAACCTTGTAGTGTTCTGTGAGTGTACTTACAATACTTAGTAATGCGGATAAAAATAGCATGGGTAGTACGACATATTGGATAAATACACCACTTAAATTCATTAGAAAAAGTATGACTGGATGAAAGAAAGCTGCTGAAATCAGTCCACCAGAGGATGCAATTAATGCCAACAGTAATGGGATTAAGGCTAAAATAAACGAGATCATAGTATTTATGGCGTCCATCGAATAATTAATAGCGACATGGAAGCTATTTAAGGCAATTATCATAAGGACCATAAAAACAATTGCATAAGCGACTTTACTAATGGAGCTTTGCTCAAACGAATTTTGTAAGGTTTGAAGAAACATGCTAAAGATAGTTAATAAAATTAAAGAACCTAACAATTTTCCATTCATAATAAATTCCTGAAAAGCAAATTTAAACATACCAGAAAACCATAGTTTAAAAGAAAATTGTTTCTCACCTTTAATAAAATCGTATAAACTTCCCTTTTGACTTTCCGGTAAAAATCCACCATATTGGTGTTTGACATCTTCCCAATATTGCTTTAATTCGTCGATATTCAACGATTCTAACTGTAACTCAACCAGTTGCTGAGGTGTTTTAGGCGTTTCGCCTTGGCTCGTCTCTTGTATGGCTTGGACAACTGGAGTAAAAAGAAGAGAAAATAGAATTAGTATGATTATTAAGGTCGGGAGCCGTTGCTTCATAGTACACCCCTTTTTTGAAAGATATTGCTGATTCTTAATTAGGAATGAGTTGAATTATGGTTTCAATCATTACTGTTAAGATTGGAATTGCCATGGCTAAAATTAATATTTTCCCTCCGAGTTCTATTTTTGAAGCAATCGCTCCCTGACCAGCATCTTTGGTAATTTGAGCAGCAAATTCAGCAATATAGGCTATTCCAATAATTTTTAATATCGTTTCCACATAGATTAAATTCACATTAGCATTTACAGCTATCTTTTGAAGCATTTGGAAAATGGCATAGATTTGATCAACAAGGAAGAGAAAAATTGCACAACCAACAAAGACAATTAATAGAAAAGCGAAATTTGGTTTTTGTTCTTTTACAATAAGGGCTAAAAAGGTAGCTACAAGTGCTATGCCAACGATTTGCAAAATTTCAATGGCGGGAATCCTCCTTTAACCTTGAAATAAAAAGACTGATTTAATTTTCTGAAATAGATCATCTACTATGTTTGCGACCATAAATAAAATGTAGATAAATCCAAAGAGTGTCACCCATTGTGCATATTCCTTTTTACCAACCTGATCGAGAATGGTGTGTAAAAAGGCTACCACGATTCCAACTCCAGCGATTTTAAAGATGATATCGACCTCTAACCCCATTAATTCTCCTCCTATAGCTACAACAATAAAATGATTAGTAATAATCCCGAAAGAAAGCCTAAACTTTTTACCATTTTTTCATATTTGGATTGCCTATCCCTTGCTTCCATTTCCTCTCTTTCTAGATGAGAAAGTGTGAGCAAAATATGCTTTTGCTGGGACAAACGATCGTGACGACCAAGCGTCTCTCCAAATTGCTTCATAATTTCATATTCTGATTGTTTAAAAGCAGTTAACTTCCATATCTCCTTAAGGCTTGATTCCCAAGCATCTTTAACAGTTGTATCCGATTCTGTTAGCTTTTTAGCGAATGATTCAAAGAACCAGGATATAGGCTTAGCTAATTGGGTTGATAACCTTCTAGCCGCTTCATGTAACGGTGTGTGTCCATACATTATTTCTGCTTCAAGCGATTGTAAGGCTGATTTTAAAAGCCTTAATTGTCTTGGCCTTTCGCTTAAATGTCTAGAAGCTTCAAACCCCGTCCAAGTAGTGGCGACAATGATGAATATGGCTCCAATGATTTTCATCATTTAGGTCACTCTCACTTTACTTGAAATCTCATTGCCATTGATGTCTTTAATCCTTGTAATGGTACCTGGACCGTTACTTCGACTTAACTCAATGTACCTCTGAAAAATCTCAAGTTTCAGGATTGCTTGTAAACTAGGACGTTTTCGGATTTCCTCGAACGAATCACCATGAGTTGTCATAATCAATTTGATTCCTGCATTTACAGCTTCTAATATTGCGTCAGTATCTTCTAATCTACCTATTTCATCCACCACTAACACATCAGGACTCATAGACCTAATCATCATCATCATTCCTTCTGCTTTAGGACAAGCATCTAATACATCGATTCTAGGACCAAAGGTTAATTGTGGAATACCATTGACACATCCAGCTATTTCAGACCTTTCATCGACAATTCCTACCTTTTTAGCAGGTATACCGTTTTTATGATCACCAGATGAAACGATTCTTGCTAGATCCCTTAATAAAGTCGTTTTTCCCGTCTGAGGAGGACCAATAATCATCGTATGTTTCCATTGTTGATCATAAAGAGCAGGTATTAATGTTTCGGCAATACCGATTTTCTCTTTTGCTATTCGAATATTAAAGGATGAAATATCCCTTAATGCTTTTACCTTTCCAGCCTCTAATATAACCTTACCAGCTAGTCCAATTCGATGACCTCCATCAATCGTGATATACCCTCGCCTTAACTCCTCTTCAAGAGCATAGATGGAATGATGGCTAATTTTGTTTAATAGCTGATTAGCATCTTCAACATTGATTAAATAAGGAAGAAAAATAGTTCTTCCTCCCATTGTTACTTCGATAGGACGATTGGTTCGAATTCGGATTTCCTCAATCTCTAATTTCTGAATAGGAGGGATCTGCTCTAATTGTTCTATTATTGTTTTTGGTAAAAAGGATAGGACTGTTTCCATGTGTCTCCTCCTCGAGGTCAATCTCTCATTATTTAAAATGTATGCCTGCTTGGACACATTATGACTTTCATTTATATTTTATAATCTGAAATTTTTTAATAGATTTTGATTTTTGAGGATTTTAGAATGTTCGAATACAATCGAAAATACTTATATAAGGAGAGGAAAGGGAGGAATAAACATGTATTATCCTTATCGTTCAGTCTATCGAAATCAAAATGAGGGATTAGAGAATAAGAATATAATTAAGGTAATCGGAGAAGGAATGGTGACGGCAGTACCTAATCAAGCATCTGCAACGATTGGTGTAATTACTGAAGGGAAGGATTTAACCGAAGCTCAAAAAGAGAATTCAGACACCATTTCTAGGATTATTTCTGTATTAAGTACCTTTAATGTTCCTCAGAAGAATGTGCAAACAGTAGAATATCAAGTAAGTACTGAATACGACTATGTAGATGGAAAACAGATTTTCCGTGGGTATCGTGTATCGAATTTATTGAAAGTAACTTTAGATGCAGTTAATCAGCTAGGGGCAATTATTAATAGAGTTATTGAAGCAGGGGCAAATAATGTTTCAAATGTTCAATTTAGTGTATCTGATCCAAATCCTTACTATTTACAAGCATTAAAAAGAGCTTTAAGAAATGCACATGAAAAGGCAGAGGTAATTGTGGATAATTTAAAAGTTAAATGGAGTTCTACTCCTGTACACGTTGAAGAACTTAGAAAGGTAAATGGGCCGATTGAGCCGCAATTGACGTTTGTTAAAGGTGTGTCAACTGAACAATTTCAGCCAGGAATCCTTCAGTTTAATGCTGATGTGTTGGTGAAGTACCTATATTCTTAAAAGGAAAACACATAAAAACTATTAAAAAAGCAAAGTATTTGGGTAAATCCCTCCAAATCTTTGCTTTTTTAATAGTTTTAATGGTACTTTGATGCTAATGCATAAAGATCTGACTTACTAATAGGTCCAATATGGTGTTCTCTAATCGTTCCAGCTTGATCAATGACAAATGTCTCTGGCTGAGCTACTACATTATACTTTTTGGATATTTTATGATTATAATCGAATAAAAAAGTGGAAGTTGTTTTATATTTTGCCACATATTTTTTTACTCGATCCCTAGTTTCCCCTCTGTCGATGATTAGTAGCTTAAATTGATCACCATATTCTTGTTCAAAAGCTTCCAATTCTGGAGCTTCATCAATACAAGGTGTACACCAGGTGGCAAAATAGTTTAAGATTACTACTTGGCCCTTATAATCCGATAACTTTTGTAGTTTTCCATCCAAATCTTCCATTTCAAAGTTGTAGGCTGTCTCACCTACCCCCGTAATATCTCCACTCTGCTGCCGTAAACTAATGGCAAAAAATATAAACATAGCCATTACCCCTGCCAACACGATTAACTTAATGAGTGTTTCTTTTTTCATATATATCCCCCTAAACTGGGCATTACTTACTTTTCCATTTCTTTAATAAATTCAATTTCCTTAACAATTTTTGTTTGGCGTTTTCCAATGGTTAATAAATAAACAAATATAATTACCCAAGCTACTGAATACGCACCTAACATATATGCCATTTTCGTTTCCTCCCTTTGATTAGGCTCTTTTCGTAAACTTTGGTGCTATTTGAATCAAAGTAAAAATCGGAATTTGGATTTTTACGGTTTTATCTACCAATTTCTTAAGTGTGAATTTTTTTTGAGTAAGGAAAAGAGCACGAAACCCATATTTTATACGGGAATTAATATGTCTTCGAAAAACAACAATTTCTGCGAAGACACCCTTTTATTAGCCGACTAATTTTTCACGTAATTTTTCTTTCCAATTTTCAACTGTAATTTTGGCTTTTTCTAAATAAACACCCTTTTGTAATAACACTACGTACAAAAGCGTAAATGAGATTGTCATAGTAATTAAGGCAACTAGCATTTCTGGTTCAACACCGCCACCTTTTTGACTAGGACCATCTCCAAACACGATTGGATGGAATTTAGATTGCCACCAGCGAATAGCCATAAATACGATAGGAACATCAATAAATCCAATAATCCCAAACACGGCAGATAGTCGAGCTTTCTTATCCCAAGCACCATCCATTTGACGAATCATGATATAAGCTAAATAGATGAACCAAAGAATTAACGACGTCGTTAATCTTGGTTCCCAAGCCCACCACGTATTCCATGAAGATCTCGCCCAAATCGGACCTGTTGTCATAACGATGGTTGTAAAAACAACTCCAATTTCTGCTGATATACCAGCATAAATATCATAAATTCTTTTCCGAGTTACTAGATACATAATACTAAGGACAAATACGACAAAGAATGCTAGAAAAGCAACCCAAGCTGAGCTAACATGAATGTAGAAAATTTTCTGTACTTCTCTCATAGTAGTTTCTAATGGTGCGTAAATAAATATTAAGTAGAAGGAAGTTAAAATAGATATAATTGTAGCCCATACTAATACCCTGTGGACAAGTGAATCCTTAAGCTTAGTGAACGGTTCTTGCTCTAAATTTAATGTTGTCTTCATTTCTACACCTCCAACACATATTCAAATAATAAGACACATAATACGAAGAAAATAACATTATAACCACCAATTAACTGTATCCAGGAAATGGCATTAGGCAATTTATCAATATTTGTAAGGATGATTTTTGTTGCCTGAACTGCACCAATTAGAATAGGACTAACCAGTGGGAACAACATAATCGGTAGCAGCATTTCACTGCTCCTTGAATTGGCCGCTAAAGCAGCGAGAAACGTTCCTATTGCTACAAAACCAAAACTACCAATAAATAAGACTAGTATAAAATAAGGAAAACTCCCCATTTCACGAAAATCAAAAAGTAAGAATAAAAATGGTATCGCCACAATTTCAACAATTAACAGCATGATAAAGTTAGCTAGAAATTTCCCTAAATAAATACTTGCTGCATCTAATGGTGCTGTTAATAGAGCATGCATATTATCATTTTTTTGCTCTGAAACAAAGGAACGATTAAGCCCTAAAATCCCTGAAAAAACAATGATAATCCAAATGGCACCTGGTATAACTGCTTTTGTCGTGTTATTAGTTGGGTCAAAAGCAAAACTACAAACTACTATGACCAAACCTGCAAAGATGATCATTGTGGTTAGTACTTGTCTAGTCTTCCATTCAGAGTATAAATCCTTCCAAGCTATAGAGAGAGCATTAGTAAATATACTCATACGACTCCCTCCGTTAGTAATGCGTATTTATCAAAAACTAAATCGAGATTGTTATTCTCTAGCATAAAATCATCGACAATCTTACCATTTTTCACTATAATAATTCGGTCACAAATTTCTGCCGCTTGTTTAAAATCATGCGTTACCATCACTGTTGTAGTGCCCTGGGCCTTCATCTCAAGGATTACTTTATTTAATATGACAATCGCCTGTTGATCAAGTCCTGTATGGGGTTCATCTAGCAATATGATTCTTGGTTCATGAACAATTGCACGAGCGATAGCTACTCTTTGAATCATTCCTCTTGAAAAGCTTTTAACAGGCTCATGTAGGAAAAAGGATAAGCCAACTTTTTCGATTAATTCTTTAGCCCGTTTCTCAACGTCCTTTACGCCATATAATTTTCCAAATAATATTAGATTCTCTAATGGTGTAAAGTGATCATAAAGTAAGCTTGCATGTGGTAAATAACCAATCAACGATTTAACTTCAAGTGCATGCTTCTTTATTTCCTTATTATTAATCAATACTTCCCCACTAGATGGTTTTATTAAGGTCGCAATAACTTTCAAAATGGTACTTTTACCCGCCCCATTTGGACCTAATATGGCAACGGTTTGCCCTTCTTTTATAGATAAGTTTACACCCCTAAGAATGACCTTATCGCCTACACGTTTGATAAGCTGTTTTGTCTGTATCACTTTAATCCCCCTTACTCGGTATATTTTTGTAGATTCAATTTAACCTGTAAGAGGTGGTGCTTGAAAGCTTCTAATTTTTTTTGATAGTCTTCATCCGAAATCTGTCCATCAGTATAGTTCTCTTCAAGCTCTTCAATTTTATCCATTATTGCTTTTCGTTTATTAATTAATAGTAGAAAGGCTTGCTCTTCTTTATCTGACAATCGTTGATCTTCAAGCAACTTACCTTTCCACCTAAAGTAGGAATAATAGCCAGTTCCACCAAGTAGAATTACAGCAAGCACAATCATTAAAACATGGGGCTCAAAACCACTTAATGGTGATTGATACCACATACGAATATGTCCAGGATTATGAAAAACGGGAGCGGAATGAGTAATATCACCTAAAGCAGCATTATCACTCTCAGCATTTTCCTTATTAGCTGTTGTAGCATTCTCATCAATGGCTGCTTGAATTTGATCTGGAGAAGGCTGTTTCTCTTGATCATAAATAACAGTAAACGGTTGGTCTTCAGCTATGCCTGCAATATTATAGCCATAGTATTTCTGACCTTCAAATTCAAATAAATCTTGGATCGTATACTCTAACCCTTGAATCATTAGACTGCCAGATTTTTCTGGAACTAAAATTTGCATAGCTTGAACTGGATAAGGATATTGAAACTCAATCCCATCCTTACTATTCTCTAGCCAGTAGCTATATGGAAGGATAATCGACTCTTTGGCTGGAATTGCTTTAGTTGTTGTAAATCCACTGTTTATTTCAGTCATCCCTAAAGAATTATCGTGAACTTGTAGGTTGGTAGCCCCTTTTGGAATGTTGACTGTTAAGACCGTCTTCGATTGCCCATCACCTTTGTACTCTTCTTCCAGTAGGTTCTTAACACTTGTCATATGCATAAGAGCAACAGTGCCCTCATCACTAGGTCTGATGATAATGTATTCCATATCAACATAAACAGGTGTTTGACCAAATGCTGACACAAGTAAGGAAGGAGTAAGTAAGAAGCAGAAAATCAAGCTAAACCAAAACTTTTTCATCCTACTTCCTCCCTTGCTCTTCTTTTCTTCTACGAAGCTCATTTTCAATTTCCTCTTCTACTGCTTTTAATAAATCATGATCCACTTCTTTTTGATCCATTTGTTGATTATCCTTGATTAGATCTGCTAGCAACACTTCATACTGTTTTTTCAACTTTTTATAATCTTCATCAGATATTTTATGCATTTTATGTTCAAACTCAATTTCATTTAAGGTAGTCATTAACGCAGCTTTATGATCATGTGCAGTCAAATCAATCACTGGTTGAAACAAGTTCAATTCATTTTTGAAAAATGGTGAGATGATTAGATACATACACACTAAGACTAGTACTGCTGAAGCAATCATTGATAATACTGAAATTTCCATTTCATTCACATCCTAAAAAAACTTTTTCCGTTCTTCATCAATCATTGATTGAAGAATTTCGTTTTCAGTCTCATCTGTAGTTAAATTCTCGTCCATTAACGTGGGTGTATCATTATCATTTTTTCTACGAACCCATCTTCGAATAACGAAAAACACGCCTGAACCAGCACCTGCTAATACAACAAAGGGTGTTACCCATGCTGTTAAACTAAAGCCTTTCTTCTCAGGAGCCGTAAGGATTTCTTCACCATAAATGTCGACATAATATTTGCGGATTTCATCTTTATCCATACCTTTATTCATCATTTCAACAAAGTCTGCTTTCCATTCAGTTGTTAAATTGCATGTACTAGGATCGCATTCGTAGTGGTCCTGGCCACATCCACAAGTACATTTAAACTGAGATGCGACCCCCTTAAATTCAGCTGATTTATAATCAAATTCTTCCTTTTGTTCCACTTTTTCTGTTTGTTCCTCTGCAGAAACAGGTTGCCAAGATGCGAACGGAATCAAAAATATTACTAAGAGAGTAATAACCTGTAAAATTACTTTCATATTATGACACCTCTCTTTTCGAGCCAGAGTATCTAGGTGTTATATTTCCGTACTTCCCACTCCACACTGCGAATAATGTTCCGATTACTAGAATAATTGAGCCGAGCCATAACCAGTTCATCATAGGATTAATTTTTACAATAAAGGTAGCTCTACCGTCATTTTCCCAAGCACTTAATACAAGGTATAAGTCTTCTTTCCATGAATTCACAATTGCCGGCTCTGAGGATGGTTGCTCCCAGTTTCCGTAGAAAACCTTTTCAGGTTCCATAACACCTAGTGGTTTACCATTCTGAAAAATTCTTAAATCCGCGTAAATAATATCGTTTATTCCTTCTTTACGTTGGTCTAATTTTTCATAAATAATCTTGTAATCTTTTATTTCAATAGATTCACCTAGTTTTACGGTCTTCATCGTTTCTAAATCATAGTTCTGCGAACCAATAATCCCCATTGCTATAAAAGCAATACCTAAGTGGACTAGGTATCCACCATACCTTCTACGATTACGGACCATTAAACGCCAAAGTGCTACTGGTATATTTTCTTTAGTCATCTTGCGACGAGCTTTTACTCCGCGATAAAATTCAAGGTAGTGAGTGATTAATAAGAAAGCAATGACACCATATCCGATAACTGCCCAAGTCTTTCTAACTCCTATAACTACCATTAAGACCATAGCAATGATTGCAAATATGGATGGATACAAGAAATTTTTTCTTAAATTTTTCGCACTTGAGCGCTGCCATGCAATCAATGGGCATACTGCCATTACAAACAACATCGATAATAAAATAGGTGATTGGACTGCATTAAAGTATGGAATTCCGACAGTTACTTTCGTTCCCCTAACAGCCTCCGAAACTAGTGGGAAAATAGTTCCCCAGAATACCGCAAATGCTGCACCAACTAATAATAGATTGTTAATTAAAAAGCTGCTTTCTTTCGATAAAAACGAATGAAATTGCCCTGCATCCCGTTTAATTAAGTTGTAACGACTCATCAAGACATAAAGTCCACCTAAGACTGCAAATGCCATGAAGATTAAAAAATATAATCCTAGATTTGAATCTGCGAATGCATGCACCGAGGTTAGAACTCCGCTTCGAACCAAAAACGTACCAAAGAGTGTAAGTGCATAAGACGTGATGATCAAACTAACATTCCAAACCTTTAACATATTTTTTCTTTCTTGAATCATGACAGAATGTAAGAATGCTGTTGCAGTTAACCACGGCATAAATGATGCATTTTCAACCGGGTCCCATGCCCAATATCCACCCCATCCTAATTCTACATAGGCCCATTGACCACCAAGGATATTTCCTAAGCTTAAGAACATCCAAGCTAGAATCGTCCAGCGACGAGTCATTTTTATCCAGAAATCATCCATATTTCTTAAAATAAGTGCCGCCATTGCAAAAGCAAAAGGTACGGCAAGACCGACATATCCTAGATACAGGGTTACTGGATGTAGGATCATCCCAGGGTTTTGAAGCATTGGATTTAAACCTTTACCTTCAATCGGAACTTCGTCTAATAAAACAAACGGTTTAGCTACAAATCCTAAAATAAAGAAGAAGAAAATAACATTTGTTAGCATAATAGAAGCTATATAAGGGACCATTGGGTTCCCTTTCATTTTCTTCGAGAAAACTACCATTACTGTGTACATAGATAAAAATAATGACCAAAGCAGTAAGGAACCAGAGTTACCAGCCCAAAATGCAGTAAGTTTATAGATTAATGGAAGCTCACTACTTGTATAATCATGGACATATTGGAATTGAAATTGTTCTGTAGCAAGTAAGTATAATAGAATGGCGGATGCGACTGCGGTACAAATAAACGCTGCTAATACTCCGCCTTTTCCACTATTTATAAATCTTTGATCTTGTTTGTAAATGCCGATAATAAAAATTAATAATGAAAAGATTGAAATGGCAAGGCCAATATAAATGGATAGATTTCCGACTAAATACATTTAAGTCACCTACTTTGAGTGCTATTTTTCTCCTTCTGATTCAGAAGAAGGCTTATTTAATTTGTCTTTATGTGATTCAGGATCATAATTTTCCATATCTTGACCTTCATACTTAGATGGACATCTTGTTTTTACAGTTTCAGCAATAAATTCGCCTTGCTCTTTTGCAGGATTTCCTTGAAGTATTACGATTACACCTTCAGTAAAGTTATCTGGCTTTACTCCATTATGGGTAACATGGAGCTTATTTCCTTCGTTATCTTTTACATCAAATTGAAGCTCAATTTTATCTGCATCCCATTCAATAGACTCTTCAACTAATAATCCTTCAACTGTTACATAATTTTCTTCATATTTTTGTTGGTTTCCATTTAACTCCTTCAGGGTAATCTCTACACCACTTGAACCAGGTGTTGCAGCCATTAATAAAAACACTATCGCTCCAGCTATTATTAATCCGCCAATTGAAACCATCGTATTTTTCTTCACTTTTAGCTCGCTCCTTAACCTAACTTTTTAATTTTTTCATCGTATGTTTGTTGATCAATTTCACCAGTCATTAACATGCTGCGAAGTAGTTTTTTCTCATTACTCTTTGAATCTACTTTTTTAGTATTCTTTGAACCCTTGGTTTCTTCTTTTGAAACTGGACTCTTTGGTGATGGTACCGATTTTTTTCCTTTAAAACCAAGGAATATGAATACACCCATAATGATCATGGAAAAGCCAATGATAACTGCTCCTGTTGTATCAATAAAGGGACGGTTTGATGCTTTACTAGTTCCTCCGCTATTCTTCAGAACTTGTTCAGTTGCGGTTGTTCCGGAAGTTCCTTGATGATTCTCATCATTTGGTGGATCCATTGTACTGATGACTGACATAGATGAGGCATTATCTTTTTTTACATAGGAGGCTTTATATGAAACTTCGGCTCCCTTTTTAGCGTTTAAATATTGGTAATGATGAATTTCTTCCCCGTACTCACTCTTTGATTCATTTGTTGCTTTAGGTTCCATCGTAAAATCTTTTGAATTAATTGGTGCGTAGAATACGATGTTTAATTGTTCCATATTAGCAGGAGGAGTAAATCTATAATTGAAAGATTTTGTATCCTTTACTTCAATTGGGTTTGCGTAGTACTCAATGACATAATTATAAGTAGCATCTGTTTCAATCGGTTTAGTAGGCTTCCAAATAATCAATTTCTGTTCTTGGTCAATCCTATATTCTACTTGGACTTCAGGCTTATTCGCTTCTGGAAACTCAGCTGCCAGGTACATTTCAAAGTCTGGATCATCAACTGGGAGAGGAAATGTTATTTCCCCACTGTATTCGGAACCACTTTTATTAACAAATGTTCCAAAATACCCTACTAATAAAGATGGTTTCTCTTTTGACCAATCCTTTGGATAATCAAACTCTGGCATTACTTGGACTTGCATTTCCTTGTAGGGGAATTTTTCTGCTTGAAACGCTTCATTTGCACTCACATCTTTTAGAAAAAAGCTTCCTATGAGTGTCGTAATGAACACGAAAGCCATTAGTTTTTTTAACATGTAAATCCTCCTCATTAATTGACGCTCCCCGATATTCTTTTGTCATACTTTTTCACTATAGTCCTCTTTGAAATAAATATAATCCCTTAACAGCCCTCATAGTTGCAGCAATATTGAACATTTTGTAAAAGGCTATAAAACGTTTCTATTTTGACAAAATTATTTCATAAAGAATTCACAATTTGCCAAAAGTACACTTACCTGGATTGTTTTAAAAATGGAAAAAGGGATGACGTATATAACATGACCGGTGGGATGAATAAGTGGAATGGCGAAGTTGAAAAATAATTTGTTCAAAAAGTAAGAACCTTGGATTCGCTAATCCAAGGTTCTTACTTTTTCTCAAATGAACGAATAAAGCTAATGACATCCGTTATTTCATCTTTACTTAATTGCCGAACTCCCTCAAGCCCTTCTAAGGAAGCTGACATTCTAGTTTTATCTCGTCCATAAGCGGTACTAATCCATATTTGTTGATCAGTGGTGTATTTTAAATATTGAGGATTTGACAAAGCCGTCCCCATTTTCTTTTTACCTACACCATCGACACCATGGCAACTCAGGCAATATAATCCATATACTTTTTCCCCATTATCAATATCACCAGAGATTGTTTCAGGAGCATCAAAATGAATTTTTTCTGTCTGCCAATCTCGCATGAACGCTACAAGCTGATTTAGTTGCTCATCTGAAAGAAATTTATAATCGGGCATTATCGTCCCTTCTCTACCATACTTTACATAATGAATTAGGTCCTGATTAGATACAGTGCTAAGGAACTGTTGATTATTTAGCGCTGTCCCTTGTTTAGCACCTTCACCTAGGCCAGAATTTCCATGGCAGGATGAACACATTTGCATATAGAGTTTTTCTCCCGCTTCAATCGCTACCAAATCTTTTTTTTCCTTAGGATTCAATTGAATTAGAAGGAAAATTATTCCTAATGTTACGAGTATATAAATACCAATTAATATTTTTTTCACATTTATCCCCTACTTCGGTTCAGGCGTTGGGGTTGGCTCACCAAAATCTTTATACTTCTCTTTGATTAAACGGTGAATATCCTTAAGCTCTTTACCATCTTGATGCATCTCTACCGCCTCCCGGGCGATGTCTATACAGATGTCTCAGGATATACTCATTGCATCCCATTCTTGAACTTCGTTATCCGGACCCATTTGATCAATATAACAATCTAGGTTGCTCATGTGGCCATCTTGTTCATTACACCCACAATAACAAGGGACAGATGCAACTACTTCGGGATACGTTGCTGCCATCGTATACGTTTCAATAATTTTTTCCGACGTATTCAACACATAATCAGGTAACGGCTTATGCTTTGGATCAAGCTTAACTACTTCTTTATTAGAACTACATCCAGACACAAAACCAACCGCTAGAATTCCTGAAAGTAAGAGTGAAGTGAACTTTAACTTTTTCACTACAATCACCTCTTTCAATTAATAAAGTATTTATAGTTTCATTCTATCAGATGAACAGTCGTTCTTTATCTTATAATTCTTACTAAATAGTGACGTTTTTAATTTGTAAATAGAATTTAATTTATTTCTATTAGTAGATTATTCCCACATCAAAAAAGCCATCCCTTAAAGAATGACTCACAAAAACAACTTATTCAGCTATAAAACTAAAGGTTGGCATCGGCTTGATTGGCCCTTTTTTTAGCGAATCCTTTAATAATAATATTTCAGATTTAATTAGAGTATGTAATTTAATTGGCATATGATCAATATTATTAAGCTCATTTTGATAATCAGTTAAAGTTTGTTTTACTTCCCATTCTCCATCCTGTAGATTCGAGGAGTAAATTGAAGTCTCGTCAACAATATTCCATCCCGCTTCCTGAGAAATCTCCAGAAGATCCATTGGAGTGAACAAAGTTCTCACATTTGAGTTACTATTCTGCTTAAAACACTCATATTGCGCTTGGATGAGTACTGATAAAAAATGTGGTAATTGTTGGTCTGACTGGATTCTAATATCCCATTCCGCAAAACATAAGGTTTTTCCCCACTTTTTTAATTTCCGAAGTATAGCGAGAAGCTCCTCAGATGAATTTAAGTACCATGAACTATGGGACAAAATAACATAATCAAAATATCCTTCTGAATAATTCACTTCTGTAGATTGAATATCAATTTCAAAATCTACTTTTATTCGATGACCTAACTCTGATTTTTTTAAAAAGTCAATGGAGTCACCTATTGTTATTGGACTACCATATTCAGGGGTTGCTATATCTATCCCTTGAACAAAGCCCTTTTCTCCAACTAAGTATGCTAACACTGCCGTTGTGTCACCTTGTCCACAGCCTATTTCTAATACTTTACTTCCTTCCTTAATCCCCCAAAATTCAGCTAATTTCATCCTATGTTCTGTTTGTATTCTCTGAATATTAGGAACTAAACTATTAGTTGCCATACAGGTAACAATATAATCTATAACATTATTATTCATATCTTCACTCCCAGTAATAATCGCTCAATCATTAATTCTATATTTAAAACAAAACTCCTTTATAGTGTGCAAGTTGAATCGCTAATTATAATTGAAAATGAGAAGAAATATAATTAAAAGGACGAAATCAATAAGATTTCGTCCTTTTGAATTTCTACTTATTATGCACGAGAAACGTAACTAGATTCAGTAGTATTGATAATTAATTTGTCTCCAGCATTAATGAAGAAAGGAACTTGAACGGATAATCCTGTCTCAAGAATCGCAGGCTTAGTGCCACCGGAAGCAGTATCTCCTTTAATACCTGGTTCAGTATCAGTTACTTCTAATACAACTGTGTTCGGAAGTTCAACACCAAGTGATTCACCATGATATAACATAATGTGTACTTCCATGTTTTCTTTTAAAAACTTCAATTCGTATTCAATAGCAGATGCTGGAAGTTCGATTTGTTCATAAGATTCTTGATCCATGAAAATGTGTTGATCTCCACTAGCATATAAATACTGCATTTTACGATTATCAATTTGTGCTTTAGCTACTTTTTCACCAGCACGAAATGTTTTCTCTTGAACAGCACCAGTGCGAAGATTACGAAGCTTAGAACGTACAAATGCAGCTCCTTTACCTGGTTTTACATGTTGGAAATCCATAACGCGCCATATGCCGTTATCTACTTCAATGGTTAATCCAGTACGAAAATCGTTTACAGATGTCATGCTCATACTAATAGTTCCTCCTAGATAGTCATTACAGAATAATGAGCTCTTTTGTTGAATGAGTTAAAGTTTCGTTTCCAGTTTCAGTGATTTGAGTATCATCCTCTATACGGACTCCACCTAAACCAGGGATGTAAATACCAGGTTCAACAGTTACAAGCATTCCTGGTTCAAGAATAATATCAGATTTTGAAGATAACGCAGGTCCCTCATGAACTTCAAGACCAATTCCATGTCCTGTAGAATGTCCAAAGTATTCCCCGTACCCTTTTTCTGTAATATAGTCTCTCGTTAATGCATCTGCCTCTTTACCAGTCATTCCAGGTTTAATTCCAGCCATACCTCTTAATTGTGCTTCTAATACAACATCATAGATTTCTTTTAATTTTGCACTTGGTTCTCCGACTGCGACAGTACGAGTTATATCTGAAATGAAACCTTTATAATAGGCACCGAAATCTAGTGTAACTAACTCTCCATTTCCAATCAATTTATCACTTGCAACTCCATGTGGAAGAGCCCCACGATAACCTGAAGCAACAATAATATCAAATGAAGATGAAGTAGCACCTGCTTTTCTCATAAAGAACTCTAATTCATTTGAGACCTCAAGCTCTGTTTTACCAGGACGGATGAAGTCTAAAATGTGTTTAAATGCAGCATCAGCTATATCTGCTGCTTCCTTTAATATCTTAATCTCTGAAGGGGTCTTAATCAAGCGTAACTTTTCAATCACACCTGATACTGGAACTAATTCTCCCTCTACAGCTTTTTCATATGAACGATACGTTCCAAATGTTACATGATCTTGCTCAAACCCAAGCTTGTTAATGCCCAATTTCTTCGCTTGTGCTGCAACCTCTTCAATAATAGTTCCAGTATGTTGAACAATTTCAAACCCTTCACATTGGTTAGACGCTTGTTCTACATAACGGAAATCGGTAATAAAAAGCGCCTTATCGCTGCTAATCAAAACTACACCTGACGAGCCTGTAAAATTGGATATGTATCGACGGTTAAAGTTACTTGCTATTAGAAGCCCATCAATATTTAATTTCTCAAAACTATTTCTTAATTTTTCTAATTTCTCCATGATTTATCCCCTCTCCAAACTTAACTGATTTAGAGCTATTAATGCTAGCTCATATCCTTTTACCCCAAAACCAATGATTTGTCCCGCAGTGACAGGTGCTGTCACTGATACATGCCGAAAGGATTCACGGGCATGGATATTTGATATATGTATTTCGATAACCGGTATGTTAATCCCTGCAATTGCATCCCGAATTCCATAGCTATAGTGGGTATACGCCCCAGGATTAATAATTATACCTGAATATCCTTGAAAAAAAGCTTCATGAATTTGATCAATAAGATCTCCTTCATGATTAGATTGGTAACAAAATACCTCCCAACCTAAATTACCACCTAACGTTGTAACCATTTCTTCAACATCTTTTAATCTGTCTCCCCCATAAATTCCAGGTTCGCGTGTCCCAAGTAAATTTAAATTAGGGCCATTTAATAAGAGAACTTTTTTCATGCTAACCCCTCACGACAAGTCTTTAGCATTCTACTATAAAAAAGAATGTCCATAAGACATTCTAACACAAATTATTTCTAAAGGACTACCATCCTACGTGCTTCGAACTTCTTTTTGTTTCGAATCTTTCGATTTTTGGATTTCACTTTCTTCGTATGAGATAGAAAAACCAATAAATACCCCATATAAAACGTAAAAACAAATGGAGGTTACAATCGTATTTCTACTTAATTCTTTAAATGGATCTATCCCAGGAAAAATAGGATTTAACACAAAGAAAACTATTAAAAATAAAGCAAGACCATATCCTATTCCAATATACATTCGATTAAATTTTCTAAGAGTAAAGTAATATATTAATGCTACACCAATTGATAGCATACCAATAATAATAATACTAATTATTGTTCCTAGCCAGCCTACTTTCCAATCCCCTATTGTCCAAGGTTCAAGTATCACATTAGGTCGTATTTCAGTAAATTTAAACACATAAGCTAAATAAGCAATTGAACTCCAAAATATCCCACCAAACAATCCAGTAATTACTGACAAACCCAATAATGACATTGGTTTCTCATGGTGCTCTTGTTCTAATTTATTGTTTTCTTCCACCATATTTACACCTCCAAATTATACCTAAACACTCATTTCCTTTTAAAATAAAAGCATAATAAAAGGGTTGCTTTTCATATTATTTGCATTAAATGTGAATTTATTTATAAAAAACATTCAGTATATAATTTCTATCGATATTTCTAGAGGGTTTTCATCGCTTTGGGTAGAATATAACTATACACAGTCCAGTATGTGAATAGCTGTTTCAATCACTAAGTCCTAAGCATAAAATGAAACAAGAATTCATCTATAAATTGTTTAAAACTCATTAAAATTGTTTATGATGCTCTTAGGGAGGTGGCGTTCTTGAAAAATCGGATTTCATCTATTTTCGTAATAAGTATTATCATTTTTGCATTAATTGGAATCGGTAGTAGCTTAATTGAAAATCCTGCCGCTCTTTTTAAAAGAATAGCTATCATGATTTTGGTCGGGTTAACCATATACTTTCTATTTAATCGATTTTATAAACCAAGTCCTGAAAGAAAAGAACAAAAGGCTTTTCTCAGAGCTGCAAAGCGAACGAAGAAAAAAATTCATCGAAAAAAACCAGTTGAGGGCACTCGAACACAGCCTCTTACCAAATTGACTAGTATTCGAAAAAAATCCTCTGCTCATTTAACCGTGATTGAAGGTAAAAAAAGCAAAAAGAAAAATCGAGCTTCGTTTTAAGATGCTCGATTTTTTACGTATGGCACTATTATATTTTTTTTACAAATTCAGATTTTAAACTCATAGCTCCAAAACCATCAATTTTGCAATCAATATTATGGTCACCATCAACTAATCGTATATTTTTTACTTTAGTTCCGACTTTTAAAACTGAGGAACTACCTTTAACTTTAAGATCTTTGATGACTGTAACAGAATCTCCATCATTCAAAATATTTCCATTAGCATCTTTAATAATCTTTTGGTCATCATTATTTTCTGTTTCTAAATTCCACTCATGTCCACATTCTGGACAAACAAAATTAGTTCCATCCTCGTAAGTATATTCTGAATTACATTCTGGACAATTTGGTAAATTTGACATTATGTATTTCCTCCCATCTCACTATTCTTATATAGTGTCATAGTCTTCATCTATTGACAACTTATTTGAATGTTCACTTGTTCCCATTGATGATAATGAATTTTGTTGTTAACTTCAAAATTTCTCACTAACTCTGTTTTATATAAATAAAAACATCAATTCTCTCCACTGCCGAAAATTGATGTTTTTAGCTGAGTAATTTTTAGAAAATTATTTAATAACACCATTTTTTAAAAAATTCATTTGCAGATTGTACTCCTACTTGAAACAATGCCTGTTTTCGTTCGTCTGACAAATCAAATTCTGTTGACAGAACACCTTCGGTTGGAATAAAAATGATATTCTTTTCATGCTTTCGTGAAATATATCTAGAATCATGAGCATCCTTCATCGTTTCAAATAAAGCTTCAAACATTTGAATGGCATTGTTTATGTTATTTTTTGGCGGTTGATTTGAACCATTAGTAGTTAATTTTATTCCAAGAACTGGCCTCACCTTTTTCACGTTTTCCTGGTCAAATAACCACATTGGAAAATTGCTCAAAACGCCTCCATCCACCACAACATTACATCCATCCACAGATTTTATTTTTACTGGCTCAAAAAAGTAAGGTATACTGCAGCTCATTCTAATTGCCTTGGCAATTGAAAATGAACCTATTGGAATACCGTAATTCGGTAAATCATTAGGTATGACAACTAATCGCCCATTTGTTAAGTCTGACGCTATCACTCTAAGTTTATTGGGTGGCAGATCCGCAAAAGTCCTTAACCCTTTTAAAGCTAGTTTTTCTGCAATCCATCCTTCAAGTACATTTCCTTTGTATAAACCAAGTCGCCAGTAAAGGAGAATCCACTTTCCGAATGGCGCTGGAAGAAAAGTTTTTCTAGGATCAAGAAAGTCCTTTAAGTTAATTTCGTCCATCATTTTAAAAATTTCATCACTAGAGTAGCCAGCAGCAACTAGTGACGCAATAATTGAACCCGCACTAGTCCCTGCTACTCTTTTAAACGAAAATCCCTTTTCTTCAATGGCCTTTACGGCTCCTATTATTGCAATACCTTTTACTCCTCCACCAGAAAAAACGCCATCTATCTCCATCGGGTGCCACTCCCCTCGATGTTCTCATTGATACATCTTTAAGCGGCAACCTGATAAAATAGTACGGCGTACAGGCTAAATATTTTTTTATCTGAAATATTGGCCTTCAGATTTTGGAAAATAGGCTTGGTATGGACATTAAAATAAAACTCAATCTTGGTAACTTTGAATCATATTAGCCATATGAGCATAAGAACCACCTGCACAGACTGCAGAGGTTACCATTATGGCTTCAGCAAGTTCTTCCCTAGTTACACCTAGTTTTTCTGCCTTTTTTGTATGAACATCAATACAATATGGACATTGAGTAGCGTTTGCAACTGCTACAGCAATAATTTCTTTGAATTTTGCAGTTAGTTTACCTGCTTCGGTTGCTGCAGCACTGAAGGCTTGATAACCTTTAAAACCATCTGGTGCAAATTTGCCTAAGTGACCTAAATTTTTTAAGTTGGAACGAGCATAGAGTACATCTGATGCATCTTGAGCCAAAGCATTATGGACATGGGTACTATGAGTAACGGTACCGCCAGCTTCAATTGCTGCAGTTACAAATACAGCTTCAGCTAATTCTTCCAAAGTAGCTCCTGCTTTTTTCGCATGTTTGGTATGAGCATTAATACAGTAAGGACATTGCGTTACATGAGTAATTGCGACCGCAATAATTTCTTTTTCTTTTTTCGATAATGCACCATCTTTAAAAACAGCAACATTAAAATCATTAAATGCTTTTAATTGTTCTGGTGCAAGAGCTTTTAATTGAGTTAATTTTTGAGTATTTTCTTCTGCATATAGATTTGATGACATTTTTCAAACCCCCTTCTATTTTATTTAGATTATCCATAAATCAATAAAAAAGGAGGGAGACTCAAAATAAGTCTCTCTCCTTTTCCCTAAAAAATTTTATGAAACAAAAGAAGTGCCTTACCACATAATATTGTAATTACTCCTACTATCTATACATTTATAGACCACACTTTAATTGAGCATTACAATTTGTACATGTGTTACAGCCACCGATTTCTTTAACCTTCCCCTTCCTACAAACAGGACAAGTGTTTCCAACTTCTGAACCAATTGTAACATCAGTTGAACGTAGTGGAGTAATAGTATCTACAAGGACAACATGTTGTTTGTGTCTATCTCTAGTAAAAGTATCGTTTGTACTATTTTCTTCTGCTTTTAGAGTTAATACCTGTGAATCACGGGAACCGTCAACATACACAGTTCCACCTTTAGCTCCTCCTCGATATAAGCGCTCATATACTTGTTCAACTTGCTCGACGCTATATCCTTTTGGTGCGTTTACCGTTTTACTAATGGAGCTATCGATCCAACGCTGGATTACGCATTGCACATCGGCATGTGCTTCAGGGGCTAACTCCATAGCTGATACAAACCAGCGCGGAAGATTGTTTTCATCTGCTTCTGGATTACGATCTAAATATTCCTGAACGATGTCTGCTTTTACTTCAATAAACTTACCTAAACGTCCACTTCTGAAATAGGAGAAGGAGAAGTATGGTTCTAATCCTGTGGAAACGCCAACCATTGTTCCAGTAGAACCCGTCGGAGCAACAGTTAGTAAATGTGAATTACGGATTCCGTATTCTAATATATCTTGGCGAACGTGTTCGGGCATCTTTTGCATGAACCCTGTTTCGATAAAAGCATTTCGAAGGCGATTTGTATCTTCTTCTGTCTCACCAACAAGATATGGAAAGCTTCCTTTTTCTTTTGCTAATTCAACACTTTGTTCATATGCAGTAGTTGCAATCGTTTCAAACACTTTGTCGATTAAAATGTTGCCCTTCTCAGAGCCGTATTCTGTTTCACAGTAAATGAGTAAATCATGTAGACCCATAACGCCTAAACCGACACGACGCTCACTTAAAGCCTGTTTTTTGTTCTCTTCAAGGAAATATGGAGTAGCATCAATTACATTGTCTTGAAGTCTAACTCCTACCGCTACGGTTTGTTTTAGTTTTTCAAAATCTACCGTTTTGGTATCTTTATCGGCCATTTCTGCTAGGTTTACTGCTGCTAAGTTGCAGACTGAGTATGGTGCGAGAGGTTGCTCCCCACACGGGTTGGTTGCAACCACCTTTTGTCCGTATGCTTTCGCATTCGTCATATCGTTGGCATTATCAATAAAAAAGATCCCTGGCTCGGCTGAATAAGTCGCACATATATTGATGAGGTTCCAAAGCTCTTTCGCTTCAATTTTTCTGTAAGTTCGAACCTTATAGCCAAGCTTTTCCCATTCACGAACGTCACCAACTTTGTGCCATTCTTCGTTGTAAACTTTCATTCCTTCTGCATCATAGCTTTCAACGTCTGGGAAACGTAATTCATAGTTCTCACCATTTTCAACTGCGTCCATAAAATCTTTTGTTAAGCAGACTGAGATATTCGCTCCAGTAAGAAACTCTGAATTATGAACACTATAGGTTCCGCCCGTAATTAATTTATCTTCTGCTTCAGCAATAATATTTTCGTTAAAACCATCATACCCAGGAACGTTTTTGAAATTTAAAATACCTTGATACATAGCTATTTCTTGCTCTTTTAAAGGAGTGAATTTTAGCTTATCCTTCGCAAGCTTCTTAATCGTTTCATCATTTGTTGTTTCAATTAAGAAACGTAAAATACGTGGGTTTTGCATTTTTGAAATGATGAATTCAATGATGTCTGGATGCCACGTTATACCGTCCCTTTCAGGATATTTTATACCACTTTAAAGTAGTCGGACTAGACTATATCATCACCCACAGCACTATCTGTTTGGGGTCGGGCGCTTATGAGAGCTTATTGTTGGGACTCACTCTCTAGTCGTTGAACCTTTGCCATAACCTTTGCCCTATGACACTTGGCTGCAGATTGTCCAATACATACAATTTTTATAGCATTCACGCTCGTCGTTTCCAACCACGTTGTAGCTTGCATGTCTCTAAGGATTTCCCCGCAATTCACCCGATTTACAAGTCGTTCATTGTCTGAACGACGCGGACTAGCATTTCAATAAATTGCTCTTCTTTACCATATGTTTTTTCATGACATTTCCGACACAAAGTAATGCCATTTTGAACATCAAATTTTTTATCAGGATAAAGTTTTTTAGGAAAAATATGATGGGCTGCAATATCCCTTGATGGAGATTCACAGTAAGGCATTTTACATCGATAATTATCTCTTTTATAAACTTTTTTCCGCCATTCCTTATAATCGGCGGAGAATGTAATATTATCTGGAACAACTCTATTTTCTTTTAGAAAATTACGGTAACATTTAATACTACAATAAGAGTTTATAGATCTATTAGCCGAAGAAGTAACCCTTTCGAAAAAATTATTACAGTTGTTACACTGGGTTAATGACCTTTTTCTTATTCTAGATTCTTTTATCTTTTGTAATGATTCCTTACTATGTTTTCTTCCTTTTCTTGGAGTTGCTTTATCTATTTCATTATGCCCTCTTATTTCCCAACCAAAAAATAATATCCTATCTAAAATTGTTGTATAACTTACACCAAGATCATTTGCTATTACTGTATAACCTTTTCCCAGAGTAATATATTGTTCATATAGCCAATTGATATCATCATAAATTTTTGTTCCTAACTTAAATTCCTTTTTTCTGATACCAAGTCTTCTTAAATTCGATTTTACTGTATGTCTAGAAATACCTAATTCATTGGCTATATCCTTGGTAGTTTGATTGTCCAAAACATATTTTTGGTAAAGATATTCTTTGGATAATTTCATTAGGATCACCCTTATACAGAACATTTGTTCCTAATGTAATTATACAATGATTTAAGCAATTTGTCATTTTTAATCCGCTAACATTATCATTTGTGCACCACGCATTTTGTTACTCACTTTTAAAAGTGGGCTAGGTCATTTCTGCCTAGCTCTCTAGCTTTCACTAGAGGTCAGACTATATCATCAAGGACATACCTTGTCTCGTGCCCTTAAAATTCGTCACCGAATCTCAAGTTTACTTTTTCCATTCAAGGAAATTTCAATAGTCGTTGAACGTTCATCTTCGTTTCCAAAGATGCTTCGCTGCTGATTGCCCATTGTTTTATCCTATCAATTTTTAAAGCGTTCACGCTTACCGTTACCAGTTACGTTGTAGCTTGAAAGGCTTTAGGGTATTCCAGCAATTCACGAGATTTTAATCCCGCCATGGGTATTAACGGGAACCACCTTGCTCAACAAGATGTGTTAATTTCGCAATATCATCTAACCAAGATACAGAGCCAGATGACTTACCATTTACTCCTTTGGCTAATGTATTACGCGGTCTTAACGTTGAACCATTTGTTCCAACCCCACCACCACGGCTCATTATCTCCATGACCTGTTTACGATGTTCAGAAATTCCTTCACGTGAATCTGGTACAAAAGGCATCACGTAGCAATTAAAAAACGTAACTTCGGTACCAGCACCCGCTCCATAAAGAACACGGCCAGCAGGAATGAAATTCATATTTACTAGTTCATGATAAAACTTTTGAAACCACTCTTGTCGTTTTTCTTCTGTTTTTTCGACGGCTGCTAGTCCAGTCGCATTACGCATTGCCACTTGCTCGTAAAATACTTCAAGCGGTTTTTCAATTACATCTAGTGATCGAACTATAATACCAGTGCTCGATTCTTCTGGACTATCTAAAACTCCTCTGAATTCTTCGTCAACTAATACTTTTGCTGTTTTCTTTTCCCAATCAATATCTAGTATAAAACCAAGTCCTCGAGCTGGAAATTTAGGATCTTCTTTTATAGTCAATACAACGAAGTCACCGTTCGTTAATGTGATTTTCTCGGTATCTTTATACGTATACCGATCCAACATGACCAAGCGGGAAACACCTTTGTGGGCAATTTTCATATCAGGGGTAACAGGATGCACTTGCGGAAATAAGCGAATGTCCTCGTTTAATCTTTCAAAGTTTATATTCATTTTTTGTCTAAGCACAACCGACATGAACACATCTCCTTCTAGTTACTAGATAAATAGTAGATTCTAGTTGCTTGCTTTAAAATATCATAGATTCTTCATAAAAATCAATATATAGTATCTAAAAAGTTTTCGACACCACTACATATTGTATTAGATGTGGATAGAAAAAATTTTGTCAAACTTCAAAAATAGTAGATATTGGCGATTTCGAGAGATTAAATAAGAAAAACACGATATTTAGACTTATTTCAACAAATTTCAGAGCTTGCTCTTTTTCCACATAGGAGAAAAGTCTCAATGAAAATTTTCCCATAAAAAGAACGACTATCAGATTAATAGTCGTTCTATCGCTTATAATTCCATTCATCTGATTCGTATCTTGTTTTGGCTAATTTCTGAATATAGTCTAGCTCTTCCTCAGAAAGAGTGTATGGCTCTAATTCAATATTCAGCCCTTCTTCAAAGCCTTTCTTAAAAGCTATTTTTGCTTCTTCAATCGTAATTCTTTTTGATGAAATTTCATTAATGGCAACTGCTTTTTCTTTAAACGCTTTTTGCATTCGGTCCTTTACTCGCTCGCTTGGATATTTAAATAAACTAAATAACTTATCTTCATCGATATCTAACAAAATGGAGCCATGCTGAAGGATGACACCCTTTTGTCGCGTTTGAGCGCTTCCTGCTACTTTTCGTCCTTCAACAACTAGCTCATACCAGCTAGGTGCATCAAAACAAACAGCCGATCGCGGACTTTTAAGCGCTTCTCTTTCTTCAAGAGTTTTTGGGACAGCAAAGTAGGCTTCTAAACCTAATGATAGAAATCCTCTCAATATTCCTTCAGAAATAACACGATAAGCTTCTGTCACTGTTTTAGGCATCTCAGGGTGTTCCTCAGAAACAATCACGCTATATGTAAGCTCATGTTCATGTAGGACCCCTCTCCCTCCAGTTGGCCTACGAACAAATCCAAGATTATGTTCTTTAACAGCGTCTAGATTTATCTCTTTTTCTACCTTTTGAAAATACCCAATCGATAAAGTAGCTGGGTTCCATCCATAAAACCGAATTGTTGGAGGTATTTTCCCTTCGCTCTGCCAATCTAAAAGCGCTTCATCTAAAGCCATATTAAAGGATGCAGAGGAATTACCTGTATCAATAAATCGCCAAACTTCTTTTTTCATTTATTAAACCTCATTTTTATATTGTTTATACGATAATATAGTCTAGCAAAATTTACTTTAAATTCAAAGTTTGAAGTATTTCCAATGAAAATATAGTCTCGTATTCTTTACTATATTGGTCATTGCCTTATATAATATAATGTATATTCATGAAAGCTTGTTGAAAGGGGCAGTAACATTGGATACAGTTTATATTTTACTTATAATCGCAGGTGCTTTTATAGTTTACTCGGTTATTACTTGGTTCTACCAAAGAAAAATTTTGGCTACACTTACAGAAGAACAGTTCCGTGAAGGATATCGTAAAGCGCAGTTAATTGATGTGCGTGAGCCTAATGAATTTGAAGGTGGGCATATTTTAGGAGCTAGGAATATTCCTCTTTCACAATTAAAAAACCGTCTAAGAGAAATTCGTCCGGATAAGCCAGTCTACTTATATTGCCAAAGCGGTATGAGAAGCGGTCGTGCTGCGACCATGCTTCATCGTAAGGGTTACAAGGAGCTTTCTCATCTACAAGGTGGATTTAAAAAGTGGTCTGGGAAAATTAAAACGAAATAATACTTATAAAGACGCTGCATCAATTGAATTTGGTGCAGTTTTTTATTTTTAAAAAAGGTAACTCGAGTTCATCCTCGAGTTACCTTTTTTAAAAATTATTGTTTTTGATATCTCAATACTGGTTTACGAGCAGCTAATGTTTCGTCTAAACGTCCGACGACTGTAGAGTGTGGAGCTTCCTGAACGATTTCAGGATTTTCCTCTGCTTCTCTCGCAATTTGGATCATTTTATCGATAAATCCGTCTAATGTTTCTTTAGATTCCGTTTCAGTTGGCTCAATCATGATACATTCTTCCACGTTTAATGGGAAGTAGATGGTTGGCGGATGGTATCCAAAGTCAAGAAGTCGCTTAGCAATATCTAAAGTACGTACACCTAATTTCTTTTGACGGCGACCACTTAATACGAATTCATGCTTACAATGTCTATCAAATGGAAGATCAAAGTGCGGTGCTAATCTTCTCATCATATAGTTAGCGTTTAATACTGCATATTCCGTAACGGCCTTCAGCCCATCTGGACCCATAGAACGAATGTAAGTGTAAGCACGGACATTAATTCCAAAGTTTCCGTAGTAAGGCTTCACGCGCCCAATCGATTGTGGACGGTCATAATCTAGAACGAACTCTTCTCCACGTTTTGTGACAAGTGGCTTTGGAAGGAAAGGAATTAAATCTGCTTTCACACCAACAGGACCTGATCCAGGACCTCCACCACCGTGTGGGCCAGTGAATGTTTTATGAAGATTTAAATGCACAACATCAAAGCCCATGTCACCAGGACGAGCCTTTGATAGTACTGCATTTAAGTTTGCTCCGTCATAGTAAAGCTTTCCGCCTGCACTATGGACGATTTCTGCCATCTCTAAAATGTTCTCTTCAAAAAGTCCTAAAGTATTAGGGTTCGTTAACATTAGAGCTGCAGTATCTTCTCCGACAACTCTTCTTAAGTCTTCTAAATCTACTAATCCATGCTCATTCGATTTAACTGTAATCGTTTCAAATCCTGCAACTGTTGCGCTTGCTGGGTTTGTTCCGTGTGCAGAGTCAGGAACGATAACCTTAGTACGGTTCGTATCACCATTAGCTTCATGATAAGCACGAATCATCATTAATCCTGTCCATTCACCATGAGCACCTGCAGCAGATTGAAGTGTTACTTGATCCATACCAGTAATTTCAATCAAATGCTCTTGAAGATCATACATCAACTCTAAAGCACCTTGAACAGAAGATTCGTCCTGTAATGGATGGATGTGTGCAAATCCAGCAAAACGGGCAACATTTTCATTAATTTTCGGATTATATTTCATCGTACAAGAACCTAGTGGATAGAAACCAGAATCGATTCCATGATTACGATTAGATAAAGCAGTGTAATGGCGCATAATATCTAATTCGAATACTTCTGGTAACTCTGGTGCTTCTTCACGAATATATCCTTCTGGTAAAAGCTGCTCCAATTCAACAGTTGGGACATCCATTTCAGGGAGACTATATCCAACACGGCCTGGTTTGCTGATTTCAAAAATGAGTGCTTGATCTTGATTATGCATGGTAATCCCCCAATTCTTTTACAAGAGTATCGATTTCTTTCTTCGTCCGAAGCTCTGTCACGGCGATTAACATATGATTTTCCAATTCTGGGAAATCACGACCGAGATCGTAGCCCCCAATAATTCCTTTTTTAAGTAGGTCTTGATTAATTTGTTTAATTGGTTTATTTAATTGAACAATGAATTCATTGAAAGAAGCACCGTCAAAAGCAACCGTAAATCCATTTTCTTTAAATAAATTTTTCGCATAATTGGCTTTTTGAATATTGGCTACAGCCATTTCATTAACACCTTTTTTACCAAGGGCTGTCATGGCAACAGCTGCCGCTAATGCTAATAAGGCTTGATTCGAACAAATATTAGATGTCGCTTTATCACGACGAATATGCTGTTCACGTGCTTGAAGCGTTAAAACAAACCCACGACGTCCTTGCTCATCAACGGTTTGACCAATCAAACGACCTGGAACCTTACGCAATAGCTTATTCGTAACAGTGAAGTAACCACAATGAGGTCCACCGAAACCAGCGGGAATACCAAATGGCTGCGCATCACCAGCAACAATATCCGCTCCAAATTTACCAGGAGGTGTTAGAGCACCTAATGATAACGGGTTAGAAGATACAACAAATAGTGCATTCTTCTCATGGATAATTGGCTCAAGCTCTTTTAATGGCTCAATTCGACCAAAGAAGTTTGGATATTGTACGATAACAGCTGCGATTTCATCTGTCATTAATTCTTTTAAAGCCTCAACATCTGTCACACCATTTTGATGTGGTACTTCAATAACCTCAATATATTGACCTTTAGCATAGGTTTTAACTACTTCTTTTGTTTCTGGATGAAGGGCACTAGAAACTAGCACTTTTTTGCGGCGAGTATGACCTGCACTAAGCATTGCTGCCTCGGCAATCGCTGTACCGCCATCGTACATAGAAGCATTAGCTACGTCCATTCCAGTTAACTCACAAATCATCGTTTGGAATTCAAAAATAGCTTGTAGCTCTCCTTGAGAAATTTCTGGCTGATAAGGCGTATAAGCTGTGTAAAATTCAGAACGTGAAATGACATGATCAACAATTATTGGCTGGTAATGATCATACACACCTGCACCTAGGAAATTTGTGTACTTTTTTAAGTCAGCATTTTTTTCTGACATTTGCATTAACTCTTTCATTAATGCTGTTTCTGGCTTAGCTGCTTTGATATTGTATTCCCCTTGGAAACGAACGCTTTCAGGAATATCACTGAAAAGTTCCTCAACGGAATTAACACCGATTGTTTCTAACATTACCTTTTTGTCTTCTTCAGTCATCGGTAAATAGCGATGTTTCATCGTATTATCTCTCCTTATGTAAATAATTCGTTTACTTCTTAGCTCTCTTGTAAAAAGGAGTTGGAACAACCACTGCTTTTAAACGTTTCCCTCTAATTTCTACTTCTACTTCAGTTTCTAAATTCGTATGTTCTAGCTTTAATAGAGCCATACCAATATTTTTCTTTAATGTTGGAGATTGAGTACCAGTTGTCACTTCACCAATTAACTCATCATTTTTATAAACTGGGTATCCATGACGAGGTATTCCACGATCAATCATTTCAATTCCAACTACTTTACGTGGCAGACCATTCTCTTTTTGTTGAAGTAAAACATCCTTACCGATAAAATCAGCTTCTTTTTTAAGCTTAACGGCAAAACCAATCCCAGCTTCTAATGGAGTAATTTCTGGTGATAGCTCTTGACCATATAATGCTAGATTTGCCTCAAATCTTAATGTATCACGTGCGCCTAGTCCACAAGGAAGGACACCTTCCTCTTTACCTGCCTCTAAAATTTCTTTCCAAAGAGCAATAGCATCCTTAGGATCACAATAAATTTCAAAGCCATCTTCACCTGTATAGCCGGTTCTTGATACTAATGTCTTTTTCCCATTTAGTTGAACTTCCTGTTGGAATTTAAAGAAGCCTATTTCAGCTAGATTTGTGTCACCAGCAAGCTTTTGTAACACCACTTCAGCAAGCGGACCTTGTAAAGCAAGCTGAGCTGTATGTTCGGATAAATTGATTAATGTAACATTTCCTTCAAGATGGTCTTCTAACCACTTGTAATCTTTATCGATATTAGAAGCATTTACTACTAGTAAATAGTGTTCATCTTCAATTTTATAGATTAATAAATCATCTACAGTACCACCATTTTCAAAACACATGGCTGTGTAAATGGCACCACCATTCGATAATTTTGATACATCATTCGTCATCATTTTTTGTAAGTATGCTAAGCTGTCAGATCCCTTTACTTCAAACTCCCCCATGTGGGATACATCGAATAAACCTGCTTTTGTTCTAACTGCTTCATGTTCATCCTGAATTTTCGAGAATTGAACTGGGAGCTCCCAGCCACCAAAATCAATTGTTTTGCCACCGTATTCTTTATAAATTTCGAATAACGGAGTGCGTTTTAATTCTGACATACTTCATCCTCCTTGATTCTACTAGGTACTAAAATTCACAAAAAAGGACAGAAAACCCCCTTTTTAGTTAAAGAAGGTCTCTGTCCTTGCACCTGAAAGTTTACCAATTAAGGTTTTCCCCTTTGGTGGCTTAAATCTAAATAAAGCTCTCTCCAGAGGCGCGTCCAACAAGAGTACTTTTGCCTGAGAGATTCACAACGAAATTCATCATTGTTTGCTCCTTCGGCGCCACAAATGCAGTCTCTCCCCTTGTTTTCATTCGCATTTATAAAATTTTCCAAGTTGGTCATACTAAAATAACATGAAAAGCGTAATAAATTATTCAGATTGCTTACAATTTTATAAACTTTCCAAGCTATTATCATCCTACATGAAAAAAAGGAATTGGGCAATGATTTTATTAAAAAAAGAAACCGCTTTCTAAAAGATAAACAAGCAATTTTTTTAGGAAAAGGAGATGATAAAATTGACGGTTCAAATAGAGTTTGATAACACCTGGCAGGATGAATTTATAAATCGGATGGAACAAGATGGTCCGTGGGGAAATTGGGAGCTATTTAAATTGGCGGTTGAGGTTGAAAAGCATCTTGTTATCCCTGAGTTTGAGGGGTTACAAGCCCCTAACCACTTATCAGGGTTAACCCCTTTGCCACATCAGTTAGAGGTCGCTAAACAAGTCGTAGAAAATATGAATGGTAAAGCAATTCTAGCTGATGAGGTTGGTTTAGGTAAAACTATTGAAGCTGGACTTGTTTTGAAAGAATACATGATTCGGGGTCTTGTCAAAAAGGTTCTCATACTTGTACCAGCCTCTTTAGTAACGCAATGGGCTTTTGAATTAAATACGAAGTTTTACATACCTGCCATGACTCAAAGAAAGAGCTATGTTTGGGAGCAAGCTGATGTCGTTGTATCGTCTATCGATACCGCGAAGCGCAATCCGCACCGCGATATTATTTTTAAACAAGACTATGATTTAATTATCATTGATGAAGCACATAAACTAAAAAATAATAAAACCAAAAACTATGAATTTGTTCAGAACTTAAAGAAAAAGTTCTGTCTATTATTAACAGCCACTCCGATCCAAAATCGGATAGAAGAGATATTCAATTTAGTCTCTTTACTTAAACCAGGTCATCTTGGAAATGAATCAGCATTCTTTGAAAAATATAGACGCGATTCTCGTTCCTTACAGGATGATGAGCATTTAAAAGAATTGGTAAATAAAGTAATGATTCGAAATCGAAGAAGTGATACCGGTATTGAATGGACAAAACGACAAGTCGAAACAATTGCTATTGAACTTACAAAAGAAGAAAGAGACTTATATGAATCGGTTACAAATCTACGGAATGAAGGTGATTGGTTAGGGTCCAGCCAGTTCTCCGTTATGACATTGCAAAGAGAAGCTTGTAGTAGTCGTGAAGCCGTATTCTATACACTAAAAAACATGCTTCAACGAAAGGAAAATCCTTCTCAGCAATTTCAGGATCAAATTTTTTCCTTAATTAAAAAAGTAGAAGCTGTTACAACCAATTCAAAAGGAAAAAAAGCGCTTGAGTTAATTCAGCATATTGAAGATAAAGTAATTATTTTTACCGAATATCGTGCTACACAGCTTTATTTACAATGGTTCTTAAAACAACATGGAATTAGTTCTGTTCCGTTTCGTGGTGGCTTTAAACGCGGGAAAAAAGACTGGATGAGAGAGCTATTTCAAAAAAATGTCCAGGTTCTTATTGCAACTGAAGCTGGTGGTGAGGGAATCAACCTACAATTCTGTAACCATATTATTAATTTTGACTTACCATGGAACCCAATGCGTCTCGAGCAAAGGATTGGACGTATCCATCGACTTGGACAAGAAAAGGACGTAAAAATATACAATTTCGCCACAATGAATACAGTTGAAGAGCATATATTAAAGCTTCTGTATGAAAAGATAGAACTATTCGAAAAAGTTATCGGTGATCTTGATGATATTTTAACCCGCTTAGAATTTGGAAATATTGAGGAGCATTTAATCGACATTTTTGGCCAATCAAGCACTGAAGGAGAAATGCGTATAAAAATGGATAATTTAACAGCAATGATTCAATTTGCTGAAGAAATGAAAGGGGAGCAAGTTCATGCAGCAACAGGAAATTCATAATTTTTTAGAGAAATATTTTCAATCTAACCATTGCGAAATTATCGAAAACGGTCCTGGATATTTAATTGTTCAATTATCAGTTGAGATGGACAAGGAGTTGATGAACCGCCCTTTTTATTGGCATTATCTTGAAAAAACAGGTGGAATAGCCAATCCAATGAGGTTAACGCTTATTACCGATAGTCAAAAGGCTCCCGAACAATTAAAAGGTGAACATATTCATTTTGGATCACCTCGTCTTCATCAAATTTTTGAATCAACGAAAAGGTTAGCAGGATATATTAGGCTATATGAGAATCACAAGGTTAATCAGCAGCAAGTTCCACTTTTGCCTTGGCTAGGACTTAATGTAAAAATCTCGTATCAATGTGACAGAAAACGAGATCTATTTCATTCAATTGGTCTTCAATTAATAAACGGTCAAATGGTTGAAGGATTCTATGATCACTTACAAAATATGCAGCTTACACCTAAAATCCCAGATTATTCTTTTACTCTATCACCACTTGTTAAGCCACGAAGTGGGATTACAAGAATTGAAAATTACTTTCGTCAGCAATTAGACCAGGAGGACCATTCCTGGGCAAAAGCGGCAATTGAACGTTGGAATAAGGATTTAAAACTGTTAGACCATTTTTATGAAGAGGTAGAAGAAAAAAGCGAAAACTATGAAACGGAAAAGCAAGCTTTAAAAGAACAGTACGAACCGAAAATAAACATTTCCATTATTAATGGTGGGCTGTTTTATTTAACGGAAAAAGCTATATAACAAGAAAAGCGCAAGCGCCTTATCGGGCTAGGCGCTGCAGTTAGACAAAAAAAGAGCAGTCATTTGTCTGCTCCTTTTTACTGCTTCTTTTTTTTTATACTATAATAAAATAAGTAGGGAAGAATACCAAACCATTTATATAAAAAAGGTTCCTTCTCCCCTTTCCTAGCCATTTTCATTCTGTCTCTCTCCTCTTTTGGTTGATCAATATACTTTACAACCGTTTGAGTGAGATACTTTACATAATCGTTTGTCTTCATGGACACACCTTCCTTACCTCTACCTACCAGTATGTCCAATTATACAAATTTCAGTCTATTCATAAGTTCTTCGACAATGGTTTCTACAGATTTATCAGTTGTATCAATAATAACGTCTGCTGCATCTAAATATAAAGGCATCCGTTCACTTAATATTTTTACTACCTTTGTCTCTTTTTCCCCTATTAATAACGGTCGGGTCTTGTCACCTTCAAGTCTTTTCAAGATCTCTTCTGGGGATGCATCTAAAAGGACAACCTTCCCATTTTCTCGCATCCACTGTCGATTTTCTTCCTTTAGGACAATTCCACCACCGGTAGTAATGATGAAATTCTCAACAGGTAGGTTTCTCAAACATTTGGTTTCTAATGTACGAAAACCAACTTCTCCTTCTCCTTCAAATATTTCCACAATCGTTTTACCTGTCAGACGAGATACTTCCTCATCACTATCCATAACAGGTAGGTTTAAGGAAAGACTTAATGCTTTCCCAATGGTTGTTTTTCCTGAACCCATAAAACCAATTAAATAAATACTTTTCATGAAGTCACCTAGTTTCTTTCCACCCATTTTGTCATTTTCTTTTGATTGATATCATAGTATGCATATCCGACAATTTCCTCTAATGTATTTAGCTTAATAGTGATTGTGATTTTAAGCAAATTACTAGAGTAGGATTCTACTCGAAATATAGCTTGTCCAGTTTGATAATCATATTTTCCAAAACCAGGCGAAAGAAGATTACTCTTCAATGCCGTTTCAATTTTTTTTACGGCTGTATGCATGTAGTATTCCTGCTTTAGTATGTTTGCAGATTCATGGAAAAATTTCTTTTCAGATAGATAAAATTGAACGTGATACGTAAAGAAAAGGCAAAATAAAATAATCATCATTAATACAAACGGGTAGGTGAATCCTTTTTCATTTTTCAACATCCTATTGTGTTGTGTTAATGTAGGATCTAGTCGTAAATGAGTACTTTTTACTCCAAATATCCTCTACCATTACGATTGTTCCATTTTTAATATAATCAAATTGAATACTTTTTACATTTTGCAAGAGAATTTCATTGCCGGTCAAGTTCACTCTTCTTCGAACATTGGTACCAAATTTTTCATAGAGTATCGAATCAGTATCTCTAGTTAATAATAACTTATTAACCTGTGGGTTAATTTTCTGGCTCATCCGAATTTCCTTTTTTATTTGACTTGAGAAAACTTCCCATTGCATCGTTTGTAATCGTGAATTCCCCTGGTCAACTTTACTAAACACTTGAAAAGATAAGGGTAGTAGAGCTGCAAGCAAACAAAAGGCTGCTAACCCCATCAAGCTTTCAGCTAAAGTAAATCCACTATTCCAGAAATTCACATACCTTTTGTTTATTTTGGTTGCGATTTTCAAACTGAATACAGACCTCCTTCAAATCAAGACTTGGTATGAATTCGTACTGTTTATCATTTTTTACTATTGTTTGATTTACTGGTAATTGGTTTTCAATTAATAATTCATGAAGCTTTTCATATAACAGAACTGTTGCTGCATACCTTTCTTTCTCTACTGTAGACTCTTTCATAAGCTGAATCACCATTGGTAAAATAGTAGAACTAATCAATATGCATGCAGATAATGTTAAAAGTAGGTCGACCATAAAGAAGCCTCTATGTTTCCACAATATAAAATCTTCCTTTTCCTAATAGAAAGGTCAATTTATATTCCTTTCCATTGATATAAATATATAAGGACCCGAAATGACTCACATTACCATCAGGCAATATCTTAAACGTTAAAGGTAAGGAACCATATTTTACGGATATTTTTGGAGGAAACTGTTTTTCTACAATTGTAAGACCACCATCAAATTTCACCCTAATGTAATACCTTTTTTGTTGCAGGTCAAAAACAACTGTCAGTTCTTGTTGATGGGAAATGGCATATTGTTGGGCAAAATAAAAATCAGATTGCAATTGAGAAAGAAAAAGGTGATGGTCAAACATATTTTTATTGGGGTTAATTTGAAAAATAGTTATAGAAGAAATCACTGCAACGATTGATAGGACAACTAATGTTTCAATTAAAGTAAAACCTCTACTGCCCACGATGTTAACTAGAAGAATCTGATTTTGTAACCTCGCCAGAAGGTGAAATCGTTAATACTTTATCTTTTCCACAAGTTGATTTATTTGACTTCAAATAACCTGCATCTATTAATTGTTGTATAGTAGTCGGAACTTCTTGCTTATCCATTTCATAGGCTTGAACTTGAGCCTGAACCATTTTGATATACGCCTCACAGCCCTTATTATTAATGCTCGCATTATGCTTAGTAACATTTGGAACAGTAATAATTAGTAGTACTGATATAATCATAAGTACGATCATCATTTCTATTAATGTAAAACCTTTTTGATTTTTCATAAAATATCCCTCCAGAATTATATTCCATTTAATAATCGAAACATGGGAATCATAATTGATAAATACATTGAAATAACAAGTATAGCAATTACTGCATAAAGGATTGGTTGCATGTGTTTTAAGCCTTTTTCTATTCGTTCTTCCAACTTATTGAGACAGCTTTTACTAAAAAACAGCAATTCTCTTTCCAGTCTCCCGTTTGTTTGTCCATGATTTACCACTACTGGCAGTTCCTTTTCAAAGAATTGTAGCTGCATCAAGATTTGAGGGAGATCCTCTCCTCTTTTAAGCCTTCCATTAATAATGATACTTATATCTCGATAAAATAAATTACGAGGAGCACTTTCAAATAGCTGTAAGGATTCATGAACGGATAAACCCCCAGAAAGCAAGTAACCTAACTGTAACGTAAAATATTGAGTTTGAATTAACCTTAAGACGGGACCAATAAATGGAATTTTCAATAAGTATTTACGTTGGTTAAGAATGGGGAGCTTAATAAAATATAAGTAATAAACAATTAGGAGCATTACAACTGATAGGAGGAAGAAAACAGTAATCCATGGAAGCAAAGTTCCAAAGGCTGAAACAACTTTTGTAAAAATATTAACCTCTAACCCCATTGAATCGTACAAATTAAAATATTGTGGTAGTAACGTTCGCTCAACAAAAAGAAAGAGAATGTTTGTCATGAAGAACAAAAATGCTGGATACAAGATCACTTTTTTTAACTTTTCAATTGATATATTTTTATGGAGTGTTAATTTACTCCCTTCGGATATCGCTTCTAACATGCCCCCATGTTTATCCGCAAAGTAAATATAACCAATTAAGTCCTTCTGGAATTTCAATGTTGCTAAAACTATATGAAGAGGTTGACCAGCTTTAAGTTGCTCTAAACAGGCTCTCAATTCCATATGCCTTTTTACTGGCATTTGATAAATAAGAGATTCAACAGCATCTGAATAGGAATAACCTCGTTCCAAAAGTTCACCCATTTTTCTCAAAAAATTCCCCTGCTCGAGTAGTGACCAACCTTTAGCCATCTGTGTCACTTACCCATCTCTCATATTCGCCCTCTTTAATATAGCCAAGCGCAATTCCTTTTTTGATAACATCCTTTAATTTTCGATAATTGACGCTTGCAAGTTCACCTTTCGCTTCTTTTAGCACCGCATTTAAATTTTTTCCCGATAATAATTCAAACACACTTGCTCTTTTTCCTCGTCCAAATGTTTGGCAAAAGGGCGAGCATTCCCCTTTACAAATGGGACAAGATAGTTCGACAAGTCTTTGTGCAGTTACTGCCACTATCGTCTGTTCAACTTCAAGCCAATTAACTCCAAATTCGTTAAGCCTGTAAATGGCCCCTTTAGCATCTCGGGTATGCATGGTACTTAAAACTAAATGACCGGTCATACTTGCGCGAACAGCAATCCGAGCGGTTTCAGCATCCCTTATTTCCCCCACCATAATGATATCTGGGTCATGTCTTAAAATAGCCCTTAATCCAGTTGCATAAGTAATACCTGCTTTTTCATTTACCTGCACCTGTAGAACACCATCATAATATTTCTCAATTGGATCCTCTAAAGTAATGATGTTTCGATGAAAAAGATGAGCGGTTTCATTTAGTAGGGAATAAAGTGTAGTAGTTTTACCGCAACCAGTGGGACCTGTGAAGATGACTAATCCGTGGGCATGCTTTAATAATGCCAAAAGTTTTCTCGTTATATTGGGAAAAAGAGATAATTGATAAAAAGGAATCTGGTCCTGCTGTGGCAATAAACGGATGACGAGACTTTCACTACTATTAGAGGGCAATGTAGATAAGCGAAGTCCATAAGCTTTACTATTAACGTAACAAACAAAGGAGCCACTTTGTGGCCTTCTTTTTTCACCAATATCCATATTGGCCATAAACTTAAAATGGGAGACAAGTCGATCACATTCATCCTTTGGCAAGGATTGTTGCGGAATAATGTTGTTGTTTACTCGTAGCTGAATGAGTGTATCCTGTTGACGGGGAATAATATGAATATCGGATGCTTGGTTTCGGGCAGCATCGGAAACGATTCGATCTGCCAGTTGCTCAATCGAGCTTTTGATAAATATCACCACCTTTTTTATTCTACTCCTATAATTCGACAGTTACTCACCACCACCTTTACCAATAACTGTTCAATTGTGTCTATTTTTTGACAATAACAAATAAATTTGTGAACATTTTCTAAACATATAGTGTTTATATTGTTAACTACATTACAAGAAAACTAAAGAAGTATTATAATGAAGCTAAATTATGGGGGTAAGAGGTGAAACGAGATGGAACAAACATTAAAAATAACAAATGTTTTATCTGATCCAACACGTTACTATATTTATCAATACATTACAAAACGGCACCAGGAAGTAACAGTGCAAGAAGTGGCAGATAATTTTAATATTCACCCAAACGTTGCGAGACTTCATTTATCAAAGCTCGAGGACGTTAATATGCTAATTTCAGAAACAAAGAAAACGGGTAAAGGTGGTAGACCAAGCAGATTATATCGTTTATCTGATGATGTTATCCAGCTACACTTCCCATTTCGTGACTATATGCTGCTTTCCAAGGTTGCGATTGAAACAATGTTAACCCTTGGTGAAGAAGGAAAAAAAGCTTTATTCTTAACGGGAAAACGCTTTGGGATGGAGATTGTTGAACAAGAAATTACTAGAAAAGGGCAAAATGGAACTGAATTAAATTTTGAGCAAAAGCTAACCATATTAAAGAATGCTGCAACCTTAGCTGGATTCTATCCTGAGTTCGAAGTAAATGGGGAATTAACAAAAATCTACTTTAAAATCTTTAACTGTCCATTTAAAGAAGTTGCGGTTGATCATTCTGAAACAGTATGTAATATGCACCATGAGTTTTTACGAGGAATGTTTGAAGCATTATTTGATAACGTTGAACTCATCGAGAGTGAAAACATGATTTCTGGTTGTCATACTTGTACGTATCAAGCATTAATTGCAAAGTAGTTTGAATCTGTTATTTACTTTTTGAATCCCTTTCATTTATAATACTACATGATGGACTTATTAGGATTAAAGGGGTGATATCCATGGATAATATGTTCAAAGTATTAGGCTTCTGGACAGGGATTTTTACAGTTATGTTTTATTTAGGTCATATGCACACTACGTCGTTAATTTTCTTATGTCAAACAGGATTCTTCCTATTGTTAAGTTATTTAAGACTTTCTGAGCGTATGTACATATACGTTTTCGGAGCATACTTAACAGTTTTCTTTGCTGGCTTTACGTATTGGACAACATTTATGATGACACCTGGTGTTGGTGGGCATTAAAAAGTAAAAAACGGTGGGATATCCACCGTTTTTTTATTTTTGCTTAATTAAGGATTCCTCTAGTTCAAAACAAACAATCAACTGTAAGATTTATGCCTTTTTGTTGAATCACAACATCAAAAAAAGAACTCATCCCTGGCATGACTAAGCTTCGAATGGCGCGATTATGTTTACTTTTTTCAGAAAAAGGATTGGAATCATAATTATCCTCTAGCTCTTTTAATAACCCTGCCGCGACTAAAAACTCATCCTGCCTATTTTTAAGGATAAAGGTTAACCCTAATTTATCTCCAATATTAATTAAGGCATCAAAATGGATATGGTGGGTTATATCCATTTCACCGGGGTGCAATAATACATTCGAAATCATTTGATGTTTATGATAGCCCCTTAGACTGCCCGATTTTCTTGCAGGACTCTTCCACTCATCGGTTGTATATCCGTAATCAATTGTAACGATTAGACCTTTTTCAATTGAAGTAGATATTGTTTTCAGCATAGATTCCATTTGCAATGGAATTTCGATTCGTTGGTTTTCTACTAATGTGATGTTCTGTTCATCAATAAACGTTTGAATGATTGGATTAAATAACGGAACATTGTGCTCTATAAACCCCTTTTCGTCCCATCCCACCATTACCTCAAATAATTGACCATTCCGTTTTTCAATAACATGGACAGGCAACGCATCAAACAATTCGTTAGAAATAATCAGACCATCAAAAGGCTTTAGTTGCGTGACACTCTCAACATGAAATACATTTTCACCATTGGGAAGGATAGCTTGTTGTAGCTGTCTGTGATAAGGGCTAGCTTCAACAATATAATACGTTAAGGGTATATCTGTATTCTTACTCCAAAAGTCAAGAAACGCTTTAGCAAATCGGCCATTTCCAGCTCCAATTTCACAAACTGATGGTACAATGTTATTTTCTTTTACTTGCTTTAAAAACCATTTTGAAAAAATCAAACCAAAAATATCAGAAATATTACTTGACGTAATAAAATCCCCATCTTTACCTATCTTCACTTGATTTCGCATATAATAGCCCATTGTTGGATGATATAACGCCAGTTCGATAAATTCAGCATAATTTATTATCTGATTTGGTGCTTGTTTGATTTTTTCTATAATTACATTTTGCAAAATATCACCTTTTTCAAGTTTCCATCATTGACACAGTGTTTACTTTATTATATTGTTAAGATAGTAGCTTAACTATATCCCCTCCCATTATTATGAATAGAATATCCCCCAGAAAAACCCTTCTTTTTTGAAGGGTTTTTCTATTTTCCTTGGCACTTGCTTCAAAATTAAAACCCATTAAGAAATGGATTAGAATTCATTTCATCCTCAATGATTGTCTCTGGGCCATGACCTGAAAGTACAAGTGTATCTTCTGGCAGCGTAAGGAGCTTGTCATGGATACTTTTGATTAGCTGCTTGCCATCCCCGCCTGCAAGATCAGTTCTTCCAATACTCCCCTGAAACAACGCATCACCAGATAAAACTAGCTTATCGTTTTCAAAGTAAAAAGAAACACTACCAGGAGAATGTCCGGGAGTCTCAAGTACTTGAAATTGAAATGCACCAATGGTAAGTAGTTCTTCTTTTTCAATTAATTGATCAGCAGCCTTTACTCTCATAGGTTGTATCATCATAAAATTTTGCGAACCGTTTAAGGAAGGGTCATTAAGCCATTTAGATTCCCTCTTATGTAGATAAACTGGAATCTTAAAGCTATCTCGAATAAAATCAACAGCTCCGATATGATCAAAGTGTGCATGTGTGAGAAGTATCGCTATTGGTGTAAGCTTCTTTTCTTTTAACCAATTATTTAATTTAATTCCTTCATCACCTGGATCGATAATTAAGCAAGTTCCATCTTTTTCTGACAACACGTAACAATTTGTTTGTATTGGTCCTAAAGGGAGTCGAGACCATTTCATCCTATTTCACCTCTTCAAAAGAAATTACAATTCTTATTTTACACGAATATAATAAAATGACCACTTTGGAATTGAGTATCATTTTTTTTACCTCGACAAATAATAAAAAAAAATATAAAATAATAAATGAATGTAAAATTTAGTTACATATGAATTAGTTTATTAAAATAGCTGTTAACTACTTATTATTTAAAGGGGGGATAAATGATGTGGGGTTTAATGATAATTTTTGCTTTAGTAACGATTTTAGCTGGAATCGGAGCATTTACTGCCTTAAAGAATAAAAATTTGCTTGGAATAGTTTTTGGTGGCGGATCTTTTCTAGTTTTTGGTTGGTTTACTGTTATGACAATTATTAACCACGGATTTCCAACTGTACATTAATACTAAAAAAGGACTGCATCTGCAGTCCTTTTTTCCTTTATACACTATCGAAAAAGTGAACTCATTGTTTTTGTTTGTATATTAAATAACGTTTCAAACTGGTATCCCATTAAACATAAGCTTTTATTAGGTGAACATGTAAAAGGAACATTGTCAGTAGATTCCAAAATCACGTCTTTTTCCCCCGATTCTGTGTTTACCGAGATGAATTGAAATCCCTCACGATACGTATCAGCATCTCCACTTTTTAATGGCACCATCGTTAGAAATGTCTCTTGATCAGATGTCATTTCATAATTAGGTAGTAGCCATCCTGAATAGCTTGATAATACTGGTGTTTTAAAGGAAACCTGTTCCACTACATTCTCTGAATAAAATTGATAGGTCGCTTGATTCTCAATCGAATCCACTGTAATGGTTAATATTTTCCCCAAAAAAGTATCGAATTGAAAAACGTTTTCTTTCAACAAAACTTCCTCTTTTCCAAACTCCTTTTGGATGAGGGGAGACAATAGTGAAATATCCTCCTCATTCCAATCTAAAAAAGCCATTTTACTTTCACCAGTCCATTTTGCAAAAGGCTTTCGAACTCCAATTTCCTTTAATTCCATTTTAGACATATTTAAAAAATAATTTGTAAAGCTCCAATCCTCTTTAAAGGCAGTGATAAAAAGCTGTTCAGATTGATATTGGTTCCATTCGAAAACCATTTCTACGGATGGAAATTCTTTGGCAAACAACTCTTCACCATCAATGTCAATTATATTCATTTGCCCTTCATAAGTAGATGGTGATGAGTGTATGAGTATTTTTGTTTGATCAGGACTAATTAAAGTTGAAACAATTGGATTTTCGCTTTCATATAAAATTCTACTACTTCCACTCTTCAAGCTATATCGGTAAAGATTTGCACCTTCAGAAAACCGTGTCATATAGACAAATTCCTCATCATTAAGCCAACCTATTACCATACTAAATTCACCTTTTGGAATAGAAACAGGCAGAGATAAATCTTGAAAAAAAGATGTAGGCGGGGATTCTTTATGAATTTGAATCGAATTAATTTTTGATAAACCGTGTAAAGCTGATTTCTTATCATACGAATTACAACTTGTTAAAAGGATGAGGGAAACAAGAAAAAGGAAAAATACCATAATCAAATATATAAATTTGTTAATCATTTCCAGCTCCTGTCACCCCCATTTTTGTCTGTATGATAATTAGTACGTTTCTTAATCACATATGTTTCAACTTTCATCCATTTTATCACGAAAAATGAAAAAAGCCTGATAATCTCAGCTTTTTCAATGATATCCTTTTTGCAATGAAATTATTTTATCGATTTATTTAGTGAAAGACAAGCTATCCCTCTTTTCCTTATTAATTAACTCCAGAATGTAAATTTAATTGGCCATCATATAAAATATATGTCGATAAAAAGAAAAAATGCAAAAAAGAGCCTTAAGGTAATAGGCTCTTTTTGCTTTTATTTAATAGCATTAGTGTCTTCATAAAATCGTAGTAAATCACCGTAAATGATTTTATCTGAAAATTCAAGTTCATTTTTAGCCTTTTCCAAATATGGTTCACACAAATTATTATCCGTTGGTTCACCAGTCTTTTTGTCGTAACAAATTTCACGAGTGTACACATAGTCCTTCGTAATGAAACTTCCATCTCTCAATACAGTAAATTCCATTTTATCTTTAGAAAATAAATCAGATCCAAATTCAATATCCTGTTTCGTATCAATTCCTAACAGATGTAGGAGGGTTGGTTTCAAATCAATTTGACCAGAAACAGTTGAAACTGTCTTACCTTTTTGACCTGGAATATGAATGATTAAGGGAACTCGTTGTAGCTGTGTACTAACAAACGGTGTGACCTCAGATCCTAAAAATTGTCCCATGGCTTTATTATGGTTTTCAGATATCCCGTAATGGTCTCCATAAAGTATAATAATCGAATTTTCATATAACCCTTCATCTTTTAAACGTTGTACAAAGTGTTTTAAAGCTTCATCTTGGTATCGAACGGTTGGGAAGTAATTATTAAGAGTATTACTTGAAGAGTCATATGGTTCAATAAATTTATCTTCCTCATGAATTTCAAACGGAAAATGATTAGTTAACGTAATGAGTTTTGCATAGTAAGGCTTTGGCATTGCTTTTAAATGCTGAATCGACTGTTCAAAGAAGTCTTTATCCTTTAAACCCCAGCCTACTGAATTTTCTTCACGAATATCATAATCAGTCATCGAGTAAAATCGTTCATAACCTAATGACTTATACATAATATCACGATTCCAAAAGCTTTTATTATTTGCATGTAATGAAGCTGTAAAATAGCCATTTTGTTTTAAAATTTCAGGTGTTGCATTAAATTCATTACTAGAATGGGTAAAGAATACAGCCCCCCGACTTAATGGATATAAAGAATTTTCGACGATAAATTCTGAATCAGAGGTTTTACCTTGACCAGTTTGATGGTAGAAATTCTCAAAGTAATAACTGTCCTTAATAAACTCATTTAAAAAAGGAGTAATTTCTTGACCATTAACCTTTTGATTAATGACAAAATTCTGAGTTGATTCTAAAGAAATTAATATAACGTTTTTTCCTTTTGCCCTACCAAATAATTTTTCATTAGGTTTGTTATAGCCTGCACGAACATAGTTGTCGATATCAGCCAACTCACTGCCATCCGCTAAAGCGCGCTGAGCTGAAGATTTAGACTGCAAAAAGGCATCATAAATATGATAATTATATGTTCCTATATTTTTCACAAGCATTTCACGATCAAAGGTACGGGTTAATAATTGTGGCCTTTCAGTTTCAGCTAAGCCTAAGTTAAAAAACGCAATGGCTATTGCAATTAGTAAAAAGGCACGACGGTTAGTTTTAGAAAACTCACGATATTGAACAAACCTCGGTTTGAACTTAACAAGTACTATTAAAATAAAAAAGTCTACAAAATATAATAAGTCACTTAGATTTAATAACTCATTTACACTACTACCGAGATCACTCATATTTGAGGTTTGGAAAAGTACTGGAATTGTTAAAAAGTCATTAAAAAACCGATAAAAAACAACATTAGCAAATAAAATGGCCGAAATAAAGAAACTTGTGACGACAATAAATCGTTTTTGGTTCTTTTCTTTCATTAAAAGGCCAATACCAAAAACAAACATTAAAAAGCTTAATGGGTTTATAAACAAGATAAATTCTTGTTTCCAGTTTTCTATTTTTATGTCAAAGCTAGTTTGGTAGACAATATATGTTTTCAGCCATAGCATCACAGTTACGATTGCAATTAAAGATACCTTTGGCAAATTTATTTTGTGCATACCCTAATACCCTCCCTGTAAAAAAACAGTTGGAATCTTTTTATTCCCTTTGTGAAAATTTTGTAAATTATGGATATCTATAAAACAATCAAACAATATCTTAATACTTTTTTTATAAAAAATCAAACTGTGCTTCAAGAAAATAAATTAAACTTGTTATATATATATATCGCTATTCCTATTCCCCACATATTAGACGATTGAAACCCATTTATGTTTCAAAATTGTCCAACTTCATAAAAAATACTTCTTTTGTTGGATATGGGGCTGTCTTATTGTATCAAACCAACGATTAGTTTGTGAAATAAATCCTATAACCAAAGTTCGACATAAAGTGAAGACTAAAAACGACAAGGAGTTTCCATATAAACTGGAAACTCCTTGTTTTCGTAAATTATTTACTAATATTATTTTTTATTAGCCAGGCAGCACCAATGACACCGGCATCATTTCCAAGAGTGGCAATTGCTATTTCCGTTGATTCTTTTACTCTAGGAAAGCTATATTTACCAAAGTTTTCTTTGATTGGATTTAAAAGAATTTGACCTGCCTTTGACACGCCGCCACCTAGAACCATTTTTTCTGGATTTAATGTATTTGCAATATTAGCCAGTGCTAACCCTAAGTAAAATGAAACCTCTTCAATGACACTATTAGCTATTTTATCTCCATTTCGAGCTGCATCAAATACATTTTTAGCTGACACATGTCCTTCTTTCTGATAAATCCCCATTAATTCACCAGATGATGTATTATTTTCAAGCATATTTGATGCGATTCTTACTATCCCTGTAGCAGAAGCAATCGTTTCTAGACAGCCCGTCTTCCCACAATTACAACGTGCACCATTGACTGGAACAGATGTTATATGTCCAATTTCTCCAGCAGCCCCACTTACGCCTTGCACAATTTGACCATTTGCAATAACTCCACCACCAACTCCAGTGCCAAGAGTAATGCAGACAAGGTCCTTAGCACCATTCCCTGCCCCTTTCCACATCTCACCTAGAGCTGCACAGTTAGCATCATTATCAATTACTGCCTGTAAGGATGTTTCGACCTCTAGCATATCTCTTAATGGAAAATGTGTGTTCCAGCCTAAGTTAACCGCATTATATATAACACCTGTTTTCGTATCTACAGGTCCAGGTGCTCCCATTCCTATGCCGATTAATTTATCTTTAGTTAAATCAAGCTCCTGAAGCTTTTGATCGATAGCTTTAGCTATATTAATAACGATGTATTTTCCATCCTCTTCTTTATCTGTTGATATTTCCCATTTGTGAATAATTTCTCCATATGTATTGATAAATGCGAGCTTTGTTGTTGTGCCTCCTAGATCGACACCAACTATCCATTTTTCTGTCATATGATCACCTTTTCCTACTACTTTTACTTCTTTTTTTCCTTCTCCATTTGTATTTCATGTCTTAACAGAAATAAGGCATTTTGAAATTTTTGCGTTTCAATTAATTGCGATTGATAAAGATCCTTTAATTCCTCTTCCATTAACTCTAAATCAGCCAAACGGCTTCCTACATAAATGATTGTTCCATATTGCTTTAGAAATTGTTGAATGTCATATATTGTTTTCATAGATTGTCCCTCGAGTTTGTGAAATGATAAACGCAGCAATCTCCTAAAGTATAAACAAAAAGGATATCTATCTCAATAGATATAGGTCTTGATTAAAAAGAAAAACTCCTTATCCCTTGAATAAGGAGTGATCGTATCTTAACGGTCGGGGTCTTGAGGATGCAATATTTTAGGTCGACGATTTTTTAAAGGTATTGGCGATCTAAAAAGAACATCTCTTAAAGCACGTGGATTAAATGGAATAAACGGCCATAAGTATGGAACACCGAATGATTTCATCCTGCTTAAAGCAAGTATCCAAAAGAAGACACCTACGATGAAACCTGATGTTTGGAAAAGAGCTGTAATAGTTAGTAATCCAATTCGAAAAATTCGATTTGCTAAACTCATTTCATAGCTAGGTGTTGCAAAGGTTCCAATAGCTGCAATAGCTAAATATAGCATGACCTCATTTGTTAACAAACCGACCTCAACAGCAACTTGACCAATCATTAATGCTGCCACTAAGCCTAGAGCAGTTGCAAGTGCTGAGGGGGTATGAATAGCAGCCATTCGGAGTACATCTATTCCAATTTCTACTATTAAGAATTGAAGAAATAAAGGGACTTTTCCTGAATCATTTGGCCCAATATATGAAATCGCATCCGGCAATAGATTGGGTTGCACGGCAAACAGATACCATAATGGCAACATGAATACCGATGCCCAAACAGCAATAAATCGAACCCATCTTAAATAAGCCCCGACTAACGGCTTATTTCGATATTCTTCTGCATGCTGCATGTGATGCCAAAAGGTAGTAGGTGTTATTAAAACACTGGGAGACCCATCTACTATAATACAAACGTGACCCTCATAAAGATGTGAGGCTGCCGTATCAGGCCTTTCGGTATAGCGAACCATTGGATATGGATTCCAATGTCGTCCTTCAATAAACTCCTCGACGGTTTTTTCAGCCATCGGTAAGCCATCGGTATCAATTTTAGTAATAGACTCCTTTATCCTAGCCACATAATCAGGATCAGCAATATCTTCAATATAGCAGACCACAATATCTGTTTTAGACCTACGACCCACCTGTAAATATTCCATCCTTAACGTTCGATCACGGATTCTCCTTCTAGTTAAGGCGGTATTAAATACCAGTGTTTCAACAAAACCATCCCTTGACCCTCTAACCACCCTTTCGATGTCGGGTTCTTGTGGTCCTCTTACAGGATACGTACGTGCATCAATTAAAATTACTTTATCAACCCCATCCACAACAAGTGCTGTTGGACCGGCTAAAACAGAATTCACTACCTGATTTAAATCATCAGTTGATTCCACTTCAACATAAGGGATGTATGTTTTTAGTAATTTTTCAAGTGTATGCTCTTCTAGTTGCTCCTTGGTTAAATCAGCTAACAGTTTCATTAAATAATGTAAAATGTCATCCTTTACAAACCCATCTACTAAATAGAGGGCCATTTCACGTTCAGCATAAAAAGTATCAATTTGAATGACGTCGAAGCTTTTATCGACACCAAGCTCTTCTCTTAAGTATAAAAGATTTTCCTTAATTTTTTTACTAACTGCTTTTCTCTTTCCACTGTCCATCTTTCGCACCCCAAGCCTATATCAAACATAATTATCATCAACATCATAGACAAGGGGATGTCAAAACATACTTCTAATGGAATTCATATTACTTTAAATATCTTTCATATATTATTGAATGCTTTCAAATATTTCTTGATAATTTTTATTTTCAGGAGCTAAATCTAAAGCCCTTTTTGCATGTTTTTTTGCTGCTTCATACTCATGCTGCTGAAGTAAAACTAGAGCTAAATTAAAATGAGCTTCATGAAAATCAGGTTTTAAGTTAATTGTCTTCACCAAATGCTCTCTAGCCTCATCATACATCTTCAATTGAACTTCAACATAAGACAATTGAAAATAAAAGTATTCCGAATGATTACGTCCCTCATCCAGGTAATCAAAAAGTAGTTGATACGACTTTTCATACTCTTTTTCTTTTACATATTCCTGTGCTAATTGTAGGATGGAATCCTCACTTTGAAATGCAGCGGGTCTATTAAAACCATAAAACAATAATGATATTGTTAATACAAGGCTCATAAAGAAGAATAGTGCTTGGCTTCCAATTTTTTTCTTTTTAGGAAAATGAACTACCCCCGTTGCCACAAACCCTCCAACTAAACCACCAAGATGTCCAGCCATATCTATATTTGGTACTGTAAAGCTAATAATAATGTTTAGACCAAGAATCGTGATAACATTTTTTCCTAATGTTCGAAAAAACAATTTCGGAAAGATTAGTCCCATATATAGAAGAGCCCCAAAACAGCCATATATAGCTCCACTTGCTCCTGCTGATAGATTGGGACTAAAAGCAAAGCTGGCGATAGATCCTATAACTCCCGCAAACAGATAAATCCATAGGAATCGAAAGCTACCATATATTTTTTCAACAGCAGTACCTAAAAAGTATAGACCTAATGTGTTCATTAAAAGGTGGAGAAAGCCTATATGCAGAAAAATAGGAGAAATAAACCTCCACCATTCACCTTCTAATATTAAAGGATTAAATTTCGCTCCAAATTCCACAAGTGTCGATGAATTTTCACTTCCTCCGTTAAATTCTAACAATAGGAAAATAAAGATCTGAACAGCAATAAAAACATAGGTCATTATGGGTTTTCCAAAAGTGAAAATGTTTTTTTCAGTCTGGACCTTCTTTACTGAAAGCTGTAGTGTTTCTTTTTTTAAATTATCTATTTGAATAGGACTAATTTCATGTTCAATCTCTCTAGCTATAGGGATCCTTTTATTAAAAATCATTTGAAGTTTGTCTATTACAGTTTGGTAAGATTCTCTAGACATTATTAAAACCTGAATATGTGTCTGATTAAATTGACCTAGCTGGCTAAGTCTGTGCTCATAGTCATCGACTGGTAAATTAGGACTAATATATATATTTAAAATATGTAAATTCTTCTTAAATTTTTGCTTTCTAATATTTTCTCCATTCATCCCTGTTAACTGAAGATCTCTTTCCAACCAACTACTCCAATCTAAAATACAGTTTATCAATCTAATAATTGGAAGTTCCTTGGAGTCAGGATTCTCTAACCAGATTTCTTTTTGTTCTTTAGAAATATGCAGAATTCGATAATTTTCATCCTTGACAAAATAATGCGCTAACGTCCAAAAAGTATATTCCTCCTCCAAACGGAATACGCCTCCTTTATAAATATTGGGCCAACCCCTTCATTATAAACTAATTTACGAAAAAAAGACCGTCCTTGGTCTTTACCAATTGGACGGTCCATTGAATACAACACTCATCATTCTTTTTCTTATACCCGGTAAGCTCATCATCGAGCGCACTAGAACTCTTCGTAAATAACCAGTACCTAAAACTAGATTCATTAAACGATAACGATAACGATATAATGTGTATCCAAGTGTACCAATCATAATTATGGACGAAAATAATTTTGTCATAGACATCCCTCCTGTTCTTAGTTTGAGATGGAGGGGTAAGTTTTATCCAAAAGTTTTAAAAATATCTTAATTTTGGTTACTTGGGGAGCTATTGTAAAAGAACCGAGGACATAGTCTTTTTCAGGACATTGACTGAGTTGTTAAATTTTTCTGTTTCCTCTTCATTAAGCTTCAACTGAACAATTTCACGAATACCAGATCGGTTTACTACCGCTGGTACTCCTATGTAGATATCCTTTTGTCCGTATTCACCGTCTAAATATGCTGAAATGGTTAACACAGAGTTTTCATTTTGAAGAAGAGCTTTGGTCAATCGAACTAATCCCATTGCAATACCATAATAGGTTGCACCTTTACGTTGAATAATATGGTATGCTGCATCCCTTACATTTAGGAAAAGTTCGTCTAAGTGTTCCTGCTTGTATTCAGGTTTCTTCTTCATCCATTCTTGAATCGAAGTTCCCGCAATGTCCGCATGACTCCAAACAGGTAGCTCCGTATCGCCATGTTCACCAATAATATAAGCATGAACATTTCTGGTATCAACGTTAAAGTATTCCCCAAGTAGGAAACGGAACCTGGCGGTATCTAGGATCGTTCCTGAACCAATTACTCGTTCCTTAGGTAAACCAGAAAATTTCCAGACTGCATAGGTTAAAATATCAACAGGGTTTGTTGCAACTAAAAAGACTCCATCGAAACCATGCCCCATCACTTGGTCAACGATTCCTTTAAAAATTATAGTATTTTTTTCAACAAGATCCAGTCTAGTTTCTCCTGGCTTTTGATTAGCACCTGCGCAAATTACAACAATATCTGCATCCCTGCAATCTGAATAATTACCAAACCAAATTTTTGTCCGAGAAGGAGCGAAAGGAAGTCCATGATTTAAGTCCATTGCATCACCTTCAGATTTTTCCTTATTTAAATCAATCATCACAAGTTCTTCTGTTACGCCTTGGTTTAATAATGCAAAAGCGTAACTAGAACCTACAGAGCCGGTACCTATTAGAGCCACTCGATTAACATGATTTTTCATGATTTTTCCTCCCTGTTTACAATAAAATCTGATATGTAAGAATGGCAAAAATCGGGGCAAATAAACCCGCTAGGAAATTAACACCGTCATTATTTAAAAGTGTGGACCCACCTATTTTTCTAGCTTTCTCATTACAATGAATCGGCTTTTCAGTATCAAGTAAACATATCCTACACTGATAGGTTCTTTGAAAATAAGCACCGAGATAAGTATCTATTCCATTACCTAATATGCCAAAAACAAAGATAATCCATGCCATTTTTGCCGTAATCGGCAAAACGTACATCCCGACGATTGTAATAACTCCGACCCCAACAATGGCACTTATGGTTCCTAGAGTGCTTATAGCTCCCGAAGTACCTGCTTCTACTACCTTAAAGCTCTTCACAGATAGCGGAGGGCGTTTGCTTAATGGACCAATTTCAGAAGACCATGTATCACCAGTTGCACTAGCAAGAGAGGTTAAAAAGGCTATTACCCATATGACATCATTTGTGAAGTAATAAAGAAGGCTAGATAAAGCAGCAACTCCACCATTTGCAAATACTTGAATCCAATCTCTCTTGCTCCCTTTTTCATGTTTTTCTTCTAAATCTTTCTTTAACTTACTTTTATAAAAAGACCAAAAGCTTGATGTACAAAAGAAAGTACCTAAAATCAAAAGTCCTTGAAGGTAAAGTCCTTGATAAATGAGTCCGCCTACTACGGTTGCTGCGATCGCACCTGATCTCGAAAGCGATTGACCCTTATTTGCAACAATCGCCATAATAATTATGAAAAAAATAATCAGTAAATCCATTAACATAGGGTTAAGCCTTCTCGTATGTAATAATTTTTTGGACAGGTATATCATGTTTTTCGATAGGGAGTTTTTCCTTTAGTTGATCTGGAAAGGCTAATGAAACAGTACTTCCTTTATAATCAGTTAAAAACCGGTCATAATAACCTCCACCAAAGCCCAATCGGTATCCTTCATTTGTGAAGGCAAGACCAGGAACAATCAATAGATCTATATCCTCTTTGTCTACCTGCTTAGTTAGAGCTTCAATGGGCTCTAATAATCCATAATAGACGGAATCTAGTTGGGTAAATTGTTTTAATTCATGAAAACTCATTTGTTTACTTTTTGGCTGACACTTAGGGACAACAACCCGTTTGTTTTGTTCCCAAGCTTTTCGAATAATTTGATAGGTATCAAGCTCAGGATAATTTGAAACAGTAATGCCTATAGTATTGGCTTTTTTCCATAATTCATCAGCAAATAGTTGATTGGCAATCTCATAAGAAAACTGTTCATATTCAGGTTTTGACAGTTTTTTTAATTCCCCCAATACTACTGACCGAAGCTCCTTCTTGTTCATATACCCTCGTCTCCTTCCTATTCTCTACCTTCTATTTTACGCACAAAAAAAACAGTAGGATAGCCCTACTGCTTATTTTGTTTCGCGATGTGTAGTTGTGCGTTTTTCTCTTGGGCAATATTTCTTAAGCTCAAGACGATCTGGGTTGTTACGCTTATTTTTGTTCGAAATATAGTTACGCTCTCCACAATCTGTGCAAGCTAACGTAATATTTACACGCATTATATTTCCCTCCAAACGATAAAAGCTAGTACGTTTTTACGACTTTTCTATAATATCACTTTTTCAACGGAAATGCTAGTGTGTTTTTTAAAAGGGCTTCATTTACATTTAATAATTCACTTTTTGCTTCTCCTTGAATGGTCCAGGTGTAAGCAATTTTGGTTTCATGGGAGGGGATGGATAGATTTAGCGTAAACATACTTACTGCTATCCCCTTTGCCATTGGTTGATATTTTAATGTTCCTTTGCTTTCACAGCTCCACATGTAATCAGTATTCATCGACCAAAACGGCTGGATTGTTGCCTGTTGAATAGCTTGTCCTTCGTATTGACCATTTACTAAAAATATCTTTTTATTAGCTAAATGAAAAATTATGTGTTCTGTAGGAGAAATAAAGGCTAAATGATCTTTCGATGCATGAAGATAACGATGCATCATGACAATCATCACGTTTTTTTCTGATTCATCATGATTAGTAATACAAATATGGCTATTTCTTATCTTAGAAAAAATATTTTCTTGTTTTAACTTAACAGTCAGCTTTTCGTTTGTAATAATTTTTTCCGTTTGATTATGGAGCCAATACGTTTGACCATTGATCCAAACTCCAATAACCAGTTGTAGTTGTGGTAAAAAATAACCCGCCATTTTCGACTCTTCTTTTTCGAAGATTGTATTCATTCTCTTCACCCTATTTTTATTTAATATACATCCCATTCAATTCTTCATTAATAGAAAATAACAACTGTAGTTCCTCGTATTGTCGTTTTGTCATTTCCGCTACTCTTTGCCAGCTATAGTAATATTCAACAAGAGCCTTCCCATTTATAGCCATCTTCTGAGCAACTTTTGGATTTGAAAGTATCATCTCTATTTGTATTATGAGACTTTCCACATCATCAGGTTTCATAAATAAACCTGTGACTAAATGCTCATTAATTCCACGAAGACCTCCAGTTTCACTAACAATAATCGGTTTAGAAAAAGTCATTGCTTCTAATGCCACTATCCCAAAAGGTTCATATCGACTAGGAAAAATCGCCATTGAACACCTTTCAAAAAATTGGTTTCTATGTTGATCAGAAATAAATCCAATTAAATAAATGACATCTTCAAGTTTGTGTAGTCTAATTAAGCGTTCGTATTCCTCGTACATTGGTCCATTGCCAGCTAAAACAAAACAGATATCTTTTCTATTCATTTTAGATGCTGCTTCTATTAATAAGTCAAACCCTTTTTCTTTTACAAGCCTACCAATAGAAAAAATGATTTTTCGTTTTTCCTTTTGCAAGATAGGATGTAGGGAACTATGGCCATCGCCCCTATGCTTCTCAATTTGAACCCCATTAGGAATAATCGACATCTTACTTTCCGAAATTTGAAAAATTCCCCTAATCTCTTCCTTCATATATTCACTACAAACAATCACTTGTTGAGAGGATTGGATTAACTGCAGCTCTTTGTTATGAATGAAGTTTTGAAGTTCTGTATGTATCCCGGCATTTCGTCCATATTCAGTTGCATGAATGGTTGTAATTAGAGGTAGCTTTAATTCCTTTGCAAGGATTTGAGCCGCTTCACCTACTAGCCAATCATGTGCATGGATGAGATGAAATTTATTCTCTCTTGAAAGCTCAAATGCTTTTTCAGCGATTCTTAAATTTAACCCACCTATCCAATTTAGAAATTGAGGATCCATGGCATTTAATGGCTCTACCCTATGCACCTTAACCCCTTCAAATTCCTCAAAGGCTGAAACCATATGATTTGGTTTGGTAGTGATGACATGCACGTCCACACCTTGTTTCTGCAATTGAAGGGATAAACCTTCCGTATGTCTAGCTAACCCACCAATAATATGCGGAGGGAACTCCCAAGTTAACATTAGAATGGTCAATCGTTTTGGATTAGAAATGTAAGTATCCTGGATCTCCCTATCTTTCATTTCCAACTTAACCATTATTTTCATTCTCCTCATTGATATTTTCATAATAGCTATACGTACTAACCTTATTAGTCCATTTAGGTTGCAATAAACGTTCTTTATAGAAAGCATCATGTTGAAATCTTAATAAGTCCTTTTGTTCTACTGCGCCCAATAGATTATGAACAGCATTTGAACGAAGAATTGGAAAGTATTGATTTTGATTAACTTTGTAGCCAATCTCAGTCAAATAGCTTCTCCCTTGTTTAATTCCCTTTATCGTCCAGTTGGTTGTATCTTTCTTTAGTCGAAATTCATATGATGAATGAGCATTAGAGCCATTAAAATAAATATCAGTTACATCATAAAGACGTAATATAATAATCTCTTGATTAATTTGATCAAAATAAGAAGCTGATAATTTTTTTTGCCAAGTGGCAATCTCCCAATTGGAAATTAATTTATGATTTGATACCAATTGAGTAACTAAGTAAGAGTCACTTTCTTTATTTGGTTGAATATTTGTTTCTATCTGCTTTGTAATTCCATCTTTTGTTGTCTGTAATTCTATATTTGAATCATCCATTCCATGTTTAATCCATTGGTAATGAACTTTACCAACTGTTGAATTTAATTTTTCTGCAATTTTCCTGAAGGACATCCCATGCCTTCTATATTGAACGATTTCGTTAATCATGACGCCCCTCCTTCAAAACTAGTAAGTATATGCTTCTATTCTTCGAATATTCCAAAATCAGTTAATTTAATGGTAGCATTGAACGTTGACTCCTACAATGAACACAATTTGTCGTAATTTGCTTGTTCGCGGTAGACTTATCCTCAGCCTCGAAAAAATATTTTTCGGTCCACTCTTTTGAGTAGTATTCGACATTTTTTCTTGTTCTCTGTTATTAATAAGCGACAATATAATACACAAAAAGAGATTTCCTTCGAAATTTGTCATCATCAGACAAATGCTTTAATAGGGAAACAGCATGGGGCTAGGTACCACTTTATAGAGTATTGACCTTTAAGAACAAACTAAAAGCATATAGATAAGTCAAAGGAGCGGCCATTCGGCGTTTTGATTGAATTATGACCATGTTTTGTCAGATAGGCGCGTTCGCGAGAACTTCTCGCGTGCACCTTTACAACCATTTGGGCGGGAGGCGCGTTCCGCGAGAACTTCTCGCGTGCACCTTTACAACCATTTGGGCGGGAGGCGCGTTCGCGAGAAC
>NZ_CAKJTG010000019.1:0-25118 GCF_917563885.1 Pseudoneobacillus rhizosphaerae
TATATGCATGGAGTATTTACATAATTCGAATATATAATTTAAAGAATTAACGGATAGCTTTCGTTTTATAAATAAATAATCATAGTAAGCCAAAATATGCAGATTTTTATGCAGACCTGTATTTTGGCTTTTTTTATTGGCTTATTGCATCATTAAAAGCAGGTTAGTGACAGAAGGTAATTTTAATAAGGGTATCGAATTATATAAATAAGAAGTTTTAAAAAAATAACTTTGAGTATTATGGGGGGAAATATAAATGGGCAACTATTTAACAGAGATTTTACAAAGAAAACAAGATGAATTAGAAATTCACTTTGCTGTGATAGATATAATAAATGAAAAATTTTATAGTAGAGGATTCGAAGACCTATCTGAGGAAGAGAAAGTAGTATTCTGTGTTGATAAATTAGAAAGAGAAATAAATAATGGTGGATTTGATCAATTTTTCCTTAATTCTTCAGAAATGTTTAATCCTTCAGTGAATTTCACATTAAAAACTTTAGCATCTCTGAAAAAAATAGATGCTAACTATACATATTCATTACTTGAAGCGGCTATTAAGATAGTTAACGATCCAAATCCTATTGGAAGAAAAGAATATGAAGATGATGATTATACAGATATTCAAATAGAAAAACTAAACGACTTGGATGAGAAGTTTTATGAATATGAAGATAATCTACTCGAATTACAAATAAACTATTTGAAAAACAATGAAGAAAAATTTAAATTATAGATTTTGAAAAGAGTTGGTGTTCCCGAAGCAGCCCTTCTCTTGTTCAACTAACGGATGTTATTCCTCCATAACTATCAATCCTATAAAGCCGAGAATATTCGGGATTTTATCCTTGTATGTTCTTGGTTTAATTGTTTATTAAGGTAACATGACAGTTCAACAAGAAGGAGATATTTATTTCATCACGAATAAAAATATAAAGCTAATATTATGGAGGTAATCTATGAACCCTATTTTAAATCAAATTGGTACTGTATTTATTCCTGTAAGCAACATTGAAGACGCTCGTAACTGGTATTGTGACATATTAGGGTTACCAGCAGATGGTGAAATATTATTTGGACATTTGTATATAATTCCTATGAACGGAACGGGAATAGTATTAGACAGCAAGATTTATTCAGAGGACACTATCTTCAAAACTCCACCTTTTCATTTGAACACTAACAATATAGAACAAGCATATGAGCATATGAAGAGTAAGAATGTCGAATTAACAACAGAAATTGAGCATAACCAATGGTTTAATTTCAAAGACCTTGATGGAAACCATTTAATGGTTTGCAAATGCTAACCCTATTGTATTAACGACAAACTTTAATTGCAAATTGAGATCGTCAAGGCGGTCTCCTTTTTTTATGTAACTAAACCAACTAATAGAAGCTTCATCCTTAAGGAAGTAACGGAGTTCGTTTTTACTATATCAATACATCTCATAAAGTCAAAAATATGCAGGATCTTATTCATATCCTTGGCGTATCTTGGCCAATTTTTATTTGTTAAGTAAAATTAACGGAAGCAGAATACTTCAACAAGGTTTTAGTTTTAATGGTAAAATAAGTTTGTGGAGGGGAGTTAAATGGATAGTTTGTTATTACCACTTATGGGCGTTTTTATCGTTGTTGCAAATATTATTGCTTTTGTATCTTACAAAAAGAAGAAAAATCTATACTTTGCAGCCTTTACAATATTATTATCAGCAGTTTTATTTGGTGCAATCGGCGGTGCGTTAGCAGTATTTATTATTCGTGATGCTTTTGCATTATTTTATGGCATGCAATTAGCGCAATACTTATTGTTCAATAGTATCATCGTTTTTATTATTGCAATTTTAGTAACTATAGTGAAAAAATATAAACAGCAATCATTATTTTATTGATACTATCCTTTATCTTTAGAAAAAAATCAAAGAGATTATAGAAATAGTAGGAAACTTATCAAGGTAACGTTTAAAAAGAGAGGGAAGCCAATAAAATAAGGTTTCCTAATTAACTAACGGTAAGCTTTTGTTACATATCGAATGATTTTAGAAGGCGGTAAATATACAAGTTTTCATAACTTGTACATTTACTGTTTTTTGTTTTTTAGTACACAAAAGGGCAATTAGTGTAGAAGCAAAAAGGAAGGATTTCGAAATGATTTCTAGAATTATGAAGGGGAGATACATAAGGAGGCGTTTAATTGTGGCAGAAACAATAGTACCAATTACATTTGATAAAATGGAGCAATGTATCGAACTCTATATTAACGTTTTTAATAGTGAACCTTGGAATGAAACTTGGACATATCAAACTGCTAAAGAAAGACTTACTGATTTACTACAAACACCTAAATTCCTTGGCTTTTTATTATACGAAAATGGCAATCTAATTGGATTCATTGCAGGAAATAGTAAAAAAACGTATAAAGGATTAACTTTTTATTTGGCTGAACTCTGTGTAAATAATCAAATTCAAGGCAAAGGATATGGTTCAAAATTGCTTCTTTGTTTAGAAGATGAATTAAAGAAAAGGGATATTCAGAGTCTTTATTTATTAACTGCAAATGGAGGACTTGCGGAAGCGTTTTATCTAAAAAATGGCTACTCAAAAAATGATAATAGGATAGTTATGAAGAAGATTTTATTTTGACAACTTCTTGATCGAAAGAGTGCGTTTACTCCATTAAAGACGCAGGTTAGTGAAAGAAAGCTAATCAGGTATAATAGAGATAAATGTAATTTTAAGAGGGAATTGAGGAGACTCAGATGACGCAAAATGGATTTGTTTTAGTAGCAAGTGTGTCAATCTTTAATGACGATAAAGTCTTGATTATTAAAGAGAATAAACCTACTGCAATTGATAAGTGGAACTTTCCAAGTGGTCATGTCGAAAACGGTGAGGACATTCTCTATTCAGCTCAAAGGGAAGTTAAAGAGGAAACAGGGTTTGATGTAAAACTAATTGGTACTACAGGTGTATATAATTTTGTTAGTAGTACAAACCATCAAGTTATTTTATTTCATTTTGTTGGTGAGGTTACAGGAGGTTATCTAAATCTCGAAGAAGATGGAATTTCTGACAGCAAGTGGATAAAAGTAAATGAACTTGTAACATTTGAAAACAAAGACTTACGAGAACCCAGTGTAATGATGCAAATAATTAATAACTTATTACAAGAGAAAATACACCCAATTAGCGTGTATAATGAGCAACTAATTTGAATCGTCATTGTTCAAATAACGAAGGGCGTTTCTTAAAATTCAAGGAGGTATTGTGGTGAACCAGCGCAAAATCATAATTGTTCAGTATGATCCTAAGTATGCCGAACAAACAGTGAAAATGTGGCGGATTAGTAAGGAAAGAGCCATTGGTCAGAAAGAAAGTCATAACTTAGAAAGTCACATTTACTTTTTAAACCACATATTACCTCAGCAGTTTCAAGTAGATTTAGCGTTAATGGAAGAAAAAGTAATTGGAATGATTGCCTATAACGAAAAGGAAATTAATCAACTATATGTTCACGTAGATTATCAAGGAATTGGTATAGGTCAATTATTATTAAATAAAATAAAAGCACAATCAAGCGGAAAATTAAGGTTGTACACGTTTGAAGTAAATAAAAATGCACAACAATTTTATGAGAAAAATGGATTTAAAGTAATGGGAAGAGGCTGTGAGAATGAGGAAAATTTACCTGATATTCAATATGAATGGAATATGGAATAATGATGAAATCTGATGTAGATTTTAAAAAATAGTTTGTTACTTTACTTATCTATTATTCTACTAAAGAGTCGTTAATCTAAATAGGAATAATGCTTCTTTCGTATTGCTGTTTGAAAATTCGATAATTTGTTATGATGTACTTTGTAAGTAAAGTAATTAGAATATACAAAGGAGTGCTTAAAAATATGGAATACATAACACTTAATAATGGATTAAAAATGCCAATTGTAGGTACAGGTACAAATACGTATGGAAAAGTAAGTCACGAGTATAACGGTGCGTTAACAAATGAGATTCCTGAACTTATATCCGCACTTGAGTTAGGTTACCGGTCAATAGACGGAGCCATTATGTATCGAAACGAAGAACTTGTCGGCAGAGTTTTAGCAGAAAGCAATGTACCTCGAGAAGAGTTATTTATTACGACAAAGGTTCCAGCGAACGAAGAATATATTTCTTCAAAGGAAGCTACTCGAGCAGCTATTGATAACAGTCTAAAAAACTTCCAAACAGACTATCTCGACCTACTTCTCATTCATTTCCCTATCGAAGACAAAGTACAACTTAAAAACACTTGGGAAGTCTTTGAAGAATATTACGAAGCTGGCAAACTAAAAGCAATCGGTGTTTCAAACTTTGGAAAAAATCATCTAGATGTATTGAAAGAATTCGCAAATGTGAAGCCAGCTGTTAATCAAATACAGGTGAACTTAAAAGAACCGAACAAAGATCTCCTAGCCATATTACTAGAAGAGGGGATTACACCTGTTGCATGGGGACCTATGAAAGCCGAAATCCATCAAAAAGAAGCTTTGGATGAAATGGGTAAAGCCTATAATAAATCTGGTGCGCAAGTCTTATTAAGATACCAAATCCAACGCGGTGTAGTCGTTATTCCTAAATCACACAACTGTAAAAATCAAGCATCTAATATAGATCTTTTCGATTTCGAATTATCTGCAGAAGATGTGGAAAAAATTAATAACTTATAATTAGTTAAACCTTCATCCAAGTGATATGAATAACTTCAAAACAATGAGATTGGAGTAGTACGTTTTTTATTGAACTTAAGGGGTAGGTCAGTTGAAAAAGGCTTTTCCTTACTTATCAACCCTTATTAGAAGGAAGATGGAAAAGTACACATAAAAAAGGGACTGTTCTTGTTTCCAAGAAACAACTGGACAGCCCCCCAAATCGTTTAATGCATACGATTTTCATATTTTAATTTAATGACCTCTACATTGACAATTGAACCAATGATTTGAACCCTAATCTCTAATCCATCTATTACTCCTCTTTTTCGTTCACTCTTAGGGAAATTAACAACCATATGTCCCTCTTTTAAGCCCTGAATATGAAAAATATCGGAGTTACCTTCACGTGTGATTTTGACGATACCCTTTGTAGTCTCTTTAAATTCACTAAAATCACCTTTTGCATCCCGTAAGTCCACTTTTACAGACGGTAGATCTTTAATTGAATTAGTATTAAAGTAAAATTCAGAAGGAACATGTTCAGATTTGACTCCATAACGAACTTTAGCACTGTTATTATATTCAACAGTTGCTATATAATCCCCAGCTTGTGTCAATGGTAAACAATAGACCTTGTAATCAGGATATTCATTACATTGATGGAATTTAGTATCTTTATCGATAACGGTGCCGTCCATTTTGGCAAGAGAGATGTTTTTAATTGTATCTTTTGTCACATTTAAACGAACATTCGTCATTTCAACATCATCTGTTTCTTCAAACTTTATTTTAAATTGACCATTTGCTTTTGATACATGAACATAATATTTTTTAAAGTCTTCGTAACGATTCCAATCTATCTTTTTTGAATAAAGAGTTAGTTTTTGAGTTCCTACTTTTACGGGAACGATTTGCATTTGCCATATTTTATCGGTGTTATTATTTGGAATGACCTGTATGATTTCATCTTCATCTTTTTCTGGTTCCGTACTATGGAGATGATAATCATTGTATCCTCCAAATTCTGACCAACCGTAATCATTTGCTTTTACTGATAGGGTTCCAGAACTGACGATTTCGGTTTTTGTGATGAGAACGGCTGCTTGTGCTCGAGTGATGGGATCATTCGGACTAAAGGTTGAAGGTGTAGTACCAGAAATAATGCCCAATTTATACAAGGTTAACACTGAATCTTTATGACTTTTTAATAACTCAATATCTTTAAATGGAGTAGCTTGATAATTATGAGTATAGTAATTGAATTCGAACGCTTTTATTATAATGGATGCCATTTGCGCACGGGTAATTTTGTCATTTGGTCCAAATCTACCATCCCCGTATCCCCGGAAAATTCCTTTTTCGGCAACAGCGGAGATAGCTTGATAGCTCCAGAGATTAGGTGACACATCTTTAAAGCCTTGGTCTTTAACATTCCTCGTATCAAGTTTTAATAGTTTGGAAATGATGGACGCAGCCTGACCCCGAGTAATGGATGCGCCAGGTTTAAACGAACCATCCTTATATCCACTAATAATATTGCGTTCCGCTAACTGATAAACCGCACTTGCATATGGTTTATCCTTTGGTACGTCAGAGAATTTTAATGAATCAGACTCCGCATTTGCCTGAGGAGACAATAAGCCTATACAAAGAACGAATATGAGGAACACAGACCATTTTCTGCGTTTGAAAATCATTTTGCTGACCTCCTTTTAAAATACATTGCCTTTTTAAATATAGCACAGATTAATAAATCTACTTTGGTAAATGATGCTTCTTCCTACTTAGTTATTTATATAGTACTTGGTTTTGTTGGAAACCAACACTTAAGAAGTACAGCAGTGGATTATATAGTGACAACAGCCCATTAGAAATCGTATAATGAGGAATCATTTTAAAAAAGGGGATTAGCTATGGGATGTGAAGTTTGTTTACCGATTGCTAGGGGCTATACGATCTATTTTGCAGAGGAAGAGAATGCAATAAAATTAGCTTCCTATTTTCAAAGCTTCCAAGAGGATTCATGGAAATTCATAGCTGATCGGTTTGTTTGGCTAAAGGAATCGATCTTGTTTGACCTCCTTGATTATCTGGAAGTTCATATGATTCTCGATAACATTTATGCCGTGCTATCTTCTTTGTCCGATCCTCTTAAAAATCTAAATGATTTACGACCAATAGGCTCCTTTAAACAGGAACGGGAAGCAAGTTGGATTGATACGGTCATAGAGAAGAGCTCTCTTTGTACCCATTTTCAACCGATTGTAAAGGTTACCGATGGAAAATTAGAGGTGATCGGACAAGAGCTTTTATCGAGAGGATTAGATGAAGATGGTCAAATTATTCCACCATATAAAATGTTTGAAGCAGCTCGAATTCGTAATCGCTTATTCGCACTAGATCGTGCATGTCGGATTCAATCTGTTAGAAATGCGGGAGTAGTAGGGGATCAGCTAATTTTCATCAATTTTATACCGACGGCCATATACGTACCAGAGCATTGCCTATCTAGCACTTTTAAGATTATTAAGGAGTTAAACATTAAACCGGAGCAAGTCGTATTTGAAGTCGTCGAAACAGATGAAGTGAGGGACTTAGAACATTTAAAATCCATTCTTCATTACTATCGTTCGCATGGTTTTAAGTATGCCCTCGATGATGTAGGAACAGGCTTTAACAATCTACGTGTGTTAGAACAATTAAAACCAGACATTGTCAAATTAGCTATAGAATTCACGGATGGTGTTAGTCGGGATACGGACAAGCAAAAGGTGGCTCAGTCTGTCTTAAATATCGCTCACGATATGAGCGCCCTTGCCCTTGCTGAAGGAATAGAACGGGAAGAGGACCTGCATTTTCTAGAAGAAATGGGATACGACCTATTCCAAGGCTACTGGATAGCAAAACCGCAACCAACCCCAATGAAAAGCATCGACGTATCTTTATCAAGTTCTTGCATTTAGAGAGAGAAGATAGGGGACTTCATGAAAGACCCTCCCGACTAGAAGGTAAATACATCTTCTAAATGGGAGGGTCTTCCTGTCTAGTTGAACAAAGCGATCTAATTTTAAGTGAAATCCTGTTTTGCTTTGCTAATTTTTGTTACTTTTCCCCATAGTTTCCCCTTACCTTTCATAATGAAGTACGTTTAGTTAAAAAAGGGATTCTAGTATAGAAAGAAGAATAATCTTATAGGAGCATTCTATAGGCGAACAAATGAATCAATCATAATCGACAAGTGCCAGGACGTGTCGATAATAATGAATGATTTTTATGGAACAAGGAAAGGAGGTAAACCATGAATGATATAAAAAACTACGATACATTTGAAAAAATCGAACAGATTCACAAAGGCTGGTCGAGCGACAAAAAATACTATATTGAAACCGTGACGAACGAAAAAATGCTTCTTCGTATAGCCGATATTTCAGAGTATGACAAGAAGAAAAGTGAATTTGCAATGATGAAACGGTTAGCGGAATGCGGTATACCAATGTCGCAGCCTGTCGATTTTGGTATTTGCGACAACGGCAATAGTGTATATTCGCTTTTCGTATGGTGTGTCGGCGAAGATGCAGAGATTATATTACCTAAAATGACAGAAACCGAGCAATACGTACTCGGTTTGAAATCGGGACAAATACTGAGGAAAATCCACCATATTCCACCACCTATAGAGCAAGAAGACTGGGGAATACGTTTTAACCGTAAAACAGACAACAAAATCAAAAACTATCTGGGCTGTGGCATAAAAATAGATGATGACGATAAAATCATCACTTATTTAAAGGAGAATAGACACCTCCTAGATAGTCGGGCGCAATGCTTTCAGCACGGCGATTATCATGTCGGAAATATGATCATTTCACCGGAAGGAGAACTGAGCATAATCGATTTCAACCGTAATGATTACGGCGATCCGTGGGAAGAGTTTAACCGTATTGTGTGGAGTGCTGCTATCAGTCCGCATTTTGCAACCGGGCAACTTAACGGTTATTTTAACGGAAGACCGCCGGAAGAGTTCTTCAAACTTTTGGCTTTTTACATAAGCAGTAATATGATGTCGTCCATCCCTTGGGCCATTCCTTTTGGTGAGAAGGATGTAGCTGTTATGATAAATCAAGCAAAAGATGTTCTAACTTGGTATGACGGTATGAAAAATCCTGTACCGACCTGGTATTTGGAAGATTTTTATTTTCAATCCATCAACGAGTTTACTTTTAACTTCTCTACTAATTAGCACAAAAATGGTAATGGAACTCATTCATAATCAGAATTTCCATTTGGTACTTAAGTAGTTGGATTCATATTGATCAAAGTCTTTTTTCTATTACGCTTTGTTATTAATGAATGTTGACTTTGCTGTGTTTGAAAAATAAACGGAGAAATTCCACTTAAATTTGGAAATACTCCTTTTTCATTTAAAATAAGGGAGGTTTTTCCGTTTATATGATCCAAATCTTTGTTTTTTGTTGTATTTAGAGCAGTTAAACGGAATTTCTCCGCTTATATCTGCTTCTTTCCCTCCCACAATATACATTAGCCGGAAATCCTCCGCCTATGATCTCATACCTGCGCGAAAATCAACTATGATTATAAACCGAGCCTTCATTTAAAAGGAAACAACAAATTTTGGAAAAAAATAACTGAAATAGGGCTGGAAACCATGTCATTCCCCAATCTTCTAATTACCGATATGACCTAATTCACTGATTAAACCACGGTATTTATTAGACCCAATAGAGGGAAGCGACATCTTTTTGAGAAGGTACTGTCCTTAATTAGTAACATTATGAAAAATAAGGGGAGAATTTCCGGTTACATTCAGAATGGAGCTAGTTTCAGGCAAAATAGGAGGAGAATTTTCGGTTATGCCAAGCAAAATCACCAATTTTAACGTTTTAACTATCAATAAGCGGAATCTCTCCGTCTATATAAGCAATTTTTAATGAAATTTTCAATTTAAGCGAAATTTTTCCGCCTATCTATGTGATCAGGTGCTTAACCAATCTCTCAAATGATAATAGTGTATCCTTTCTAATAACCTCCCCAACCTCAAAGATGATATTTGTCTGAAACATCAACAACAGCTTCCTTTTAAAATACAGTTCACAACCGATTCATCCTAAATGCAATTTCAATTATAATGACCCTCTACTAATGATAAGGTCAGAGTATTGTGATTCGTAGAGATTAGGATATGGAAATTCGGTAATGATTTGGACATATATTTTTTGAATGAATTCTTTGTTAAACTTTCGCAATCCTATCATGTTATCACTCTAAATAGGAATAGTAAGTAAAAAGGAGTGAGTAAATTGTATAGAGTTATTCTAGGCTTTTTAGTTTTTATATTGTTGTGCGGTTCAGGAAAAGCATATGCAGTAGAAAGAGTTGTGATTAGAAGCATTACGGTCGATAATCCTGATAAAGTGAATGAAAATATTTATTTACTTGCAGATAAGTATGGGGCAGATTATAAGAATTTTACTGTCCAAGTTGGTGACTTTGGTCGCAGTCTTTATAACTTTCCAAACTGGTATCATTATAGTTATGAGCCAAAATTATATAAGGAAGATTTAAATGGTGATAAGCTAGAGGATATATTGATTGAATTGGTAACGGGGGCAGGTACTTCAGTGTCTACAAAAGCCATTCATATTTTAAATCAAGGCTATGCTGATTTTTATGATTTTCATAAAGTACCAGTTGAGCCAATAGCTGATGCCGTTAAGCGACTTGTAAAAATGGATCAAAAAGGTGATAAAATCACTGTTGTTATTGGCAAAAAGAAATATGTAGTGGACTATTCTAGATTTGGTTATTATACCCCTGTTGACCGTCCTGGATATGGTTCCATTGAGGGATATGAACCAAAAGGCGGTATACTATATGGCACAACAAATGTTTTTGTAACTATACCAGAGGCATATATTGGCGGTTTAACAGTAAAATATGCTTGGGATGGGAAGATGTATAAGGGGAAATCTGTCATATTTGAGAAAGCACCATATAAGGAATCAAGAAGTAAGTGAACTAAACGAATTTATTTTTAAAGTTTAATAAATGAAATCGTTAGACCAAGGAATATGGGTCTGGTTTTCTAGGAGGTATAACAACATGGATTACATTTCACCGAAAGAATCAGCATTAAAGGTGAAACGTTGGGCTAAAAATACTATAGCAGCGGGTCGCCGTCATACCGTTGGACTTAAATCTGACGGTTCAGTGATGGCTGTTGGTGATAATAATTATGGACAATGTAATGTAAGTAAATGGAGTAATATTGTGGCAGTAGCCGCTAGTAATGTACATATGGCGACAAACACGGGTAATGCTCATACCATTGGTCTCAAATCTGACGGTACTGTGGTAGCAGTTGGTTGGAATAAGCATAACCAATGCGATGTAAACGGCTGGTGCGATATTGTAGCGGTAGCGGTGGGCTGGCGTCGTACCATTGGTCTTAAATCGTGTGGTTCGGTCGTTGCTGTGGGAAGAAATAATGATGGTGAATGTAATGTAGGGGGCTGGCATGATATAGTGGCGGTCGCCGCGGGTGACTGGCATACCATCGGTCTTAAATCGGATGGAACAGTTACGGCTGTGGGTAATAATAGGTTTCGTCAATGCAATGTAAGCGACTGGTCCGATATAAAAGCGGTAGCAGCGGGCTATCTTCATACTGTTGGTCTTAAATTGGATGGTACGACGATTGCTGTAGGTCAAAATAAGCTAGGACAATGCGAAGTAAGTAGCTGGCGTGGTATTGTGGCGGTAGCGGTGGGTAGTAAACATACCGTAGGACTTAAATCTGACGGAACTGTGATGGCTGTGGGCTGGAATGAGTATGGTCAATGCAATGTAAGTGACTGGTACGATATAGTAGCAATCGCTGCGGGTTGCACTCATACCATTGGACTTAAATTAGACGGCACGGTGGTGTCCGTAGGTGGTAACGAATATGGACAATGCCATGTAAGTGGATGGTGCGACATCCAAATTCTCAGCAATTAGTTTTTTGGCAAAAGGGATACACAACTAATAGCCACTCTTTGAGAGGGTAAGCCGACGTATATAGCGTGCGGCTGAAAAACTAGAAGGGTGTGAATAGTTCAAAATGACAAAAGGGAAATTCTTATGATAAAGTTCAACGTTTGAAATGGATATGATATTTTGGTATATTAGTAAAGTTGAAAAACAGACCGGTTTGTCTAGTCCTATGGAAAGAGGGAATTTCAATGGATACAAAATCTTTATATGTAACGGAAGCGACAAGATTATTTTATGAGAAAGGATATGTTAGTGTAGGCATTTCCGAAATTATTGCTATTACGAACACCTCAAAAGGTTCTTTTTATCATCATTTCCCTAAGGGGAAGGAAGAACTACTCATTACTTGCTTAGAAAAGGTTCAACTAGATGTCATCAAGGATATCGAAGAACATTTCTTCAAACAACAAAGTTTTAAAGATGCAATCGATTCTATATTTACTAAGTTGATCCAAATGTTTGAAGAAAAAGGTCAAATTGTTGGTTACACCTTCACGAGTATGGTGAGTGAAATTAGTGTTGTAAGTGATGAAGTACGTGAAAAATGCGGGATCCTGTATACACGTATCGAGGAAGTCATTTCCAACCAACTACAAATAAGAGGAATGTCGGTGGAAGATGCTCAACAGAAGGCACTTTTGCTTACTTCGATCATTGAAGGTAGTATCTTGCTTACCATTATGAAGAAATCCTCGGAGCCAATGCGCAGCATTGCTAAGCAAATTGGTCAATATATTGAAATTTAAAGGAGAAACTTTTTTATGAGTTCCCATATTCAAGTCAAACATGCTAAGCTAATGGCTGCCGTTTTAATGATTGGATCGTTCATCGGTTTATTTGGTGAAACAGCTTTAAACATGGCCCTCACAGAAATCATGGCAGACTACCTTATTGAGGCTGGTACGGCTCAATGGTTAACAACGGGCTATTTATTAGTTCTTGCCGTATTTGTTCCTTTATCAGCCTATTTAATGCGTTGGTTTACTACAAAACAGTTGATTTTAGCTGCTATTATTTTTATGTTAGTTGGGTCATTTTTAGGAGCAATTGCCCCTAGTTTCGCTATTTTATTATTAGGTCGTTTAATTCAAGGCTTAGGCACAGGTATTTTCTTACCATTAATGTTTAGCGTAGTATTAATGATTTTTCCAATAAAAAAGCGTGGGGCAGTAATGGGAATTGTTGGATTGGTAATCACAGCTGGTCCGGCTCTAGGTCCAACCATTGCTGGACTAATTATAAGTATTTCTAACTGGCACTATATTTTCTGGATTATGATTATATTAAACTTACTATTATTACTTTTAGCTGCGCCAAAAATGGAGAATTTATCCGATTTATCTCGTCCGAAAATAGATAGTTTTTCTCTAATTTTTTCAACCATTGGATTTGGTGGAATCGTATTTTCTCTAGCTACTTTAGCAGAATCATCCTTTATTGAAATAATTGTTTGGTTTCCCTTATTAATAGGAATTGTTGCATTACTTTTATTCATTACACGTCAATTCAAAATGGAAATTCCGATGATCGACTTACGTGTATTTAAGCACCCTATGTTCGCATTAGGTACGGTGCTTATGGTATGTAACTTATTTATGATTTTATCTGTTGCCATTTTGATTCCACTCTATTTAAAGAGTGTATTAGGTTATGCAGCCTTAGCAGCAGGGTTATTCATGTTACCAGGGAATGCGGTAAATATTGTCATGTCGCCTGTTGTAGGTTCAAGCTTCGATAAAGTTGGGCCCAAAATCTTTACACGTATTGGCTATACCTTAATCACAATTAGTGCATTAATAATGGTACTTGTCATTTCTGCTACTACGCCAGTTTGGCAAATTGTTCTATTATTAATACTATTCTTCTTAGGTATCTCCATGACGATGATGCCTGCCCAAACAAACGCCATGAATCAACTGTCACCTAAAATGTATGCAGATGGTTCAGCTGCCATGAATACATTAACACAAGTAGCAGGTGCATTAGGTACGGCTATTGCGATTACCATGTTTACAATTGGCCAAAATAAATATATCGAAGAACACGCTGAGAGCGTCCCCCTTGATTTCTTAGCATATGGTGTACACTATGCGTTTATAGTTGTCTTAATCATAGCTATTCTAAGCTTAATTGGTTCATTTTTTATTAAAAATAGCCGTCAGGAATCTTTGGAGAGGTAAAGCAGCTTATTTTCGAATTACTATGTAATGATAAGTAAGTACATCAAAAGTCCTAGGATACAATCAATCAATAGTACATTCAGCGATTATAAAAACCTCTGTACAATAACAATAGAGGTGATGAAAATGAAAATAATCCATTTAAAAATTAATGTATTTCGTATGATAGAAATGAAGAAATTTTATTCGGAGATACTTGAAATGGAGATTATACGAGAGAATGAACATTGTTTTACGATACAGGCTGGAAAAACACAAATTACATTTTTACAAGCAACTGACATTCCGTTTTATCATTTTGCCTTTAGGGCAGGTTTAGAGTTTTATGAATATATGTATAACAAATTAAATAAATTAGATTTGCTTCTTCCAAATGAAGAAGGTGAGACAAGTATGTATTGGGGAGGTAAGCAGCTTTATTTTAAGGATCCCGATGGAAATATACTAGAGATTTTAGAAAGAGAAAATCCTTATTCAGAAAATCTCGAAGGTTGGTATGATGTGTGTGAAATGGGTCTTCCGTCAGGGGATGTTCAGGAACTCAGTGGTTTCCTACAGATGATTCCAAATGAAAACGTATCAACTTCAGAGACATTTCGTTTTTATGGAGATAAAAGAGGAAACTTTATCCTTGTGAAAAAAGGACGTCATTGGTATCCAACAGAGCAGCCTGCAGAGGTCTATCCAGTCACTATCGATGTAGAAGGAGATCATAATCAAATTTCAAAGCATAGTCATTTACCATACACATTCGAAGTGAAGAAAACACTTCCTTAGTGGAAAAATAGGAATTATTTAGCAATGTAAAACGAGCGTATCTCTTTAAAAGAGACACGCTTATTTTTGTATAGAAAGCTTAATGTACATTTAAGGATAGACTTTAAACCATTATTACAACAAGTGGAATTGTTTCTAATAATAATCAAAAAAATATTAGTTGACTTAGGAAAGGGTAAGTGCTAAATTTACCTTACGACCGTTCGGAAGGGTGAAAACTGTGACAGCAGAACAAATAAAGGAAGTTTCTTTAAAACACTTCGCAAAAAATGGATATGAAGGTGCATCATTGGCACATATTGCCGAAGATGTTGGGATAAAAAAACAGTCGATCTACACTCATTTCAAAGGGAAAGATGAACTGTTTCTACATCTATGTCAAGATGCGAATGAAAATGAAATCAAATCGGTTATTCATTTTATAGAGTCTAATCAGGCACGACCTATCAAGGATTTCTTATCCGATTTTCTTTTGCGAAGCATAGACCGATATGGAGAGAATGTTTCATATCAATTTTGGACTCGTACTTCTTTTTTTCCACCGAATCATCTCCATGAGTTGGTGATGAATATGGTTAACCACTATCTTGATAAGTTAGAGGAGCTATTTATTCCGATTATTAAAAAAGCTGTGGCGGAAGGAACCATTAGTTCAATAATCGGTGAAGAACGAGCAACTGCTGCATTCTTAGGACTTTTAGATGCCATATTGGTTGAAATGGTTTATGGAGGTCCAGAACGCCTAACGAAAAGATTGGATGCTTCTTGGTATGTTTTTTGGCACGGTCTTTCAAAGGATTAATACTATTTATGGAGGAAAAAAAGATGAATCGAAATTGGGTTTTAGTCCTACTGGCTGGTCTCATTGAGGTTTTGTGGGCATTAGGATTGAAGCATGCTAGTAATTGGCTTGATTGGACTGGTATTGCTCTACTTATATATATTTCATTTGTTTTCTTATTAAAGGCTATAAAAAGTTTACCGGTTGCTACCGTTTACGCAATCTTTACTGGAATAGGAACGGCTGGGACCGTGGTTGTAGAGATGGTGGTATTTGGAGTTGCCTTTAGTTGGATGAAAGTATTTTATATTCTCTTACTTCTAGCTGGTGTTGTCGGTTTAAAACTTGTCACAAATGAAACTAGCAAGAAAGAAGGTGCCGTGTAATATGGCTTGGGTATATCTCATTCTTGCTGGAGCTCTTGAAGTAGTTGGAGTTACAGGAATGAATAAAGTAGCTAAGAACAAAAATTTACAAGCCTATATGATTTTGCTCATCGGATTTATATTTAGTTTTAGTTTTCTAGGTTTAGCAATGAAAACCCTCCCTGCGGGAACAGCCTATGCCGTTTGGACGGGGATAGGAACTGTAGGTGGTACGGTAGTTGGAATGTTTTTCTATGGAGAAGCAAAGGATTGGAGAAGGCTCTTATTTATTGGAATGATATTGGTAGCCGTTATTGGGCTAAAGACGACAACGTAGTGGAATTTTACCGTTTGTTGATCAGATTGGGTGCTTAACGTGATGTAAACAGCAGACCAACTTGAACCCAAACGCGAGAATCAACATCTTTTTGAGAAGGTACTCTCCATAATTAGTAACCAAAAGAAAAATAAGGGGAGCTTTTCCGGTTAAATTCAGAATGGAGCTCGTTACTCGATAAATAAGGGGAGATTTTCCGCTTATGCCAAGAAAAATCAGCTATTTTAACATTTTTTCTGTCAATAGGCGGAATATCTCCGTCTATTTTAGCTATTTTTCACGCTATTTTTTAATTAAGCGGAATTTTTCCGTCTATTTATGAGATAGGGGTGCTTAACCGATCTCCCAACTGATAATAGTGGATCCTTTCTAATTACCTCCCCAAATTTGAATAGGAAGCTAGTAACACAATGGTGGGGGAGGATAGGTTGAGTGGGAACTTTTTCAAAAATAAACAAATAAAAACCGCCTAGCAGGGGCTGTGGCGGCTGAGAATTTAGTTTAGTTATAGTTGATATAGCTGTTCAAAAGAACTTGCGAGATAATGAAATCCAAGAGGGCGTAAATTGGAAAATTGTTGGTGAATGTTAATTCTTTCCTCTGAGCCAGGTGGTAATTCGTAAAGTTTTGTAACAGGTTTTCCCTCGTTTAAATATTCAATGACTCTATAAAGCATGATTTGGAATGCTTTCTTTAATTCTTCATATTGTTCCGGAAATTGTAGATCTAATTTTTCATATTCTACTACTGTTTCGTGCATATGAAGGAATGAAAATCCTCTCCATTCCAAAGCTAAAATAAGAATATCAATATTCGGATGCTTCTTAATCAATCTTAAATGGTTCCCCCATTGCTCTTTCACTTTTCCTGTTGAAATAGGGTGTTCTTGATGGTATGAAGCAGTCATTGGATCTAGAACAAATTGAATTCCATTTTGGTACAAACGATATCCGATCTCCCAGTCTTCTGCTCCGTAACCTACAAAGCTTTCATCAAAATAACCCACTTTATCTAATTGATCCCTTCTTACTGATACATTCCCACTCAAAAACGCAATATAAGGTAGCTTGAACTCACTTAAATTATGTTCAAAATGTTTAACTCCACTATTAAGAAAATATCGATTAGGAAATGACAATGCTTTATAATTGCCTTCATCAATATCATCTAGTGTCACAAGTTGATAGGGAACGTTTAAATTACTATTTTTAAACTTCTCATATCTTCTTAGATAATGTGAATTGTTTTTCAATAAACTATCTAGTTGAATCCATTGGTCATTATTATATTCAGGAAAAATATACGAATAAACGCCTTCATAATGCATAGCACCTGTAACTACTAAATTATCTTTCTCTTCATGATGTCTGTAGTGATTTTCTATAAATTCTGGGGGTACTAACATTTCTCCATCTAAAAAGATTACTACTTCTCCTTCAGAATGCTTAATTCCTATATTTCGAGTGAACGAGCGACCTTTATTTTTTTTAAGACGGATGTATTTAAATTTAAATGGAACATCTGTTTCTAGGAGGAGTGGTGTTTGATCTGTAGAACCATCATCAATGAGGATAACTTCGTACTGCATGTGGTGAAATGTTTGTTTTGATAATCCAAACAGCGAAAGAGAAAGCTGATCATATTTATTATAGGTAGGCATGATGATACTGACTTTTACTTGATTATTATGATTGTTTTTGATATTCATTTCATACAGCTTATTATCCTTATTAACACTATTTTTTTTCGAATTTGCAGGCTTCTGGTCAGACAAAAATTTACTGGTTTTACCATAATGATGCTTTGTCTCTTTTTCAATAGAAGGTTGAATTAAGGAATTATTATTTATTTGATTATAACTCAAAAGAATTTCCTTTATTTCATCATGTATTAGTTGTAATTCTTTCACACCTTTTTCTAGGTTATTTGGATTTCTAAATGCCATAGACAGTTTGAATAATTGTTTTGATATTCGATTTATATCTAAAAAAACGTATTTTTTCATATCATTCTCCTTCATCCTTCAATAATTTATCCATTCCTATTTAATGATATGTTTGTTGTGCATGGAAGTAAGGGTGCATGTCCTTATGAATTAGACTTTTTTTGTACTGGGTAACTTTAAAAAAACAATCTTACTTCTTAGCACTGAAAATTTTGCGATGATTTCTGAGTAGGGTTCTCTTTCGATGAATAATCCATTCCACTAAAAAATACGCAAAAAAATGCAGGTAGCAAGTAATAAGCCGTTTTCTTTTGGAGTACCTGTATAGGAAATTGCATATATAAAAACAAGTATAAAAGCAGTGGATTTCGCTAGTGAAATCACACTGCTTTTTAGCATTATTAAAGGGGATTTATGGTAAAATTGGTGAAGATATAAAAAGGGAATTACTTGATATTCCATACTAAAAAAGGAGAGGTATTTTATGAGTAAATCATTCATTGAACAAGTACATTATATAAGAATTCCTGTAAAAGACTTAGAGCAGTCTGCACAATGGTATAGAGATATATTAGGTCTTCAATTATTAACCATTACTGAGGATCCATTTGCCATTATAAAAGTTAATGAGGGACCTTTTTTACTTATCTTAGTTCCTACTGAAGATGATACATTTTCACATTTTACAATTGGTAATGTCCCAGCATTTAGCATTGGTTTTACAAGTCCAGAATTATCTAAATTTCATACACACCTTATTGAAAATGGTGTTAAGGTTGAGGATATAAAAGAGGATAATGGACATGCCTATTTCCACTTTTTTGATTTAAATGGCAATAAACTTCAAGTACACTGGTAAGAAATATATATATATAGGTAATTTAGTGAAAGTCACACTTAAACTAAAAGGGGCATTCTTTAATTAAGAATGCTTTTTTCTTGTTGAAGTTTTCAATACTTGAGTCGTCAAACGACGGTCTTTTTTTGTGCAACTTAAGAGGCGGTTACTTCCATTAGCAGGAATTGGAAGTTTCCTAAACTCTAAACTTGAAGCTGTCTCTCGTTACCAAGACGATGGATGGTTACAAACAAGTAATCACTTATACATTATGTTTTTACCCCCAAAAAAAGGAAATGCCTTAAATCTTGGCGAAACAGTTTTACTCGAGGAAGAGATAAATCCTCTGCTTACTGAATTAAGAAAAAGGAAAATTATCGTAACTGCCATCCATAATCACTGGCTGTTTGATGATCCACGAGCAATGTATATGCATTTCGAATCAGTTGAGCCACCTCTTGAATTCGCTAAAAAAATTCGAGAAGCTTTTAAAGTCTTAAAAGATTAACCTAATATGGGGCAATCATATTAGATGAAAAAAATAAATCGACTTGGACGTATTAAGTGAGAATAGAGATTTAATAATTTTATCAAAAGACAGAGAGTGCAATTCCTCTCTGTCTTTCCTTACTACTTCTAATTTCACCAACAATTTTATATTATCTTCTTGCCGTTTTTTCTTTTTCTATTTGGATCAAGCATAGATAAGTTAACTACTTATTTAAATGTTTAGGTCAATAGATAATGATTACTCCTTATTTACCTATATTTTTAATGCTCTTTTTCATTGTTTCTGCCAATTGATGAGAATTTAGGTTTTCTTCGTTTTGCAGTTGATTAATGATATTGTGGTAATCTTCCTCATTTCGATTCTGACTTAATTTATATGCGGCTTGAATTTCTTGTACTTTAATCTTAAATCCCACAATCCCTTTTAGTTCGCTTTCCAATAGCTGAGGCGAAAGTTTGTCCCATAAAATTGGCTTTTCCCGATGCTTTTCATATTTTTCTAGTAATATAGTCAAGTCTTGTTTTAACTCTTCTTCCTCCAAAATGATTGGTTTGCCATATACATGGACTGCTTGATAATTCCATGTTGGAACATTTTCATGACCATACCAGGAAGAAGAAATGTACGCATGCGGTCCTTGGTACATAACAAGTGCGCTCTCACATGTTTCGAATGTTCTCCATTGTGGATTCCCATAAGCCATATGTCCGGTGATATAATATTCATCACCTATTTTTCTAAACCCCAAAGGTATATGAGTGGCAATTGGTTTCCCTTGTTTAGTAGTGACAATGGTTCCAAAAGAGTTTGCTTGAATAAACTCGTTAACTTCATTCATATCCGTGACTTTAAAGTATTTAGGAATATACATGTTTGAGCAGCTCCTTTATGGGTTTTAAAGAGTTTCGATATATTTATCCTACTATACAATTAGACTTTCAAACAGGTAAAATTTTAAACAAATAAACATCTCAAATTGTTATAAATACCGTGTATAAGCGAAAAAGTTTTTAAGGAACTAATAAATTCATAATAAGCATTTACACTATTATAAGCGAATGTAAAACGGATAGCAGAGACTACATTTAAACAACATAGACAGCTGATCAAGCACATCATTTCTCATCTTCAGAAGAAACATAAGTTAATTGCGGAGGGATATTATCTTGCGATCTTTCTGTCCATCTGATTGAGTATTGGTGTCGTGTTTGGATTAACAATATTTGATAATATTGGAATAGGAATTCCAATTGGAATGTGTTTCAGGTTAGCGATCGGGGCCAGAATGGATGCGGATGCTAAGAAAAAGGGAAATACGTTTTAGTCTGATATTGTTTGAGAGTAAGGCTTAAATAAGACACTCCACACTTAGGAGTGTCTTATTTAGCCAAGATTTAAGTTGGTATTGTTTTCAAGTTCTTCTGTAATGTTTGTATTTACTATTATGTTGTATTAAATACGTATCGGTGAGGGGACCTACTCTTTTAGGAGCGTGTTCCTTTTAGTTTAGGTAAGATTTGTACACCTAAATGTCCATAAACCCAACGTACTATTACTTAGAATTGTACCAAAAATTCACATTCTCTGGGTTAAATTGAGTTTCTTGGATAAAGCCACTTTCTTCTTCATTATAGGTAAACGTTTGGAGTGTAAATTCAGCTGTTCCTGTTTTTAGTAAAATAATCATCGGTGTTTCACCCGATTCTAATACCCAGAAGGAAAGTTTTCCTAGTTGAACCCAACCATCAAAGAGGGGATAGGTTTTGTTCCCATCCTTTACAACGAATAACCAATTGTGACCATCATCCCAAATATATTCACCTTTTTCATCTTGCCCTGCATTCACATACATTTCGATTTGCTCATCTTCACCATCACGATCAAGATCAAATGAAAATTGATCATAAAGAGAGATAGGGTAAGATTCAATCTGCTTTGCTTTAATCGTTGTACCTTTTATAGGATTCTCTTCCTCTAACTCTTCGGATTGGATTTCCTTTTCTTCCTTCTCCTCTAATTCCGGTACATTTTTAGTTTCCTGCTGGCATGCTGCTAATAATAGGAACATCAGAGCACCTAGTACTATTGTTCGAATCGGTTTCAAGCAAATTCATCCTCTCTAGTTAATTAAAACATAATTTCATCATATCATAAAAAATCAAATTTCCCTTGTCGGTGCAGGAATCCTTAGTCTATGCTTCCTCTCTCATCTATTATTGGAAAGTCTGTTAGGTAGAGGTCTAAACTTGACCATCCCATTTTAAAGGCAAAATCAGTCTTCTGATTGGGATGGTCTTTTGCTTTTTTTGCCTTTACATTAAGTATTTCACGGCATATTATTATGCTATACGATATATCGCATGACATAATATCTCTGTGTGAAAGAAGGGAAGTAGACAATGGCTTATAATGGGGGACCGATGACCGAAGCAATGTATTATGTACTATTAGCGTTAATGCGTCCTAACCATGGGTATCAACTTATGCATGCAATTACAGAAGTATCAAATGACAGATTAAAAATGGGACCGGGTACACTTTACGGAGTACTCTCACGCATGCAAAAAGACGGTCTAATATTACTAGCAGAAGATGATGGCAGAAGGAAGACCTATCAAATAACACCAAAAGGGGAACATGCACTAAGGATCGAGTATGGCCGATTGAAAGCCTTGATTGAAGATAGTAGCATTTTAAGGGAGGTTGATGAGGATGAGTAAAACAGTCCATAAACTTCGGCCTAGTGATTATTGGCGAATTGGTGAGCATGAAAGCTGGTTTGCAGAAATGGCGGCTAAAGGGTTGCATCTAAAAAAGATGGGGATACATTTTGCTAAGTTTGATAAGGGCGAACTGAAGAAAATGAGGTACAGAATAGATGTTTCCATTAAGAAGAAGATCACATCAGAACAAATAAAGATGTATGAGGAAAGTGGTTGGGATTATGTGACAAGTTATCAATTTTTTCATGTATTTTCATCACCTGAAGAGCTCAATGCGCCAGAGCTTCATACAGACCCTGCCGAGCAGTCATATACATTAAAGGAACTGGATAAGAAATTAGCTTCGAATGCGATTATAGTAGTTGTTGCAATGCTTTTTATTATCGGTTTGCAATATTCTATTTGGTTTCTTGATGGGACACCTACATTAGTGATGGTGGGAGGCTCGGCTATTCAACAAATTATTTTAGCCATTTTCCTTGGATACTATGCCTATCAATCGCTTCTAGCATCAGTTTCGATTCGTGCATTGCGAAGAAACCTTATCGAAGGCAAACCGATTGACCACTATGCACCTTGGAAGAAGCACTACCGATTACATTCTACCATCGCTTTTCTTTTTACTATAGTAGTTGGATTGAGTGCTATCATTCCATTCGTACAGCTTATCAAAATGGAAACGAAAACATTACCCGAAGCAAGTACTGATTTACCAATTGTTAGATTAGCAGATGTAGAAGAGAATCCAGCAATGGTTCGAGCAGAACCTTCCTATGTGAGTGACAATGTGGATTGGGGCAACCGGTATTCGTATGATTGGAGTCCATTGGCACCCGTACAATATGTAACAGATGAACAGGGAGTGGTTCCTGGGGAAATGTGGGAGGACAAAAGCGGTGAATATACACCGGGTATTCGTACACAGGTTTATCAACTAAATATACCAGCTATAGCGGATAATCTGATTACTGATTTAATAGAGAGATATAGATATGAAGATAGTATGGAAGATTATATAGAAACAGAACATCCAGACTTGGATTTATTGATTGTACATGAAAAACAGGAAAAGAAGGAAGTGTTTGCTGTCAAAGGAAAAGCGGTCATGTATGTTAGGTATTATGGCTATGCAGATATAAATGTAGTTATAGAAAACGTAGTAGAGAAGATAAATTTAATTTCGGAATAATGTTTGAATGAAATTTGTTAACCATTTTTTCGGCAAATTGGCCATTATTTAGATTTAAAATAAAATATGATAAAATAAAATTCCTTGGCAGGGGCACTATTAATAAATGGAAAGCAGGGATCTTCATGTTCGATTCCTGCTTCCCATTATATTTTTATAAAATAGGATTGCTACCTACGAAGACTTCTCTAACTGCTCAAACACATTTTCTTTGGTATAATCTTCCGGTAGCATATCTTCAATGGTCGATTCTAAGCCCTCCATTGCGATATCTTCTCAATTTTTTTCCGGAAGCCTTCTTGTTACTTCATAAATATAAGTGTCAATTAGATTCAATGTTGACATCTCCTTCCAGTAAGGACGTTAATTCATCCGTCATCTTTTTCCATTCGTTTTTTAATTGTCCATATACCTCCAGCCCATAATCACTTAATACATAATATTTTCTTGGCCTGCTTTCTGATGTGTCCCAGCTGCTCGTCACGAGTTCTTGTTTTTCTAAGCGTCGTAACAGGGGATATAAAGTACTTTGATCTATTGTCACACTAGCTTTTTCAAGAAGCTGAACTAACGAATATCCATATTGCGGAGTTCGTAACTGACTCAAAACAGCTAGGGTTAATGTTCCTCTTCTCAATTCTGTCATGTAAGAATCCAATAAAGAACCCATTTGCGTTCACCTCATATTTTTATACTGTGTATAGTGCACTTAGGTATTACACATATCAATTTATGTTACATATCATTATAAAATTTATGCTTTTTGAATGGATGTTGAACATCTTGAAGGTATCATTGTAGGGAAGAAAACTATTTGTATTACAAAGGAAATTAGAACAAACAATAACATTAAGCAAACTATATGGGAAAAATAAGCAGGAGGAATAAAGGGTATGAATTTTAATTTAATTTGGCAAACAGTACTTATTTTTATAGTGGCAACTATTTTATTAAGAATTGGCGGAAGAAAAACCATTTCTCAGATGACTGTTCCGCAAACCGTTATAATGATAGGAATTGGTACACTACTTATTCAACCAGTAACAGGAAAAGGACTTTGGACAACCTTTGGGATTGCTGCAATACTAGTTTTAAGTCTAATCATAACTGAATACATCCAATTAAAAATTGATGGTGCAGAGACTTTAATTTCAGGTAAAGCAGTTCCAGTTATTGAAAACGGGGTCATAATTGAAAAGAATTTAAGGAGACTTAGATTACCTGTAGATAAATTAGAGGAACGATTACGACAATTCGGAATTACTAAAATTAGTGATGTTCAATATGCAACATTAGAATCTAATGGACAATTGGGGTATACATAAAAAAAAGAAAAGCAACCAGCTACAAAGGAAGATATTCAAAACTTAATTGAACTGATTAAGAATGGGCAACTAAATAATTCTAACAATCAAACATCAAATCAAAATAATATTTTCAGTGAAACTTTAAATAACAAAAATTCAACTGATATTCCAAAGTATTTACAATAACCCTTAATCTTGAGGGATTGCTGGTGGGACGCGGATACCTCGTCCCGCCGTACCTTGGGGTCAATGTATCTTTTTCAGATTCCCATCATCTTGGAGGACCAGGTTAAGCATCCAATCTGATAAATAGACGGAGAAAGTTCGTTTAATTAGTGAATAGTGTTGAAAATAGCAAAAATAAACGGAGAGATTCCGCCTATTGACTTGAAAAGCGCTAAAAAGGGGGCTTTTG
>NZ_CAKJTG010000019.1:25218-87196 GCF_917563885.1 Pseudoneobacillus rhizosphaerae
CATCCAATCTGATAAATAGACGGAGAAAGTTCGTTTAATTAGTGAATAGTGTTGAAAATAGCAAAAATAAACGGAGAGATTCCGCCTATTGACTTGAAAAGCGCTAAAAAGGGGGCTTTTGCTTTGCATAGTCGGAAAACCTCCCCTTATATTCCCCGAAACAGGCTCCATTCTAAATTTAACGGAAAATCCTCCGCTTATTTTAATTTTGCAGGTTTCGTGCAGCTTTTTAATAATCTGAACTTCCTATTTGGATACGCAAACTGCATGGCTCCTAATTAACCAATCTTTAATTAGTCCTTGGACTATTTTACGTTTTTCTATTTGAATCATATGACCAGCCTGATCTAAAATCGCAAAGGTAGCATTTGGGAATTTTTCAAGAAGATAAAAGTGATCTTTATATCCACAGATTGAATCTTGTTTTCCTAATATAATTAGTGCAGGATGTGGAAGCTTACTTACATCATTAAATGGTTCCTCAGAGAGAAAATACCCTGTTTCTCTCCAATTTGACATTAGAAAACTCTTATTGGCTAATAAACGGCCTGGTTGAATTTCGTTCAAAAAGTAACTAAGGTTCTCTTTATTTTGATAAATTATCAATGTTTCAAATGCTTTTCTTATATCAGGGTCCAATCCATTTAATAAAGCTTCATCTTTTGTAAAAACAATTTTTTTAGGTAGACTTCTTTCTTTCAAATGAAGTGCAGTAGCCAGTAAACAAATACTCTTTACTTTTTTGTGTTTTTGGTGCAAAACACCTTGTGCCAAATATCCACCAAACGAAAAACCGATAAGAGAAAATGCTTGGTTGGGAATTGTTTTATCAATAAAGTCTAAAATATTTAAAAGTATATCATCAGAAGACTTTAGATTTTCGTCAATGAAACTTAGGCCGTGTGCAGGTAAATCTATGTAAATTCTTTGATAACCCTGAATGTTTTCAAAAATAGGCTCTATCCATGTTTTCATAGATCTATGGTCTGTACCCATTGAATGGATGATTAATATTGGAAAACCACTTCCTACGATATCATAATAAATATTCCCATTTGTAACTAAGCAATTCATCAGATTATTTCTCCTTATTCATAACACTTTTATCAATACCCTTTGCCGGTTCACCTATATATTTCTGTAGAAAGTTTAAAAAACCCTTTTTAAACTGCTTATTAGATCATTTAGATACAACGCTGTAAACTTGTTCCATAAGTAAATGAGGGTTTTAGCCTATGCACTTGGATTAGGGGACCAACTTAAGCAACCAATCTGAAAAATAGGCGGAAAAATTTCGCTTAATGTGTAAATTGTATAGAAAATAGCAAAAATAGACGGAGAGATTCCGCTTATTGACTTAAAAAGCGCGAAAAATAGGGGCTTTTGTATTGCATAGTCGGAAAACCTCCCCTTATATTCCCTGAAACAAGCGCCATTCTAAATTTAACGGAAAATCCTCCGCTTATTTTAATTTCGCACGTTTGATAGGATTAATTTTCAATTGGAAGTAGGGAGGTGTTTGGATAATAGCATTTTTTTGTTTATCTTAAAAAATTAAGAAATTGTCAAAATTTAAGGAAAATTAATTTACAAATTTTTAGAATTTTAATAAACTAAAGATAGTTCTATCCTCAAATTCTTCTAAGAATTATTCTTTTATAGTAGATACTTCGCATAGTCTATATTTGTTTTTACATTCTTCAATGGAAGCCGCATTAAACTCTTTTTTCATTCACTCGCAAACACTCATTAATTTTATGAATCTGTCTGAAGTTTAAATGAATAAATAATAGAGATCATTCATTCAAGGTATCGATATGGATGCTTATGCTATTAAATGCCATGTTGTAGAAGTTTTGCATTTGAAGGTGATTATTTCAATATTCAAGTAGGTTATGAGGTAACAAATTTAATAGTACGAGAAATGGAGGAGAAATGATTTGGGATTTGAAGAAGAATACCAGACCTTTATGAATGCTCACTCACAAGCAAGAACTGGTGAACGGTTGCGGCGCTTACAAGAAGGCCATAGCCAGGCTGAAATGTTGTTTTTGAAGCAAGTGTGGTGGCCATTATTTTATCATTTCAGATATCTTCATCCAGAATATGAAGTCGATGATTTCAAGGATGGCAAAAGATATTTGGATTTTGCTTATATTCGTCCGGCCATCCGGATATGTTTTGAGGTCGACGGGTACGGTCCTCATCTTAAGAATATAAGCAGATGGCAATTTTCGGACAGCCTAGAGCGTCAAAATCAGTTGGTTATTGACGGTTGGACCGTGATCCGCTTTTCTTATGACCAAGTTAAAGAGCAGCCTCGTCGATGTCAACAATTCGTTCAGCAAGTAATTGGCCGATGGGTGGGTGATGAACTAGACTTTACCTCTCTATCTTTCGCCGAAAAGGAAGTGCTTAGGCTAGTGATTCGTAAAGGAGAAGCCATATCCCCTAGGGAAGTAGAAAACTATTTGAAGATAAGTGACAAGACGGTAAAAAAAGTACTTTCTCAACTAGTCGATAAAAAGATGCTGATCCCCGCATCCGGGATTATGAGGGTCCGTTCTTATCGTTTGGGGGACCAACTTAAGCAACCAATCTGAAAAATAGGCGGAAAAATTTCGCTTAATGTGTAAATTGTATAGAAAATAGCATAAATAGACGGAGATATTCCGCCTATTGACATCAAAAGCGTGAAAATGGAGGCTTTTGTCCTGCATAGTCGGAAAACCTCCCCTTATATTCCCCGAAAACAGGCTCCATTCTAAATTTAACGGAAAATCCTCCGCTATTTTCCTTCGCCGCTAGTTACCCAATGAAGCTTAGGATAAATATTTAAATGGAAGCAAGTTTTTTTGGTGCTAGGATTTAAGCATTCATAATTATCCTCATTTAAATCCATCCCGGTGAACTGTACCGGTGCTTTTTCCTGATATAAACTGGCTCCATAAATATAAAAAAACATATTATTATAGGATAAACTCTTACAGGAGTTGATCTTATTGGACAAACAAAATAGCAGATTTAGATGGATTGTTTTTATCACTGTATTATTTACTTATGTATTAATGTCGAGCCAGCGAACCGCACCGGGGTTGATTACTGACCAAATCATGATGGATTTTAAAGTAACAGCTACCACTATTGGGTTACTGACTAGTATTCAATTTTTTGTCTATACTAGCTTACAAATTCCGATGGGGATGATGGCGGATCGTTTTGGACCGAATTTTTTTCTCATTATCGGTGCCTTTTTAACCGGATTAGGTACGATTATTTATAGTCTTGGCACACATGAATTTGTATTATTTTTTGCTAGAATTTTAACCGGAATGGGGGATGCAACCATTTGGGTTAATATGGTGTTAATATTGGGCCAATGGTTTAATGCGAAGGAATTTACAAAGTTAATCGGTGTTACTGCCATGACTGGAAGCATCGGGTTCCTTGTAGCAACCGTTCCTTTCGCCTTATTTATTGACTTGCTTGGCTGGAGGCCAGCCTTTTTTTCAGTGGGTCTGTTGCTTTGCTTATGTCCAATACTGCTTTATTTTGTCCTAATAATGAGACCAAAACAGACGCTTTTTTTAAAAAGGGAAAAGGTACGTGAAAAAACAGGGGCTTTATTACGAAGGATTTTTACGAATCGGCAAGCATGGGCTTTATTCTTATGTCACTTTGGGATTGTTGGGACGTATGTTGGATTCATTAGTTCGTGGGGAGTACCATATGGGATGAACGTGTATGGAATGACACGTTCCGATGCAAGTCAGCTCATGATGATTGGATTGATCGGGGCACTTATTGGTGCACCGTTAGCTGGATGGATTTCCAGTCGATTAAATATGATAAAACGTCCTTATATCGTTGTTCATCTTATTCTATTGGTGACTTGGTCTGTCTTTCTTTTTTTCAAGGGGAATCCACCCTATATCTTATTGATCATGCTTTTCTTCATTATTGGTCTAGCCTATGGGGCAAATGCCTTAACCTTTGCTGCTGTTCGTCAAACGTTTCCAATAAAAGAAGCGGGCATTGTTTCTGGTTTCGCCAATACCGGCGGCTTCTTGAGTGCCGTATTGCTGCCAAGTATGTTTGGAGCTGTATTGGATTATTTTCAGCTTAGTACAGGTAGCATCGGTAAGGGATACTACTATGGCTTCATTATACCGGTGATTTTCTCCATGATTGGTTTGGTTGGAGTGGGTATGTTTAAGGAAAAGCGTAAAAGTAGGGAAAATGAGGGAGAAAAATTTATTTCATTGAATTAAAAGTGAAATGGTACTCACCTTTGGAAAGAGTATTTCAGATAATGTGGATTTAGGGAGACCCATAATATGGTTCTCCCTAATATTTATGCCATAATACACTTTTAAGTATGGGGTTAAAAAGAGTTTACGAATGAATCCCCAAATAAGGTATGTCCTTAGCCTATTGAATAATGAGACCACTCTGGATAAGTGTAAGTTTTTTACATATTCTAATTTGTATACTCTAATGGATAGGAGACAATGTCATGAAGACGATTATTAATCAGCCCGCTTTATTAGTTCTAGACGTGCAAAAAGGTTTTGACGATCCACATTGGGGAAAACGTAACAATAACCAGGCAGAGGAGAATATTCTAAAGCTTTTAACTGAATGGCGAAAACGAGGATGGGAGATTATTTATTCTCAGCATTTATCCTTGTTGCCTAATTCACCATTAAACTATCAAAATAAACTAGGTATCGAGTTTAAGGAGATTGTTAAGCCCTTACCTCATGAGGTTGTCTTTCAGAAAAATGTAAATAGTGCTTTCATTGGGACAAAATTAGGGAATTACCTTAAAGAAAAGCAAGTGAAAACGGTTGTGATAACAGGATTATCTACCCAACATTGTGTATCGACGACGACTAGGATGAGTGGGAATTTAGGGTATGATACCTATCTAGTGGAAGATGCAATTGCTGCATATGAGATTACTGATCACAATGGAACGTATCATAGTCCTGAGGATGTGCAAAAATCTGAAGTGGCTGCTTTACATAAAGAATTTGCGACGATCGTTAAGACACAAGAAGTATTGACCCAACTGCAGCAACTAAATTCACAATCTCAGTAAATCAATCATAAACAGCGCTGGAAGCACCAGCGCTGTTTTATTATCAATTTTTCTTCTGAGTATTCATCATTTGATGGAAGGGGCATTTGGATAAAGCAGTTTCATCATCGTGAAGAAAATACTGCTTCCATTCATAATTATCATCTTTACCATACGTATTCAAATCGGGATGAATGTTTATAGAGTCATAAAGTTCAAGTCTCTTTCGAACATGTTTTCGAATCTTTTTAGCGTATTCTTCCGATTTACCAAATTCGGTTAAAACCCATCTTGGCGTAATAGCTAACATATAGACATCAAAATGTCTGCTTTTTCTATTTTTGTGGGAAGGAGTGGCGCAGTACATAAAATACTGTTCCCCGTGATAACAAAACTCCCAAAGCGGTTTATGCGGATCTGTTGGAATGTGGTTTGGCCATTTTACTTGGTCCAATTCAGCAATTCCACTAAGATGTCTCCAGAAAATCTGTTCAAATTGTTCCACAGTATAGTTCTTTTGTAGATCACTAGGAGTCTCGAAAAATACAATGAGAGAGGTATAATCTCCATACTCTTGAGAATGATTGGTATAGGCTGATAAAAGCTGAGCGAGCTCCATTATCGAGGAGTCATTTCGTGGATCTCCTAGAAACCCATATCGTAGGTGGTTCAATGAAAATCCTTGAGTAGCAGGTATACAAGGAAATGGATGTTCTTTATCTTTCATTTTTGCTTCAAACTTTTCTAACGCATGTCTTTCCCATTGTTGTAATTGAATTTTGTTAGACGGTTCGTTCATAAACAGGTCTTTAATTTTCAACACCTCCCAAAGGCTCATACAGTATATTCACAGGGAACCCTCCTAGGTGATTAGACTCTGGTGAATTGGGCAGCAAGTTTCTAGAATGCTGCGGAACTGCTGAGATAGGGGGACTTCAAAATAAAACAGGAATCTTGAGAATCCATCCTTGCTTCCAATTTACTTTTTTAACAAGCTATTAAGCTAATCGTTCCAGTTAACTGTGAAAAAGCTTGAAAACGGTAACGAATAGATGCTAATCGTTACCGTAAACAGTCAAAAAGCAAGAAAACGGTAACGAATAGGGTCTAATCGTTCCCGTTAATAGCCGATATTTTCAATCGTTTTAAAAAATCTAATGGTGGCCATATTTCCTAAAGCAGGAAGTATGGCTTTTTTGTAGAACTTAAAAAATAAGGATAGTAGAAGGAAATGATTGGTAGCAAAAATTAGGTGATATAAAGTTAATTTGAGGCGTACATAGGGGATTTACCCAAATAAACGTAACCGCTTTAGATTAAAAAGGAGAGAAGTAGAAAAATGAACTACCACTTTAAACCCTGTAACATAGAAGATTGTAAAGAGTTAATTCAAGAATATGTCTCTATGTTACAATCCCCCTTTGATTCCTTTTTAGAGGAACATATTGTAAGCTCTAAGTTCTATTTGATCAAGGATAACGAAGAGGCAGTAGGTTATTATGCTATCTTTAAAAATGAGTTGCTTACTCAATTTTTCCTAAAGGCATCGATGTATAGTAAGAGTCAGGAAGTGTTAAAACAAGTACTAGCTAGCCACCCGGTATCTTCTATATTTGTGCCGACTTGCGATGAGTTTATGTTAAGTACCGTGTTGGATCAAGATTTCAAAATGACGAAACAAGCGTACTTTTTTCAAGATAGCCAAGTACCTGTTTCAGAAGATAAATTATTTCAAAATGGTCAATTAAGAAAAGCAGAACAAGTTGATGCCCAGCAAATAATCGATGTGAGTCAGGACTTTTTTGATCGATTAGATGAGAGAATTGAAGCGGGTGAAATGTTTGTTTTTATGAATGACCACCAACTATTAGGTGTAGGGATTATTGAAATAAGTCGATTACAATGTGGTTATGCAAGTGTAGGTATGTTTGTAAATGAGGCGTTTCGAAAGCAAGGGATTGGTCGAACAATCATTTATCGCTTAAAAGAGTGGTGCTATCAAAATCAAATAACACCGATTTGTGGTTGTTGGTACTACAACACAAACTCAAAATTAACTCTCGAAAGTGCGGGGATGGTTTCGAAAACTAGATTATTAAATTTTCAAGTTGGAAGAGACTGAGAAGTGGTGTAAAATTACACTATAAAGGATGCGATTACAAGTTCGGAGGGGGAATTATGAGACTATTTGTTTCTATCGTCACCATTATTGGTTTTAGTTTTGTTGGGTTTGTAGCTTTTATCATCGCCTCGTTTTCGAGGGATGCGGAGTTTTATCGCATTTTTGTTCCCGTCATTACAGTAGGTTTGATCACGATGATTATTCTAGCTATCTATGGAAAATTTAAAAATAGAATAGTTAGTAAGTGCTTATTCATATTTTTTACTTTAAGTACATTATCGGTGATAGGCTATGAGGGGTACCAAGCATATTTGAAAAGCTTAGAGGTAGTAAGTACGCAGGACGTAGATTTGTCTGAGTATCTTCCTTTTGCTGAGGATACAAAAGCGGTTTCATTAGAAGAGGCTTCCATTTTTAAAATTAAAGACAATCTGCCAACTTTAGATGGTTCAACCGCTTTATACCCTGTATATTCTGCATTTGCTCAAGCTGTTTACCCTGAAAAAGACTATCCGTTATATGACAGCGAGGTTGTTTCTAGTCAGACAGGTGAAGCGTTTGATCGTCTACTAAAAGGAAATGTGGATATTGTTTTTATGCCACATCCATCAGATAAACAGATGAAGACTGCTGAGAGCGTTGGCCGTGAATTAACCTTAACTCCCATTGGTCGAGAGGCATTTGTATTCTTTGTTCATTCTAAAAATCCGGTTAAGGAATTAACAATTAAACAGATTCAAGGAATATATGCAGGAGAAATCTCGAATTGGAATGAGGTTGGAGGAGAAAATGAAAAAATCCGCGCCTTTCAGCGGCCAGAAGGAAGCGGTAGTCAATCTGCCTTGATCAAGGTCATGAATGGTATTCCCTTGATGCACCCTCCTTCTGAAGATATTGTGTCGGCAATGGGGGGTATCATTAAAGAAACCACCAATTATAAAAACAGAACAAATGCGATTGGCTATTCATTCAGACATTTTTCACAGGAAATGGTTCAAAATGGAAAAATTAAAAATATCGCAATAAACGGGATTCTACCTACAGAGGAAACAATTAAAAATGATACTTATCCAATCGTTGCGGAGTTCTATGCGATAACGGCAGGAAGTGAAAATCCTTATATCGAAGCATTCATCAAATGGATGCAATCCGAACAAGGACAAAAAATCGTTGAACGTACCGGATATGTACCTCTATGAGGAATGGGTACGGTCTTCCGCTTCAAATGAAACGGAAGTACCGTACCATTTTTATTAATGGTTATTGCCTTTTATTATTATATTGGCACAATCTGTAAAATCTAGTAAAATAAATGGATAAGAGTGTAGTGTTAGAACCTTATACTCCCTGGACAAGTAAGGCTGATGGTAGAATATTTTATAGATGAGGGAAGAAATAGAAGAGAAAAGTCCTATTTAGGATTTTATGTAAGGAGCAAACAGATGATTTTAAAGATTCTATTTCCATTGTTGGCTGTATTGGGTGGTATGGCGGTCGCGATACAAGGTCAAATTAATGGTGGCTTAGGTAAAAAGGTTGGTGTTATAGAGGGTTCGTTTATCAGTTTTACAGTAGGATCATTAGCATTATTATTTATTTTACTATTTTTTGGTACAGGTAATATTTCTGCGATTGGTACAGTTCCGAAATGGCAATTAATAGGTGGTCTGCTCGGGGCTTTTTTCGTCATTGTTCAGGTTTTAGTCGTTCCAAAGATTGGGGTCTCAACCACTCTAATTGCGGTCATTGTTGGGCAGATTATCCTTGGAGCAGTGATTGATCATTTTGGCTTATTTGGAGGAAATCGTCTTCCCATTGACAAACAAAAAATGATTGCCATCGTGTTGCTGTTATTTTCTATAATTTTATATATAAAAAAATAGTTTTGAAACAATATGTGAACAGTCCTAGCTATAGGCTGTTCTTCTTTTTATCACATATGGTTGATATAGAATAGTAGTTGGTTTGAATATAAGTTAATCATTTTTAACAAATTTTACTAGATTACTGCACCTTATCGATTATAATTAAGATTAATAGAAATTATTTAAGTGGATGTGGACGAAATGAAGAATTTTTTAAGAACTGCTTACCAGTCCGACCATGCACTTGAAGTCATTTTTTCTTCATTGCGCTGGTTTTTTTTAGTCATATCAATTAGTGTTTTCACGATTCAATATGTTGAAAATCCAAATCAGTTAAAACTAAACCTATTCCTATCATTAGTTATCTTTGGATTTTTATATATGGGCATTTCTGATTATTACCTACATAAGTCACCTGAAGGGTCAAAGATGTATACTATCATGACTAAAGGTGGACCAGGGTTTGACCTTATTGCCTTTTCTGCACTTGTCCCTTTAACTGGTGGAGTCGAAAGTCCGTTGCTACCACTGGCTTATTTAATCATTTTACATGTAGCTGTTTATTGGAGATTTATTGGTGGGATCATCACAGCCATTTTATTTATTTTGATCTACTCGATTATTTTTTTCATTCAAGTTTCAGATGTCTACTCTTTATATAGTTTTATGATTTATTGTAGTCAAGTTTTCTTTTTGATTCTGATTGGTGGTTTAGGGGGCATTATTGTTTCAAGAGAAAGAAACCATCATTCAGAAAAAAACTTACTAGCGGAAGCTGCAAGTCGTGATTATCTGACGAATTTACTTAATCACCGCTCATTCCAGGAATATTTACGAAAAGATTTAGAAAACGGTATAGATTTTTACCTTGTCCTGACTGATATTGATAAGTTTAAATCCATTAATGATCAATATGGACATGTAATCGGAGATAAAGTATTACGTCAGATTGGGGCTATTATTTCTTCGATTATTCCAGAAAAACAGGGGGAAGTTTTCCGATATGGGGGGGAAGAGTTTGCTCTCATTCTTTACACGAATGAACACTATGAGGTGAACAAGCTTTTAGTTGAAATCAAACAATCGGTTTCCAATCATATCTTTTACAGTGAAGGTAAACCCTTTTCTGTCACAATGAGCTTTGGAAGTTGTAAACAAAACGGTGAAGAGCCAAATATATTAGTGGGTAAAGTTGATAAACTACTTTATCAGGCGAAGGACAAAGGAAGAAACCAAATTGTCTATTCGAATGTGGGGTAGAACAAGAAAAAGGAAACCATCCATCCAATGATTGGTTTTATAAAGGAGTTTTATATGAAACGAATAATTGTTGTAGCTTTGATTGGGATTATTCTTTTGCTATCTGTCTTTACATTAGACCAAACCTTCCCTCGTTCCTATCATCATTTGATTACTAGTAACACAAATTTAGGCCATGAGAAGGTTGATGGCTTATCTGTAAATGATGACTTTTACAGCAATAAATTATCAGAAAAATATGGGGATAAAACAAAACAAAGTCGTGATGTCAAAAACTACGATTATTTTAAGCTAAGTAATGGAATTGAGGTAGCAGTAAATAACAAAGGCAAAATTACAAGGTTTGTTGTAACTGACAGCGATTTTAAAACTGCTAAAGGAATAAAAATGTACGATGGTAAAAAGGCTATTGAACAAGCATACGGAAAAAATAACTATTTTCGAACAGAGCAAGGTGCAGATATTATCGGTTATGTCGATAAAAAAAGAAACCTATCCTTAGAATTTTGGCTATTTGATAACAAAGTGAATTTTTTTAGACTTGATAACAATTCTATGAAATAAAGTTAAGCAAAGTTGATTAGCTTTTATTTTTGATAATTTGGTTGTTGAATGTTCGGTTAGTTAGAATGCTTTGTTTACTTAATCACTTTTTCCTGTTGTAATTCAATTATTAAACCTCTTCTGCGTAGGTTGCGTTTATATACAGTAAATTGATCCGATGCAACGAGTAACCAATTGATTAATCAGTTGATGAAAATGATTTCTGTGGATTTTTTTAAAAATGGAAAAAAAATCCTGAAAATGAACCATCTGTCATTTATTGTTAATGACAGATGGTTCATTTATTTTTTCAAGAAGTGTGTGCTAGGTTGCATAGCTTACTAGATGTATTAGTGACATTCGTTATCCTGTTCGTTGCGCTTCTTACGTAATAAAAGTGATTATCCACAATAGAATGACAGTCGATTTAGCAAAAAAGAGCTAGATTCGCGTGGTCTGACACCCATGATCTCAAGCTAATACACGGTGATATTTGACAATGATTGTAAAATATTCTATTGTTGATATATCAACGTTGTGTAATCAACGAGTGTGAGGAAGGTGAAAACCTTTTGAATTTAGAAGAGAATATTGGAATTTTGGTTCGTAATGCACATTTAAACATTTCAAATTATGTAAAGAAACAGTTAGAACCTTTTCATCTTGCTCCAGAACAAAATTTAATCATGTTGATGCTTTGGAAGAAAGATGGAATTTCACCAAACGAATTTTCTTTTAAACTGAATAAAGATAAAGCCAACATTGCACGAATGATTGCCAGTTTGGAAAAGAAAGGATACATCACAAAGGAAGATGACCCTTCAGACAAACGAACCTTTAAAGTTCACTTAACTGAAGAGGGCAAACACCTTGAGAGTTTGGTATTACCTGTTCTTAGAAAAACCCATCAAACTGTTATAAATGGAATATCTGAGGAACAATTAGTTGAGTTACAAAATTTGATTTCAAAAATGATTAACAATTCTTTAGGAGGTAATGAGTAGTGAACATCGTTGCAATCGTAGGAAGTTTAAGAAAAGATTCATATAATATGCAATTAGCTAAAACAATGCAAGAACGATATAAGGGGAAATTAAATATTAAAATTGCCGACATCGGTTCTTTGCCTCATTTTGACCAAGACGAAGAAAACAACCCACCGCAACCTGTAAAGGAGTTTAAAGATGCGATTGCAAATGCTGATGGGGTTATGATTATTACGCCAGAATATAATTGGTCTGTACCTGGTGTTTTAAAGAACGCTTTAGATTGGGCTTCTAGGGTGGACAAAGTATTCATCGGTAAACCAGTAATGACACTTGGCGCAACCATGGGAATGCTGGGAACCGTTCGTGCTCAAATGCATTTACGAGAAATATTAGTATCCCCGGGTATTCAGGCTAAGATACTTCCACCAGGAGGAAATGAGGTCCTAATTGGTTTTGCAAATCAAAAATTCGATGAACAAACACATCAATTAGTCGAGGAAGGAACGCTTAATTTCTTGGATAGTAAAGTAGAAGCGTTTGTTGATTTTGTAAAGTTAGTATAGATAAACAAGGGGCCGATACTTTAAACTATTAATAGCTTAAACATAAATTGAAATAAAAAAATCATAGAGCCGAAAAATATACAATATTTCATGCATTTTTGTATATTTAGGCTCTATTTGTATTTCAAAAAATATTCTATCATAAACAGCATTTCTTGATATGTTAAGTCTTAAGCATAGTGGTAATTTACAGTAATATCATATCGAAAGAAATACAATTGCAAACAATTTGTTAAATAAACGGAAGAATGCAAATAATCTATGCATAGCTACTTCCTTCTTCCGCCCAACCTTAATAATTATCAACTAATTAGGATTCTAAAAGTGTTCGTCTACCATTTTGTAAATGTTCTTCTATTTTCTGTACAACTTCCTCAGCATTACCTTTTTCTAGCTCTTCTAAAATCGATAAATGTTCCTCATAGGTTTGCCTTAATCGAATCTCTTTTTTCTTTAAGACTTCATTTCCATAAAATTTTAATTTGTCTCTTATACTTTTAAACATTTCTAGCATCTGCTCATTTTCAATGAACTCCATTAATTTGAGGTGGAACATCATATCATATTCAAGTGACAAATTGGTATCTTCACTTTTTACATACTCGTATTGCTTTATTAAGATGTCGTGCAGTTCTACAAGTTGCTGTTTTTTTATATTTTTTGAAAGTTTACGTAATGCAAATGATTCAAGCGCCATTCTTATCTCATACACTTCATTGATTTGTTTTACAGAGATATCACATATATAGATACCCTGCTTTGGGTGAATACGTAAAATCCCATCAAGTTCTAAACGTTGAAGGGCGGATCGGATAGGAGTACGGCTCATTTCCAACTGCTCACTAAGAAAACCTTCAGAAAGAAATTCTCCTGGTACCAAATCTCCATTCACAATGAGTTTTTTGATTTTTTCATAAGCTTGATCTTTTAGAAATGTTTTGTTTGGTTTTTTTAAGTTCATTTTATCTATCCCTTTAATGTAATTAATGCCATACGATATTATTAATAAATTAATATTAACTATAAATTATACCATTCTTCATGTAAGTATATTTTATTATATCGGACACTCAGATAATAATAAATATTCAGAATCTATTGACAACTCATATTTTTCTGTTGTATACATGTAGTATACAACATGAATGTGTCTTAACATACGAATTAGGTAACGGTCTGATATTAAAAGAAGGGAGGAACGCCATGAAATTCGTAAATTCAACCATTTCAAGACCTAATCGTGAAGAGAGTACTCAATCGATTAACCTATCTGACCTAGTGAATGTATTTTCTTAAATTTTTTTAATTCATTTACAGAAAAATTAAAGGGGATGAGCAAATGGAAAATCTGATAAATAGATATGTCTCTATTATTCAGGTTCCTGGCATAAGAAAATTTTCCAATATGGTTGTCGATTATCCTAATGCAATCAATCTAACTCTTGGCCAACCTGATTTTCCGACACCTAATCATATTAAAGAAGCAGCAATCTTAGCTATAAGGAGAGACCAAACATCTTATACGCATAATGCTGGGTTATTAAAACTTAGAGAAGTTGCTGCTGATTATGTATTTCAAAAATATAAGCTCTCATACAATCCTGTGGATGAAATTATCGTAACTAACGGTGCGACTGAAGCAATTGATATTGCCTTTCGGAGCATTCTACAAGAGGGGAGCGAAGTAATTCTCCCAGCGCCTATTTATCCTGGGTATGAACCGCTAATCACTTTATGTGGAGCTATTCCAGTTTACGTTGACACATCACAAAATTCTTTCCAACTAACTGCGGAGATGATCATGAGTAAACTCTCGGATAGAACACGATGCATCGTCCTTTGCTCACCTTCCAATCCTACAGGGAGTATGTTAAGCAAAGAAGAGATTATTAAGATTGCTGATGTAGTAAGAGATAAGAAGATCTTTATTGTTTCGGATGAAATCTATAGTGAATTGACTTATGATAATCAGCACTTCTCTATTGCTTCTGTTCCAGGCATGCGGGAGAAAACCATTGTTGTAAATGGACTTGCGAAATCACATGCCATGACGGGATGGAGAATTGGTTTTACTTTCGCTCCTTCCTATCTATCTAGTGAAATGCTAAAAGTTCATCTTTACAATTCAGTTTGTGCAAGTACAGTGAGCCAGCATGCAGCCATAGAAGCTCTAACCAATGGAATGGACGATCCAGTTGAAATGGTTGTCGAATATAGAAAAAGAAGAGATTACGTCTGTGAGCGACTTATTAGCATGGGGTTAGAAATAGATAAGCCAGATGGGGCCTTTTATGTATTCCCCTCGATTAAACATACAAAAATGACTTCATTTGACTTTTCACTAAGGTTGCTCAAAGAGGCAGGTGTGGCCGTTGTCCCCGGGGATTCGTTTTCAGGTGGGGGAGAAGGTTACATAAGAATGTCATTTGCAGCTTCAATTGAAATGCTCGAAGAAGGATTAAACCGAATGGAACGATTTATCCATTCTAATTTAGTAAGCCAATAAATTCACACCAGTAAAAAGGGAAATAACAAGGGGGAATTTTATGTACAATAAAATTTACAAAATGGCAACTTCTGAAAAAGTGGAAGCGTTTACTCGAGCTCTTGTTAGTATTAAAAGTATTAATGGAACCATTGGTGAGGTGGAAGTGGCGAACTTTATAAAAGAAACACTTTTAAGTTTTCCATATTTTCAACAAAACCCATGCCAAATATGGGAACAGCTTATTCCGAATGATCCACTAGGACGGAAGAATATATTTGCTATAGTCAAAGGGAAGTCTGAGAAGAAAGAAACTATTATTTTCCATTCCCATTTGGATACAGTAGGAATTGAAGATTTTAGTAGTATTAAAAAAGATGCGTTGACTCCAGATGCACTAGAGGATTTTTTCAAAAGGTATGAATTTGACAAAGATGTACAAAAAGATGCCCAGTCGGGAGAATGGCTATTTGGAAGAGGAGCCCTTGATATGAAAAGCGGGATTGCCGTTCATCTTGCTAATGTTCTCCATTTCTCTGAATATCCAGAAGAATTAGCAGGTAATATTTTGTTAATGGTAAATCCTGATGAAGAGAGTCAGCATAAAGGAATTATATCTGCTATAACTGAGTTGAATCGATTGAATGAGGAAGATGGGTTGTCTTTTATTGCAGCCATTAATGATGACTTTATTACCCCTTTATATGATAATGACCCCCACCGCTATATCTACACGGGGACAGCTGGAAAGCTACTGCCATGTTTCTATATTTATGGCCGAGAAGCCCATGTTGGTGATACGTTAACAGGTATTGATCCGAACTTTATCGCCAGTGAAATAACGAGGCGTGTCCATAATAACCTAGAACTGGCCGAAAATATTGAGGGTGAGTTGGTTCTTCCACCTACTTGTTTGTATCAGCGAGACACAAAAGAGTTTTACAATGTACAAACGGCAACAAGTAGTTACCTATATTTTAATTACTTTATTTATAAAGCAACTACGAAAGAAATCATGGAAAAGCTTTTGGGTGTGACAGTGGATGCCTGCAAGGAAACGGAACAAGTTCTTAAAAAGCACTATCTCGACTTTCTAGAGCGAATAGGTTTACCTCCAAAAACATTATCTTGGAACATTGAAATAACGAGCTTATCTGATTATATCAATGAGTTAGAAAGTATCGGTATTCCTACTTCTGAAGTTACAAGGAAGGTGCTCGATGAGAATAAGAATATGGAGCCAAGAATGCTTTGTTTCAAGTTGGTAGAAGCATTGCAAGAACTTGATTCGAATAAAAAACCGATGGTGATTATCTTCTTTGCACCACCTTATCTTCCACATAACTATTTAAATCCTGAGATCGAAAGGGATGCGAAATTGGAAGAAGTGCTAAAAGAAATTTTGAATGAAATGGCAGAAGAGACAAACGAGAAATTCTTATTAAAAAAATTCTTCCCTTATTTGGCAGATGGTAGTTTTTTATCCTTGCATGAAACCGATGAGGAGATTCTTTCATTAGTAAATAATTTCCCAGAATGGGATTCTATCTATCCATTGCCTATTAATGAAATTAGAAATCTTAATATTCCGTCTATTAATATAGGAGTCTATGGAAAAGACGGACATAAGTGGACCGAACGGGTATATAAACCTTATACGTTTAACGTCTTACCTAGACTTATTCAAAAAGTAACCCTTCAGCTGTTAAAAAATAGTGATAAAGTATTAGTGTAAAATACTCGATTATTATCTATTATTTTATTAAAAACTAATTAGACAATTTTTTTCCTTAAATAGAAATGGCATAAGCAGGTATATAATTTTCCGAATAATCCCTATTTTTAAACTTGTTCATTATTATTAATAATCTAAAAATTACGAAACTAGTATTAGATACAAGGAGGGAATAATGGAGCTTAAATATGGTGATAAATTAATTGTTTATGAACCCAAAAACCTGATTGTTATGGGATTTACCCCTAGAGATGAGAAGGTAATAAATGAACTATTTGTAGCATTAAGAAAAATCGGCGGTGTTATTCCGGATAAAACACCAATGACATATCCTTTAGCAGTTGAACTTTTGACAACTAAAGAGGAAATATTTGTAGTAGGAAATGATACGAACGGCGAAGTAGAATATTTAATTATTTCTTTAAATGGAGATATTTATATTGGGGTTGGCAGCGATCATGCTGATAAAAATATAGAGTCTTTAAATATTCATAAATCGAAACAGTTGTGTGCTAAACATATGTGTAATGAGGTATGGAAATGGAGTGAAGTGAAAGATCATTGGGATAAAGTAGTTTTGGAATCAAGATACATTGTTAACGGAGTAGAAGAACTTTACCAAAAAAATATTGCAGAAGTCATGATTCGCCCTGAGAATATTATTCAATCAGTAGAGGACTTTTATCATAAAAAAATATCAGATTTTGACTGTGTTATTTTTTCTGGTAGTATACCAACTCTAGACGGGTTCAGGTATGGAGAACATTTTAAATACTCCTTATTTGATCCAGTTAAAAACAGGAAAATCAGTTCAGAGTATTCCATTAAAATATTATAAAAAATAATGTTATAGTGCAAATCAGATCTAAGCCCTCACAAGGTTTTATGGAGTATATACAAGGAAAAGGAAGTGGAGAACATAGAAACGATTACGAATATTAACAATAATATTGTAAAAAAGAAATGGTATGACAGAATTCCAAGTACTGTAGTGTTCTTGTTTTTTACCTTAATTATCGGGGCTATTGCAACCTATCTTATTCCAGCTGGGAAATTTGTAAGAGTTGTAGATGAAAAAACGGGTGTAACTAAAATTGATCCTAACTCCTTTCATTATGTAGACTCTGCTCCTGTAGGTTTTCTTGATATTTTTAAAAGTATCTACACTGGTTTAGTAGAAGGCGGAGGTATCATTTTCTTAGTATTCCTTGGATATTTTTGGGTATATACGATGCTTAAAACAGGTGCATTCAATGCAGTGATTGGTAAGATTATTAATAACAGTAAGCTCCGTAGCTTATATATTCCTATTTTTATTATTCTTTTCACGTTAGCTGGTTCTACTTATGGAGAACTGACTGCGTCATATGGCTTGATCCCTCTATTCATAGGATTGGCCATGATGATGAGACATGATGCCATAATAGGGATTGCTATATGTGGTATGGCTTGTGCGATTGGGTCAGCTGTTGCAACATCCAATCCATATACAACAGCCTTAGCACAAAATATTGCAGAATTGCCTATGTATTCGGGACAAGGGTTAAAATGGTTATCGATGGTTGCATTTCTAATACCAACGATTTGGTATACAACAAGATACGCGAATAAAATTAAAAACGATACTTCCCAGAGTCTTGTAAATGATTTAGATTTTACTAGCTTTAAGTTTAATGAGGCAGAAATCAATAATTTGCAAGATTCTAAAATGACATTGACACAAAAAGTAGTCCTAGGAGTCTTCTTGCTATCAATCGTTGCAATCGTAGCGGGGTCTGTCCTTTGGAAGTTCGGTCTGACAGAAGTAGCGATGGTCTATTTAATGGGTGCTTTAGTGATGTCATTCGTAGCTAGATTTTCCGCTGATCAAATAGCAGAAAACTTCTGTAAAGCATGTTCTGAAATCATGATGGTTGTCATTTTAATTGGATTAGCAAGAAGTGTTTTAATTATCCTTACGAATGCAGATATTATTGATTCGATTGTTTATGGACTTTATCAGCCTATAAAAGATTTACCACCGTGGGCAAGTGCTCAAGGCATGCTGGTGATGCAAACCCTATTAAACTTTGTCATTCCATCTGGAACGGGCCAAGCCGTTACGGTAATGCCAATCATGGTTCCATTAGCAGATTTATCAGAAGTTACAAGACAAACAGCAGTTATGGCCTTTACTTACGGAGAAGGTTTCTCTAATCTTTTATACCCAACTGCTCATATTGGTATCATGCTAGGAATAGCTAAAATTCCTTTTGGAAGATGGTTTAAATTTTTCATGCCGTTATTTGGAATTTTATTCGTCATTCAGATGATATTCGTATTAATTGCTGTTATAACTAATTACGGTCCTTTCTAACAATAGATCAGCGGAATTCTTCGCCTATAGTTTGTCGATTGGATTCATATTCAGTGGAATATTACATTATTAATAACTATTATACTAGTATAGATGACTATTTTTTCCAGACTATTATTAGGCACTCTTATGGATGAATAATTATTAATTTATAAAAATCAGAAACCAACTGGTCTCTGATTTTTTTGTTGCTTAAGAAATTAAAAAAACACGCTTGAGGATCGAACATGGTTAGAATCGTCCCTGTGTTTTTATTTTGGTTATGTTATATTAAGGAAGAATAAGGCAGGGGAGAGTACACTATCATTTCGGGAGGATTTCATGGATCATTTAGAAAAGATTTTCAATTTAGATTTTGCTTACTTAGCTTCTTTTACACATCGTTTGGATCGGGAATGGGGAATATTATTCTATAATGAGGATCATCCGGATTATTATGATGCGAATCATGCTCATATTTATAGAATGGTAGAGAAACCTGATGAGGTAATTAAGGAAGTGTTATCCTTTTATCAATCTAGGGGTCTTTTACCTCGTTTTTATATCTATAACTTAGATGTACAAGGTGAATTTCTTTCACAATTAAAAGATAATCACTTTGGCTATGAAGAATTAATAAGCCCAGTTCAATTGTGGGATAAAAAAATAATCGAAACTAGTAATCCTGAAGAAGTTACGATTGAATTAGTGACAATGGATAATTTTTCAGAAGCACTTGAAATTGAGTGTAGCATTAAGGAATTTGGTGGGAGGGCTGTGAGAGAGAAAGCTTTTCAACAGGAATTTCATAACCCCCAGTTTACATATTATTTACTGCGATACAAAGGAGATGCTTGTGCGACTGCATGTTTGTTTACAGCGGGTAATCAAGCTCGAGTGGAAAGTGTAGCTACTCTTGAGGAATATAGAGGCAAAGGTTTGATAGGACATTTAATTCGTCATATTCAGAGTGAAGCAGCAAAAAGGGATATAGCAAACCTATGGGTGTTCCCAATTAACGAAAAAATTGAAACGATTTATCATAAATATGGCTTTCATACTGTAGAAAAATTAAAAATGGGACACGCCTTTTTTGGTGGTAAAAGTATTAAGGAAATTCAAGGTTGAGAGAAGGGACGGATAGGATGCGGGGACGTGGTAACAATTAGAGGTTAATCGTTACCGTAAACAGCGCCAAAGAACAAAAACGGTAACAATTAGAGGTTAATCGTTACCGTAAACAGCGCCAAAGAACAAAAACGGTAACAATTAGAGGTTAATCGTTACCGTAAACAGCGCCAAAGAACAAAAACGGTAACAATTAGAGACTAATGGATACCATAAACAGCTTCAAAGAAAAAAAAGGTAACTATTAGAGGCTAGGCTTATAATTTCGACTCCTTTCAACAGTCAAAAGGACATCATAGCCATCCCCATGTCTCTACAATGAATTGTATTTTTAAAATAACTTTGTTATAATGCTTTAAACATCGTTTATACTAATCTATAATTTTATATATTCCTAAAGGGGAGTAGCTTTTTCAGCAAAGTCGTCATTACGGAGTCTTAGACTCTCGGCTTTGTTGGCAACGTCAGTTGTTAGCAAGACCTTTATCATTTATTTGGTAATGGTCTTTTTTATTTGGCCTTTACCGAAATCGGTAAAGGCCTTTTTGCATTTTGACTAAAGAACAAAATATTGGATATGACTAGATACATGTCTTTAGCGTCTAAGTTTTTATAAAGTGGCCAAAACTAATTTTAATAGGTTAGAAAACGAATTCTAAACGAGGAGTGACAGAATGAAAACCGCTGTTGAATCAAGAGTCATAGATTTGAAAAAAATAGTGAAGAAACTGCAATTACAAGGAATTAATGCACAAATTTGTAAACGACCTATTTTACATGTAAATTCGTAAACAATAAAAAAATCTTTTTCTGCGAGGTGTTTAATGTGTCGAAATTAGATGGAAAATTCGTGCCACTACCGGAGGGTTTTTATGAACAGCCTACTCTCTTACTGGCAAAGTCATTACTCGGATGCCTCCTAGTTAAAGAAACTGATGAAGGTGTCGCAGCAGGATATATTGTAGAAACAGAAGCGTACATTGGTCCTGATGATAAGGCCGCACACAGCTATAAAAACAGACGAACGGTAAGAACGGAAGTCATGTTCCAACGTTCGGGCCTTGTCTATTCGTATTTAATGCATACACACTGCCTTTTTAATATAGTAAGTGGAGGTGTAGAAAAACCAGAGGCCGTTTTGATTCGTGCACTTGAACCGGTCTACGGCATCGAGCTTATGAAAGAAAGAAGAGGCATTGAGGATCTTAAGAGATTAACAAACGGTCCCGGAAATCTGACAAAGTCTCTAGGAATCACAATGGAGGATTATGGACACCAACTGTTTATTCCCCCACTATATATTGCCAAGGGATTCAGTCCTACCAGTATATCCGTTGGAAAAAGGATTGGAATTGACAATTCTGAAGAAGCAAGGGACTATCCTTGGAGATTTTGGGTTTCCAATAATAAATATGTTTCTCGACATCAAAAATCTTTGTATGTAATTACTTGAGATAGGTCATCAAGTAAAGGAATATATTAGATCCATGAGCTTCAAGAACTTTTAAATGTTTTTTGGGTTGTGCCAAAAGAAAGGAAATTAGATATGCTTTTTTTCGCGGTTCTAGTCTTAATCGTATTTTTTGCAATTAGTTTATATAATGGCTACAACGGATGGGTTTGGTTAAATTCAAAATGTACGTTCAAATATAAAAAATCATATTTCTTATTAATAGCTTTGTTATCAGTATCTTTTATTTTTGGAAGATTACTAGATTCCAAGATATTAGATTTAATAGGTGGTTATTTTATCGGGGGCTTAAATCCAGTAGGATTTAGGCTTTTTTGTTTCTAAATCTTTACAAAAGTAAGTCATTGCTCACTTATTATTGCTTTTGCTTTTAAAGTTATCTATACTTTACCTAGTAAGTGATTACTCACTTATGTGTTAGGAGGAATATAATTGTCAAATAAAATTTTTGATGCAATACTTACTCAAGCAATCACCAAGGTGAAAACAGAAAAGCAACAAAAAATAGTCGAGAGTGCAATACAGTTGTTTGCTGAAAAGGGCTATTCCAATACCTCGACGGCTGAAATAGCAAAAGCTTCAGGTGTATCCGAAGGGACTATTTTTAAGCATTATGGAACAAAGGACAAATTATTACTTTCGGTCATTTTACCGTTCGTAAGTGAATTATTTCCATATATGGCACAAGAGTTGATTAAGAAGACTATGTCAGAAAATACAACGACATTTGAACAATTCCTTCGTTCTTTAATCAAGGATAGAGTTGAATTTGTTACTGAAAATAGAGAGATTTTTCAAATCGTTGTAAAAGAAATCGTGTACAAAGACGAATTAAAGAAAGAATTACTTCCCTATGCACTTGCAAATATCCCACCAATTTTTAAAAAGGTATTGGAGGAGTTTAGAGAGCGAGGAGAATTAGTAGATCTCCCAGCCGATAAAATTTTAAAAAATTTAGTCACTTTCTTAGGAGGATTTTTTGTGTCACGCTTCCTTTTGATTGATGATTTTAACGTTAGTGAAGAAGAAATCGAAGATGCCATTCAATTTGTCATGAACGGATTAAGAAATCCCCAAAATAACGCTCTAGAATAAAAATAAAACATGAAAGGAGCTTAAAAATGGCTGTTATTCAGATTGATCATTTAACAAAAGATTATGGTCATAATCGTGGAGTATTCGATGTGTCTTTTAAGGTTGAAAAAGGGGAAGTATACGGTTTTTTGGGGCCGAACGGAGCTGGAAAAACTACGGCTATTCGTCATATCATGGGTTTTTCACGTCCACAAGCTGGGCAAACCTTTGTAAATGGGTTGGACAGTTGGAAATACGCAAGTGAAATCCAAAAAGGGCTAGGTTATTTGCCTGGAGAAATTGCCTTACCTGAATCGATGAAGGGAACAGAGTTTATTCAGATGATGGCGGAGTTGCGCGGAATCAAAGATCGGACATATACAAATTATTTAATTAAAAAATTCGAGTTGGAACCTTCGGGAAGCTTGAAACGAATGTCATTAGGGATGAAACGCAAACTCGGTATTGTGACAGCCTTCATGCATGATCCTTCTATCCTCGTACTTGACGAGCCAACAAGTGGGCTAGATCCGATTATGCAAAATGTCTTTATTGAATTTATTAAGGAAGAAAAAGAAAAAGGGAAAACCATTTTACTGTCCAGCCATATTTTTAAAGAAATCGACGCTACTTGCGACAAGATTTCCATTATTAAAGAAGGACGATTAGTTTCTTCTTTTGTGGCAGATGATCTGCGTAACAGTAAGGAAAAAACATTTAAAATGGAATTTCAGATGAAAGAATTTTACGAACGGTTTTCAAATGAAATTCCATCAAATAGTCAATTTCAAATCATTTCCTTAAAGCCTGACAAAAATCAAGCTATCGTTTCTATTCCAGATGCTACTATTAACGAATTCGTCGCTTTTATATCCAATTATGACTTAAAGTTTTTTTCGGAAATCAAGTTTACGCTTGAAGATTACTTTATGAAGTTTTATGATCGAAAGGCAAAACAGGGCGGAGGTATCAACTAAAATGCCGTTAATTGAAATAAAAAATATGACTAAAGATTATGGAAGTGGACGGGGGATTTTTGATATTGACCTCTCAATCGAAAAAGGTGAAGTATTTGGTTTTGTTGGAACGAACGGAGCGGGTAAAACGACAACGATACGACATTTAATGGGGTTTTTAAAGCCACAAAGCGGGAGTGCAACTATAAACGGATTGGATTGTTGGAAGGATTCCGCTGAAATTAAAAAAAGGATTGGCTATATTCCTGGTGAAATTGCTTTTCCGGATGCACCGACGGGAACAGAGTTTCTGAAAAGACAAGCAGAATTAGTAGGTTTGAACAATATGTCCTATATGGAATCCATCATCAAAAAGATGCAGCTTGACCCTACTGCTAATTTAAAAAGAATGTCAAAAGGGATGAAACAGAAAACAGCTATTGTTGCTTCCTTAATGACTGATCCCGATATCTTAATTCTTGATGAGCCGACAACGGGGCTCGATCCACTGATGAGAGTAGAGTTTCTTGATATTTTGGACGAACAAAAGAAAAAAGGAAAGACAATTTTTATGTCGAGTCATATGTTTGAAGAAGTCGAACATATTTGTGACAAAGTGGCCCTTATTAAAGATGGAAAGTTAATTGCAGTGAAATCCACGAGCGAAATTAAACACAATGAAGATAAGGTATATAAAATTGAGTTTATTTCACAACAGGATTATTTTAGATTTTTGTCTGAATCATTTGATTTTGTTGATAAACAGGAAAGCAAAAATCAAGTGATTATACATGTGCATGACCGGGATATTAATACTCTAATGAAAGCGTTAAAAAGCTACAACATTAAGTTCATCTCAGAAAATAAGTACACGCTTGAAAATTATTTTAAAAGCCTATATTAAGGGGGGATTCAATTGTTCAGTAAAACTATTTTTAAGCAAACATTAAAAGCTAATCTAAAATTATGGATGATTTTTACCATTATAACAAGTGCCTTGTTAGGTTTACTTATTGCTGTTTTTGAACCATCAACGATTTCTAGCATGACAAATATGGCGGAGGGCACACCCTTAGCTGACCTGCTGAAAAATACGACGTTTTTAGGTATGCTATCTTCGACCTTCTATTCGATACACGGTATCCTTTTGCCAATCATCTATATTATTATGACCGCTAACATTTTGATTGCTTCGCAAGTAGATAGAGGCTCAATGGCTTACTTGTTATCAACACCGACAAAAAGAAGTACAGTTGTAGTAACACAAGCTGTTTATTTAATTGTAGCGTTAATAGTAATGCTTTCGATTGCAACCCTAGTTGGAGTTATATCCATCCAAATTTTCCAAAGCGACGTAAATGTTAGTAACTCTGATTTTCTAATGCTGAATTTAGGCTGGTTTTTATTGATGTTTGCCATTAGTGGCATTTCGTTCTTATTCTCTTGTATATTCAACTTATCGAAAAATTCACTTGCTTTAGGAGCAGGAATTCCGATTGCATTCTTTCTGTTCGAACTGATGTCTTCGGTAAGTAATAGCCTTGATAAATTCAAATATATCTCGATAAATACATTGTTTGCTAAAGATGCCATTCTAAACGGGGACAGTTACACGATTCCTTTCTTTATCCTGGCAATTCTCGGTATTGTCTTGTATGGCATTGGAATTCGTGTTTTCAAAGAAAAGGATTTACCGCTTTAATTGGGTTATTAGTTTGTTATTGGCATAAACTCGAAGGTTTTATCCATAAGCAGGAATTTACTTAATGAACGTCGAATCAAACATGTAACTCCTAAGTATTGGGTGTGTAAGAGGTCAGGACAAATCAATTTTAGAATCTTGGTGATGAAATTGGATAAAGAAACGTTAAAGATAATAAATCGTGAAATTGGTAAACAAGAATTATCAATAACTCAAATTAGTGAGTTATTGGATTTCGATAGAACTTTATTAACTAAATTTTTAAATGGAAATCGTATTCCTAACATAGAAGTTTTATTAAAACTCCTTAATTACTTATTTCCCGAAACCCATGCTGCATATGGCATTTTAAAAAGAATAACACCGTATCTTAAATCCTTACAATCTCTAAAAATAATGCTTGAAATGGCAAGATTAAATCGTGATGAAAAAACGGTATCGGCAGCTGCAAATATATTAAGTAATGCTTCCTTACAAAAGGATAAAGAATGGGCGGATTGCTATTTGCTGTGGCAAGAATTTCGTTCAGGGAATCTAGATAAAGATAAATATCTAGATTCCATCCTAACAATATCTTTACAATCTGATGAAATGAAAGCGTTTCGATTTATCGCCCTTGCTCATTTTCATTATGCTTATTCTGATCATAAAAGTTTAGCTAATGAGTATATAGAAAAAGCAAAATTAATTATTGATACTTTACAACCGGGGCTAATTAAAAATAGTTATTTAGCACGTTATTACGGTTATAAATCTCAAATCGCTTTGAGTAAGTCTGTTAAACCAGACGATACTTCACTTCAATATTTTTATAAGTCAAATGAGTATGCAATATCTGAATTAATGGTTGGGGTTAATTATTATAACTTAGGATTAATATATCAACATCATGACCATCAGTTAGCTATCAAATATATAAAAAAGACTCTTTCAATTTTGAAAATTTACACTCAATATGACTCGAGTTTAAAGTTCTTTATAGACTACATTGAAGAATTAATCCCTAGAATAAGCATATTGGCTAACGATTTTGATGGGATCAAGGAAAAAGATTTAACATCTACTAAAAACAAATTGATTTACAACATTAAGATGGGGAACGAAACAAAAGCTAGAGAACTTCTTAAGGGCTTTACAGATGAAGAAAAAGAAAATGATTTTATTATGTATTGTCAGGGTATCCTTGAAAGCAGCATTCCAATTTTAATGAAATGTTTATCAAGAAATATTGAAGTTAGTCAAATTTATGAAACTCCTTTACCAGTAAGAGCACTACTTCAACTCGGAATAGATCATTCTATTATAGATGCCATGATTAATGCCAAATATGGGGATATTAAATATTATGTTAGTTCTTAATACTTAAAAAGGTGGGATATATGCCCACCTTTTTGTTCTTCAGGCAGTCGAAGGTGAAAGGGATATTCAGTTATTATCTATTTCTGGTAAAGATAAATAATTCAGCTAATGTAACTCAAGTTTTTAATCGATAAAAATTATATATCTCGAAACTTCTTTAAATATAAGCCGTAATATAACGTTAGGACTTTTTCTACTAAACTCCGAATTTCTTAGGGGGGCAATATGTTTACAACTATTTTTTTTACAGTAGTAATTATGATTCCGTTATATGGTTTATTAATTTGGACTTTCTATTATCCTGAAGAAAGTATGTTATTTGGGAAACGGTGGATGTATAAAGAAGAACCAGAAATATCTAGTGCAGCTATCCGATATACTAAATTTGCATCAATGACTGCGATGATTGGGCTACCCATTGTTTTAATAAGTTTTATTTTTGAAATATTCGTTCTCAGATTAGTATTGGTTCTAATTCCATTAGTGATTATATTAGGAGCAATTAAAATATTTTCAGATAATAAAGATTAGACCTAACAAAAGCGATTGAAAAATTATAAGATTGATAGAAAAAATTGTGTTGATTTTATTTTGAAAACATCAAATTTTAGAGTTTACCGTAACATTCAAAAGGGAGAATTTAACATGAAATACAATATAGAAATAGACATTGAAGCACCAATAAAGGAAGTTTTCAAAACTTTAACTGACGATGAAGAAATGAAGCAGTGGAACGATTTTTTTGTAGAAAATCGATATCATTCAGAGGAGGATAGAAATCAAAATCGGCCTGGTACAAAATATACAACTGTCGTAAGGATGAGGGATGAGACTTATGTATATGAAGGCGAACTGATCGAATACAACCCACCTTACCGAACTGTGATTCGTGCGACGACGCGAGAAGGGGAGAACAAAGCTACTTACGAATGTCTCGCAATAGATGAAGATACAACAAGAGTCACCTTGGAAACTGAGTTTTTTCCAAATAATATGGCCTATAAGTTGCTTGGAAAAGCAATTGGTGGGTATACCACGGAGCTAAATAAAGTGCAATTAGAAGCTTTAAAGGAATATATCGAAAACCGATACGAGAATTACAACATATATGATTATCTATATGAATTTTTTTTAGATTTACAAGATAAAAGCTTCAATGAAATAGAAAATAAATATTATAAAATTTGTGCCAAACTAGCTGGAGCTGGAAGAGCTAATAAAATAAAGCAAATCGATGTTAGTGACTATATTAATGAGTTAAAATCCGGTCTGACCCAAGCTATTTTAACTGCTAATACTGAGCTAGAGGCTAAAGCTATTTATTTTGAGTACGACTTGGACAACCAATGGGAAGGTACCTTCTTCATCTGCAATGAATACAATCCGGCAGAGGATGAAGACGAGGATTGGGCTTGCGATTGGGAAATAGACATTGATGGGCCGAACTTTTTACCATTTAGTGAATTATATGAAGTAGATGGGTTTGATGAAGATGATTCAGCAATGGGCTCAAATATGTATCTTGTCGCAAGAACTGTCCTAGCATTTGCTCACGCCTACGATGAACTATCAGAAAAAAGCTATGTTCCAGTATGTATCGCTTTCCATGATCAAGATCCAATCTATAGAATCAAAGAACTTGAGAACAAAATCCTGTCGACTAAGTAAGCTTGGTGGTTCGTGAAAATATCGTCAAAAAAATCTCTACTTACTTGTTCATATGGAAGAAGCCGAAAGTATGCAAGTTTCTCATTTGTTTATTTTTGGTTTTTTTGTGATCAATAGAATTGTTCAGAAGAAACCGAAAAAAAACCTTTATTTTATTTCACAGAATATTGGAATATAAAATAACAGAATTGTAGAATGATGGTACTATAGGGTAAGGGATGGCGGGAAGTGGCATGTTGTATTCCGTTTTTCTAATTCACTTGGGGGGATATTATGATTCAAGGTTCTTGGAAAGCATTGGTATGGATTGGATTATCAGAATTATGTGCTTTAAGCTTATGGTATAGCGCTTCAGTGATTGCGCCAGAACTAATTGAAATTTGGAATCTTAGCTCTAATTCGGAAGCTTGGCTTTCCTCTTCTGTTCCTATTGGATTTGTAATAGGAGCATTGTTTAGTGCCTATTTTGGGGTTGCTGACCGTTTTAATCCCCGAAAGGTTTTTGCAATTTCGGCACTTATAGGTGCAATATTGAATGCTTTACTAATTATAGTCGATTCCGGCTTTTTCGGTATTCTACTAAGGATATTAACTGGAATAACCCTCGCTGGTGTATACCCAATCGCTGTAAAAATTTTATCAGAATGGTTTCCTAGAAAACGTGGGTTGGCAATAGGAATCTTAATTGCGGCATTAACATTAGGATCATCATTACCCCATTTTATTATTATGTTCTTTTCTTCATTAAATTGGAAATTCGTGATCATTAGTAGTTCAGTATTGGCTTTATTATCAGCTTTCGTAGTCTTATTTATTTTAGTGGATGCCCCGGTAAAATCTAAAAGATTGCCCTTCTCTTTAAAAGTAATAAAAAAAGTAATTATGAATAAACCAGTGATGCTTGCGAACTACGGTTACTTCGGCCATATGTGGGAATTGTATGCGATGTGGACATGGCTTCCTGCATTTTTGACTGCTAGTTTTTCCACCTATTCACCAGAAACTCCTCATTGGTTCATTGCATTATCTTCTTTTATTTCAATAGGAATTGCAGGTGGGATTGGTTGTGTGGTCGGTGGACTAATCTCTGATAAAATCGGAAGAGCCAATTTAACGATTATTTCAATGTTTATCAGTGCTATCTGTTCGATAATGATAGGTTTTACATTTGGGCAATTTATTTGGTTAACTCTAATAATCTCTATTATTTGGGGGGTGTCCGTCATATCTGATTCCGCCCAATTTTCTGCAGCAGTTTCAGAAATAGCCGAAGATGAGTATGTAGGTACAGCCCTTACTTTTCAAATGTGTATCGGTTTCCTATTGACAATATTCTCTATAAATCTAATCCCTCTTATTCAGAGAATAGTTGGTTGGGAGTGGGTGTTTACAATATTAGCGATTGGACCTATTCTTGGAATTTTAACTATGGTGAAATATAGACGTTATGAATTCAATAACGAGAAAGTGTAAGTGTAACTTTTAATTACATAAATCATAAATATTTTTCAATCTGGAGGTATGGACACTAGATAGTTCAACTAGGAAAAATCCTTCGACACATTGAATATAGTAGTTGTTATATTTAAAAAAAATGATTTTAGGGGATGAATACATGACGAAGGGTTTTAATAAAATTCAGGAAGTTTTGGAAAATTACAAGTCTGCCATTTACGAGAAAGATGTTGAGAGATTCTTATCTTCTTACTCTACAGATATCCATATTTATGACTGTTGGCAAAACTGGGAGAGCATTGGTGTTTCAGTGTGGAAGGATTCCGTAACAGGATGGTTTAATGGTTTAAGTGAGGAAAGTGTTTTACTCAAAGTAGACTTTAATGATTTAGTAATAACAGAAAATATGGATATTGCATTCGTTCATTGTGTTGTTACCTTTGCAGCTCATAACGAAGAAACGGGAGAGAAACTACGTCAGATAACAAATAGATTTACATTTTGTTTAGGTAAAGAAAATGAATCTTGGAAGATAACTCATGAGCATTCATCTTTACCAATTGATATGGAAACTGGAAAAGGGATTTTTAACTTAAAGTAAAAATTGCTGTGATACGGTTCACCGTGATGTTGTATCTAAATGAGTTATTATTTTACTTTAGTTAGTAAAAATTTAAGTTATTCTACTTCAATTAATCGATAAGTTCTGAACTAACAAATAACTTAATGGAGAGGGTTGAAGATATCTTGAAGGGAAAATATGGAAAGTTATCTTTTGTTTTATCCATTGCAGGGATTTTGCTATTTTACTTGAGTTCTCAAGAAAGTAATGGAGTGTTCAACCCTTATTTCTTCATAGGGCTCACTTTTTGGATAACAAGTTTGATGTTATGTGTTCAGGGTGTCAAAACAAAAGAAAGTGGTTCCTTAAAATATTGTTGGAATGGGAATCATTTCTCTTATTGTTATTGGCTATGGATTGTTAACAGTCATTATTGGCATTCGTGGTTTCGGAGCATAAAAAGTATTCTTGTACAGAGCATCAGTCTTAAAGATTGATGCTTTTGTACTATAATACCTTATGCCCTTTTGGTAGAACGAGCAAGTTAGTGGTAGAAGGTATTTGTCATCATTAATGGTTTAATTATTTTTAAATACAAAAAAGGCGAAAATTTCAGATTTCATTTAACTATTACAAAGGAGTATTTAAATGAGTGACAATAAACTGCTTAATATTTTCAAAAGTGATCTTTACAATTATTCATTGGACCAGCTTAGATATATCTCGGAAGAAGGGGTTTGGTCAATTGGGCAGATGTATGACCATTTAATGGTTGTTGCCAATGAGTATCTAGATAATATGGAAACATGTGCTACATTAAATGAGGAACAACCCCTTGGGAAAACCCAGTTTGGTGAGCAATTATATAGGAACGGAGGCTTTCCACTTATTAAAATTAGATTACCAGATGAACTAAATTCTCCACCAAATAATTCAGACAGCAACGAAGACCTAATTATTAGGATGGATCAGTTAATTCAAAGAATGAGTCATTGGGAATCGAAAGTGGATTATATTAACCCAAACAATAAAGTTGAACATGGAGGGTTCGGCTGGCTGAATGCAAAGGAATGGTATGATTTGGTTGGAATGCATTTTCGTCATCATTTGAGACAAAAAGATGAGTTGGAAAGTTACATATTATAGATTGAATATGAACAAAATCAAATTGTACTTAAATTTATTTTTGTTATATTTAACCTTTTTTGTTAAAATGAAGGTAGTGGAGATATATTGAAAGGGGATAAGATTCTAATGTGGATGAACTTGTAATGATTAAAAATTGGATAGATTATTTTTTACTCTCATTAATGAGAGCTATTTGACTATCCATTATCATTCAAGGGATGCATTATATGGCTTCAAAAAGCCTGTTTAAAAAGATGGATGCCTTTTGTGTATTTACCTTTTTTGTAGGAAAATTATATCTCCTGTTGACCTAATTTATGCGTCCTTCATTTGGAGGAATATTATTATGGACCAATTAAAAGATAAAATTGCAATTATTACGGGTGTAAGCCGTCTAAAAGGGATAGGAGCAGCTATTTGTCGAGAGTTAGCTGAAACGGGTTATCATATCTTTTTTACTTATTGGACGGAATATGATAAAGAAATGCCTTGGAGTATTGAATTAGATGAGCCATTAAAATTAAAAGATGAACTATTGAAAAAAGGAGTGAAAGTATCGTGTATGGAGTTGAATTTAACTCAACATGATGCACCTGAGCAACTTATAAATACAGTAATTGAACAACTTGGCTTTCCTGATATCTTGATTAATAACGCAGCATACTCAACTAACAACGATTTTTCTAATTTGACTGCCGAAGTCTTAGATAAACATTACATGGTCAATGTTCGTGCAACGACACTATTGAGTAGTAAATTTGCTCAAAGGTTTGATAAAAAATCGGGTGGAAGAATAGTTAATATCACTTCAGGTCAGTTTCAAGGACCAATGCCAGGTGAATTAGCTTATGCAACAACAAAAGGAGCTGTTGATGCTTTAACTATTACTTTGTCGGCGGAACTAGCCCCGTTAGGTATAACGGTCAATGCAATAAATCCAGGTCCAACTGATACCGGCTGGATGACAGAGGAAATAAAAACTCAATTAAAACCGATGTTTCCTTTTGGTAGAATAGGTGAACCAAAAGATGTTGCAAAAACGATTAAATTTCTAGTGAGTGATGAAGCAGATTGGATTACAGGTCAGATTATTCATTCAGAAGGTGGATTTAAAAGATAAATTATACTAAAAGGCTCTTATCCTAGAGCCTTTTTGTTGTATTAAATATCAGCATTGATATGAGTTTATGAACTATTGTACTAATATAAACAGGGACATTTCTTCAATTCAAAGTAGTGCTTTGGGTAAAAGCAAAAACCTTCACCAGTTGTAAGCCAAACATAAGTGTTTTGAAATACACAGTCTATCATATAGGATGGAGAAGTAGGCTTTAGTGGAATGTATGGTGGTGGAGGGGACTCAGGTTGTTGTCTCATTGAACCTTAACGCTCACAATGACTTACAATTATGGCCTTTTACCAGAACTTAATTTGCATTTGTATTGTAAACACCTTGTGCTGAATATAATTATTAAAAAATTCACTGGAGGTGTTTTGTTATGGAGTGGAAACCAGATAAGCTATTACAATTGATACTTATATATGTAATGCTCAGTGGATTTACTTATTGGTTACCTACAATAAGAGGCTTATTCGATGGACCATCCTATACGTGGTCAGGTTGGATGGGCATAGTCGGAAAAGGAGTTGGTGGGCAGTATTGGATATTATTAATATTTACTGCCCTAATGACCATCGTAGTTTTTTTAGGATGGAGAGGAACTTTCAAGCCATTTCGTTGGTTACTATTAATCTGGTTTATGCTTTTAGTCGTAGAATCCGGAACATGGTTCTTCTCTTCAGAAACAGTCCAATTAAAGGGAGATACTTTAGGAATAGAGGTGTCTTTAGGAGAAATAATTTTCCCATTCGATATCCTTTTTTTGTCCTTATCTTGCTTATGGCTTATTCGTGATATAAGGTCGAATCAACCCCATCAATCCCCTTCATGGAAAAGGTTAAACCGCCATTTATTGATACTGTTTTTCTGTCTCTTACCACTACAATTTATTTTCCTTAGATTTTTTGATCATAACAAAATCTTTGATCTGATGGGAGTATTCCTCACTATTGTCCAATGGATATTACTAAACCTATCCTTCTATCCGTGGAAATCTCAAATACCAAGAAACTGACACAGAATAGGGCACGTTTATGAAAGATCATAAGCCTAATGCCTCACTAAAAATAAGAGGGATTAGGCTTTTTAAACTTTCTAAATCCTTCATACTATCAGATTATATTCTCTTTATTAAGGATATCTCTCACAACATTCTCTAATTTAACATTCTCCAGAACTTTCTCCATTGCTAATTGAGCAGCTGAAAAAAATGGTTCTATTGCATTTTGGATGTTCCTACCTACGGGACATTCTGGATTCGGATTTTCATGTAAGCTAAATAGCTCATTATCTTGCACAACATTAACTGCCTTATAGACGTCAAGCATTGTAATGTCAGATAGTTCCTTGGCAAGTTTAGCTCCAGCGATACCAGGATGTACTTCTATTAACCCAGCTTTTTTTAGCATCCCCATAATTTTCCTGATCATTGCTGGGTTCGCGTTTACACTCCCCGCTAAAAATTGAGATGAGCTCACCCCATCTTTATTTATTTCAATTAAAGCTAATATATGAATTCCGACTGATAATCGGCTGCTGATGGACATTTCCAGTCACCTACCTTATTTACTTACAATAATAAAACTAAAGGATTCCTTCATGTAATTAGTATGATTACAAGCATATTATAACAAAAATCGGATAGAATAAAACGATTTTGTTGACAGTAAATAAGCATGTAAATATAATAATTACATGTAATCGATTTGATTACAAGTTGTATTATAAGAAACATTTACCGAGGGAGTGCTATAAAATGAAGATTGGAATTATTGGAGCAAATGGTAAAGTGGGAAAACTCATTGTAAAAGAAGCTTTAGAAAGAGGGCATGAAGTTACGGCTATTGTGAGAGATGCATCTAAAGTACAAAACAACCAGATTACCGTATTGGAAAAAAATATTTTTGATTTAATGACTCAAGATATTGAAAAATTAGATGTGGTCGTTAATGCTTTTGGGGCGCCACTTGGTGAAGAGCAAGCCCATGTGGATGCTGGTCATACATTGATTGAGGCTCTTAAAGGGACAGATACAAGAGCCTTAATTGTCGGTGGTGCGGGGAGTTTGTATGTAGATGAGGATAAAACGGTTCAAGTCATTGATACACCGGATTTTCCAGATATGTTTAAGCCAACAGCAAAAGGACAAGCGCGAAATCTTCAGGAATTACGAGAAACTACTAATATCACCTGGACATTTATTAGCCCTTCAGCAATGTTTGACCCTGAAGGAAAAAGAACGGGTGTCTATCAAGTAGGAAATGAAAATTTATTGGTGAACTCCAAAGGTGAAAGCTATATTAGTTATGCTGACTTTGCTATTGCTGTGTTGGATGAGATTGAAAATCCAAAACATATAAATGAGAGATTTACCGTTGTTGGTGAATCAAATTAATGTAAAGATATATTGAGATGTAATATAGGCATACGAATGTGTGTACAGTCGTGTGCTTTTTATTTTTGTTTAATCAAATCTAAAAGGAATTCTATGTAATTGTTTTAAAGAAGGAAAAGAGATTCTTGCAGAAGGTGTTAACATTGGGGAATATTTTCGCGAACTTCTAATGGAATGGAAAGAGATATAGAGAGGGTTAAGAAATGTTGATTAAAAAGAAAATTTTGTGGCTATCCATTGTAATATTGGCAGTGATCGTTTTAGTGCTTGTAACACTTAAGCCTTGGGAACAGGATAAAAAACAATTAAATTATACTGGTGAAATGGATCCAAGGCTAGGTTACGTGGAATTATCAGTATCTGATTTAGATCATTCATTAGGGTTTTATCAAGAGATAATTGGCTTCAAATTGTTAGAAAGAAACGAAAGGACTGCTACTTTAACAACAGATGGAACAACGCCAATTTTATCATTAATAGATGAGGAGGCGTTTGTAGAACGTCCATTTGGAACAACTGGTTTGTTTCATTTTGCTATTTTAGTGCCAAATAGGGAAGAGCTTGCTTTAGTTTTAAATCATCTGATAGAATCGGAACACCCACTTCAAGGAGTTTCTGATCACCAATATAGTGAAGCCATTTACCTTGCAGATCCTGATCATAATGGAATAGAAATTTATGTCGATAGGGATCCTGCCCTTTGGTTAGAAGATGGGGAAGGCGGATATGTTGGAGGAACTTACTCTTTAGATACTAATGACTTACTGTCTGAAATTAAAGCAGACGAATGGGAAGGATTATCTCGTGAAACAAGATTAGGTCATATGCATTTACAAGTGTCTAATATAGAGGAATCCGAGAAATTCTATGTCGATGCATTAGGATTTGATGTGGTATCTAAGGATGCTCAAATGTTATTTGTTTCTAAAGATGACTATCATCATCATATTGGGATGAACACTTGGGCAGGGAAAGGATTACCGGAGCCACCAGAAAATGCCTTAGGTTTACAGTTTTATACGATTCATTTTACGGAAGATGAATTTAACAAAGCAAAATCAGAATTAATGCGTTTAGGATTTCTATATACAGAAGAAAATGATGTCATATCAACTGAAGATCCTGCTGGAAATCATATAAAAATTTTATTAACTAAATAATTTAAAGATATATTTTCCTTTAAGCAAGAAAAACCTCTCTTCATTCTTTTAATCAAAGAATTTTATGAGAGGTTTTTTTATATGTTGTTTTTCGAAAAATATTTCTGAGTATCTTCGCGTACTTGTTTAGTTAAGGCATAAAAGAAGCAGGTTCATAGTTTAATTTTTTATATATCCTTAAATTACCATTTTATATATGATAGAATAATATAAAATCGAAGTAATCAAAATTTTTGAAAAGTTTCTTTTGCTTAGGGGGATAAAGATTGTATAAAAATTGAAATTCCCCCTAATAAGAATGAATTTATAGAATTAGTTGTCGATTTATTGGTTATATTGGACTTTTTTTGCATGTGACCGAATTATGGGTAGAAATCATCAATAAGAATTTGGGTTTATATGGTAGAGTGTAGTTGAAACTGGGGGAGATAAAATTGACTAATAAGAGAAAATGGGTGTTTCGTATTTCAATAGTTCTTAACATATTACTTTTCACAATTGTGGTTTGGGGAATAGTAAAGATGAACTTTGTTAAAGAACAAGTTCTTATTACAGAAGTACAAAGCAATCTGGTCGAATTGGAAGGTTTAATTGCAAGCCAGATGGAAGATAATTGGTCAGAACCCAATTTGGTAACAACTGAATTAGGAGATGTGTTGAATGGAATTTGGCTTGGTAAGACTACAGGAAAGCAATTAGGAACGCTTACTTATAGTGACCAGAGAATTCTTGAACAGTTGTATTCCAAATTATATCAATATCCTAATGATAAATTATATAGTTTTGTTGATTTAACCGAAGAGGATAAAAAGAATTTTGAAGAGCTGCGGAAAACACTTCGTGAAGTGGGATTAGGATTAAATATTAGTATAATTGCAAGTATGGATTCCTTTATGAAACAAGCAGAAGAATTAAATGAAAAGATTAGATCCCCATTAAATTTACATTAAGCTTTATTCCCATTACATCGTAATAAATCTTAATGAGATCATCAGAGGTGGAGGGGTATTATGTCCGAGGAAGAAAGAGAAAGATTGAAGGCAAAGGAACTTCAGAAAAATCCTGTCGGTGCCCTGAACAACGCTTGGACTAAAGCTTATACTGGGTCTCCAAGTAGTGGCTGCTTAGTTAATATTATTTCTGTTGTAATCGTAGTCGGACTTCTCTTGTTAGTAAGGGGATGCTCGAGCTAATCTTAAATAAGTAACTGCGTCATTAGTCACTAAACAATGACCGTCAATCGACGTTTTTTTGTGCAACTAAACGATGCGGGTTAGTTGTACAAAAAACTATTGAAAAGTGTAATAAACCTATAGATAGGAAAGAGGTAATAGACAAGATGATATCTTTAAGAAATGTGCAATCTACAGATTTAGAACAGATGTTAGTTATTGAGAATGAAGGGTTTTCAAAAGAAGAAGCTGCCACGAAAGAAGCATTTGTGAAGAGGATTCAGTTAATACCTGATACATTTATTGTGGTAGAAAAGGAAGGGGAGATCCTTGGTTATATTAATGGTCCTATCATTAATCAACCTTACATAACCGATGATCTTTTTGAGAAAATCAAAGTGAATCCGAAAAGAGGAGGACATCAAAGTGTTTTAGGATTAGCTGTGTCCAAACAGGCTAGAAATCAAGGAATTGCAAAAATTTTGATTAATAGAATGGAAGAGCTTGTAGAAGAAAATGATAGAGAAGGAATCACGTTAACGTGTAAACAAGATTTAGTTTCCTTTTATGAAAAATTTGGATTTGTTAACCATGGCATGTCCGAATCGCAACATGGTGGAATACGGTGGTATAACATGGTTAAATTAAGAGATTGATTGCTTACCTTTAATCAGATAATGTTGATACCTACATATAGACTTAAGTAAGGAAATAAACAAAATTTTAACGCTAGAGTCATTACTTGCAAATCTCATTCTAAAGTTGTATATAGAATTCAATCCTTCTATCGAATTCAGAACTTTTTGGTATTGATATAGTGATATTATCAATGGAATCCAATGAGTAATACACTCTGAGAAAATAGAAAGGGATGGGGAGAAAAAATGATAAAGGGATTATTTGAAGCTCATTTACCTGTAAGTGATTTAGAAGTATCCATAAGCTTTTATAAAAATCTAGGGTTAGACATGGCCTATAGAGATGAGGAAACAGCTTTCTTTTGGATTGAAAAAGGAATGAGTTGGTTAGGTCTTTGGGAAGGAAAAGAAGTTCAAACACCATACCACCCGTCGTTAAGACATATAGCCTTTCGTGTTGAATATGAATTTATGAAACAATCTTTAAATTGGTTAAAAGAGAGAAATATAGAAGCAGTACCTTTTGGGACAAGGGAAAAAATTGACCCTTTTGTTAGACCATATCAAGGAAATGCATCAGTTTATTTCAATGACCCTAATGGAAATAGTTTAGAATTTATGTGTTCAGTTCCTGTTCCTAACCATTTAAGGAATCACGCTTCTTGTACTCTGGATGAGTGGGAAGTATTATTAGAAGATAAGGTACAGTAATAGAAACTATATCACAATTAATAGGGCATCAAGAACTTCGCGGGAACATCTATACAGTTGTTCCCGATTTATAAAATTTAAATGATCAATTACACGAGACACTAAAACTCAGCCTCAAGACGCTTCATGAACTCTTCTGCTGCACTGTAACCTTGCTGCTTTAAGAGCCAATTATTTGCCGCGGCTTCAATTAATCCCGCAACATCACGACCTGGTTGAAGCTGGATCTCAATATGAGGAATTTGGACGCCCATATATTCTGTAAATTTTGATTCATGCTCTAATTCATTATTAAGTGTATCTTTCTGCCAGGTAGTCAATTCGATATCAATTGCAATCCTCGTTTCGTCCTGAAAAGCTTTTCTTCCATATAAGCGAACCACATTTAATAATCCAATACTTCGTAAGGAAAGAAACTCCTTCGTTTTCACGTCATGAGTACCGAGAATTGTTCGTGGACTAAGCTTTTTCAGCACCACAATATCATCAGCAACTAGTCTGTGGCCTCTGCCTATTAAAGTGTGCGCAGTCTCACTTTTACCAACGCCTGATTTACCACGAATTAAGATACCCATTCCATATACATTTAAACATACTCCGTGTATAGCCGTTTCAGGAGCAAGTGTTTTCACCATATAATTATCAAGTTTTAGGATAAATTCTGAAGTGGATTGTAATTCATTCGTGCATAACAGAGGGATTTCCTCTTCTATACAGTATTGAGTCAAATACGTTAATCCTTCTTGTCCGGCCGTGACAATAAAACAAGGGGGACGGTATTTAACGATATTGCCTATTCGCAATTTACGTTCTTTGATACTTAATTTATGCAAGTAGGTAATTTCTTTTCTTCCTAGAATTTGAACTCGTTCCGTTGGAAAGAAGTCAAAGTGACCAACAAATTCTAATCCAGGACGGTGAGATCTAGGTTGGGTAATTAATTTATGGAGTTGATTTTCCCCTGTCAACACATTCAAGGAAAATATTTGAACTAAATTTTCAACTGTTAAAGATTTCACATCTATCAAACTCTCCTTCAAAAAGGCTCCCATTTTTAATGAAAAAAGAAGCTTATCTATATACATAAATATACGAATTCATATTTGCATTATATTTATCACATGAGATATAGCTATTAAAATAACCATAATCCTTTGCAAATCGGTCGGCAAGTATTCGATGAAATCGGATTGGAAACCTTAATCATTTATAGAATACCTGTCTGTAAAAATTTCACAAGACTCAGCCTATTCTAAAACTCTATTATATATAAACAATGAAAAACGTGGAACAACCAAAGGCATTTTACAATAAAAAAAATGAATGGAGGAGTACCACTTAATTGAAGGATGGAAGTGAATTTAAATAGCAACTGATACATTCAGTTGCTATTTTTTATGCTCATAATAGGCGTATCGGCATGAAAAGAATTTCTCCCTCTCAACGAGAAACAGATCCATTTTAACGAGTTTTTTTTATTTTCATACCCCTGTTAGAACTGTCTGTGATCGTTCACTTCATCATAACTATTCGTTTCTTTATTCCAAAAAAAGTAACCATCTTTTAATTCAACACTTGTTGAAAAGGAAGGACAAATGATTAAATCATCTTCTTCATGGTGATTTTCCATAGCATCCTTAACAACCATTTCCTTTAATTCAGCTTTGCTAATTAATCGGCAAACATGTTGTAATGAAATATTTTTCTCATTAGTAAGCTTGTATGCTCTCATAACAGATTCTTTGAATGGGGTGTTAAATTGTAACATAAATCTAACATCGTCTAGAAAAGAAACACCGAATACATTTTTTAGCTTTAGGGAGCCAATTTTCATTTCTCTTTCTGAAATCCAATCTTTAGTAGCATTTAAAGGGTTATGGATAAAATAAATTTTTTCAAACATACAACAACGCGCTCCATTTCTAATGATCGACGAATCAATTCATTTTCCTTATTGGCAGTAGACGTATATTCAGAATACAACCAATTCACCCGAACTATTTCTTACTTTATCATTATACGAAAATTCATCAAAATTGTCAACAAAGTTGACGAAAATTGGAAATTCAAATATGAAAACCCGCTGGATTTGGGAATTATATGTCGGTAGCTGATAATTACCTGGAAACAGTCGTTAATTCTGCGATAACGGTTGATTAATAATTACAATCAGAAAGGTAAACAATAACACATCATTCATACTTTAAGGAGGGAACAAACAAAATGAAATGGAAGGGAAGGCGGCAAAGTGCAAACGTCGAAGACCGTAGGGGAAGGGGTATTGGTGGTAAAACAATGGTGGGTGGCGGTCTAGGTGGATTAATCCTTGTTCTCCTTTTTTCACTGTTAGGAGGTAATCCAGGTGATATTAGTAACACTCCTCCTCCGCCAAATATGTCCTATCCAAATGACAATATGGAAGCAACCAATCAGCAAAAGGAACTTGCGGACTTTGTATCTGTTGTTTTAGCTGATACAGAGGATATATGGTCACAGGAATTTGAGAAAAGAGGACTGACGTACGAAGAGCCAAAGCTTGTCTTGTTTAGTGATAGCGTGCAGTCAGCTTGTGGAGCAGCAAGTTCCACAGTAGGACCGTTTTATTGTCCTGGTGATCATAAGCTTTACATTGACTTACGTTTTTATGAAGAACTGAAACAAAGATTCGAAGCTCCAGGTGATTTTGCGATGGCCTATGTTATTGCCCATGAAGTCGGTCATCATGTACAAACCCTTTTGAATACAGGTGGTCAAGTTTCACCAGAGCAAAAACGTAGCAATGAATACTCTATCAGATTTGAATTACAAGCGGATTACCTTGCAGGTGTTTGGGCTCACTATGCCCAAGGGAAAGGGTATCTTGAAAAAGGAGACTTAGAAGAGGCACTTAATGCAGCGCATGCCGTCGGCGATGATAATATCCAGAAAAAAGCACAAGGGTATGTAGTACCAGAAAGTTTTACACATGGAACTTCCGAACAGAGGGAAAGATGGTTTAATAAAGGATTTACTAACGGGACAATTGAGGGTGGCGATACCTTTAAGGTAAGGGATCTTTAATAAGAAAAATTATACCCCCATTACTATGGGGGCATTTTTTAACTTATCTAAAATAAGTTTGTAACAGCCCTTTACGTGAAATATTCTAATTTTGCGTCTGGAAAAAACTTCTCCATATAAGTATAAAGATGTTTTTTAATATCCTCTTCTTCTTCTTTTTGATAGATATATTTTCCTATTCCATATTTTCCCCATTTATATCTTCTTTTTTCTTCATCTAGTTCTAATTTGGTCATGGGGTAGTTTTTCTCAATTACTCTTTTTGCAGGCTTTGTAAAACGATGCTGAATAAACTCAAAGGTAAGATCCTTCTTTGCTTCAGGCGGCAATTCAGCATCCAAACGCTCAAACATATGATAGTATCCATCCTCCCAGCCTTCATGAAGATAGATAGGTGCTACTATGAATCCAAGTGGATACCCAGCTCTTGCAACTTTTCCAGCGGCTTCAATTCTTTTTTCTAAAGGGGAAGTCCCAGGTTCGAAGTTTTTAATTATATAATCTGCATTCACACTGAAACGGAACCTAGTTTTTCCGTTATGTTTAGCATCGAGTAAGTGGTCTACATGGTGAAACTTTGTAACAAATCTTAATTTGCCGTATTCCGACTGTCCAAAATGCTCAATGGCTCTTTTTAGAGTATGAGTTAAATGATCAATCCCTACAATATCGGATGTACAAGACGCTTCAAACCTGGTTAGCTCTGGTGCCCGTTCCTCCATGTATTTGTCGGCAGCCCCAAGAATTTCATCTACATTGACATAGGTACGGATATACGGCTTACTTCCCATTGTTGTTTGTAAGTAGCAATAATGACAATGACCCATGCAGCCAGTTGCAAAAGGAATTGCATACTCAGCTGAAGGCTTGGATGTATCAAATTTAAGAGTTTTTCTTATTCCTACTACTAATGTGGACTTGGCTACCCGATATCTTTGAAAATCGTTATCTCCGGGGAGATTTCTCACTTGATTGTGAGAAGTGGTATGTCGAATTTCAATATCCATCTTTTTGAATTTTTCATGTAGTTCTTTTCCTAACGGATAATCTAATGCATCAGGTTCGAAATAGACAAGTTTGGGTGTAAATGGTTTATTCATTCCAATATCCCTACTGAATCATTTCCATAATAATAATTATAGGCTTGGTTTGCCTCTTCTTCTGTTGAATAAACAGCCATTTCGTTTGATAGGGGATAATAATTTTCATAAAGAAATATAGCCAATTCATCCGTTTTCTCAGGGTTGTTTACAACTGCTGCTGCTTGTATGTTTGCTACATCTTGGGTATGGGGATTTCGATAAAAAACATAGACAATATCTCCAGCTTGATAATTTTGGTAGTCCATTTCATCACCTTCGTTTCGTTAGTTACTATTTAGATTATTCCTTTCGTTTATTAATTTATGAATTCTTGATTCTGGAAGATTTTTTTGAAATAAAATTTTTCTAGTTTGCTCATAATAATATTGGTTTGAAAGATATGAAGGAGCTGATGTATTTTGGAAATGCAAGCTGGAAACTCTACTGAATCTGCACTCATTAAATATAAAGAAGGGCTTGGAATGTTTACCCAAAAAATGCCCGAATTTGCAAGACAGTTCAATGCGTTTACTGAAGAGTGCTTTAAAGAAGGGGCATTAACTCAAAAACAAAAACAGTTAATCGCATTAGGAATTAGTATCCATGCTCAAGATGAGTATTGTATCATCTATCACACAAAGGCATGCCTTGATCAAGGATGCTCAGAGCAGGAGATTCTTGAAGCTGTAGGTGTGACTGCCGCATTTGGTGGTGGAGCATCCATGAGTCAGGGAGTTACTCTAGTTCAGGAATGCATTTCTGAAATGAATCAATTGAAACAGTAATAGAGTTAAAAATTTTTGTTGATTTATATAACCACAATTATGTTTTAGGTGAAATCGAAAGGTTTCATCTATTTTTTTGCTTTACTTCAAAGGAAGTAACCATTCCGTTTCTTGGGTTGTAGAATTTTTCATACATATAAAACAATCCAATTTGGCTCTTCTTTTCATTTATTTTAAATAGAAAGAAGAGCTATCAATAATTTCAACATCTTTCCTTGTTTTCACATCATCCATTAATTTAAAAAGCGCCTCATCCTTCATCTTAGCCTCAATCATACAGTCAAGCTGTGGAATACTCCCTTTAATAACTGAAAGGAAGTTAAAAAACATATCGATATCTACATAATCTGAATGATGGCGAAATGTTTTATCACTCTTTGGGCTTGATATATGCATTTTTATTGGTAGTGGAGAATGCCGCCATGTATCAACAACTCTATTCCAGTGGATTTCCCAGTTTTCATTTTGATGATGGGCAAGGTGATGATGATAATCGAATACTAGAGGAATATCTAGTTTTTCACATAAATATAATGTATCCTCTAAGGTAAACGAAGTATCGTCATTTTCAAGCATAATCATTTGTTGAATAGGTCTTGGTATTTCCATCCAATTTTCAACAAATCGTTCAAGTGAATTTTCAGTTTCCTTATAATTCCCACCCACATGCATGACACACCGATGAGCCGGGTTAATCCCCATAGCCTTTAGTAATAAATAATGCAGCTTTAGGGTATTTATTGAGTTTTTCAAAATGTGTTTCTGCATGGAATTAATAAGGACAAAATGATCTGGATGAAAATCAACTCTAATCTTATGTTTTTTGGTGTAATCGCCAATCTCACGCAGTTGTCCTTTTAGTGGCTTCATATAATTCCATTCGAGAAGCTCTTCATGGTTCGCCAAAGGAATAAGGCGGGAGGTTAATCGATAAAAATGAATTTCAGAAGCAGCATTATGTTTTAATATCCTTAATGTATTTTGTAGATTTAGCAGCGCGATTCGCTCCAATTTTCGAATGGCAGCCTCTCGGTCTTCGATTTTCTGAAACTGGGCAAAAGTCATCGTTTTTGAAGGAGACGCGTTTTGTAGTTTCATACTCATAGCCACATAACCAAGACGTATAATCGTCATTTATTCCACCTCTTTGTATTAAGGGTTCAAATATATACCAATTCATTATTATTACGAAGATCATTTTTAGTGTTAAGTTAGTCCACTTTTGCTAGAGAATTAATGGGGTAGGGATCTTCAGATTTACACGCTTACTTTTGCGAAAAACCAGACACAAAATTTTCGTGCTATAAAAAACGAAAGACAGACTGTAATCCAAGTAATATACCATTCCCAATGGATGTAGTTGATAAGTAAGGTGTATTTTTCGATAATGACTTCCACAATTGTTAACACAGTTGTATAACCCACATAATACCCCCATTGAAAAAGAGGACTTCGACCATTTGGATACCAGACATTAAAGGCGGCACAAATAACTGGAAAAGCATAAAACTCATACGTAAAGCTTGTTCGATTGATGGAGGCAAATAGCCTAATAGGATATTCAAGTAGCCCCAGCTCAACGGCCACTAAACCCCAAAAAAAGGTAATAATCTGTTTGAATAAAAAAGCTACAACAGCAAGTCGTCTTTTCTTTTTCGGGATAAAAAAAAGAATTCCTGTTGCCACTACATATACGGAAAATAAAATCCACCATTCCATATTCATTTGGTTTCCAACCGTTCTACTTGAAATAAGGATCTGTCCTTATAGAACCAATTACAACAGAATTGACTAACGAAAAAGAGAAATCCTATATAAATCCACATCCCATACCAGGGCGAAATTTTATATTTTAATAAATCTGTATATCTCTCAATCACATTATCAAATATTGAAACACCAGAAATCCAAACGCAAAAGTATGTAATTTTGGACGATAAACTGCGATTTACTTTCTTATTGATGTAAAAGATGGAAAATAAAACGGGATAAAAAAAATAATCGATGGTAAGAGGAAGGTCTGTCGCTTTTGGGAACTCCCGTACAGGTGCACTCATTAAATTATATTGAAAAGCAAACATATCGCAGAGCCATACAAATGTTTGAAACATTAATAATGATAAGAAACCCTTACGCCGTTCTTTGCGTGGAATAAATAAAATCAAGCCAACAAAGCCGAACAGCCACATTGCAACTAGGATCAATCGCTCTATCAGCATGTTTTTAGAATCTCCCTTCAGAAAAGCTACGATAATTAGTAAAGTATTTTTCACTTTTAAACTTATATTTATATCGTCTGATTGTTGTTGGTATTTTATACAAAATGTCTTCAAAACTCAGGCGAAAAGAACCAATTTAGGCTAGTGTCGAAACTTTTTTAACTTTAATCCGTATATTCATATAGAAATAACTTTTTGAAAGGAGATTCACATGAAATATTTTTCCGTGATTGTCACAATTATTTTGCTTATTAGCTTGATAATGAACTTCAACTTATCTTCAAAAGTTGGGCAGGTTGAAAACCATTTAATAAATCTTTCTAATAATCAGCAACAAATTTTGAGTAGTGTTAATAGCCAAGTGGACAATATTCGATTTGTCATGAATGATATTCAAAAACAACAAAGTTGGATCAGTGAAATTACGATGGATGTAAGCTCGAAGGATTTGCCAAATGACGAAATGGTAGCCCAGTTTAATTGGCAAATAAAGGATCGATCTAGTAAATCTAAAGTCATGTTTCACTATGCCGTAGGTGAGAAGGATACTTTTACTTCCATCGAAGCAGATGACTTACAAAACGGACTGTATCATGTTGAGGTTCCACTAAACGTAAACCTAGAACCACAGTGGGAAATTTTTTTGAGAGAACAGGATAGTGAGTCAGACAACTTCGAAATGGATAGAAAAAGAAAAGAAGAATTAAATCAACAATCGATGAGGTACTTTGTGTCAATCACTGAAAACGATAATGTTAAAAGTAGCGACATTAGCACTTGGTATGTAGGGGAAGTTGGCAATGAGAAGTATGGAGTAATCAGTGTGAATTTGGATTTTATTCAGAATCACTCTTCTATTATGGTAACCACGTATAAAACTGGCATTATTGAAAAATTGCAGTTGCTTCGTTATAAAAATGAAAGCTTAGTAGACGAACAAGATTTTATGCCTGAATTTGATCATTACATCATGAATAATGTCGACTTAGATAGTGCGACTCGTTTGATCCTTCGAGTAGCCTATAAGAATGGGGAAACTTTTGAAAAGGTAATTTATGAATAAAGAGTTTTTTAGACTGTTGTTTATGATAAAAAGATTAATAGTATATAAAGAAATATTTATTCTGGAGAATTCAGGGATTAGAAAAAAAGGAAGCGAGACAAAATGGTCATTCAATCAAATATGTCACCAAAAGCAATTGTTGAGGTTTGGGGAGTAACGGAGACAATTTTTAAAAAATATAATATTCCGCTTTCAAATCAGAACTTAGAAACATTGCTTGAAAACCAAGAACTATTCCAATTGATTCAAGAATTAAATACAACTGTTGGAAGTTCAACAGTTACCTGTATAGAAGGTGGTTGACAACTTCCAACAATGAAGGAGTAGGTTACTCCTAAGGGGGAAAATTACAAACTTGAGACATGCCTCGTTTCAATGAAGGGGAAACAAAATGAAAAAATTAACATATTGGGTATTGTCAGCGGTTATTGTATTACTAGTTGGTGTGGCGCTTTGGTGGGGGACAGCGAAGCTAGAGGACCGAAAAGACCCACTAAACAAATCAGATGCATTTGTGTACATTGATAAGGACATTCTCTATTGGTTTAATCTAACTAGTCGAAACGGGAAAGTCGATGGTACACTTCATCAACAGCAAGTCATAGAAGAAATCGGAAAAGTACCGTTTTTAGAAGAGAAAAAATCCCCCATTACCGGAAAAGTAACTGAAAATGGTTATGAATATATCATAAATAATGGAGGCGACATCCTGAAGTTTGACGCTTGGTTTTCTGGGGAAAATCTTTTAGTGCAAAAAGAAGGAGAAAAAGACAGTAAAATTTTCGTAGCTATGGACGATAAAGAACTTGGTGAAAATGTAAAAGCATTTCAACAAGTGCTGCAAATGGCCATCTATCATTCGGAAGAGAAAGAAAATAACCGTTTAAGGAAATTTTTCGCCGATCTTAAAAGTGTATACGGCTATCTTTACTCTATGGAGAATGAATCGTTCCAGCTTTTTATAAAAATCGATGAAGCTCTTCTCCAAGGTGAATTGTCAGGAAGTCTATTAATGATGGCTGACACGGGGGATTTAAACAACCCATACAAAGAAACTAGATATGTTTTAAACGGAATAACAGACGGACTTATGTTAAAATTATTCACCAACGTGGAAGGAAAAGAAACTAGGTTGATAGGGAATTTTCATAACAGTGCCACTAGTTTCGATCTTTCTTTTTGGAAGAACAATCAGAAACTGACTTTTCATGCTGTAACGGAAGAAGAATTTATTCAGAGTTACGAAGGATTTAAAACGAAATCACAGAAATAAAAATATGAAAGACCAAAATCAATGGTGGACTTTATTCATCACCACTATCATCAATGTCTTCGTTCCCATCATCGCTTATATCTGTATTATCACTATCATTGAAAAAATCATTTAGTTTTTCAATAAATGATTTGTCAACTTCATCCTGTCCCTTATCTATTAAATTCGAATAACTTTTTATAAAAAATGGTATGGTGAATGTTTGAATAGCTTGTTTTTTATTTTTTATTCCTATTATAAGGAAAAATGTAATGATCGATATGATTAAAAAGATGATTATTAAAATTTCAAACAAATAAAGCACCCCCTTGTCCTTAATGTAAAGATATGGGATAAATTTATTTATATTCCTAAAAGGATGGCAAGTTGTCAATGAAGGTTATTCAACAAATTACCAAAAATATGATATTATTTACTAAACTATTGAATATTAGAATGGAATATTTATTATCATGAATATCGTTCTTATCATTTGCAGAATTAAGAAATTTGAAAGGTAACGAAGATGACTATCATTAAAGATTTTTTGCTACAGATTACGTTTATTGTCATACCCATTTTTATTTACTATACATTTACATATGAGAGGGTCAAGTGTGAGAGAAATAGAGTAGTTATAATGTCCGTGTTGTGGGGAATATCAATCATACTATGCATGTCCTTTCCTGTAGTATTTGGCCAAAATGCTCGTTTGGAGCTAAGAGTTATTCCTTTATTGTTTGGGACACTTTACGGCGGATTTTGGCCAGGTCTTTTCCTATCAGCACTTATCATACTTTATCGACTTTCTTTTGGAGTGGATATAGGATTCTATAATACACTTCTTGTCTTAATTTTTTCACTTCCTGTTATCATGTTTTTCCAAAAATCGTTTGCACGTTTGAAAAAAGATAAAAGAGTTAAACTTGCTGTGGGACTTGCCTTTTATTACTGTCTTATCGGCCTCACCTTTTTAGGAATTCTAAGAGGTTTTTCCATAGATCATCTGATTGTACCGGTTATTCATCTTATCTTCGTAGTGATAGTTATTTGGTGCTTTATCATGTTAATCGAAGCAATAAGGGAGATTCACCAGCTGCGATTAGAGATGCAGAATTCGGAGAAATTGCGCGTGATAAGTGAGTTAACTAGTGTATTCGCTCATGAAATTAGAAATCCAATGCAAGTTGTTCGCGGTTTTCTTCAACTCCTAAATGAGCCAGGCTTATCTGATAAAAAGAAGGAATATATCCAGTTATCTATTGAAGAATTAGATCGTTCGAATCAAATCATTAATGACTTATTGTCGTTTGGTAAACCAACCATTAATAACAACGAAAGAATTGAGGTAGGTTATCAGTTACAACGTGTAGTAAATATCATTCAAAGCTACACACAAAACGCAAATGTTATGTTGAAAACTGATATTTTCGATAATTGTTGGATTTATGCCAATATCCAAAAATTGAACCAGTGTTTGATTAATATTTTGAAAAATGCGATTGAGTCAATGCCAAATGGTGGAGTAGTTTGGCTAACATGTAATCGAACTGATGATGGATACATCAAGATAAACATTAAGGACGAAGGAATTGGCATGACAAAGGAGCAAATTGATCGGCTTGGATCACCGTATTATTCCTTAAAGGAAAGTGGGACAGGGCTAGGAATGATGGTAAGCTATCAAATTATCCATTCCTTCAATGGTAAAATTCAAGTGTACAGTGAGAAGGATAAGGGGACCGAATTTATTATTCTTTTACCACAGATAATGTGAAATTAGGAATGCCAATGTAATTCTACTTGTAGATTTTTGAATTTACAGCGACTAAATTAAAAACGAGGTGAATATTCTTGGATTGGTGGTTCTACCTTACAATTATTATTGGACTTAGTCTCCTTTATTATGGTCATGAAAACAAAAAGAAATATGAATTAAAAAGAAAAACCATAGAATTGGAACATGAATTAGCAATCAAAAAAATGGAATTAGAACAAAAAAGAATGGATTTAGAAATGAAAAAAATGGAAAATGGTATATCGAAGAAAAATCCCGATAACGATTTTGAAAAAACAATTTGATATCTACAATGTTTCAAAAGGAAGCTAAAGACCTATTTTAAGATAGGTGTTTAGCTTCTTTTATTATTTTTAGTAAGCACCCCGCATTTTCAATAGTCACGAACCTCCCTATGTTTTATAGTAGAATGGTAGGAGAATTAGAAAGGTGGATTTCTAGTGAAAGAGAAGATGAAAAATTGGATGAATGATTATCTAAAAGGCATTCAACTACCTACTAGACGAAAAAAAATCAAACTTCAATTTATAGAGGATTACATCATAAAAGAGAAAATCAAAGATCCAATCCGTTATCAGACAGAAAATGGCTACCATCATTTTGTCAAAATTATTGTTGAACTATTAGATGAAGGTATGGTTACCCCCGTTAAAAAAAGTCCACTTAACGGACGTAGACCTAGTCTTCATTCAGAATGGTGGCTATTGCCAGCTCAAATCAATTCACAGTGGACGGATATGCAAATTTTAACGGTTTCCGATGTTCTCAATTTAACAAAATATCGTCAGCATCCAGAATGGCAAACGGTGCAAGAGTGGCAATGGATTCAAACCATTTATTGCTTTTTAAAACAAAAGGATTCTTACAACTGGGTAACCCGCGAAGAGCGCGCGTTTCAGTTATTTGGTGAGGAGAAATTTTTCTCAAATGAAGGCTCACTATTATTACAACGATTGCAGCTATCTTTGGAGGATTTAAAGGCTAAGGTATATGGAGAGCCGTTTGTCTTCTGGCCAGCCTTAACTACTGACATTAATACTGCCAACACGGTTTTGATTGTTGAAAATTTATCCTTTTTCCATACTTGCAGACAACTGATGAATTGGGAAAGAAGTATAGTGGGAATACAGCCAGATATTCTCATTTATGGTGAAGGAAAGAAAATTGAAAAAAGCTTTAATTTCCTTGAGTCAATTACCGCAGGTAAAGAGTTATTAATCTATTATGTGGGTGATTTGGATCCCGAGGGATGGGGCATTTATGTTAGACTAGCAGATAGCTATCCAACTGCTAATATACAGCTAGCAATACCTATCTATGAAGCTTTACTAGATAAACGATTAAGCAATCAAACTGAAACAAATCAAAACGAAAATTCGATGTACCTTGAGCGAGTAAAAATGGAGCTACAACAAAAAGGACGATCAGATCTTGCAAAAAAGATTCAACAATTATGGGAAGAAAAGCGTAGAGTTCCGCAAGAGGCATTGTCTCTTGATACGTTAGAAAATTAAAGGAGCAAACAAATGAATGCACGTTGGCAAGGTTTTGGGGAACGGATGAAACGGTTAAACCCGATTTGGAATCTCGCTTCAGGAATGCAGCTTGCGGGATTAAAGGACTACGCACAAATGCTAGCACTGAGTGTGCTATTAGAAGTCTTTTACCGTGAAATCGAAAACAATCCAGATCGAAAAAAGCAAGATTTATTTGGCATTGTAAAATCTTGTGCTAATACATTAAAAATAGAGGATGAAACAGAGCAAAGTGAAGAGTTAATTCAACGCTTTGTGGATGGTTTACTTTGGAGTGGACAAGCCGAATTGCATCAGCCTTTTTCTGCCAAATGGTTCGATGAAAAAGACCAGGAGATGAAAGACCATCGTTTCCGATACTTAGTCGAAGACCGCGAAACTTCGCAATGGGAAAAAGGAGGAAAAACAGTATACCGCTGCTCAGATGAAGCGAAGGAATTAATATTTATGAGCCGCGAAATTCTTCAGGAGCTTGAAATTACGATTGATCAGCTGTATATCGAGCATTTAGTTAAAAACGGTCACTTTCAACAGGCTCTTTCTGGATTAGATGATTTGATGGCACGGGTGAAGCGGATGATTGCTCGAGAGCTTGAGTATCGTGAAAGTATGAAACGAAATCCGAAGATTATTTTTCAGCAAGAGCATGAGCTGCGAAGTGGGCGGGAACAAGAGGTTAAGCAGCAATTCCAAGAAGAAAAAACACGTTTTCAGCAAATGAGAATGTTGCTTCAGCGAATTTCCACCTCCAATCAGCATTATGAAATCTCGGAAAAGTTAGATCAAACACGGCGCATACATGATCAATTTGCGGGCCATGTTATTGAAAATATGCGTTTGGAAATCGAGCTACGGTACGAATTCCCCAATCTCTTTTGGAGGCAGCAACAGATTTCTTTTCAAAAAAGCTATTTTCAGGATTGGCTTTTAACAAATGGGGTGCCAGAACCAGACGACATGGCGATTCTGTTAGAACCATTATTCTCCGCACAACCGCACTTTATCTATCCACTCGATTGGAGTTGGATGGAACAGGATACGGAAGTTTTAAAAAATGAAATATCAGACAAGCTAGTCGAAGAAAAGGAAGAAATAGTTTATCAGAAACGAGAAGTTAATTGGGAAAAAATCGTTCGTCTATGGGAGCCTTTATTTGTAGAATTGACTGAAAAAGGTGAATGTCAGCTCGTCAAGCTACGAGACATTCCCAATGTTTTACAAGAAAAATGGTTGGAACAAAAGGAAGCAATTGACTTATGGCTTTTGTTCCACAGTGAGTCCATAACGCTGTCTTCGATTGATGTCGACAAAGAAGTTTCAGATGAACGACTACAGCTTATCCATCATTTGGTAAGAAAACAGACTAGGTTTATGAAGTTAGAAGGAAAGACAATTACATCGTTTATTGATGCCGAACAATCGATGATACATTGGAAAGGTGTGAGCATTTCACCTTTTGTGCTACGTTTAACTTAATTTAGCATTTTTAGAAGGAAGTGATTTTTTGAGTATTTCCACACAACAGCTTCAGGATGCGGCGAAGATCTTTTTCCATTTACTTAATCGAAAGATGATCTTAACGAACGATCCCATTTTGATTCCCTTTTTTGAAGAGGATGGAGTACGTGATGCAATCAAAGTTTTAGCTGAGGAATCGAGAACTCGTCTAATTCAGACGGCAGATCGCATTCATTTACTCGCTCGACCTGAGGGGTCTATTTTTGCGACATCCTTTACCCAATTTAAAAAGAAATATAGTGATGTTGAAAATAAGAAATATTTTTATATGATTAATATGCTAATCTTTGTGTTACTGGCGGAAATCGATATCCCATCAAATTCTAACCTTCGCTGGGAGCATGCTGGCGTATCTTATTATTTAATTGAAAAAAATATGACACAGTTGATAGTAGATTGGCAAAAGGAAAATAAAGAATCCGATGGAAAATTTAGTGATTCTTATGGATTGGCTGTCAATGATATGGCTGAGCTCTGGAGTTCAATGGCAGTTGATTCTGACCAAGAAATCGCAGATGATCGTATTTCTGCAACAAAGAAAACACATATTGGGCTGATTCACATGGCAATGAGGCTATTACGTGATGAGGGGCTCGTCTATATTATAGAAGATGAAAAGCGCGTCCTGCCGAAAATAGAGTTATATGAAAGATTAGAAGAAGGATATCATCATCAAGCACGTTACGAAGAAATGCGTGATCTTGTATTATCCACTTTACGTACTAGAGGTGAACAAGATGCCTAGGATAGAAAAAGTGAGGATTACCGGTGTTCGCTATGACAAAATGAAGAAACACTATGAAAATACGATTTTTGATTTTCTGAATGAAGAAGATCCACAGCATACGCTATTAACGCTTGTTAACGGTGGTGGAAAAGGGATGCTTCTTCAAATGATATTCCAGGCACTCATGCCTTTGACCACCTGGGGGAAAAATGGCGAAAATCATATTGATGCCCTTTTTTATAATGAAAAACAGCAGTTTGAGCCCTATACATTTCACGTCGCCTTGGAGTGGCGCTTGGATACGGAGCCAGCAGAATGGCTCGTCACTGGAATTTCTGTGACAGCACGTAAATATGGTCAGGAAAACGATGAAGTAGAAACAGAGCCACAGTATTTTTTATATACAAGTAAATATCGCAAACCTGAGGATTGGACCATTGATTCTCTACCACTTTATGATGGAACGTCTAAGCAGACCACTAGCTTTGATGATTGGGAGAATTGGTTGAAAAAACATAAGCCACAATTCCAGGTGTATTCGAAATCAAAGCAGCAAGCCTATTATCAATATCTCTCTTCTTACGGAATTGAAAAGGGTGAATGGCGTCAAATGAAGGAAATAAATCGTGACGAAGGTGGAATTGAGCATTATTTTAAAAAAGGGCTCGATAACTATGGCTTGTTTCACCATTTAATTATTCCTGAAATTAGCGCGTATTTAACAGAGGACCAGGAAGAAAATTTAATTAAGATTTTCCGAGATTCTTCAATTATTGCGCAAAAGCTGCCTAAGCTATTAAAACGAGAGGATGCTTACCAGCTTATACAGGGGAAGATTGTCCCGATTAAAGAGGCTTTAGAAGAAGGCCAAAACTTAGAGACTAAGCTTCAAGAGCATCAGGACCGCGCCAACTATTTGTATTTTGGTATGGAGGAACAAAAGCAAACGTATCAGTATGACTTGGATAAATGGATGGAGGATCAATCCCAGACAAAAAAGAAGCAAGAAAGTTATCTATGGCAAAAGGATAATTTGGAATATGCCAAGGAGTATAGAGCGTTTGAGCAGATTGAATCGGAAATCAAGGATGCTACAGCCCGGAGTCAGAAGTTAGAAGAAGTTATAGCTAGCTTAGATGCTGAAAAACACAACTTACAAGTAGACCTCGCTTATCTGGATTATCTTGAGTCAACAGACAAGTTAACAGCTATTGAGTTACGGATTAAAGCGTTGGAGGATGCACAAAATCTTGATGAGGAAAAAGAGCAGACAGCGGTGATTGAACAACAGTTAGAGGATAGTTGGCAGGAGATAGAGGCTGAAATCAATAGTGATATAAAGAGGTTTCAAACATTAGCCTATTCATTAAAAAAAGAGATCGATGTTCACGTTTCTCAGCAGAAAATGACCCAAAATGATTTGAACAAGATTCGTTCCAAGCTAGGAACATATACTGCCTATATTAAGACACATAATCAAAAAGCCATAGGAATGGAACAAAAATATGGCAAGGACATTAATCGTGAGCCAGAGCTTGTTTTACGAAGAGTAACAAAGGAACTACAGGAGTTAGAAGAGGATTTTCAACAATTGCAAGCTGAGATGACTTTGCTGCAGGAGAGTAAGGTAAAGGTAAGTACTCTAATCGGAGAAACTGGAGTATTGGTAAAATCAAAAAAGGATGAAATTTTCCAGGTAAGTAAGAAAAAGGAAACACGATTGGTAGAAGAACAGAGCTTCCATAAGCGTTGGTGCCGTTATTATCAAAATGACCGAGAATTTTCCTACTATACCGCTGACGATTGGTACGATGTTACGAACAAAATGAAGAATGATAGTACTCAATTTAGGTTGCAATATGACCGAATTCAAAAGGAGTATTGGTATCATCAGCTCGATACTTCATTGGTGAATGACGACTATTGGGTAGCAAACCATGATGTACGTAAGATTGTAGAGAAAATCTCAGAAATGGGTGTTCAATCCAGTTATGGAACACAGCTGATTCAACAACTGTCCGAGGAAGAACGTTCAAATATGATGGAAAGATATCCACTACTAGCTTACGGTTTAGTGATTCATGAGCTAGATTGGGAAAAGAAAATCGACCGAATTGAACTTGAACAACTATTGACACATTCACCTGTGCCGATTTTTATTCGAGAGAGAATGAATCAAACTTTTTCACAGCCCTTTGAAATTATTCGAGAGCAAGGTATTTTCATGGCATATAAACCAGTGCAATGGATTGCTTGGAAGGGGAACTTAGCTAAGTTAACGGAAGGTTATTTGGTAGATTTAGAAAAGCTTGACGGTAAAATAAGTGAGGCCGACCAATTGACTGACATGATAAAAACTCTTAGTAGTACTACTTTTCTTGATATTCTGGCTGAAGAAGAGAAGTCTAAGCAACAGCTAGTTGAGCTTGAATCGAAAAGCATTGAGTTGTATGAAGAGTTGAGTTTAATTGAGGAGAAATCGAGAGAGTTTAATGAGAAGACTAAGCAAAATAATCAACAACAAAAGTTAGCAGAAGGTAAGCTTAATGAGATCGGAAATTGGATAGTAAGCTTTCAACAATTCCAAGAGTATCAGAATTTGAAAGCGGAGGCTTTAGTAAAAGACACCGAGCTAGAAAAGCGATTAAATAAGATAGCTTCGGTAAATGAAGAGCTGAACAACAGTTTGAACAGCTGGCAGGGATTGTATCATAATTGGTTATATAGTGTTCAGCAACAAACCGAACAGGTTAGAGAAATTCTGCCAGCGATTTCATTTCCAGATAACCACATACTTCCTGCTGATGGTGAGGAAACACCACACCTTAGGAAGACGATTTTTACCGGTGTAATGCCACTTGTAAATGATTGGCATAGGTTTAAGCAGAAGATAGATAGTGCGAACAGTGAGCTTGCTTCTGAGCGTACGAAAAAAGAGTATCAGCTTAAAGATCAGTTGTCCAAAAAAGCGATTTTTGTGAATTTGGAAACAGCTTGGATGGATTGGGAAGTCCCGAAAGTACCATTTGAGATACTAGGTGAACGTTTATCGTTTAAAAGGGAGCAAATTAAACAAAATGAAGCTGAACTTCGGTCCGTTGACGGAGATGTGAAAGTATTAACAGGTCAACACAAACAACTAGAAAAACAGATTCAGAAACTTGAAAAACAAATCCTTCAAAACCATCATTTAGCTGCAGATCCTTGGGTGAATGTTGTGCTGGATGAAAAAGATTCCGAGATAGAAGAATCATTGAAAAAGCTGAAGGAAGATTTAGATGCGCAGGTAAAGATAATTTTTGAGCTCCGTCAAAAGCAGCAGCAACTTCAAAAGCAACAGGATATTTTAAAAACACACTTAGTTAGCTTGAAGAAGGTTGGTGAAATACCGATTTCCTACAAGGAGCAAATTAAAGGGGAGCCAGAAAAACTGGTTCAACACTGGATTAGGCAGAACAATGAATTGTCCCTGAATAAAGATCAATATCATAAAGGCTTTAAGGGACATTTGAAGGAGCTTGGATATCTTTTACAGGATGAAAAGATCGATGCTCCATTAAAACAAAGCATGAATCAATTAATTCCTCAACTGGAAAGTGATTCGATTCGTTCTGGATTAAGTGTGATTACTAGTGTGATCGAACATATCCAGTTTGAATTACAAAAATTGAAGGAAGACAAACAACAAGCGGAGGATGCTCAGGAAATTTGGGTGGACCGCGCCGTGATTCGTGTTATTCGAATTTTTCAATCACTTAAGCAAATGGTCAATCGAATGAAAATTAAAAATCAGGAGGGACATTCCTTCCCTCTCGTCGAAATTGAACGGTTAAAAGAAATTGAGACGACAGATGAGGAAGAATATCGACGACTACTTCGTGAACATTTTACTCAGACAATTGAAAAATTATTAGAAAATGACGAAGCAATTGAAAATCTTTCGGAAACTCAATTAAAGAAATATATCGATGATAACCAACTTGTTCTCATTTCCTTAAGGAACCGTTATCCCAAATTGCATATCTATAAACCACAAACGACAAATGCCTTTTTATACGAGAAACCACGTAAGCATCATTATACTGAGTGGGAAACGTTAAATAAAGGTTCGAAGATGGAGGCAAAAGGAAGTGGTGGTCAGCTTTTGGCAGCACGAACGATGATTATGATGATGATTATGACATTCAAGCGTCAGGAGCATAGCACCGATTGGTCTGTTTTAATCACGGATAATCCGTTTGGCCAAGCCGTATCAGCACATATTCTTGACCCGATTTTCTCAATTGCTGATGTCTTACGTTTCCAATGGATTGTTCTTGCTCCACCAGAATTAATCAAACTAGATGTCAGTCGCCGTTTCCCTGTTTACTGGAAGCTAGAACTGAATCAACAGAAACAAGGGGAGATAATTAAAGAAGTTCTACAGCATGGTGGTAGGAAGTTTGAGGAATTTGAATTTAGTTTATTTTAGATGTATGAGGGGGTTCTTCTGCTACGAGTAGAAGAACCGTCTCTATTTCTTCACATATATTTTAAGCCTCTTTTGACTTTCTATCTAACTCTAAAAGCTGCCCAAGAAACGAAATTTCTTGGATGGTTACCGAAAGTTCCCCGGTCGGAATTTTTAATGATATCTTTTCACCGATATTCTTAAAAAGAAGCTGTCTGCCTACCGGAGACAAAAAGGATATATAGCCAGCATCAGGATCGGACTGTTCTGGATAACAAATGACATAATCTTCTGTTTCGTTTTCCTCATCGTATAATACCGTGACCTTTGTCCCGATATACACCTTCGGAAAAGAGGAAATAAAATTATTCTTTTGATTATTGTTTAACAAGTCCTCAACCTCTAAGACGAATAAATTAAAAAAGTGTTTTAATCGTTCTTGTACAGGGGTTGATGCGATATAGAGATTCGTTAACTCCTTGATATTTTCATCAATATAAACCAATTGTTGAGCAAAGTATTCCTTATTTTGAAATGAACTATGGTTCATAGTATATAACCCCCAAGCTTGGATTCAACTTTGTACAAAACTTCTTTAATTTTTTCATTTTCAGTTCCTCCTCAATAAAAATAGACCTTCCATACAAAATTCAGCCCACTCAACGGTATATTGCCGTAAACTGTATTTCTGCACAAAAAAGGAGACCTTGCCCCTTTAGCAAGTGGAAGATATTAGTATTAATATTAACATATTTAATAAGGGAAAGCATGAAAAGCCATCATTTGTTATTTGGTAAACTTGGGCAAAGCATGGGGAAGGTAATTGCGTTTCATTTTGAAGCTCCATGTTTAAATTAGTTTAACTACATACTGGATATTTATGTTAAATTAGGAGTGTGAGGGAGGGGAAATAATTGGTTTATTTCGCAAAAAATCAAAGAGGGCTTTTGTCATGAAGAAGACACTTCTACTTATTTTGTTATTGATGTCATTCTTTAGTCTGGTTGGTTGTAGAAATGAAGAAGAAAAAATAATTCAACAAGAAATTGAGGCTTTTGTAAAAGAATACAAATCAACTTTGTATAGTGTTGATGATCCATTAAACCCTCCGTCATCATTAGAAGTTTCAAAAAACGCGAGACATTATTTAGCAAAAAATGAATTTGAAACGCTAATGGCTAATCGTATATTTGAATTAGCTTCCAATACAGCTAAAGCTCTTAACAAACAGATTGTATTGGAAGATGTTGTATTGGAAAAAGTTACATTTAATGATGATGGCGGGGCATGGGATTGTGACATTACTTTAAAAGTAAAACTTTATGATCAACAATCATCTGAAATTATCGAAAAAAAAGGTCAACTTTCAATCATGAGAAATTCAAATGAAGCGTTAATGGTTGTCCGTGATTGGGAAGAAAGAATTAAAGTTGATGGTGAACTTTTATAAATGTTAATGAAAAATAATGTCCAGTCCGAATGTGCCATGCATTCAGACCGATTTTTACTTCTTTTAACTGCTCCTGTCCGAATGTGCCATGCATTCAGACAGATTTTTGCTTTCTCTCCACTTAAAATCATTTTAATTCACCAATACTGTAATTAACTGTTCATCTTCCGTTCACATTACGAATTTATACTCAGGATATCAAAAGGTGAGTGGAGGACAAAAATGAATATTGCTTGGAAGGAAATAAAGAAAAATAAAGTAAGATTTTTGATTCTAGGTTCCATTGTTTTTCTCGTTAGCCTATTAACATTTATCATATCGGGTTTGGCCAATGGATTGTCACAGGACAATGCTGCTTTAATTAAAGATTTACCCGAGGGACAATTTTACATGACTAAAGATGCGGATCAAACCATCAACCTCTCAAGAATAGACAACGGTGTCCAAGACAAAATTCTCAACAAACAGAAGGAAGCTGTAGCTTTTTCTATTCAAATGGGATTTTTGAATGATAGCGATGACAAGCAGCAAAGTGTTGCATTTGTTACATCGACCGTTTCAAAGTTGTTTACAAATGTGAAAAAAGGAGAAATCGTCTTAGATCGCTCTATGGAAGATAAAGGTATAAAAGTTGGAGATACTTTGACTAATAATCAATACAGCGGCACTTTTTTGGTAAAAGGATTTGTAAACCAGAAGAAATTCAGCCATGCACCTGTCGCCTATATAAATATGGCGGATTACAAAGAAATTTACCGAGTAGATGCTATGCAAATGGCATTTATACCGGGAGAAGATACAACAAAAGTAATTGATGGATTAGAATCATTCACGAAAAAACAGTTTCTCAAAACTATTCCAAGTTATAGTGCAGAACAAATGTCCCTTAATATGATTGTTTGGTTTTTAGTGGTCATTAGTGGCATGTTATTTACCATCTTCTTCTACATGATGAATGTTCAAAAAATCGGATTATACGGGATTTTAAAAGCAATCGGAGTAAAAACAAGTACATTGTTTAAAATGATGTGGACACAAATGGTTTTTATTACAGTCATTGCCCTTGGATTATCCGTTGCGCTAAGCCGAGTTTTTAATATGATTGCACCTAAAGGAATGCCGTTTAGTTTAACCACTACAACAACTGTGCAATTGTCAGTCGTATTTCTCATCATCGGATTTATTGGAGCAACGCTATCAGGTCTGCAAATTAAAAAAGTAGAACCATTACAGGCGATCCAACAAGGAGAGGTTTAATATGACGATATTTACAATAGATAAAGTGAGAAAAAGCTTTTCAAATGGGGAAGTGAAGGAAGAAATCCTAAAAGGTATCAATTTATCTCTTAAGGAAGGTGAAGTAACTGCATTAGTAGGTGCTTCTGGTTCAGGAAAAAGTACACTCCTAACGATAGCAGCAGGACTTCAACCGGCATCAGATGGAAGAATTACTTTTGAAGGAGAAAATATGACCTCCATGAATTCAGAACAAGTTCGAAAAATACGCGCAACAAAATTTGGTTTTGTCTTTCAATTTGCCCATTTGGTTCCTTTTCTCACAGTTGAAGAGCAGCTGATGCTAATGCTTGATGTATCAGAAACTAAAATCTCTAAACCGGAACAAAAACGAGAAGTGGAAAAAATACTAAAGTTAGTTGAAATGGATCATCGGAAAAATGCTTATCCATCTTCCTTATCTGGTGGGGAAAAACAGCGGGTTGCTATTGCTCGTGCCATTATCCACAAACCAAAAATCCTATTCGCTGATGAACCAACAGCAAGTCTGGATTCAAAAAGGTCTAAAGATGTAATGATATTGATCCGAGATTTAACAAAAACGCTTAACATCACAACCCTAATGGTGACACATGATGAAGAAATGCTTTCATTTGCAGATCATATTATTAAAATGAGTGATGGACACGTTTTGGTAAATTTAAATAACATTTCTTAGCTCGAGATAATACATTACTGAGTAGCACTGGATTTTGCAGGGCTATTTTATAAATAAAACAGCAATATGATACAGTTAATTCAACATCATTAATTTAATGTTATCGAGTTTATTTTTTTAGGATTAATTGGTGTCGTACCATATGTAATTGAGGTTTTTAGTCAAATCCTTCTCCAAAAGTTGGGGGGATTAGAGAGGATCCGCTCTTATCTGTTGGGAAATCAGATATGCACCCGATCTGATAAATAGAAGGAAGAATTCCGCTTAATTAGTAAATAGTATTTAAAAAACTTTAAATAGACGGAGAGATTCCGCCTATTGACTCGAAAAACATAAAAACGGGGGAATTTGCATGTCATAACCGGAAAATCTCCCCTTATTTAGCCCGAAACGTGCTCCATTCTGA
>NZ_CAKJTG010000020.1 GCF_917563885.1 Pseudoneobacillus rhizosphaerae
GGTTAAGCAAAGGAAAATGACCTATTTTGACGTTTTTTGAGTAAATAGTCGGAATTCTTCCGTCTATTTAGGCTATTTTCAGGTCTTTTTAATAATTAAGGGAAATTTCTCCGCTTATTGAGGGTTCGCTCTTTATTTAAATTTATTGATGTCAAAGAATCCATAATAAATGAAAAAGGCGTGTCAAATCTGATGTCAGATTGCACGCCTTTTTCATTGTCATTTACAGGACTTGCAACTCAAAGTGGAACAGTTTGTGAGAAATCAAGACTGGATTTCTTTCGTCTCTATTTCTTCAATCGATTATTGGCCTACTTGTTAAAATACGAAGACGATAGGCATTCATCGCGGTGTTACCAAGATGTTCAGTTAACCGATAATTGGCAAACGCTCCTACGATTGCCCCAAGTCCAGGTACCATTTGTAGCAGTTTAATCAAATCAATATACTCTCGATATTCCTGTTGGAAGGTTCTCCAATCTAATTCCTTCACTTGATCTTTTCGCTGCTCCCACTGTTTTATCATTTCATACGTATTAACCTTCGCCTCATCTTTTGAAAAAGCTAATTGGAAAACATATAAGAGAAATAGGCGTTCCTCATACGAAGTCGTATCATACCCATAAATTGACGCAACCTCGAATAGAAATTTCATTTTGATCGTTAAAAACAATGGGAAATCAGCCAAACCAACTAACAAACCTGCAGCTCCTGTACCAGCCCCTTCGATAGTAGCCGTCCGACGATAGGAATTTAGTTTTTCTTTTAGCTTTTCATCCTTTTCAAGCAATGTTAACCCAATACCTTGCGATTTCCTCGTAGTGAAATTAGAACCAGTAAGGGTAGCATGCACCATCCCCTTCATAGCCTCTGTTACCGCTGTGTGCACTTTTTCAGGTATAATTTCATTTACCTTCTTTTGAGCCTTTTTGGATAATCGGTCTAAAATGGTTGGTCTCTTCAAAATTTCATGCTTCCATATAATTAACTCTTCATACACCTTTTTTTCATATTCGTTCATAAGTCGATTTATCACGCCTTTTTTAAACTATAGTAACGTACAAATACTACTGCAAAGACTAAGCCAATCCCCAGACCTATTAGGAATAATAACCATTCTCCTTTGAGTACAAACAATAAGCTTAACACAACTGTTTGAAGCGTTAGGACCCAGGTAAGAATCTTCTTAAATGCCTTTTCGCGTTGCTCACTAATTGGATATAAATCAATCCATAACACATTTTGATGATGATTTTTTAATGGCAACAGCTGAAAACCCGTTAAATATAGAAACAACAATAGAAATAGAAATTGACCATAAATAAAATCCCAATAAAAAAGGACTAGTCCACCAATTACCGTAAGTCTGATTACAAGCCCAAGATAATCACCAGATCGCAGGAACGTTCTCGTTAACAAATAAAGCTGAGTATTATTTTGCTGAAAAACAATATTTTTAGCCACCCAATCTAACCATCTACGTCTCTTCACTTCATCCTTAAACTTCGGTACATCCGTAAATAGATTGGCGATCCGATAAAATCCAGTTAAACGATTTTGTTCTAGCAAGATGATTTCTTCCCATTTAAGTCCTTTTTTCTTTGTGTTTTGATAAAAGAAAAAATAGAGCCCAAGCATAATAACGAAGAGTATGATTAACAGAAATTTAGGTGAAGACATAAAAGCAAGATACATGAAAACGGTATTTAGGCAATAACGAATGAAGGAATCCGTTCGATGTACATTTTTTTCAACGTAATATTGAATTCTCCATCTTGTTGCTAAATTCCAAATTTTTAGTATTAGCAATAGAAAAACAAAACTGAAAAAGGTTTTATAGGTACTACCTGACACATGAACATACATGGGCATCATCGCTGCTAGAACCATTAAAAGGATATATGCCTGTAATCCAAAACTAACGACTCCTGAACGCATAAAATATTTCGTCATTTTATTTTCTATCGGTAGCAAAAATACACGATCAGCGTCTAATAAAAAGGTGTAGACTGGGCTATAGGTTAAAAATATACCAAGGATGACAGCCATAATAACACCCGCTGGAAAGCTTTCATCTAAAGTTTTCACCCACTGCTGATAATAAAACGTGAGTGAACCAATTAAGAAAATTAGGACAATCATTAAATGACCATTAAAAATATACCGTAAATATCGACTTAACTCTTTACTCGTTTGTTTCGACCGATCTGACCAAAGCTTCAAAACATTAAACATAATCTTCTTCCTTTGTAAGTTGAATATACAAATCATCTAATGTTGCAGCAGGCATATTAAATTGTTGTCTTAATTCCACTAATGTTCCTTGAGCCCGGATCTTTCCTTCATGTAAGATGATAAACCGATCACAATACCGCTCAGCTGTCGCTAAAATATGGGTGGACATTAAAATCCCTGCACCACTTTCCTTCATTTTTTTCATTAAATCCAATAGCGATTGAATTCCTAACGGATCTAATCCTACAAATGGTTCATCGACTATGTAGAGAGATGGTTGAACTAAGAAAGCACACATTATCATCACCTTCTGTTTCATACCTTTAGAAAAATGGGCTGGAAACCATTTTAATCTTCTGGACATCCGAAATTCTTGCATGAGATTGGACATTCTTTCCTGAAATACATTTTTTTCAATGCCATATGCCATAGCGGTTAGCTCTAAATGTTCTTCTAAAGTTAATTCATCGTACAAAATTGGTGTTTCCGGAATAAAGGTGAATTCTTTTCGGTACGCTTCTTTTGCTTCTACAAAGGTTGTTGAATTTATTCTAATTTCACCCTGATGTGGCTCCATGAGGCCAATAATGTGTTTAATCGTTGTACTTTTCCCAGCACCATTTAATCCGATTAACCCGACAATTTCATTTTTATTAACAGAAAAGGATATATTTTGGAGAATCGGCTTTTTTGTATATCCACCTGTAAGATTTTTTATTTCTAATAATGACATCGCTGTCGTCCTTTCTTCTACTGATTCATTTACTTTAATACGTATTGTATCAAATATGGTTTCACGATAATAGAAATTAAGTATTTCACATCTTGATTTTATGCCGAAATGAATTTTCAAAGAAAATAACACTGCATGTATATAACCATCTAAACTGGTTATTCTAATCTATGTAGGGGAAAACAATCATCTAAATTGAGATGAGGTGTCTGTCAAAGACAATGACCTTTCAATTTCAGAGAAAAGCTTCCAAACGTTATAAAATAAGGGGATGGTTACATTGCGCAGGTGTGCTTTCTAACCCATCAATTTACTTGTACAACACTCTATTCTAAAAAAATGAGGTGTTTGTCGCAGACTATCAATCCGCTTTATAAGTTGCGAAACATATAAAGAGACAGGGGATGGTCGTTTTGAACAAAGTAAAAGGTTCCTATAATTGATAAAAAAACTCATTAAAAATGAGGTGTTTATCAAAGGTACTTTCCCGAAATATACGTCTAAATGAAGCAAGTGTAAACCCTACATGAAGGTGGGATTCTTTTGAATCCCGCCTTTCATTATGTTAAAATATAGAAAATTCTATCAGAGAGGAAGAAAAAGATGACCAATTGTATTTTTTGTAAAATCGTGAATGGGGATATCCCTGCTGCAAAAGTTTTTGAAAATGAACATGTCTTAGCCTTTCTAGATATTAGCCAAGTAACGAAAGGACATACACTCGTTATTCCAAAAATACATAAAGAAAACTTATATGAGCTAACACCAGAAATAGCAGGGAAACTTTACGAAGTTGTCCCTGCTATCGCAAAGGCACTAAAAACGGAATTTAAGCCAGTTGGTCTTAATTCAGTTAATAATAACGGCGAGTTAGCTGGCCAATCTGTCTTTCACTTCCATCTACACTTAATCCCTCGCTATGGAAAAGGAGACGGGTTTGGTGCCGTTTGGAAATCACACCAAGATCAATATAATGGTGAAGAATTGAAAGAAATAGCCCAAAATATTAGTAAACATTTATAGCTACAAAAGACCCCATTATTCAGATGGGGTCTTTTCTATAGAATTACCTGAAAATTCTCTTTATCAATTCACTAAGCCATGATATAATGACTACAAGCTTTTCGCATTAGGCAATGAGTGCACTAATGGAGAAGTTAAAAAATTAGAGCTGAGAAGAGAAGAGGAGAGTTGAGAAATGAATACGAAGAATCTTGTTACCCTTTCCCTACTTGTTGGGATAGGATCTGTTTTGCACGCAGTTGTACCTGGCATTTTTTTAGGAATGAAACCCGATATGATGCTAACGATGATGTTTTTAGGTATTATTTTATTTCCTGATAAAAAAAGCGTACTACTACTAGCTATCGTTACAGGATTAATTTCAGGAATGACTACTACATTTCCTGGAGGATTAATACCGAATATCATTGATAAATTTGTAACGGCCTTTATTATTTTAAGTATTTTTCTTGTAATTAAAAAATTCAATACTTCCATTTTTACAATCGGAGCTTTAACAGCTATCGGAACTATTGTTTCTGGAATAGTATTTCTAACATCTGCCTATCTGTTAGTGGGGTTACCTGGTCCATTTGTTGCATTATTTGCAGCCATTGTCTTACCTACAACAGTTGTCAATACTTTAGTAATGCTTGTATTATATCCAGTCGCAACTACTGTTCTAAAGCGAACAAAATTAACTACCCAACTAAATTAATGATTATAGCCTGACCTCGATTACGTGAGGTCAGGCTTTTTTATATAATGGCTATTTTCGCAATGATTGTTGTTTTTCGAACCAAGTTTATACCCGTATTAATTAAGCTACGGGGCATCTTTTCGTCATTTTTTTAAATTTTTTATTGCTATGATCTTGTTTTGTTTGCTATTTCAGATGAAATGGAAACAAAGATTACGAAAAGAGCCTTTATTAATGAATAGAACAAGGTTCCTAGCATTAAAAAAAAAGTCCCACCTATAGCTAATGTTGCTGAACGTTTTTTTAAAATATTTCTTGGTGGATACACACCCGGTCGCCTACTGGCTAGAAAAAAATGAATCATACCACAAAATAGTAGGATGCTAACGCCAAATAAAAAATAAGTAATCCCAGTCAAGATTCCACCCCATCTAAAAGCTTGTTTTATGACCATTCTATGTTCGAATCTGCTTAATTATGAAATAAGCAATATAATATCTATGAATCCAATTAAAGGAATTTTCATTTTTTTCTAGAATATTAAAAGAAATAAAGACTATTTTAACGGGTTTTATAAATTTTTTCATTATTTCTTAATATTTTGTAAATTTATATCTTTATTAATTTTTGTTTTATTGGCATAATGTTAATAGAGAGAATTAAATAAGTAGGTGAAAATGGGGATGACAGATAAACTATATTCAATGAAAGAAGCAATGCTCTTTACTCAACGGATTAGTCAATTAAGTAAAGCTTTATGGAAGTCGATCGAAAAGGATTGGCAGCAGTGGATTAAGCCCTTTGACTTAAACATTAATGAACACCATATTTTGTGGATATCTTATCACTTAAAGGGTGCTTCCATTTCAGATGTCGCAAAATTTGGTGTTATGCATGTTTCAACAGCTTTTAATTTTTCAAAAAAATTAGAAGAGCGTGGATTATTGCGATTTTCCAAAAAGGAAAATGACAAACGCAATACGTATGTAGAACTAACAGAAGATGGCGAAAAAATTTTACTAGATTTAATGGAAACCTATGAACCTGACAAAAATGCTGTTTTTTCTGGAGCATTACCATTAAGAGATCTTTACGGCAAATTTCCAGACATCATTGAAATGATGGCGATTGTCCGAAATGTTTATGGAGATGACTTTATGGAGATTTTCGAAAAAGCATTCAATAATATTGAAACAGATTTTGAAGATGACAATGGTTCACTTAGAAAAAGAACTCAGGAAAACCGAGAGCTAGTATAGCTATATATAGTTTTCCAGTTCTGCCATTAAAGTTAAATATAGCTTTTGCGAGATACAAGCATGGATTACCTCTTTGGCAGATAATTTTTTATTAAGTCTTTCCAAAAACTGACGATAAAGCGGATGATAATAGACAAAACCTTCCGCTTTTTGTACTTCTAAATCCATGTTCAAACTCTCACAAAGATCATAAAATTCTTGGACTTCTATTTCAGATAAACCATAGTATATGATTAATTTATAGAACTCTTTATCTGACCTAGCTAACATCTCAACTATGAGTCTTTGATGATATCGAATTAATGATAGCTCTTTTATTACTTCAGACTCTTCCAATGGTTTCACCTCATTTATAGGGAAATTTCGGCAATGCTTAAAAAATTTTGTCTATAAAAACTTATTGCTTTTTTCCTTCATTCATCGTACAGTATTTTAGTAAGTTTTCAAGTTAAATATTTATACATTCTGTCCGTTAGGGGGTAGGATACGATGAATTGCTGGAAGACGATTAATATCTCAAAGCAATATGGATCACAACGACTATTTATTTTGTCTTCCTTAACGATGTTGTTTTCTTTTATTATTCTCTATGTGCCGGTTAACTATTTATCTGTTTCTACATTAAAGAGTAATCATTTTTTTATATTGTTGGTAAGTATTTGTTTCATGTATCCTACCCATAAGCTTTTCCATTACTTACCCATTGCCCATTTAGGAAATCGGATAAAGAAAAGCATTGAATTTCATGGTGGTTTTTTGCCTGTTATCCATATACGTGTTTCAGAACCAATTAGAAAGTGGACTTTCCTATTAGCATTATTTACGCCCTTCTTAGTTATTGGATTTTTTATTTTTGTTGGTTTTGTTATGTTCCCAAGTTATAGCCATTATTTCACTATTCTTTTAGCTTATCATATTGGCTTGTGTGTATCTGATTTTATTTGTGCAAAAAATATACTATTTGCTCCAACTCAGTCATATGTTGAAGAAAATGATGAAGGCTTTGAAATTTTAGTCAATAAGGTAGCGTAAGTTTATTAATGCTCTAGCGGCATTCCTCTTGAATGCCGCTTTATTCTAACCTTTTAAAGGAGGGAATCGTTGATGATCTCCGTTTTTATCATCTTTGCGGTTTTAATTTTATTTTACATAAACACACTAACAAACGCATTATGTATTCAAAAAGAAATTCCAGAAGAAAAACAGCCTAAAGTATTCCAGACGATTAATATTTTAATCACGATTCTTTTAATATCATCGTATGTGGAGATTCTATTCAGCACAAATTAATCAGGTATAAATCAAAAAGAACATGGGGGTACTCCCCCATGTTCTTTTTTACACTATTAGCACCAAGAAGCACCTACAATGATTAATAAAATGAACAATACAACGATTAATGCAAAACCTCCGCCGTTAAATCCACCCATGGTAACACCTCCTTTAATCTTTCTAACCTATACTATTCTTGGTAGGGCTGTTTCGATTAGGCTTCTATCCTAGCCTATAAAATTTTTTTTAACAGCAGACAAATGCTGCCCCTACAATAATTAATAAAATGAATAACACTACGATTAATGCAAATCCTGAGTTTGAGTGACCCATTTATTTCAACCTCCTTCTTCTCGCTTCCCAATATCATATGTAGGTTAATGGGTATTGGGTATAAAAATAACGCCCATTTTCCCGGTCAAGTATTCTAGAGAACGATATTATTTTTGTTCTCTTATATATTTATGTTATAGTAGGCTTTGTGGAATTAAATTTTACATATAGAAATTTTCTATTTAGGGGTGTTCAACATGAAAAAATGGATCCTAACGCTATCTATTACTGCAGGTGTAATGGTTTTAGCTGGGTGTAATCAAAACAATGCAAGTTCAGATGTCGTAGTCGAATCAAAAGCAGGGAATATTACAAAGGACGAGCTCTATGAAGCCATGAAGGCCAAAGTAGGGGAGCAAGCGTTACAGCAATTGATTTATGAAAAAGTCTTAACTAAAGAATATAAAGTGTCAGATGAGGAGTTAAATGAAAAATTTGACCAAATCAAAGCTGAATTAGGTGCTAATTTTGAAATGGCTCTTGCTCAGTATGGATATAAGAACGAAGATGAATTAAAAGAAACAATTAAAATTGGCCTTCTTCAAGAAAAAGCAGCTGTTAAAGATATTAAAGTGACCGAAGACGAACTTAAAGATTACTACGAAAAGTTCAAACCTGAAGTAAAGGCTCGTCACATTTTAGTTGAAGATGAAAAAACAGCTAAAGAAGTGAAGGCAAAACTTGATGCTGGTGGTAAATTTGAGGATCTAGCGAAAGAATATTCTAAAGATCCAGGTTCAGCTGCAAATGGTGGAGACTTAGGTTGGTTTGGTCCTGGGAAAATGGTCGCTCCTTTTGAAGAAGCAACCTACGCATTAAAAATTAATGAAATTAGTGCCCCTGTTAAATCAGAGCACGGTTACCATATCATTCAGTTAACTGAGAAAAAAGAAAAAGGTTCATTTGAAGAAATGAAAGATGAACTTGAGCATGAACTTAAAGTTTCAAAGCTTGATGGAGCAGCTGTCCAAAAGGCTATGGAGCGTGAAATGAAGGATGCTAAAGTAAAGGTCAAAGATAAAGACCTTAAAAGCATTTTAGATGCAGCACCAACTGCGGATGCTGCTCAGTAATCTGCTTAGAAAAAGGACTGACCGTTTTGGTCAGTCCTTTTTTTATGCTTCAAAAACTCGCTCATGATTTTCGCGGCTATCCTTTTCTTTTTCTAAACGTTTCATATAAATTTCACCTTCACGCTCAATACTTTCCATTTCTAGCTTTCTTTCTTCTTTACCTGTTTTAACTGCCATATAGGCACTAATCATAATTCCAATCAATACTGCAAATACCCAAATAGGAATGGTCATAACAATTCTCCTCTCAAATTAAGGTTGTCCACCTTCCCTATTAATGATATTCAGTGAATCTCCATTTATTCTATTAAAAGTAAAATATCTTATTTACTGATTAATTCTTCGTTTTCCCCCAATTCTATTAATTGATTTTCACTGAAATAGTTTAGTAAATGAGAATGACATGTAAAGAACAGTACTTGATGGTCCTTGATATTGCTTAATAATTTCAGAACTCGCTCTATACGGATATGATCAAAATTCACAAAGCTATCATCAATAATGATAGGAAACCTATGTTTTTCAAAAAGCGTCGTTGCTAGTGCCAGTCTAATCGAAACATAGACTTGCTCCATTGTCGCTTGACTTAATTCATTTGCTTCAAAAAAGGTATGATCTTTTCTTTCGATTAGGAAACCACTTTCATCTTTCTCTTTTGTATGAATTCGAATATACGTATCATTTGTTAGATAGCTTAAATAGGCCTCTGCTTTTTTTAATAGAGTAGGAAGCTTTTCGTTTTTATATTTTTCGATTGTTTTGGTCATTAGATGCTTTGCAACTGCATATGCACCCCAACTACGCGCTTGCTCCTCTAGCTCATATTTGAGATGTTTATAACGATGTAACAGCTCTGTATAGGTTCCACCTTCCTCAATGAGACTAATCTGGTGCTTTATGTCTGCCCATTCAGATTGTTGTTTAATGATGAGTTCTTCTAACGTGTTCATTTGAAGATTCCATTCCGTTATTTGATCATTTATCTGTGAACCTTGCTCAAACTCCTGAAATTCCTTTAATGAATATCCAGAAGACTTAAGTTGATTCTCAATAGTCCTTTTTCTAAATAAAAGAGCTTCAATTTCAATTGCTTTGTTCGCCTTTGAACGGAACTCCTCTTCATTATTACATTCTGCTTCCTGTAATAATTGTTGAAATTCACCCTTTAAGTATCCCAATTCTTTCCTTATCGTAAATAGATCCGTTTCTACCTCTACGACTTTTACACGGATACCATCAGATTCCAGCGCATTTTGCCGGGCTTCTTTAAGTGCTTCCTTTAAACCAATTACCATTTCAGTCAAGCTCGTTTTCTTTTCAAATAAAAAGCGTTCTGCTAATAAGGAAATCGAAGTGTCTATCTCCCTTCTTTTTTCGACCACTTGCTTTATTCTACTGTCTAATCTTTTATGCTCAGCATTCATTTCTTTTATATCTGAAATCATTTCAAAAGCATCAGCTATTCGTTTCCACGGAATTTGACTCGAAAGATTTAACTGTTGGTAGACTTCTTTCAATGACTCCTCATTACTTTTGGTTTCCCGCTCCCATTCCTCATAGGCTCGTACTACTTGATCATATCGAACTTGTTGTTGGCTACACCTTAATTTGGCAGACTGTACTTTTTCTCGAAGGTTATCGTCCTTTTGAAGTTCAGCTAGCAACAGCTTGGAATCTTGATCCTTTGCTAGAGATATTTGGGCAAGTAGTTGTTTTTCTTTTTCAATAAGGTCAGCTAATAAATCATCTGTTCTCACTTGTACAGTAAATAAGGTCTTTTTTATAAAAACAATAGACAAGTATAAAAAGCTAACAGTAGAAATAACTACAATCATCCAGTTCTGATTAATTCCACTCCAGAGGGCTAAGAATAGTAATATTAGGGAAAGGATTATAGTCTGTCCTTTTGAGTTATCATTTCGAGATTTCTCTGTTTTTTTTGATATTTTGTGGTAGTCAATCTTTGATTGTACTTCCTTCAAGTCAAGTTTGACTTGTTCAAGCTCCGTTGCTTGTTTCCATTGACGTACAATGCTTTCTCTAGCTTGCTCGGATAATTGCTGTTCTTCCAAGTAGGTGATTTCTGATTCTATTTGTTCAAGAGTTGTTTTTTCCTCTTGATAGCGATTATCCAACATTTGCTTTTGGTCACTTAATCGAAAGGCCATGCTTTGTATTTGTCCAACTTTCTCCTTCATAAAAATACTTGTATCCACATTTAATAACTGCTGTTCGTCTATAGAATAATGTAGTTTCTCTTTAAGCTGATTAATTTGAAGTTGAATTGCATTGATTTGAACCTTCATTTCTGCCTTTTCTGTTGCTAATCGACCATCAAGTTGGAGCTTGGAAATGGCCGCTTCCACTTCTACTTCCTGCTCAATCAATTGTGGGTTTATTTTTATTAATGCTAATTGCTCGGTTAATTTTCCTTGCTTTGTTTGCAACCCTACTAATTGGGATTCGAGAGGTTTAATTAATTGCTCTAATGCTTCAAATCGTTTCATCCCATCCACAGGAAAATGAAATGTACCTGATTGTTCAAGTTCTTGGTAAACCATTAACAATTCCTTTGCACTAGGAAAATGAATGTTCATTTCTTTTAACCGATTTACATTTGTTTGAAGCTGCTTTATTTCTAATTGAATTTTTTTGATAGATTCTTCTAAATTCATTCTTTTTTGGATTAAATTAGTGTAGTCGTTATTGTTCTTTTGAGCATCCTTTACTTTCCATTCTAGCTCTTGTAGCTCTTTTAATTTTTCATTTATGATTGGCTTCTTTCCACCAGGCTTAAATCTACTTTCAAGTTCCTTTTTTAATTCATTTTCAACCTTTAATAGTTTATCTGTTCCGACCGCACCTGTTGAAAAAAGAAATTTCCCTAAATCCTCGCTCTTTACTTGCTGAATATTCTGTAACCCATTTAAATTAAAGGAATAAATCGATTGATACATTGATTTATCGATATTCTTTACTATTTTTGCTAAAAGTTCCTCTCCTCCCGACGTTCCATCCTCCAAGTTAACCATCACGTCACCAATTGCTTTTCCCTTGACCCGTTCGATGACTACTTGACCTTCTATTGGATGTTGAACAATTAGTTTTCCACCATACTTTGCATGAATTTTAGGCTCATATCTCAATTCACTTTGCTGCTTCGTTGGAAAGCCAAATAGGACACTATGTATAAAAGACATGATGGTAGATTTACCTGCTTCATTTTTCCCATAAAAAACTTGAAATTGGCTTAAATTTTTGATGATTAGGTTTTCTAATTTTCCATACCCATAAATATGAATCTCACTTATTTTCATCTCTTCTCACCTCTTATCTACGAATTTTACATTAATAGTTGGAGTAAAATTCTTTCTGCTTCCGCTACTAGCTTTTCCTTATCTTCATCACTCAAGTTGGATATATGTTTACGTGCTTGATGATGGTGAAATAAAGGGTCTAATGCCTCGTTACTTTGTTCGTAATTTTCAATCGTATTTAATAGCTCAGTAACAAATCCATCTTCCGATTTTAGGAATTCTCGGTCATATTGTATTTCTTCTTCTACACGAATGGAAGATACCCATACAAAGTTCTCTTCTTCACTTTCATTTTCTTGTAGAATTTCTAACAGCTCTCCATTTAAAATGCTTACACTGCCTTCAAAGGGCTTTAAGTTATGCAGCATTAAATTAACTATTTTTCCATTTACTTGTTCGTTTCTAGATATATTTAACTGTTCAAGACATAGATGATAGATTGTTTGAAAAGAAGTTAGATTTTGCACATCGATTTCGATTGAATCCCATTCCACATCTGCCGTATTAATCCAATCTAAATGGCAATTGGAGTCAGATAGTGTGACAATATAGCAGCCTTTAGGACCTAGTTCTTTATGATGGCGACCTTGAATATTTCCAGGATAGATAATTGGTGGATTATCATTAAGAATTTTCCGTTTATGGATATGTCCTAACGCCCAATAATCAAATTGCTTCTCGATTAAGTCTTTAACATGAAAAGGGGCATAATTATCATGACTACTATTTCCCCCTTCATTTCCATGTAATATTCCTATATGAAAGTCAGCGTTTGCACCTTTTTTAAATTCATCAATTTTTCTTTCAAATACCTGTCGTCTTGGGTAACTGAATCCATACAAATTCACGGTGACATTTTCTTTTGTAAAAATACAGTGTTCAACAGCCCCACCAAAAACAAAAACATTATCAGGAAGCGGTATATGTATCCATGACCCAGATAAATGATCATGATTTCCATGTGTTAAATAAACCTGAATTCCATGAACAGCGAGCCTCTCCATTTCATGTCTGAATTTTACTTGGGCACGAATACTTCGATCCTCCCCATCATATACATCACCCGCAATAATAACGAAGTCTACCTGCTTTTCTATGGCGGCATCAACTAGTCTCTTCAAAGCCACGAATGTACTATTTAATAAACGTTTATATATTTTTTCTGGTAGTTTACTTAAGCCAACCATCGGACTATCTAAATGCAGATCGGCTGTATGTAGAAACGTAATTTGCTTCACAATACCTCCTCCTTCCCTTCATTACTTTATTTTACCACTCCAAAAAAACGAATGCACGTTCTATCTCGAGATTTTAACACACTAAAGCGGTGGGGGACAGTCCCCCACCGCTTTAATGTGTTAAAGTGTTTAGTTTTCGGTTGTTGGTGGTAATGTTTTTGGTTTAGCTACTTCTGTTGTTAGTTGCTCTATACTTTGGCGAACATTTCCTTTGCCTGAGAAGTTTTCGAGTAATTCTTTGACATCAATTCCTGATGATGCCTTTAACGACTCCTGTAGGGTTGACATGAGATTAGTAGCATAGCCTGTAATTTTATTGGCTCCACCATTTTCGCCATTTCCTCCACCAGTATCCACTACAGTAATCTTATCAATATTAGCTAGAGGTGCTGCCACTTGCTTCGCATATTCAGGTAACATTTTCACAACCATTTCTAATACAGCAGCATGGCCGTATAGTTCGAAGGCTTCGGCAATTTTTTGTTTAGCTTCCGCTTCGGCAAGACCTTTTAATCGAATAATATCTGCGTCTGTTTCCCCTTTAGCCCGTTCTGCTTCAGCCCTAGCTAATCCGTCCATTCTAACTTTTTCTGCTTCCGCTTTTGCAAGAGATTCGATGCGATATTGATTTGCATCTGCTTCGGCTAATTGTTTAGCTTTATCCGCAGCTGCTGCTTGCTCTACTGCATAACGGTCTGCATCAGCCTTCTTTTTCACTTCTGAATCATATTGCTTTTCACGACGCAAAATTTCTTTCTCTTCAAGCTCAATTTGCTTTTGACGTTCAATAATTTTGATTTGCATTTCCTGCTCCGTTACTTCTTGCTTTGATCTAGCTGTTTGTAGATCATATGCTTGGTCAGCACGTGCTTTTGCGGCATCTTGCTCACGGCGGAACTCCGCAATTTTCATTTGGTTTTCTTTTTCCGCTTCAGCAATTTCTGTTGCACGTTCAAGCTCCGCTTTTTGCGCTTCTTTATCAGCTTCGGCACGTTTGATTCTAGTTTCTTTATCGGCCTCTGCGGTTGCAATATCTGCATCCCGTTTCACTTGGGCAATACGAGGCTTACCTAATGAATCCAAATAACCATTTTTATCTCGAACATCTTTGATCGTGAAAGATACTATTAATAATCCCATTTTTGCCAAATCCTGAGAGGCAACTCTTTGTACCTCTTGAGAAAACTTATCACGATTTTTATAGATCTCCTCTACCGTCATCGAGCCTAAGATGGAGCGAAGGTGACCCTCTAGTACTTCACGCGCTTCGTTTTCCCGTTCCTCTTTTGGCTTTCCTAAAAACTGCTCAGCAGACGTCGCAATTTCTTCAATGGAACCACCAATTTTAATAATGGCTGTTCCATCGGCCATTACTGGAACCCCTTGCTCTGTATATACTTCTGGTGTAGAAACCTCTAGTTTACTAGATAGTAGACTTAAAGGACTGGCTTGTTGAAAGACTGGTAAAATAAATGCCCCGCCGCCACGAATGATTTTTATTTTATTTCCAGATTCATCGACATGCACATTTCTACTTCCCAAATAACTTCCTGTAATAATTAACGCTTCATCTGGGCCAGCCGTACGATATTTCGTAATAAAGACTGCTAGGAAAGCGAGAACAATAAAAACTACTAGACCAATCACAATATACACAGGTTCGAACATACTTTTTCCTCCTTAAATTGGAAATGGATCTTTATTTTCATAAGGTAAAACCTTAAGAACCCCATCTTTTACTTCTATAATTAATACCTTTTGACCTTCTGCAATTGCTTTATTTTCAAAGCTAACTGCAGATTTGGCAATTGTTCCGCTAGCACTCTTAAGGATTACCTCCCCAAAACCATCTACAGGAATAGGGATAATCACATCTCCAACCCTGCCTCTTAATGATTGAGTTGTGTACACTAAAGATTCCTCTGCTTTTGATAATGGTATCAAAATAAAAACATTTAATAAAACATCTAAAATAATGGCGATTATCACTGAAATGCTAATAATCAATACATGATTAAATGTGGTTAGTAATTCAAAAATGTAACCTGAAGCCGAAGTAAATGTAACAAACGCTAAAATGAGGGTAGGGTTCAAAAACCCAGTAGCTTCTGCGATACCTTCCAAAAAATCACCAAAAAGAAGATATAAAAGAGTGATTCCACCAGTAATAATAAGTACAGTTAAATAAAAAGCTTCAATAGATAATCCAAAAATGTCCATCGACCATCACCTTTCCTTAACATTTTAGTGATACTTTATTTACGATTATGTTGCAAAAAGGTTTCGTTATTTATTGGAAATTTTATAAAATTTGGTTAAATTCGATGTAATCGAAAAACTAATTAAAGTAATGGCCCATTTTCGATTGTTTTCGAATATGGGCCATTGTCAATTTAAAACGGAAATGTTTGTCCTTCATGGAGTTTTAGAATAAAGCTTTTCACCAATTCTTTTGTCGCTTCGACATCTCCCATATCTATCACCTCTACAGGTGAGTGAGCATAACGTGATGGAATGGATAGAACTCCAGTTGGAATTCCTTTATTCGCATAATTAACGGCTCCTCCATCTGTTCCGATACCAGGGAATACTTCAAGTTGATAGGGTATTTTGTTTTCTTTTGCAAGGCTTACTAGTAGATTCTTCATCGTTTTATGAACAATTAAACTAAAGTCAATGACCTTAATTCCAGTCCCTTTGCCTAAGGATAAAGTTTGGTCCATTGTTTCTTCTGGCGTATCACTTACAGCCGTTGTATCAATAGCAATCGCAGCGTCAGCATAAATGTGTTCTGCGGCTGTTTTTGCTCCCCGTAAACCTACTTCTTCTTGGACAGCAAATAGGAAGACTAATTCTCCTGCAAAGCTTACTTCTTGTAATTCTTCCAATACTTGGACTAGAACAGCACAACCAGCTCGATCATCTAAAGCTTTTGATCGGATTCTTGGGTTATCACCTTTTCCTAGTACTTGAAATTCAGTCCCCCAAACGATAGGAGTACCAACCTCAATCCCAAGTTCTTCCACCTCTTCTCGTGAAGATACACCAATATCAATATAAAGCTGAGAATGCTTTCTCACCTTTGTAGCATCATCGAACTTGGCGTAATGCGCTGAAATGGTTCCGATAACACCTGGAATATCTCCATTTTCCCCCATTACTTTGACGGGCTGAGCAAGTAATATTCGATCATCATGGCCACCAAGCTTTTCGAAGCGCAACAGTCCGTTTGACTCCACTTTTTTCACTATAAAACCAATCTCATCCATATGGGCAGTTAGTAAAATAGTTGGACCAGGCTTGTCCCCTTTTTTTCTAGCTATAACATTACCTATTGGATCAATATTTACTTCATCTACCTTATCATTTATGTATTCTTTTAAGAAATAGCTTACTGAATGTTCATAACCACAAGGCCCAGATAGGCTTGTTAATGTTTTTAATAGTTCAATCATTGAGTATTCTCCTTTATATATATATTTCCATTCTCGAAATACCTTAACCCTTATTATAGTGAAAGAATATTCAGATTACAATGATAAGCTATGATTCTATAATAAAAACGCTAGGAATTCCTCCTAGCGTTTTCGTGATTATTTTTTTCCCAAATGTAATGCTTTTTTGATATCTTTAAACGAATTAGACTTACCATACATTAATACTCCACCACGGTACACACGAGCTCCAAAAATCCCCAACACCACGATTGTTCCAACTAATATGATAATTCCAAGTGTAATTTCCCAAACAGGAATAGTAAGCATACCTACTCGTAAAAACATGATCATTGGTGTAAAGAATGGAATAAAAGATGTAATTCTGATAAAGCTAGCTTCTGGATTTCCTAAACCGAACATGGCAATCATGAATCCAGCCACAACCAACATAGTCATCGGTGTGATCATCTGTTGAACATCCTCAATCCGACTAACAAGAGATCCGAGAAATGCTGCTAATGTTGCATAAAGGAAATATCCTAATAGGAAGAAAATAACCCCATATACTATCGTCATAATCGGTAGATTATCGAATCCAAATGAGTCAAAAAATCCACCCTTCATGGAAGACATGTTCTGTTTTACAGAATAATAGCCAACAGCAAGTTGAATCGCTAGCTGTGTTAAACTTACTAACCCAATCCCTACTATTTTAGCGAACATTTGCTGAACTGGTGAAACGCTAGAGATTAATATTTCCATAACCCTCGATGACTTTTCAGTTGCAACTTCCATCGCAATCATGGTTGCATACATAATGACAGAGAAATAAATGATAAACAGAAGCACATAAACCAGTCCTCTAGCTTGATCCAGTTCCTCTTCTGTTTTTGCATCTTTTTCTAAAGCGATTTTTTCAAAATGAACAGGTTCATTCAGTTTTGCTAATTGTTCCATCGTTAAATTGATTTGTGCAGCAGTAAGCATCGTTTTTATTTGTTGGAGAGCACTCTCAAGTCCACTTGAAACGCCTGTATCAGCAATACTATTAGCCTTGTAAGTTGCTTCTGGAAGATTTTCTTTATTAAAGGCGAGAATTAACACCCCTTCATATTTCCCTTCTTCCACTGCTTGCTCTGCCTCATTTACAGTGCCATCAAAACTCTTAATTTGAAGCTCTTTGTCAATTATCTTCATTTGTTCTTTGAGTGGAGTAAACATTTGTGTTGTTTCGTCAATCACTAGTATGTTTTTGACATCATCTTTGTTAAACACATCAATAATCCTGCTCATGTTTGTTAGAGCAAGAAGGATCGCTACCGTAATAAGAGTAGTGACGATAAACGATTTAGTTTTGATTTTTGAAAGATATGTATGAAAAAGAATAATCCAAAACTTACTCATAAGCTGCACCCACTTTCTCAATGAAAATATCGTTTAAGGAAGGTTCTTCAAGAGCAAATTTTCGGATGAAGCCTTTACCGACTATTTCTTTTAAAATATTTTCTGCTGTTTGCTCATTGTCAATTTGAATGTAAGCACCTTCAGCTGTTGTTTTGAACCTAGTAATTCCTCTAAAATTTTCAAGGAATTCTAGTTCAAAATCTGCATGGATGATTAAATTTTTCTTACCAAAGGAACGTTTGATGCCTTTTAGTTCGCCGTGAACAACGGGTTTACCTTTATGCATAATACATAAAAATTCGCACAGCTCCTCTACGTGTTCCATACGATGACTCGCGAATACAATCGTCGTTCCATTTCTCTTTAATTCGACAACCGCTTCCTTTAATAATTCAACATTTACTGGGTCTAAACCACTAAATGGCTCATCTAAAATCAGTAGCTTAGGTTTATGTAACACTGCCGAGATAAATTGGATTTTTTGCTGATTTCCTTTTGAAAGCTCTTCTACCTTTTTGTTCATATATTCAGGTACCTTAAAGCGTTCGAGCCAATACTCAAGTTCTTTCAAGGCATCTTTTTTGCTCATTCCTCTTAATCTAGCTAAATAGACAATTTGCTCGCTCACCTTTAATTTTGGGTACAATCCTCTTTCTTCTGGTAAGTAGCCAATTAAGTGGCTTGTAGAATAATCTATTTTTTCACCATCCCAAGTAATCCTTCCATCATTCGCATCCAATAATCCTAAAATCATCCGAAAGGTAGTCGTTTTTCCAGCACCGTTTGCCCCTAAAAAACCGAATATTTCCCTATCTGGAATTGTCAAAGATAAATCACTTACTGCTGTAAAACTCCCAAACCGCTTTGTTACATTTTCTAATTTTAAAACCATTTGTACTCCTCCTTTACCAATTGTTAATACGTTTAATTTATTGAAATGGGTTCATTTTTTTAATAAATTATGTAAAAATAGAATTAATTTGAATTTTCAAAGAGGGAGAGTTTACAGATGTTAACCTATAAATTAACTGCATTTGAAGCAAATGGAGAAAAATTATTAGATGAATCCTTTCAAGCTACAAATGATGTAGAAGCAAAAACAAAAGGCGAACAGATTCTTCAAGAGAAGAATTTAGGAGAAAAAACTCATCGGTGTGTATCCCCTACAGGTAAGCTTATCTTATTTCATGTTTAAAAAACAAGGCTGACTAAATTTAGTCAGCCCCTTTTTAAAAGATATGAAAGTATAACTTTTTTTGACTCTGAAAGTTGTCCAGCGCAAGCGGCCCAGCGTCTAGTGGACTTCACTCTCCTTCCCTACGATAAGTCAACATCGAATCGCAAAAAACGCGATTCGTGTTTCCTTTATCTCAGTCAGGAGAGCTCCAGTTCATACGCCGCTAAACGGGCACTTTTGCTTTTCTTATTTCCCTGTAAATTTTGGTTTTCTTTTTTCTACAAATGCTTGAATTCCTTCAAGATGATCTTCGGTTTGTCTCATTTTTCGTTGTCCATGTTTCTCTAACTCTAGAATTTTCAAAAGATGGGCACGGTTGCTATCAGAAAGGATCTTTTTCGTTTTTATCATTGCTTGTACAGGTGAACGACTCCACTCCGAGAGCTTTAATTGTACTGCTTTTGATAGGTCCTCCTCGGCAACTTCATCAATTAGTCCTAATTCAAGGGCTGTAGTTGAAGATAAAACCCTACCCTCCCAGATTAGTTTTTTGGCTTTCACTTCGCCTAATCGTTTATCTAAAAAGAAATGCGCTCCTCCATCTGGAATTAAACCAATCCCAATAAAATTCATCGCCAGTTTGCTTTCTGAATCTGCAATTATGTAATCTGTTGCAAGCGCTAAGCTTAAACCGAGTCCTGCTGCTGCCCCAGAAATAGCACTAACGGTTAGCATAGGCATGCTGTAAAGGGTGACAATTAATTCATTGATTCCGTCCATAATCGTAAAGAAATCATTTTCATCCGTAAGACCTATCATAGACTTGATGTCTCCGCCAGCTGAAAAGGCTTTCCCATTTCCAGTTAATACAACAATGTCAACATCGTCGGAATCTCCTATTTCTTTTAATTTTACAACCAAGCCTTTTATCATCTCTTTATTTAAAGCATTAAGTGCGTCTGGCCTGTTCATTGCCACAGTTGCCACTCGACCCTTTACCGTGACGATGACTGTGTCTGTGGTATAGCTAGTGTTCATATTAACTGCCTCCCCATTCATAAACTTTTTATAAGGCATAACTATCCATTATTTATTATAAGAAGAAAGTCTCCTAATAGTAATACCTTTTTCTGATTATTTTGTATATTATCTACCAATTCATTATTATGAAAGAAATAGTAAAAAAAGCACTCCAAAAAAACTGGAGTGCTCTCATTTTAAGCTGCGATATCTCTTTTACGGAATATAAACCAAGATAAGACATTGAACACAATGAAATAAATGACTAGCATGATAATCGAAAACGACATCGTCATTCCTTTTACCATTGGTACTCCATCGATATATTGTGTTAAATCTATATTGGCAAAAAGAATGTATTTTGCCCAATCAAACTTTTGAGCAATAATAAAGGTTACTTGAACACCCATAAACATTAAGAAGATGGCTAACCCTATGGCTAATGAGCTGCTGCGGAAAACTGTCGAGATCATGAAGGCAAATGTCACCATCATAATGAGCTGTATCGAACCTAATCCGTAAATACTTAAAACATGTGCCAGCATCGCTCTTTCTACCACTTTTCCATCCTGATAAGCTAAATGAGGAATATCCAAGCTTTGAAATCCATAAACAATGCCACCAATAAGCATAGAAGTGATTAGAAGGATTAACAGTAATACTAATGCAAAAATGATGGTAGATACGTATTTTGATAATAAAATTTTCCCACGAGTAGCAGGTCGAATCATAAGTAATTTAATCGTTCCCCATGAAAATTCTGAAGCCACTGAACTTGCTGCAACAATAACTGTAAATAAAGTAATAAACATAATAATGTCAGCAGCATCTATCGTCCATCCCCACAGGGTTGAACCTTCCACTGGTTCAATATTATGTTCAAGACGATATTCATTAATTTCTAGCTGTTTTCTCTGCATATCTTTGAAGGTATCTGGAATATCAGGGTTAGCTAGATCCATCTCAAATTGCTTATTACTAGCTACTAAGTCAGCTTTCCAATCAGTAGTACTTGGGGTACCGCCAAACTTAGAGCTTAATATACATCCTGCAACCACTGTAATCACAAGTAATCCAATCATCACCCATGTGCCGACCCGACGGTATATTTTCATATTTTCATTTTGAATTAAAGCAACTAAACTAGCCAATGCTTGTACCTCCTGTCACCTCTAAGAATCGATCTTCCAGGGTCTTTTTCATTGGTGCAATTCCGTAAATTTTAATATCATTTTCAACTAATACTTTCACAATCCTTGGTATTTCAGATTTTACAACTGTAACTTCTACCCCATCTATTGTCTCTACAGCTGAAACATCACATTGTTCTTTTATAAAGCGTACAGCCTCCATTTTGGGTTCACATGAAAAAAGATGAACATCTGACTCTTTTTCACTTACAAAGTCGTTCATCGCTTTAACATCAACGATTGACCCTTGCTGAATAATCGCAATTCGGTCACACATCATTTCCATTTCTGATAACAAATGACTCGAAACAATCACAGCAAGACCTTCTTCTCTAGCAAGCCTTCTCATATAATCACGAATTTCACGAATTCCTGCCGGATCTAATCCATTAGTAGGTTCGTCTAAAATAAGTAATTTCGGGTTATGTAACAATGCTTGGGCTAGTCCAAGTCGTTGCCTCATTCCAAGGGAATAGGTTTTCACCTTTTCACGAATTCGATTTTGTAATCCTACTAGTTTTATAACTTCATCTATTCTTTGTTTTGTAATTCCTTTATGCATTCTTGCAAAATGGATAAGATTTTGATAGCCTGTTAGGAATTTATACATCTCAGGATTTTCAACGATTCCCCCAACATACTGAATCGCTTCTGAATATTCAGTTGTAATATTCTTACCTGCAATGATGATTTCTCCTTCGGTAATGCTCATAAGACCCATCATCATTCGAATCGTGGTAGTCTTACCTGCTCCATTTGGCCCTAAGAAGCCAAAGACCTCCCCTGGATAAACATCAAAGGTTAAGCCTTTAATAATTTCCTTTTTACCTATTTTTTTCTTTACATTCTTTAATTGAACTAATGATTCCATATAATTCTCCCTTCTGCAAACCTCTACTTTCCTTATTTTAACAAAGTATATACGGAATGACACTTTTAAATATATCATTCAAATTTTTTCAAAAAAAAATAGCTCTACAATCTGTAGAGCTATCTCTCTATATCATTTAAGGTTGTACTGACTGACCTTCTTCGACGATATGATATAAAAGATGAGCCAAATGGTGAATTGGACCATACGCCTCTTCTTCCTCATCCTCTTCATTTACCTCTTCATTATATTCCAAGTCATTTAAATATAAGGCCATAAATTCATAATAGTCTTTCATTTGAAACGAATAGCAGGCAGTTGGATCTTCGTTGCCTTCCTCATATTGAAGGAGCATATGAGATACATTCCCTTCATTATCCTCTGCATCAAAAAACACAAAGAAACCAACGTTTGTATCTAATTCAAATAAATGTCTAGTACCGCCTTCTGTTGCTTTTTCAAAATCTGATTCACTCAACTTTTGGATTTGCATCGTATCGACATTGTCTTCTTTATGGAAACTAACGACAAATGAATTCATTGAAATTCCTCCCTTAAAATGATGACTTAAATAATTTACCCATTTTTAGAAATTATTATCTCACCTAAATTTGCATAGTAAACTCACCTATACATGAACATGGAAAGTTAATTTTTTCACTCCATCGCTGAACAGATTTCAATATAATGCCCATCTGGATCGGTTACATAGGCGACAGTTTGCCCCCATGGCTTGGTAACTGGCTCCTTGTAAATAGGTACATCTAAACCACGCAGCATTTCAATCGTAGCAACAACATCCTCTACAACAAATCCTAACTCGAATGTTTGGGAAGCAACCGAGCTTGCAGGCATTTCTAATCCGATAATCTCTTTTATGGATTCTCGCGTATTTATCGATAACGTTGTTGCACCCGTATCGAATTCAACATACGTATCATGCTGCATTTTTACTGGTAATCCGAGAATTTCTTTATAGAAATTCATCGTCTTATCAAAATCATTCACATACAAGATTATATATTTCATGGCTAACTTCATCTTTTCACCCTACCAATCCAAAGTTTACCATTATTATAACCTATTTTTCTATTTGGTAAAAAACTAGGCTAAAAATTCTAACACTTTTTTTACTGCTGCATGTCCTTGATCAATGCAGTCAGGTATCCCGACTCCTTCAAATGAGCTGCCAGCAAGATATAGACCGGGAAGTTCTTTTGACAGTGATTCCTTAACAGTTTGAATTCGTTCTTTATGCCCCACTTTGTATTGTGGCATTGTTTTTTTCCACCGAGTTACCAAATGGAATAGTGGCTCTGATGTAATATTCATTGTTTTATTTAAATCCGTTAGCGCAATTTTAATAATTTCCTCATCAGTCATATCAACAACCTCTTGATCGTTAGGTTTTCCAACATAGCATCGTAATAATGCCATATCATCGGGTGTTGAGCCTGGCCATTTCTTATGTGTCCATGTACAAGCAGTGATTCGGAAATCACTATTTCTTGAAACAACAAATCCAGAACCTTCGATGTCTTGTTTTATAGCACTCTTCGGAAAAGCCATAGCAACATTTGCTACAGAAGTGGAAGACATATCTTTGAAAACATCCATAAAGGCATAGTCAGAAAGCATTTTTTGGGCATGGTTGTGGTCAATTGCCATTACCACGCTGTCAGCTTTTTCAACTTCTCCATTTGATAAGAGAAGACTATATCCATCTGTTTCACGGCATACTTTATTTACTGCAACACCTTTAAGTACTGTACCTTCGTGTAATCGTTTTTCAACTTGTAAGACAAGTTCCTCCAGACCAGTTGTTAATGAAATAAACATGCCTTTTCTTGTCGGTTGTTTATTTTGAACCTTTTTTGGCGGTGCTGGCATTGTTCGATTTAAACCTAAAACAAGACTACGATGCTCTTGCTCGATATTGTAAAAGTTAGGAAACAGTGACATTAAGCTAAGTTGATCAATATCACCAGCATATATCCCAGATAATAACGGCTCAATCAAGTTTTCTACCACTTCATCCCCTAATCTTCTTCGAAAAAAGGCACCTAGCGCTTGGTCCTTTTGCGCTTTTCCTTTTGGTAACACAAAGTCACCTGCTGCACGGAGTTTTCCTAAAGGTGAAAATAAGCCTGAAAACACAAAAGGAGAAACCTTTGTAGGAATACCCATAAAGGAGCCTTCGGGTATGGAATGTAGTTTCCCTTTTACTAGGATATAAGATTTACCTGCTGTATTTGACACGACTTTATCCTTTAAGCCGACTTCTTCAATTAATTGAAGCGCACTTTTTTTTCTCTCAAGAATCGAATCTGGCCCTTTTTCGATAACAAAGCCATCTTTTTTCACTGTTTCAATGACCCCACCAAGTCGATGACTAGCTTCTATTAATCTCACATTTATTGGTAAGTCTTTTTCCATCGCTTCCTTTTGTAAATAATAGGCGGTTGCTAACCCAGTAATTCCTCCACCAATAATAGCAACTGACTTTTTCATCATGGTTTTCACCCGTTTCAATAGAATATATTAATTAATTTGTATACTATTTCACAAAGTTAGATACTAGAAAAGAGAAAGAATGGATCCTTTCTCTTTTCTTCTAATTTTATAGGAATTTAATAAAAAATATATACTATTTTAATAATTGTTAAGAAATGTTTGAAATTAGCACTTTAATTTTTCTGTCTAAGCTCCTCATGAACCGAATCTCTTAAGGCTCTTTTTAGGAATTTCCCAACCGAAGTTTTTGGAATTTCCTTTAAAAATAATATTTCATCGGGTAGCCACCACTTGGCAAATTGCGGAGCTAAAAACTCCCTTAGCTCCTCCTTCGTCGTTTTCCCAATGTAACTATCCTTTAATACGACACAAGCTACTGGTCTTTCCTGCCATTGTTCATGTGGGACTGCTACTACAGCCGCTTCAAACACAGCCTCATGAGCCATTAACGCATTTTCTAAGTCGACAGAAGATATCCATTCCCCACCGCTCTTAATTAAATCCTTCGTACGGTCAACAATTTTCACAAAGCCTTCTTCATCCACTGTGACAACGTCTCCTGTATATAACCAACCATCACGGAATCCCTCTTCCGTCCGCTCATCTTTGTAGTATTCGGAAGCGATCCAAGGTCCGCGAATGGTCAGCTCACCCATTTCTTTGCCATCCCATGCAACTTCGCCATCCTTACCGATTACTTTCATCTCAAGTCCAGGTACTAAGATCCCCTGCTTCGCTTTTATGTCCAGCTTCTCTTCATCTGTCAGCTGTTCTTGATAGCTTTTAAAAGTTGAAATTACCACTAACGGACTTGTCTCAGTCATGCCATAAGCGTGCATAAATGGAATTTTATGTTTTTGTTCAAATGCTTGAATCATTCCACGTGGTGCTGCGGAGCCACCACAAAGAATCGCTCTAAGACTACTCATATCATAATTTCCTTCGTCTAACTCTTTTAATAAGCCTAGCCAAATGGTCGGGACCCCTGCTGTGATTGTCACTTTTTCTTGTTCAATCAGTTCCGCAATCAGCTTTGGTGTAAAATAAGGCCCAGGCAGCACTAATGTCGTACCAAACCAGACGGAGGCAAATGGCAAGCCCCAGGCATTGACATGGAACATCGGTACGACAGGAAGTGCAATATCCTTCTCACTTACTGCAGCACTATCAGCCATTCCAAGTGCCATACTGTGTAGGTAAATACCACGGTGTGAGTATACAACTCCTTTAGGATTTCCTGTAGTTGCGGAGGTGTAACACATTCCAGCTGGTGTATTCTCATCTATGTCATCAGGATATTCATAAGACGGATTAGCATCTGCTAGCAGTTTTTCATAATGATACACAGGAGCTAGCGTTGTTTCAGGAAGCTCGTCTTCATCAGTCATAATGACAAATGCTTTTACAGTCTTTAAGTGCTCAGCACATCTTTCAATTAATGGCAGGATGTCAGAGTCAATTAATAAAACTTGATCCTCCGCGTGGTTAATAATATAGGTAATATGTTGCGGTGATAATCTAATGTTGATCGTGTGAAGAACAGCTCCGCTACATGGAATGGCAAAGTAAGCTTCTAGATGACGATGATGGGTCCATGCTAATGTTCCTACCTTGTCTCCTCTTTCAACTCCCAATTTTTGAAGTGCATCCGCAAGTCTACGCGTACGTTCACCTATCTCTTTATAAGTAAAACGTTGAATTCCTTTTGCCGTCCGTGAGATGACTTGTTTTTTTGGAAAATATTTTTCTGCTCGGCGTATCATTTGAGTCATCGTTAATGGCGTGTTCATCATCATACATACCCCCTTTTTAAGTAAGCGCTTTCTATATTGAATGGCTTGTTTTCATTGTATGAGCGGAAATAGGAAAATAGACACTTACCTATTCGGTAAGTGCCTTGTCTGCAGCGAAAAGTTCTTCTAAAATGTCTAATTTCTTTTTGGTATAATCTTCAAAGCTTTCATTATAAGTTTTAGGATCCTTGGGATTTGAGAACTGTTGAATTTTTCCTGTTTTCGGATGGATAAATTTACTTGCAGCTCCACAACCGAGTCCAATGATTGTTTGGACCTCTTCCATAATAATAATGTTATAGATGCTATCTTGATTCGGAAGTGAATAACCAACATTTTCTAAATTTCCAAGGATGTTTTTTTGACGGTATAGGTAGTAAGGATGATAGCCGTGTTCTTCCGTCCAGTTTTCAGCTAGTTCCATCATTTTTTCAACCTCAGCACGCCCCGCCACCCGATATTTCTGCTTATTTTGTGTCATTTCCGATGCCCGCTTAAATGACAATGTATGCACTGTAAGGGATTCTGGCATTAACTTCTCTGTTTCATTCAGAGTATGAGTAAATTCCTCCACACCTTCACCAGGCAAACCGATAATTAAATCCATATTAATATTGTTCATGTCCATTTTGCGTGCAAGGTGGAATTTCTCAACGGTTTCCTCCACAGTATGGTGACGCCCAATAGCCTTTAATGTTTCTTGGATGTACGATTGTGGATTGACGCTAATTCGGTCGATATTCCACTTTTTGAGCACTAATAGTTTTTCAGGCGTAATCGTATCAGGTCTACCAGCTTCAACGGTAATCTCACGTATGTTTTCTACATCAGGAAATGACAGATACATTTCTTCATAAAGCATATCCATTTCTTCAGCCGTGATGCTAGTCGGAGTTCCTCCACCATAATAAACAGTCGTGATCTTAATCCCCTTTTCCTTCAGCCATTGACCTGTTTTTCTCATTTCATAATGAAGTCCTCCTAAAAAGGAGTCAACAGAGCCTTGCCGGCCATTGATGGCATAGGCTGGGAACGTACAGTAAGCGCATTTGGTTGGGCAAAAAGGGATGCCAATGTAAATACTAACTTCATTACGTAGATCGTAGAGGTCAGGTACAACGGCTAATTGGCGATCAACGATAGTCTGCATTAAGTTAATTTTTTCATCAGAAATTAAGTAATTCTCCCTTAGCTCTTGATGGGCAGCTTCTTTAGTTATACCTTCTTGTACTTTTTTGTGAAGAAGTTTAGTTGGTCGGATTCCAGTTAAAATACCCCATTTCTGAATAATTCCTGTGTAATCCTGGAGTACAGTTAAATAAGCAGATAATGCAGTGTTCTTTATTTGTTTCCACTGCTCTTTTTCATTATCTATCTGAATCAATTCTTTTTGAAGGTTAGAAGTAGTATTTTTTCCATCGTGGTCTTGAAGTGTAACTTCCACCTTTACTTCGTTAAAATCTATATCTAAAACAAAGTTTATCTTTATATCTGTATCATTTTCTGAACTATAAATTAGCTCTGTCTCTTCATAAAATAAATTTGCAATTAATTGCAAAGGACGATGAAAACGTTCATCCTCTATTCCACTTATGAGTATTCTCAATGGTATCACCTTTCAAATTCAAGCTTTCTTAAGTGTACTCAAATGAACTATAGCGGTCAACAAGAAGAAATCGGTAGAAAAAACAGAAATAGAAAAAGGCTATGTCCCTTCTAAAGGGAAATAACCTTTTTTAAAAAATAGATTAATTTTTAATGATATTCATCTTCCGTAAAAATTCAATTGGTGGCTGTTTTCGGAAGTGTTCTTTGACCATATACGTTACCCCATGCTGATTGTTAGATCGAGTTACCCAATCAGCTGCCTTTTTCACTTCAAATGACGAATTCCCCATTGCCACACCTAACCCAACCGCATCAATCAGAGCGATATCATCAAAATCATCGCCAATATATACTATTTCTTTACTCGTTATCCCGAGTTGCTCTCCAACCCGTAATAAACCATTTAATTTTGAAACACCTTCAGGAACGATATCTAATTTCAACTTATTTACCTTTACCAAATTAATTTCGGAGAACATTCCATTTAATGCTTTAAACGCATCATCTAAATCTTCTGCATCTTCAAAGTACACTTCAATTTTTGATGGATTCATAGGCGTATCTGTTAGTGCCTCACTAACAATATCAACAAATTGATGTGAATAAAAAGCTGGATCTGCAGATGAAAAAATGGTCTTCGTCATTAAATTATTCGTAAGCTTAGAGCGATTGCCAATGGAGTACTCCTCATTATTGAGACGGAACTGGCACTGAAAGCCTTCAAGAAAACGGACAATTTCAAAAGCTACATCTGCATCTATTTTCTTTTCAAAAATAGGTTCCTCTAGTGTGTTTGCAATAAAGGCACCCCTGTTTGATACGATTGGTAAATTAATTTTTAATGCTTTAGCTAATTTATTTGCTGAAGGGTAGCTTCGCGATGTTACCAGTGTGACGTCTACGCCTTTTTGCTGTACATAGTGAATTGCCTCTTTTGTTGAACGATGGAGTCTGCCGTTAGATTGAAGCAGCGTTCCATCAATATTTAAAGCTAATAAGCGGAAAATCATAGTTATGCCCCCTGTTCTGGTTGAAAATATCCCTATATCACTTTTATGTAAATAGTGGCGGGATTAGAACTATTTGAAATATCAATGCTTTTGGCAGTGTAATTTTTGGCTCATTTTTGCCTGGATAGAATGAAAGGAGAGGAGCAAGCAAGCTTTCTCCTCTCCTTTCATTCTATCCAAGCACCTTTCAGCTAACGCCGAAAGGCGTTTGAAGCTAACGCATCAAACGAAAATGATCCAAAAATCGTGCACATTACCAAGAACACAAAACATTTTTTTAGGGTTAGAGAAGTGGGTGGGGGAAAATTGATGGTAAAAATCATTGAGTTTATTTGAAATAAAGTTGTTAAAAGATTATGATACCTATTTTTTAATAAAACCAAAGAGCCCTCAAATCTTTACACTAAAAATAACAAACTAAAATCTTTTACCTCTTTTCCCCTACAAACTACCTGATTTTACCCACTCTTCCGACCCACCCACTCTACATCCCCTAATAATAAGAGTTATTTACCATTCCACCGCACGATTTTTGGCTCATTTTCTTGAAAGCTATCGCTTTCAAGCCTTTCTGCGACAGCGGAAAGGTGCTAGGAGAACATGGAAGGGGGAAGGAAAGCTAGCTTTCCTTCCCCCTTCCATGTTCTCCTAGCAAAAAATGAGCCAAAAATCACCTTTTCCAACATGCAATCTAAAAAAAGACTTCCCTTAAAAACAAAAAAAGCTAACTAAAAATCAGTCAGCTTTTTATTACAGTTTAATATTGCTCCATACTCCCATACAGATCCTCAATCGGCTTTAAAATAATCCGATTTAAATCTGCTATAATCATGCTCATTCTTTGCTCAGATTCCATTAACTTCCCAATCGTTGCATGCTGCTGAACAAGTGCAACTGTCTTTTGTGCTTGCTCAACCTCCTCTTGAGTAATTTCCATTCCCATCATCTGCTTCTGCTGAAGATCCATTTGAATCTTACGGAAATTATCAAACATACGCTTTGCAGTTGGATCATTATTCACCGTATCATACAAGCTTTTTAATTGAGTATATTCTGCACTACTACGAATAGCCTTCTCCATTTCATAAGCTAAATCATGTAAATTTGCCATTTTACTAACACTCCTTCATTCCAATTAGGCACTTTTCCCCACTATAACAAACTATGCATAAAATTACCAAAGATTCTAAAAAACTCTTTGTTCCACTTCCATCACCAATCTAGGCTTCTGCTCATACGATACTATATCAAATTTTGCCCATTTAATATGTTTTTTCAAATCATGAGAGCAAATAAAGGATTGATATTTGTGAATTCTGTCAAACCTATTACGCTTGTCCCAATCATAGAAAATGATAAACCGTTAGATTGTTTTGTCTACGTTTCTGAGAGTTTAGTAAAGAAATGGAAGATAAATATTAATGATGACATAATTATTTCTATAGGTAAACAGTTTATTAGCCTTAAACTATATGAAAAAATAATGAATGATAATGAAATCCAGATTTCTCACGCTTCATTTTTACAAATGAATTTACCTATACAAATTTACAATTTTACAGCCCACTATAATGAGTCTACTCGAACCTTGTACTTAGCCCCACTGATTGGACTACTAACTGAAATAAACGATGAAGACCCCAACCAACCCAATTTTAGATCGGTTCATTCCTTTTGTGAAGAGTTAGAGCATGTAACCAAAAAGCTTGGTGGACTTTTCTTTGTTTTCCCTCTTCAGCCGTTAGCTACTGACTATATATCGGGTTATTTTTTTCAAGGGGATACATGGAATAAGTCTAAATTACCTATTCCAGATGTTATCTATAATCGAATTCATTCAAGAAGACTAGAAGCAAGTCCCGTCTTTCAACAGTTCAGAAAGCAATTACAGGTGGATCAAATACCGATGTTTAATAACCGTTTTTTGTCAAAGTGGGAAGTTTATGATGTCTTGATGACGGAGGAACATTTACAACCCTATATTCCAATTTCTAAGCTTTATACTAAAAAAAGCCTTGAAGAGATGCTCTCAGAACATTCCATTTTATTTTTGAAGCCTATCCATGGAAGCCAAGGTCGAAATATTATCCGCATTGAGCAAAAAGAATATAACATCCAGCTCGAATTTAGCTATTTTAAGGAAAAACAAATCAGTCTTGTCGTAAATAACATCAATGAACTGCAAGAAACATTGGCTCCATATATGAGAACGAGAACGTATTTAATTCAACAAGGTATTCCATTTATCCACTATCAAAACCGTCACATGGATTTTCGAATCCTTTGTCATAAAAATAGTCAAGATGTTTGGATGGTTACCTCTGTTGTTGCTCGCCTTTCAGCAGAAAAACAGTTTGTATCTAATATTGCTCGTGGTGGGGAAACGATGAAGCCTTTAAAAGCACTATCATTGTTTTTTGACAGTAAAACGAGTAAGCAGCAGTATATTTTCATCCAAGAATTAGCATTAGAATTTGCCACAAGCATTAGTCTTAATTCGGAAGGGTTAACTGGAGAACTAGGAATCGACATTGGTATTGACATAAATGGACACCCCTGGATTATTGAAGCCAATTCGAAGCCATCAAAGAACTTTGAAGAACAAGAAATAAAAATTCGCCCTTCAGCTAAATCAATCATTTCTTATTGTCAGCAGCTCGCAATCGACCATTGCTTAAAAAAGGAGGAAAACTAGGTGGATACATTCGGAATTATGACCTTAAATGAGAATAGTGAACTAGAATATTTTACTGAGATTGCCATACAAGCAGTTGCCCAAGGAATGATCTGTTGCCGCTTTATTCCTTCAAATATTAATCCATTTTCACATAGGATTACTGGGTATGTATTTGATCCAACTACTAATCAGTGGAAGCAAGACATTTTCCCAATCCCAAATGTTATTTACGATCGCTGCTTTTACGGAGAAGACGTTCACTCTAAACAATGTATATCTATCGTTACATGGTTAAAAGAACGTCAGGATATTTTTTTTCTTGGTTACGGTCTACCGAATAAATTTGAACTATATAATGTCCTGAAACTATCTAACCTCCACCCTTATTTACCTCCTACCAAAATTATTTCTGATTCCAACATGGTTATGAAAGAACTTACTTTACAAGAAAGACTAGTGCTTAAACCAATTAACGGGTCACAAGGGAATGGGATATTTTATCTTGAACTTAAAGGACCTTCGATTGGTGTAAAGACATTTAATCGTAACCAACATATTCATAAAAGTTTTTCTGACGAAAAGAAGTTCTCAACTTGGATTGATCTTTTATTAAGTAAAAAAGGGTATTTAGTTCAACCATATTTAGAGCTCATTAATGAACGGATGGAACCATTTGATATTAGAATACTCCTTCAAAAAGAATTTGATGGTAACTGGGCAGAAAGAGGACGGGGAATTCGCAGCGGGCATCCAGATGGAATATTATCCAACTTAAGTGCCGGGGGACATATTTCTTCGTTTGAAAAGTGGAGAGAGAATTTATCCCCAAAACTAATAGGATTTATAGAGACAGAGATTAGTGACCTTTTATTAAAAATCCCCAGTATTTTAGAAGAAGCCTTCTTACCATTATTCGAACTTGGAATTGATATAGGTGTGTCGCGAAATGGATCGATTTGGATTCTAGACATTAATTCGAAGCCTGGCAGAAAGGTCAGCCTAACCACCAATCCAGAGATCAAAGACGTACTTAATAAAGCCCCGATTCTATATAGCAAAACGCTAACAAGTTCGGTAAACAATGAGAGGAAGAGATATAATGCGAAAACGTTATCCTATTGAGATTAATCTAGAATTAAGCAAAACCGTATATTACCCTGCCGAACTGCAACCTTTATTGCAAAGTGCTGACCGCATTGCTTTTGGAAGTCGTTCCTGTGAGGTGACCTTAAAGGCACATCCTCAAAAACAAAATAGAATAGTCATTAGCTCCGATGTGAAAGAAGAATTGCACTTCCCGAACTTAAACATACCACTTCATGTATTCTACGAAAACGGTACGCTATTTCTTGGACCATTAGTCGGTATATTTACTTCTGGGTTTACCCCATTTCCTTTAAGACCGATTGGTGACCGCTCGTTATTTTTTTCAAAGCTTTTATCTGTTCATAAAACGGTTGGGGTGGTTCCATTTGTGTTTGGTGAACAACATATTAATTGGGAAGAGGGAATAATTGAAGGCTATTTTTATCAAAAAAATGGCTGGGAGCGGTTTAACATTCCTTTTCCTAATGTTGTATATGATCGATTACCAAATCGCCTAAGTGAAAGCCGTAAAGAACAACAGATGGTGAAGGAACGTATGCAGAATGAATATTTAATCCCATGGTATAACCCAGGATTTTTTAATAAACTAGACATTTACGATAAGCTTTACAATGATTCTACTGTTTACAAGTATTTACCTGAAACCGTTCCCTTTACATCGTTTTCCCATATCGAAGGAATGCTTTCCCACTACAATTCAGTCTATATAAAACCAGCCAATGGAAGTCTCGGTTTAGGTGTTCATCAAGTACTTTACGATCGGGATGAAGATTTATACTTCTGTCGCTACCATGATCAACAGGGTGTCAAGAGACTTCAAAAATTCTCTTCGCTAGAAAATCTGATGAAGCATGTATTCCAAAACCGTTCACTAGGAAATATGCTTGTTCAACAAGGGATATCGCTGCTAAAAATGGAAAATCGATCGATTGATTTTCGGATTCATACGAATAAAGATGCAAATGGCAATTGGCAGATTACCGCTATTGCTGCAAAAATAGCTGGGTTAGGAAGTGTCACTACCCATGTAAAAACGGGTGGAGTTATTAAAACAATAGATGAAATTTTCACCAAAGAGGAAAAAAATCACTATTTGCCAAAGCTGAAAGAGGCTGCTCTTAAGCTTAGCCATGCGTTAGAAAAACAAATCAATGGAAATCTAGGAGAAATTGGTTTTGATTTAGGTATTGATAAAGATGGGCAGATTTGGTTGTTTGAGGCCAATTCTAAGCCAGGTCGTTCCATCTTTACTCACCCTCAGTTAAAGGATTTTGATTTATTAACGAGAAAGTTATCAATAGCTTACGCGGTTTTCTTAACAGAGAAAGCCATTCATACACCTGAGGAAGTTTTCAGATGAATGCCCCTTTAGTCGGCATCATGACTTCCAAGAAAAACGAGTACTCTCTAGCTGGAAATCTTAACTTATTTATTAGCATCCAGAAAGAATTATTATTAAGAGGCGCTCGTTCATTCGTTTTTTCCTTCGAAGATGTTAAAGACGATGCTAGGATTTTAGGCTACATTTTTTCAGTTGATAAACAGGAGTGGCATCGTAAAATGATGCCACTACCAGATATTGTCTATAATCGTATTCCCTTCAGACATTCAGAACAGACAACGCAATTTCAAAAGTGTGTTCAAGTATTTAAGGATCATCATATTCCAATGTTTAATCCTGGTTTTATTGATAAATATGACTTATTTTTATTACTATCTAGCAGCAAGAAGTTAAAAAAGTATCTACCTGAAACAATACTGATTGATTCAGTAGATACCCTTGAAAAGTTTTATCTAGACCATAACGACATCTATATAAAGCCTCGAATGTTATCAAAAGGAAAAAATATCTACCGCCTTAACCGAGATTTGATTTTGGAATTGCATAATCAGAAAATTACTTTTTCTAATTTTAATGATTTTTGGAGTGAATTTGGTGAGATGTTTTGCGGAGGATTTATTGCCCAACCTACTATCCAACCTACGATTGTTGAAGGTAACCGCTTTGACTTTCGAATTCTGTCCCATTGGTCAGAGGTGGAAAAAAATTATAAAGTTACTGGCATTGGCATTCGAGCAACAAATGAGTTTAACTTGACTACCCATTTGATTAACGGCGGATTTATTATGCCATACGAAAAAATTCAGGAACCAAAACATGACCGTTTTATATCAGCGTTAGTGAAGGAAGTTGGCCGTATTTTATCAAAACAACTTGGTTTTTGGGGAGAATTTTCGATTGATGCCGGAGTGGATACAGAAGGAAATTATGTCATCTATGAAGTGAACTCCAAACCGATGAGTTTTGATGAAGAAGAGATAGAACGAAAGAGAATCATCTATCTTTGTGATTTATTTTTTCAACTAACGGGATGGGAAGACTAGCATACCATAGTCTTCTTTTTTTATGATAAAATATGGCGGGGGGATTAACATGATTTCACATTTCCAATTTCAATCCATTTATGAGAATCAACAATTACCAGGTTGGTCGTTTTCTTTCTATTTTCAAAAGCAAAAGTTTACAGGGATTTATCACCCAGATGGTGCAATTGACTGGACTTCAGTTGTACCTCAAAAAGAGAATGAATCAAGCCTGAAAGGACAAATTCACGAATTAATGCTCTTTCATGTTTATGAAAAATAATTATTAAGGTATGTTCTCACTCCTTTTTTCTAAAAATAGGTACAAAAAGGAGGAGATTAGTATGGAAAAAAAGAATTCTAATGACTTTAAAGAAGATACGATGTATGAAGGAAAAGATAAGGTATTTTTAGATGTCGATCGAATGATTAATGAGGGTATGTCTGGTGGTTCGGTTCATATGAGAGAGGATACAACCAATATTGAAGAAGCCCGAGACCTTGTAGAAGAAGATCCACCACGTTAATATTAAACTCTATTAAGAGGACCCACTTTCGTATAGTGAGTCCTCTTTTCTTTTTTACTGTATAATATTTATTATTACTATAATTAATGAGGGATTTTATGTTAAAAAAACTTCAAGCCCTTTACCCAAATTCGATTATTTCCAAACAGAAGCCTGAAGATTACTTTAGTCGCTATCACTGGTTTTCTGATGATTCACAAGATTGGGTTGGAATTCCAAAAGAAGAGCTATTAGATAACCAATTAGCGATTTTAAGTTCTCTTTTTGACTACTACCAAACCGGTAACCAATCTTATCATTCATCCGCTCTCGCTCAAAGTTGGTACTCTTTTTTATTTGAAGATAGTTCTTTTCCAGCTATTGAGAATGAAAAACAATACCGTCTCATTTACTTTCAATGGTCAAGCGGAAAGATTAGTTTCAGTGACTTTGAAGCTGCTCTGGAGGCATTTTTCGGTTCCACTATTATTATTATTTGGGAAAATGCTGTCAAGGGAATCATCATTGAACCGAAAACAAAACAACCACTTTTAGAAAATGATTATATCGCGATGAAAGAAACGTTAAAAACAGACTTTTTTATTGAGCCATATTTTTATATTGGAAAATTTCGTTACCTGACTGAAGAATTTTTACCATTAATTAGAATCGAACGAGCCTTATTTGAATTTGCTTGCAAGCATTTTAGAAAAGAAAAAGTTTTCCATTTTGAAATGCTAGCACCTAGACATCTAGCTATGCATTTACCTGAAGAATTTAAAAAAATGATCCATCAAGATATCATTCCTATTTTTAACGAAGACCGCGAATTATTTCTGACGATTAAGTCCTTTCTTAAAAATAATATGCATGCTAGTAACACAGCTAAGAATCTATTTATCCATCGTAATACGCTACAATATCGACTAGATAAATTTGCTGAAAAAACAGGCATTCCTTTAAAAGATTTCTATTCTGCCATGACCGTATATTTAGCTTGTATCGTATTTGATAACGAGGTTTGACAAAGTGCCTAAAAAGTAGGGAAATAATTTTGTGCAATTTGTCCATTTAGATATAGGGGATAATTCGGTACACTTGGACTATGAAAACGATTTCTTTTTAGGAGGGCTTCATAATGGCAGAATTAAAGTTAGATCATATTTATAAAATTTACGATAATAAAGTAACAGCAGTTAGTGACTTTAATCTACATATTCAGGACAAGGAGTTTATTGTTTTCGTTGGTCCATCAGGCTGCGGAAAATCAACTACTCTTCGTATGGTTGCAGGTCTTGAAGAAATCTCAAAAGGTGATTTTTATATTGACGGAAAACGTGTGAACGATGTTGCTCCAAAAGATCGTGATATCGCAATGGTATTCCAAAACTATGCCTTATATCCTCATATGACTGTTCGTGACAATATGGCATTCGGATTGAAGCTTCGTAAATTCCCTAAAGATGAAATTAATCGTCGTGTTAATGAAGCTGCGAAAATCTTAGGCTTAGAACCTTATCTCGACCGTAAACCAAAAGCTCTTTCTGGTGGACAACGTCAACGTGTTGCTTTAGGTCGTGCCATTGTTCGTGATGCAAAAGTATTCTTAATGGACGAACCATTATCAAACCTTGATGCTAAATTACGTGTACAAATGCGTGCTGAAATTGCTAAACTTCACCAACGTCTTCAAACGACAACCATTTATGTAACACATGACCAAACAGAAGCTATGACAATGGCAACTAGACTTGTTGTTATGAAGGACGGTTTAATTCAACAAGTAGGTACACCAAAAGATGTATATGAAAAGCCAGAAAATGTTTTCGTTGGCGGCTTTATTGGTTCACCTGCTATGAACTTCGTAAACGGTAAAGTGGAAGATGGCAGATTTATTACAGGAGATGTTACAGTTGCAATCCCTGAAGGAAAAATGAAAGTCCTACGTGAGCAAGGCTATGTGGGAAAAGACATTATTCTAGGTGTACGTCCAGAAGATATTCATGACGAACCCGTTTTTATTGAAGCATCTCCAGGTACAAAAATTAATGCTAAGATTGATGTATCAGAATTAACTGGTGCAGAAACCATGCTTTATACTTCTATTAATGGTCAAGACGTCGTCGCTCGTGTAGATGCTCGTTCTACTATTAAACCAGGTGATATTCTTGAGCTTGCTATTGATATGAACAAGACACATTTCTTTGATGTTCAATCTGAATTAAGAATTCGTTAATTTTATTTAACCAGCCAAATACTAGGTATTTGGCTGGTTTTTTCGTTATTCATTAATAAAAATGATTTTGTCCTTTGCACATTTAGGACAGGTAAATAAATGTGGACATTTATGATTAGAGTAACTATTTGGATAACCGTCTTGCAATTTTAATTGGTCAATCTCCATATATGCACTATAATCATCGTAATAATCCATTTCTCTTCCGCTATCCACCATCTGACTTCCACACTGGCACGTAGGATGAATTTCTTGAAATCCATTACATAGAGGACAAATGCTCATTTTACACATCCCCTTCTTCCTTCATTTGTTGTTTTAGGATATGTATTTTACTTAGTCCCCATAACGGAAGAAATTACCTATTAATTATTACGAATATAGTCCAAAAAAATTAGCATAATAGATATTACAAAGCAACACACACACAGCAATCACCAACAAGGAGAAATAGATAGCACTAAGAAAGCATCTCTAAGTTATACTTTCACATTGCTCAAGAATCCATTCAACATGATAATGTGGGTTAAGCCTGGTGGCAATGGTATACACCATAGTGGTTCAATTCCACATTCACCCAAAAAAACATCAAGAGGAGTGTTAGATTATGGCAAGTAACAACAACTCAAATCAACTTTTAGTTCCAGGTGTACAACAAGCTCTAGACCAAATGAAGTATGAAATTGCAAATGAGTTCGGAGTTAATCTTGGCGCAGACACAACTTCTCGTGCTAACGGTTCTGTAGGTGGAGAAATCACTAAGCGTTTAGTTCAAATGGCTGAGCAACAATTAGGCGGTTTCCAAAGATAATAATATAAAAAACTGAATAAAATGGCTTAAGCCCCCTTTTATAAGGGGGCTTTCCAATTTTATAAAGCGGAAGCGCTTTGATCAAGGAAAAAAGGGTTTTATTTTTTCCATCAAGGGGCTAGGCGCTGTAGTTGGATTAAGGTATCCATTTTGTTACGCTTTAATGATTGTATAACCGATAAAATATGTTAGTATCAAGATACTTGCAATGACTAATGTTACAGAAAGTTCTTCCATTTCATCCACCCCATATTAATATTTTTCCATTAACAATTCAGGATAAACTTAACATAAATTGGTTTGATGAAATGTGATATTTATTTCAGTTTAGTGACTTAAATGTGAATCTTTTATGAACTTTTTTACCCTGCTAATGGAGCACCACCTAGCTGAAGCTGATACATTTGATAGTACTTCCCTTTCTTCTCCATTAATTCATCATGGTTTCCTTGTTCAACAATTTTCCCTCTATCTAACACAAGGATTTGGTCAGCATGACGAATCGTCGATAATCGATGGGCAATAATGAAAGTAGTTCTACCTTTTTTCAAAACATCCATTGCCTCTTGAATTAAGCTCTCTGTCTCGGTATCGATACTAGAGGTCGCTTCATCTAGAATTAAGATTGCAGGGTTAAACGCTAGTGCTCTCGCAAATGATATTAGCTGACGCTGCCCACTGGATAACGTACTTCCTTTTTCAATAACAGGTTCATCAAACCCTTTTTCTAAATGTTTGAAAACCTTATCTGCTCCTACGTCCTTTAACGCTTTTTCTACCTGTTCCCTTGTAATAGAAGGGTCATCTAAGCTTACATTAGATGCAATGGTTCCTGTAAATAGAAATGGATCCTGTAGGACAATTCCCATATGCCTGCGAAGTGTTTGTCTAGACATTTCGGTAATATCCATTCCGTCTATAACAATTTTCCCCTTTTGGCTATCATAGAAACGGAAGAGTAAATTCATAATCGAACTTTTTCCTGAGCCTGTATGACCAACAAGGGCAACCGTCTCACCATGTTTCGTTTCAAAATCAATATCCTTCAACACATATTCCCCTTCTTTGTATCCGAAGGAAACGTGATCGAATTTCACATTACCCTTGTATCGAGGAATTTCTTTCTCACTCACATCAATACCTGGTTCATCTAACAATTGGAAAACACGCTCACCTGCTACTAATGCCTGCTCCAAATTCGCTAATTGATTAACAATACCTTGGACTGGTTGGAAGATACGATTAATGTAATCCACAATTGCATAAAGCATACCAAGAGATATGACTGAGGTAGGCGTTAAAGCCTGTGCTCCAAAGTACCAGATAAAGGCTACGAAAACGATATTTCTTAGAACATTTACTAAATTATGTGAGGTTAAAGAATTTAACCGTAGTAATTTATTTTGATACGTAAAATGCTCCTGATTTAGGTTTGCAAATTCATGCTCTGTTCTTTTTTCCCTTTTAAAAGCTTGAATAATAGTCATACCTTGAATGGATTCATTTACCATTGCATTGATATCACTAATTTTAGAACGAATGACATGATTGTATTTAGATGCGAATTTCCGATAAACAAGCATCCAAATAACTAAAATTGGTATCAATAATAAACAAATCATCGCTATTCTTGCATTTAAAATAAATAAAGCAATGTAGATTCCTGATAAGTAAATGGCACTTGTAAAAAAGGTTGATAATACCGTTACATATAACTCACGAATAGCTTCTGTGTCGTTTGTTACCCTCGCTACCACCTTCCCTGCTGGCAAATTATCAAAATACTGGATGGGTAAGCGTTGAATTTGGCCAAAAACATCCTCACGCATTTTTTGAATGATTCGATTAGCTGACTTTTGAAGGAGATACTTTTGCCAAAACTGGAAAAAGGCAGCAACGACTAATAACCCAAAATAAAGGCTTAACAGCGTGATGATTTTTGAAATCTCAGGTTTAGTAAAAGCTAATAATGTTTCTCCAGTTAAAACGTCTACATTATAATCTGCACGTCCTTCTTTTCCTTCAATGACTAGGGTAGTCCCTTCAAGCTTACGTTTTCCATCAAAATCGATTGATCCTTCTAAAAAAACAAACTTACGCCCTACCTGTAAAATCTGAGCCTCTTTGCCTTTCGGCTCGTTTTGTTCGAAATATTTTTCACGCTTATAATAATGACTGTCGTATGCTACTGACATTTTATCTTTCTTTGTTTCAAACCATTTAGACTCAATTCCTAAAATATGTTCATCAATCATTCGTTTTGCCACAAATGGTCCAGTCAAATCAGCAGCAACTGCCACCGTTAACATTAATAAAGCAGCGATAATAATTTTTTTATACATTAACGCATATTGAAATAATCTTTTCCCTTTATTCATGAGGATATCACCTCTTCCTCTGCCTCACTTACAGCTTGTTGGTGGATGAACTGACTAAAGTACCAGCCACCCAATTCCATTAATTGCTCATGAGTACCCGCTTCGACCATTCTTCCTTCATCCAGAACAATAATTTGATCGGCATGTTGTACTCCAGACAAACGATGTGTCGTTATGATAGTGGTTTTTCCACTTCGTTCAGTTCGAATATTATCGATAATTCTCTTTTCTGTTTTCGCATCGACTGCAGATAAAGAATCATCTAAAATCAAAATTTCTGGATTTTTTATTAACGCCCGAGCAATCGATATCCGTTGCTTTTGTCCTCCAGAAAGAGCTACACCTTTTTCACCAACTAATGTTTCCAGACGGTCTGGTAGCATTTCTAAATCCTTCCTAAAAGAGGCTAAATCAATCGCTTTTTCAAGATCCGCATCAGTTGCCCCATCTTGACCAAATAAAATATTCTCTCTTACCGTCCTCGAAAAAAGGAAGTTATCTTGTGGAACATATCCTAGCCATCCTCTTACTTGATCTAACGGTTGGTTCTCAATGGGTACTCCAGCTATCGAAATATCTCCTGCACCTGTAGGATATTCTCTTAAAAGCTGCTTAATAAACGTTGTTTTTCCACTTCCTGTTTTTCCAACAATACCAAGCGTTTTTCCTTGTAATAGTTCTACTTGAATATTCTGAAGGTTATCCTGCTTCGACGAAGGATAACGGAACGTTACGTCTTGGTAAAGAATTTGATCAGGATTATCAACCGCGATAGGTTCTGTAGGGTTAGCGACATCAAGCTCATACGATAATGTTTCATCCAAACGATCCAATGAGGCATTCCCACGCTGCATAATATTGATTAACTCGCCAATGGCAAACATTGGCCAAATGAGCATCCCTAAGTAAACATTAAAGGAAACGAGTTCTCCAAGTGTAATGACTTGATTGAAGACAAGTTTAGCCCCATACCCTAATCCAATAACATAGCTTAAACCAACAATGATTTTGATGGTCGGATCAAATAACGAATCAATTTTGGCGACATTTAAATTTTTCTGAAAAACATCTTCTGTCATCTGATGAAACCGTTCTTGGTCTGCTCTTTCTTGAACATAGGCACGGACAACACGAACCCCTGCAACTGATTCTAACACTCGGTCATTTAACTTACCAAAGGCGTCCTGTGATTCCATGTAGCGGGCGTGAATTTTCTTCCCATAAATCTGAATGATAATCGCCATTAATGGTAACGGAATAATAGCGGCTAGCGTAAGCTTCCAGCTAATCAGAAACCCCATTGTAAAAAGGATCGTTAACATCCACACACTGGAATCCATTAAGGTTAAAACACCAAATCCTGCTGTAACAGATATGGACTTTAAATCATTCGTTGCACGCGCCATCAAATCCCCAGTTCGATTTTTCTCAAAAAAGGTCGGGGTCATTTGAAGGATGTGGCGCATAAATCTTGATCGAAGCTTTCTTTCCACAAGGAAAGCTCCACCGAAAAGCTTATACATCCAGACATACGTAATCCCATATACAGCAACTGTTATTAGTACAAAAAGGCCAATATATTGAAAAAGTATTTCCGAAGTCATTGTCCCTAAATGAATATGATCAATGGACATTCCAATCAGCTTAGTAGGGATAACCTCAATAATACCAACAATCGTTAGCAATATAAGTGCAACCGTATATCGCTTCCAATTTTCTTTAAAAAACCATCTTAACTTCCAAAATACAGAAAACATATTTATTCACTCCTCTCGAATAAAAAACAACTAACCACTTTCTAGATTTCCAGAGCCACTAATTAATAGAACATTTGTCATTTTTTCCATTTTAATCTCTCCTTTTTAAAAAATAAAAAGAGACATACCGCTAGTATGCGATACGTCTCTTGGATTCCAAAAAAAGACATAAAAAGGCACACGTCACGAATATACGTAACCTGTGCCTTTGGACTCATTAAATAATTACTAAATTATTGATTCGTTAAAGGATAGGTTACGGGAATTAAGTTTGTTAAAGCAGTTACAGTCATTCTGTTAAGTAAAAGCATTTTGTAACCCTCCCTTTTCCTTTTTTTTCTTCCTTTGTTAGATTATCACCAAACAAGTTTAGAAGTCAATTTCTTTTTTTTGAATGTTGTAAATTATTCTACGACTACGGCTGTTCCATAAGCAATAATTTCAGAGGCATTTTGCATCACAGCGGCTGATTGTAGTTTCATTCCAATGATTGCATTTGCTCCTAAGCCTTTTGCTTCATCGACCATACGCCCAATGGCTTTTTGTCTAGCTTCATCCATCATTTCAGTATATTCCGTTATTTCTCCTCCAACAATCGTTCTTAACCCGGCTAAAATATCTTTACCGATGTGTTTAGATTGAATGGTATTGCCTTTTACAAATCCCTTTAATTCCTTTATTTCTTTCCCTGGAACAAATTCAGTAGTTACGATAATCATTTTCTTCATCCTCCCTTTTTTCTTTTCTTCTATCATTTATTAGTAAAATAAATAATGTCACAAGGGCGATCGCATACAAAATAAAGACAACAATCGCTATTTTTATATTAATAAATAGTAGAACAATACCGAGAATTTGGCAGAATCCTGCAAACGGCAATAAGAGTAGTTTTAGTCTTTTCATATTCACACCCGAATACTATGTATTTTGTCACCCTATCAAAAAAAAAGAGTGACTCTGTCACCCTTTATTATAATGCACTTTGCTTTAAAAGCGATACGGTTTTGGAATTTTTCTCAGATAATGAAATCTTTGGTAGTGTTAGGAGGTAATACACCCCAACAAGCATTAAACAGCCACCAACCATCCAGTAGAGCATTTCAACAGTAAGAATTTTCGGGAAGGCGACAGCGATAACACCTAATGTAATGGATTGAGAAAACATCATTAACGGATTAATCCAGCCTTGAACTCTTCCCATCATTTTCGGATCTACTATACTAGGCATCCATCCTCCTATCGCAATATTAACAAACGGAAGCCCAAGGGAAGCCATAAAAATCAAACTTAAAAAGAAATATATATTCTCTGCAAAAGAAGCAATCACAATAAATCCACCAGACACAAATAGACCGAAAATGATCATTTGGTAAAGCTTTACTTTCTGCGTAAAAATGGATGCAATAAAGCTTCCTAGCAGCACTCCCGTTCCAAAAATCACACCAACCCAAATGGACAGTTCCTCATAGGAATCTGGGGCAAGTTTATATTTTAAAATAAAGATAGGGATAACAGAGAATCCTCCATTAACAACACCAAACACTACGAAGCCAACTAAAAGGGTTCTTAATAGCTTATTCGATAAAATATAGGAAATTCCAAGCTTAAAATCTTTAAACACGATAGAAAGGTTTAAATCTTTGAACGTGTGTTTTCCGTTCGGAAGTCGTACTTCTTCAGCTATCTTTATTGATTTTATAAAAAAGGCACTGATGATAAAGGTGCAAGCATCCACAACAATAGCACCATAAATCCCTACAGACCAATAGGCAAAAACCCCAAGCCCATTTCCAAAAAGCATAAACAAGCTCATTACTAACTGATTTAATCCTGCTGCGGTTGTATAATCCTCTTTCTTCAATATCCCTTGGACCATTGCACTTTCGGCAGGAAAGAAGAATTTTTGAATAGCACTTCTAGTGAATAAAATAAAGAAAATAAGTGGCATCCAGCCAATCGCAATTGCTCCAATTAAGGCGAGAGAAAAAATGGCGCTCATCCAATCACAATAGTAAGCAATTTTTTGACGATCCATTCTGTCTGCAAATACACCAACTAAGAAAAATACAGCTAAAGTGGGCACGGAGTACATTAACTCTGTAATTGTTGCATAAGCTGGCTGGTCGGAAAATCGATCAAGCAAGTAAAACATAAACGCTGTTAATCCAATCGTACTCCCCATTTGGGACGTAAACGTGGCAAAGAATAGGTTTCTAAACGTTCGATTCTGAAAAATCTCACGGAATTTTTTCATTGGTTCGACCTCAATTCGCTATTTGATAGATTTATCTTACTAAATGGATAAGTAAGGTAATAGCGACTAGTGATGGTTTTTTAGTCGGTCTGGAGGCGGAGTTGTTTTGTGGTTTTTAGCTCTAACTTGTCAGGCACAGAGACTTTACTTAAAATTGGATTGTGGATAATAAATTTGGAGGTGTTATATGGTTAACGTTTTAAAACATCGATTTGAATCAGAGGAATTAAAGCTTTTAAGGTCTTTGCATATTCGAATGAAATTACTAGATCAAGACTTTAAAAACTACATGAACTTAGAGAAAGGCTTCGAGGGTGAGCAAAAGTACGACAAATGGTTGGCTGAGAATCTTTCAGGCAATTTTCACGTTTTGAATGATTTATTACATGAATATAACAAAAATAAATTTCAAACCGATTCATTGATTATATCTGAAGGGAAGTTTTTCAATATTAATGTAAAGAATTATGAAGGTGATTATTATGTGAATGGCGATTACTGGCACACTTTCTCGGGATTAGAAATAAAGAACCCGTTACTTCAGCTGCAACGAAGCGAAACACTACTCCGACAATTACTTCATGACCTTGGGTATAACATTACAGTGGAATCTTATTGTATCTTCATCAATCCTAAATTCCACTTATATCAAGCCCCAATGAATCCCCAATTCATTTTTCCAACACAACTAGACCGGTTTATTCGAAAAATGAACAATCTATCATCAAAACTAAATGAGCGTCATTCCATCATTGCTGAAAAATTAATATCACTCCATACTATTGAATCCCCTTATACAAGGGCACCAAGTTATAGTTATGAAAAACTTGAAAAAAGTTTCTATTGTGGAAGGTGCTATTCCTTGAATAATTATTATTTTAAAGAGAGGTCTGTAGTCTGTCATAAGTGTGGTTTCGTTGAAGGCTTGGAGTCTGCAGTCTTACGCTGCGTTGAGGAAATTTTATTACTTTTTCCGAATCAAAGAATCACGACAAAAGTGGTTCAGGAATGGTGTAAAATCGATTCGGATAAAACCGTTCGGAGGATTTTGATTAAAAATTTTAATTATATCGGACATGGAAGATCTTCTTATTATGTTTTTCCTTAAGTGATTAATTACTACGCTTATTTTTATCGATAGTAGTCGATTTTGCTTTTTGTGGTTGACTATAAGGGGCTAATAGTTACCGTTTTTCATCCTTGATGTGGTTTGCGGTCACTATTAACCTCTAATAGTTACCGTTTTTGCTCCTTGATGTGGATTGCGGTCACTATTAGCCTCTAATAGTTACCGTTTTTCATCCTTGATGTGGTTTGCGGTCACTATTAACCTCTAATAGTTACCGTTTTTGCTCCTTGGGGTGCTTTGCGGTCACTATTAGCCTCTAATAGTTACCGTTTTTCATCCTTGATGTGGATTGCGGTCACTATTAGCCTCTAATAGTTACCGTTTTTCATCCTTGATGTGGTTTGCGGTCACTATTAACCTCTAATAGTTACCGTTTTTCATCTTTGATGCGGTTGGAGGTAACTATTAGCCTCTAATAGTTACCTTTTTTTATCCTTGATGTGCTTTGCGGTAACTATTAACCTCTAATAGTTACCGTTTTTCATCTTTGATGCGGTTGGAGGTAACTATTAGTCCTACTTTCACACCCGCTAGTCATCATTTTTACCTTTCCCACGATTCCTGGCTTTTTCCAACCACTTATCCCTCTCTATCTCTATCTTCTCACGCCATTTTTCAGCATCCTTCTTGACGGCTTCCTCCAAATCAATCCAACTTTTCCATTTATCTCTTTCCTCTTCCGTTTCAATGATCTCAGCAAGAGGAGTGAGCTGAAAGCTTTGAGCTTCTTCATTTTCAAGGGCTTTGGTCATTACTTTTTGAAAAATTAATGCCGCTCCTTCACTAGACGTTGTTGTTAAATAATGCTTGCTATCGGTCTTGTCGTATCCAATCCAAATAGCTCCCACTAGCTCTGGCGTGTATCCGACAAACCATTGGTCTTTAACACCGTTTATTCCTTCTATAGGAACTTGTGTTGAACCTGTTTTTCCTGCAACTTCCCTTCCGGGGATCTTCGCAGCACGACCAGTACCATTCTCAACTACATCTAGCAGTAAAGTGGTTATTTTATCTGCTACATCCTTTTCAGTAACCTTAACTTCAGAACCTTTCCATTCGGCAACAACTGATTCGTTGGGACTAACAATTTTTACAATCGAATGTCCCTCGATTCGTTCTCCCCCATTTGGAAAGACGGAATAAGCTTCTGCCATTATTAAAGGGGACACACCTTTATCCATACCACCTAAGGCTACGCCTAAATGACGATCCTTTTTTTCTAATGGAATGCCAAACTTATCTAAAGTCTCTAAGCCCTTGTGTAAGCCTATTTCATTTAGTAACCAAACAGCGGGGACGTTTACTGATTCCCTGACAGCCGTATACATAGGGAGAGATCCGCGATACTGATCGTTATAGTTTTTCGGTTCATAACGGTCAAACACCATCTCCTCATCTTTTAATTCATCGGTTATTTTCCATCCATTTTCAAGAGCAGGTGTATAGACTGCAAGTGGCTTCAATGTTGAACCAGGCTGTGCGATTAATTGCGTTGCCCGGTTAAATCCACGAAAAACATGTTCTCCTCTACCACCAATTAATGCCTGAATTCCTCCGGTTTTGGGATTTAGTAAAATTGCTCCACTTTGAACGATTTGATTACCTGTTCCATTTGGAAATAAACTTTCATCTTTATATACTAATTCCATTGCCTCTTGTTTAATTGGGTCTAATTCTGTATAGATTTTATAGCCACCTGTTAATAATTCATCTTGAGTAAGTCCATATTTTATTATCGCTTCTTCCAAGACATGGTCCACATAATAGGGGAATTTTCCACGAAGGGAATCTCCCCCTTTTTCGTTTAGCACCACTTTTGCATTTTTTGCTACTAGAAGCTGTTCTTCTGATAAATAATTATGTTCTCTCATTCTATCGAGGACAACATCCCTACGCGCGGTTGCTTTTTCTAAATGATGATATGGGCTAAGAGCTGATGGTGCCTTAATTAATCCGGCTAAAAGTGCTGATTCGTCAATCGTTAAGTCCTCAACTTCTTTCCCAAAATAATGAAGGGCAGCTCTCTTTATTCCCCATTCCCCATCACCAAAATAAATCGTATTTAAGTATATCTCTAAAATTTCTTCTTTGGTAAATTCCTTTTCTATTTCTCGTGCTAAAAAAACTTCATCCATCTTTCGCTTATAAGATTTTTCAGAGGAAAGAAAAACGTTTTTGGTAAGCTGTTGTGTAATCGTACTTCCACCTTCGACGATTCCACCCGCTTTTGTATTCCGAACAAATGCGCGAACAATCCCAATAAAATCAACACCGTTATGTTTGAAAAACCGGTGATCCTCAATCGCAACGACGGCATTAATCATATGTTGAGGAATTTGTTCATACGTTACACTTTCCGTTTTATTGGCAGAAATTTTACTTGCCACATTTCCATCCTTGTCATAAATAACGGTTACTTGTGAGAAGCCTTTCTCAAGAGCACTAACCTCAACACCATTTGCAAGGTAATAAAATATACAAATACTTCCGAGAACGATAGTCGATATGCTGAGTATAAATACTTGGTTTAAATGCAGTTGTTTCCATTTTTTTTTAAATAGATCCAATTTGATAATCATAAATCCCCCTAAAACAAATTACTCCACGAAGTTCTTTTTCCCAGAATAATATGTTTTTACACCATATTTAGGAAATATTGTATAATATAAAAAATTCGAATGATTTTTCTAATTTTAGGGGGATAATTTTTCAAAAAAAAAATACCAGAATTCCTTCTGGTACCTTTACACTAAACCTTATTTCGACCTATTTCTTGGAAGCGTAAAACAGCGGCTTCCTCATCAAAACTACTAAAGATCCGATAGGCTTCCTTATCAATAATTCGGAAATGCAGGCTAATGATATTTTGCTGAAGAATATAACCGTCTTTCCGGTTGAGTTCTTTCCACCATACCTTACCACCTAGAGTTCTTTCTTTTCGAAATTCAATAGCTTCTTTTGCCACTGTCTCTAATACTTCTAAAGGTTCATTTCCAAATAGATGACGGACCGTTTCTGATTCACGAAATAAGGCACAGACGGTTACCACCGTGGACCATCCCGCTTTTACTCTGCCCTTTTCGATTTGGACTAATGTTTTTTTGGATAGTCCAATAATTTCAGCCATTTTATCCTGGGTGTATTCTGATTCTTGCCGAATTAATCTAATCTTATCTGAAACAATGTCAATGATTTCATCCTTAGTCAAAAATTTTCAATCCCCTTACCTTTTTAGGGTAACTTTACACCATTTAAAAATAATTTAATAGTTTTTCATGATAAATAATCTTCTTTTCCACATGAACTTTGACAAGAGGATTTTATGTCGCAGCCCGCGCATTTTCCTTCTTTTGCTTTTCTTAAAAATCGTACAAGAGCAAAGCCTGCATAACCAAAAATGATGCCACCGATTAAAATACTTGCTAGCATGAGATTCACCCCTAAAAGTGGATTATGTGAAGCCTAGTAGTTTTCCGCCATGGTAGATGATTAATGAAATGACATAGGCAATGATAAGAGCATAAAAGCAAGAAAATATCGTCCATTTCTTTGAACCCGTCTCTTTATAAATCGTTGCCACTGTTGCTAAACAAGGAATATACAACAATATAAATGCCATAAAACTATACGCTGATAAAGGTGTAAAGGTAGATGCCAATAACCCTTGGAGAGAAGCTTCATCTGGAACAAAATAAATGATATTCATTGTAGAAATGATGGCTTCCTTCGCTAGGAATCCTGTAAGTAAAGCCGATCCTGCTTGCCACGAGCCAAAGCCAATTGGCTGTAATAGTGGAGCAATTACTCCTCCAATAGCAGCTAAATAGCTATCATCCATATTTACATTTAGTCCATTTGGGCCAGCATATGATAGTAGCCAAATAAAGACCGATCCGGCAAAGATAAATGTACCTGCCTTTTTCACAAAGTTTTTTCCTTTATCCCAAGTACTTCGCCATAAAGCTTTCCCTTGAGGTAAGCGATACGGTGGTAATTCGATAACAAATAAAGATGTTTCACCACTTAATAATGTTTTTGAAAATATTTTTGCCAAGAGAAGGGAAACTAAAATGCCCAATATATATAGTGATAAAACAATTAACGCCTCTTGTTTTACAAAAAAGGAACCGACGAATAAAGCGTAAACAGGTAATCTCGCAGAACAAGACATTAAAGGAGTTAGTAAAATGGTTAACAAACGTTCTTTAGGTGTTTCTATTGTTCTCGCTGCCATTATTCCTGGTACGTTACATCCGAATCCAATCATCATGGGGATAAATGCTTTCCCATTTAAACCAACATGCTCCATAATTCGATCCATTACAAGTGCTACCCTTGCCATATAACCTGAGTCTTCTAATAATGAAATAAAGAAAAATAAAATAAATATTTGTGGTACAAATACAATGACCCCACCGACACCTGCAATGATTCCATCCACTACTAAGGAATACAAAAAGTCTGTCGCCCCAACCAACGTTAGGAGATTAATAGTCCATTCTGTAATAGGACCTGAAATCAAGGAGTCTAGTGCATCAGATAAAGGAAAGCCAAGCCAATTGAAGGTTAGCATAAACATTAAGTACATCATCAATAAAAATATTGGCATCCCTAAAAATTTATTAGTTACAATTTTATCTACCTTTTCGGTAAATGGGGTCTTTTCTTTTTCTGAATAAGTAACAGCATCATTAAGAATGGACTGGATAACTGCTTTTCTTTTTAGATAAATAAATTGCTCTAGTGTCATAATACCTTCGCTTGAGATGATTTGCTGGCTCACGCCATTCACAAAATTTGATAATACTTCTGGCTTTACCCATTGATGTAAATATTCCCTCACATATGGATTACCTTCTAATAATTGAAGCGTAAGCCATCTTATAGAAGGTGTCTGCTTCCCATTGAGCATTTCTTCGAGCTCGATGATTGCGTCTTCGATTACCTTTCCATAATTGATTAGTAGCTTCTGTGTGTTGCATTGCTTTACAGTGGTAATGCTTTCAGCCAAGGCATCGCAGCCTTTACCACTTCGGGCAATGACCGGATTCACTTGTACGCCTAACCGATGAGATAAAAGGTTCGTATCAATGTGTATTCCTCTATTTTTGGCGACATCAATCATATTTAAGCCGATGGTTAATGGTTTCTCATATTCTAGTAGTTGAATGGTTAAATGGAGGTTTCGTTCTAGCTGAGAGGCATCTAATATATTTAATAGCTGATCCAATTGTTCCTTAAGAAAATAATTAGTGACAACCCCTTCATCCTTTGAAAGGGGGTTAAGGGTATAAATTCCTGGTAAATCGATTAATGTTGCTCGCTTGTTTTTAAACAAGCCAACTTTTTTCTCGACTGTTACTCCGCTCCAATTTCCCACATATTCGTAAGATCCTGTTAGATGATTAAAAAGTGAGGTTTTACCTGTATTCGGATTTCCGAGAAGGGCGATTTCCATTATAATCTCTCCACTTCAATTTGAATGGCTTCTTTACGTCGAATTCCGACACACTGACCACAGTACTCTAACATATAAGGTCCACCAAATGGCATAATACATTTAATACAAACCTCTGAGCCTTCTGTAATTCCTAAATCGAGTAGGCGACGTCTAACAAGAGCATCTGCTTTAGAAATATTGGAGATTATCCCTTTTTCACCTGTTTTTAACTGAGCTAACATATCAATCACCTTGTTCCTGATTTTAATAAATGAGAATGATTCTCTTTCTTTATAACAGGAATGAAAATGATTTTCAGTGCTAAAAGTCACACCTTTTGGTAATACAGCTATCGATATTGGAAATGTTGAAAAATCGTCATAAAAAAGAGACCAAACCCGAGTTTGGCCTCTACTTATATATTTTTAGATCATTTTCTTCGGAGCCGCACTAATGACTAGAACGACGATAATCACACAAAGAATGAAATTTGGTAGCATGTAAGTTCCATTATAAATAAAGGAGTAAAGTGCTACTGGTTGACCTTCAGGTGCATAACTACCAAAAAAAACTATACCTGTAATAAAATGAGAAATAAATCTTAACAAGCTTCCAAGCAAAATACCCAGAGTTGCAAGTACAATCCACTTTCCTCTTTGTTTTTGTTGAACTGCATTTTTAATTTGCGATGCAAATAGACCAGCTAAACCAACTACCGAAAATGCAACAAAATAATCGATAAATCCTTGTACTGGATGATAAATGGTAGGACCAAATACAAATTGTAGAAGACCTAACAAAAATCCTGCTAAGACCCCACCCTTTACTCCCCAACGATAAGCCATTATGAATATTGGAACCATTTCAATTGAAACAGATCCACCTTGTGGCCAAACCTTCAAAGGCATCACTTGTGATACAAGGTTTAATAAGAAAGCCAATGACGTAAAGATAGCAATCTCTACTAAAAATAACGTTTTGTTTTGTTTCATTCTCCGTTTCCCCCTTAAAATTTGGGTAAACGTTGAATCATAACCCTTTTTGTCATGTGTCAAAGCTGTTTTCGCAAAGAAATTTGCTTTTCGAACTAAATCTGAAGCATTTCTATCCAACAAAAAAAACAATGTTGGAGGTTTGGATGGTCCACATTGTTTCTATCCCAAACCACATCCCTACGCTAGCATTAACTAACAGGTTCTAAGGGTTAGAACTCAAACGCTCACTCTCAGCCGATTTAACGGCTCCCCTTGTGGAAATATTTAATTTTTACAACAACTTGACTATACATCGTTTACTTCAGCATTACAAGTAAAACATTTTTATAATGACTTAAGTTCTATTCACTTGGAGGCAAAATTCGAAAAACACTAGGATAATTATTAAAAATATATACCATTCGTCACAACTTCTTATTTTTCTACAAAAGTCGATAAAGGAAAATGCCAAAACAACTCGAATACTATACATAACATAGAAACATTCTATACTGTTTCGTGAATATGGAGGTTTGCATGTTATCTGAAACGAAATCAAAACTTGTTGACTATTTAGAGAGCCGTAAGGAAGATATATTAAATGAGTGGAGCAAAAAAATAATTATCTCCACAAATGACCCATTTGCAGATCAAATCCGTTTGAATGGGGAGTCTATGTTCATCCTTATCCAGAACATTGTTTCTGCTGATGAATATGATCTTGATGAACATCTTCAAAAACTTGCTACACGAATTGCAACAGAAAGAGTGCAAGCAAATATTAATATTGGGGATTTTGTTTTTAATGTAAGTATGGGAAGATCCATTGTATATCAACAATTAACAGAGTCCGGTCAGGAATGGGATGATCTTCAGAAAACCATTAATATGATTAATTATTGCTTTGATAAGTTTTTATATTTTGCGGTTTCTGCCTATACAGATGTAAAAAATAAAATCATTGAAGAAAAAACACAATTTATCGATTCTACTCACAAGGACCGGTTAACTCTACTTGGTCAAATGACTTCTAGTTTCGTTCATGAATTTAGAAATCCACTAACATCAGTTCAAGGCTTTATTCAGCTAATTAAATCGGAAAATCCCGAAATGAAATATCTCGATATCATTTCCAACGAGCTAGAACAACTCAATTTTAGAATTTCACAATTTCTTTTATTATCTAAAAAGGAATTAATTGGAAAAGAAAAGACTTCTTTTTATTTAAATAAGTTGATAGAAGAAGTTCTTGTCTTTCTATATCCGAGTATATTGGACAGTAAGGTTAAGATACTAAAAGACTTAGAGACAGACGTTAACCTTTTCGGTTACGTTGATGAGATTCGTCAAGTGCTCATCAATATCATTTTCAATGCAATCGACGTAATCTGTCATTATCCTAGTGAGGAACCAATCATCGAAATTAAAACGATGCTTATTCCAAATTCCTTTATTCAAATCAGTATCAGTAATAATGGACCGATGATTCCTAAAGAGCATCAAAAAACTATTTTCGAACCGTTTTTTACAACCAAAAAACTTGGTACAGGTCTAGGACTATTCGTTAGCTCAGAAATCATTGAAAAGCATAAAGGAGTTTTAACCTGTAAATCGAGTTGTGACCAAACCATTTTTTCTATTCTGCTTCCATTAAATCAATAAAGTTGGTCATTAATTTTGGCTGTTTTCGCAAAGATTGTTGCTTTTCGAACCGAGTTTAATCCCGTATTATTTATGGCTTCGTGGCATCTTTTCGTATCTTTTTGAAATTTTCATGTGCTAGTCTTTTGTTTTGTCGCTTATGTTAGTAGCAATAGCAACAAAGTTTACGAAAAGAGCCTTAATTTTAGAATCACTGGTTTTAGGAGTTGGTTTAAAGTGTTTACACTAAAGGTCGATCAGGAAATTGAATTGCAATTATTTCAACACCATCATGCAAATGAGCTTTTCGATTTAGTTGATCAAAATCGCTTTTACTTGCGGCAATGGTTGCCGTGGGTTGACTCTATGGACTCTCCCTTTCAATATCATACTATTATCCCAATGTGGTTAAAGCAATTTGCAGATAACCAAGGCTTTAATTTAGGTGTAAGATACAAAGGCACTTTAGTAGGAGCGATTGGAATTCATCAAATTGACTGGAGAAATCAAATGACCACGATTGGCTACTATTTGGGAGAAGGCAATCAAGGAAAAGGCATTATGACTAAAGCTGTGCAAGCACTCCTTAACTATGTTTTCTTTCAGCTCAAGTTAAATAGGGTTGAAATTCGTTGTGGAGAACGGAACTATAAGAGTAGAGCGATTCCAGAAAGACTAGGTTTTACCCAAGAGGGAATCATTCGTGATGGTGAAAATCTATATGGACATTATCATCATTTAATTATTTATAGCATGTTGAAAAGAGAATGGATTAAAGGGTAATCAATATAGTAACTCATCATAAAAAAGTAGCCTTATTAGCACTTAAAGGGGTCGGGTGAAGAGGAGGAAACGTCAATTCACACCCGCTTTGACATTGAAATTAACACATCAATTAGAACACTTACAATTGTTGTTAAGATAACATTTATAGCATTTTGTATGACAATTTAGTAAGAAAATTATCGTACAAATTAAAAACAGCACATAAATTTATGTGCTGTCTTTAAACATTGCTAAAATCTTTATCAAAAAGATTGTTAATTAATAAAAAAGATTATCTTTTATCTCGTTTTTTAAAATAAACTAGAGTATAATTTTTAAGGAATATTTACCAAATAAGGGAGGGAATGTTATGTTAATTTTTGGCGGAATTATTCTTATATTTTTACTATTTGTTTACCCATTTCAAGATATTAAATATACAAAAAAAGTAAAAGAAACGGGCAATTGGGAAGAAAAAAGAGAATATTTTCTGTTTATCATGAAAAGTGAATGGTTTTTGACCTTTTTAATTTTGATTGGGGCTGCCGCTTTTTCAGTATCATGGACAGAGTTCGGATTAAAAATTCCAAATGAAAACACTTCAAAATTACTAGGTATGTTTTTGGGATTTATTATAGGTGTCCTATTTTTAGTCTTGGTTTTATTTAGGCTTCCGTTTTATAAGAAGAGAATGGATAAACAAATGGAAAATATTAGTTTTTTAGCCCCTGCGAATAAAAGAGAACGAAATTGGGGGTTAGCTTCAAGTGTAACTGCTGGTATTTGTGAAGAAATCATTTATCGTGGATTTGTTATATTTTATTTACAAAGTCTACCCTTTGATCTATCTTTACCCGTAGTTTTAGTGTTATCTGCCTTAATTTTCGGATTTGGACATATTTATCAGGGGTGGAAAGGGTTTCTCTTAACAAGTTTTCTTGGTTTTGTATTTGCAAGAGTATATGTAATGACAGATTCTCTTTTATTTCCAATAATATTACACATTATTATTGATGCACGTTTCTTCTTGATGCAAAAGCTAAAGAACGAGAATCATGATAATGTTCATCAAGAGTTTAAAAATCTAATATGAATTAATAAAAGCAGATGGATACGAATTTGTTATGACCCCCAAAAGTTAGATTGAATTCTAACTTTTGGGGGTCACATCAAATCTTCTGCTTTTTCTATTGCAAATTTCCTGTTAAAACATTGACGATTCACTATGCGAATTCCGCTGTGAATAAGTATTTTCTCCCTATCAACCGAACCCGTTAATTAACAATGGCTACTTTTTTTATAGTTTTTTAAGCTTCCATACTCTTAACACATGTCCACCGCAACCACACTGATCAATATATTTAAGCCTAACGGTTTCATTATACATTTTTTCTATTAGTGGCTGAAGGTACTCTACTGGGTCCCCAAAGTTTGCACTCGTTACGAGGTTCACAAAATATCCTGGTTTGGTTATTTCAACTGCCTCTAAGGCATCTTTTAATAGTAGATCGATGTCATTCTCATACTCGTCATGTTCTAGGTCTTTTGTCCAATCCTTTTCCATAATATCTCCTTTAGACTAGTGAGCTGTATTAGCTTGTTGTTTCTTTAACATAATAATTTCCTCTTCTGCTCTGCCAATTTTGATAAGATGTGAATCTAAACGCTTATGAATCGTTCTGAGTTCATCGTTAGGGTTAAAGGTGAAATTTTCTTTTAGCTCTTCTAAAGTATCCTTAATATCGGAAAGATCAATTTGATTGACCGCAACACGGTGCTCTATACTATCAACCTTTTCTAAACGAGCAAGTCTTTTTTCAATATTTCCTAATTTATCATTATATGAGAGGATAACGGTTTTCATTTCCTCTAATGCTTTCATTACTTGATCCATTTTACATTTCCCCTCTGCGCTTTATATATTATTTATATTTTTATATTAACATCTTTTTCACTATCAAGATGTTACAAAAAAAGCAACAAATTTTTTAGCACATTAAAGCGCTGAGGGACAGTCCCTCAGCGCTTTAATGTGCTAAAATTCAGTTTCTTTTAGCTTATTATATGCTTTTTCCCTGGACCAATTCCATTCCCACCAACCAGATTCATCTTTTACTGCTACTTGTTTTCGTTCCCTTAATAATTGCCGCAATTGTGGGACGTTTGGGTTTTCCTCAAATAGCTCGATTAACCCTGAAATACCTGTGAAACCTAAGCTATTTAAATAGTGGATATCGACCTTTCCCGTCTTTTCAAATCGCTCTAGATTCTCATTTACGACCATTTGGTCAATATTGCTGACATTTAACAATGAATAATAAATCAAGCCTGAAAGAAGGAAAAAATGGATAAGTGATAAACGATCTAACCATATTTTTAAGAATGTATAAACTAATAAAATCAACACATACAGCATAAAGGAATGGGCCAAAACTCGAGAAAAGGTAAATCCATAAGCTTCCTCATACATCATTAATCTAAGGAACGCAGATATCAACATGACGCCTGTAAAACCCACGAGGGTGCTTAATAATCCCCTTGTCATTCGTTGTTTCCACTGCTGTTGATGTTTCATTAGTGACAGAACAATGACTAATATAGACAGATTTAAAAGAATTACCACTAATAATTCAAAAAATCCTCTCCTTGCATATTCAGCATAAGTAAATCCTGTTTCGAGTTGATTGTTAAATAAATACCGAAATTGGACGATGGTAAATAACAAATAGACAAGGTTAAGACTAATTAATAGCGTCCAAATAATAATCGGATCCCATGCAAAATAGCGGCGTACCCCAATCTGTTGATCCAGTGAAAAGGATTTATAGTAAAGAACTTGCAAAAAGGAAAATATAGTAAAGGTGAAAAATAATATCACGATAAGCCTAATCACTTCATCACCAATTTCGAAATTAAACACTTTTCCTGGAAAATTAATAATAATTTTCCTAAACTCTAAATCGGCTGATGACAATAGAATTAAAACCATAAACATAATTGGAGCCGTGATAAGGAGTCCGATAAATACTTTTTTCACAACCTGATAAGATTGCTCATTTACTCCTCTTTTTAACTTACGTATATTTTCAGAAAAAAGCTGCTTTGTAAATCCAATGGACTTACCTATCGTTTTCAAAATAATAGCTAGAAAACTCCAGTGGTACCAAATGGTTTTTGGCTTACCCGTAATGAGTACCAGTTGCACAACTATTAAAAATGGGATGATCAATATATTCAACATCCAAAATAACAAACTATTATTCAAAAAAAACGTGCTTGTTAAAACCCAAGTACAAATCATTAGTAATGTACCGAGGCGCATATTCGCTAATGGGCGATTTCGAAATCTTAGTATAAATACAGTGTAAAAAGTAGCTAAAAACAAAAATATAGAAACTCCACCAAAATAGTTTTCAATCATTTGTTGGAATGCAATTCCTAGACAAAGACATGCCAAGAAAAAATAGAAGTCCCTATTTCCTAATAGTGCTTTCATTTCAATTACCTCCTCCTCAATACCTTTATATTCTATATACAAAGAATTACGATGTATATGGATAAAAAAATTTTATTGAACTGAAGCTTTTTTCCCCCAAAAATAACCCAATGTACATATTGGATAGAGGATACAAGTAAACGCTACGCAAACAATGATAAATTTTTTATTTAAAAGTGGTTCAAACCATTCATGCGGAATAATATGAAAAACGATTAAGTACATTAGAGCTAAATTTGGAATAATGGACAAAAGAAAAGTTTTTACCATTAGATTCTTGCCATTAGGTCCAAATGCTCTTCCTATTTCATAGCCTAGTAATCCCCAAAACAGTATATATACTAAAATAATAATTCCTGAAATAGAGGTTAATTTCTGCCAAATAGCACCCGTCCAACCCCATTTGAAATAATTATGTAAAGCGGTTAATAGAAATCCGAAAGAGAAAAACAAAAGGTTAACAATTACAAAATTCCATTTCGTCTTATTAGGTGTAATGGACATTTCTTCTTTCCATGATTCCAAAATTTCTTCAGGTGTACCGAGCCGTTCAATAATATAGTCCATGTCGGTTTGAGAAATCCCTAAACAAGGTTTCTCATCAAGTAGTTCAGTAATATGCAGTTCATATTCCTTTATGATTTCATTCTTTTTAGGATGGTTCTGTAGTCCTATTTCCAGTTTGGTGAGAAATTCTTCTTTATCGATCATGTTTCATTTCCCTTTATTACTTTTCCCATCACCTGCACAAAACGATTCCATTCGTTTGTTTTTTCCTGGAGAAGCTTCTTTCCTTCAGCAGTTATCTGATAATATTTCCGTGCTGGGCCTTTTTCTTGCTCTTCCCAATAACACTTTACATATTCCTGGTTTTCAAGCTTATGTAAAGCTGGATATAACGTACCTTCCTTAACTTGAAGATGATGCTCACTTCGTTGATCAAGTACCTTTACAAGTTCATAGCCATACATATCCTTCTCATTTAAAAGCTTGAGTAAAATAAGTGAAGTGCTCCCTTTCACTAATTCACGATTAAACATTTTCTCACCACCTACATAGAATTATGAGGTATCCTAAATCCAATGTCAACATTCTTTAACACTTTAAAGCACCCGGGGACTGTCCCCACATACTTTAAAGTGTTAAAGTTATTTTTTCTTTCAATATAAATATACATTCAGGTGATTACACTCTATAATAATGTTAATTGAGCTTTGAGGAGAGTTATCTTTACATGTGGAAAAAATGGCTGTTATTAGTTTGTATTTTATTAGTTATGTACCTTATACTCCCATATATACTTCCAATTGTTTTTGCTGGTATAACTGCGATTTTGTTGGAACGCGTGATTCGCTTTCTTAAACATAGATTACGTTTTAAGCGATTTCAAGCTGTGCTACTCACTTATTTAAGTTATTTGGTTTTACTGTTTTTTGCTTTTTATTATGCCGTTTCAACCTTAACACAAAAGGTTACAGCATTATCAAAACTGGCACCGAAGCTAGTAATCAGCTTCTACGATTCTGGCATACGCCCTCTCATAAAAAAATGGGAGCAATATTTAAGTAATTTACCACCTGATGTCATTTCTTCGATCGAGAAATCTTTTGAAAATGCGGTTAATGGTCTGACTTTATTTTTACAAAATATGGCTGAAGGTCTTATCTCATTGATAACGTCAATTCCTAGTTTCTTGGTTGAATTTTTAATCTATTTAATTGCTCTTTTTCTCATTAGCCTGGAATATCCAAACATATTTAAAACGATTAATTCCTATTTAAAAGAAGAAACAAAAGCAAAAATAAATTTAGTACTAAAACCACTAGCAGAGGCTTCCATCGGTTTCATTAAGGCGCAAATTATTCTAAGCTTTGTAACCTTTATTCTAGCCTTTATTGGTTTATGGATTTTACAAGCACCTTATAAAACACTGCTTTCCCTTTTAATTGTTCTTGTTGATATTTTACCAATACTTGGAACAGGATCGGTACTTGTACCTTGGGCTGTTGTTGCCTTTTTTCAAAATAACGACTTTTTAGGTACTGGTTTAATCATCTTGTTTTTAGCTATTACAGTGATAAGAAGGACTATCGAACCTAAAATACTTGCTCAAAATTTGGGTATATCACCGTTAGCTTCGTTAATTAGTCTCTTCATTGGCTTCAAACTTATAGGATTTATCGGAATGTTTATCGGACCAGGACTTGTTATTATCTGGAATACGTTAATTAAGGCAAACATTATAAAAATGAATTTCAAAATTTAAGTATCGGGCATCCTTATTTTATAAGGATGCTTTTTTGATTCAATGCAACAATCTTTTTACTATTCATTCGGTTTCGATTAATTGTATAATTTTGTTAAGGAAAAAGATTATATTTTCCACAAAGAAAAGGGGTTTATTAAAGATGAATTATCCTAGTACAAAAGAAACTATCAACTTAATAAAAGATTTGGTTTCGATTCCAAGTCCTTCTGGTAACACAGACCAAGTCATTCAGTTTGTTGAAAAACTTCTTAAAGAAGTTAATGTTACCACATATAGAAATCGTAAAGGCGGTTTGATTGCTACTATTCCTGGTCGTGATACACAGCATCATAGAATGCTTACAGCACATGTAGACACACTTGGAGCTATGGTCAAAGAAATCAAGCCTAGCGGTCGTTTAAAGATTGATTTGATTGGCGGCTTTAAATATAACTCGATTGAGGGTGAATATTGCCAAATCAAAACATCGAATGGTAAAACGATAACTGGTACGATTTTAATGCATCAACAATCTGTACATGTGTACAAGGATGCTGGTAAAGCTGAACGTAGCATTGATAATATCGAAGTTCGTGTTGATGAAAAAGTACATAGTGCAGATGAGGTTCGTGCTTTAGGGATTGAGGTTGGTGATTTTGTTTCATTCGATCCTAGAGTGGAAGTGACAGAAAGCGGATATATTAAATCGCGTCACCTTGATGATAAGGCAAGCGTTGGAATTTTGTTGCAGCTTATTAAACAGATTAAAGAGGATAATATCGTTTTACCTTATACCACTCATTTTCTAATATCGAATAACGAAGAAATTGGGTATGGTGGAAATTCGAACATCACTCCAGAAACAGTTGAGTATTTAGCGGTAGATATGGGCGCTATGGGTGACGGTCAATCCACTGATGAATATACTGTTTCGATTTGCGCAAAAGATGCAAGTGGTCCTTACCATTATGAATTACGTAAGAGATTGACTCAGCTTTGTTTGGATCATGATATTCAATTTAAGGTTGATTTATATCCATTCTACGGCTCTGACGCATCTGCTGCAATTCGTTCTGGGCATGATATTGTTCACGGCTTAATTGGACCAGGAATTGATTCTTCTCATGCTTTCGAGCGTACGCATGAATCATCGATTGAAAATACTGCTAAGCTTTTATTCCATTACGTTCAATCAGATATGATCGTTGTTGGCGCATAAGGTGGAAACAAAACAAGTATTAGCAATCGAGCTTGTTCACATTGAAAAATGGGAAAAGGATCAAAGTGGACTTTGGTTTTGGGAACGAATCGGTCGCTTACCGTTTAAAATATTGGACAAAATTACTCCAAAGATCATTCATAATAAAATAGGCGTATTGTTAGATGAAATGGGTAGCTATCTTCAAACTGGTGGAAAATATTTAATTAACGAACGTCAAATGTTAAATACAATCCAAACGAATGTTAACTATCCAATTGAAAGTATTCAGGATGTATCATCATCTGTCCCTATTGCGAATATGAAACAGATAACTCAACAAATTGCCGAAAAGCGGATTAAAGCTGCGGCAATCCAAGGCGCATCCACTGGGTTTGGAGGAGTATTTACTCTTGCAATCGATATCCCTGCCCTACTTGGATTATCGTTAAAAACTTTGCAGGAAATTGCGATTATATACGGATATGACCCAAATGATAAAGACGAACGGGTTTTTATTATTAAATGTTTGCAGTTTACTTCCTCCGATATTGTAGGCAAAGAAGCCATTTTGAGAGAACTTTCTTCCTACTATCGAAAGGAAAGCCCTTCTAATGAAGCCATATCACAGCTACAAGGCTGGCGAGAAGTCATTTATACGTACCGAGATCAGTTTGGTTGGAAGAAATTATTTCAACTCATTCCCGTCGCAGGGCTTCTTTTTGGCGCTTTCACGAATCGGTCAATGATTAAAGACATTGCAGAGGTTGGCGATATGCTTTATCGGAAACGGAGAGTTTTAGAAAGATTGGAAACACTTGAGGACATACCTGAAGAAAAAAAATAATCAAAAGGAAGGATCATCTCCTTCCTTTTTCTTTTTAATTTTCTTTCTTCGCAACTTTACTTTTTATTGACCATATAAAGTAAGTAATATACGATACAACTCCTATTAGGAGTACTTTTACCCATAATAGAGGAATTAAGAAGAAAATCGAGTAACCTGATGTTAGCCATAAAACAGCAATGGCGATAAATTTGGTTCTTGTCGGTATCCCATGCCCTGCTTGGAAACTTCTAATATATTCCCCAAGCCATTTCGTATTTAAAAGCCAATGATATAGTTTTTCTGATGAACGTGCATAACAAAAAGCCCCTAATAACAATAAAGGAGTCGTTGGGATTAAAGGAACAACAATTCCTACAAGTCCTAGTAAAACAAAAAAAGAACCCAAAAAAATTAAAAGGTATTTTAGTAATTCCTTCATGTCTATCCCCCCTCCCCTACTATATTCTATGAATTAAAGATAACACGTAAAGCCTAATTTTCCAATCAAATACCCTAACAACAAAAGAAACCCCTGAAATAATCAAGGGTTCCTAAGGTCCTACTATGCTAAAGACTTTTGACCAAGCATTTTCACTATTTCTAGCGATTTAATATGATAGCCTTCCATCTCAAGTATTCTAAACTCATATTCACCTAATGGAATTTTATCGCCTTCTTTTGCTTCCATTTTTTCGGTTAAAATCCAACCACTAATGGTATCCACATCGGTGTCATCGATTTGAAGACCAAATAAGTCATTTACTTCTTCTATTAAAACTTTCCCATCAATAATTGTCTTATTATCATTGATTTTCTTGATATCAGGAACTTCATCATGATCAAATTCGTCCCTTATATCACCAACAATTTCCTCAATGATATCCTCTACCGTCACTAGACCCGCAGTGCCACCATATTCATCTACTAATATCGCCATATGAACTCGTTCTTTTTGCATTTTTAATAGTAGACCATGAATGGGCATGGATTCCATTACTTTGATGACAGGACGTGAATATTTTATGATTGGTTCGTTCATGTTTCTTTTTTTAACGAAGTCTGTAAGTACTTCCTTCATATTAATCATTCCAATAATATGGTCCTTGTCACCTTCATATATCGGATATCGAGTATAGTTTTCTTCTGTAGCTGTAGAAATAAATTCCTCAATGACTAAGTCTTTCTCAAAACCAACCATCTCTGTACGAGGAACCATAATTTCCTTAGCGATACGGTCATTAAATTCAAATATATTATTTACATATTTATATTCAGACTGATTGATTTCACCGCTTTTATAGCTTTCTGAAAGGATCATTCTTAGCTCTTCCTCTGTATGAGCGATTTCATTTTCAGAGATTCTTTCTAAACCAAACAATCCAGTTAAAAGTCTTGCGGATCCATTTAGTGTTTTGATGATTGGGTACATTAATTTATAGAATAGAATAACTGGTTTTGCAAATAAAAGTGTAACCGCCTCAGCCTTTTGGATCGCTAACGTTTTAGGTGCGAGCTCACCAACCACAACATGTAAAAAGGTTATGATAGCAAAGGCAATCGAAACGGAGGTCACCGTTGCAACCGATTCAGAGAAATTAAACTTATCAAAAACAGGATGCAATATATGAGCAATCGTTTCCTCACCTAACCACCCAAGTCCTAGAGCAGTTATTGTTATTCCGAGCTGACAAGCAGATAAATACTCGTCTAAATTAGAGATCACAGTTTTGGCCGCAATTGCATTTTTGTTCCCCTCCGCAACCAGTTGATCGATTCGGGTACTCCGTATTTTTACAATCGCAAATTCCGTTGCCACAAAAAAACCTGTTAAAGCAATTAAAATTGCCACCATGATCAAATTAAATATGTCCAAATAGTCTCCTTCATGTATAAATACAATGAAGGAATACACCTCCTAGTGATATGTTAATAGTTATTTATTATTAAAAATGATTTTTTATGCGTCTTGATTCCATGTTTACTTGTACGAATAACATGACAAAATTCTACAAACCAAAAAGGATTATGGTTATAAGTCCTAATTGGGCAAGAAAAAGGTTTGTTTTAAAATGAACCGTCTCTCTAGCTAACTGATAAATCTGGTTATACTTCCCAATAGTCTCACCCCATTTTTTATATAGATAATATAAATGTATATGAAAACAAACCATTCAGTCAACGTTTTAGTTTAATACTGTTATAACTTAACAAATTCATATTCTATAATTAGTTCATTAATTTGTAAAAAGTATACCTCTTCTTAAGTGCAAACAATTTATACAATAGGTTTAGGTGAAAAAATTGAGGAACTTAGAATGTTAAGTATTCGTTCTTTGTTAAAGGAGGGAAAATTCATTGAAACACATCTTTGCAGAGTATGAAACACATGCTTTAGAAATAGAGAAGCTTCGTCTACGCATGAAAAAATCAGAAAATAAACATGATGAATTTCTAGCTGCACTTAGAAATAATGAATCATTAAATTTAAAAATTCTTGATGCATTGCCAATTAATATTTTTTTAGAAGATCGAGAGGGTCGAACAATTTTTGCAAATAAACAAGCATGTCTTTGCAATGGAATGAAGCCTGATGAAGTTGTTGGAAAAACGGTCTATGATTTTTTCCCTCTTTACATTGCAAACCAAATGAGAACCGGTGATCTTGAGGTTTGGCAACAAAAAGAACTGGTAACGAAAGAAACCACAGTAGGCTTTCAAGGTCAAGAGTCTTTTATGTATACAGGAAAAACCATTATCCATTCAGACGAATCCAATGAAGAGTTCCTTCTAGGATTTGGATTAGATATAACAGACCGAGTCAAGGCCGAAAAACGATTACGTGATAGTGAAGAAAAATTCAGGAATTTAGTTGACCAGGCGGCAGATTGTTTTTTTCTTATTGAAAAAAATGGCCTAATTGTTGATATTAATCCATTCGCATGTGATTTACTTAGCTCTAAGAAAGAAGATTTACTTTATCTACATGTAGCCTATTTATTTTCTAACTTAAATAATAAAATCATCACCATCAATAAAAGTACCGATTTTCATACTTCATATAATTTTGAAGATTATATGAAAAAGCCAAATGGAACAAGCATACCGGTTGATATTAATTTAAGATTAATCAATATTTCAGATAGACAGATGTATCTAGCCTTATGTCGGGATATTAGTGAAAAGAAAAAGACGGAAGCAAAGATCCAACATATGGCTTATCATGATGCTTTAACTGGTCTTCCTAATCGTTGGTATCTCTTATCCTTTATGAATCAATTTTTAAAGCAAACGGATAGTAATCCAAAATCAATAAGTGTTCTGTTACTAGATTTAGATCATTTTAAAGTCATTAACGATAGCCTAGGACATCAAGCAGGAGATATCTTGCTCCAACAAGTTGCAAATCGGTTGAAGACCATACAAAAGAAAAATTATTCTTTAGCTAGACTTGGAGGGGATGAGTTTATCTTTATTATTCCGGATAGTTGCGAAGATGAGGCTAAGCACGTATCTTCAGAAGTAATGAAAATTATGACTCCCCCCTTTCATATCCAAAAACAAAAAATTAATGTTAGTACAAGTATTGGAATAAGTGTTTATCCGAATGATGGAGTGGATATGAACACATTAATTAAAAATGCAGATATCGCCATGTATCGCTCCAAGGAACAAGGAAGAAATTGCTACCTCCAATTTGATTCATCCATGTTAGAACATGCTAGGGAACGTATGGAAATGGAAATTATGCTACGTGAAGCATTGGAGCGAAAAGAATTCGTGCTTCATTACCAGCCGAAAATAAACATGTTAACAGGTAAGATGAGTGGAGCTGAAGCATTAATCCGTTGGCAAAAAGGTGAAAATAATCTAATATACCCAAATGCCTTTATCCAAGTAGCGGAAGAAACGGGTTTAATCGTCCAAATTGGTGAGTTAGTCATAAGAGAGGCTTGTATCCGTTGTAAAGAATGGCATGATCAAGGCTTAACAGACCTATCAATTAGTGTAAATATCTCTGCTTCACAATTCCATAAACAAGATATTGAAGAGTTAATCGCCAACATTTTACTTGAAACTGGCCTACCTCCTTATGCGTTAGAACTGGAACTAACAGAAAGCACCGTCATGAAATCACCGGAAGAGGCGAGAGTAGTTTTAAAAAACTTAAAATCTCTTGGTTTAAAAATCTCGATAGATGACTTCGGTACGGGATTCTCTTCATTAAGTTATTTAAGACATTTTCCTATCGATACACTAAAAATAGACAAATCATTTATTATGAATTTAGATTCCGACCATGCCAATGCGATGATTGCTAAAGCTGTCATATCACTCGCACATAGTCTAAATCTTAAAGTGGTAGCCGAGGGTGTAGAAAACAATGAACAAATGCAATTCCTTGATAGTGAGCAATGTGACTATGCTCAAGGGTATTATGTTAGTCGTCCACTAAGCTGGGATAAGATAAATGAATGGATTAAGTAGCTAAAAAAGAAGAGAGAGGATGCTTTTATCAAAGCTCCTCTCTCCATTAATGAAAAATATTATTTCACATCAATCATGATCATTTTATGTTCATGAATTTCTTCTTTGTTCACATGTATTTGTATATGATAAGGTCCTGCTTTTGGGAAGGTTATTGGTGCTTCATAAGTACCTTCTCCTTCTTCTTTAGCATCTAGCCATATTGTATTACCAGCATCAGGTACGATTTCATATCTAACCTTAGCTCCTGTTAATGGAGCATTTTCATTAGTCAGAGTAGTACTGAGAATAACCTCGTTATTAGATGTGAAAGCATTATCCTGTTTAAAGTCGATATTTAAGCTTGACTCATGATGTCCATGGTTATCCTGGTGCTCTTCATGGTTTGCGGCCGTATCCTCTTCAGTTCCATGCTCCTCATGATTTGCCTCTTCCCCAGGTGTTCCTACTGTAAATTCCCTTTTGGGCATTGTATGCATGCTTCTTGCTGTTACATGGGCAATGACCGCATAATGTCCATCTTCAGTAAAGGTCTTTTTGATAGAATAAACACCTTTACCATCATTTTGAGCTTCTAGTTTTTCATGCTCCTCTTGACCAACTTTCCACAGTTCGAACTTTACTTCATTAGCATCATCTACTTGATCGGTTCCTTGAGTCACAATGGCTTTTATATCAATTTCCTCATTTACATTAATTTGTTCTGGAGTTTGGATCGTTACTTCAACGAATTCTAGAGGTGGTGTATCCTCATTTTGTTGGGTATTATCCTTTTCTTTTTCGTTAGAACAACCAGCTATAATTCCTCCAACTAATATGAGTGCAATAAGAACTTTTTTCATAGCATAACTTCTCCTTTTGCTTTATTAGAATGGGGGTAGTCGTAACGTAGCCATTCTTTTTTTTGATTATATACTTATACCATCTATTATGACAGATGAGTGGGTCTTCTCTAATGGTAAGGGACTTTTTTACTCTAAACAATATCAATATGTGAATAATGTGTGACATCCAAAGCTGTAATTTCCATAATAAAAGTCGATACCATATTTAGTATCGACTCGTTTTTATTGGGCAAAACCATCAAATAAATTATTTTAGCAAAAAAATAAAACCACAGTTCTCAAAAAGCTCCTTAGCTTGTGAAAAGGTTAATACCTAAAATATCAAATCTATACATAAAGATTGATATTTTTTACATATGTTAGAATGGTAGTCGATAACCCTACAATCGAAATGATTATTATTGAGTATAAAAGCCTTTCGTCTCTTAATATCATTACCCCAATTAGAATGATGATTAAATCTAATACTATTAATGCTACTCCGACATTAATGGATAACCATTTTGAAATAAGTAATGCAAGTAAATCAATTCCCCCAGGGCTAATATGTTCCCTTAACATAAATCCTACTCCTATTCCAATAGCTGATCCTCCAAGAATTACGCTATGTAAAGTTGGTAAGTGAATCAAGAATTGCAATGGCGTTAACAGACCAATTATTATGCTTGAAATGGTAATTCCCATTAATCCATAAACAAAATAAGCTTTGTCGTACAAACTCGCCAAAAGATAAATAGGCACATTTAAGCACAAAAAGGTAATAGCAATTTTATAGCCAAGAAGATAATTAATTATGAGACTAACACCCCATAATCCACCATTAATGAGGTGAATCGGGATAATAAAGCCATTAATACCAACTCCAATCAAAATACTAGAAAAAATGGTGATCCAAATTTTCCTACTCAAAATAATCAGTCCTTGTCCATAATATTTTATAAAAAAAGCAGTGGCTATTCCCACTGCTTTTCCCTATAAATATTTCCGATGAATCCCCTTACCGTCATAAGTAAACAGCATATTTCGACCTTCAATTACGGTTTCCATATGGGTCGGTCTTCCCCACAGCTGATAAACATATGGTAAAACCTTTTCTAGATATTTTAAATCAAGCTCAATTCCCTCGTACCAATGCTTTAAATAAAGTTCACCATTTTTTAAATAGTCTCCATCATTAACAGTTAAATATGGAAAGCCTCCATTAACTCTCATTCCAACAAGCTGGTCACGGACATGCTCCCACTGCTTATCAACAACCTTATATTCCTTGCCTTGTTTTTGGAACAAATACATATCCTCTCTCATGACTAGATCTTTAGTCAAATAATTTCGTAAAAAGGAGATGTCTGACTCAATTTCGCGAACCTCAAACATTTTTTCTCGGCCTGAACCAGGTTTAACCCCACGGCGAATCATTTCATCAGTAGGATTGTTGAAGCGGTCTTCAATATCTTCAAAGATCTTAATACCAAGGTAATACGGATTAATTCCAGTTTTAGACGGCTGCACTACTCCAGCATTTAACTTCGCAAATTCAATCGCTTCACCGCTAGTTAAGTCCATTTCGCGGAGAATTCGTTGATGCCAGAAGGAAGCCCAGCCTTCGTTCATGATTTTCGTTTCTAATTGTGGCCAGAAATAAAGCATCTCTTCACGCATCATCGTCAGAATATCACGCTGCCACTCTTTTAACTCTCTACTGTACGATTCAATAAATAACAGGATATCCTTCTCAGGTTGCGGCGGGAATCTCTTTGTTATTTTTCTTTCTACTTTTTTCTTGTTTCGATCATCAATATTCCATAAGTCATCATATGGAGAGGAATGTGGTTTATCGTCATCATCTTCTATATCATCCATTGACCATGCTAATTTGGGTCTCATTAGTGATGGATCAATATGCTCTTCGATGGCCAATACTGCATCTAAGAAGGCCTCTACTTCTGCTTTCCCATACAGGATTTCATATTGATTAATTCGCTCAGCCGTTGCTGCCATACTTTCAACCATGTCTCGTTTCGTATTTTGGAAACGTACATTATTTTTGAAGAAATCGCAATGGGCCAAAACGTGAGCAACAATCAGTTTATTTTGAATTAATGAGTTTGAATCTAACAAAAAGGCATAACATGGGTTGGAGTTTATGACTAGCTCGTATATTTTACTTAAACCTAAATCATAATGGAGCTTCATTTTATGAAATTGCTTTCCAAAACTCCAATGGGAAAATCTTGTTGGCATTCCGTAAGCTCCGAATGTATAGATGATCTCAGCTGGACAGATTTCATAACGCATTGGGTAAAAATCTAATCCGAAACCTTTAGCAATTTCCGTAATTTCAGTTATTGAATATTCGAGATCCTTGCGATTCTGCTCATTCATCCATCTTTCCCCCCTATCCTCTTATCACAATGTATGAAATAAACTGAGGAAAGATGAAAATAAAAAGTGGCAGGCATCATTTTCCTGATACCTGCCACCTAACACTATTTCACTTCTTCGACCGTTAAATTCAAAAGTTTATTGTTTTGGATGCTGTGTTTTACTTTTACAACTACATTTACTAATTTGTCATTTTCTTTTACTTTGAATTTAAATGAGTCCTGAACATCCGTCTCATTCAATTTTTCGCGTCCTATATATTCGTATTCCGTTACAGCTTCACCTGGATAGTCTGCCTTTACGACGGCTATGGCAATATTACCATATTTTTGATAATCCATTTTTTCAGCCTGTACTTGAACAAGGCCACTAAAAAGCAATAAAGAAATGGCCATGACGGCAAAAACATACTTTTTCATTCGATTCCAACTTTCTTATTTAGGATTATTGATATTTTTAGCTTCTTTTGCAAGCATCATTCCAATAAATTTATTTTTTTCCCACTCTTCACTAAAAACCTCTAGAGGAGGATTCGTTTCTCCAACTAAATGACTTATTTCTAATGTTAATGCAGGTCGTTGAAAGGTACTAATAAACCAATCTGTGTACCCGGCCCCAATGGCATCCTGGGGAGGTGAAGCTAACTTATAGCCCGTCAGTGCAGCTACCTTTTCAGCGATACTTAAATCCCTCTGCTGATTTTCCTTATTATTATAATTCCAAAAAATTTCTCTCCCCGAAGTATGATAAGAAACGGCGATTTGCGGTTTGATTTTTTTCGTAAACTTCACTATTGCCTTCGTTTCATGGGTTGAAATAGGCTTCTTTCCTTTATAAAACTGATAAGTTGGAATCGTTACATCATTATTAGCATGATTTTTCCATCCTACTGGGTATTGACGATTTAAATCTATTCCCATTCCATTTGCTTTCCACCTTGAAAAATCAGTTGAATTCATGTTCATCAATACTAAGTTATCTCGATGATATTTAGGGAACTTCTTTATATCACCTTGTTGAATAGTCACTCCATCTGGGTTGAGCATTGGTACAAACCATATGGACACTTCATCAAGAATATCGGTTGAATGAGGACCAACTTTGCCATTAGCCTGATACGATTTTGTATATGTCTCCAGCATTTCCATAAGTAGTGCGCTTGTGAGCCACTCTCTACCATGATGGCTTCCAATTAAAAGAATGTTTTTTTCGCCTTTACCTAATTTAACGGCAAAAATTCTTCGTCCAAAATGAGAATAGCCAATGGTCTTAACTGTTAAATCATCATCATACTTCTTCTCTAATTCCCAAATATCTGCTTTCATTCTTTCATATGTATAGGTTTGATGAGGATTGACGACGCTCGCCATTGTGGCACTTGCTAACAATATATAACAAACACAAAATAGAATCATGATCTTTTTCATATTATCTTCTTCCCCTTATCATTTGATTTTTTTAATAATTTTAGTGGTCAAATATACACGTAAATGTTGGTAACCCAATAAAATCAGCATGCCCAACATTTGTAGGGTAAGATACACGGGATTTTTCCATACAATAAACTCAACTCCTAGTAAGGAGGAGAGGAAATTTGAATATAGTTGATTACGATCGCGCTTTATACTACACTCACCGCTCACAATGGGATAATTTATTAATTCTAATGGTAAGAACGGAGGACCAATTTTTAGCCAAAAAAATTGAACACTTCCTTCATTCGTACCACTTTGAAAAGGATTATTCCGTTCTGGAGAAACACTTATATGCCTTGTTGCGTTACATTGACCATGCAAATACACATTTGGCTGAGGAAGCTGAATATACCATGATACAAAATGGCTAATAAAAATAGGCTGAATTCAAAAGGTTGTTTACACCTTTTGATTCAGCCCTTAGTTTTGCCCAATTTCATTTAAAATTATTTGGTTTGATTTATCAATATTATTCCTGAACCAATAGAAAATTTATTCCATTTCATTCTATTGCTCCTTTAACACTAGGTAGCTTTTAATATAAAGCTGTAATTCCTCCAATAAGGTATTTACTAAATGAGCCGTATCCTCATGTATAGAATCATTTTCATAATCAAAGGCTTTCGGATCTAATACGAGCTGCCTTGGAATCGAATTGGCATATAAACCTCTCATAACTGTACGCATATTGTTTAAGGCATTAATCCCACCTTTTCCTCCACCAGCAACAGCAATTAACGCAACTGGTTTGTGTTGCAAATGTTCACTACCTAAAAAGTCTAATGCATTTTTCAATAAACCACTCATGCCACTGTGATATTCCGGTGAGGCTAAAATAATTCCATCTGCTTCCTTTACGATTTTTCGTAAATGGATCACACTTTCTAGAAAGTCTTGCTCATCATCGCCATTATATAAAGGCACAGCATTCAAACCACTTAAGTCAATTAGTTCAATCCCATACGTTCTTGAAATAAATCTCGTTGCAATTCCAGTCCTACCTTTTTTTCTTGGACTTCCATTGATAATGACAATTTTCATATTTAATCGCTCCTTTTGCTTTTCTATACAGCTATAATAAGCAATTTAAGAAAAGCTTAAATCGTATAATGGCTTGACTAATTTCTACTCTATTAGTAAGAGAGCAGAAAGTAAAAAATCATACTTTAGTTGTAGTAAGAAAAATTAATTTTCGATTATTCCATGCTTCACTGCAAAAAGAGCTGCTTGAGTTCTATCCTGTAAACTAAGCTTAGCTAATACGTTAGAGACATGGGTTTTCACAGTTTTTTCTGTAATAAATAAAGAAGATGCAATTTCCTTATTACTTTTACCCTTCGCAATTTCTACCAACACCTCTAATTCTCTTTTCGTTAAGTCTTCTGTTGGAGATTTACTATCTCGATTTTTATTCGTTAAGTGAGATAATAAATGAGATGTTGCTTTAGGGTGTAATTGATTTTCACCAGATAGCATTCTTTTTATAGTCCGTACTAATTCATCTGGTTCGATATCCTTCAATTGATACCCCGCAGCCCCTGCTTCTATTGCTGGGATAACATGATCCTGATCAGAGAAGCTTGTTAGAATCATTATTTTCATATCGGGTAACACCGCTTTAATTTGTTTCGTTGCTTCGATTCCGTCCATAATCGGCATATCTAAATCCATTAAAACGAGATCTGGTTTTAATGTTTTCGTCATTTCAACCGCTTCTTGTCCATTTTTGGCTTCCCCAATTACTTCAATATCTTTTTGGGTTTTTAGAAAAAACACTAATCCCCTTCGAACAATATGATGATCATCGGCAATTAAAATTTTTATTTTCACAGTTAATTCCCTCCCTAAATTGGTATCCTAACTTTAATTGAAGTTCCCAGCCCTGGATGACTAATTAAAGTAAAATCTCCATTAATAGATTCCGTTCGTTCTTTCATGCTTTTTAAGCCTAATGATGGAAGTTCTTGATTCTGATCATAAATAAACCCACAACCGCTATCCTTTATCAGCATATTTAAAAAGTTACTCTCGATCATAAATTGAATCATTGCATCTGACTGTTGGGAATGTTTTTTACAATTCGCTAATGCTTCCTGCCCTATGCGCCACACGGTTTCTTCTACACGACCAGGTAAAGTAAGAAGTCCCTTAACTTCAGTTTGTAAATTCAGTCCTAGCATTTGACCATAGCTGCATAAAGCGGAAACTACACCGTTTTCAAGTCCTTGTGGACGTAGCTGCCAAATGAGCGCACGCATCTCATTTAATGCTTCTTGGGCTAAGTCTTGTAAAAATGCAAATGTCTCTTTAACTTCTTCATTTTCCGTCATCTCACGCCCGCCTCTAGCTGTGAGACTCAATGAAAACAAAATTTGATTCACAGAGTCATGAAGGTCTCTAGCAAGTCGGTTTCGCTCGGCTGTTAATGCCAATTCCTTTTCTTTTTGGATTAATTTAATCCTTTTTAAGGCTGTTCCTATTTGAAAAGCAATCGATTCTAGTAGGGCTAATTCATCTTCATGGAAGAAGGTTTTTTTGGGTGAGCCAACGTTTAGGATTCCAAACTTTTCTTCGCCTGCACGAAGTGGTACCGTTGCATGATGGGTTAATCCGTTCGTTTCTCCCCAGTTATATTCGATTGCCTCTTCAATCCGTTTGCATTCAATAATATTAGTGGCTTTTTCTAATCGACCGTTATTGTATCGGTCGGTGCACCAGCACTCTCCTTTACACATTGGTTCGAGGTTTTGATAACATAAAGCAGGCGGAAGATTTTCCCTTGCTGCTAGCTGAAAGCTTCCATCCCCATCCATTAAAAAAATCCAACCTGTATCTAGTTCCGTAACTTGTAATAACTTTTTAAGAACTCCTGAAAGCATTTCATCCATATTTGTTCCTGTATTTAATAGCTCGGCAATTTCTTTTAAAATTAACAGCTCTGAATGGCGCTTCCCCATCATTTCCCTCCAGAAAATTCAGTATTATCTTTCATTATAACTTTTTTGATTTAAAACTGCTTCGTAAAAATGATTGAGTGGGGTTTCAGACTAAAGTTGTAGTTAAAAAATGTGGTGAGGGGAAAAATACGTGATAGAGTTTGAAAGACGGTAACTATAGGTTCCTTTGTACCTTTGATGACCGTTTTAGCAAAAATATCTGATAAACGGTAACTAAAAGTTCCTTTGATGACCGTTTTAGCAAAAATATCTGATAAACGGTAACTAAAGGTTCCTTTGATGACCGTTTTAGACAAAAAGGTCTGAAAAATGGTAACTATAAACCAATTTTCTTGTCCGTTTACTTGAAGTAGGTATATCAGATAAGTTCTGCATTTTAACGGACACTCCTTCTTCAAAAGTGAACCATTCCACATAAAAAACCCGAGAACCAATTAAGTTCTCGGGCAACCTACGTTATTATGCAATTGGATAATTTTGAACTAAAGGATGCAAGACTATTTCATCAATAAGCATGTGTTTTGGTGCAGAGGCCATGTAAATAACCGCATTGGCAATATCTTCTACCTTTAACCACTCTTCTTTTTCTGGTAAACCTTGAGTGGAGTTCGCAAAATATGTATCAACCATACCTGGGTTAACGGTACCTACACGGATACCATATTCACGTACTTCTTGTGCCAATGCACCTGAAAAACCTTGAACAGCATATTTGGAAGCCGTATAAGCTGCACCATTCGGAATTGTATAACGACCTACGTCAGATGAAATCGTAATAATCGTTCCTGATTTTCGCTCCTTCATATGAGGAAGTACAACTTTAGCTCCTAAAAATACACCTTGGACATTCACTTCAAACATCTTTTTCCAGTCTTCCAATGTAACCTCTTCAGTTAACTTAAAGAACCCTATTCCGGCATTATTAACTAAAATATCAATTCCACCGAATTTCTCCAGCGTAGATTGAACGACACGATTCATATCCTCTTCATTGGCAACATCCGCTTGCACAGCGATTACATTTGGAAAACCTTCACTGTTCAAATCCTTCGCAGATTGTAAAATATCTTGAGAGCTACCAACAAGTGTTAGCTTTGCCCCCTCGTTTGCAAGCTTCTTCGCAATTTCTTTTCCGATTCCACGAGATGCCCCCGTTACAATGGCTACTTGATCTTTTAACATATTTGAATCCTTCCTTTCATGTTGTTTTTTCTTAAGATGTTATTGTTTGATAAAAACTTACTTTTGACCAGTTACAAGCTTTATTTTCTCATCCACAAGCTTCATAAAGGCTTGTTCAAGGTCGGCAAGCTTTTGTTTCGTATCAACCATATTTTGACCATTTACCCCAAAATAAAACTTTACCTTTGGTTCCGTACCAGATGGACGTAAGCAAACCCATGAACCATCTGCCAAAATATACTTTAATACATTTGATTTTGGTAGTAAAATTTCTTCCTGCCCTTTGTCACTTTTTCTTACACTCATTAAGTAATCCTCAGCTGCAACAATCTTTAATGAACCGATTTGTTCAAGATTTTCAGAACGGAATGAGGATAAAATAGCCCCAATGGTTTCGGCTCCTTCTTTCCCCTTTAAAGTTAACGAGCGCAGCCCCTCTAAGTAATACCCATATCTTTCGTATAAATTCGTCATAGCTTCATAAAGAGACATGCCTTTCTTTTTGTAAAAAGCACAAACCTCTGTTGCTAATAAAGTTGCTTGAATGGCATCTTTATCTCGAGCAAAATCGCCAATTAAATAGCCGTAGCTCTCTTCATAACCAAATAAAAAGGTGTGTTTTCCAGAAGCTTGGTATTCTTCAATTTTTTCAGCAATAAACTTAAATCCAGTCAAAACATCTTCAGTTAGTATATTAAAAGCAGACGCGACCTTTCGGCCAAGCTCAGATGTCACAATCGTTTTAAAAACGATACCATTTGTCGGAAGAGTTCCTTTTTCACTTTTTTGAGAAAGAACATAATCCATTAATAAAGCTCCTGTTTGATTACCTGTAAGTACTTCATATTCGCCTGTCTCGTTTTTAACAGCAATTCCTAAACGATCTGCATCTGGGTCAGTTGCAATTAAAACATCAGCACCTAAGCGGTTACCATCCCTTATTGCAAGCTCAAATGCCGCATGCTCTTCTGGATTCGGACTTTTTACAGTAGAAAATTCAGGATCAGGTAATTCTTGCTCCGCTACGACATGAACATTTTTATAACCTAGAGCGTCTAAACCATCTCTCGCTGGTTTGTTCCCCGTTCCATGTAAAGGTGTGAAGACAACTGTTACATCTACTTCGTTAGCTATTTGAGGATTTTCAGAAATAGTCAGAAGCTTTCCTTGATAGGCTTGATCTACTTTCTCACCAATCATTTCGATAAGTCCTTGTTCCATTAGAAGCTTTTCATCCTGTACCTCTAGTAATAATTCATCCTCAATTTTTTCGATATGCAGGGTCACTATATCCGCTTCTGCTGGAGGTAGCTGTGCTCCATCTGGACCATAAACTTTATAGCCATTATATTCAGGTGGATTATGACTAGCCGTAACAACCACACCTGAAAAAGCATTTAAATGTCTTATCGCAAAGGATAATTCTGGAGTTGGACGTAGGTCATCAAATAAATACGCCTTAATTCCACGAGACGCAAACATTTTCGCAGCCTCTAAGGAAAATTCCTTCGATTTATGACGTGAATCATAGGCAATAGCTACTCCACGCTGTTTCGCCTCTTCACCTGCGGATTCAATGTATGCAGCTAGACCAGCAGATGCTTTCCGGACTGTATAGGTATTCATGCGATTTGTGCCTACACCAATTTCTCCCCGCATTCCACCAGTTCCAAACTCAAGATTTTTATAAAAAGCTTCTTCTAATGCTTTCTCATCCGATTGGATTTGAGTTAATTGTTCGTGTAGATCTTTCTCTAATCCTTCAAACTGTTGCCAACGTTCGGCTTTCTGTTTCCAAACCATGAAAATCCCCCTTCTATACTGTTTCTATCCTTTATTGTTTCGATTAATATTATGATAGTCCTTTATAAAATATCCGACAAAATCCGTGGATAGTATCCTTTACTTTTACATAATACCTCTATTTTTCATGTAAATGAATATAATCGTTGAATGTTTGTCAAATAATGACGATGTCTCACATTTGAGATATTTGCATTTTTCCCTTAAGATAGATTCATTAATATAATTTGATAGAATAAGGTTAAGTAAAAAGAGGAGTTTACTATGAGCGAAAAAAATAAAGAATCAATCTTGTTCACCGCTTGGGCTACATCCGTAATCGCCATGTTTGGAAGTCTTTATTTTTCTGAGATTAGGCAATATGAACCTTGTGTACTATGCTGGTATCAACGAATCTTAATGTATCCATTCGTTGTCATATTAGGTATTGCATACATAAAAAAGGATTACAAAATCTCCCTCTACTCCATGATTCTATCAGCCATTGGTGGAGGAATTTCCTTTTATCATTACCTATTGCAGAAGGTGAGCTTTTTTGCAGACAATGCACCAACCTGTGGTAGGGTACCATGTACGGGACAATATATTAATTGGTTAGGCTTTATCACAATCCCATTTTTGGCGCTTACTGCCTTTATTATCATCTTCATTTGTAGTCTAATTATTTGGAAAAAGAGAGGATAACGCACTATGAAAAAAATCATTATATTCTCGGCAATTATTGTCGCCCTCTTTGTGGCGATGGCCGTCTTGACAAATATGCAAAACAAAGCAAAAATCGGTGAAAATAATCCTTATAAAACGAATGATCTTAAACAAGCAACGATTGATCAATTAAATGACCCTAACTATCAAAAAATTATTCTTCCAGATGTTCTTGAAAAAAAGCTAGATAGTAAAGAAGATGTAACAGTGTACTTTTTTGCATCAGACTGTCCTCATTGTAAAGTAACAACTCCTATTCTTATGCCACTAGCTGAGGAAATGGGTATAGATGTTGTGCAATATAATTTATTAGAATTCCAGGAAGGTTGGAATCAGTATAGAATTGATGGGACCCCTACTTTAGTACATTTTGAAGACGGGAAAGAAGTGGCAAGAATTGATGGTTCACGAGAAGAAGCTGTATTTAGACAGTGGTTTGAGGAAAACGTAAAAAAACAGTAAAATAAAAACGCCTGCAGCTATTGCAGGCGTTTTATTTTAGACTAACATTTGATTGTCCGCTCTTGAATAGACACTCAAATTCTCTGCTTTCAAGTGTTTCGAAATAGAAAAATTTTCGAAACGAAATGGGAAGGACAAGCCAAATTCATTTAAGGTTTCTACATTTTTATAAAATAATGGTTCATAATGATGATTAAAATGACTTCCTTCTAAAATATGGCATAATGTTTGTAAGCTAGTTATCACTTGATAAGCGTCCTTCAACGTACCAAAATAATCAAAACTACTTTCAGATAATTGTAAAACGTTAAGCTGTTCAAATTCTATTATCTCTTCATCTGTAAAATAAAGAGGAAATACATCTGTGTAAAATATTTGAATTAATTCTTGAATTTTTTCAACCTGTTCTGGAGTCGATGCGTAAACAACTTTCACTCTAAAACCCACCCTTTATTGCTCTAGACTTCGATTATTATACAGATAGTCTAACATAACTCACTTCATAAAGAGCGTGGTAATTTAAGCCATCATTTTCATAGTCAGTACTATAAATAAAAGGAGAATTATGTATGATTCAATCAAAACGAATGGGCGCTTGGCATGAATTTCTTGTTCCCGAAGAGTGGGCTGGTAAAACTGTGGAAGAGCTATTTAAGCAGACTTGGGAAGCTCCGAAAAAGCTGACCCATCAATTTCGGATGGAGAAATGGGTAATGGTTAATCATGTACCTGTGAATTGGACGATTCCTTTAGTAAAAGGCGATCGACTGATGATAAATTTTTACGAAAACCTTGAGAATGACGTCATGCCAAGCTATATGAATATAGAAATATTGTTTGAAGATGATCATCTACTAATTGTTAATAAACCTGCTGGTATTGACACCCATCCGAATGATCCCGGCCAAGTGAATACATTATTAAATGGTGTTGCCTTTTACCTTCAATCCAAGGGTCTACCGACATGGGTAAGACATATCCATCGTCTCGACCGTGATACAACTGGTGCAATCCTGTTCGCTAAACATCCTTTGGTTGGTTCCGTTTTAGACAGAATGTTAGAACAACGGCAAATCAAGAGAACCTACCTCGCATTGGTCCATGGTTTAATGAAACATAAAAAAGGAACGATAAATGAACCAATTGGACGTGACCGTCATCACGCAACAAGAAGACGTGTCTCACCATCAGGGCAGGATGCAATTACTCATTTTGAATTAATCAATTTGTATCAGAAGGATAATACATCTTTAGTAAAATGCTGGTTAGATACAGGAAGAACCCATCAAATTCGCGTTCATCTTAGTCACATCGGTTATCCGCTAATTGGTGATCTTTTATATGGAGGAAAATTAGAAGCGTCTCGGCAAGCTCTTCATGCGGCTAAGCTTGAGTTTGTACACCCGTTAACGAAAGAGTTGATCTGTTGTTTTGCCCCATTTCTCGATGATGCACCTATTTTTCCGTCTTTGGATCTTAAATCTATTTTATGAAGTGAGACAAAAGTCTCACTTTTTTTATGACAAAAATATGACCAATTCTAAAGTTTTTGTAAATATACTTGTTATTTTCCCTTGACATGGTAATATCAACTGTTGTAATAATAGTAATTTTTTACCATGAATGGAGGGTTTTACAAATGTCTTGGTTCACAAAATGGGCCTTTCGTAACAAAGCAGCTGTGAGTATCATGTCAATATTGATTCTTGTAATGGGTGTAATCAGTTATTTTACCTTACCAATGGAGTTTCTACCTTCAGCGGATAATCCGCAAGTTACCGTCATTGTCATGGGACAAGGAACAGACTCTAAAACAATGGAAAATGAAGTAACCATTCCTATCGAGGAGACTGTAGCAGGAGTTAAAGGTAAAAAGAATATCTTCTCTACTACAGGTGATGGATTTTCTAAGATTGATATTTTTTATGAATCTGGGACTAATATGAAAGAAGCAAAACAGGAAGTACAAGAGGTCCTTGGTGCAGTATCATTACCTCAAAATGTGTCAAAGCCAATCATCTCACAGTTGAATACCTCGATGATTCCAATTGCGGAAATTGCGGTAACATTTGACGAGGGATTAACTCCTGAAAATGTAGAATTTGCAAAAAAGCATGTCGTTCCTTTTTTAAAGGACATTAAAGGTGTGTCTAATGTTCAAGCCTTTGGTGCTGCAAACTCTTATTTGTCTGTAAAGCTAGACAATTCGAAGATGGCCAAAAAGCAAGTATCCATTCAAAATGTTATGACATTACTTCAAGGAAAAAATATGGCAGTTGCCATTGGTGAGAAAACAATTGATGGAAAATCAAGTAATATTCAAGTAGTAGGAACGATTGATACCCTTGATAAGGTGAAAAACCTACAAGTGGCACCCAATGTTCCTATTAAAGATATTGCTACTATTGAAGTTAAAAAACCTGAAGATTCCTTAAATCGGATTAATGGAGAAGATGGTTTATATCTAATTGTGCAAAAGGAAAGTAACGCAAACGCTGTTGCCATTAGTAAAAAATTAAAAGAAGCAACAAAGGAAATTACCAAGAAATATGACAATACAGAGGCTAGCATACTTATTGCTACCGCAGATATGGTTGAAACCTCTGTGAAGGCGATGATGAAGGAAGTACTATTAGGTGCCTTATTTGCAACCATCGTCATTATGTTATTCTTACGAAATATTCGCTCTACCTTTATTACAATTGTATCGATTCCATTATCATTAGCGTTTACCTTATTCTTATTATCACGCTCTGGTGTTACTTTAAATATTTTAACACTTGGTGGTGTTGCAGTAGCGGTCGGCCGATTAGTCGATGATAGTATCGTAGTTATCGAGAATATCTTTCGAAAAATGCAGAAGGAATCATTCTCTATTAGTATGGTAATAGAAGCAACTAAGGAAGTTGGCTCTGCCATTACCGCTTCAACATTAACGACTGTTGCCGTGTTTTTACCAATCGGTTTAGTAAGTGGTAGCTTACAAAGCTTTATACTACCCTTTGCCCTAACCGTAACTTATTCATTACTAGCTTCATTACTAGTTGCGTTAACAGTTGTTCCATTAATGAGTGCTGGACTTTTAAAAAATACAAAACTACCAAAACATTCACCTTCCAAAAAGTTTACTAAGTTTCTTACTTGGTCACTAAATCATAAATGGGTAGTTTTAGTTTTATCTTTTGTGTTATTCGCTGGATCGATTGGAACGTATTTTATTATGCCTAAAGGAGTAGCCGACAGCTCCTCATCTGAATTTGTCCAAATGAGTTTAAACTATCCTAACAATACACCAATTGAAAAAGTAAAAGAGGAAGCTTTAAAGCTTGAAGAATTTGTTTCCAAACAGGATGAAGTGAAAAACTTCGTCACACAAGTAGGTAATAATGCTGATAGTGCTCAATATGGAAATATCGGTTCACCTACAACAGCCATGGTCAATGCGATTATGAAGAATAAAGAAGAGACAGAGGATTTTATTAATAGAATAGAGAGCCAGAAAGATAAGTATCCAGATGCCGAATTCACTGTAACTGGGGCTTCCTTAATGGGTGGTGGTTCTCCTCAAATAACCATTGATGTTTTAGGTGATGATCTTAAGCTGTTAGAGGAAACAGCCCTTAATATTAAAAATGAAATAAAAGATATCACTGGAATTGAATCTGTAGAAACAAATCAAGATGAGAAAAAGACTGTTTATTCGTTAAATGTAGACCCTACTAAAGCACAAACAGACCAAATTGCTCAGCAGATTTCTGTTATGTTTAACAAGATTCCAATTGGAACTGTTACTATAGATGAGCAAAAGACAAATGTTTTAATTGAGCCTATGATTAATCCAAAAACCCCAGAAGATTTAGAAAACATTCTTGTTATGACTTCAGAGGGGATGACACCTGTTTCTAAAGTGGCTACTCTTCAAGCTGAAGAAAGGTCAACTAGTCAATTCCATAAAGACGGTGAGCCATATATTCGTGTTGTTGCTTCTGTAGACTCTAAGAAGCTTTCAGAAATCTCTAAGGAAATTAACCTTACTATTTTCGGAAACAAACAGGAAAAAGGAATGAAACTATCAGATGATGTAGATGTAATCATGGGTGGCGCTAGTGCTCAGCAAGCAAGTGATTTTACCGATTTATTTATGATTATGCTTATCTCAGTTGGTATTGTATTCCTTATTATGGTGATAACCTTCAAAACGGTACGTGCACCAATTGCGATTTTATTCTCTTTACCGTTAGCAGCAATAGGAGCGATTTTAGGACTATTAATAAGCCGTATTCCAGTTAATATTACCTCCTTATTAGGGGCATTGATGCTAATCGGAGTTGTTGTTACGAATGCCATTGTATTACTGGATCGCGTAAAACAGAACGAAGAAAAAATGATTATTCGTGAGGCACTTGTGGAAGCAGCAGCCACAAGGATGAGACCGATTTTAATGACAGCTGTTGCAACAATCTGTGCAATGATTCCACTGTTATTCAAAAAGGCAGAAACAGGAAGCCTTGTATCTCAAAATTTAGCTATCGTTGTGATTGGAGGGCTAAGTGTTGCCACATTATTAACACTAGTCGTTATTCCAGTCGTTTATGAATTGTTCCATTTTAAAAAGTCAAAGAAACAGCGCTTAAAGAAATCACAATCCTCTGAAGTTAGTTTTTAAACAACAAAGAAAGCCAGCCTATAAGTAACAAAACCGTTCCGTTTTGAGGTGCAAATCCTGTAAATGACAATGAAAAAGGCGTGCAATCTGACATCAGATTTGACACGCCTTTTTCATTTATGTTGGAGTCTTTGACATCAATAAATTTAAATAAAGAGCGAACCCTCAATAAGCGGAGAAATTTCCCTTAATTACGAAATAGACCTGAAAATAGCCTAAATAGACGGAAGAATTCCGACTATTTACTCAAAAAACGTCAAAATGGGTCATTTTCCTTTACTTAACA
>NZ_CAKJTG010000021.1 GCF_917563885.1 Pseudoneobacillus rhizosphaerae
TAAATAAACTATATATATCCACAATTTATTAAATTATATAATAAATATTGAAACTGCTAAATTCCCATAAGTGAAGCTTTTCGAAGGTAGCAGTAGCCTTAGTTTTTATGATGGGATTTTTTCAGTCTCACCTTCATTTCTAAAATAAAACTAAAAAGGATGACCAAAAATAATTGGCCATCCTTTCTTTTTATTATTTTGTTTCGCCTGGTATAGCCAGTTTACTTTTCAAAACCATTGCCTTTCTTTCATCAGCTACAAATAAACCGATTCCACCTAATACAATTATTCCTCCAATTATTTGTGACCAAATCAAAACTTCATTTAAAAGAAAATATGCTAAAATTATTGCCCCTACAGGTTCAAAAAGTATTGCCATTGAAATAGTCGAGGTGCTAATCCATTTTATAGCCCAGTTGAATAAGGAATGACCTAATAATGTAGGGAATAATGCTAAAAGGAAAAAGTATATCCAATCGCTCGATTGTGTTGGAATAAAGGATTCATTCCTTACAATGACATAAATAAAAAGAGTTAGGCTACTAAATGAATAAACAATAAAGGTATAGGTAATGAGTGACAATCTTTTTCTAACATTTTGACCGAACATTAAATAAACAGTTACTAGGGCACATGCGATTAAGGCAAGTAGATCACCAAAAAGGGCAGAGCCACTAATTTTAAAATCCCCCCAACTAATGATGACACTACCAATAATTGCGATAAAACCACTAATTACTGTAATGAAGGAGATCTTTTCTTTAAAGAAAAAATAAGTTCCGACAAACGCAAATATCGGCTGCAACGTCACTAATACAGTAGAGCTAGCAACTGAGGTATAGTTTAACGATTCAAACCAGAGGATAAAGTGTAACGCTAGAAATACCCCCGCTATCATCGAATAAAGCCAATCACGTTTCGTAATAAGACGAAGCTCTGATACATACCTTGTTAGAAACAGAGGGAGTAATAATAATACCGATAAAAACAATCGATAAAAGGCAATAACTCCAGCTGGCGAAGTTGAGTATTTGACTAATATAGCCGATGTCGAAACAGTTATGACACCAATAGCTAGACCCAGATAAGGATTAAACTGTGCTTTTTTCATTATGTATCTCCCTTTTGTATAACTCTGAATAAAACATAAAGAATATTTTACACCTTTTTATCATTAAATTGCTATGAGAAAAATTGGATATTAATTTCTGACTATAGGCGGTAATCATATGACACAAATAGAATTAGATATGTTACTTAAATTAGGTATCTCCGCGATTCTAGGGTTAGTAATTGGCTTAGAACGAGAATTAAAAAGAAAGCCAGTTGGTTTAAAAACAAGTTTAGTCATCTCCATTGTAAGTTGCTTACTGACAATTGTATCAATTGAATCTGCCTATTCTTTTCCTCACAATGACAATATTAATATAACTATGGATCCACTTCGTTTAGCTGCACAAATTGTTTCTGGTATAGGGTTTCTTGGAGCTGGTGTTATTTTAAGAAGAGAAAATGACAGTATTTCCGGTTTAACGACTGCTGCGATGATTTGGGGAGCAGCTGGGATTGGTATTGCAGTAGGCGCTGGATTTTTTACTGAAGCAATTGTAGGAGTAGGTCTACTCATAATAAGCGTTGAATTAATTCCATTTTTAATGAATTTAATTGGTCCAAAACGACTGAGAGAAAAAGAAATATCGCTTCAGCTTAATGTTACCGATAAAAATAATATTGCTGAAATTATTATATTAATGAAGGAAGAAGATTTTTCGATTAAAAGGGTGAGGATAAAAGACATTGCAAAGGATGAGCATCTTGTACAGTTTGTAATTGCCGTAGATTCAAAATTAAAAACAACCGATGTTTATTACACTATTTCTAAATATCATGGGATAAAAAGCGTAGAGATTGAAAGTATGGGGTAAGCTCCAATTTAGATGGAGCTTTTTTTTTGAAAAAGTCTTGCCAAGTCCCAAAAAACGGATATAATATTCAATAGAAACACGGGGCATTAGCTCAGCTGGGAGAGCGCTACGCTGGCAGCGTAGAGGTCAGGGGTTCGATCCCCCTATGCTCCATACCTTCCAAGTCAAACTTGGTTATAGAATAAATAAAAGAAGGCAACCACTTGATTGGTTGCCTTCATTTATTTATTCATTTATTTTCGGATCAAATGCATCACGCAGCCCGTCTCCGACAAAATTAAACGATAAAACGGTGATTAAGATCATTAAGCCAGGAAATAAAGTAAACCACCATGCTTCAATCATTATTTTTAGACTTTGGGCACTTTGAAGCATATTCCCCCAGCTAGGTTTCGGCGGTTGAATACCGAGACCTAAATAGCTAAGAGCTGTTTCAGCTAAAATGACCCCACCAATTCCAAGGGTCGCTGAAACAACGATTGGCCCCATGGCATTAGGCAAGATATGCGAGAAAATAATTCTCCAACTTCGTATTCCCATTGTTTTAGCTGCTAGAACAAACTCTCGTGATCGAAGTGATAAAAACTCTCCACGTACAAGCCTAGCTGTTCCTGTCCAACCAAACAAAGCAAAAACACTAATCAATGTCATTAAACTCGGTTCAAAGATAGTGACAAGAGTGATTAATAGGAAGAGTGAAGGAAAGGAAATAATAACGTCCACAAATCTCATTAGAATCGCGTCAATCAACCCTCCAAAATAACCAGCAATTGCGCCGACAACCGTACCGATAAATATGGAACCTGCAACAGAAGTGAATCCGACGATTAGTGATACTTGAGCTCCGTATAATAAACGGGTTAAAGTATCTCGTCCTAAATCATCTGTACCTAAAAGATATTTTTCTCCTGGTGGACTTAACGCTTCCAATAAATGTTGTTCACTAGGATCATAGGGTGCGATTATGGGTGCAAATATTGCTGCACTGATAATTAAGAGCAAAATGATAGCACTAAAAACGGCTAGCTTATTTTTCATGTACTTTCGCAACATGATTTTGCTGATGGATTCTGGTTTTCTCTCTAAAATAGATGAATTTTTATACTCGAAAATTCCCGTCGTTTTCTGTTCTGGTTGTCCCATTACGTTTCCCTCCCTTCCTTAATATTCAATTCTAGGATCAAAAATCGCATATAGAATATCGGCTAACAAATTTCCAATAACGACAAGAGCCGAGGCAATTACGGTTATCGCCATGATTACTGGATAATCCCTCTGGAAAGCAGCGTCGAAAAATAACATTCCAATACCTGGCCAACCAAAGATTTTCTCAACAACAACTGAGCCCCCAATAAACGATGGTAGCATTAACCCAAATATTGTTATGACTGGTATTAGTCCATTGCGAAGGGCATGTTTGTAAACAACCTTTTTCTGTTTAAAACCTTTCGCTCTTGCCGTACGAATAAAATCTTGTTTTAATACATCGAGCATGCTTGATCGAATATACCTGGTTAAACCTGCCACATCAGCAGTTGCCAATACAATCGAAGGTAAGATTAAATGGTGAATTCGGTCCCAAATACTAAAGGGCTCATTTAATGTTGCAACACCACCTGTTGGAAACCATCCTAAATGAACAGACAAAAACATAATGAGAACAAGTCCTATCCAGAAATTAGGAGTAGCAATTCCTAGGAAAGAGAAAAACGTAAAAGTATAATCTGCTAAAGAGTTTTGTTTTGTTGCGGAAATGATTCCTATTGGAATTGAAATAAAAATCGCCAATATTGTCGAAACTAGCATCAACAGCAACGTATTCGGTAGGCGTGCCATGATTAATTCATTTACTGCGACACCTTGTCGAATTAATGAATCACCGAAGTTTCCTTGAATCATGTTACCTACCCATTTTAAATATTGGACATAGATAGGGTCATTTAGGCCATACAACTCTTTATAAGCTACCAAGTCCTTATCGCGTATCATCGGGTCAATCATTAATGCAGTGGGATCACCAGGTGCAATTTGAATTATCCCAAAGGATAAAATCGTGATCCCAAACAGCAAAGGGATTGCCATCATGATACGTCGAACGATATATGTAATCATCCTCTGCCTCCTAGCAATATTTTTTTACATTATGGCTGGGTAAGGAAGAGATTTTCTCTCTTCCCCACCGATAGGTTTCGTCCTATTCTTCCATCCACCATTTATGAATTTCAAAGAAGGAGTTTGCAGTAGAATATTTAGGTCCATGTAATTTAGGTGAATGAGCAATAGTACCGTTCGGATAATACAAGAATGAATACGGTTGATCCTCTGCAACAATCGCATCTGATTTTTGAATCAGTGCCTTTCTTTCTTCTTGATCAACAATACTTGTATTAATTTCTAGTAATTTATCTACTTCTGGATTGGAATAGCCAAACCAATTTAGACCGTTTTCAATTTCGCTTGTATGCCAGAACCAAGTTGGGTCTGGGTCACTTCCTATCGACCAGCCTGTTACTACTGCATCAAACTTCCAATTTGGCGGTCCTATTTCTTCGTAAAATGCACTCCATTCGAGTACTTTAATGTTTACTTTTACACCGACTTCCTTCCATTGTTGTTGAACTATTTCAGCAATCTTCGCCCAGGATCCATATCCATTTGTTGTTGTTAATGTAAATTCGAATTTTTTCCCATCTTTTTCATAAATCTTATCTGCTCCTAATTTCCAACCAGCTTCCTCAAGTAGCTTTTTAGCTGTATCTGGATCATAGTCAAACTTTGGCATATCCGGGTTGAAGGACCAGTTTGCTGGACTGCCAGGACCATGGGCGATGGTAGATTCACCGTTATGAACAGCGTCGATTATTTTTTGTTTAGCAATGGCGTGCGTAAGCGCATGCCGAACTTTTTTATCCTGGAATAGTGGGTTTCTCAAATTATAGCCAATAAAATCCCATGAGTTGCTAGGACCAGAAGTCAATTTGATAATCCCTTTTTCCTCTAAAGTCTTTGCTGTCGGTAGTTGTTCTGCACTTATACCCGAATAGCTAATATCACCTGCTTGTAGTTGTGCCATTAAAGCATTTGCATCAGGAACCATTTTAAAAGTAAAGGAGTCTAAATATGGTCGACCTTCATAATAATCATCAAAAGCTACTAATTTGATATATTGTCCGTCCTTCCACTCTTCAAACTTAAATGGACCAGTACCTATTGGTTTTTTCGTATTAAATTCATGCGTTCCTAATTCTTTCATTGGAACGTCTCCTAAAATATGTTCAGGCAATATTTCAAATTGAGCTGTTATCGTTATAAAAGGTGCATACGGTTCAGTTAAGGATATGCTGACTGTATAATCATCCATTTTTTTAATTTCTTTGACATTCTCAAACGGTAGCTTTCTAGGACCGGTATAGTCCGGGTGAAGTGGAATATTATAGGAAAATACGACATCATCTGCTGTAAAGTCCTCACCATCATGCCATTTAACACCTTTTCTTAAATGAAATGTATAAGTTTTATCGTCGTCTGAAACATCCCATTTTTCAGCAAGGTTGCCAACTGCACTAAATTCTCGATCGATTGTTACAAGTCCGCTAAAAAGAAGAGCTTCAATCGTCCCATCAGGTCCACCTGTTGAAAAATAGGGATTAAAAAGAGTCGGTGATGCCGTATGGGCAAGGATCAAATTTCCACCTTGCCGTGGTTCGGAACTAACCGCTTCCTTACCTGTATTTTCCTTCTGGTTTTCATTTTTACTTCCGCTATCTGTTTTCGTTGAACAAGCTGCTAAAAAAAGTGAAATAATGACAATCATTGATAATAACAAAGAAAATGACCTTTTCAAAAATATCCCTCCAAATATATATTTGACCCACTGGATTCACTATTACACTATGAATCAATTTAACTCCCAAATAACAATTACTAGTATCTTGCTATCTTGCTAAGTTACTCATAAAGATGGCAAGCAACAAAATGGCTGGACCCACAATCCTTAAAGGTTGGAATAACTTCACGACATATATCCATTTTTGCTGGGCATCTTGTATGGAATACACATCCCGAAGGTGGATTGGATGGACTAGGTAAATCACCCCTAAGCACAATTCTTTCCCTTTTTGACAAATCTTTTTTCCTTATCATTGGAACGGCTGAAAGTAATGCTTTTGTATAGGGGTGTAGTGGCTCAATATAAATATCCTCTTTGTTTGCAAGTTCAACCAAATTCCCTAAGTACATCACACCCACACGGCTTGCAATATGTCTCACCACACTTAAATCGTGTGAAATAAAAATATAAGTAAGATTGAATTCTTCTTGTAAATCTTCCATTAAATTTATAATTTGTGCCTGAATGGAAACATCAAGCGCAGAAACGGCTTCGTCGGCAATAATTAGCTCTGGCTGCAAAGCTAGCGCTCTGGCAATTCCTATCCGTTGCCGCTGTCCACCTGAAAATTCATGAGGGTACCGGTTTGTAAATGATCGATTTAACCCTACGGTTTCCAATAGCTCGGCAACCCTCTCTGACCGTTCATAATTGTCCGCATATAGTTGATGTGTTTTTAATGGTTCGTGTAATATTTTTCCTAATGTCTTTCTAGGATTGAGTGATGCAAATGGATCCTGAAAAATCATTTGCATTTGTTTTCTCATTAGCTTTCTAAGCTGACTTTCCGATAAATGAGTAATATCATTCCCATTGAAAATAATTTCTCCCTCTGTCGGTTCATACAGGCGAATAAGTGTCCTACCCATGGTCGATTTCCCACATCCCGATTCACCGACAATGCCTAAAGTCTCACCTCTTTTCACTTCAAGATTAATCCCATCAACTGCTTTTATATGTCCCGTTGTTTTCTGTAAAATACCGGATTTAATAGGGAAATATTTTTTAAGATTGCGTACCTCTAAAATATTTACTTGGCTTTTAGCTTCGCATTTTTCCATTTTAGTCACAGTCTGCTGCATCCATTCACCTCCCCTTCTTCGTATAAAAAGCATCTTACAAATCGAGAGGTAGAAATTGATTGAAGAGTAGGTTCTTCCGAGTAACATCGGTCAAAAGCTACCCTACAGCGTGGTGCAAATCGACATCCTTTTGGCATCTCCTCAGGTGAAGGAACATTTCCCGGAATGGAATTAAGACGGGTTATGGCTCCTTCAATAAGCGGAACAGAGTCGATTAACCCTTCTGTATATGGGTGATAGGGCTTGTCAAAAATGTCATCTACCAAGGCTTCCTCTACAACTTGACCTGCATACATCACAATTACTCTCTCAGCAAGCTCCGACACAACCCCTAAGTCATGTGTAACCAAAAGAATGGAGGTCTCAAATTTCCTGCTTAACTCCTTCATTAACTCTAAAACCTGAGCTTGAATCGTTACATCCAATGCGGTTGTTGGCTCGTCTGCTATTAATAGCTTTGGGTTACAGCTCATTGCCATTGCAATCATGACTCTCTGTCTCATTCCTCCTGACAAACGATGGGGATATTCCTTAATAATCTTATCTGCCCGAGGGAATCCAACCATTTTTAATAGGTTGATAGCCTTTTGGGTAGCATCTGACCGATTCAATTGAAGATGATACATAATTACTTCAATTATTTGTTCGCCAACCGTTAAAACTGGGTTAAGCGATGTCATTGGTTCTTGGAAAATCATTGCGATATCCCGTCCCCTAACTTTACACATATTGTTTTCAGATAAATCAACAAGATTAACCCCATCAAGAAGAATCTGTCCATCGACAATTTTCCCTCCAGGAGAAGGAACCAACCCAATAATCGAAAGGGAAGTCATACTTTTTCCACATCCTGATTCTCCAACAAGCCCAACTGTTTCTCCCTTTCTAATCGTTATATCTACTCCGTCTACCGCAGGAACTACTCGTTTTTTACTAACAAAATAGGTTTTGAGATTCTTGACTTCTAATAACGCTGACATATTAGTGTCACCACCTCCTTCGAATATTTTCCTATGATACCTTGCAACTATTGTGCCAATTATATAAATATTCACTCATCTTTACTTATCCATTATGAAAATGCACCAGTTGTTAATGAAAATGCTTTAAACTTGTAAGGCTAGTTGAGCATTAAGTAGTTTTAAGCTATTAAGACTGTGCAATTTTTTTTACAGTATTTATTACAGTTGTAAAAATATTTTGAATTATACATTTACCCCTTGGCCTAATAAGTCTATTTACAGCAGGAAGATAATTTGTTTACCTTCTTTAATCATTGTTTTTCGCTTAACTGTAAAAAGAATTTAACACTTGTTTTCATCAATCTAATAGATAATTGTTGGCATAATATTTGCATTATATTTTTGAGAAGTTAATTAAGGGGGCATTAATATGGAGTTTATTTCTACAAATGTTGAAGAAAATTATCACGGTACAATCGTAAAAGATCCCTTTCGCTGGTTAGAGGATTCCAATTTATCCACAACAAAGGCATGGGAATCGAAGCAAATGTTGGCGACAAATCAATATTTAGAAACGCTTCCTAGAAGAAAGTACATTAAAAACAGGCTAATAGATCTCTGGAACTATCCAAAGTACTTTGTCCCAAAGAAACATGGAGATTACTATTATTACTTAAAGAATAATGGGACAAAAAATCAACCTGACCTATATCGTGCAAAAGAAATTAGAGGTGGTACGGAAGGAGTAGAAGAATTAGTTATTGATGTAAACGCGCTAAGTATGGATGGAACGGTTGCAATAACAAACCTAACCTTTCATTCAAATGGTTTATTACTTGCCTATGCACTTTCAGGAAACGGTAGTGACTGGCAAACATTTCGTGTCTTAAATTTAGAGACAAAGGAACACTTCCTTGATGAGATTCATTGGTGCAAGTTTACTAGTATTGCATGGGAAGAAACAGGAAAAGGATTTTTTTATAATCGGTATCCATCAGCAAAAGATGAAAAAAACGAGGAAAATCATTTTAACAAAGTATACTGGCATACACTAAATACCGAACAGGAAGCGGACGAAATCGTTTTTGAATACCCAGAGGATCAGCAAATGTTATTTTATCCATCTATAACAGCCGATCACTCCTATCTTCTCCTTTATGCTGGAAGGGGGACAGAGCACAAAAGCAAATATCTTTATAAGGATTTAAAAACTCCAAATAGTGAATTCAAGTGGTTATTAGCTGAAGGAGATGCCCTTTATTCTTATATCGGTAAACATGAAAATCAACTATTCTTTTTCACAGATCAAGATGCACCAAATGGTCAAATCATTCGAGTTTCAATTGATGGGTCTAGAAGAGAAGTATTCATTCCTGAAACGGATGAGTCCATTTCATCTATTAAAATCATCTCTAACCATTTTGTTGTTTCCTTTATACGAGATGCTTCCTATTGTTTAAAGATTTTTACAATGACAGGTAAATTGGAAAAAGAAATTCCTTTGCCTGAGCTTGGAACCATTACTGAATTTAATGGAAAGGAAAATGGAAACGAATTGTACTTTAGTTTTACATCGTTTTTATCACCTCCAACTGTTTACCGATATTGTTTTCTAACAGGGGATGTAGAAGCGGTTTTTAAACCAACCCTTCAGGTAGACCCAACTCCATACACGACCGAACAGGTTTTCTACCAATCTAAGGATGGAACAAGGGTACCGATGTTTTTAACTTATAAGAAGGATTTAATAAGGGATGGCCAAAATCCCGTTTTATTGTATGGATACGGAGGTTACCATATTTCCATTACCCCTTCTTTCTCAGCTACGAATTTATTATGGCTTGAGAATGGTGGAATCTATGCTGTTGCCAATATTCGTGGAGGCGGAGAATACGGGCTAACTTGGCATGAAGCGGGGATGAAGGAAAAAAAGCAAAATGTATTTGATGATTTTATTACAGCTGCTGAATTTTTAATTACAGAGCAATATACAAATCCTTCTAAACTATCGATAATGGGAGCCAGCAATGGTGGGTTACTAGTAGCCGCTTGCATGATTCAAAGACCCGAGCTATTTGGAGCCATTATTTGTAATGTGCCGGTCTTAGATATGCTCCGCTTTCAAAAATTTACTGTGGGCCGTTTTTGGGTGTCTGAATTTGGTGATCCCGAAGCATCAGAAGAGGAATTTAATGTTTTATTTGCTTATTCTCCATTGCATAATATCAGCAAAGGATTACAGTATCCACCTATTTTCATTACAACGGCTGATACTGATGATCGAGTGGTCCCAGCTCATGCAAGAAAATTTACCGCAGCATTACAGGAGGCTAACCCCGATACGACAAACCCAATTTTATTAAGAATTGAAAAAGGGGCTGGCCATGGGTTCGGGAAACCAGTTGAAAAAATCATTGATGAACATGCAGACATTTTTTCTTTTTTGTTTGATCAATTGACTGTTTAACAAATTGTTTTCAATATATACAAAAAGGAGAGCCTGCCTTAAGCTCTCCTTTTTTCTACTAAACTTACTAAACGTGTGTGACAGCGTTAAGATTAGCTAACAAATCTTTAAGTTTTTGATCCTCTTCCACTGTCAATCCTAAACGCGGAAAACGGGAAGGACCACCAGTTTGACCTTTCAACTCCATCGCTCGTTTAACGATTTGTACGTATTTACCTGACCCTTCCAAAAACTCACAGAGTGGTAAAATGCTATCGTTAAGTTTCCAAGCATTTTCCAGTTCCCCATTTTGGAAATAATTAAACATATCTGTAACAAGCTTAGGCACGATGTTTCCGGCAACAGAAATCCAACCAGTCGCCCCCACTAAATAAGACTCCATTACCAAATCCTCTGAACCACAGAAAACCTCAATATCCCCTTTACCTTTTCTAGCAAGGTCTCTCGTTTTGCGAATATCACCACTAGACTCTTTAATATGAGTGACCATTTCACAATCCCTTCCAATTTTCAGCATTAGGTCGGTACTCATATCAATTCCTGATGTAAAAGGATTGTTGTACAGCATAATCGGTACGTTTACTGCCTTTGACACTTCTCTAAAATGAAAGTAAATTTCTTCTTCCTTCGGTTTACAATAATAGGAGTTAATAATTAGTGCACAGTCAGCACCGTGAGCTTCGGCTTGTTTCGTATTTTCTATCGTTTCTTTTGTTGTTTCAGCTGCAGTTCCAACAATGACAGGAATGCGTCCATTTACTTCATTTAAAACCGTTTCTACCATTTTAAACCTTTCTTCTTTTGATAGACTAACAAACTCCCCGGTACTGCCATTAATAACAATGCCTGCCACTTTCTGGTCAACAAAATAGTTTACATTATTTCTAACGCCACCCCAATCGATTTCCTGTGCAAGAGTCATGGGTGTAATTAATACAGGATAAGCTCCTCTAATAGTAGTCATTATTATGTCCTCCTCTATTTTAATAAAAATCCTTCTGATAGTGGATCTGTTGGATCTAATACAAATGTATGCATCCCTGTTATAAAGCCACGACTCGTAATAGTAAATTGATATCCACTTTCCGTTTGGTTTGCTAATTGTATTTGCAATTTACTTCCAAAAATACTTTCATTTATGAGTGTATGTTCTTTACAAAAACCGAATTTAGAAAATATAGTTGAAAAACTAGCCAGTGTTGCCCCAAAGCCTGGTGAGCGAACAATGTACTGATCCTCTCGAAACGTGATTGTTTTAATTCGCCCCGCTTCAAAATTCGAATGATCCATTAATATGGCAGCTTTTATGTGACCTTTGGAACCAAGCACATTAAACATGGTTTGGCTCCAACTATTTAATTCAGAAAGCTCTTCCACACGTATGTCAGGAGAATTATCCCTCTTTTCAAACACAGCATATAATTGATCCGCCTGAACAAGAGAGAAATGTGTATTATTATTTGGGTCCGGTAATGGAATCTCTCTTTTAATCACGAGGCATGGTTTAGTTTCAATTTGTACTTGAACAACTTCCTCCTTTTCCATGATTGCCTTTACTGAAATCAAGCCACTTAGGGTTTCGAGCTTATATTCATTCGATTCTCTCACTTGTAATTGGCCACATTCCAATAACGCTGTAATCACAGCAACAATGCCGCCGTAATGAAGAGGTAGTGTTTCCGAATGGTTAAAAAAAACAATTGCTACATCTGCTTCCCTGCTAATAGGAGGAACAACCAGGCAGCCATTTAACCCTGCGAAACCGCGAGGCTCATTTAGTAATAACTTAATTTCGTCTGCAAATACAAATGGAAACTGATCATTTAGCTGTTCCAAACTTTGATAATGGATAAATGGTAAGTCTTTTATAATCCGAAATGCCTCACCGGCTACATGTACATCTGTTGTGTTGTAGACCTTTTGAATATTCATTTCACATCCTCCGTTTCATGTTCCTCCATCGGGGGAATAAGCAGAAACCCCTCTCTTAATGGATCATCCTCGTTGTAAAAGAATTGATGCATCCCCATTAACCATGCTGATCCTGTAATTTTGGTGACTACAGCCTCAATACCTTCCACTTGCGTTGTTTCCAGTACACATCCTCTAAATAGGGAGCCAACAATGCTTTCATGGACAAATTCCTCTCCAATTGCTATTTCCTTGTTTGCATAAAGCAAAGCAAGCTTGGCAGAAGTTCCTGTTCCACAAGGAGAACGATCAATCCCACCTGGAGGAACGACAACGGTATTTTTGACATCTGCATCCTCATGACTAGGCTCAGTATAAAATTCAACATGGGTTAGTCCCTGAATAAAAGGATATTGAGGGTGAACAATGTCTGTTTTTTCATTAATTGCGCTTCTGATTTTAATGGCTTTTTCAATAATTGTAGAAGCATTCTCTGGTATTAGGTCCAATTCTACTGATTCTGCCTCGATAATCGCATAAAAATTTCCACCATACGCAATGTCAGCATTAACGAGCCCGATCCCAGCAACATCTATGGAAATATTTTTTAATAGAAAAGCAGGGATATTACAAAAGCTAACCTCTTTCGCCTTCCCGTTTTCTATCACAATTTCCACTTCGACTAATCCTGCAGGCGTATCGAGCTTTAATGAAGTGATTGGCTCTTCAATCGGAATCAGTCCCGCTTCAACTAGGGCGGTACACACACCGATTGTGTCATGACCGCACATCGGTAAATAGCCACCCGTTTCTATGTATATGACTCCTATATCCGCATCTTTATGGCAAGGGTCCGTAAGCAAAGCACCTGACATGACATCATGGCCCCTTGGTTCATTCATTAATAGTTTTCGAATCCAATCATACTCCTTCTTCATGTGAAGCATTTTTTCTGACATCGTTGTTCCAACTAATTTGGGGAGACCGCTTATGACCGTTCTTGTCGGGTTCCCACCTGTATGTGTATCAATTGTCGTAAATACCTTATGAGCTTTCATTATGTTAACACCCTTTCTGTAAAACGGTTATAACGAAGCGGTTCAATTGGAATGGAAGTTTCTTTATGATTAATCAGCTCTTCGACCAATTTCCCTGTTACCGCAGCAAGGCTAATTCCATCCCCTTCATGACCAGCCGCAATATAGTAGTTTGGTATTTTATCAACCCGTGAAATAATTGGTAAATGGTCTTCCGTCCATGGACGCAATCCAGCATACGAACGAATAACCAGCATGTCTGACATTTTCGGGTAAAATCGAATAGCACGATTCGCAATGCATTGGATAACTTCATGGTTTACTTTCGTATTAAACCCAACAAACTCCCTGCTACTTCCGATTAAGAAGTTTTGACTCTCGGTCGGTTCAAATACAAGAGCCACACCATACTTTTTAGTTAACGAATCAACACGACGCTCCCCTCCAAATTTGGATATGAGATACCCAAATTCCATTACCTTTCTCCCCCCTACATGCTCTTGCCTCGAAGCAACGATAATATGGCCTTTCCTAGGTTCGATTGGAATTCTAAGATCAAGCATTTCTCCAATTCTAGGTGCCCACACACCAGCTGCATTGACAACATGATCAGCTGAAAACAATCCCTTTGAAGTCTCAATCGTAAATGTGCCGTCAATTTCTTTTTTCATTGACTTCACTTCTGTCTGATGAAAGGCATTAGCTCCTAACTTTTTGGCTTCTTCTAAAAGTGAAAAAGCAAGAAGATATGGATTGACAGTGGAATCCGTTGCGCATTCCAAACCACCTAATAAATCGTCTGCAAAATACTTAGATTCCTGACGAATATCCTCCCGGTCAAGCATTCGGAATGGTAAACCAGCTGCTTTTTGGCGGTCCACCCATTGCTTAGCTGCTTCCATTTCTTCATCTGTCTCACAAACAAGTATGCTTCCAGGTGCCCGATATTCAAAAGAATGTTCTAATTCTCTACTCAAATCATCGACTAAACGCTGGCTGAATAGAGACATTTGACTATCAAAACCCGGATCTTTATCAATCGCTAAAATATTTCCGTCACAACGAGAAGATGTCCCGCTAACAAATTCACCTTTTTCAATGATTGTTACCGCCCTTCCAAATTTAGAAGCATAATAGGCGATAGAGCAGCCAATTATCCCTCCACCTATGACTAACACGTCACAATGTCTCATACGTTATTCCTCCTTCCCACGAAATGGACTCACCTTTATTTATGCAATAAGTGTGCCAAAAAAAACTAGATTGACAAAGAAATAATTATAATATTTCAAACATTGCACCAGTTCATGTATAATTATTTTTACAGTGTTAATATTTTTATACAAAAATTTCAGGAGGGTAACATGTTCTTTTCCATTCCAACAGCAAAAGATATATTGAATTGCTCTTTTATTCATACTTCCCGCAAGAAAACCAATATCGAAAAGATAAAGAGTGAATACTTTTATCCATCATCTGAAAAGGAAATCGCTTTGCTAAGTCAGGAAGTAAATGAAGACGCTTCCATCGAAACCCTTATTCAGATATTTAACCATCATTCAGTAGTCATTATTTTAGATAAAAACAATGATCCAATTGGTTCCATCGCGGCATCGCAAATGATAGAGTACCTGCATAACTCTTACAATCAATTAAAGGCATTTTACGATACCGTCATTCAAACCACTGATGCTTCCGTCACTGTAATAGATTCCGACGAGCATGTATGTACTTGGACAGGAGGAGCCGAAAAAATCTTTTCAGTCAAAAAAGAAGAAATTATCGGCCAGCCAATTACTCGATTTTTTGATAGCAATAAACTAGAAATTTTGCAAACACTACATAAAGGTAAAAGCATCTTACGCCACCATCACCAGCCTCGATCAGATTTGTTTGTCTTAATTAACTCCAACCCTGTTTACTTTAACAATCGTATCATCGGCGCAGTCGTTTCTGAGACAGATGTCACAAACCAAGTTGTGCTTAATGAAAAATTATTTAATATGTCAACCGAAGTACACAGGTTAGAACAAGAGGTTGCTAAGTACAAGGACTTCGTTGATCCTTTTACTACTATTAAAGGGAAAAGTGCCGCAATCCAAAAAACGATTCAGTTAGCTAGAAAGGTTTGTTCAGTGAAATCAACGGTTCTGATTTTAGGAGAAAGCGGTGTTGGCAAAGAAGTTTTTGCAAAGGCCATCCATGAAGCTAGCGAAAAGCCTAAAGCACCTTTTATTTCGATTAATTGCGGAGCCATACCTGCTTCTTTATTTGAAAGTGAGCTATTTGGTTATGAACGGGGGGCCTTTTCTGGCGCTGATCAAAAAGGAAAAAAGGGGAAAATTGAACTCGCTAGAGGCGGAACGCTTTTTCTAGATGAAATAGGTGAGATGCCTCTCGAAATGCAAGTGAAATTGTTACGGGTATTGCAAGAGCGTAAATATTATCGCATAGGCGGTGAAAAGGAAATTGATGTTGACTTTCGGGTGATTGCTGCAACGAATCGTGATTTAAAAGGGTTAATGAATGAAGGGAAGTTTCGCGAGGATCTATATTACCGACTAAATGTTGTAAGTCTCCATATTCCTCCTTTACGAGAGCGGCGGGAAGATATAATCGAATTAACACATCATTTCTTAAACACTTTTTCAATAAGCTATTCTAGGCCCATCCATGAGTTTCCCAAAGACATCATGCTAGAACTGCTTCATTATGATTGGCCTGGCAACATTCGTGAACTTCGCAATATTGCAGAAAGGCTCATCGTTTTTGCTACAGATGGTTTGATAAAGCAAGATTATTTGCCATTCTCTACAACCAATACTAGCTTTGACACTAACCAAGAACCTGTTTCCTCCGCTTCTCTAGAGGCCCATGGAGAAACGATTTTAACCTTGCAAACAGAGATGAATCGCTTTGAAAAAGGATTAATTAAACGTGCATTAAAGATTGTAAACGGGAACAAATTAGAGTGTGCTAGACAGCTCGGAATTACGAGAGCCACTTTATACAACCGTATGAATCGGCTTAACTTAAGTTGATCTCCTTCTTCTAAATAATTGGTACACTTCTTGCATAGTATCTTAGTAAAGAAAAGTCAAGGAGGAAATCAAATGGCAAACAGTGAAAACATGATTATCTGCCGTTGTGAAGAAGTTACATACGGGCAACTTCGAACAACAGTTGATAAACATAAATGTACGGCAAGAGAATTAAAATTAAGAACGAGAGCCGGTATGGGGTTTTGCGGAGGACGTACCTGTCGTCCTACTTTAGATCGAGTACTCGATAGCTTTATTCCAAATTTCTCACCATCTGAAATACCTTTAAAATACCAGCCACCGATTCGCCCAGTTTCTTTTGGTAGAATAGGTGAAATCCATGACTAGAATCATAGACCATCCTGTATTAGGACGTCTAGAAAACAGAAACGTTATTTCCTTTCAGTTTGATGGAAATTCATATCAAGCATATGATGGAGAATCAATTGCCGCCGCTCTTTTAGCAAATGGAATTAGAAAATTACGTGTTCACGAAGAAAGTGGGTCTCCAAGGGGTTTTTATTGCAATATTGGTCATTGTATGGAATGTCGAGTTACCGTGAATGATCATTCAAACGTTCGAGCCTGTCTCACGGTTGTCGAAAATGACATGATTATCCAAAGCGGTAAACAGCTCCCAAATCTTTTAAAAAAAGGGGGGCAGAGTAATGAATGATGTCATCGTGATAGGTTGTGGACCAGCTGGGCTATCTGGGGCAATTGCCTGTGTAACTTATGGTCTTAAAGTAACAATTATGGATGAATTTATGAAGCCTGGTGGCCGATTACTCGGACAGCTCCATCAAGAACCGACTGGTGATTGGTGGAATGGAATTAAAGTATCTGAACAACTTTACCAACAGGCATTAAATTTAGGGGTAAATATCCGCTGTGGAGTATCCGTTTACAATTTAGAAAAAGAGGATCAAATGTGGAAGGTGTATACGAGTATAGGAACATTTGAAGCTCCCTTTCTATTATTAGCAACTGGAGCTGCCGAGTATCCAATCCCTGTTCCTGGTTGGACCCTTCCAGGTGTGATGTCAATTGGGGCAGCACAAGTAATGACGAATGTCCATCGGGTGCAAATTGGCAAAAAAGGGATCATTATTGGTGCGAATATATTATCATTTGCCATCTTAAAAGAATTGCAGTTAGCGGGTATTACAGTCAATCATGTGGTGCTGCCAGAAAAAAATGCTTTTAGCCAAAATGCAGGCGTACCTGAAGAAGTCATGAAATCACTCTTAAATGCAGCACATCTCGCTCCATCACCACTACTTCGATTCGGCAGTAGTTTCATGAAAAATAACTGGATAAGGAAAATGGGATTAACCTTTTATCCGAAAAAGGGGATGAAGGTAAATGGAACACCTCTTCTACTTCGAAAAGCGGCGGTTGAGATTATCGGTGAGGATCAAGTAGAAGGAGTGAGGGTAATCGATATAGATATAAACGGAAATCCCATTCCTGGGACTGAATCAACTTATGAAGTAGATTTCGTTTGTATTGCTGGTGGTTTGTATCCGCTTGCTGAGCTTGCTTCAGTCGCAGGATGCCCATTTCAATTTATCCCTGAACTGGGAGGACATGTTCCTCATCATTCAGAATCAATGGAGACTCCTCTTCCTGGACTTTTTGTTGCCGGCAATATCACTGGAATTGAGAGTGGAAAAATTGCTATTGCCCAAGGAACGATTGCGGGTTTATCTATCGTCAAACATGCTAGGAAAGGAAATAACAGTATCGACAATCAACTCCAACAGGCCATACAAAATGTCCATTCTGTCCGTAAACAAGCCATTATTAAATTTAACCCTGACATTGAGCTTGGTAGAAGTAAAATGAACGAGCTTTGGGAAAGCCTTTATGTAAAAAATGAGACTCCAGGGAAAATGACTGGTTAAATAGAAAAGTCAGCGGCTTTTTTTGTCCGCTGACTTTTCCATTTTTAACATCTAATCCCAATTATCCAATTATTATTAGCTCAGTCGGAAATGTTGTAAGCACCTTTGCCGTTCCATCTTCATCTATATATACATTCTCTTCTATTCGAACTCCTCCGAATCCTGGAATATAGATTCCTGGTTCAATCGTAAATAATAGACCGCTTTCAACTATTAAATCATTGTTTTCATGGACTGAAGGCTCTTCATGCACATCGATTCCAAGACCATGTCCTACCCGGTTATTAAAATATTGACCATATCCCGCTTCCTTAATAACATTGCGTGCGGCAATATCAATTTGTCCAATCGGAATACCAGCTCTTGATGCATTAACACCTTCTAGTGTTGCCTTACGGACGATATCGTAAATTTCTCTCTGTTTCTCCGTTTCTTCTCCTACCACGAATGTCCGTGTAATATCGGAACAGTACCCATCTACAATTACACCCATATCAATTAATAAAAAATCACCTTTGTTAATCGTTTTTTTGTCCGGTCGACCATGAGGCAATGATGCTTTCTCACCTGAAAGAACGATGGTTGAAAATGATGGACCTTCTGCTCCAAATTTCCTCATGAGGTACTCTAGCTCAGCTGTAAAATCTTGTTCGGTCATTCCTTCTTTAACCTTCTTTATACCTTCAGCCATTACTTTTTCGATAATATAAATGGCATTCTGAACCTTGAAACACTCTTCCTTAGTTTTCCTCATTCGTTGTCCGGAGATAAACTCTCCAATATTTTTATAGCTATAATTAAGGAAATATTGGTTTAGTTGTTCTTGATGATATAAGGAAATGACCTTTGTTTCCAAACCGATGGCTTTAACACCTTCTCCAATAGTATCCTTTAATATTTTATATGGATTTAACTCATCCGAAATCGTCACAATCGTTTTTACAAAAGAGGCATTTTCTGCAATTTCAAGATCTAAAGAAGGCACAAATAAATATTGGTTTTGTTTATTAAGATCAATGACGAAAGCCATAAACCTTTCATGTGGGTCAGAATTAAACCCCGTATAGTAAAAGACGTTTTTTGGATCCTTAATGATTGCTAAGTCCACTTGTTGGGTTTCTAAATACTTAATTAATTCGTTTATTCTACTCTGATATTGTTCTCTCATAACTTAGCCATCCTTTAGTGTAAATTTTCACTACAAGCTAAAATCCTCTACAGAATAATTAATTCTTTCGTTGATGGAGTCAAAACTTCACGACCCTTTTCATTAATGAGGACAACATCCTCGACTCTTGCTCCGCCTAATCCTTTTAGATAGATGCCAGGCTCAACCGTAATCACCATATTCTTCTCTAATATTTTATCTTTTAATACTGAAAAAAGCGGAGCTTCATGTACTTCCAATCCAATTCCGTGACCTGTGCCAGTCCCAGAACATTCATTATAACCATTTCTAATGATGTTCTCACGCATTAAAAAGTCAACCTCTTGGTCAGTTAGCCCTGGTCGTAAACCAGCTACACAATTTTCGAATGACCGAAGAACAACATTATGTATTTCTCTTAATTCTGGTGCGGGTTCACCAACAGCAACGACCCTAGAGATATCCGCCCAATAGCCTTGATAATTTGCTCCAAAATCGATTGTAATCATATCACCTTTTTCAATTATTTTATCGCTGGCACGACCATGTGGTAATGCGCTACGGTAACCCGACGCTACAATTGGAGAAAAAGATGTGGCTGTACACCCATTTTTCTTAATAAACGATTCTAGTTCCTCCGCAACATCCAATTCAGTAATACCAGACCTGATAAAATTTAAAATATGTAAATATGCTTTGTCAGTAACTTCAGCCGCAACCCTTAATTTTTTTATCTCGTCCTTCGATTTAATCATTCGGAGTGTTTCTACCACTTCACTTGTGGGGATTAAATCAGTTGAAAAACGGGTTTGATTTTTACTAAATAATCCATAGGATAAATGTTCTTGTTCAAATCCAAGTTTCCTAATTTTCATAGCTTTTATTTGAACAGCCACTTCTTCAAATATTTTCCCTTTATGCCCTGTATGACCTGCGTGTAAAACGACTTCGTAATCCGCTGTCTGATCATGTGCCTGTTCCATATAGCGATAATCAGTAATAAGTTTGGCTTCTGTTTCAGAGATGAGAATAACACCATTACTCCCTGTGAAGCCAGAGATATATAATCTGTTCCATGGATGGATGATCATCATTCCATCTATCCCTAAATCCTGAAACCTTTCTCTCAGCTTTCTAATTTTCTCCATGATCATTACCCTCACTTCAAACTTTCAAAGATTTTTACAGCCAAGTGAAAAATATTATTCCTTAAAATAGATACTTGCAAATTCTGTACCAATTTAATCATCATTCATTAATAGAAGGACACTATATTTTTATTTACTTCTTCCTACGAAACATGTCTAATTTTTTATACATATTATGTATAATATTTTAGAACCTGTAAAAAAATCTATCCAACGATTATTTTATCTATTCCTCATAAATCATTTTTCTCGTCATTCCACCATCAATAGTGATATTTGTTCCTGTTACAAAATTATTGTCTTCAGCTGTTAAATAGAGACAAGCTCTCGCTATATCGGCTGGATTCCCTACACGTTTAGATAAATGCTGCTCATGATCAACCACTCTCAATTGTGAATAGTCACCGGTTTCAATCCAACCTGGTGAAATTGCATTAACAGTAATACGATCTTCGGTAAATGATGATGCTAGTGCATGTGTTAGGGAAATGATCCCTCCCTTTGTAGCAGCATAAGCCTCTGAAGAAGGTTCGGACATGAATGCCCTTGTTGAGGCAATATTAACTATTGCACCCCCTACTTTATTTTCCCTCATTACTTTTGCAGCCTCACGTGAACATAAAAAAACACTTCGGAGATTCGTATTGATTACATCATCCCATTCTTCTAAGGTTAATTCATATGGAGATTTAAATATTCCCTTACCTGCATTATTAATTAATATATGAATCGTGTCGTAGGTAGATGTCGTGACATAGATAAGCCTATTTACATCTTCTTCTTTTTTTACATCGGTTTTAACAAAAATGGCATTACCACCATTTTCCTTTATTTTTGAGGTTATTTTCATCCCAGTTTCTTCATCTATATCGGCGAGTACAACTTTTGCCCCTTTTTTGGCATAGGTACTAGCAATTTCACGCCCAATACCATTTGAAGCACCTGTAACAATTACTACTTTATTAGAAAATGGCATTTTTATATCTCCTTAAAAGAAATTTGAAATAGATTAATCTATTATTAATTTTACAATAAATAAAAAGCCATTCCAGTTTGATTTAACCAGAATGGCTTTCCTAATTTAATAAATATTTTCTTCCTCTGTTTTCTCGCCAATTGTACGCTCTTGGTACCAATTTGTTATTTGTGTAAGGATAGCAAATACTAAAAAGAAATTCATTGCCCACACGTTAATAAAGGGAGCAATACCTCCAAATTCAATTGTGCTATATCCTTTCAACTTCATGACAATCATAGACTCTATAAAAACTAGAATAAACCCCATTACCCCAGCCACAGCTGTTCTAATCATCCTAATATCCCTCCCAGTAATGAACTGTTATTATGTAGACTTACCTTCAATCAACTTGGCAAGCTCATTATATGACAATTTTGTGAACATCCTTTAACTAATTATATTTCAAAAAATACAAAAACAAAAGCCCAAAAGTCTTTCTTATTAAATATATCTCTCCAAAATACAAAAAAGCCGATGCATAATGCATCTGCTTTTCGATTACTTCTCTTTTATTAACCTACAAACATTTTCAACAGCAACCACTAAATTTTCCGGACCCATTTTTAAAGCCTCATCTAACGATGTGAGTTCTCTAAGAATACCAACTATGGCGGTAAATCCATAATCATAAAGAATATCTGCCCCTTTACCAATTTTTCCAGCAAAGGCTACTACAGGAATATTAAGTTCCCTTGCAGTTGAAGAAACACCAAATGGGGTTTTACCAAACACCGTTTGCCCATCTATACTTCCTTCCCCTGTAAACACATATCTAGCTCCTATCATTCTTTCCTTTAGGTTAGTATGTTCAATAACAAGGTTAATGCCTTTTTTTAATTCAGCATTAAGGAAGGCCAACAACCCGGCTCCTAGACCACCTGCTGCTCCAGCACCTTCAACTGTGGCAATATCAATACCTAGTTCTGCTTTTATCATATGGGCATAATGTGCTAGGTTCTGTTCTAACTCTTCCACTACTTCTGCTGTAGCACCTTTTTGTGGACCAAAGATATACGATGCACCATTTTTTCCTATTAAAGGATTTGTCACATCACAGGCTACTTCAATTTTAGTCGTATATAACCGTTTATCAATTCCACTTAAATCAATCGAGTGAAGTCTCCCTAGATTTCCTCCTCCATAAGGAAGTTCAAACCCTTCCTTATCCTTAAAGGAGACACCTAGAGCTTGAAGCATTCCAACCCCACCGTCATTAGTAGCACTTCCACCTATACCAATTAGGATATTCTTTACACCTTGATCTAGGGCATGCTTAATTAACTCACCTGTTCCAAAAGACGTTGTTATTCGAGGGTTTCGTACCTCTTTTTTGAGTAATTCAAGCCCGCTTGCACTTGCCATTTCAATAACCGCTGTTTGACCACTTCCTAATAAACCGTACTCAGCTTCTACTTTTTCCCCTAGAGGACCAATAACCTCAACTTTTACGATTTCTCCATTTGTACCATCGACTAATGATTGAACAGTTCCTTCACCACCATCTGCCATCGGAATAATGACACACTCTGCATCAGGAAAGACTCTCTTTATGCCTTCTTCCATCGCAAGGGCAGCTTTCTTTGCACTCATGCTCTCTTTAAATGAATCTGGAGCTAATATAAATTTCATCTTCGCTCATCCCTTTTTAGATTAAGGATAACAATCGGTTATGTTCATTATCACTTTTTTTGATTAGTTATTTGAATCTTTTCATCTTATTGCATATAATAATTATAATTATATCAAAGGAATTTGATTTAAAGGAGGTTGTAATATGGAGAATTTAATCCCTTTACAGGATATTTCACTGGAAAATACCTTTGCAGAGTATGAAAGAAGTTTTAAAGCTCTTGCAGACAAAAAGCGTCTTCAAATATTAAACTTATTGTGCCAACAGGAATCAATTTGTGTCTGTGATTTATGCGACCTAATCAGTATGACTCAATCGAAGCTATCGTACCACTTAAAAATTTTACTTGATGCGAATCTAATAGTAAAAGAAACTCAAGGAACATGGAGCTACTATAAAATTAATGAACCTGAAATTAATAACCTGTTATCTCCTGAGTTATGTTGTTTGTTTAGACCTAATCGATAAATTCCTAGATAATAAAAAAGAGCTCACATGCAGTGGGCTCTTCTTTAATGTTCATAAATATCTAAAATTTTGAAATGAAGGTGCCAGTATTATCGTCCTTTATAGTTAGCGAAGGATACAAGTAAACATCTGGATTTCGTTGACAAAGATTAACCCAAGCTTCGACACATTTAGGATCAAAATGTATTCCTTTTTGATTTTCAATAAGTTTCATCGCTTTCTCATGGGTCCAAGCTTTTCGGTAAGATCGATCTGAGGTTAGAGCATCATACACATCCACAACCGCTATTACCCTTGCTAAATAAGGAATTTCATCACCTTTAAGCTGGTCTGGATATCCACTGCCATCCCATTTTTCATGATGTGAACGAATAATACTTAATTCCTCCATCATCAGCCCTAGTTCCCTACACATCTCATATCCAAATAAAGGATGCTTTTCGATAATTCCTCTTTCTTCCGCAGTTAATTGGCCAGGTTTGTTTAAAATTGATTCAGGTATTCTAATTTTTCCTACATCATGAAGAAGTGTCCCTTCTGCAATTATCCGAAGTGATTCTGGTTTTAAATGAAGCTCCTCAGCAAGCTTCAACCCATACATTGTGACCCTAAACGTATGACCAGCTGTATAGGAATCCTTTTTTTCTGTTTCTACAACTAGGTCCTTCACGCTTCGTGATAAACTGCCACTAATTCGTTCAAAAGGATCATTCGTAAACAATGCCCTTAAAGAGGCTCCTAAGGTTCCCTTAACAGCATATTGCTTGAATAGGCCAAATAACATAACAATCATAGAAGCTAATAAAAGAAAATGATAAGTCCACCAGCTCATTCTCCACGTTTCACCTAAAGTCATAATAAGCTGTGAAACAATTAGCCAACCTGCACTATAAACAATTGATATCTGAATTGGAAACCTTGTATAGCGATACGAATGATAGTAACGATACATCGTAATGATGTTTAGTAGGATTGTACTTATCATTATGACCCAATTAAGAGGCTTAACTGTTAAAGGAATGATGTCGACCATGTGTGGATCAAGCATACTTAATACACCAAATAGGGATAATAGTCCTATCCATATTGGTAGTAAACGTCTATTATGTTTTGTGAAAAATCCTACGATTTTACTATCTGTTGGTAAAGAAGAAAACATGAGCCAAATGGTGGCTAAAATCATACTTAATTGTGCTGAAACAGCCGGTAAATGTGTCACATCCAAAATAAAGTAAGGCGTTGATAACCCATGCACGGAAAACATTTGGGCAAGGGAGATGAACGACAACGCTAGGAAAGTGACCTTAATATTCCGTAATCTTCTACCTGCTATGCCAATTGCAATTGCAATTAAAGTTGCTAAAATGGCTACAGCTGTAACGATATAAAAATGGCCAGATGGCAAGACAAATTCTGTATCTGTAAAAACACCAAATCTTAAAGCTTCAAAAAATATGTAAGGTACTACCATTGAAATGATCGGACCCCATATGCTGTGTTTTTTCATTAATATCTCCGACCTTCAGTAAAATATGACAATATAAGATGCTTTTATATATTATCATAGATAGAAAAACGATAGAATCATAAACTGACAAAATAATTCAAAAAATGAGGTCCTTTGACAAAATACTGGCCCGTTACTGCTAAAAGGGGTGAATTCTTTTTGAATTCACCCCTTCAAACTTTTTATTCTTGGCTGTTTTCGCAAAGATTGTTGCTTTTCGAACTAAGTTTAAACCCGTATTTATTAAGGCTTCGGGGCATCTTTTCGTCCTTATTTTAAGTTTTATTGTGCTATTCCATGATTTAGGTTGTTATTTTAGATGTAATAGCAACAAAGTTTACGAAAAGAGCCTTATTCTTTTTCTTCAAGCATTAATTCCAATATTAATTGATCCGTTTGCAATGTACCTTGATTTCCTAGCTTACAAAAGCTTTCTATGCTTTTTTCAACATTATTATGAATGAACCCATCTGTGGATTGTATCTTTTTCTGATTCATTGCTAGTAGTGCTGATTGTACAGCTACATTCGAACAAGTTGAAACCTTCATCGCACAGCCAGCCTTTGCCCCATCACAAATCATGCCTGTGACATTTCCAATCGTATTTTGAACCGCAGCTTCGATTTCAAATAGCTCTCCTCCAAGAAGAAAAGCAATGCCGCCACTAGCTCCCATTCCAGCTGCCGTTACACCACAAAGTGCAGAAAGACGACCAAATTTAGATTTAATATGAATAGTTAACAGATGACTAAGAGCTACGGCACGAATCATCGTTTCTTGATCGGCCTTTAACTTTTCAGCAACAGCAACTACAGGAAGAGTCACGGCTATCCCTTGATTTCCACTACCCGTATTCGCCATAACAGGAAGAATACTTCCTGCCATTCTAGCATCTGAGCCTGCAGCTGCTAGCGACATCGCACTAGTTGCTAAATCATCAGATAGGTAACCCTTCGCGATATTTTCTTTTATCGTTTTACCTACCTCTAAACCATACGAATTGGTCAAGCCTTCTAGACCAATTGCTTTGTTTAATTCTATACTTTGTTTCACTAGGTGGAGTTCCTCTAGATTTACTGTTTTAATGAATTCAAATATTTCAGCTATTGTTAGTCCAGTTAATAAGTCCGGATCCGATAATATACCTATATGTTCGCAGCCGCCCTTAAAAACATCCTTACCATTACTTTCTATTAAAGTAATATTTGTATGGTTATCAGCAATGACGACCTTCACTCTTTCATGATCAGAAGTTGCGATGATTTCAATATAAAGCTTTTTCGGTGAATCGGCTATTGATACCGTAATTAATCCTTTTTGAAGCAGTTGCAGTGCCAATTCTTCTTCACTTATAGTAATATTCTCAAGAACCTCAAGCTTTTTGTCTGGATTTCCTGCGATAAATCCAATTGCTGCAGCAAAATCAATTCCTGTCGATTTCATGCCAGGAATACCAACAGCTTTGGCATTCTTTAAAATATTTCCGCTTACCTTAACTTGTATACCCGTTACAGGGCTATGAATATATTTTTTAGCAGTCGCGGTAGCTAATGCAATGGCAACTGGTTCCGTACAGCCTAAGGCGATCACTAATTCTTGCTCTAAAATATTTATTATTTTTTGATGATCCATTTTATTTCCACCTTTTCTTAACATTTTCCAGAAATATCTGTCAAAGTGTAACCGTTATTTAAATTATAATAGAATGCTACATATATTGCACTGAAAAGTGGCAATATGGAGGGTGTTTCCAATACATAAATAGGATATATTATTCCTAACTTGTAGTTTATTGATTTATTTTTTCAATATTTCTATATTTTCCGATATCAACCTATACAACTCAAAGAATAGAAGGTAAAATGATTATTTAACTCTCTATCGAACTTATTTTTATATAGGAGATGCTTATATGGATAAGAAGGAAAGATATGAAAGATTATTAAATAATATAAATCAATATAATTCTGGAGAAATAGGGATTACTCGAGTTGCCTACACAGGTGTTGAACAGGCATGTACCCATGCATTTATGCGAATGTGTAAGGCGGAAATGATGGAAATCCGAATGGATCCATGTGGAAACATTATTGCTAGACGTGATGGAAAAATAAAAGGTCTGCCACCAGTAGTCATAGGATCACATTTAGACACGGTATATCAAGGTGGAAAATATGATGGTATCGTTGGAGTAACAGCAGCGCTTGAAGTAATAAAACGTCTAAATGACAAAAAGATTGAAACGGATCATCCCATTGAGATCATATCATTTGCATGTGAGGAATCTTCTAGGTTTGGCGTATCAACCATTGGTAGTAAAGCGATGGCAGGATTAATAAACAAAGAGAAATATCGGTTTTTAACGGACCGCGACGGAATCTCAATGGAAAAAGCCTTCTCTCTTTGTGCCCTAGATTTTAATAGTATCGAGCAGTCAAGCAGAATAAATGAGCAATTTAAAGCATTTTTCGAGTTACATATTGAACAAGGTCCAGTACTTGTCAACAATAAGAAAAAAATTGGGATTGTGACAGGTATAGCCGCTCCTGCAAGATTCCTTATAAGAATATTTGGTAAAGCTTCACATTCAGGAACTACACCAATGAATATGAGAAGTGATGCTCTTTTAGGGGCCTCTGAAATAGCTTTAGAGCTTGAAAAGGTGGCAAAACTAGAACAAGCTCATGAAACGGTTGCTACAGTAGGAGTGTTAGATGTATTTTCAGGTGCAATGAATGTGGTTCCTGGTGAGGTAGAGATTAAAGTCGACATCCGATCTACTTCCATTCCATCAAGGGAACGTGTGATTGAACATTTGTATAAGACGATTTCTTCTATTAAAGATGATAGAAAACTCAATATAGAGAGTAAAGAAATTAGTGTAGAGGAGCCAGTCTTACTTTCTACAGATCTAATGGAACATCTAAAAGACATTTGTGAAGAGAAACAATTAAGCTACCAATTTATGCAAAGCGGTGCTGGTCATGATGCCATGAATATGACAAGGCTTGGTCCTGTTGGCCTTATCTTTATTCCTTCAGTTGATGGATTAAGTCATCATCCTGATGAGTTTACTGAGATGGATGATATTTTAATCGGAATTGATGTATTGGAGGAAGCTGTTCTGCAAAATGCGATAGCCATTCAAGAATTTCTATAATATAAAAATAGCCCTCCTGCCACATTGACAGGGGGGCTTCTACTTATTTACCATTTCTAATTGCTCAAACGATGACCAATTGATTAATTTCTCAAATAGTATCGAAATTAATACTCCCATTATAAGACCATTTGTAACAAAAGGTTGTATAAAAATCGGTAAATTTGAAAAAACAGAAATAGGCATATTCATTAAACTAATCCCTACTAAAATTGGTACAGCTAAACGAAAAATAGTGTTTGAGTTAAAAGTCTTTCCACCAAGACTACTAAAGGCAGTTCCAAATAGTTGCAAATAAGCAACAAATAATACTGCGTTACCAACTGTAATTGGCATAGTTGCCAAAAAAGTACTCAACATTGGTATTAGTCCTACTACAGTTAATAATCCACCACCAATAAAAAATGGCGCCCGCTGAAAAATCCGCGTACTTTGTAAAAATCCAATTGAGGATGAAAACGGAGTAAACGGAACTAATCCAAACCCTGTGCCAATGATTGAAAAAATAGTCGTTATAAAAATGGAATTACGAAACTTTTTATTAGAAGAATTTCTGTTATATAGTACATCACCTGTACTTATCGAAGCAATCGTATTAGTTAGATTTAGCATCACAGCGAAGAAGGTTACAGCAACGATTCCTACTTCAAAATTAGGATTACCTAAAGGAAATAAAGTAAAGGAAGAAGCAGAGCTACGAGAAACACTTGCCATCTCATCTACAAATAAAATATTAAATAATATCCATCCAACTATTATTCCAATCAAAATAGAAAAGTTACTTATAGTTTGGGAGCCTTTTAGCTTCATGACACTAACAAAAATAACAATTACTAGAGATAATAAACTAATAGGTACATTGATAGTACCGTTTTCTGTTAAAGGAAACATCCCTTTAAAAAAAATAAAAATTAGTTGAAAGGTTAATAAAAATAAGTAGACCGTCATAACCATCGGGGAAAAAATTGACTTTAGAAATGGAACCCCAGGAATTAATACTAAAAGTAAAGTGACGAGGCATGCTAATATTATTCCTGTTACAATTCCGCCCCCAATCGTAGTTAGACTCAATCCCATGGAGCTAGCAGATAACCCTAAATTTATTATGACACCCCATAACAATCCAGAATGCCCCTCCATAAAAGGAAATCGATGCCCCATCCACCCTTGAAATACACATGCTAGACCAGTAAATATTAGAGAGTTACTTAACATTATTTCTCTTATATCTGAAGAAAGTTCAAATACTGTCGCAATGGAGATTGGAACGACAACCGTATTTGCAAAAATAAAAAACAGCCACTGAACAGAAGAAAAAAACGTCATAGATGAAAGCCACTTGTTCATAGTTTTGTTCCACCACTTTCGATTACAAGAATCCAAGTTATTTCTAACTTAAAACCATTCCAAATTTTAATAATAAATGATTTCCATTAAAAACATAATCATAAATACATAAGGAAGCTCATATTTTGAGCTTCCTTATTTTCTCTTCATTTTAGTTAACCTGCACAATGGTTTATAAATCACTTAAAAAATTTCAACCTAATACTTTGTTGTGCAACCCACACAATTAATCTATTTAACTATGTGAGTACCCGCATTTTCATTAATTGCATCCTTCAAACTTTCTGGATTTGTAATAATTACTCGAGTACCATTGTTTTCTAAGAAGCTTAAGCTAGCCTCAATTTTAGGTAGCATACTTCCTGGAGGGAAGTGGTTTTCAAGAACATATTGTTTTGTTTCTTCTACCGATATTTTTTCAAGTGCTAATTGATTCGGTTTTCCGAAATTAATACATACCCGTGAAACCCCTGTTGTAATAATTAACGTCTCAGCATTAACTTGATCGGCTAAAAGACTGGTAGCAAAATCTTTATCAATAACAGCATCAATACCTTGGTACGTGTTATTATCAGATTTCACAACTGGAATTCCGCCACCCCCGACAGCAATAACAACAAAACCAGAGTTAATCAATGTTTTGATGGCATCCTTTTCAACAATATCAATTGGTTTTGGAGATGGAACGACTCTTCTGTAGCCACGGCCAGAATCTTCAATGAAAATCCAATCCGGGTGTTCCTTTTTCATTTCTTCTGATTGCTCTAACGTATAGAATGCTCCTACCGGTTTCGTCGGATTCTTGAAATTAGGATCATCTTTACTAACTTCAACCTGAGTAATGACAGTAGCAACTTTTTTGTTAATACCTCTTTGGGCAAATTCATTAGTTAAAGCTTGTTGAATTTGATATCCAATCCCACCTTGTGTATCTGCACCACAATTTACAAGGGGAACTTCTGGCATTCCAGCAATTTCGTTGGCAATTTCAGACCTTCTTAGTCCAAAGCCTACTTGCGGACCATTTCCATGAGTAACAACAACATTGTAGCCTGCTTCAACCATATCCGCGATGTTTACTGCTGTTTCACACACTGCTTCATATTGATCTTGAATCGTGTCGCGACCATTATCTCGTACTAATGAGTTGCCTCCGATGGCAACAATAACTAATTTTTCCATCTTTTTCTCCTCCAGCTAATTCTGTCTGTTACTTTCCTAGCAATTCAAGTGATTTTTGCTTATGCGTGTGATATAGAGGATTCTCTGGATCATTGGCAATCGCATTTTCAATTGCTTCAATTGCTTCTTCGTGTTTTCCTAAGGAACGAAGGCTGTTGGCCTTATGGAAAGAGAAATCATAACGATGTGGCTGTAGTGCTAAAAGCTGATTCATTGCGTCTACAGCATCCTCATGTTTGCCAAGTTCTCTTAAATAGTTTGATTTATGGTAAAGATAGAAAGTTTCATTTGGGTCTTTTGCTACAGCTTTATCATATTCTGCAAGAGCCTCTTCTTGTTTTTTCATTGATCTGAACGTATTTGCTGTATAGAAATAGAAATCAAGATCGTTCGGATTAAGTGCTACCGCCTTTTGATATTGCTCAAGAGCCTCTTCATATTTCTTTAACTCTTGTAAAAAATATCCTTTATAGTAGATTAAATCCAAATTTTGACTATCCGTTTCAAGAGCTTTAGTTATTACCTCAATGGCTTCTTCGTAATGATCCATTCTTCCAAGAGCTTTTGCATTTTTAATAGATTCGTTGCTTTCTACATATTCTTTTGTAAGAAGCTTTACGACCTTATCATGCTTTAATTCCTCAGCGTGCTGTAAGGATGATTTTCCATCTCTATCAGCTAAATGAACATCCGCTCCAGCTTCAACAAGTAGTTCAATAATGTCAGAGTATAAGCGTCCGCCATTTCCTAAAATAACTGACTCTAAAAGCGCAGACCAGCCTAAATCATTAGCATGATTAACTGGAATTCCAGCATCTAAACATCTTTGCACGGTTTTTAGATACCCTTTTTCACTTGAAGGTAGTAAAGCTGTGCCACCAAAACGATTTACACTCTTTAAATCTGCTCCAAAGTTCAACATAAGGCTTAAGATTTCGTGAAAACCGTTCGCTCCAGAACAAATAAATGGTGTTAAAAGGGTAATGTCTCTCGTATTCACATCACTACCAGCTTCTAAAAGCACTTTTACAACTTCAATTTGATTTTTTTGAGTGGCAGCCATTAAAGCTGTGCGACCATCTAAATCCTTATACTCAACATTCGCCCCATCTACTAAAAGTTGACGGACAACATCAACATCACCTTGTTCACTTGCTGCAATAAGTTGTTGATTTAATGTTTCAGTTCTCACCATCATTAACCTCTCTTTTATGAACTTTATAGAACATTCCTACTAATCTTTATAAAAATAGGTCCGATACTGTTGTTCACAGTACCGGAGCAATTATGAATAATAAACTAGCGCTATTTATTTAATTTATTGAAAAACTCAAACAAATGATCACAATCTTCTCTTTGCTCTACCTTAACCATGTTGAGAACACTTTTATCTTCACCTGTTAAATACTTACGTAAATGCATATCAGAGAAGCCATATTTATCAGCATCTTCGCTCGTATTACAGTAATAAACTTCTTTAATACCTGACCAAATAATGGCAGATACACACATTGGACAAGGTTCACAAGTTGCATAGATTACGCAATCAGATAAATCCATTGTTCCAAGTTTTTTAGTAGCCTCGCGAATGGCAACCATTTCAGCATGAGCAGAAATGTCAGTATCTCTCATCATTGTATTGCTTACTACAGCGATAATCTCATCACCTCGAACAATTGTTGCACCAAATGGTCCACCAACTTTGTTCGCCATTCCTACAAACGTAGCATCTGCAGCTAATTTCATATAATCCATATTTAAAACCCTCCTACTTCTACTCTGTTACAGGACCAATATTATCCTTCTTATTCACATAGAGTTTATACGCTAAAAATGCTGCAATTAGCAAATATCCTAAAACGAAAGGCATAGCAGTTGCTTGTGCAAGTCCGATAGTGCTTGTATGAATTGCACCAATAAAAGTTAAAGCGGATGCTAGCAATGCAGCTATAATGCCTCCAATAGGCGTGTTACGGATAGTAAATACAGCTATACAACCCCAAAGAACACTCGTAATAGGAGCACCATTACCTAGAGCAACCAAGCCATCGTAGAATAGACCAGCATTGTGCAGAGCAACAGAAGATACTTGACCGGCAGCATCGCCCACAGACATACCAGCAGCTGAAAGTGCATTATTAACAGCAACAAGTGCCCAGTTAGCAACCCATGGGAAGAAACATACAAAGATTGCCGGAGCTTCAAATTTCGGGCTTTCTTTGACAACTTGATGACCTGTGACAATCGCAATAAACACGAGCATCGGAACAATAGCAGCAATTGGGACAATAGCTAGCAACAGACCCATAAGACTGAAAATCGATAATAAGAATATTGCAACAGAGCTAGCTATAGAATAGCCTAATCCTGCACCAACTTCTTTCCAACCAGCATGACCTACATATACAGTTACTGGGAATGGGTTACCACAAAGGCCGCCTATTGCAGTTGAGAAACCGTTTGCAAGCATAACATCTCGAGTTTTGTATTCATCCCCGCTAACAGCAGCAGCTTCTACGTTTTCCAAGTTGAAAATGTAGTTTGCTAACCCTAAAGGTACTGCAGTTAATAAATATGGCAAAGCAGCATTAAAGTGGTCGAAAAGCCCATTTAAATGCAACATTGGAGGATTAAAGCCAAATGATTTAAGCGCTTCAGTAACATCAGCAGGATTTTGATATCCAGCTATCCAAGCAATGGCTGTTCCAACTACAATCAATAATAGACCTGTAGGTATTTTCTTTAAAATAGGATGTTTACTTAACCAGTTCATGAAAATAATGATTAATGCAACAAATGCCACTACAGGCATCTCAAATGATTGTAGCATTGGGTTCATACCCAAGAATACAAATGCCAAACCTGCCAAGGCTGCTAACAATACGGTTCTTGGTACAATTTTTCTAATCGTTTCACCTAGGAATGCTCCTAGAAATAAAATGGCAGCCTCTACAAAGCCCCAAATCACGGCAACTGTTGTTGTGAAAACAGCATCCTGTGTTTGATGATAAAGAGGAAGCATAATCACAAATACTATTAGAAAAATACCAGGTGAACTAGAACCTGATGGAAGCGCGGTTACATCTGTTCTTCCTGTTTTCTTCGCTAATTGATAGGCGAAATAAGCAAAAATAATACCTGATAACAATACAGCAAATCCAAAGCCTGGAACAATTCGTTTAAATACAAACTCACTTGGCATACCAACTACACCAATTAATAATGAGATCATAACCAAAAAGTCTGTCAGAACATTAACGAACAAACCGAAGGAAGCAGCAATGTCTCCCTTTTTCCAAAATTTTATATTCCCCATGTAATAATCTCCTTAAAAATGCATTATTTTTTTATTACAGCTAAAATGGAATAAGGATTAAAGTATGGAATAATCGCCATAGTTGTATAAATGATACAGTCAATAGAATTCACTCCAAATTTTAATCCGCACTCCCTTTTGATGATTTAGCCAACTGAAAAACCTTATGGAGATAACAGGGAAACCTAGTATTAGCTAGTCTCCCCATGTTTAGAAAAAATCTAATTAATGTTTTCACTTAAAGTAAGTAATGCCTTTTCAAACGCTTCAACTGGTGGATAAGTAATACCCGCACCAATCATTCCAATGCCTGGTTCCTTGTGAGCTATCGCTGTATTGATAACTGGCATGATGCCTGTTTGCGTTACTTTTCGAACATCAATCCCTGTTGCGATTCCCATAAAATTCAATAATGGTATCGTAACATTTGGATTTTCAGTCGTTGTGATTTCCTTCATTTTAGTAGAGAAACCAATTGCTTCATCAACTGTTCCACCTACAAGTGCAACAATTGCTGGAGCGGTTGCCATCGCAAATCCTCCGATACCATATGTTTCTGTAATCGCACTATCACCAATATCTAAACCTGAATCTTCTGGTTTATAGCCAGCAAACATTGGTCCTACTACTTTTTGTGCTGGTCCAGTAAACCATGTATTTCCAGCCATTCCACTCACACGAATACCGAATTCAACACCGTTACGAGCCATCGTTGTTACAATCGTGCTGTTTTCGATACCATGAGCGGCATCAAGAGCACATTTCGATAGAGCCATCCAAGTTGGACCAGAGAAATAATCACTGCTAGCCACGAAATCAAATACTTGACGCTTTTGTTCAGTCGTAAAATCTGTCTCTAAAATATAAGGAGTTAAAGCTTGAATTAGTAGCGTTGTCCCCGCAACGTTACGGTTATGACACTCATCACCCATATGAAGAGCTTGTGCTAGCATTAAGCGTAAATCAATTCCATCTGTATTAAGTTTCATTGCATCTCTTAAGATTGGCCCTAATACATCACGCATCCAATTTAAACGGTCAATAACACTTTGATCATTTGCACCCATACGTAGAATTTTAGCCATTTGTTCACTTAAGTTTGTATACGCGATATTTCCATACGTTTTATTCTCAACGATGTGCATAAACATGGAAGCAGATGTTACCCCTGCCATCGAACCAACACAATTGTGTTCATGGCATGGTGCAAACGTAATAGCACCTGATGCTGCAACTTCATATGCTTCTTCAATGTCCTTAGCTAATCCTTCAAAAACTAGAGCCCCTGTTACTGCTCCTTTCATTGGACCACTCATTTTATCAAAAGTGATTGGTGGTCCAGCGTGAAGAATCGTCGTCTTCGTCATACCAGGAACACAATTAATTGCTTGGTCAAAGCCGATAAGAACTGGTTGTGAGTTAACGATTCTTTCTACTGCAAGTTTGTTTGCCTCTTCAATTTTTTCAAGCACGCTCGGATTTTCAAGCTTATCAAGTGCTGCAATAAGCTCAGGCTTTCCTCCACCTGGTGGTGTCCAATCTAAATGAGTGGCACTAGCATTTTGCTTTACGATATCATCTTTAAAAAATTCGATTCCTACATTAATGGCATGAATTTTACTTTTGAAAAGTTCATTAATTTTACTCATGACTATTCTCCTTTCACGACGAATTCTCTTGCTAATAATCCTGCATTCTGACTGCTACTTGCATGTGTCACACCTGCAGCAATTAATTTTTCCACTTGTTCGTCGAAGTTTTGATAATCTAAGTCAGTTCCAAGGACATAGCCTAAGATTTCTAAATGTCTTCCTTCTTGTTCAGCTAATTGCTTTGCTTCGATAATAGCAGGAAGCATGACACCAACTGGATCTTCGTGTGAACCAAAGCCTAATACAAAGTCCATCACAATGACACCAACAGATGGATCCTTCGCTTCTTGTTTAAATCTTTCGATACGTGTAGATGGATCAATCATTGGATGTGGTTTACCTTTTGTAAATTCATCATCACCAAAATCGATAAACGTATGTTCCTTGCTTACATTATTATCTTCTAAAAGGTAGTCAGCGTTTTTCTGGATGTTGCTATAGACATTATCGAACTTTTCCATCGCTGCATACATAGCTTCATCACAAAGCGTACCGCCACAGAATAATCCACGAATGTACTTTTGTTCTGGTTTTAATTTTGCTCTAACCTCTTCAATTAGAGGGATATTTAGTGCACGTTTGTTAATTTTGCTTTCATCTGCCCCAGCTAAAAGAACAGCCTTTAGTGCAGCTTCTTTAGACATTTTTGCAAAATGTCCGCCAGCTTTAGTAATCTTTTCTTCATCCCCACCAATAAACCAAACAACAACTGGTTTTTTACATTGGCTAATTTGGGCAAGAATTTTTTCTTCTACACTTGGTGCAGGTGGTTTAGAAACTAGAACAATAACTTTTGTAGCTTCGTCTTCGTCTAGCGCCTTAATGCCGTCTAGCATCATGATTCCGCCAACTTCTTCACTTAAATCTCTACCACCAGTTCCGATAAGCTGAGTAATTCCACCGCCGAAATCATGAATTCGAACGCTAATTTCCTGACTTCCTGTTCCTGAAGCTCCAACGATACCAATTTCACCTTTTCTTACCGCATTAGCAAATGCTAATCCTATGTTACCAAGAATGGCTGTACCACAGTCAGGACCCATCATTAATAAGCCTTTTTCATGTGCAAATTTCTTTAATTCGATTTCCTCTTCAATGCTTACATTGTCACTAAACAGCATGACATGAAGGTCATTTTCAAGCGCCTTTTTTGCTTCTCTAGCTGCATAAGCTCCGTTTACGGAAATAACAGCAAGATTTGCTTCTGGAATACTTTGTGCAGCTGAAGAAATGGTTGAATATTTCACTTCACTTTTTCCAGTGTTTGTATTCTTCTTCGTTAATAATTCATTAATACTTACGAAAGCGTTTTCACATAACTCATCTGTTGCAGCCTTCACTACAATCATCAGATCACTGTTCTTTGCTTCCTCAACTTCAGGGGTCATTAAGCCAACATTTCTGATTACCCCTTTATTCATTTCTGTACCCATAGCAATAATCGCTTGTTCAACGCCTTCAACTTGGTTTGCTTTTGTTGATAAGGACATTAAGGATACTGAATCAAAATATGTGTTTGGTTTGATTACAACTTGTACAGTCATACTTTACCTCCAGCTATTTTATTAGCTTCCAATCCCGCAAGGATTCCTAATGCGATATCTGTTCCGGAAGAGGAGCCGATTTTTAATACTTTATTTAAAGAGAGAATCAAGTCTTCTTCTGTTCCATAAAGAATAGAATGAATTAAGGAAATAATAGACTCTCTGACTTTACCAATTGATGCTTTTTGCATGGCCATATAACTAATTTCATTTGTTAATGGTTTTGCTAGTTTTACTACTTCTAAGCAAAAATCCTTTAAAGGATGAGTTGGGCTTTTCGGAAGGTTTAATATAGTAAACAATCCTACTAAAAAATCATCACCCGAGGGCGTTAACCCTGGACCGAGACCTATTAATTTGCTTGCTTTTTCTATTGCCTCTGAGTGTCGGTTGTTGAACAACTCCGTTAGTAGTAAACCAGTTCTTTCTTCTAGCAATCTTGATAATTCAATCTCAAAAGGAGTAGTCGGATGGTTTGATTTCTTCATTCCCCCACCTATACCATAATGGTCAATATAATCCCTCATTTTAGTTGAATTTCTATTTAAGATTTCAACCTTTTGCGGGTATTCCGGCAAAATACTCTCCCACAATGCAGCTTTATCAACAGCTATGGTCAACTTATTTGCAATGTGCAGAAAATTATTTTCAGTATAGACTTGGTCATTGACTGAAAGATTAATAGTATTAAATCGTTCTACCTGTATAACAAGAGTATTGGGACCATTATCTATTTCTTGACATGCAACCGTGTAAAGTTCACCATTTTCTAAGCTCTGAATATTCACGGTTCTGTTAAAAATACTATGAACATATCCACTGAACTCACTTGCTTTTATTTTCTGGATAAAATCACTATCACCTGAAATTGCATATCTCACTAAAGACACCTCGTTACTAATCTACCTCCACATTTTTATTTGTGATTTGTCACTTCCTAAAGGGAGAGTGCGTAGATTTTTCTTGTTAATGTTGTACAATTAACGAGAAATCCAGTAAATTGAATGTTAAACGCTATCCCTTACATTGCTTATTTTAGACGTGATGCATAAAAAGGTCATTGTTTATCAAAACCAAAAAGAGTTGATATCAATTGTGCATGTTGTACAATGAATTGTGATTAAATTATGACAATGGAGTGAGGAGAATTGCTTACAGTAAAGGATTTATTTGATATAAAATCAATCGATGGACTTAAAATTGTAGCTGGAGAACAGGGGATTAATAATGAAATTTCAATTGTTAATATCATTGAAAATCCAGAAGCATTTGACTGGCTATCACCAAATGAATTACTTTTGTCGACAGGCTATATCTTTAAAGATAATGAAGAGTTGCAAAATCGCATTATCAAAGAACTTTCGGAGATTAATTGCTCCGGACTAGTCGTTAAAATGAAAAGGTACTTTGATACGCTACCACAGAATATGATTGATCAAGCAAATAAACTTGGCCTTCCACTTATCGAATTACCATTTGAATATACTCTTTCAAAAGTCATATCGATTATTAATGAAAAGGCATCTGGCCGGTATGATTTATTAAATCGAAAAACATTGGATATGCATAATTTGTTCTTTAGAATAACTCTTGAAGGTGGAGGTATTGAAAAAATATCCTCCTTGTTATCAGAAACAATTATGAATCCCATTGTATTAGTAGATAAGGATTGGAAGCTGTTGCACTTTACGGAACACATTGATAATAAGGTCCCTTTAGCTTATTCCCTTGATTTGGTAAAAAACAGACCCGTTTTCAATAAGGCATTTATTGAATCCATCCCGAACGATATTAGCGATATCAAAAAGTCAATTAAGCGTATTTACAATTTAGAAGAATTGGAAATAAAGTGCCGTATCCTTCCTGTTGCGGTAGCAAATTATATTTATGGGTACATTATTGTTTGGCAGACAGTGAAAGAGTTATCCGAATTTGACTATATTATTTTAGAACAAGCATCTACAAATATGGCACTCGAAAGAATTAAAGCAAGGGAAATCGAAGAAGTGAAACTAAAAATTAGACAAGACTTCTTTGACGATTTATTAACCGGAAAAATCACATCGGGTGATACCTTACTAAGCTTAAGCGAATTGCATGGACTAAATACTACCTATAAGTATTATAGTATTGTCGTAAATATTGAGTCACAGGACCAAAATCAATATGAAGACTTCATAGCAAAGAAAGTTCATCTTGAAAATAAAACGAGAAAATGTGTGGAATTGGTGTACGAACACTCTAGTTTAGCAAATGGAGAGATTACTTGTTTTCACCGAAACAATCGCATCATTATATTGATTGGACAAAGCGAAAACCGAGCTGCAATTAAAATCAATGAAGCTAAAAAATATGCAAATGATATTTATTTGGTCTTAAATAAACAAATTCCAAAATCCACCTTATTAATCGGTATCGGTAGTCAATACGATACTATACACTTATTGCACAAAAGCTTTTCAGAAGCAAATGAATCAATTAGACTTATGCAAAAGTTTGAAGATAGAGGTGGCATTTCTCACTTCGAAGATCACTCGGTTTATCATTTTTTAGATACAAATATTAAGGATATGGAGTTAGAATCCTTTTTTATGAAAAGTCTTGGAACGATATATGAACATGATCGATTGCACGGAACGAGCTATATCGTTACCCTAGAAAACTTCTTTAGTAATAATCTTAATATTAGCGAAACGGCCAAAGCGATGTTTTTACATCGAAATACCTTGATTTATCGAATTGATAAAATAAAGGAAATATTAAACAGTGATTTAAAGAACTCTGAGGAACTATTGCAACTTCAATTAGCGTTAAAAATATTTAGACTTTTGAATAAGAATTTTCAACAGACTAGTTCGAATGAGAATAATAGTAATAATTAAAGGAAGCTCCAGATAGAGCTTCCTTTGTTACTCTTTAAAGTTCTCCAGAAACTATTTTCCCTTTAAACAATACAGCTTCACGTTTCGGTGTTCTAGCAACAGCTTCTGCTGAGCAAGATGCATTAACAAGTACTAAGCTGGCTTCGTCGCCTACCATTGGCCAAGCAACTTCGCCATCCTTCGTTAAGGCGAGAGGACCGCCTGTTGCAAATTTTAACGATTGGGAAAGTGACCGCTCATCACTTTTGCGGAAAAGCTCACTGTATCGTGTCACTTTTTCTAATAAATCACCAGTTCCATACGGGGACCACGAATCATAAAACCCATCGCATCCTAAATAAACCTTTACTCCATTTCGGTCTAACAAGTCAATAGGTGGAAATACTCGATTAATCGGTATTGTTGACATGATTGACATACCTAACTCACTTAATTTAGTTGCCATATCCTCTGCTTGTGCTAGAGGTACATCCCCTAAACTAAAAGCATGGCTGACGGCAGTACGATTATGCCATTTTGCTTCTTCTACCATTTCAGTAAGCTTATCAATCGTATAAAATCCGACATGTCCACCATCATGCAAATGAATGTCGATATCCGCATTAAATTCCGTAGCTAGATTCATTACTTCATAGAGTGATTTTTCAATATTTCGATCAATTCCAGCTGGATCTAGCCCACCCACAAGCTGAGCACCTGATCTCATTGCTTCCTTCATAAGTGGAATAACATTTCCCCTCAGAAGTCCATGCTGCGGGAAAGCAACAATTTCATAGGTTAGCTTTTCGGAATAATCCTCTAAGGCCGCTTTCACACCTTCTAAGTTTTTCAAACCAATATAGGGATCAATATTCACATGTGTACGAATATGAGTTGCCCCTTTTGAAAGAAGTAATTCAATCATGGCGCTCGCTCTTTGCTTTGCTGTACTTGCTAACTCTTCAAGCTCTAGTGCTTCAAGGTGTAAACGCTCCTTCAAGTTTTTAACAGGAGTACAAGCCTTCCAATCAAGAGAAAGATAGGTTTTGTCTAAATGATTGTGCATTTCTTTAAAGCTTGGAATAGCTAGAAATCCTTTGCCATCAACCATTTTTTCTCCGGTAGGAATAATAAAACTTGCTTCATGCTTCTCGATTATTTTTCCTTCCTGAATTTTCAAATGGAAAAGCGCAGTAGCAGTAGAATAAACGCCTCTTTCATCCTGAACATATCCCGTTTCTAATCGAACATTGGTTAACCAATATGGAGTGGTCATTTCATTTTCCTCCTAAACCTGAACTGTATTGGTTTCTTTTAGTTTACATTCAACTTTTTTCCCTTTAAAAAACAATGCTTCCACTGTAGCACGTCTAGCAATGGCTTCGGCTGAGCACGAAGCATTGACTAACATCATCGTTGCATTATCCCCAACCTTCGGCCAAACACGTTCACCGTTTTCATTCAAAGGTGTAATTCCTCCTGTTGCATACTTTAATGCTCTTGTAAGGGAGTATTCATCAATCATTCGGAATCTTTCTGCCAAAACACCTAGCTTTTGAATCGTATTCCCTGTTCCAAATGGCGACCAATGATCAGTAATACTATCATGTCCAGTCGAAACGGTAATACCTAGTTGATCTAAAGTAGGGATTGGGATGGTTGCACGATTAACCGGAACCGTTGTCGTCACATCAATCTCTTGGTCTTTTAAGATAGCAGCCATTTCAGACAGTGCTCCCCCTTGAAGATCACCTAATGCGATACCATGGCTGATTGTTGCTTTTCCCTTTAACCCTGCTTCCTTTGTATAATGAGCCATTCTTTCAAATGTAAAAGCACCTAATGTGTTCGGGTCATGTAAATGAATGTCTACACCTTTATTGTTTTCAACTGCAATTTCAAAGATAGTAGCTAACGACTTTTCGATGTTTCGGTCAACGGTTGCAGGGTCAACACCCCCGACTAAAGTAGCCCCGTTTTTCATTGCATCACGAATTAATTGAACCGAATCACTTCTTAGTAAACCATGCTGAGGGAAGGCGACAATTTCATATGTAAGAACATCTTCATATTTTTTCAAAGCATTCACTGTTGCTTCAAGATTCCCCAATCCGATAACAGGGTCTACATTACAATGGGTACGAATATGCGTATGCCCATTTTTCAAATACAGTTCAATCATTTTTTCAGCACGTTGTTGAGCAGTAGGTAATAGCTTAGGAAGAAGTTCTTTTTCCTCTTCTAATCTTGTAAAAATTCCTTTTGTTATTGGCGTACATGCTTTCCAAGGGCCGCCATAGTAGGTTTTGTCGATATGAATATGCATGTCTCTCAAAGAAGGAAGTAGAAGCTGTTTTTTTGCATCATACAGATTTTCATTGGGATTCGGTGCTTTATCGCTGATTTCCGTAATTTTCCCCTCTTCAACCTTTAAATGGTAAATTTCAGTCTCGGTACCGACAATTCGATCATTTTCATAGATAAAGCCTTTTTCTAATCGGACATTAGTAATCCATAGAGTAGTCATACGTTTCCTCCTAATGATTTTGAATGAAGGAAAAGTACTTTTGGTTTAAAAGTACTTTTCCAGTTTGGCTATATATTTTTTTACATTTTATTTGCTATTCATTAATAACAGCTTCGTCAAGCATTAAGTAGTTAGCTGCATTTAACCAAAAACCTTCAACGTTTTTGCTGTAAGCAGCTAAATGCTCGTAGTTACGAATTGGAATATAAACCGCATCATCTAATTCGATTTGCATGACTTGCTCATATAATTGTTTTCGAGTATCCTCATTTGTTTCCTGACGTGCTTCTTCAATCAACTTGTCTACTTCTGGCTTACTGTAGTAAAAGTGGTTTCCTGGAGGTCCTTGTGACGCAGTGTGGAACAGATTATATTGATTGTAATCTCCATCACCCGTTGCATTACCCCAACCACCGATAAATAAATCATGCTCTGCTTTATCGATCATGTCGATGTATGCTCCATATTCCATTACTTGGATTTTTACATCAACACCAATGCCTTTTAACTGAGATTGAATTACTTCAGCCATATTGATACGTTCTTTACGGTCACTTGTTAAAAGTGAAAGCTCAAGACCATTTTCATAGCCCGCTTCCTTCAATAATTTCTTTGCTTCATTTAAATCATAATCATATGGCTTCACATTTTCACTATGGCCAAACACCTTTGGACTCATAGCGACGTTAGCAAGAGTTCCGACATTATTATAAACACCGCTAATGATTGCTTCTCTTTCCACAGCGTGGCTAATTGCTCTACGAACTCTTACATCATTAAGTGGCTTTTTCTTTGTATTAAACCCGATATATTCGACTGCTAGTCCTTCTGCACGATAAAGTCCCATCGAATCTGATGCTTCAATTCGTTCAATTTCTGTTACAGGTACTTGGTCGTTAATGTGGGCTTCTCCTGTTTCAATCATCGCTAAACGTGTAGCGTCTTCTGGAACTACTTTAAAGACTACACGATCAATCTTCGCTTTTTCTCCCCAATAGTCTTCATTTCTAGTTAAAGAAATTTCTTGACCTGTCTTCCAAGCTTCAAAGACAAATGGTCCTGTTCCAACCGGGTGTGTTGCTAATCCTTCAGGATTCTCAGCTAACGCCTTTGGACTTAAAATACTGCCCTCGTTACTTGCTAATATAGAAAGAAGTGGTGCGTAAGGATAATCTAATGATAATTGAACGGTATAATCATCAATAATTTTCACTTCATTTATCATCGCGAACTTCTCATACTGTGGAGATTCTGTTGCTGGGTCTAGTAAACGATCAAAGGTAGCTTTAACAGCTTCTGCGTTAAAAGTAGCTCCGTCATGAAAAGTAACGCCTTCTTGTAGCTTAAATTCCCAAGTTGTATCGTCAATAACGTTCCACTCTTTTGCTAGAAGTGGTTGGATATTCATATCCTTATCTGGTGCAACTAATCCTTGATATACCTTTTGGTAAACAATATTAGCTGAAGGAATATCAGTGATAAAATGTGGATCTAGTTTCGTAGCATCAGAAAGTCGAACAACGGTTAAAGTTCCACCTTCCTTTGATCCTTCTGATTGATTATCTGTTTCTTTTGCTTTGTTTGATTGAGTTGAACAAGCTGCGGTGAACACCATCATTAAACTGATCAATATTAATAGTATTCCGGTACGAATTGATTTTTCTTTGTTCCTCATTTTTTTCTCTCCCCCTATTATAAGTTGTTTTAATCATTCTGACCTTAAAGCTTTCTTGGTACTCTTCACACCCTTTCACAAATGCTTATCTGCATTATAGAAGATGCAACGTCGAAATATTTACAGAATATTTACACGTTTTTAAACTATTTTGACAAGAAATTTGAAAATTATTTACTTTCGGATTATTTTTGATACTTTGTACATAATCCATAAAAAAATGGAATTTAAGGGGGAGGAGAAAAACAGCTAGAGAATCAACCTACTTTTCCGATTGAAAAATTTAAGGAGGGATTTAAATGTCACTTGAAGTAAAAACAGAACAACCTATTGTGGTACCACAATCTATTATTCAGCCAAAAGAATCCAGGCTTAGAGATTTTCTATCTATTATGATGGTGAATAAAGCGGCAATGGTTGGAGCGATTATTATACTCTTTTATATTTTCATTGCTATATTTGCACCAATTCTAGCTCCATATGATCCCTATGAAATTCAGTTAGAAAACAAATTAATGCCACCATCTTTCGAGCACTGGATGGGAACGGATGATAAAGGGAGAGATATTTTAAGTAGAATTCTATATGGGTCTAGACTTTCAATGGGAGTAGGCTTTGCAGCCGTTGCATTTGGTGCATTTTTCGGAATCATTTTTGGTTTAGTTGCCGGCTATTACGGTAAATGGGTCGATTCTATCATTATGAGAATCATGGACGTGATGCTTGCATTTCCTGGTATCCTTTTGGCATTAGCGATTATTAGTGCACTTGGACCAAGCTTAATTAACGTGACAATTGCTGTAGGGGCATTTTCGGTTCCATTATTTGCCCGTATTGTTCGCGGTTCAACGCTTGAAGTCAAGCGACTTGAATACATTGATGCCATTCGTTCACTTGGTGCAAATGATTTCACTATCATTTTCAAACATATTTTCCCGAATATTCTTTCACCAATTATTGTTCAAGGGACACTTCGATTAGCGACTGCAATTCTATCAGCAGCAGGTTTATCCTTCCTTGGTCTTGGAGCACAACCACCATCACCAGAATGGGGCACGATGTTAAGTAATGGGAGAGATTTCTTATTCTCTGCGCCATATATTGCGTTATTTCCTGGTATGGCTATTTCCATTCTAGTACTTGGTTTTAATATTTTTGGAGATGGATTAAGAGATGCGTTTGATCCACGTATGAAAAAATAATAGATTAAAAGGAGGTTGGAACAATGTTGATGTTTATTATCCGCCGTTTAGTCCAAACGGTACCGGTTATTATTGGGGTAACATTTGTAGTTTTCTTTATTATGCAGCTTGTCCCTGGAGACCCTGCCGTGTTACTTGCAGGTGAGGGAGCATCTAAGGATACCATTGAAGCCATTCGCGAACAGCTTGGGTTAAATCGTCCTCTATATGTTCAGTACTTTGATTATTTAATGAATCTTGCAAATGGAGATTTCGGTGTATCGTTAAAAAACAGCCAGCCTGTTTTAGATGAAATTTTAGTACGATTACCAATAACTTTGGAACTAGCTTTATTTAGTATCCTAATCACCATTGTGCTTGGAATGGGAGCTGGAATCATTTCTGCAGTTAAACCATACTCTATGCAGGATGTTGGAGTAATGCTTGTTGCCTTAATCGGAATTTCCTTACCAAGCTTCTGGTTTGGGTTAATGCTTATGTATTTCTTTTCAGTAAAGCTTCAAATTTTACCTGTTGCTGGATGGGACAGCTTACTTCATGTTATTCTTCCAGCCCTTACCTTAGGAGCAGGTGGTGCTGCAATAGTGGCAAGGATGACAAGATCAAGTATGCTTGATGTCATTCGCCAGGATTATATTCGAACAGCTCGTGCTAAGGGACTTCGAGAACGTCTCATCATCTATAAACATGCCTTAAGAAATGCATTAATTCCTGTCATTACGGTTGTCGGATTACAGTTTGGAGCATTACTTGGTGGAACCGTGCTTGTTGAATCCATCTTTGCAATAAATGGACTTGGAAGAATGATTGTGGACGCGATTAGAATGCGTGACCTACCGATGGTTCAAGGTGGAGTATTATTTGCCTCCCTTATCTTCGTAATTGTGAATTTGTTCGTAGATGTATTCTATCGATTCTTTAATAAACGGATTGAATTAAATTAGGAAGGCGGTGAAGGTTTTGAACGAAAAAAATAAACCAATTTTAGAAGTAAAAGGACTAAAAACATACTTCACGACAAAACGCGGGGTAAGTAAAGCCGTCGATGGCATAGATTTTACTCTACACAAAGGAGAAACATTAGGAATTGTTGGAGAATCCGGATGCGGAAAAAGTATTACCTCCTTATCCATTCTTCGGTTAATTCCTTCTCCTCCTGGAAAAATTGCTGGAGGGTCGATCCTTTTTAAAGGAAATGATTTAGTTACCATGTCCGAGAACGAGATGCGCAAGGTTCGCGGGAATGAAATTTCGATGATTTTTCAAGAACCGATGACATCCTTAAACCCGGTTATCCCAGTTGGTGAACAAATAGCAGAAGCTTTAAGATTGCATCAAAAAATGGGGAGAAGAGAAGCTTGGGCTAAGTCAGTTGAAATGCTGAAGCTTGTTGGAATACCTTCGCCAGAAAAAAGAGCAAAGCAAGAGCCTTTTCAGTTAAGTGGCGGAATGCGTCAGCGTGTCATGATTGCCATGGCACTAGCTTGTACACCAGAGGTTTTAATCGCTGACGAACCTACAACTGCCTTGGATGTGACTATTCAAGCTCAAATTCTAGCACTTATTAAGGATTTGCAAACAAAAATTGGAATGGGGGTTATTATGATAACCCATGATTTAGGTGTTGTGGCAGAAACTTGTGATAAGGTTGCTGTTATGTACGCAGGCAATATTGTGGAGCATGCAACTACTGAACAAATATTTGCTAATCCAAAACATCCGTATACACAAGGTTTATTAGCATCCCTTCCAAAAATTTATGAGGATCAAGAAGAATTACGAACCATCGAGGGAAGTGTACCAAGCTCCTATAACATGCCTGCAGGTTGCCGATTTGCTTCAAGATGTCCGTATCAAGAAGCGATTTGTACAGCTCAACAGCCTGAATTAGTAGAACAAAGTGACGGATCAAAGGTACGTTGTTGGAAATATACTGAACAGTGGACAGGACAAGTCGAACAAGAGGAGGTTGTCTAAAATGGAGAAGGTTATAGATAAGAAAGTTCTATTAAAGGTTGATCAGTTGAAGCAATACTTTCCAGTTAAAACAGAATCCATTTTTAAACCTAAAGCTTTTGTAAAGGCGGTTGATGATGTTTCTTTTGAGCTTTTTGAAGGAGAAACACTAAGTATTGTTGGCGAATCAGGCTGTGGGAAATCAACGACAGGTAGAGCGATTTTAAGACTTGATGAACCAACCGATGGTAAAGTATATTATTCTGGGCAAAATATTTTAGAGTTGAATAAAAAGGAAATGCGTAAGCTGAGGGGCGATTTGCAGGTAATCTTTCAGGATCCCTTTGCCTCCCTTAATCCACGTCAAACCGTAAAACAAATTTTAAATGAAGCGATGGCCATTCAAAATGTGGTAGAGAAACCTAAAAGAATGGATAGAATGCTGGAGCTTCTTGGTTATGTTGGACTACCTCCAGAAGCACTTGATCGCTATCCACATGAATTTAGTGGTGGCCAACGTCAGCGTATTGGTATTGCTAGAGCCTTGGCTGTCGACCCGAAATTAATTATTTGTGACGAAGCGGTTTCTGCTCTAGACGTATCGATACAGGCACAAATTTTAAACCTACTAAAAAAGCTGCAAAAACAATTTCAGCTTACTTTTCTATTTATCTCTCATGATTTGAGTGTGGTAAGACATATATCTGATCGTGTTATGGTAATGTATTTAGGGAAAGTCGTTGAAATTGCCGAGAAAAAGGATTTGTTTGATTCACCTCTACATCCTTACACGAAGGCATTGCTATCATCTATTCCCGTCCCAAACCCAACATTGAAGCGGGAACGAGTGATGTTGACAGGTGACGTACCTTCACCAATCGATCCACCTACTGGATGTCGCTTTCATACACGCTGTCCGTTTGCTGTTGAAAATTGTAAACAGGTAGAACCCGCTTTACGTGAAATAAGGAATAATCATTTTGTTAGCTGCCACAGAGCTGAAGAATTAGCACAATAAACTTATCGATTAAAAGGGAGAATTTATATGCTCCCTTTTTTTAAATCAATGGAACGGAGAAACTTGTCACATGCTTACTATAGAACCTTTCTCCATTTATATCATGATATGTGTATTAGCTCCGTTATTAGGTGCTTTCACCTTACTTTTTCTGTTTATTTTTGAAAAACGAATCGATTTACTTGAGCAGCATACTCGAGAAATAGCTCTTGAAAGAGAATTACAAACGGCATTATATAATCAATTAAATTCAGAAATCCAACCACATTTCTTTTTTAATACATTAAATTCGATTCTTAGCCTAGCACGACTTGATCGGAAAACAGAATTAATCCGTTCAATCGAAACGCTTTCAAAACTACTTAAATTTAAATATCAAACAAATAATTCTGTTATTACGATAGAAGATGAACTTACTTATACTGGCTATTATTTAGAAATTCAAAAAACAAGATTTCGGGATCGATTACAGTTTCAAATTACAACCGATCCTAACGTTAAGCAGGCTGTCATCATCCCTTTTCTTATTCAAACCTTTGTCGAAAATGCCTTTAAGCACGCTTTTGAAAAACATATCGGTGACGCTTCGTTAAAGATTGACGTAAAAAAAATAGAGAAAGAGGTTCATGTCACAGTTTGGAATAACTCCTTTGAAAGCCAGGTTGAAATTCCTACTGAAGGTGGGCTCGGTTTAGAAAATATCGCCAAAAGGCTTGAGCTCCTTTTTCCAAATGAATATACAAAAGTTGATTTCAAAAATTCAGTAAATGAAACGACCGTTTTAGCTATTTTTCCATTTGTCATAAAGTCAGATAAACTTGGAGGGTGATGGAGAAAATGAACATTTTGCTAGTCGATGACGAACCACTTGAATTAGAGCAACTAGAATATTTGATATTAAAAAAATTCCCCAACTGGAAGATTTTCAAGGCCCAGGATGCTTCAAAAGCTCTTCAAATTGTGAAGCAGAATGATATCCTTCTTGCCTTCCTAGATATTCAACTTCCAGGAAAATCAGGTCTAGAGTTAGCCATGGAGCTATCTAGTTCTAATACAATGGACATCATTATGGTGACCGCTTATCAAAATTTCGAATATGCTCAAACCTCTATCCGTCTTGGGGTGGTTGATTACATTACGAAGCCTGTTATTGAAGATGAACTATTATCTGTGTTAGCACGATACGAACGAATAGGTAGATATTCTGAACAAATCATTAAAGCTTTGCAAATTATCCAGCAAGAATTTAGTGAGAAATTAACATTAAATTATTTAGCCTCTAAGATCCATATTAACGCGGCATACTTAAGCAGAAAATTTCAAGAAGAGGTTGGTATGGGTTTTTCCGAATATTTAAATGACTACCGTCTTAAAGAAGCACAAAAAATGTTGATTGAATCTCCTGATTTAAGTATCAATACCATTTCAGAAAGATGCGGCTTTAACAGCCAACATTATTTTAGTCAAATATTTCGAAAGACGACTGGACAATCACCACGAGATTACCGCCTAAAGGAGTTATATCGTTGAAACGAGAGGATTATCAGTTTTATGTGAGCGGAGCGATTAAGCTTGGTATCAGTTTCGGTGTGGTAAGCTTACTGGCTAGATGGGTAACTGGAAATACGATTCTTGCTTCCCCAGAAACGTTAATCAAATATGGACTAACAGGTGGAATTGGCTATTCGTTAATGGGGGCTTTAGCACTCATTTTATTTGGGTTGTTGGCTAAAAAGATCCGTGAACGATACCCTGACCAACATACAATTGGAGACGTATTACGCCTTAAGCTAACACCAAGTGGCTATTGGTATATGATTACAGTCCTCCTTATAACCAGCTTAGATTCCTTATTTGTGCAAGCGATGGGTGCAGGAATATTAATCCACATGATTTCCCCTTTACCTATTTTTATAGGTATGCTATTATTCCTATCCTTTTGCTTTTTTGTTGGTGGAGTAGGTGGAATGCAAAGAATACATCAACTAGCCGGAATAAATGTTTCACTTATTTTCGGCGCAGTCATTATCATTCCTGTTTATTTTTTTATTCAAGAAGGTGTATTTCCTGTTTATGAAGGAATTAAGCTATACCATCCCTATTTATTGTATATAAAAAACACAGAAGCAATATGGTTTATTTTCACCGCCATTTTAATTGGATTTGGACAAGTCTTGATTGACCGTGCAACTTGGCAACGTGTATTTATTATTAAAAAAGAAAAGGTACGAATGACATTTACGTTAGCCGGATTAATATGGGCGACAATTCCGCTAGCATTATCATCCTTATTAATGATTATTATTTTTGGAAGAAGCTATGAAAATATCTACTCCCTAATATTTGAACTCATTGAAAAAATCCAATCTACAGTACTCATTGTTTTATTTGTTTTATTTTGCTTTAGTGCAATTTCTTCTGCGATTAGTGCTGAGATTCATGCGACTACGTCTCTGTTTGTAAGAAACGTGTTGGAAGTTTTTCGGAAGCTAACGGACCGTGAAAAATGGAAATACACCTATATTTTTTCAGGTGCAATTTGCGTATTTTTATTTGTAATCGTGACAATTCTTACACCAAACCCACTTGAATTACTGTTTTTCTTTGGAAATATTTACGCTTCGATGATTGTACCAATGTTTTATATTATTCTTAGCAAACGAAAATTACCTTCCCTTATTCCCTTTGCTTCATTGATTGGTGCTATAGGTGGTTATTTGGTATTACCATTTACAGAGAATCTTTTGGCGATATGGCTAAGCTTTGCTATTTCTAGTTTTATTTGTCTTTGCTTTACCTTTTATAAGTGGTTTAACTAATGATGCCTATTAATTCTATAGGAGGAATATGATTTGGAACAAGAACAAGTTCTTTTTGCTGAACAATCTGTTCAAAGCATAGATTTATTACCTACTAAGCAAGAAGATAGAACGTGGAAAATTACTCACTTCTTTTCAATCTGGATGGGTTCCGTCCATAATGTTCCATCATATGTAACAATAGGGGGATTTTTTGCGATTGGGCTGGGTATATGGCAAGTGTTCTTCACTATTTTAGTTTCTTCATTTATACTAGCCTCCATGATGGTGTTAAATGGCCATGCGGGTGCCAAGTATGGAATCCCTTTTTCTATGCTACTCCGATTGACATTTGGCGTGAGAGGAGCAATCTTACCAGGCGTATTAAGAGGGGTTGTTGCTGCTATCATGTGGTTTGGTCTTCAAACCTACGCAGGTAGTCTTGCTGTTACTATCTTAATAGGAGTCATATGGCCTTCATACCTTTCAGTAGGTGGAGATTGGAGTTTTTTCGGATTAGGGTTACCGAATTGCCTTTCCTTTTTGCTATTTTGGATGATTCATTTAATTTGCATTTTTGGCGGAATGGATACATTAGGAAAACTAACAAAGATTCTTTCCCCCCTCATATTTCTCGTTTTTGGAGGGATGGCCATTTGGGCAATCAATCTTGCTGGTGGAATAGAAGCCATCCTTCGCTATCAGCCTAAGGGTATGGTTGAAAATTCATCTTTCGTCATTATGACTTGTGTTACAGCTATTTTATCCACATGGGTTGCCCAAATCTTAAGCGTTTCAGATATGACCAGATTCTCTAGATCTAATAAAGATCAGACTATTGGTCAAATACTGGGATTATTAACTACGTATTTATTATTTGCCGTAGCAAGTATTTCCATCATCGTCGGTTCAGAGATTGCCTATGGAGTCCCCATTTGGAATGTACTAGAAGTCGTTGATCGATTCGATAATAAATTTGCTATCATTCTCTCTTTACTCACTATCTGTTTATCGACGTTATCGGTAAATATCGTTGGTAATATCATTCCGGCAGGGAATCAACTGGCCTCCCTGTTTCCGAAAAGATTAAATTTTATTGCTGGCGCTGTTCTGGCAACGATTATCGGGATTCTGATTATGCCCTGGAAGTTAATGGAGAACTCAACGAGTATTTTTGCCTTTTTAAATATTATCGGGGGATTATTAAGCCCTGTAATAGGTGTATTGCTTAGTCATTATTATTTCATTTGTAAACAAGAAATCCATGTGAAAAGCCTTTATCAGTCTCCAATACGGATGAATTGGTCAGCAATAGTGAGCATACTAATTGCTGGATTTTTTAGCCTAGCTGGTAACGTTATACCAGCACTTGAACCTTTCTACCGTGTTTCTTGGTTTACAGGCATAGGGATAGCAGTAGTTTTGTATCTTGTATTCTATAAGGCAAGTAAACTATTAAAGGGATGAATATATTTTCATCCCTTTTCGATTTGTTATTGGATTATACCTTGATCTAATGTACTAGAAACGAGTTTTCCTTTATAGAAGACGGCTTTGCGTTTAGAGCGTCTTGCGACAGCTTCTGCAGAACAACTGGCTTCAATTAAGATCATACTTGCTGCATCCCCTACCTTCGGCCAAAGCTGGTTCCCCTCTTTATTTAAGGGTGTAATTCCACCTGTAATATATTTTAGTGATTGTGAGAGTGATATCTCATCTGTCCATCTATATTTCTCAATTAAGCGACCTAGTCTTTCAAGTACATCTCCATTGCCTAAGGGAGACCACGTATCAAAGATGTTATCGTTACCAACAGCGACCTCTACGCCACTTTCGGTTAATAGATTTACTGGAGGAATGTTTCGGCCGATTGGAACACTAGTTACAATTGAAATACCCGCATCTTTTAGAATTTCCGCCATTTCATACGCTTCTGTTGTTGAAACATCCCCAAGACCAAAGGCATGACTAATAGCCACTCTCCCTTCCCATCCCGCTTGTTTCGTTAAAAGAGCAAGTCGTTTCATCGTAAAAGTCCCAAGATGTCCAGGATCATGTAAATGTAAATCAATATCGGCATTTCCTTCCACAGCGATATCCATTAGCTCTACTAAAGAAGCTTCAATATTTTGATCAACTGTGGCAGGATCGACTGCACCTACTATCCCTGCTCCATTCCTTACTGCTTCTCTCACTAGCTGGCCAGAACCTGAACGCAACAATCCGTGCTGAGCAAACGCGACAATTTCTGAGCTTACTTTATTTGAATAGTTTCTAAGTGCCTGTTGTACTCCCTCTAGATTCTTTAATCCAACTTCAGGATAAATATCCACATGTGTCCGAACATGAGTCGATCCGTAAGCTAATAATTGCCTAAGTAATTCTTCTGCCCGTTCAACTGTATTCGTAGCAAGCGAAGCCAAGATATTTTTTTCGATTTCACAGCGACCAATGACATTTTTGGCTGGGGTACATGCCCGCCAATGATCTCCTATTAGCGTTTTATCAAGGTGTACATGTTTTTCTACAAAGGAAGGTAATAGTAACAATTCTTGTGCATCCATCACGGGTAAATCATCCGAAATGCTATCAAGACCACTCGTTATTTTAGAGATCTTTCCATCCGATAACAATAAATGAAAAAGGTCGGTTTCAGTCCCTACCACTCTATTATTTTCTTTTTTATATCCGGTTTCTAATCGAACATTCTTTAACCAAAACATATTATGATCATCCTTTTTTTATAATGTAGGAGCAACATGATAAAAGGGCTTATTCCTTTTGGATATCCCTCTTACCATTATAGATTTTATTTGATTGAAATATCATTAATTTCTAAGTAGCCTGAAGGACTAATAGCAAATCCCTCAATGTCCTTTGAAATAGCTGCCATATTTTCAATCACACGAACTGGAATATAAGGAGAATCAGCCATTTCCAACTCTTGCGCTTTTGCATAAAGATTAAGACGTGTTTGGTTGTCTTTTTCACTTCGTGCTGCTTCAATTAAACGGTCCACTTCTTCATTACTATAAAAGAACGTATTCCCCGCTCCTCCTTGAGAGTTAGTATGGAATAGATTGTATTGATTATAATCAGCATCTCCAGTAGCATTTCTCCAGCTGATAATAAACATTTCTGAATTGCCGGCATTTGCTTGTTCAACAAATGTTCCATATTCCAAGACTTGAATATTCACTTTAATACCAATTCCTTTTAGCTGCGATTGTAGTACTTCAGCTAAATTGATTCGTTCTTTGCTATCCATAGTAATCAGCGATGTTTTAAAGCCATTTGGATAACCCGCTTCTGTCAGTAATCTCTTAGCTTCATTTAAATTATATTCATATGCTTTTAAACCATCATGATATCCGAACACCTTGGATCCCAATAATGTATTGGCTTTTTTTCCAATATTATTAAAAACTCCGTCAATAATCGCATCCATCTCTACAGCATGTGCAATAGCTTTTCGAACACGAACATCGTTAAAGGGTGCCTTTTGCACGTTAAAGCCAACATATTCTGTACCATATCCCTCACTTCTGTAAACTTTTGAGGCTTTTGAGGCTTCTACGGTCGACTTCATCGTTACAGATAGAGGTTCTGCGATATGTGCTTCACCTGTTTCGAGCATCGATATTCTTGTTGTTTCTTCAGGGACTACTTTGAATACAACTTTATCAACTTTTGCTTTATCACCCCAATATTTCTCGTTTTTATTAAAAGTAATCTCTTGACCCGGCGTCCATGATTCAAAGACAAAAGGTCCAGTTCCATTAGGTTCTTGAATGATATTTTTTCCATATTTTACGATGGTTTTCGGATTGATAATGCCGCCTTCATGACTAGCAAGAATCGAGAGTAAAGGTGAAAATGGTTCTGTTAATAGGAATTGAACGGTATAGTCATCAACTACCTTCACTTCTTTAACCATCTTGAAGACAACCGCTCTAGGTGAAGCCACAGTTGGGTCTAGTAGTCTATCAAATGTAGCTTTTACAGCCTCTGCATTAAAAGCAGTTCCATCATGAAAAGTTACATCATCTCTTAGCTTAAATTCCCAGGTTGTATCGTCAAGCTGATTCCATTCTGTGGCTAGTAAAGGCTGAATATCAGAATTTTTATCTCTCCCTACTAACCCTTCGTAAATTTTACGATGGGTGACACTCGCAGCATTGATAGTTGACATAAAATGGTGGTCTAAGTTCTCCGCGTCAGAAAGTCTTGCGATGACTAAGGTACCGCCATCCTTTGATTGTTTGGCCTTGTCATTTTCTTTTGTGCTGACATCCTTATTGGTAGAACAGCCTGAAATCAAGAACACAACCAAAATGACAAGAAATAATTTTCGTAACCCTTGTTTAACCTTCATGGACTCCAACCCCTCATCAATATAATAACTGGCTTTTGTCCGATTATAATAAATATTCTGACTTTTTTATTTTAAAATCTTTACCTCCTTTTTCATTATTTCTACTACTTTTTTAAACTTTTTCTACCTTTCACTTTTGAATCGACTCTACGACCTTAAACGATGACGGGAACAATTCTTTCTCTGGAAGCTGTTGATAATCTCTTTCTAGATAGCCTTTTCTCATTTTGTTGAAGTATTTTTGCCCTTTTTGTTTAATTTCTTCTAAATCAAGATTTGGAATTTGTCGATCCTTCATTACGATTCTTCCATTAATAATCGATAATTTTACGTCTCTACCACTTCCACTTACAAACATCGATCGTATCGGGTCATCTGATACGCCCATATGATATCCATCTAAGTCAATTGCGATAATGTCTGCCTTTGCACCTACTGAAATTCGTCCGAGGTCTTCTCTCCCTAAAAATGCGGCGGCACCTAAAGTAACAGCTCGAAATAAATCAGCATAGGTGGAGTTTTCAACGTCTTCTTCAATCACCCGTGACAGCATACTCCCTGTTCGAATGTTCTGGAACATATCTGGTGGAAATGTATCTGTTCCTAGTGCCAGATTAATCCCAGCGCGTTTATATTTCGCAAAAGATTCTAAAGCTTGACCATGCCTTCCGATAATTAAAGGACAATGAATGACTGTTGTACCCGTTTCTTCTAATAAGGCAAGATCATCACTTTTACCATCCCCTGCTTCACTGTATCCAGAAATAAAATGTGCATGGGGAATTCCTGTTTTTGGACCTAAGAAGCCAAGATCATATAAATAACGGATTGGCGTAACACCTTTGTTTTCCAAAATCGTGTGGTATTCAAAGCTCCCTTGAGCAGCATGGAGTTTGATTGGTACATCTAGTTTTTCACTATAGTATTTTGTCTGCTTTAGGCTTTCTTCCGTTTGACACTCGATTCGTTCTGGAGCTAACATTCCTCTAATTAATCCATCATAGGCTCCATCAAATTCTTCGACAAATCTAACAGCCCTTTGTAGTCCTGCTCGTCCTGCTTCTTCATCCCAGAAGAGCTTTATTGCTCCATCAGGCTTGACAACCCTGATCCCAGATTGGTAGCTTGGTCCTAAGTAAATTCTTAAACCTAGGTTTCCTGCATGATGGGCAGCCGCAACTAATTCTTCATACGTTTCAGCCCATTTTTTATAAAAAACAGAGGTGATCGGCATTGCCGTTGTTATCCCATGAAGAATAAGCTGTGAATAAGCATATAGGGATTTAAATGCTTCCTCTTCCTCGTTCATGACCTCATGATGCCCCTGCTCAATATAACGTTCAGACCATAACAAATTTTTTGATTTTGTAGCGGGTGCTTCTAAATGTAATATATCATGATCAATATCTCCTAGTGCATTTAAATCAATAAATCCCGGACTAATAACTGCGTTACCTGCATCCATTTCTTCGTCTACTTCATTAGGATAATTTTTCCCAACAAAAATAATCGTATCGTTTTCAAATACGACCTCGGCATGTTCGATTAAAACATGACCGGATCCATTATAGCCAATCACATATCTACCTTTAAGTTTGGTTTTCAATTGTTTTACTCCCTTCCAAAGTATACTATTATTACATATTAAAATTATAGATAATATTGGTTATTGTTATTTTCAGAATTATTACTCCTTTTTAAAATATTTCTACTTTTAACAAATAAAAAAAATAATTTTGATATACTAAAAGAAATGTAGCTAGAAAGTGAAGGTTAATGATGAAACATACTATTATTTATAAAACAATCAATCAACTTAAACTTAAGGCTGACTTCTATGGGACTGACCAGGACGATGCCCCTGTCGTTGTTTATATTCATGGTGGAGGCTTAATTTGGGGATCTAGGAAAGATATTAGCGAAGAAATGATCCAACTTTACACCCAAAACGGCTTTGCAGTTTTTTCGATTGATTACAGGCTAGCACCTGAATCAAAATTAGCTGACATCCTTGAGGACGTACAAGATGCTCTCTTTTGGTTAGAAGTGGAAGGGATGAAACAATTCTCCATTGATTCGAAACGGATAGCAGTAATAGGAGGCTCTGCTGGTGGTTTTCTTGCTCTTTGTACAGGCACCTTTAAAAATAAACCTCGAGCTATTGTCTCTTTTTATGGATATGGAGATCTTAGAGCAAAGTGGGCCATGAATCCTAGTACCTTTTATCTTCAAAAGGAACTGATTCCAAAAGACCTTGCATTGAAACTATTATCAGACAAGATCCTATCAGAAGGGCCTGTTCAAGATCGCTATCTTTTCTATTTATATGCGAGACAGCAAGGGGTTTGGGTTCAAGAGATTACTGGTTTTAACTCATCTAATGATGAACTATTGAAGTTATGTCCAATTTATCAGGTTACCGAGGAGTATCCATCTACTTTATTTTTGCATGGGACAAATGACACTGATGTTCCATACGAGCAATCAATCTTTATGAGAGCTGCGCTTATTAAAAATGGTGTTTACGGAAGATTGATTACGATTCCTAATGGTGAGCATGTATTTGAAAAGGATATTCATGATCCAATTGTTCAAGATGCTCTTAATCAGGTGATTGAGTTTCTAAAAACACAATTATCAAATTGGATAAGGTTGTCATAGGTTTGACAACCTTTTTTGTTATTTCAAAATTCATGTGACTGCTTTCGAAAGGTTTAACCATTTGACTACCTCTTATTACGGTGATATAGTTACCTAGGTAACTATATTATTAAAGTACTGTTTGGAGTGATTTTCCTAAAAATGAATACACATGAAATTTTCCATACGATTAATCAATTATCCCGTTATTTAACTAATCGTATAAACGAGGAATTAAAACCGTTAGGAATTTATAGTTCTCAGTGGACCGTCATTTATGTTTTAAAAACAAAAGGAAGTTTAACTCAAAAAGAGATTTGTCAATATTTAGCTATAGAGGCACCACCTATGACTCGAACAATACAAAGATTGCTGACTCAAGGGTACGTGAAACAAATTCAAGGGAAAGATAAAAGGGAAAAGTATATTCAACTTACCGAGGTGGCATTAGAAAAATATCCTACTTGGGAGGCTGCCACCTTGCAGGTAAATGATTCATTGTTATCGGCTATCCCTAGTCATTCACATGAAGAATTATCTCAACAGTTGAAAGGTTGGTATAAACAATTATCATAGATAGGAGAATGTAAGTGGAACAATCAACTAGATTATGGACAAAAGATTTTATAGGTATTTCCTTAAGTAATTTTTTCTTATTTATGACCTTTTACTTTTTACTTGTTAGTTTACCGGTACTAGTCATACAACAATTTGGTAGCTCGAAAACAGAGGCTGGGTTGATCACCACTGTTTTTTTATTTTCAGCCATTCTTATTAGGCCATTGGCAGGCTATGCAATAGAAAAGCTAGGTTATAAAAAAATTTTTATTACTTCCCTAGTTATCTTTCTTGGTTCATCAACACTTTACTTTTTTGCGGAAACAATGGTCACATTATTAGTAGTTCGTTTTCTGCATGGAATTGGTTTTGGGATGGCAACTACCGCTGCCGGTGGAATAGTTGCTACTATTATTCCTAAATCCCGTAGTGGTGAAGGTATGGGATATTTTATTATGTCTGCTAGTATGGCAATGGTACTTGGTCCTTTTATTGGATTGACAGCTATCCAACAAGGCGATCCAACGGTATTATATTCTATTAGTGTGTTGTGCTCTTTACTTGCCTTGATTACAGGGCTAATCATTCGGTTCCCAGTCATTGATGCAATGGAAACTGTACGATCTGATTTTCGTTTTCAAAACTTTTTTGCAACTGCTGCTATTCCGATTGCCATTGTCGGAGCCTTTTTTGCCATCGTATACTCGGGAATTCTCTCCTTTGTTTCCGTTTATGCTAAAGAAATTGGCTTAATCGAGGTTTCTAGTTTTTTCTTCGTTGTTTACGCAGTTGTTTTATTATTATCAAGACCTTTTACTGGGAAATGGTTTGACCTTTATGGCCCTAATGTAATCATCTATCCGGCTATTGTAGTTTTTGCTATTGGGATGTATGTATTGAGTGGATCTCATACTGCAGTTGGTTTTCTAATCTCAGCTGCATTAATCGGAATTGGTTACGGCACTATCTTTCCAAGCCTCCAAACCATTGCAATTCAAAAAGTGGCTCCTTCTAAAAAAGGGATGGCTACAGCAACATTTCTATCGATATTTGATATCGGTATTGGCTTTGGATCCTTTATTGTTGGAATGATAGTGGCAGAAGTCGGATTTCGATCTTTCTATTTAAGCAGTTCACTTTATGTTTTAGCTGGTATTATTGTTTATTTTGTTTTACATTCGCGAAAACAGAATGCTCAAAAAACAAAGCAAGAAGTTTCCGTATAAAAAGAGGTGAGTCTATGTTTATAGACTCACCTCTTTTTTAGAATTGATAACAAAGGTTACTTAATGTTCCAAACTCATAGTTTCGAAAAAGGACTTTAGCATTATCTAGTGAATCAGCACTTCCCATCGCAATGTAAAGTGGAACGAAATGCTCAGCTCTTGGAACAGCCATTTGAGCATGTGGAGCCAATTTTTCATACTCAAATAGGTCATTAAGTTGATTATCTTTGATTTTTCCTATTAGCCAGTCATCAAATTCAACTGCCCAAGGTTCAGGAGTTGATTGCCCCCATTTGATGATTCTTAAATTATGAACCGTAACACCACTACCAATGACTAAAATATCTTCTTCACCAAGACCACGTAAGGCTTTTCCAATCTCATATTGTTTTTCTGGATGCAAAAATGGATTGACTGAGATTTGGACTACTGGGATATCTGCCTTTGGAAATAATCTGCGTAACAGCGTCCAAGATCCATGGTCAAGGCCTCTAGTCATATCCTTACGTACAGATATTCCTTGTTTGATAAACTTTTCTTCAATTATATTGGCTAATGAAGATGAACCTTTTGCTGGGTATTTTATTTGATACAGCTCATCAGGGAATCCATAAAAATCGTAGATGGTTTCATACTGCTCATCGGATGATGAAATTGTAAGGACATCACTCTCCCAATGTGCTGTGAAAATAACTATTGCCTTTGGTTGTAGTGTTTTACCGAATTGTTCAAGAAATCTAGTATATTCCTTATCCTCAATCGCATTCATTGGTGATCCATGTGCTAAAAATAATGATTGCATATTTTTCCCTCCAGACATTTAGTTACTTACTTTATGTAAGTTAGTATAATTTCATAATTTAAATACGTCAAGTAAGTTTTTTTCAAAACATAAATATGTTATTAAAAATAAATTTAGGTTATAATAAAGTATGAGAGGTGATGTGAAATGGACCAATCTTCTATATTATGTCCACGATTTGCAAAAGCGATGAAAATGATGGGTCAACGATGGACAGGTTTAGTTATTTATCAGTTACTCACGGGTCCCCAACGTTTTTGTTCAATCGAATCTTCCCTCCCAATCAGTGGAAGACTACTATCAGAACGACTTAAGGAACTAGAACAAGAGGGAATTGTAAAAAGGGAAGTTTTCCCTGAGACACCTGTGCGGATTGAATATTCATTGACTGAAAAAGGAATGGCCCTAGAGCCGTTACTGAGAGAACTTGAAAAGTGGTCACAAAATTGGATCGAAGTTGAAAACTAGACTGTTAGTTTATATAGATTAATTTTGAAAAGGTGTTCAGTATTGGATATCCACCTTTTTTATTTGACTAAATAAATACAAAAAAGCCGGCTCAAATTAAATTTGAGCCGGCTTTTTTTAATTATAAATCGTTTGATGTTTGTTAGGATTGTACTTCGTGATTCTAGTTGTGCTGATCTTTGTGACCTTTATGGTCTCCATGGTGATGACTGTCGCTATGGTGTCTTTTAAAAAGTCCATGATGATGACCTCTATGAGGGAAAAGGTCCATTTCCTTTACTTTATCTGAATGGTTTGCCATTATTTCATGGAATATTTCTCTCGTACTCTTATTCTTTGTATCAACTCCAAGTTTTTCTGCTGCCTTTAGGACTCGCTTTTCCCAAACTTCATGAGCTAAATCACGTAGCTCTTTACCTTCTGTTGTGATTCCCAATTCCTTTGCTTGCTTTTTAATTTGGGCTTCGTACACCTCACGCGATAGTTCACTAAGTTCTTTTCCTTTTGTACTAATTCCAAGCTCTTTGGCATCTTTTTTAAGTTGCGCTTCTCCTACTTCTTTGGCTAAGTCTTCTAGCTTTTTACCTTCAGTCGATATCCCTAATTCTTTTGCCTCTTTTTTTACTTGAGTTTCAAATATTTCCTTTTTTAATGCATCCACAGTTTTTCCTTCAGTTGAAATACCTAATTCTTTTGCCTTTTTGTTTAGATAGACTAGGATAATTTCATCCTTTAAGGAATCTGCATCTTTACCTTCAGTTGATATGCCTAACTTTTCCGCATGTTTTTTCAAATGGGCTAAACGAACCTCTTTAGCCAACGTTTCATGATCCTTACCTTCTGTTTTTATACCTAATTTTTCTGCCTCCTTTTTAAGAAATTCGGCATCCTCTTCTATACTTCGTTTGTGGCCATGCTTATACTCTCTTACTTTAACCTCATCTGGAGTAGTAGTGTTATTTATGGCTGCAAAAACTGGAATAGTCCCAACAACACCAACAAATAACGCGCCTGCTACCAACAAGCCTAAAAACTTTTTCTTTAACATCCTAAATCCTCCTTAATGGTTCAGTTATTTACAGAGATAGCATGCCCAACTATTATGAATAAACTATGAAAAAACTATTGCAATACCTTTAACTTTTGGTTAATAAATTTTCAACCTCATAATCTTCCTTTAATTCTTTTATCCAAGTTGTATATTCGGCTTGGATTCTTTCATCAAATAATGTCTTTTGTATTTCTTCTACATGTTCTTCATAAACAGCATCCTTAGCAGCCTTTTTATCGTGAACCTGAATAATATGGTAACCAAATTCAGATTTAACAGGGTCACTGATTTTATTTTCTGCTAAAGTAAAAGCTACTTGCTCAAACTCAGCTACCATATCACCTTTTGTAAAATAACCTAAGTCTCCTCCATTTTCTGCATTAGAAGTATCAGTCGAGTATTCTTTTGCCAACTTTGAAAAGTCTTCTCCTTTAGCGAGCTTTTTCTTTACTTCCTTTGCAGTTGCCTCATCTTTTACCAATATATGACTTGCTTTAACTTGTTCGGGCTCATTGTATGAGGCTTTGTTTTCTTCAAAATACGTTTTTACTTCTTCATCAGTAATCTTAATTCTTGGTTCTAATAATTTCTTAATCGTTATATACTGATTTACTTCCTTCTCAATATCTGCCTTTTTCATGCCGTTTTCTTCAAGAGCTGAATTGAACGCATCTTCTCCGCCATAAGTATCAATAAGTGCTTGTAGTTCAAAAGCTTTTTCTTCATCCGTAATCGTTACTTTTTCTTTTTTACTTTCTTGCTCTATCATTTTGTTTGTTATTAATGTATCTAAAGCAGCTGTTCCATATTGTTCCACTAGCAACTCATTTAATTCCTCTTTACTAACCGTCTCACTACCTACCTTTGCAACCACATTATTTTTTAATAATAAAATACTAATTATAATTGCAGCTACGAGAACGACAAGCAAAGTAGTTAGATAAATGGTTTTAACTGTTCCCTTTTTTGAAACTATATTCTGATTATCCAATTCATTTCCCCCTTTTTGCATGTATCTATCTTACCGATTAAATATGAACAAACTATTAACAAGTTTTGAATAGCCTATTAAGAAATGTGGAAGCCCCTTGGTCACGGAAAAATGGCACTAAATTTTTTACAGCCCAAACAAGTATAAGAGGCTCTGGACAATAAAAAAAGGAAGCCAAATGATCTGCTTCCTTTCATCCCAGCTTTCAATTTATTCTGTTCGATCGTTACTTTTGAGTGTTAATTGGATTGTAGTCAATTTTCCATTCCGATATAATTTTATGGTAGCCTTTTCTCCCACTTTTGTTTTGGAATAAAGATACTTTCTTAAATCCCCAGGGTTCTTAATCTCCTCGTTATTAATCGAAACAATTACGTCTTCCTGTTTTATACCAGCTGAGTCTGCCGTAGAATTTGGATCAACAAAGGTGACAATCGCACCATCAACAACTGAGTTTGGAAGGCTTTGTAAATACTCTCTTGGAACTTCGTCAAGACCCGCCAAACTAACACCTATATACGGTCGTTCTATTTCCCCATTTTCGATGATTTCATTTACAATTGGTAGTAAATCATTGCTTGGAATTGCAAATCCTAATCCCTCAATGCCACTTACCGATATTTTTAAGCTATTAATACCAATTAATTGTCCGTTAGTATTGATTAAGGCTCCACCGCTATTTCCAGGATTTATCGCGGCATCCGTTTGGATAACATTTAGTTCCCACTTACCCGCTGATGTTGAAACTGGTATGCTACGGTCTATTGCACTAACAATTCCTTGTGTAACTGTACGAGACAAATCTAAACCTAGTGGATTTCCTATAGCTAGCACCTGATCTCCAGGTCGAAGTATAGACGAGTCCCCCATCTCCAGTATGGATGTTGCGTATTTCGAGTCAATTCTTATAACCGCTAAGTCAGTTAAGGCATCTGCCCCTACTAATTCAGCTGTTGTTTTTTCACCGTTATAAAGAGACACTTCAATTTTTTTTGCTCCTTCAATGACGTGATTGTTGGTTATCACATAAGTACTTTCAGGAGTCTTTCTAAAAATAACACCTGAGCCAGAACCACTTTCAACAGCTTGTGTATTTCGTGAGAAAAAATCGTTTTGATCTTGGATATTTGTAATTCCTACAATCGCCTTTGAAGCATTCTCAACGATGTCAGCAAGAGAACCACTTGTAGTCATTTTAGTTGAAGTTTGGATTGGTGTAATTGTAGACTTATCCGTCACATTGGTTAAGGCTTCTCCCGACTCATTATTTGCTACTGGATACATTTTTTGAAAAAAATCCGTTTGTGGAATCACCGTTAAGGTAAGTACAGAGCCAATCATACCTGCTGCGACTAAGCTTACAAATCCCTTAAATTTTGATGCTGAACTCTTTTTCTCTTGTATCGTTTCCTCGTATCGACTTTGGTTTTGCTGTAAGTCATTATAGTCATTCATTTTTATTTCCTCCTTTATTTATTCGTTCTCGTATCCTTCTAATATCCTTATTTTAGCCAAAAGGTATGACCAAATTATGAACAAACTTTTACGAGACTTAGAAATTTCAGAGAAGGAAATAAGGAATTTTTACCAAATCACTTCAATTTCCGAAAGGATTTCGACAGTTTTTTGTTGAATTAATGTAAGATGTCAGCATACTAGAGAAGCACAAGGAGGGACAATCGTTGATTTTAACGAAAAAAATAGTTAAAAGTGTCATTACATGGCTGATAGCGTCTTTATTTATCATTGTAATTATTTTAATGCCAAGAGATGTAACCTACGATACAACTGAGGCCGGAGTATTTCAGGATGCCCATTATGTCTATTCCTTTGAAAAACATATGCAATCTTTTAAAGATTTTTTTACTTTTATAAAAGAAAACAAGTCACTAGGAAATTATAATTCCTATTACACAATCGAAGATATTTTAGTTGAATCGATTCCAAAAAGTTTCATGATTGTCCTATTAGCTTTATTACTAGGATTTATTTTTGGCTTATTTAAAGGAATGATTGACTACAGATTATCCATAAGTAGTAGATGGACAATCTTTGGTAAAGGAAGCACCTGGTTTTTCTTATCTATTCCTGACTTTTTTATCGTCATATCACTGCAATTAGGGCTCATGTTTTTATACGATATCGGACTATTTCCATATGTCGATGTTTTCGGAAGTGACAAAGTTGATAATTTCATTATGGCCATTATCTATTTGATGATTTATCCCCTTTTTTACATCTCAAAGGTGGTTTCAACATGCTTTGAAGCTGAGGAAAGAAAAGACTATATTCGAACAGCCAGATCAAAGGGTATTTCGTATAATAAAATCCTCTATCTTCATGTTCTCTGGAATTGCTGGATTACGATTCTGACCAATTTAAGCACAATCTCTTTGTACATGTTATCCAATCTATTTATTATCGAAAAATTTATGGGGTATAAAGGGGCTGGTTATTATTTCTTTAGCGCCGTAACTCCTGGAGCCATGGTTTATGTTGGTGGTGGACGAGATTTAGGACTTGCTAATATGGCAATTGCTTTTACGCTCATTTTCACCTTATTTATTTTAATTGTTCATATCATTAGTCATATTTCTATCTATATATTAGATAAAAAACGAATGGGGGAAACGGCATGAGAAATATCCCTTTAGTCGTAGGATGTATCTTTTTTTTCTTTCTGTTATTATTTGCAATGGTTGGACCCTCTCTACCTTTTATTGATAGCGAGCTAAAGGAGGAGATTATGAGAAAGGACGAATCTGGAATACATATCCCGCCATATCCACCAGGTAAAGTTAACTGGCTGGGCTCTGACAATAAGGGTCGTGACCTACTAAGCTTACTCGTGATTGGAACAAAGGAAACACTACTCGTTGTTTTTTGTGCTGGTGCGTTAAGATACCTCTTAGCCATCCCTTTAGGTGCAGGTGCTGTATTCTCAAAAGTACTATTAAGGATTCTGAATGGTTGGAATTACTTATTATCCTTCATTCCACCGATTTTCTTAGTGGCCCTTTTTCTAGGGATTCCGTTCATTTACTTTTCTAAACATCTATTCTTCTGGTTTTTAATTATTATCGCTATTGTTGAAGTTGGCAGAGTAGCTGAAATGATTAGAAGCCAAATTGTCCACCTATCTGGCAACCAATTTATTGAGGCAGCCATTACAAGTGGGACAACTAGCAAAGGACTTTTAATGAGGCATTACTTTCCACATTTAAGGCCCCAACTAATCCAAAATTTTGTATCTGATCTTGCTAGAGTATTATTTTTAATGGCTCAGCTTGCAGTTGTACAAATATTTATTAGTAGGGATTTCATTTCACAACTAGGTGGAGGCTATTTAGCCAATAATACATCGATTGCTTATCCAGGATTCTTGCAAACCATCATGAGAGATATGTGGACCCATTCATGGATTCCATATTCTACTGTGTTGTTTATTTCGTTTATGATTATCACCTTCTATTTACTAAGTGAAGGAATTAAAATTTGGTATAAAAAGAAATATAGGTTCCTTAGCTAAAAAAGTCGCAGAGCTCTGCGACTTTTTTAAATAGGTATTCTTATTGTGAATTTTGTCCCTTTGTTAGGTTCACTAGTAACTTCTATTTCTCCATTGTGTAACTGGACAAGTTTTTTAACGATTGAAAGTCCTAAACCAAATTCACCATAGGGATTAGTAGTCCTTGAGATGTCTGCTTTATAAAATCGTCGCCAAATATTTTCAATTTCCGCAGGACTAATCCCAATCCCTGTATCCTCAATTTCTATAATCGTTTCTTTGTCTCCTTCTCGTCCTCTTAACCAAACTATTCCATTTTCAGTGAACTGTATACTATTTTTGGAAATATTCATAATGATTTGCACAAGACGATCATAATCAGCATGTACCATCACAACTTCATCGACATCAATAAGTAATTGATTCCCTTTTTCCTCCGCTAACATGTCTAATTGATCTTTAATAATTTCAAAGGCTTCTAATAATTGAATGTCCTCTTTCATGAGTTGGACTTGGTTTGACCTAATTTTTTCATAGTCTAGATTTTCGTTAACAAGCCTTATTAATCTTTTCGTTTCCTTACTCACAAGCTGTATCCCTTTTTCTTTTTCACTTTCAGCAATCATATTGTTTCTTAATCCTTCAATAACTCCACTAATCGTTGTCAATGGGGTTCTAAGTTCATGTGAAACATCGGCCATAAACTGTCTTCTGCGGTTTTCAAGGCTCTCTATTTCTTCATTTGAAGCGTTTAGCTTAGCAACCATGTCATTAAAGTCCTCTGCTAATTCGCCGATTTCATCAAAATTTGAAGAGGCAATTTTAACCGTATAATCACCTGCAGATACTAATGAAGTTGCCTCTTGAATTCGTTTTATTCGATTGACATGAAGACGTGAAAGCACCAAACTTAATAAAAATGACACTCCCAATGCGATTAACACAGTATAGAATAAATATTGGTTAATTTGTGAGATGACTTCTCTTGAACCACTTATCGGTGATGTAAGTAGGATTCCGCCAACTAGCTGTTCATCCACCAAATAAGGTAAGGCCACTAACGATACATCTTGTTCAAACCGTTTTAGGTCTTGTTTTACTACAACGGTTTCACCCTTGGTGATTTTGGTCCATTCTTCCACCGTGATTTTAAACCTTGGTCCTGTTCGCTCACGCGGAAACAGGATTGTTCCATTTTGGTCAAAAACACTTAATAGAATATTTCTACCACTTAAAACATTATGATACTGTACCAAAATATCATCCGGGTTAATCCTTGGATCTTGAAAATCATTTATTACATTCTGACCAAATGAAGTCAGTTCTTCCACCTTGTTTTGATAGACTAAATTTTCAATATAATGAGCAAATAACAAGCTTAATATAAGGAATGCAACAATGATAATACTAATATGACTTAAAAATTGCTGATAAATATACTTAATTTTCATTCGTTTCTACCAAAGATTCATCAAACTTATAGCCAACTCCCCACACTGTATGGAAAAATGGCTGTGTTGGCGTCCCAATTTTTTTCCGTAATCGCTTAATGTGTACATCTACGGTCCGTTCATCCCCATAAAATTGATAGCCCCAAACTCTTTCTAGTAGCTGGTCTCTTGAAAACACTTGACGGGGGTGCTGGACAAAATAATATAGTAATTCAAATTCCTTTGGTGTTAAGTTGGGAATTGGGACGTTATTTAGTAAAACCTCTCTAGTCTCTTTATTAATTTTAATAAATTTCGACTCTATACCGAAAGATTCCAGGCTATCCGAGTTAGATTTATTGTATCTCCGAGCAACTGCCTTAATCCTTGCCATCAAGGCAAGCGGACTAAAAGGTTTCGTTACATAATCATCGGCACCCATTTCCAATCCTAATACTTGATCCGATTCACTATCCTTTGCAGTTAGCATGATAATCGGAATCGAATTATTTTCTTGTCTTATTTTCCGACATAGACTAACCCCATCCATTCCAGGTAACATCCAATCAATGATAAGTAGATCCCATTCTTCTGCCTTGAAACGGCTATAACCGTCTAGCCCATTGTTTACGAATTCACCGCTAATCCCTTCTTTTGAAAAAAACATCTCCACCATCGAACAAACACTTTCATTATCCTCTATCATTAAAATTCTCATTTATATGTGCACCTCTTTAACTGCTTTCTATTTAGCTCTTTTCGTAATTTTTGTTGCTGTTTGAAACTAATAAAAACCTCAAATCCTGTTGAGGATGGCATCTTCTTGAACAAGGAAAAGAGCACGAAACCTAAATTATATACGGGAATTAACACAAGTTCGAGAAACAACAATCTCTGCGAAAAGGCTTTCTATTTAAATTAAATGATGATTTGGACAGAATATCAACTCATTTACGCTTTTTTAATCGTTTCTTACAGGTTTGGTCATAGTTTTTTCATAATTGAAATAATGAACCTAATTCCCCCAGTTACCTATGTTAAAATAAATAATAATATTCATTGGAGTAGAACTTTTACTAGTTGGAGGGGATTTCATGGGAAAAATCACGGTCAAATCATTACTAGAAATTTTATTTGTTTCTTTTAGGCTAGGACTTACTTCATTCGGTGGACCTGTTGCGCATTTAGGCTATTTTCATGAAGAATATGTTCGTAAACGGAAATGGTTGGACGAGAAAGGCTATGCAGATCTTGTTGCTTTGTGCCAGTTCTTGCCTGGACCAGCTAGCAGTCAAGTTGGCATTGGCATAGGGGTTATTCGGGGTGGAATCGCAGGCGGAATCTTGGCATTTCTCGGATTTACTCTTCCTTCAGTTATAGTTTTAATATTATTTGCACTTTTTCTTCAAGGCTATGAAGTAGTAGAGACCGATGCCATTCATGGCTTAAAAATTGTAGCCGTGGCCGTTGTTGCCCACGCAATCCTTGGGATGTCCCAAAAATTAACCCCTGATATTCAGAGAAAAGCACTTGCCTTGTTTGCCTTAATTGGGACATTGCTATGGCAAACAGCCTTATCCCAAGTAGGAATAATTATTATAGCTGCAGGAGTTGGTTACTACCTTTTCAAGAATAAGGATAAGGGGAGCGGAGTAATGACTCATGTACCCATTTCCCGTATTTTTGCCTATACCTGTATAGTACTATTCTTTGGACTACTCATATTCCTTCCTATTTTAGCAAAAATCACAGCTTTTGAGTGGCTATATATGTTTGATAGCTTTTATCGAGCTGGCGCTCTTGTTTTTGGAGGAGGACACGTTGTCTTACCATTATTAGAAAGAGAGTTTGTCCCAACAGGTTATATTAGTAAGGAAGTTTTCTTGGCTGGATATGGAGCGGCTCAAGCAGTACCAGGTCCATTGTTTACATTTGCTGCTTTTGTAGGTGGTACCATGAAGGGGTGGTTTGGTGGGCTTCTTGCCACTTTCGCTATTTTTCTACCTGCCTTTTTATTAATCTTTGGTACGTTACCTTTTTGGAATGCATTAAGAAACCATCCGAAAATTAATGGCGCTTTTAGTGGGGTTAATGCTGCCGTAGTTGGAATTTTAATTGCATCCTTTTATGGTCCAATTTGGACAAGTTCTATTCTATCTTCCACTGATTTTGCTTTAGCAGCATTCTTATTCAATATGCTTGCTTTTTGGAAAACACCACCGTGGATTGTTGTGCTAACTGGTGCTTTTGGAGGATTCCTTATATCGATTATCTAAGGTAAGCATTTTTATGCTTACCTTTATTTTTTATTCCGATTGATTTACTGAAAATTATTTTTTATTGTGTTGACATTACGATAATCCCATCATATAATTTATCTCAAGGTCACGTATCTCGAATTTGAGATAACCGAAATCAAATTATATTTTATTGGAGGAATACAAAATGACAAATACTAAATGGGCTTTAGATCCTGCACACAGCAGCGTTGAATTTTCTGTTAGACATATGATGTTCGCGAAGGTGAATGGAGCTTTTAATAGCTTTACTGCATCCATTGAAGCAAATCCGACTGACTTAACAACAGCAACTATCGAGTTTAATGTGGATTTATCAAGTGTTGATACTCGTAATGCTGATCGTGACAATCATTTACGTTCTGGCGATTTCTTTGATGTTGAAAATCATCCATCGATGACTTTTGCTTCTACTCATATTGTGAGAACTGGTGAAGGCGTATACGATGTAACAGGTAACTTATCTATTCATGGTGTAACACGTCCAGAAACTTTCGTTGTCACTTTTGAAGGTCAAGGAAAAGATCCATGGGGAAATGAAAAGGTTGGATTTAGTGCTGAAGGCAAAATCAAACGTAGCGAATTTGGCCTTACTTGGAATGCTGCTCTAGAAACAGGTGGAGTTCTAGTTGGAGATGAAATTAAAGTAACTTTAGTGATTCAAGCTGCAAAAGAAGCTTAATTTCTAATACAATAGTAAAACCCTTTATTCCGATGAATAAAGGGTTTTTATTTTTATGTTAATACCGATAAATGTTAAATTCAGGCATCCGTTTTCCTTGTATTAAAGCAATTAACCAAGGGACAAAAATCAAGATAAGCATTAACAATGCTATGAGTATTTCGGTAAATGTGCTTTTTTCTGTTCCAGTAGATTTCATGTATTGCTGAAAGAAATCTTCTGCTTGTTTGTTTTGAATCACGTTTTGACTTGTTAAAAATTCTCCTTTGTCCGCATCATAAAAGTACAATTCCTTTTTATCAAAAGTAAAAAGATTCCCTCGAATCTCTTGAAACTTTGCCAATCCGACTATGAGATTTGCTTGATACTTCTCGAGTTCCTGTTCATTTGCCTCCGTTTTTGGGTCATCTTGTTTGATTACCTTAGTAACTTCCCCTTGAAATGAAAGGGTCTCTTCAAAGGCAACCGTGTTTTTATGATAGTAGGCATTTTCTGTTTGAAGTTTTTCTTCTAAATCATTCAGAAAATGGTTTGAATTCGCAAAAACCGAACTTGAGAAAATGAATAAAAAGAAAGCTAAACATAAAACCGTAACTCGCCTCACACTTATTCCCCCTCTAAAATCTCTTTTGCATTTTACAATTTAAACCATGTTAATACTAAAATATGATAAAGAGCTTATTTCATGAACATTTTATTAGTAATAGCTACCTTTTAGCGCATTAAAGGAGTCGGGGACTGTCCCCCGATGCTTTAATGCGCTAAAAGGTTGTATAATCCTGCCTATTTTAATTAAAAATAAGGAGGTCTTTGTTATCCTATTTAAATTGATTGGATGTGAGTTTATGGACCAAACATTAGGATATTTAAGAGAGACATTGTCAAACTATACGGATCAGTATTCGATTGGTCAGAAAATTTATGAAAAAGTAAAACAGCAACAGTACACATCTGAGGGAAAGTTTGTTAGAGACCTATCGCCAGAGGAAATTGATTTCCTCAATAAAATTCTTCCTGATGAAATTCAATACGCGAAGGATGAGCAGGATGAAAAACGCGCTCATGAGTTGAACGAAGTATTTGAATTACTGTATTAATTTTTTAAATGTGTAGCTCGAACATGCCCACAATATTTTTCAAATGGAGTGAAACGAATGAAGAAGGATACACCGAACAATGATAATTTAAAACTCGCTGGAAGGGATTATCAGGTTGAAGATTATAAACGAAATGATCAGCTATCTTCTGGCCTAGCTACTTCTCACGAGCAAGTAAGTGATTCCTATATGGTAGGGGAAGTTGATTCCCTTATTGGAGACGTAAATGGCAAAAATATTGCCATTGTGCCAGATGAATTAAAGGAAAAGTAGTAAAAAACTGCTTCCTCATTTTAGTAAACCGTTCCGTTTTGAGGTGCATAACGGAAATTGACATTATCAGAAATGGCATACGAATCGATGTATGCCATTTTCCTTTTCATTTCTTAATCTTTACCAGTGTAGTTAAATTAAGCGGAGATTTTCCGATCAAGCAATGCAAAATGCCCCATTTTGACGTTTTTTGTGTAAATAGTCGGAATCCTTCCGTCTATATAACCTATTTTCTGTGCTATTTCGTAATTAAGGGAATTTTCTTCGCTTATCTATTAAACCTTGCCTAATTCCACCATCTAGATCCTCCGAGGTTCACTCTTTATTGGCAAAGAACTTTAATAAATGAAAAAGGCGTGTCAAATCTGTTGTCAGATTGCACGCCTTTTTCATTGTCATTTATACGTTATGCACCTCAAAACGGAACGGTTTAACCTTTTAGTGGAAAGCTGTTTTTTATTTTACTTTTTGTCATTATCCTTCTCAACATAAGGATCATGTTCATACGCCGGTAAATCACCAAAGGCAGTCATTATTCCTTCTTCATCTAAGGCTTGTTCATATTTTTCATGTTGAGTATTTGGATAAACTGTAATGTTATTTCCATACAAATCGTTTCCAACAAAATTTTCAAAATCTTCCACATAACCAATATTCTCATCTGGTTCAATGTTCATATCATTATAATGGCCATGGGGGTCTGCAAAATCAGATGGTGTTTCGGATGTGCCCCATGATGCTACTTCCTGCCATGCATCCTCTGCATCATAACCAACATTTTCATCTTTTTCATCCATATCAAACTTACCAAACGGGGGCATTAAAACGCCTTCTTCAAGTGGTCGTTTTTGTGAAATATGCTGATCTGGACTATGTTCCTTACAATAAGTCGTCGTTGGTAATGCTTCAAGGCGCTCAATTGGTATCTCGCCCCCGCAAACCTCACATTTACCGTAAGTCCCCTTTTCAATTGCCTCTAAGGCATGGTTTACATTCGCTATTTCAAGCTTAGCATGTTCCTCTAAGGCAATATCCTTTTCCCTCTCAAAAAGCGCTGTCCCTTCATCAGCAGGGTGATTGTCATAGCTTGATAATTCACCCATGGATTCATGATAGTGTCCTCTATCTAAACCGAAGTTGTCGTTTTGTTTTAAACTTTCCTCTACACGACTTTTTTCATCCAATAAATACGCCTTTAATTCTGAAAGTTTCTGTGATGAAAGCATTTTTTTACCCCTTTCAATATCTCAGCTATAAACCTATATATTTTTATTGTTCCGTTACCTGCAATTAACATTCAAATAAATTTTTAGGATAGAAATGGTCCTCTTGCAAAGAATAACGATAAATAATTCTTCTAAAGGAGATTCCCATATGGTAAATCAAGACTTCGATAAATTTCGTGAGGTACAAAAAAAACATCAAGCTGTTTATATTGGGGGTACAAATGGTTCCCAGCAAACTCCTGGAATAAACGATGAGAACTACAATAATCAAGAAGATACTGATAAATCAGTTGGAGCAACTGGCCGCAACTTAAAGGGATAAAATGCAAAAAAAAGATTAAAGGGGAGTTTTTAAGCCCCTTTAATCTTTTATTTTTCCATTATGCCCAAGAAGCACCAACGATAATGAGAAGGATGAATAATACTACGATTAATACGAATGTTCCACCATATCCTTGACCGCCGCCGTATCCATAGCCACAGCCGCCGCCGCCGTATCCAAACCCGTACATTTAACTACACCTCCTTTAATATAGAAAACCATTTCCATATTAATATATGTAGGACACCTAAATTGGTTAGGGTATTTTCGAATTTAATTGAAAAATAAGGCTATTTTTGTAAAGTTAGTTGTTTTTCGTAGATTACGATCTGATTCTGGCTCGATTAGTCTTAGATGGACCAAAGCTGTCCGAATGAGACCCCGATTCAGACGCAATCCCCCTTGAATGGACCTAAGCTGTCCGAATAAGCCACTGATTCGGACAACAAAGTTTACGAAAAAAATCAAAAATAAAAACCCACCTGATAAATTAGTCAGGGGGTCACCAAGGAAATATACCTTCTCTTCTTAAATCAACAGAAGAAAAATATTGTTCGTTGAATTGTGGAATAAATGATTTATTAATCATGTCTAATCCCCCGGATGCGTAGGTAGGATCTTGTTCTATCCAGCTGTTTGATATTTTCACTTCATTCCAGGCATGACCTTCACCATACACTACTCTTGCTTCAATCCCAATAGAACGATGTAGAGCAGCATTAAGATTAGCATATCCGGAGCATAGAGCCTGCTTATCTCTTAGAGTCTCTAGTGACGAATAGTACCTAGGGTTTGATGGATCACGGAAATACGATTCCGCATCATAAGAAATATTGGTGGCCACCCATTTAAAAATAGCTTTAGATTTTTCTTCATTTGTTTTCAATCCCAGCGTTAACTCAGTAGCAAGCTGTTGAATTTCTGGATGATGACTTTGAACAAGTTTACTTGGAAGAATATATTCGCTAACATCTGTAAAGGAAAGAATGGAGTTAACTATCCTAGTAAACGCAAAGTGCTCATTTGTTCTAAATAAACTAAACTTTTGAAGTAGGCTTTGAGACAAGTCTCCATTGGAAGCGAATGCTGGTGAGGCTTTTAAACCACCAATCAATAAAGTTAATGTTATCGTGATGATAATCCATTTTCTATTCAAGTTAATCCTCCGATCCTTTATGGTATTTTAATAAAAGAACTATTGTTAAACTAAATAGTATTTGTATAGTGTTAATTGGGCGAATTAGAATATTCATATATTCAGATATTAAATATTATACAACTTTTGTTCACGAATTCGCCACTTTTTAGTCACTATTTTGTCAATTTTTATTTTAACAAATCAAGTTCATTAGAAATTCCAATTATTGTTCATAATAAGAAAAGCATAAGCGCCCGTTTAGCAGCGTATGGACTGGATGGACAACTTTCAAAGTCAAAAAAGATATACGTACTTATCTATTAAAGACAGAATCTTTTCGTTAGGTGGTGAACCATGCATCATTCTTTGTACATCTTTTTTTTACGGCTCCCTCCTTTGCTTAGAATATTACTAATAGCAATAACTCTTATTTTATTGTTTGGCTGGATTATCCATCTTATTGAGCCGAATAATTTCACTAGCTTGTTTGATGGTATTTGGTGGGCTATTATTACCACTTCTACAATTGGATACGGCGATTTTGTTCCGAAAACCTTTATGGGGAGATTAGTAGGTATTGTCCTTATCTTCATTGGTGCAGGTTTTATTTCGACTTATTTTATCAGCCTTGCAACCTCAGCCATTTCCAAACAAAATCATTTTGTTGAAGGGAAGCTTACCTTTCACGGAGGAGGGCATATCATCATTATTGGATGGAATGAGCGATCCAGAGAAATTATCGAATCAATAATCAATAATGTTGAGTATAAAAATATCGTCTTAATTGATGAGACGTTAAATGAGAATCCATTACCTGGAAAATCAGTCCATTTTTTGCAGGGTCGTCCCTCAAAGGATGAGGTATTGCTAAAGGCCAATCTAAAGTCCGCTAAAAAAATATTAATAACTGCAGACCAGCATAAGGATGAATACCAGGCAGACATGAATAGTATTTTGGCCCTACTCGCCATAAAAGGGTTATGCCCTGAAATAACTTGTGTCATCGAAATTTTAACCTCGGAACAAGTTGAGAATGCTAGACGAGCTGGTGCAAATATCATCATAGAAACGAACCAGATTGTAAGTAAAAATATACTAGACAAACTTTGAGACTTTCTTCGACACATTAAAAAGCACTGGATTCCCAGTGCTTTTATGTAGTGTAGTTATTTTATTCAAGTGCACTTTCGAGTTCTTTTACTAATTCTTTCCCTTTAGCAATATCTTTTTCTGGGAATGTTCCATCCTTGTCTACAGGTTCTTGGAATTGGTTGAAGGCGGCAGACGCATTTCCTATTTCAGAATGGTCATGATCAATTCCTGATTCATATACATGAGATAATAAAAACGGTGTTTGTAGTTCCACTGTACAGTTACGGGAATCAAGCTGTCCATCAATCGCCTTAAATGGAACTCTTAAAAATTGATAACCTTCTTCATCATCTATTTTGTAATCAAAAGAACCGTGATCATAATCCCAATTTCCACCTATGCTATATCCAATGGGCTTTAATATCTGTTCCAGTTTATAAAGATCATAATGCTTTCCTACAATTGTAGATGAAATTTCAATCATACTCTTCCCTCATTTCCCTTTTTGCTTATAGTTTCTCCACTATTAGGTTTTTAATGAGGGAGAAAAAGAAAAAGAGTGCGAAAAAGAAAATATCCGCACTCTTTTTTATTATGAATTTAAACGTTTTTCTAGCTCTGCCTTCTTCTCTTCGAAACCTGGCTTGCCTAGTAGAGCAAACATATTCACTTTATACGCTTCAACCCCTGGTTGATCAAATGGATTGACACCAAGTAGGTAGCCGCTCATTGCACAGGCTTTTTCAAAGAAATAAACTAGGTATCCAAATGTATATTCGTCCATCTTTGGAATTGAAACGATAAGGTTCGGTACGCCTCCGTCTGTATGGGCAAGCAGTGTACCTTCAAACGCCTTATTGTTAACAAAATCAACGGTCTTTCCTGCTAAATAGTTTAAGCCATCTAAATCATTTGCTGCCTCTTCTAACACTAACTCATGTCTTGGATTTTCAACTTTAATAATTGTTTCAAACAAATCACGACGACCATCTTGGACATATTGACCAAGTGAATGAAGATCAGTTGAGAAGTTAGCAGAAGCAGGGAAAATTCCCTTTTGGTCTTTCCCTTCGCTTTCACCAAATAATTGCTTCCACCATTCAGAGAAATATTGTAATCCAGGTTCATAGTTAATTAGCATCTCAATCGTTTTGCCTTTGTTGTAAAGAGCATTTCTAACGGCTGCGTATTGATAGGCAATGTTATCCTCTAGCTCAGATTCACTAAATTCCTCGCGTGCCTGTGCAGCTCCCTTCATCATTTCATCAATGTTTGCTCCACTTACAGCAATTGGAAGTAAACCAACTGCTGTTAATACAGAGTATCGTCCACCAACATCATCTGGAATAATAAAGGATTCAAATCCTTCTTCAGTCGCTAATGTTTTCAATGCGCCTCTTGCTTGGTCAGTTGTGGCATAGATGCGTTTTCGAGCCTCTTCTATTCCATATTTCTCTTCTAGTAATTTACGGAAGAGACGGAAGGCAATCGCTGGTTCTGTTGTTGTTCCCGATTTAGAAATAACATTAATTGAAAAATCTTTTCCATCCAAAAGATCAATCAAGTCCTTCATATAGGTGGAGCTAATATTGTTTCCAACAAATAAAATTTGTGGAGTTTTACGCTTTTCTTTTGGTAAAGCATTGTAAAAGCTATGCTGAAGCATCTCAATGGCTGCACGTGCTCCTAAATAAGAACCACCTATTCCAATAACAAGTAGGATATCGGAATCTGATTTAATTTTGTCAGCTGATTTTTGAATGCGTGCAAACTCTTCCCGGTCATACTCATCGGGAAGATCAATCCATCCTAAATAGTCACTTCCTGCACCTGTTTTTTCATGTAAAGAGTGGTGAGCAACTTTAACAAAATCACGTAAATATGTAAGTTCATGTTCTCCAAAAAAAGATAAAGCTTTTGAATAATCAAAACGAACGTGTGTCATCTATTTATGAACCTCCGTTTATTTTAGTATCATTATCACTTTATACAAACTAGAAATGATAATCAAGGTTTAGCCCTTTATGTAAGCGCGTTCAATTATGAGCAATTTTCTACAAAAAAATGCTCCACCGTAAAAAAGTGGAGCATTAGCAAAATTTTTTAGAGTGAAGCCTTGTAAATTTCTAAAACATCCTCACGGTTCAGCTTTTTAAAATTACCAAATTCTCCGTTTACCATTGCTTTATCTGCCATTTCTTCCAATTTAGTATTGTCAATTTCATAGTCAGCTAACCGACTAGGTGCTCCAATACTGGACCAAAATTCACGAAGCTTTTCGACTCCTTCTAATCCTGCCTCTTCATCCGATTTCCCGGTTGGATCTATCCCAAAAACTCTAACAGCTAGTTGTTTAAATCTTGATGGATTTTCATTCAGCGAATGCTTCATCCAATTAGGGAAAAGGATCGCTAATCCACCTCCGTGTGGGATGTCATAAACAGCTGAGACTGCATGTTCGATATTGTGTGTAGCCCAGTCACCACGAGAGCCCATTGACAGCATTCCATTAAGGCCAATTGTTCCACAATATAGAATAGTTTCTCTCAGTTCATAGTTTTCCAAATCATTGACTAACTTTGATGCTGCTTCCATTACCGTTAGTAAAGTTGATTCACAAAAACGGTCCTGTAACAACGTATTTTCTCCAATATGAAAATATTGTTCGAATACATGCGACATAATGTCAACTATTCCATAGATGGTTTGATCTTTTGGAACAGTAAATGTATTGGTCGGATCAAGTATTGAAAATTTTGGAAACGTAAATGGACTCCCCCAGCCATATTTTTCTTGTGTTTCCCAATTCGTAATGACAGAACCTGAATTCATTTCTGATCCTGTAGCGGCCAATGTTAGAATCGTACCAAAAGGAAGTGCCTCCTCGGCGAAAGCCTTTTTCACAACTAAATCCCAAGCGTCTCCGTCATATTTAGCCCCTGCTGCAATAAGCTTAGTACAATCAATAACGCTTCCTCCACCAACAGCAAGAATAAAATCAATTCCTTCCCTTTTGCATATTTCAACTCCTTTACGCGCAGTTGAAATTCGAGGGTTTGGCTCCACGCCAGGTAACTCAAAAACATTAGCATCTAAATCCTTTAGGATGGATATTACTTGATCATATAGACCGTTACGTTTAATGCTTCCACCACCGTACACAAGTAAAACCTTAGTACCATATTGCGGAATTTCTGTTTTCAATTGTTCAATTTGATCTTTACCAAAAATCAATTTTGTTGGGTTCCAATATGTAAAATTTTGCATGTTTATCACACTCCTCAAATTTATTATGAAATAAATACTATTATTTTGCAAAAGGTGAGCCTTTAAATTTTAAAACCCATTTATTAATGCATAAAATAAATTTTTTAAACCATTCTAATAGGGAATTTACTTCTTAGGAGGCAATTATATGAGCATGATTCAACGACTTGCATTAATACTTACTATCATTGGCGCTATAAACTGGGGCTTGATTGGCTTTTTTGGGTTTAATTTAGTCGCATCACTTTTTGGTGATAACACAGCTCTCACTCGAATCATTTATAGCCTGGTAGGGCTAGCAGGTTTAATAAATCTTGGTTTACTGTTCCTAGTAAGAGAACGGTATGATGAAAGAGTACCGGAAACAGAAGGTCGATAATAAAAAATAATCCTTGCAGACAGTTATCTGCAAGGATTATTTTTTTATATTATACCCAGCCTCTATAACGCGCAGCCTCTGACATTTTGCGAACGCCTACCATATAGGCAGCTAGACGCATGTTCACATTTCGTTGCTGCGCTGTATCGTATACATTATTAAAGGACTTCACTAACATTTTTTGGAGCTTTTCATTAACTTCTTCTTCACTCCAATAATAACCTTGGTTATTCTGAACCCACTCAAAGTATGATACTGTTACTCCACCAGAGCTTGCTAATACATCAGGAACAAGAAGGATACCACGTTCAGTAAGAATCTTTGTTGCCTCTAGGGTAGTAGGTCCATTTGCTGCTTCTACGATAATCGTTGCTTTGATGTTATGAGCATTTTTTACCGTGATTTGATTTGAGATAGCCGCTGGTACTAAAATATCACAATCAAGCTCTAACAACTCTGCATTTGTAATTGTATTTTCAAACAAGTTTGTAACTGTACCAAAGCTATCACGTCGATCAAGTAAGTAATCAATGTCTAATCCGTCTGGATTGTATAACGCCCCGTATGCATCGGAAATACCAATAACCTTTGCACCTGCATCATGCATAAATTTCGCTAAAAAGCTCCCTGCATTTCCGAAGCCTTGAACAATTACGCGAGCACCTTGAATTTCAATACCACGTTTTTTTGCTGCTTCCTCAATACAGATGACAACACCTTGAGCAGTCGCTTTTTCACGACCTTGTGAACCCCCAAGCACAATAGGCTTACCTGTAATAAATCCTGGGGAATCGTTCTCACGAAGAATGCTATATTCGTCCATCATCCAAGCCATAATTTGTGAATTTGTATACACATCTGGTGCTGGAATATCTTTTGTTGGTCCAACAATTTGGCTAATTGCGCGAACATACCCACGGCTTAAGCGCTCTAGCTCACCCATAGACATTGTACGTGGATCGCAAATGATTCCACCTTTTCCCCCACCATATGGTAAGTCAACAATTCCACACTTCAAGCTCATCCACATAGATAATGCCTTAACCTCTTCTTCATCCACTTCTGGGTGGAAACGAACCCCACCTTTTGTTGGTCCTACTGCATCATTATGCTGTGCACGATAGCCTGTATAAATTTTTACGGACCCATCATCCATTCTAACTGGAATTCGAACCGTTAGCATTCTTAATGGTTCTTTTAATAACTCATACATTTCTTGATTGTAACCAAGCTTTGATAATGCTTCATTAATGACTACCTGTGTAGAAGTTAACAAATTTAATGACTCTTCCATTTGTTTGTCATCTTTCATCTCTGATACACCAACTGTCCCCATAATGGCACCTCATTGTCCAATGAAAATATTATACTACCATATTTTATTATAGAGCTTAATTTCCCTTTTGAACATGTTTATTTAGTAAGAATTTTTTGGATACGCTCAATTGCCCAATCTAGTTCATCTTTTGTAATGATTAGAGGAGGTGCAAAACGAATTACTGTGTCATGTGTTTCTTTACACAACAATCCTTCCTCTTTTAATTCTTCACAATATTTTCTTGCAGGTTCATGAAGCTCTAGCCCGATAAAGAGACCTCGACCACGAATTTCCTTAATGATAGGGTTCGATATTTCTCTTAATTTACTTACAAAGTATTCTCCTAATTCGAGAGAACGTTCAGCTAGATTTTCTTCTACTAAGACATCCATTGCTGCAATCGATACAGCACATGCCATAGGGTTTCCACCAAAAGTTGATCCATGTGAACCAGGATTAAAGACACCTAGAATCTCCTTGTTTGCAACAACGCAAGAAATTGGGAATACCCCACCGCCAAGTGCTTTTCCTAGAATATACATATCAGGTTCAACATTTTCCCAGTCACATGCAAACATTTTTCCAGATCGAGCTAATCCCGCTTGAATTTCATCTGCTATGAAAAGGACTTGGTTAGTCTTACAAAGCTCTGACGCTGCTTTTAAGAAGCCTTCTTCTGGAATGACAATTCCTGCCTCACCTTGAATTGGTTCAATTAGGAATGCAGCTGTATTTGGTGTAATCGCCGCTTTTAAAGCATCAAGGTCGCCATACGGAATTAATTTAATTCCAGGAAGCATTGGACCAAAGCCACGCTTATATTCTGCCTCAGATGATAAGGAAACAGCTGTCATCGTACGTCCATGGAAGTTTCCAATACAAGCAATAATTTCAGCCTGATTATCTTCTACACCTTTTATATCATAAGCCCAACGACGAGCGGCTTTTATAGCAGTCTCAACTGCTTCAGCACCCGTATTCATTGGAAGTGCCATCTCTTTATTAGTTAGCTTACAAATTTTTTCATACCATGGTCCAAGTTGGTCATTGTGAAAGGCGCGTGAAGTTAAAGTTACACGATCTGCTTGGTCCTTAAGTGCTTGAATAATTTTAGGATGCCTGTGCCCTTGGTTAACAGCGGAGTATGCACTTAACATATCCATATATTTTTGCCCTTCAGGATTTTCCACCCAAACCCCTTCAGCCTTGGAAATAACAATCGGTAGCGGATGATAGTTTGGCGCACCAAACTTTTCCGTCTGTTCAATAATTGAAGTTGATTTCAAATAATCTGTCATGAATTTATATCCTCCCTTTCATTAATCGCTTTTCTTTACCCCTTTAAAGTGGTGGGGGACTGTCCCCCATCCCTTTAAAGCACTAATACATTTCAGAAGTTGTCTTTCCTTGCATATGTTGTAGTAGGTAGTCTGGACCACCTGCTTTTGAGTCTGTACCGGACATGTTGAAGCCTCCAAATGGTTGGTAGCCAACGATTGCGCCTGTACAACCACGGTTGAAGTATAGGTTTCCAACATGGAAATCTTCGCGTGCTTGTTGGATTTTCTCACGGTTACGTGTGATTACTGCACCCGTTAAGCCGTATTCTGTGTTGTTTGCAATTTCAATTGCATGATTAAAATCATTAGCCTTGCAGATACCAACAACTGGTC